>CAVOSU010000001.1:0-9155 GCA_963698935.1 uncultured Actinomycetes bacterium
GGTACGACGACCGAGACCCGGTCTCCCTCGATCGCGACGTCGCCTGGGACCAGCGCGCCGTCGACGAGCGCTGCCTCGACGCCGAGCCTCACGGCGCGAGCGCCTTCCGAACGTCGCCGTCTGCCGCCTCGAGCCTTGCCCGTGCGGTCGGGGCGTCGATCTCGCGGACGAGCGCGACGATCGCGACCTTCGCGTCGCCGTCGGCCTCGTCGAGCGCCGCCTCGACTCGCTCCGGGGAGGCGCCGCTCGCGGCGGCGACGATCCTCCGGACACGTGCCCGTAGCTTGTCGTTCGTCGCGACGACGTCGACCATCAGGTTGCCGAAGGTCTTCCCGAGGCGGATCATCGCGATCGTCGAGATCATGTTGAGGACGAGCTTCTGCGCGGTGCCCGCCTTGAGCCTCGTCGAGCCGGCGATCACCTCGGGGCCGACGAGGACGACGATCTCGTGGGCCGCGGCGGCCCCGAGTTCGGAGCCTTCGACGGAGACGATCGCGACGGTCGTCGCTCCTGCGTCCCGTGCCGCCTCGAGGGCGGCGACGACGTAAGGCGTGCGGCCGCTCGCGCTCAGCCCGACGACCGCATCGGCGGAGTCGACGCCCAGCTCGCGGACGGCGCCGGCGCCTGCCTCGCGATCGTCCTCCGCCTCCTCCTGCGCCGTGGCGGCCGCGGTCGGCCCGCCTGCGATCAGGGCGACGACGCGCCCGGGAGGGACGGCGAACGTGGACTCGCATTCGGCGGCGTCGACGACGGCGAGCCGTCCCGACGTCCCGGCACCGACATAGACGAGGCGGCCGCCCGAGGCGAGCCGCGCGGCGACGGCATCGATCGCCGCGGCGATCGCCTCGCCGGCCCGTGCGACGGCTGCAGGCACGTCCGCGTCGGCCTCGTTCATCAGGGCGACGAGCTCGGCCGTGCTCTGGAGGTCGAGATCCGCGGCCCGTGGGTCGCGGGCCTCCGTCGCGAGCTCGTCGAAGGCCGTCTCTTCTGCCGCTCGCCCCGTCACGAAGGCCAGTCTACGCTCCTGACGGTTGAGTGGTCAAGACCAATATGCCATACTGCGGGCCGCGCTGGTCCTGATCTGTCGGGAGGACGACTATGCTGAGGGCCCGGTAAGGCACATGGCGACGATCGAGATCGACCACGTCACGAAGGTCTTCGGCAACGACGTCGTCGCGGTGAACGACGTCAGCCTCTCGATCGAGGACGGCGAGTTCCTCGTCCTCGTCGGCCCGTCGGGGTGCGGGAAGTCGACGCTGTTGCGGATGCTCGCCGGGCTCGAGGAGGTCACGGACGGGGCGATCCTGATCGACGGCGTGGACGTCACCGACCTCGCGCCCCGCCATCGGGACATCGCGATGGTCTTTCAGAGCTATGCGCTCTATCCGCACATGACCGTTCGAGAGAACCTCGGCTACGGCCTCAAGGTGCGGCGCGCGCCGAAGCACGAGTCCCGCGAGCGGGTTGCCGAGGTCGCAGAACTCCTCGGCCTCGCGGAGCTGCTCGAGCGGAAGCCGGCGCAGCTCTCCGGCGGCCAGCGCCAACGCGTCGCGATGGGCCGCGCGATCGTGCGTCAGCCACGCGCGTTCCTGATGGACGAGCCGCTCTCGAACCTCGATGCCAAGCTGAGGGTCGGGATGCGCGCGTCGCTCGCCCAGCTGCACGCGAAGCTCGGCGTGACGACGGTCTACGTCACGCACGACCAGACCGAGGCGATGACCCTGGGACAGCGCGTTGCCGTCCTCCGCGACGGCGCGGTCGTCCAGGTCGACCGGCCGCAGGAGCTCTACGCCCACCCGCGCGACGTCTTCGTCGCCGCATTCATCGGCGCTCCGGCGATGAATCTCGTCGAGGCGGCGGTCGAGGGGGACGTTGCGCGGTTCGGGCAGTACGCGCTGCCGCTGGATCCCGCTTGTCGCCCCCAGCGCGATGGGCCCGTGATCCTGGGAATCCGCCCCGAGGCGTTCGCCGACGTCGGCGGTGCGCCGGGCGAGCTTCCGACGATCGACGTCTCGCTCGAGGTCGTGGAGGAGCTCGGCGCCGATACGCATGTGTGCTTTTGGGTGGACGCCGGTCGGCCCGACGTGGAGTCGGGTGAGGACGATCCCGACGAGGCCGCCCTCGGCGTTGGCCAAAAGACGCTCTTCACCGCCCGGGTCGACCCGCGCTCCGTTCCGGCCGTCGGCAGTCGCCGCGAGCTGGCGGTCGATACCGGGCGGCTCCACTTCTTCGATCCGGTGAGCGGCCTCGCGCTCGCGCCGCGCGCGCCCGACGTCGAGGTGACGAGGGCGGCGGCGTTGACCGTCGAATAGGTGGTCTTGACCACAGTCGGGCTAGCGGTAGGATGACGGCCTCGACGGGAATGGAGCAGACGATGGCGACGGTTGGCGGGACCAAGCAGGTCGTAACGAAGCAGAGCGAGGCCCGGAGCCGGGTGCTCGACCTGATCGAGCAGCTCGACGTGGGGGAGGCGATCCCGTCCGAGCGCCAGCTCACGCATGAGTTCGGCGTCTCCCGCCTCACCGTCCGGGCGGCGCTCGACGACCTCGTCCGCGAAGGGCTCCTCGTCCGCCGGCACGGCTCGGGAACGTTCGTCAGCGAGCCGAAGATCGCCCAGGAGCTGACCATGACGTCCTTCACCGAGGACATGCGGCGGCGCGGCATGGTGCCAGCGAGCCGCACGCTCGGCCTGCGTGTCACGCCGGCCGGAGCGCACCTGGGACGTCTGCTCCACGTCTCGCCGTCAGAGCCCGTGATGATCATCAATCGGCTTCGCCTGGCGGATCGCGAGACGATGGCGATCGAGACGCTCCACGTGCGCGAGTCCCTGGTTCCGGGCCTCACGGCCCCCGACCTCGAGCGCAGCTCGTTCTACGAGATCCTCGAGGGACGCTTCGGGATCACGATCGTCGGCGGCGACCAGACCATCGAGCCGACGGTCACCAACGAGGAGGAATCGGAGGCCCTCGGGGTGCCGCTTCATTCGCCGGCATTCCAGTTCGAGCGCATCACGCACTCGGAGAGCAGCGAGATCGTCGAGTACGTCCGCTCGATCTACCGGGGCGACCGCTACAAGCTCGTCACCGAGCTCCGCCGTTTCTGATCGTTGGTCAGTACCAATGCGAGCTGTTTCGCCGGTGTTCCGCCGATCGCTGATTATGCGGTGACGTGTCTCTTTCTCGCTGGAAATCAGCACACAGGTGCGCGACGGTCTCGTTTCGCCGTTGCGCAACTGGTCTTGACATCCTTGGATCACTGTGCGACTGTTCCGAATCGTGGCAGAGTGGTATAAACCAGTAGGCGGCTCCGGCGTCTCTTCTCCGTTCGCCACACGGGAACCCCGAGCGACCCGCACCGCCTCCCGATGCGCTTGGGAGAATCGCCCATGATCAGAGCACGCATCATCGGCGCCGTCGTCCTTGTCGGCGTCGCCCTCGCAGCGGTGGCGTCCACCGCATCCGGCGGCACGTCAGCCGATGGCATCACCGTCTGGCTCCAGGTCGACGCGCAGGCCGAGAACTGGGCGCCGATCGTCAAGGCGGCGAACGACCAGTTCGAGAAGGCTCACCCGGGCGTCACCGTCGACGTCCAGTATCAGACGTGGGGTGACCACCTGAAGAAGTTCGACGCGACCCTCGCGGGCGGCAACGCCCCCGACGTCATCGAGATGGGGAACACCGAGATGACGAAGTACATGGCCGCGGGTGCCTTCCAGGACCTCACCTCGTTGAAGGGCTCGTTCGCGAACTCGTCGACGTGGCTCGCAGGCCTCGCCGCGGCAGGCGTCTACAACAGGAAGGTCTTCGGCGTCCCGTACTACGCGGGCTCCCGCGTCGTGACGTACCGGACGGATGTGTTCAAGAAGGCGAACATCAAGGTGCCGCAGACGCTGGCGCAGTTCGCTGCGGACGCCCGCAAGCTCGCCTCGAGCGGCGGCAAGGGCTTTTCGCCCGTCTACATCGCGGGCACCGACTGGTACGCCGCGATGAGCTTCGTCTACGAGTACGGCGGCAGCATCGCGACCCAGGTCGGGAAGCGGTGGCAGGGCCAGCTCGCCTCGCCGAAGTCGATCGCCGGGCTCACGGCGTACAAGACCTTCTTCGACGCGGCGTCGCGCGCCTCGAAGACGACCGACGAGACCCATCCGAACCCGTACGACGTATATGCACAGGGGAAGGCAGCCGCGATCGTCGGGCCGGCCTGGTTCAGCTGCTGCGTCGGCAAGAAGTACACGAAGTCCACTGCGCAGTTCGTGATGCCGGGCCGCAAGGCCGGGCAGCCGCTGCCCGGCTTCCTCGGCGGGTCGATCCTCGCCGTCCCGGTGGGCGGCGACAAGAGCCTCGGCGCGGACTGGATCAAGGCCTACACGAGCAACCAGTCGATGACCGCGCTGCGGTCGATCGGCAACATCCCCAACACGACGAGCCTTCTCGGCAACAGCGTCAACGAGCGCGCCGCCAAGCGGAGTTGGTTCGTCCCGACCGCGAAGAACTGGGTGAACGTGGAGAACGGCAACATCCTCCGGAACATGCTCGCCCAGATCCTCACCGGCAAGCTGACCGTGAAGCAGGCGGCGCAGTCGGCGAACGACAACATCGCCCGCGTGCTCAACGCGGACCTCTAACGGTGCTGCGGGACGGGAGACGCATTGGGTCGTAGTCCCGTCCCGCACACCAGCTCTGCCGTCGCCGCCGCGCCTCCTCTCCGGGCGCGGCGGCGGCCGCTGTCGGTCTCCCGGGTCGGGCGCGGGACGGTTCCGTACCTCCTCGTGCTGCCCGTCGTAGCGGCGATCGTCGCGATCCTCGGCTATCCGCTCTACCGGCTGACGACGCTCTCGTTCCAGCGCTACGGCCTGCCGGAGCTGATCCAGCGCCACGGGGAATGGATCGGGCTCGACAACTACCGCTCCGTCCTCTCGGACTCCGTGTTCTGGGACACGCTCGTCCGGACGATCGTGTTCACCGCGGTGAATGTCGCGCTCACGATGGTGCTCGGCACCTTGGTCGCCCTGCTGCTGGTCCGGCTCACGGCCGCGATCCGTATCCTCGTGCTCACCGGGCTCGTCCTCGTCTGGTCGATGCCGGCGGTCGTCGCCGTGCAGGTCTGGTACTGGATGACGAACTTCCAGAACGGGGTCGTGAACCACATCCTCACGCAGCTCCGCCTGGGAGACTTCGAGCAGCACGACTGGTACGCGACGACGTTCTGGAAGCTGGCGATGGTCACGCTGCTGATCGTCTGGGGCGCGCTCCCGTTCGTGATCGTGACGATGTACGCGGGGCTCTCGCAGGTGCCGCGCGAGCTCGTCGAGGCCGCGCGGATCGACGGCGCGAGCCCGTGGCGCGTGTTCCGCGACATCACGTTCCCCACCGTCAAGCCGATCGTCTACATCCTCACGAGCCTCTCGATCATCTGGGACTTCGGCGTCTTCACGCAGCCGTACCTCCTGATCGGCGCCTCGCATGTCGACTCGTCGAACTATCTGATGGGCGTCTACGTCTTCATCGAGGGGTACGCGCACTCCGACTTCGGCCGCGGCGCAGCGATCTCGATCCTGATGCTGGTGATGGTCGCGGCGATGAGCGTCGTCTACGTCCGGCGCATGGTGCGGATGGGGGAGGTCTCGTGAGCGCGGTGGCGACGACGGCCCGGGCGCCGCGGCGGCGGCGCAGGTGGCGCACGGTCAGGCGGAGGGGCTGGGACCTCCTCGGTCTCGCGATCTTCGTCGTGATGGTGTTCCCCGTGTTCTGGATGATCTCGACGGCTCTCAAGCCGGACGACGAGATCAACAGCGCGACGCCGACGTGGTTCTCGTTCTCGCCGACGCTCGACCACTTCCGCGACGCGATGGACCGGCCCTACTTCTGGGACACGGTGCGAAACAGCCTGATCATCGTGTCCATCGCGGTCCTGGCGTCGATCGTGATCGCGTTCCTCGCCGCCGTGGCGCTCGCGAAGTACCGCTTCGGGGGCCGCAAGCTCCTCATCGTCCTGATGATCGGGATCCTCATGCTCCCGCAAGCGGGGCTCGTGATCCCGCTCTACGTCGTCCTGGCGAAGTACCACCTCGTCGGCACGATGACCGGGGTGATCCTGACGTATCTGACCTTCGTCCTGCCGTTCGCCGTCTGGACGCTGCGCGGCTTCATCCTCGGGATCCCGAAGGACTTGGAGGAGGCGGCGATGGTGGACGGCTCGAGCCGCCTCGGGGCGTTCGTGCGCATCCTCCTGCCGCTCGCCGCCCCCGGCCTCGTCGCGACTGCGGTGTTCGCGTTCGTCACATCCTGGAACGAGTACATCTTCGCGAGTGTCCTCCTGAGCGACCAGTCAGACCAGACCGTCACGGTGTGGCTCGCGGGCTTCTACGGCGGGAGCCGGAACACGGACTGGGGCGGGCTGATGGCCGCGTCGACGCTGACCGCGATCCCGGTGATCGTGTTCTTCCTGCTGGTGCAGCGGAGGATCATGTTCGGGCTCACGGCCGGCGCCGTGCGTGGATGAGCGACCGCGCGCCGTCGTTTCCGCCGCTGATCCCGAGGCCACTCGCCGTCGCGCCGGAGCGCGGCATGTTCGAGCTCGGGCCTCGCGCGCGGATCGTCGTCGCCGACCCCTCGGCCGAGACCACGGACGTCGGCCGCCTCCTCGCTGCGGCGCTGCGGCCCGCCACGGGATCCGCGCTGCCCGTCGTCCGGACGGCGAGGACCGTCGAGCCGGGTGACCTCGTGCTCACGCTCGTCCCCGGCGACCGCGCGCTCGGGGAGGAGGGATACCGGCTGCGCGTCGACGACCGTGTTGCAATCGCCGCCCGCCGCCCGGCCGGGCTCTTCTGGGGGACGCAGACGCTCAGGCAGCTCCTGCCACCGGCGATCGAGTCCCGGGAGCCGGTCGCCGGGCCCTGGCTCGTGCCGCGGGGGACGATCCACGACCGTCCACGGTTCGCCTGGCGCGGCTTGATGCTCGACGTCGCGCGGCACTTCTTCGGCGTCGAGGAGCTCGAGCGACTCGTCGACGAGATGACCCTCTACAAGCTGAACCGGCTCCATCTGCACCTGACGGATGACCAGGGCTGGCGCCTCGCAATCCGCTCATGGCCGAACCTCACCCGCCTGGGGGCGCGCAGCGCGGTGGGGGGAGGGGTAGGAGGGCACCTCACGCAGCGGCAGTACGCGCGGATCGTCGCCTACGCGCGGCGGCGCTTCGTCGACGTCGTGCCTGAGATCGACATGCCTGGGCACGTCAACGCCGCGCTCGCGTCGTACGGCCGGCTGACGGCCGACGGCATCGCCCCCGCCCAGTACACGGGGATCGACGTCGGGTTCAGCTCGCTCGCGATCAGGAAGGAGCTGACGTACGTCTTCGTCGACGACGTCGTGCGCGAGGTGGCCGCCCTGACGCCGGGCCCGTACCTCCACATCGGCGGCGACGAGGCCCTGTCCACCGATCCGGCCGACTACCGCTTCTTCGTCGAGCGTGTACAGCGGATCGTGCGCGCGCACGGGAAGCGCATGATCGGCTGGGAGGAGACCGCCCGCGTTCGGCTTCGCCGGACGTCGGTCGCGCAGCACTGGCACGACGCCGCGCTCGCGCGGAGCGCCGTCGAGCAGGGGGCGAAGCTCGTGCTCTCGCCCGCGACGCGGACATACCTCGACATGAAGTACACGCCGTCGTCCACTCCAGGGCTGAGCTGGGCGGGCACGACGGACGTCCGGCAGGCGTACGACTGGGATCCGGCGACTCTGCTGGACGGGGTCTCCGACCGCGATCTGCTCGGGATCGAGGCGGCGCTCTGGTCGGAGACGATCGACGACCGAGCGGGGCTCGACCACCTCGCCTTTCCGCGCCTCCTCGGCCACGCGGAGCTCGGCTGGTCGCCCGCCGAGGGGCGCGCCTGGCGTGACTACCGGCTCCGCCTCGCCGCCCACGGCGCCCGGCTCGCCGCGCGCGGCGTCGGCTTCCACGCCGCGCCCGAGATCCCGTGGGCCTCCTGAGACCGAAGCGCGTGAGCTCGGGCGCCGCGTCAGGACGTGCCCTTGCAACACGCTGTCGCAAGCCTCTACCGCTTGCCGGTGATCGAGCCTAGACCGGTGTTCAGCCGCGCCTCCGGGCAGGCGCCCCAGTAGCCGGCCGCGCCCGCACGCGCCTCGTCCACCGCGGCGAGGAGCTCGGCGGCGTGCTCGCCGCGCTCGTTTCGGAAGAAGTACGGGGAGGCCGCCCCGCGGCGGACCAGCTCCACGTTCACGTCGGCGCCGTCCACGAGGACGTAGCGGAGCAGCCGGCCGTAGCGATCGCGGTCGTCGAGCGCCGGATCGCGGACGATCCGCACGCGCGCGCCCACGGGTGCAAGCGTGGCGAGTGCCCGCTGGGCCGCGCGGCCGTAGCAGTCGCTCGTCAGCTCGGGCGCGTCGATCTGGACGAGTCGGATCTTCGCGCCGCTGTGCAGGGTGAGCGTGTCGCCGTCGTTCACGCGCGCGACGACGCCGTTCCCGGCGGTCGGTCGGTCCTCCCGGGCGCCGTCGGCGTCGCAGCCCGCCGCTACGAGGAGGGCGGTCACCGCGAGCGCCGCGATCAGTCGGTCGGCACCCACACGAGTCGGGTCTCGACGACGCGGACGTCGGTCGCCTCGAGCCGGATGGAGAGCGTGTCCACCTCGTCGGCAACGGCACGCCAGCGCTCGTCGATCGCCGCGATCTCGTCTGCGAGCTCCTGCTCGAGCTCGGTCAGATCGTCCTTCGTCGCGTCGACCTTGGACTTCGCGGTCTCCCGCCGTTCGGCACTGCGCACGGACACGCCGCGCCGCGACGCTGCGCTCGAGAGCGCACCGGCCATCGACCGCGTGCTTCGACGTCCTCCGAAGAACGCGCCGAGCACGGAACCGGCGCCGGCGAGCAGCTCGGTCGCCTGGCGCGAGCGGGTGTCGGTCTCCAGCTCCTCGACCCGCCGCTGCGCCTGCGCGAGCGCCCGATCGAGCCGGTCGCGCTTCGTCTCGAGGCGGTCGCGGATCTTGGCGGTCTCGGCGTCGGCGCGCTCCTGCGCAGCGGCGTCGCACCGGGAGGCGAAGTTGTCGGGAGACTCTCCCGGACGGGAGACGAGCTTGAGCTGGCGGTTCCGCTGGAGCTCGAGCGGGCGCCGCTCGACCAGGCGCTGCCGGATCTCCT
>CAVOSU010000002.1:0-442076 GCA_963698935.1 uncultured Actinomycetes bacterium
CTGGCGTTCGGGGGCGCCTTGTTCGTGGTCGCCTTGCTCGTGCTGGCCCAGTCGGTCGTCCACCTCGTCGTCGTGCTGCACTTCGATCGCATGGGAACGTTCGTCGACCTCGACCGGAGCAACGGGCTGCCCGACATCGTCTCGACGCTCGCGCTCGGCTCGCCGCCGCTCGGCGCCGGCGCCGTCGCGCGACGCGAGCGCGGCTCCCAGCGCGTCGTCGGCACGTGCTGGCGGGCGTGCTCGCGGTGCTCGCGCTCGCCGACCTCTTCCACGACGGCCCGCATCCTTCGTCGGCCACGGGTGGTACGTGATCGCGCTCGTCGCGGTCGCCGCCGTGCTGCTCGCGATCGTCGGGCTCGCCTCGGGCCTGCGGCCGCGCGCGACGCTCGGCGTCGCCGTGCTGGTGCTCGCGTCGTCCTTCCTGGTGACCGGGCTCGACCGGCTCGACCACTGGTTCGAGCGCGCGCGCGGCGACCCGATCGCCGAGTACCAGATCGTCGCGAAGGAGGGCCTCGAGCTCCTCGGCTGGTCGCTCGTCGCTCTCGCGTTGTGGGACGAGGCGCTCTGTCGGCGCCGCGCCCTGACCGCGGCTACAGCGCGAGCTTCTCGAGCACAGGCTCCATCGAGACGACGTGCCGCTTGAAGCGGAGCTCCGAGTCCGTCAGGCCGGCTGCGACGCCGATCAACTGCGAGAGGTGAAGGATCGGCATCTGGAAGTCCTTCCCGGTCTGCTGCTTGAGCTTCGACTGCCACGCGTCGAGTGAGAGGTGACAGAGCGGGCACGGGGTCACGATCGCGTCCGCCCCTGCCTCCTTCGCCTGCTCGATCGGCTGGATCAGCTCGCCGAGCGCCGTGTCCTCGCGCGCCTGGATGATGGGGAAGCCGCAGCACTTGATCTTCGCCGGGTAGTCGATCGGCTCGCCGCCGCAGGCGGTGATGATCCGCTCGAGGGAGTCGGGCCGATCGGGGTCGTCGAAGCCCATCAGCTTCGACGGCCGCAGGATCTGGCAGCCGTAGAACGGTGCGATCTTGAGGCCGCGGAGCCCCTTGTGCGCGACGTCTCGAAGCGTCGAGAAGCTCTCGCCCGCGACGAGCCAGAGGAAGTGCACGCAGTCGACGTCGGTCTCGTACCGGGGCGCGCCGACCCGCTCCAGGTTGTCGTTGACCCGCTCGCGAAGCGCGGCGTCGTTGAGCAGCTGGTAGTTCGCCTGCCGCAGGTTGAGCGTGCACACGTTGCACACCGTCATCAGCCTGTCCGAGCCGGTCGCGGCCGCATACGCGAGGATCCGCGCGTTGAGGTGGAGGTAGTAGTCCGGCTCCGCCTCGTGGATGTCGCCCGCGCCGCAGCACGTGACCGATTCGAGCTCGAGCAGCTCGTACCCGATCTTGGGCGCAAGCGCACGCGTCGAGGTATCGAGCTCCTTCGCGGACAGGCTGGCGAGGCAGCCCTTGTAGTAGGCGACCTGCTTCACGTGGCGGGCTCCTCGTCGTCGGGGAGATAGGGCTTCGGGAACGAGCGGGGGTCGTCGTACGGGTGGCTGGGGCCGTCGACCGCGTGGCCCGAGTGCTCGAGCTGCCCGAGCGCCTTCTCCCCCTGGACGATGCCGGCGGCGCCAGCGCGGCCCTGGGTCTTCACGAGGTCGAAGAGCGCGCGCGACTCGCCCACGTCGGCTGCCACGTGCGGCGGGAACGGTGGCGGCACCTTCCCCTTCGGCAGAAGCGACATCGCGAACTTGATCTCCTTGATCGCCTTCACGACACCCTGCGTCTTCGGCACGAGCTCCGTCTCGCGGAGCCAGCCGGTCGTCTTCGCCGAGGTGACGAACCACTTCGCGTGCTTCGCGCCCATGTCGCGGTCGATTCCGACCTTCATCGCCTCCGCGCCCAGCTTCGCGATCGCATCGCGAGGGTCGACGTCCTTCGGGCAGCGCTCGTTGCAGAAGTAGCAGCGGGTGCAGTCCCAGATTCCGTGCTCCTCGCTGTAGCGCTCGAGCCGCTCGATCGTTGCGCCGTCGCGCGCATCCCCGACGAAGCGGAACCCCTTCGCGAGCGCTGCCGGTCCTAGGAAGTCCGGGTCGGACTCCATCGAGTTGCACTCCGAGACGCAGCAGCCGCAATTGATGCAGAGCGACTCCTTGTGGATCGCGTCCATCCGTTCCCGCGAGACGATGTTCTCGCCCTCCGTCGCACGGTCGAGGCGGGGCTCGAGGTACGGCTGGATCGCCTGCATCTTCTGCCAGAACGGATCCATGTCGACCACGAGGTCCTTGAGGATCGGCAGGTTCCCCATCGCCGACACGACGGGCACGTGCCCGTCGGCGGCGATGTCCGCGATGCGGGTCTTGCAGGCGAGCACGGCGCCCCCGTCGACCCGCATCCCGCATGAGCCGCAGATCATCATCCGGCAGCTCTTGCGGTACGCGAGCGTCCCGTCGACGCGGTCCTTGACGATGTCGAGCGTATCGAGCAGCGTCGCCTCGTCGGACACGTCGACCTCGTATGGCCGCAGCGCGCGCTCGCCCGTCGAGGCGTCGTAGCGCCAGATCTTCAGCTCGACCTTCACGACGCTCCGTTCGTTCCGTCTGCGCGGGCTGCTCCCTCGGGGCACCCCAACCCACCACCCACTGACAATTCTATCGACTCTGTTGCCGAAATATGCAACAAAACCGTGCCGACTCTGTGACAATTTCGCGCCATCAGTACGTCCTCACCGTAGGCTCCCACTTCGTCACGCGGACGTCGCGATACGAGAGCCGGGGCGCGCCGTCGACCCATTCGCTGATCGAGTGCTTCATGAAGCTCTTGTCGTCTCGGTCGGGGAAGTCGGACGGCCGCGAGTGGGCGCCCCGGGACTCCTGGCGGGCGAGCCCTGCCTGAAGCATGCACGCGGCCACGTCGAGCAGATAGCCGAGCTCGATGGCCTGCGTGAGGTCGTTGTTGAAGATCGTGCCCTTGTCCTCCACGACGACGCCGCGGGCGTAGCGGCGGCGGAGGTCGCCGATGATCCCGATCTGTGCTTCCATGCGATCGGGGTACCGGAAGACGCCGAAGTTCTCGAGCATCGTCTGGCCGAGCTCGTCGCGGATCTGCCACGGGCGCTCGCCGCCGTCGACGTCGAGGATGCCCTGCACCCACGTCTCGGCGTCGCTACGTGCCGCCTCCCCGCTTCCGTTCGTCGCGACGGTGATGCGGTCGAGGGCGTACTCCGCGGCGTGCCGCCCCGAGCGCCGGCCAAACGTGATCGTCTCCATCAGCGAGTTCCCCCCGAGCCGGTTCGCACCGTGGACGGACACGCAGGCGACCTCCCCTGCCGCGTACAACCCCTCGAGCGCCGTTCGGCCCCACTCGTCCGTCTCGACGCCGCCCATGTGGTAATGCGCACCGGGGCGCACCGGGATCGGCTCGAAGATGGGATCGACGCCCGCGTAGGTCATCGCGAGGTCGCGGGAGCCCGGCAGCTTCGTGAGGATCTTCTCCGGGCCTAGGTGGCGCAGGTCGAGCATCACCGAGCCGTTGAGGCCCCGGCCGGCCTCGATCTCGGTCGTCTCCGAGCGCGACACGACGTCACGCGAGGCGAGCTCGAGCGCGTTCGGCGCGTAGCGCTTCATGAAGCGCTCGCCGTCCTTGTTGATGAGGTAACCGCCCTCACCTCGACAGCCCTCCGTGATCAGGATCCCGGACGGGTACATCGTCGTCGGATGGAACTGCATGAACTCCATGTCCTTGAGCGGCAGCCCCGCACGAAGCGCCATCGCCATGCCGTCGCCGGTGCACGCGTACGCGTTCGTCGTGGCGCGGTAGAGGCGGCCGGCGCCACCCGTTGCGAGGATCGTCGCGGAGCCGGTCACGAGCTTGACCCCGCCGTTCAGGATGTCCCAGCAGACGACGCCGACGCAGCGGCCGTCGTCCTCGACGAGGCTGAAGGCGAAGTACTCCTCGAACACGACCAGGCCGTCGGCGATCCGCTTCTGGAGCTGCTCGTAGAGCACCTGGATGAGGACGTGGCCCGTGATGTCCGCGGAGAACACTGTCCGGGGAGACCCGGCAGCACCGAACGGCCGCTGGTCGAGCTTGCCCTCCTCGTTCCGCGAGAAGACACAACCCCAGTGCTCGAGCTGGTAGATGTCGCCCGGCGCCTCCCGGCAGAAGATCTCGATCGCGTCCTGGTCGCCGATGTAGTCCGACCCCTTCACCGTGTCGAAAGCGTGGATCTCCGGGCTGTCCTCCGCCTTGTTCCCGAGCGCCGCATTGATCCCGCCCTCGGCCGAGCCGGAGTGGCTGCGGGTCGGATGGAGCTTCGACACGACCGCGACGCGGGCGCCGGCATCGTGTGCCTCGATCGCGGCGCGCATGCCGGCGCAGCCGGCGCCGACGACGAGCACGTCGAAAGGCGAGTCCATCGCTTGGAACCTACCGAATGCCGGGATTTCCGGGCCGCGTCAACGCACGCTCAACCGAGCCCGACGACGAGCACCACGAAGGCCACGACGAGCCCGACGATGCACGAGGCCACAGGTCCTGGTCTCGCGTCCCAGCGCGGACACGACGACCGCGCCTCGGCGGGGGAGGCCGACGTCAGCGGGGGCCTGCGGCCGCCACAGCAGGGTCGACGTGCTCCGCGAAGCGCTTGTCGAAGTTCGCGCGGAACATGTCCGCGAGCTGCCGCGCCTTCGCGTCGTAGGCAGCTGGGTCGGCCCAGGTCGACCCGGATCGAGCAGCGCCGCGTCGACGCCGGGCACTGCGATCGGCACCTCGATCCCGAAAACGGGGTCCACCCGCATCTCCGAGCTGCCGAGCGCGTCCGACAACGCGGCCTCGAGCAGCGCACGAGTCGCATTGATCGGCATCCTGTGCCCTTGGCCGAACGGCCCCCCGGTCCAACCGGTGTTGACGAGCCAGACCCTCGCGCCGTGCTCTTCGAGCTTGTCCGCGAGCATCCGCGCGTAGAGCTGAGGCGGCTGCGGCATGAACGGCGCGCCGAAGCACGTCGAGAACGTCGGCTGCGGCTCCGTGACGCCGATCTCGGTGCCTGCGAGCTTCGCAGTGAACCCGGAGAGGAACCAGTACTGCGCCTGCTCGCGTGTCAGGCGCGCGATCGGCGGCAGGATGCCGAACGCGTCCGCCGTGAGGAACACGACGTTCTGCGGATGCCCGGCCATCTTGTCCGGATGCGCGTTGGGAATGCCTTCGAGCTCATAGGCGGCACGGGTGTTCTCCGTCTTCGAATCGTCGTCGAGGTCGACGACGCCGCGCTCGTCCACGGTGACGTTCTCGAGGATCGTCCCGAACGTGTGGGTCATCCGGAAGATGTCGGGCTCGGCCTCCGGCGACAGGCGGATCACCTTCGCGTAGCACCCGCCCTCCATGTTGAACACGCCGTTCGTCCCCCAGCCGTGCTCGTCGTCCCCGATCAGCGTCCGGGACGGATCGGCGGAGAGCGTCGTCTTGCCGGTCCCCGAGAGCCCGAAGAACACGGCGACGTCGCCGTCGGGGCCGACGTTGGCCGAGCAGTGCATCGGGAAGACGCCCTCGAGCGGCAGCCGGTCGTTCATCACCGTGAAGATCGACTTCTTGATCTCGCCCGCATAGAAAGTCCCGCCGATCAGCACCTCGCCCCGGGTCGGGTGGAGGACGACGAACGTCCCCGTGCGCGTGCCGTTCGTCGCGGGATCCGCCTCGACCTCGGGCGCGTGCAGTACGAGCGCCTGCGGCTCGTGCCCGTCGAGCTCGTCCGGCGTCGGGCGGATGAACATCGTCTTCGCGAAGAGCGCGTGGTATGGGCTCGCGGTGACGACCCGCACGCCGATCCGGTGCTCGGGGTCGGCGCCCGCGAAGGCGTCGATCACGTAGAGGCGCGACTGGCTGGCCAGGTGCGCGGCGACATTCGCGCGCAGATCGTCGAAGTTCGCCTCCTCGAGTGGCCGGTTGACCTCTCCCCACCAGATCCGCTCCTCGGAGCCCGGCTCGCGGACGACGAACTTGTCCTGCGGCGAGCGGCCGGTGAAGCGCCCCGTGTCGACGACGAGCGGACCTCCCTCCGCGAGCTGCCCGGCACCGCCACGCAAGGCGTGCACGTAGAGCTGCGCGGTCGTGGGGTTGCGGAGGACCTCGCCGGATGGGTCGATTCCGTGCCTCTCCAGCCCGGTCTCAGGTGTCGTCGCGGTCATCGTAGGAATTCTCTTCGTGTCTTGCGCACGCGCGGGAACCCCGCGTCTGTCCATTTCCCTGCGGCGGAACCGTAGTCGCTACCACGCTGACATGGCAGCCCCTTCGGCGCCCTCGCGTTCACGTCGCTGCGGGCAGCGCGTCGAGGTCGGCATCCCGGGCGACGAGCGCCGCGTAGCGGCCTCCGAGCCCCAATAGCTCGTCGTGCGTGCCCCGCTCGACGACGCGCCCGTGGTCGAGCACGACGATCTGGTCGGCGTCGCGAACAGTCGAGAGACGGTGCGCGATCGCGATCACCGTGCGGCCTTCCGCGAGCCGCTCGAGCGCCGCCTGCACTGCACGCTCGGTCTGCGTGTCCAGCGCGGAGGTGGCCTCGTCCAGCACGAGGATCGGCGGGTTTCGGAGGATCGTCCGCGCGATCGCGATCCGCTGCTTCTCGCCGCCCGAGAATCGGTAGCCGCGCTCGCCGACGACCGTGTCGTAGCCGTCCGGCAATGACGCGATGAGCGCGTGGATCTGGGCGGCCCGCGCTGCCTCCTCGATCTCCTCGTCGGTCGCCTCGGGCCGCGCGAAGCGGAGGTTCTCGCGCACCGACGCGTGGAACAGGTACGTCTCCTGCGAGACGACCCCGACGGCGGCGGTGAGCGACGGGAACGTGAGCTCGCGGACGTCGAGGCCGTCGATCGTCACGCGTCCTTCGGTCGCGTCGTACAGGCGCGCGACCAGGTACGCGCACGTCGTCTTCCCCGACCCCGTCTCGCCGACGAGCGCCGCCGTCGTCCCCGCCGGCACCGTGAACGTCACGTCCTCGAGCGTCCACGCGTCGTCGCCGTAGCGGAACCAGACGTTGTCGAAGGCCACGTCTCCGTTCGACTCCTCGACCCACTCGGTGCCCTCGACGATGTCAACCGGCTGGTCGAGGTACTCGAAGATCCGGTCGAAGAGCGCGAGCGAGCTCTGGACGTCGAGCTGAACTCCGAGGAGGCCGCCGATCGGGAAGAACAAGCGTGTCTGCAGGGTCGTGAAGGCGACGATCGTCCCGATCGTGATCGCGGTCGAGCCGCGCGAGATCGTCCAACCGGCGAACAGGTAGACGAGCGCCGGCATCACCGCGAACGACGTCTGGATCGCGGCCATCATCCAGCGGCCGGTCATGCGGCTGCGCACCTCGAGGTGGGCGAGCCGCTTCGACTCGCTCTCGAACCGCTGCGCGAGGTCGCCCGAGCGACCCATGGTCTTGCCGAGCAGGATCCCCGAGACCGACAGAGACTCCTGGACGATCGACGACACGTCGGCGAGGGAGACCTGCCGCTCCGCCGTGACCTTCTTCCGCTGATCGCCGACGCGCTTTGTCAGCCAGACGAAGAGCGGCAGCAATGCGAGGGCGAATGCCGCGAGGCGCCAGTCGAGCAGCACCATGGCGATGATCGTCGCGATCACCGTGGTCACGTTCCCGAGCACGGACGTCGCGGTCGTGGTGACGACGTTCTCGATCCCGCCGATGTCGTTCGCGATGCGGCTCTGCACCTCGCCCGTCCGCGTCCGGGTGAAGAACGCCAGCGACAGGCGCTGGAGATGGCGGTAGACGGCCGTGCGGAGGTCGTGCATCACCGATTGGCCGACGAGGTTCGAGAGCAGCGTCTGCCACACCCCGAGCACGCCCGTGACGATCGGGATCGCGACCATCCCTGCGACGAGCCAGATCAGGAGGCGCATGTCGACCGTGGCCTGCCCGTCCGGCGAGACCTGGATCGCCGTGTCGAGAATCGCGCGGAGCAGGAACGGCGGGATCACCCCGATCCCCGATGCGAACAGGATCAGCCCCACCGTCACGCCGAGCCTCTTCTTGTACGGCTTGAAGAGCTTGATGATCCGCCGCAGGTTCGCCTTGCGCACCGCCGGGTCTTCCGGGCGCTCGACCGGGGCGTCCGGTGCGCGCGAGTAGCGGTACATGCTCACACCCCAAGGGTACGGACGACCGTCAACCTCGCCCTCATCCCCGGAGGGCCTAGCAGGCGCGAATCGCGCGGGCGGTCTCCGCCGCGCGCCGGGCGTAGCCGTCCGGGGTGCCGTGGACGCGGTCGCCGGCGAGGAGCGACGGATCGTCCGAGACGAGCGACGCCCAGTCGACGAGCCGCACGTTCTGGTGCGCAGCACTCGCGGCGCGGAGCACGCGGTCGAACCCGATGCGCTCGGCGCCGTCTCGGACGACGGTCGCCCAGATGAGGCACCGGTTCGGCCCGACGACCGCGATCGCGTCGTCGACGAGCGTTCGGAACGGCTGCTCCGAGCCCTCGGCGTCGTTCGTCCCGAGGCTGACGACCACGACGGGGGCGAGCGCCCTGCGCAAGGCGCGGAGCTCGTCGACGCCCTCGACAGTCGCCCGGCCGACTCGGTCGTGCGGGTCCACGCGCCAGCCCGGCAGCTCCTTCGCCAGGTACGGCTCGATCCCGACGTTGAGCGAGTCGCCGACGAGCGTGACCGCTCCGGTGTCCGTGGCGCCCGACTCGTCGTCGCTCTGACGCGCGACGACGATTGCGGCGCCGATTGCGACGGCGAGGACGAGTGCGAGCGTGATGCGCATGGGAGGCGTCGCCGGGAGCGGCGAGAACACGGTAGACGTGGACACCGAGGTCGCGATCGACCGCTTCCTCGCGAGCCCGGCGCTGTCCGACGCGACGCGACGGGCGTATCGCGCCGACCTCCGGGACTTCGCGGCCTGGCTCGCCGAGCGCGGAGTCGAGCTCGACGACGTCGACATCCGCGTGCTCGCGGACTACACGGCCGAGCTCGGACGCGCCCGGCGTGGGCTCGCGCCGACGACGATCGGCCGCCGTCTCTCGGCCGTGCGTTCGCTCATCCGCTACGCGCTCGGCCCCGAACGCGTCCCCGAGGCCGCGCTCGCACCCCGGAGGCCGCGCAGGCTGCCCGAGACGCCGCGCCTAGGCGAAGTCGAGAGCGCGGTCGACCGGCTCTCCGGCGACGACCCGCTTGCACTGAGGAACGCAGCGCTCGTCGAGCTCGTCTACGCGTGTGGCCTCCGATCGGCGGAGGCCGTCGGGCTCGATCTCGCCGACGTCGATCTCGATCGGGAGCAGGTGCACGTGCGTGGAAAGGGCGGCAAGGAGCGGATCGTGCCGGTCGGCGAGGAGGCCGTGTGGCGGCTCGGCCGTTGGCTCCGCGATGGGCGTTCGCACCTCTCTCGCGGTGCGTGCGACGCGCTCTTCCTCTCGATCCGCGGACGCCGGCTCGACACGAGCTCGCTCCGTCGGCTCTTCCCTCATCCGCACAGCCTCCGCCACGCGTACGCGACGCACCTGCTGGAGGGCGGCGCCGACCTCCGCACGATCCAGGAGCTCCTCGGCCACGCCTCGCTCTCGACGACGCAGATCTACAGCCACGTGGACGCTCGCCGGCTCCGGCGCGTCTACGACCGGGCACATCCGCGGTCGTGAGATGGTCGCAGGACGGTGTCAGACATCGTGCGCTGTCAAGTCCCACTTGCGGACGGGGCCGTTCGCACCGGTTCGGCGCGATTGGATCCCGAAGCGTGGTCCCTCCAGGTAAACGAAACCCTTGCTCGGCGGCCTGTGGGCCGATTGGCACACAACCGGCACAGGCGCGCCCTTGACACAAAACGGTGTCTGACACCGTTCGGCGCCGCGCGTTGCGGAGGAGGCGGTGACCCGCCGCCGAATCGGGTCCCGCCGCGATGAGCGACCACATCGATCCGGACGTCGAGCGCTTCCTGCTCCTTCTCGCGGCACGCCGCTCGCCGCGCACGGTCGACGCCTACCGGCGCGACCTCGCGTCGTTCGCAGCCTCGCTCGACAAGCCGATCGCGACCGCCGCGACCGAGGACATCGAGGCATGGCTCGCGACGATGCGCGCCGACGGACGCGCGCCCGCGACGATCGCCCGGCGCCTTGCCGCCGTCCGTGCCTACCTCCGCCACCTGACGCTGATCGGAGTGCGCGACGACAACCCCGCGGCCGGGATCGTGGGGCCGCGGAGGCCGAGGAGCGTCCCGCGGACGCTCTCTCCGGCCGAAGCCGAACGGCTGGTCGAGGCGGCAGCCGGCACGACGCCGCGGGCGATGCGCGACCGCGCCCTCGTCGAGTTGCTCTACGGCGCCGGCCTGCGCGTCTCCGAGGCGGTCGGCCTGGTGAAGGCGGGCGTCGACCTCGAGGGCCGCGCCGTACGGGTCGTCGGGAAGGGCGAGAAGGAACGACTCGTCCCGCTCGGCCGCCCCGCGGCCGAGGCGCTCCGCCGCTACCTCGCACTCGGCCGGCCGCATCTCGACCATCGGCATCGGCCCGATCTGTTCCTCAACGCACGCGGCGGGGCGCTGACCCGCTCGGGCGCGTTCCTCATCCTTCGACGGCTGGCGGATCGCGCCGGGCTCGAGCCGGGCCGCGTCCACCCCCATCTCCTCCGCCATTCGTTCGCGACCCACCTGCTCGAAGGCGGCGCCGACCTGCGCAGCGTCCAGGAGATGCTCGGCCACGCCGATGTGGCGACGACGGAGCGGTACACGCACGTCTCCGATCGACACCGCCGCGAGGCGTACTTCAATGCCCACCCGCACGCGCGCCGCCGCGCCGAGCGCGCGCCCGACGCGAGCTGACCCGTCGCGGCCGGACTCACATGAGGCACGAGCACGCGACGCAGGACGCGAAGGGCTGGCTCGCCGGTCCATGGGATGGCGACCTGCCGGTCTCCGTCGGTTTCGCGACCGAGGCGATCGACGAGCCTCACCTCCACCCGACGATCGCCGAGATCTGCAGCTCCGAGGACTACTTTCCGTTCGTCGTGCACAGTCCCGGCATCGCGGGTAACGAGGCGGAGCGCGAGAAGCAGGTCGTATCGCGCTCGCGGCGCGGGCTCTAGCCCGCGAGCGCCATGAGGCGCTCGACGACTTCGGCCCTGGGGTCGACGAGCGTGACGTGGCCGAGCTTGCGACCCGGGCGAGACTCCTTGCCGTAGAGATGCACGTGCGCGCCGTGAAGCGCGAGCAGCTTGTCGAGCGGCGGCACGGCGCCGATCAGGTTGAGCATCACGCAAGGACCGAGCGCCGCCGTCCCGCCCAGCGGCAGGCCGAGAATCGCGCGCAGGTGGTTCTCGAACTGGCTCGTCTCCGCACCGTCGATCGTCCAGTGCGCGGTGTTGTGCACGCGCGGGGCGTACTCGTTCGCAAGCAGCCGACCGGCCACCTCGAACAGCTCCACGGCGAGCACGCCGACGTAGTCGAGCGCGTCGAGAAGCGCAGTGCAGATCTCCTCCGCTTCGCGCTGCGGAGGGTTCGGGGCCGGCGCACGGGTCACGCGCAGGATGCCGTCGAGGTGGATGTTCTCGCTGACGGGCCAAAAACGCGTCTCTCCGTCCCGCCCCCGAACGCCGACGATCGACAGCTCGCGCTCGAAGTCGACGACCGCCTCCGCGAGCTCGCCGTCTCGAAGAGGCTCCGGCGCATCGACCCGACGCTGGCCTTTCCCGTCGTAGCCGAGGCGCCGCGTCTTGACGAGCGCGGGGAGCCCGGCCTCCTCCAGTGAGCCGAATCGGGCCGTGGGGATCCCGAGCGAGCGGAAGAGCTGCTTTTCGCGCAGCCGGTCCTGGCCGTGCTCGAGGGCTGCGGGTCCGGGCAGCGCGCCCACGCTCGCCGCCGCCTGCACGGGCACGTTCTCGAACTCGTACGTGATCACCTCCGCGCCGGCGGTCAGCCGGCTCAAGCCGTCGGGATCGTCGTACGGCGCCACGACGAGCTCTCCGACGTCTTGCGCGCACGCGTCGGGCGAGGGGTCGAGGAACCGAAACGACACCCCGAGCGGCAACCCTGCGAGCCCGAGCATCCGCCCCAGCTGCCCGCCGCCGATGCAGCCGACAGTTGTCACCGCATGAAACAGTGTGTTGCAAGCACGCGGTGACTCACGCAGCGGGTTCGGCCGGGTCGGGCGCGTCGAGGACGGCCCGCGTCTGCGCCTCGCGGAAGGCGCGGAGCCGCTCCGCGAGCGCGCGATCGGAGACCGCGAGGATCGACGCCGCGAGGAGCGCTGCGTTGACGGCGCCCGCTTGCCCGATCGCGAGCGTGGCGACGGGGACGCCTGCCGGCATCTGGACGATCGAGAGCAACGAGTCCAGGCCGGAGAGCGCCTTCGACTCGACCGGCACGCCGAGGACGGGCAGCGTCGTCTTCGCCGCGGTCATCCCCGGGAGGTGCGCCGCCCCGCCCGCGCCGGCGATCAGCACCCGCAGGCCGCGCTCCTCCGCCTCCGAGGCGTATTCGAACAGCAGGTCGGGCGTCCGATGGGCCGAGACGACGCGCTGCTCGAATGGGATGCCCAGCTCGGCGAGGGTCTCGGCAGCGTGGCGCAACGTCTCCCAGTCGGAGCGCGAGCCCATGATCAGCCCGACGAGCGGCGACGCCACCACGCAAGCCTATTTCGCGCGGGACTTCCGCACGAGTGCAGCCGACACCTTGCGAGCGGTCTCCCGCACCTCGCGGTCGGCCTCGTCGTCGCCCGCGATCCCGTCGAGGAGCTGGATGCTGCCCCGGTCGGCGGTGCCGTTCTGGAGGCAGAGGATCGCCAGGCGGCGGACTGCGTCGTTCGGGTCGCGCATCGCGAGCTCGTTGAGGAGCGGCCGGAACCCGTTCACGTCGCCAGGGTGGTCGGCCGAGAGCGAGCGCAGCGCGATCAGCGCGGAGCCGCGCGCGCCCGCGCTCTCGTCCTCGAGCCCGCGGCGCAGGAGCTCGAGCTTCTGACGAAAGCGGAACTGCGCGATCGCGCGGTATGCGAGCCCGCGGACGCGGTAGTCGTGGCTCCGCGCCGCCGCCTCGATCTCGTCGTCCCAGTCAGCTCGCAACACCGCCAGCTCGCGCTCCGCGCCTGCTGAACGGGACAGCTCCTCTGCGCGCGTCGCGGCCTCCGCGAGCTCCATCAGACCGCCGAGAGCGAGCGCGACGCAGGGCCGACATACCGTGCCGACGGCCGGAAGAGCCGCCCCGTCCGCTTCTGCTCGAGGATGTGCGCCGACCAGCCCGCGACGCGGGAGCAGGCGAACATCGCAGGCGCGAGCGGCGGCGGGATCTCGGCGATGTCGAGCACGATCGCGGAGTAGTACTCGACGTTGGTCGCGAGGACGCGGTCGGGATGACGCTCCTGGAGCGCCGCGAGGGCAACGGTCTCGAGCTCCTCGGCGATCTCGACGTTCTCCGCGCCGAGCTCCTTCGCGACGCGCTTGAGGATCCGGGAGCGCGGGTCCTCCGCCCGGTAGACGCGGTGACCGAAGCCCATGATCCGCTTTCCCGACGCGAGGGCGTCCTGCACCCACTGGCCGGCGTCGCCGAGCTGCTCGACCTCCTCGAGCATCGGCTTGACGTAGGCGGGCGCGCCGCCGTGGAGCGGCCCGGACAGCGCGCCGACCGCAGAGGAGAGCGCGGCGCCGCAGTCGGCCCCGGTCGAGGCGACCACGCGCGCGGTGAACGTCGACGCGTTGAGGCCGTGCTCCGCGGTGCAGATCCAGTACGTGTCGATCGCCTTGACGTGCCGCGGATCCGCCTCGCCGCGCCAGCGGAGCAGGAACGTCTCCGCGGCGGTCTCGCCCCGCGCGACGACCTCGTCCGGAACCGGCTCCGTCTCGCCGTCGGCGATCCGCGCCGAGCGCGCGACGATCGCCATCATCTGGCCCGACAGACGCCCGAGGTCCTCCCGGGCCTGCTCGTCGGAGATCTCGTTGAGCTTCCCGAGCTCCCACTCGCCGGCCAGGCGGGCAGTCTCCGCCTGGAGGTCGGCGGGCGCGTTCCCCGTGAGCCGGGCCGGCTCGTACGGCTCCGGGCCGGGCATCGTCGAGTCGAGGTCGTCGTCGACCAGCAATCCCCATACGCGCTCGTACGGGTAGTGACCGACGAGGTCCTCGATGTCCACGCCGCGGTAGCGGAGCGACCCGCCGTCGCGGTCCGGCTCGGCGATCTCGGTCTCGACGGCGACGACGCCCTCGAGCCCAGGCTTGAACTCGCTCATCCCTCTCCCTTTCTCGGCGCGCGTCCTCCGACGGACGGTACCTGAGCGGGGATTCGGGCCCCTGTCACTATCCTCCGCCGCGATGTCGTACACGGTCACACTCGTTCCGGGCGACGGAACCGGGCCGGAGCTCACCGAGGCGTCGCGCCGGGTGCTCGAGGCGACGGGTGTCGAGTTCGAATGGGACGTCCGCCACGCCGGCGTCGACGTGATGGAGGAGGCGGGCACCCCGCTTCCCCCCGAGACGCTCGAGTCCGTCAAGCGGAACGGCGTCGCGCTGAAGGGGCCGATCACGACCCCCATCGGGACGGGCTTTCGCTCGGTCAACGTCGCGCTGCGCCATGAATTGGGGCTCTTCGCCTGCGTCAGGCCCTGCAAGTCGTACCCGGGCGTCCGCTCGCGCTACGAGGGCGTCGACGTGGTGATCGTGCGCGAGAACACCGAGGATCTGTACGCGGGGATCGAGTTCGAGTCGGGCACCGACGACGCACACGCCGTCATCGACTTCCTGAACGCGCGGCAGCCGAAGCGCATCGCCTCGAGCTCCGGGATCTCGATCAAGCCGCTGAGCCCGGAAGGGTCCGAGCGGATCATCCGCTTCGCGTTCGAGTACGCGCGCGCAAACGGCCGGAAGCGCGTCTCGTGCATCACGAAGGCGAACATCATGAAGCACACCGACGGGCTCTTTCTCGCGGTCTTCCGCGAGGTCGCGGCGGACTACCCAGAGATCGAGCCGTGGGAGACCCTCGTCGACGCGCTGTGCATGGGCCTCGTGCAGCGACCCGAGGAGTTCGACGTCCTCGTGCTCCCGAACCTCTATGGGGACATCATCAGCGACCTGACCGCCGGGCTCGTCGGAGGCCTGGGCGTCGCGCCCGGCGCGAACATCGGCACCGAGGCGGCCGTGTTCGAGGCGACTCACGGATCGGCGCCGAAGTACAAGGGCCAGAACCGCGTCAACCCGACGGCGATGATTCTCTCCGGCAAGCTCATGCTCGAGCACATCGGCGAGCGCGACGCCGCGGAGAGGCTCGAGGCGGCAGTCGCCGCCGTGATCGCCGAGGGCGACCGTGTGACCTACGACCTGAAACCGACGCGCGACGACCCGACCGCCGTGGGGACGTCCGAGTACGCGGACGCGATCATCGAGCGGCTCCGCTGACGCGGGTCGCGCCAGACGAAGGAGAGACGAAGTGACCGGCAGGAAGAAAGTGACCGTCGTCGGGGCGGGGAACGTCGGCGCGACGTGCGCGCTCGAGGTGGCGCGGCGCGACTACGCGGACGTCGTCCTCGTCGACATCGTCCCGAACTTCGCCGCGGGCAAGGCGCTCGACATGAACCAGATGGCGTCGGTCACGGGCTACGAGCCCGCGATCGTCGGCACCGAGGCCTACGCCGAGACGAAGGGCTCGGACGTCGTGGTGATCACGGCCGGACGGCCGCGGTCGCCCGGCATGAGCCGCGACGACCTCGTCACCACGAACGAGGCGATCGTCGCGTCGGTCACCAAGGAGATCGCGAAGCGCTCCCCGCGGAGCGTCATCGTCGTCGTCTCGAACCCGCTCGACGCGATGTGCCACGTGGCGCAGGCCGTCTCGGGCTTTCCGAAGGAGCGTGTCCTCGGGATGGCGGGGATCCTCGACACGGCGCGGTTCTCGGCGTTCATCGCGTGGGAGACCGGCTCGTCGGTCAAGGACGTCCAGGCGATGGTGCTCGGCGGCCACGGCGACCAGATGGTCCCGGTCGTCTCGGCGACGACGGTCGGCGGCGTGCCGCTCGAGCAGCTCGCCGGGCGCGGCCGGATCTCGAAGATGGTCGCGAGGACACGGAAGGGCGGCGGCGAGCTCGTCGGCCTGCTCGGGACGTCCGCGTGGTACGCACCCGGCGCGGCCGCTGCGCAGATGGTCGACGCAATCTGTCTCGACCAGAAGCGCGTCCTCCCGTGTACGGCCCTCCTCGAGGGCGAGTACGGGATCGACGGCCTCTACATGGGCGTCCCGGTCCGCCTGGGTGCCGGCGGCGTCGAGGAGATCGTGAAGCTGAAGCTGACCGCCGACGAGAAGAAGATGCTCCGGGCCTCGGCCGCCGCCGTCCGCGAGGTCGTCGGGGTGCTCACGACGACGAGCTGAGCCCGTGGAGCGATTGGCGCAGAATCGACACGCCGTGCAGCCTTGACGAAACTCGGTACCTGACACCCCCGAGGGGCCTGCTGCGTTGCTCCGCGAGGGTGATGGCGTGATCGTGTTCGCCTCGATGGGCGCCGCGGATGCGAACCCGCTCAACCATGCCCATTTCCGCAGGTAGGAATCGACACGAAGATGGAACACATCCGGCCTTGACAAGAATCGGTACCTGACACCGTCCCTCGCCGACTCTGAACCGCTCGAGCCGGCGGGCCTCGCATTGCGCGGGCGATGGTCGAGCGAGCGCTGGCTTCATCGGGGCTGAACGACACCCCGGGTAGCCTTGGCGCCATGGAACTGGGGCTCGAGGGGCGCACGGCGATCGTCTGCGGCAGCTCGTCCGGCATGGGCCTCGCGATCGCCGAGGCGCTCGCGGGCGAGGGCGCGAACGTCGCGCTGTTCTCCCGCCGGCGCGAGGTGCTCGAGCGAGAGGCCGACCGCATCGGCGCGCTCGCGGTGCAGGGAGACCTCAGGATCCCGCAGCACCTCGAACGGCTCGTCCAGGCGACGGTCGGCGCGTTCGGCGCGCTCGACATCGTCGTGCTCAACGGGGGCGGTCCCCCCGCCACCCAAGCGGAGTCGCTGACCGCGGCCGCAATCGAGGAGGCGGTGACGCTCCTGCTCACCTCGCACGTGACGCTCGTCGGCCATTGCCTGCCTCACCTTCGCGCGAGCGGGAGCGGGCGCATCGTCGCGATCGAGTCGTCTTCCGTCCGCGAGCCCATCGACGGGCTCGCACTCTCGAATGCGGTCAGGCCCGGCGTGATCGGCTGGCTCAAGACACTGGCGCGCGAGCTCGGCCCGGACGGGATCACCGTCAACGCGATCGCGCCCGGCCAGATCGACACCGAACGCATGCGCGAGCTGCACGGAGAGGATGGCCCCTCCCCGAAGGCGCTCCAGCGGATCCCGCTCGGCCGCCTCGGCACGGCCGCCGAGATCGGAGCGGTCGCCGCGTTCCTCGCCTCCGAGCGCGCGTCGTACGTCACCGGCACCGTGATCCCCGTCGACGGCGGGCTGACGCGCTCGCTCCTCTGACCCCGGCTGTGCTCAGACGATGATCCGCGCGCGTCTTTCCCCCACGTCGCTCCTCCTCGCCGGCGCGACCCTGCTCGCGTTGTTCGTCTTCATCGCTGCGACGACGTCGTCCAACGACTTCCTGTTCATCCCCGACACGGCGAAACCGGTCGCGAGCAAGGTCACCGTCGAGGGAGGGCACGAGCCGGAGAACGGCGGCGGGCTCTACTTCGTCGACGTCTCGCTGAGAAAGGCCCGCTGGCTCGAGCGCCTCCTGCCCTTTCTCCAGCCGGATGGGTCCAGCCTGGTTCCGCAGCACGCCGTGACGTCGCCCGGCGAGTCGTTCGCCGAGCAGCGCGTCCAGGCGCTCCGGGACATGGACCGCTCCGAGCAGGTGGCGGCGGCCGTCGCGCTGAGGGCAGCCGGCTACCCCGTCAAGACGACGCCGACGGGGGTGCTCGTCGATGGCGTGGCGATCGACGTGCCGGCCGCATCCGTCCTCGAACAGGGCGACGTGATCGTCGCCGCCGCCGGGAAGCCCGTGAAGACGGTCGCGCAGCTGCGCAGCGTCATCGCGCCGCTCGCGCCGGGGGACACCGTCGCCCTCCGACTGCGGCGCGGCGGGGAGATCCTCGAGCGCACGATCGAGACGGTTCGCTCCCCGACCGAGCCGAAACGCGCGATCGTCGGGATCAGCGTGACCGAGGACGCGCAGATCCACCTGCCGCGAAAGGTGAGCATCGATCTCGGCGACATCGGCGGCCCGTCCGCGGGCCTGCCGTTCGCGCTCCAGGTCTACCAGGAGCTGGGCAAGGACGTCGACCGCGGGCTCCGCGTCGCCGCGACCGGGGAGATCCAGCTCGATGGCTCGATCCTGCCGGTCGGCGGCCTGAAGCAGAAGACCGTGGGGGTCAGGAAGGCGAAGGCGGACGTCTTCCTCGTCCCGGCTGGGGAAAACGCAGAGACCGCACGCCGGTATGCAGGGGGGTTGCGGATCATTCCTGTGGAGAGTTTTCGACAGGCGTTGCGCGTCCTGAAAACTCTTCCGCAGAAATAGCCTTTTTGCAGGACTTTCTTCGGATCTGACGACACGCGCAATTTGCGGAAAGTTCATCGCCGGCGGGGGTTGCAGGGGTCAGTGGCCAGGGCCACAATGGCCGCTGTCATTCAGGGGAAGGGCATCACCGGAAAGGGACGATGAGCAAGCGCACGCCAGTGACCTGCAGCGACTGCTACTTCCGCCGAGCGGGTCTCTGCGCTCTCCCCGGAAACGCTCCGTGCCCCACCTTCCGGGCCGCGACCACAGGGCACCTCACACCTCCCGCCCAGCCTCGCCTCGTCCTCCGCGCCCCCATCGCGCAGGTCGCCCAAGTAAGCGCGTAAGATCGCCGCGTGGCCGACGAGCGGCAGGTCCAGCCCTCCGGCATCGGGGGCGGCATTCCTCGCTGGAAGCTGGTTCTCTGGGGAGCCGTCGCGGTCTACGCGGTCGCCTTCCTGCTCCTGAACTCGAGCAAGCAGGAGGTCAGCTTCGTCTTCTTCTCGGTGAACACGCGGCTGATCTGGCTGATCCTGCTGAGCATGGCGCTGGGGGCCGCGCTCGGCCGCATCGGCCCTCGCTGGTGGCGGGGCCGCGGCAAGTCGTGACGGCGTCCGCTAGATGAGCGACGCGAGCACGCCGATTCCCTCTGCGATCCGCTCGGGCGGCTCGTAGGAGAAGGCAAGGCGCGCGGCGCTCGTGCCGGCGCCGTCGGTGAAGAAGTCCGCGCCCCGGACGTACGTCACTCCGGCCTCGGTCGCGCGACCGAGCAGGGCCGACGCGTCGGTTCCCTCCTCGAAGTCGAGCCAGACGAAGTACCCGCCCTCGGGCGTGCTCCACGCCGCACGACCGGCCAGCTCCGCGCCGAGGGCCGAGAGCATCGCGTCGCGCTGGGCGCCCAGGATCCCACGGATGCGCTCGAGGTTCGGCTCGAACGCGCCGCGCGCGAACAGCTCGTGCACGATCGCCTGCGGCAGGAGCGGCGGCGAGATGTACGTCGAGACCGCGCGGTCGTCGTAGTCGGCGCGCATCGCCTCGGGGACGACGAACCAGCCGACGCGGAGACCAGGCGCCACCGTCTTCGAGAAGGACGACGTGAACGTGACCCGCTCACCGCCTTCGAGCGAGTGGATCGACGGGAGCGGGTCGCCGACGTAGCGGACGAGCCCGTACGGATCGTCCTCGAGGACGTGCAGGTCGTACTCCGCCGACAGCTCCACGATCCGCCGGCGGCGCTCCTCGCCGAGCGTCCTGCCGCTCGGGTTCTGGAACGTCGGGATCGTGTAGAGGAAGGACACGTCGCCGCCGCGGGCGAGCTCCGCCTCGAGCGCGTCGGGATCGAGCCCCTCGTCGTCCATCGGCACGCCGACGACGTTGACGCCCTGCCAGCGGAGGAGCTTCAGCGGCCGGTCGTAGGTCGGGGCCTCGACGAGCACTCGGCCCGGGCGCCGCAGCAGCTGGACGGTCGCGTAGAGGACGAAGCCCTGGAGGCCGCCCGCCGTCGCGAACACGCGCGCGGGATCGACACCGTGCCGCTCGGCGAGCACCTCACGGAGAGGCCCGTACCCGCCGCCCGACCCATACGAGAGGATGGTCGAGCCGTCCCGCTCGAGCGCCGTCGCCGCGCAGCTCGAGAGCAGCGCGGCGTCGAGGCACTCGGGTGACGGCGCGCCGCGGGCGAACGAGATCGGGGCCATCGAACGAGCCTACAGACGGCGTCCGCCGGGTCGATTGCTACCGTTCAGCGCATGGTCGGCCGCCGGTCGACCTGTGAGATCCGCTTCGTTCGACTCCTTGTGGGCTCGAGTGTCGTAGGTCTCGAGCCAGCTCCACCAAATCACAGGAGTCAGATGTCACAGTCATTTGCCGCGCTCGGCGCGAGCGCGAAGCTGACCGCAGCGCTCGATGCGCGCGGCCTCACCAGTCCGTTCCAGGTCCAGACGCGCGCGATCCCGCCGGCGCTCGCCGGCACCGACCTGCTCGTGAAGTCCCCGACGGGGTCGGGCAAGACGCTCGCGTTCGCGATCCCACTGGTCGAGCGGGTACCGCTCGACGACGCCCGTCCGGCAGCGCTCGTCCTCGTTCCGACGCGCGAGCTCGCGCTCCAGGTGAGCGAGGAGATTGCTCTCCTCGCGACGGTGCGCGGCCTGAAGGTCGCCACCGTCTACGGAGGCGTCTCGATCCGTCCGCAGGCCAACGCCGCGCGCGACGCGCACGTGATCGTGGCGACGCCGGGTCGCCTGCAGGACCTGCTCGACCGGCGGATGCTCACGATCGACGCCGTCGAGATCCTCGTGCTCGACGAGGCCGACCGGATGCTCGACATGGGCTTCAAGCCTCAGGTCGACCGAATCGTGAAGCGCCTCCCGCGCGAGCGCCAGACGATGTTCTTCTCCGCGACGCTCGACGGCGAGGTCGGCGAGCTCGCGCAGGCGTATACGCAGTCGCCGACGCGGATCGAGGCCGAGCTTCCGAGCGAGCAGGCGACGGGGGAGGTCGACCATCACTTCGTCCCCGTGACGCAGGACGGGAAGATCGACACGCTCGTCGAGCTGCTCGACGCCGAGCGCGGGCTCGCACTCGTCTTCGTCCGGACCAAGCGCGGGGCCGACCGTCTCGCCCGACGGCTCGAGCAGCGTGGGGTCAAGGCCACCGCGATGCACGGCGACCTCAACCAGAGCCAGCGCACTCGGGCGCTCGAGCGCTTCGAGAGCGGGAAGGTCACGACGCTGATCGCCACCGATGTCGCTGCGCGCGGGCTCGACCTCGAGAACGTCACGCACGTGATCAACTTCGACCCGCCCGAGGACGGCAAGGCGTACACGCACCGCGTCGGGCGGACCGGCCGCGCCGGCCGGTCGGGCACGGGCGTCACGCTCGTCCTGCCCGAGCAGCAGGCAGACATGAGCCGCGTTGCCCGCTTGAACGGCCAGCACGAGACGTTCGCGGAGACCGGGATGAAGACTGCCGCCCCGAAGCTCGTCTACTCGTCGCGCCGCCGCGGCTCGAAGTGGGGCCCGGTGCGGCAGCGCCGCAAGATCTGAGCGGCCCACCGACGTCTCGATGAGCGCCGCGGCCCGCTCCCGCATCGCCGACCCGACGCTGGCGCCGTCGGGCGAGCAGCGGATCCGCTGGGTCGAGCGTCATTCCCCGGTGCTGAAGCGCCTCGCGCGAGAGCGCCTCGCCGATGGCGCGCTCCGCGGACGGCGCGTCGCGGTGGTCGTCCACCTCGAGGCGAAGACCGCCTACCTGGCGCTCCTCCTCGCGGAGGCGGGCGCGGAGGTCGTCGTCTCGGGGTCGAATCCCGGGTCGACGCAGGATGCGATCTGCGCCGCGCTGGTGGCGCGCGGGCTCGAGGTGCACGCGCGGCACGGCGCCTCGCCCGACGAGTTCGACGCCGACCTGCTGGCGGTCGCCGACACCGCGCCGGAGATCGTTGTGGACGACGGCTGCGAGCTGACCGCGCGGATCGTCGAGCACCGGCCGAAGCTCGCGGCGCAGCTGCGCGGTGTCACCGAGGAGACGACCACCGGCGTCGCGCGGCTGCGGGCGATGGAGGCTGCAGGCCGACTGACGTTCCCGGCGATCGCGGCGAACGACGCTCGCTGCAAGCACCTGTTCGACAACCGCTACGGAACCGGGCAGTCGACGCTCGCGGCGATCGACCGGCTGACGAACCTCACGTTCGCGGGTCGGGAGTTCTGCATCGTCGGGTACGGCTGGGTCGGCAAGGGCCTGGCGCGATACGCACGGGGCGAGGGCGGCCGCGTCACGGTGGTCGAAGTCGATCCCGTCGCGGCGCTCGAGGCGCATATGGACGGCCATCGGGTCGCCCGCCTCGAGGACGCCCTCCCCGACGCGGACGTGCTCATCACGGCCACCGGCGCGATCGACGCGGTCCCACACGAGGTGCTGCCGCTGCTCAAGGACGGCGCCGTGCTCGCGAACGGCGGCCACCACGAACGGGAGATTGCGATCGACGGACTCGGGCCGGGGGACGAGGTGCGCCCCGGGGTGACCGAGCACGACCTCGGCGACGGTCGGCGCGTCTTCGTGCTCGTCGACGGCCGGCAGACGAACGTCGCAGGCGGCGACGGGCATCCGGTCGAGATCATGGACCTGTCTTTTTCGGTACAGGCGCTCGCGGCGCACCTGCTGGCACGCGGCGGGCTCGAGCCCGGCCTGCACGCGTTCCCGCCCGCGCTCGACGCGGAGATCGCGCGCACGAAGCTCGCCACGCTCGGCATCGAGCTCGGCGAGCCGACCGAGGCGCAGCGCATCTTCGGCGAGCGCTGGTCGGTCGGCTGAGGCTCACGCCTGCGCCGTCACCGCGCGCGCGAAGATCGCGTCGAGCATCGGCTCCGTGAGCCGCCCGGTGAACGTGTTCTGCTGGCTCGGGTGGTAGCACCCGAGCAGGAGAAGACGTCCCGTGGGCCTGCTCACAGAGAGCTCCTGACCGTGGCCGAAGCGCGGACGCGGTCGCGGGACGGCGAAGCCGCAGCGGAAGAGGGCGGCCAGCGCGGCCGACCAGGCGAACGACCCGAGCGCGACGATCGTGGCGAGGGACGGGAGGACGAGCTCCAGCTCGCGGTCGAACCAGTGCGCGCAGGTGTCGCGTTCGGCCGGGGTCGGCCGGTTCGCGGGTGGCGCACAGCGCACGGGCGCGACGACGCGCGCCCTGGTGAGCCGTAGTCCGTCGGCCGCGTCGGTCGCGCTGGGCTGAGAGGCGAGCCCTGCCCGGTACAGGGCGCCGAAGAGCCAGTCGCCGCTCCGATCGCCGGTGAACACGCGTCCGGTGCGATTGCCCCCGTGGGCCGCCGGCGCGAGCCCGACGACGAGGATCCTCGGACGGGGATCTCCGAAGCCCGGGACGGGCCTTCCCCAGTACGGCTCGGACACGAACGCGCGCCTCTTCTCGACCGCGACTTCCTCGCGCCAGCGGACAAGCCGCGGGCAGGCTCGGCAGACCGTCGAGCGCGCCGTGACCTCGTCGAGGCTCGCTCGGGCGGCAAGGGCCTCCACGTCTTCCGGCCGGTGTGCGACCGGCGTCGCCACGTCGGCCGGATCGCCGGGCCAGCCGGCGCCGGGGGGCACCGGGCTCGCGAAGGCGCCGCCGACCGTGGGATGCGGGAACGCCCCGCCCGCGGTCGACGCCACGAGGGTCAGCGGGCGAGTTCGGCGGCGAGCTCCGCGGTCTCCGTCGGCGTCGTGCCGACCTTGACCCCACGGGCTTCCAGCGCCTGCTTTTTCGCCTCGGCCGTCCCGGCCGAGCCCGAGATGATCGCGCCCGCGTGCCCCATCGTCTTCCCGGGCGGCGCGGTGAAGCCCGCGATGTACGCGACGACGGGCTTCGTCATCTCCGACTGGATGAAGTCGGCCGCCTTCTCCTCCTCGTCGCCGCCGATCTCGCCGACCATCACGACGTACTCGGTCTCGGGGTCGGCCTGGAACATCCCCAGGACGTCGACGAACGAGGAGCCGACGACGGGGTCTCCGCCGATGCCGACGATCGTCGAGTTGCCGAGCCCCATCTGCGTCAGCTCGTGACCGATCTGGTAGGTGAGCGTGCCCGAGCGGGATACGAGCCCGATCGAGCCCTCGGTGAAGATCTCGGCCGGAATGATCCCCACGTTCGCCTTCCCGGGAGACAGCGCGCCGGGGCAGTTCGGGCCGAGAGTGCGGACACCCTTGGCGCGCGCGTACCCGTGGATGCGGAGCATCTCGTGTGCGGGGACGCCCTCGGTGATCGTGATCACCGTGTGGACGCCGGCGTCGATCGCCTCGTAGATCGCGTCCGCGGCGAACGGCGCGGGCACGAAGACCATCGCCGTGTTCGCGCCGTGCTCGACGACCGCCTCGACGACCGTGTCGAGCACCGGCACGCCCTCGACGTCCTGCCCGCCCTTCCCCGGTGTGACTCCCGCGACGAGGTTCGTGCCGTATGCGCGGTTCCGGAGCCCGTGGAAGCGCCCCTCGGACCCGGTCAGGCCCTGGACGACGAGCCGCGTGTCCTTGTCGACGAAAATGGCCATCAGCGTCCCTTGAGCGCGCGGATCGCGATCTTGTCGAGGGTCAGCCGGCCGTCGGCAACCCGGTCGCCGAGGAGCACCTCGGCCTCCGCCGCGGTCTCGCCCGCACAGCCGGTGCGCTCGAGCCACCTGGCGAAGTCGATCGGGTGCTCGAGCAGCCGGAGCTCCTCGATCCGCAGCCCCGTCTCCTCGACGAACCCGCGCCATTCGGCCTCCGTGTAATTGCGGACGTGCGAGGGGTCGCGCAGCGCTTCTGCCTCCTCGACGTCGTCGCCCATGTGGAGCGTGTCCACGAGGAGGACGCGGTCTGACGAGACGCGCGCCATCTCGGCCACCGCCGCGCGAACGTCGGTGAAGTGGTGCGCGGCCGTGCGGCACGCGACGACCTCGAACGCATCGTCCCCGAAGGGCAGCGACTCGGCGCGGCACGTGACGTCGGCGCGCATCCCGGGCGCCGGATCGCACGTGACGACCTCGACGCCGGCCTCGCGAAGGCGCCGGCCGACGTGACCGCCGCCGGTCGCGACGTCGAGCGCGTTCGCAGCGCCCGCCGCCCACTCCACGAGCAGCTCGAGGTCCTCGCCCTCGCGATGCGCGTCCGAATCGACGTAGGCCTGCGCCCGGCCGCTCCAGGGCTCGCTCGTCACGCCGCCAGCTCCACGGCCAGCTTCGCCGCCTCGAGCATCGTCGGTGCCACACGAAGGTTCGCCGGCGCCGCCTCGGCGAGCAGCCGTCTCCCTTCCTCCGCATTCGTGCCGTCGAGCCGCACCACGATCGGGAGCTCGAGCGACATCTCGGAGAGCGCCTTGAGGATCCCGCGCGCGACCTCGTCGCAGCGCGTGATGCCGCCGAAGATGTTGAAGAAGATCGCCTTGACCTGCGGGTCGCGGGTGATCACCGAGAGCGCGTCGACGACGCCCTGCGCGTCGCCGCCGCCGCCAAGGTCACAGAAGTTCGCCGGGCGGCCGCCGGCGAACGTCACGACGTCGACGGTCGACATCGTCAGCCCCGCACCGTTGCCCAGGACGCCGACCTCGCCGTCGAGCTTCACATACGTCACGTGCTTCTCGCGCGCGAGCGACTCGAGCGGGTCGTCGGCCTCGACGTCACGCATCTCCGCGATCTCGGGATGCCGGTACAACGCGTTGTCGTCGACGGTGAACTTCGAGTCGAGCGCCTTCACCACGCCGTCGGGAGTCACGACCAGCGGGTTGATCTCGCAGAGCATCGCGTCGAAACGGACGAACGCCTCGTAGAGCCCCTCGACGATCGCCGCGACCTGCTTCTGCTCCGACGGGTCTGTCACGCCGCCGGCGTAGACGAGTCGCCTCGCCTGCCACGGGCGGAACCCCTCGAGGGGGTCGACGTGCAGGCGGACGAGCGCCTCCGGGGTCTCGGCCGCGACCTCCTCGATGTCCACGCCGCCCCGCGTCGTGAACATGTACAGCGCCTGCTTCGCGCTCCGGTCGAACGTAAGCGAGAGGTAGTACTCCTTCGCGATCTCGGAGGCCTGCTCGATCCAGAGCGTCCGCACGACGTGCCCACGGATGTCGAGCCCGAGGATCTCTCCGGCACGGGCCTCGGCCTCGTTCGGGTCCGCGGCGAGCTTGATCCCGCCGGCCTTGCCGCGTCCGCCCGTGAGCACCTGCGCCTTGACGACGACCGGGCCGCCGAGCGCCTCGGCTGCCGCGCGGGCCTCGGCAGGGGTGATGGCGACGCGCCCCTCCGAGACCGGGATGCCGGCCTGGCGAAAGAGCTTCTTGCCCTGATGCTCATAGAGGTCCACCCGGCGCCGGAGGCTACCGAAAGGCGTATGCGAGCATGCCCCGATGCCGCCCGTCCGCACCGTGCTCCTCGTCCTCGCGGCCTTGACCCTGCTCGCAGGCTGCGGGTCGAGCGAGACGCAGTTCCTCCCGCCAGGCCCTGCGCCTCCGCAGGATGCCGAGCTCCACTGGGTGGAGCGGTACCCGGCCCAGGGCCCGGCGCTCGTCTTCAGCGCGGAGCACTTCGAGGTGACCAAGTCTGGCTGGCGGGCCGAGATCGGCCTCGAGAACCAGAGCTCCACGACCTGGCGCCTCGTCGAGACGCCGACGACCGGGTTCGGCGTGATGTTGTTCCCGACCGACGAGGTTTCGGAGGTCGAGAGCCGGAGTAGCGGCGGCGACCTTCCGGGGCTCCGCGCGGCACAGACCTTCGATCCGCCGCTCCCGCCGAGCCTCGTGCCGGGAGGCAGCTGGCACGGGACGATCGGGGCGCCCGGGCCGCTCGCCGTCGGGCTCTATGCGCGCATCGTGTTCGGGCAGCTCGTGGCAGAAGGCGACACGCCCGAGGGGATGCCGGCTCAGTTCTCCTGGATCACCGACAACTCGTACAGGCTGCAGGGCGCGAAGCGGGGCTGATCACGAAGCCGCGGCCTCGAGCCCGTGCACGGTCGCCTCGAGGATCGGCATCGGCTCCGCCTCCTTGCCGCAGCTGGCCGGAACCAGCGGCCCCTCGCGCTCCTCGACGGTGACCTCCACCGATCCGCTCGGCGTGGCGAGGACGACACGAGGCCCGTCGTGCTCGACGAGTCTGACGTCCGCGAGACGGTCGAGACCGAGCGCGTTCCGCACCGCCGCGTCCGCGGCCTGGACCTCGCGCGCATGGAGAGTGCGTCCTCGGTAGAACCGGAGCGGGATCCGGCGCTCGGCCAGGTCGCGGGCGACCTCCTCCGCCGCGTCCGGCACGACGCGTCCCAGCTGGACCGCTTCCGGCAACGCGAGGACGTTCGCCGCGAACCGGTGGCCGCCCTGGTGCGACGAGCGCCAGAGCAGCGCTGCCGGCACGTGACGACGGAGCGCGTTGTAGGCGGGCACCCCGTGCGTGCCGCAGCAGACGTCGCGGCGGGCGTGCGTGCAGACCAGCACCAGCGGTCCCTCGGCCGGGATGCCGTCCCTGGCCGGATCGACGTCGAGGACGTCCTCGAGCCGGTCGATCGGAAGCCGGACGAGCGAGCCGCCGGACTCCGTCGTCCGAGCGGAGAAGGCGAGCGGCGGGCCCTGCGGGCGACCCGGCCGCCGGATCAGGTGCACCCGGTCGTCGCTCTCCCGGAACCACGCGACGAGTACCTCAGGGAGCCCGGAGTCGTCCGTTCCGTCCTGTCCCCACGGCGCCCGATGCTCGAGGAGCAGCCACCGCTGCGCGCGCCCCGCGGTCCCGGCCAGCGGTAGCCCCGCGGCGAGCGCGAGCTCGGAGCAGCTCATCGCCCTCTCCCGACGATCAATGTGACGACGGTGACGTCCGGTGCGTGACGCACATCAACGACGGCGCGGCACGGCGTCCCTAGCCTCGTCCTAGGAAGGCAACGGAGAGGGAGGCCGACATGAAACGCATCGTGATCGCCGCGGCGCTCGTCATCGGTATCGCGGCTGCACCGGCCGTCCTCGCGGCGGACGAGGGCAACGGGCAAGGCACGGACAACCCGTACGCCAATGCCCACTGGGTCGACTCGCCGCTGGGGACGCTCTACGGCCCGGTCCACGCCGGCCCGCCGTCCTCGTCGTCGTATGGCTACGTCTCGCGGTGAACAACCGCCTTGCTCGGGGTCGGCATCGACCGCGAGGCTGACGGTGTCGAGCGACGTCACGCGTCCGAGACCACACGACAGAGGAGCTGACCGCTCGCGATCGCCGCCCCGGGTGCCACGGAGAGGTCTCTGACGATCCCGACGCGTGGGGCGACGATCTCGTTCTCCATCTTCATCGCCTCGACGACGCAGAGGAGCTGGCCGGTGATCACCTCGTCGCCCTCGGCGACCTCGACCTTGAGCACCGTGCCCTGCATCGGACTCATCACTGCACCATCCGCGGCTCCCCCGCCCCCGGCCGCCCCGCGCTCGCGCCGCGCCCGCGCGAGCGCGGCCCACGGGGGCTCGGTGACCTCGAGCCGCACCGCGTAGACCCGGCCGTCGACCTCGACCCCGGCGAGGCGCGGCACGGTCGGGATCGCTCCGTCCGCCCCTCGAGGCACACTTGTTGTCTCATGAGAAAACGTCTGCTCCAGCTGCTCGGCGCGTGCCGCGAGCTCTGTCGACTCGACGACGCCCGCGCACGTCGCTCCCGCGACGAAGCACGGATGCTCGAGCAGCGCGCGATGGAACCCCAGCAGCGTGGGCGGTCCCTCGATCCTGAACTCGGCGAGCGCGCGAAGCATGCGCGCCGTCGCTCGCTCGCGGTCGACGTCGTGGACGATCAGCTTCGCGATCATCGGGTCGTACAGGCCGCTCACCTCGTCGCCCGCCTCGACGCCCGAGTCGACCCGAACACCAGGGCCCGCGGGCTCCGAATACGCGGTGATCCGGCCAGGCGCGGGCAAGAAGCCTGCCTGGACGTCCTCGGCGTTGATCCGGCACTCGATCGCATGGCCGCGCAGGGCGATCTCGTCCTGGGTCACGGAGAGTGGCTCGCCGGCGGCGACGAGCACCTGCTCGCGGACGAGGTCGAGCCCCGTCACCGCCTCGGTGACCGTGTGCTCGACCTGGATCCGAGTGTTCATCTCCATGAAGAAGTACTCGCCGGCGGGGGTCAGGAGCCCTTCGATCGTCCCGGCGGAGCGATACCCCGCGGCCCGTGCCGCGTCGACGGCGATCGCTCCGATGCGCGCTCGGAGCGCCCCGTCGACCGCAGGCGAGGGAGTCTCCTCGACGAGCTTCTGGTGACGGCGCTGGATCGTGCAGTCGCGCTCTCCGAGATGGACGACATTGCCGTGCGCGTCCGCAAGCACCTGGACCTCGACATGCCTCGGGTCCTCGAGGTACCGCTCCACGTACACGGTGGCGTCGGCGAAGTACTTCTCGCCCTGGCGCGTCGCTGCGTCGAACGCTCGCGCCGCGTCATCGGGCCGCCGCACGATCTCCATGCCCTTGCCACCGCCGCCCGCGGCGGCCTTGACGATCAGCGGGTAGCCGAGCTCCTCGCCGAGCGCGGCGATCTCGTCTCCCGAGCCGACTGGATCGACCGCACCTGGGATGATCGGGACGCCGGCGGCATGCATCGCTGCCCGCGCGGCGGTCTTCGAGCCCATCAGCTCGATCGCGGCCGGCGGTGGCCCGATCCAGACGAGGCCCGCCCCTTCGACGAGCCGCGCGAACGCGGCGTTCTCGGCAAGGAACCCGTACCCCGGGTGGATCGCCTCTACGCCCGCCCGCGCCGCAACCTCGACCACGGCGTCGCCCCGCAGGTAGCTCTCCGCCGCCGGGCCAGGCCCAAGCCGGTACGCCTCGTCCGCTCGCCGGACGTGCGCGGCCCCCCGGTCGGCGTCCGAAAAGACGGCGACGCATCCGATCCCGAGCTCGCGCAGCGTGCGGAAGACGCGGATCGCGATCTCGCCGCGGTTCGCGACGAGCACCTTCGAGAACGGAGTCATGTGCGGCGTATTCTCCCCGAACCGTGACGCTGCCCGACCAGCTGACTCTCGCGAGGGCGCTCGCCGGACCGGTCGTGGTCGTGCTGTTCGCGTGGGACTTCTCCGGTCACCTGTACTGGGCGACGGCCGTCTTTGCGGTGGCGATGGCGACGGACCAGGTCGACGGCTGGCTCGCGCGGCGCTGGAACCAGACCTCGGCGTTCGGCTCGCTGCTCGATCCGATCGCCGACAAGGTGCTGGTGCTCGCGACGCTCGTCATGCTGATCGCCGCAGGGGTGGCTCCCGCCTGGATGATCGCCGCCATCGTCGCGCGCGAGATCGCGGTCTCTGGCCTGCGGCTCGCGGCGCTCGAGCGCGGCGTCGTGATCGGCGCCCGCGACCTCGGGAAGCTCAAGACCTGGGTGCAGTCCGCCGCCGCGATCATCGCCGGGCTCCAGGCCGCCGGTGCCTGGGACGCCGATGTCGCCTGGTGGGCGCTGCTCGCCGCGACGCTCCTGACCTGGATCTCCGGCCTGGACTACGCCCGCGTCGCGCCGCGCGTGCTGCGCGGCGAAAGCGCCACCTCGTAACGCTCGCCCCAGGCGGACGCGATGAGGCGCGCCGCGAGGCCGTCCTCGATCCCCGCCTCCCACCAGCGATCGCGCGCTGCGGTGGCGGCCTCGCTCACGAAGCCCAGGTCGGCTGCGGCACTCCGAGCCGCCTCGACGACCGCGGGATCCGGGCTCGGGACGAGGCAGAGCTCCATGCCGAGACGCTACGCGATCGCTGCCGAAGCGGAGGTCACGACGTTCTTCGTGCTTCAGGAGGCGCTTCGCGACGCCGCGCGCGCAACGACATCTGCGAGCGTTGTCTGCTCGAGGACGTCGCGCATCGCGGAACGGAGGTCGAGCCAGAGGGGCTGGAGACCGGCGGCGGCCCCGACGTACTCGACCTCCTCCGGCCGAGCGCCGCGAACCGTCGCGATTGGCCCCTCGACTGCGCGGATCACGTCGGCGACGCTGATCCCGTCGGCCGACCGCGCGAGCGCGTACCCGCCCTCCACGCCGCGCCGGCTCGCGACGAGCTCCGCGTGGCGCAGGTCGATGAGGATGCTCTCGAGGAACTTCTGCGGGATCCCCTGGGCGGTCGCGAGCTGCTCGCCCTTGACGAAATCGCCCGCCGCGGCCAGCTCCAGCATCGCCCGCAGGGCGTAATCGACCTTCGCGGAGACGCGCACGCGTCGAACGGTAACGGGACACGGTCGACCGCCGTCCACGCATCGCTCGGTCCATCATCGGGGTCCACCGACCGAGGAGACTCCATGCCTGAGCCGATCCTGCGTCGCCCTGGCGACGTCGCCCCCATCCGGAACCCCGTGGGCGGCAACATCGTCTTCGCGCTGCGCGGCGACGAGACGAGTGGACGCCTGACGGTGCTCGAGACGATCGCCGCGCCTGATGAGGGGCCGCCGTTCCACACCCACGCGCACGAGGACGAGTGCCTCGTCGTGCTCGAAGGCACCGTTCGGTTTCGGCTGAGCGAGGACGTCCAGGATGCGCCCACCGGATCGTTCGTCTACGTGCCGCGTGGCGTACCGCACACGTGGGAAAACGCGGGCACCACGCCTGCCCGGATGCTCGTGCTCTTCACCCCGTCCGGGATGGAGCGGTTCTTCGACCGCTTCTCGACGCTCGGCGGCGCGGGGCCGGAGGCGTTCGCCGAGGCCGCGGACGGGACCGGCATGGAGGTCGTCGGCCCGCCGCTCGCGCAGTCGCATCCGCGCTGAGCGCAAGCCCGACGCGTCGCGGGTGCAAGCCACGCTCAGGGCCACGGCTCGAGGACGTTGGCGAGGTGCCGGGCCGGCGCCTCTCCCCAGTACGCCCACTCGTCGTCGGTCGCTTCCACCAGCGCCTCCCACCAGTTGACCGACCGGTTGACGGGCTGCGTGAGGACGGCGGCGATCAGCAACTCGGCCAGCTCGTCGATCGTGAGGAGGTCGCTCCAGGGCTCGTGGTACGCGGCCAGGAGCTCGTCCCACCGAAGCGACGGATCGCCGTGGGTGGCCGCCCAAGGGATGCACAGGGACTCCAGCGGGTGCGCCCACTGAGCGTCTCCGAAGTCGAAGATCCGCAATCGGCCGTCCACCTCGAAGACGTTTCCGGGATGGAGGTCTCCGTGTTGGAGCGTGACCGGGAGCGGCCCGTCTGCGAGTGCACGAGCCGCGGCGGCGACGGAGGGGCGCGCCGCCTCGAGCCGTTCCAACACGTCGCCGGGAAGGTGGGCCGCGTCGTCGTCGGGTCGGTCGCGGAGAAGCGCCAGCATCCGGTCGAACTGACCGGAGACGGATTCCGGCGAGCACTCGGGGACGCCGGCGGCGAGGACGTCGGGCCCGTGGTCCGCGACGAGCCGCTGCATCTCGGCGGCCTCCCGCACCACGCACTGCCAGTCGCGCAGCTCCGGGGTTCGGCGCTCGGAGAGCGTCGCGCCCCGGTCGCGCGTCAGCATCCAGGAACGCGTGCCGTCGACGGCCAGCGGGTCGTCCACCTGGTCCGGCACGAGCTGTGCGAGCAGCGCCTGGAGGCGAGGCTCGAAAGCCTGCGCCGCGCAGTTGGCCTTGAACCACACCGTGCCGCCGTCGGTCGGTACGACGAGCTGGGTCGACCACGGCCGCACGCGCGGCTGTTCGATCGGCCCCGTCGCGGTCAGCGCCGCGTGGGCGAGCCGCCCGGAGATCCACGTCTCGACTTCCGCGCGCCACTCGGGCGTGCTGACTCGCTGCGAGAACGGCGTCACGGCGCGAGCCTACGGGGTTCGCTCCTCTCCGCTACAGCGGGATGTTGCCGTGCTTCCGCTTGGGTGCGGGCTCGCGCTTCGAGAGGGTCGTCTCGAGAGCCCGGATCAGGTACGGCCGGGTGCGCCGCGGCTCGATCACGTCGTCGACGTAGCCTCGCTCGGCCGCGGAGTAGGGATTAGCGAAGCGCTCCTTGTAGTCCGCGATCAGCTCCGCGCGCCGTGCGTCCGGGTCGGCGACGGACTCGAGCTCTTTCCGGAAAACGATGTTGACCGCCCCGTCCGGCCCCATGACCGCGACCTCCGCGGTCGGCCAGGCCACGTTGACGTCGGCGCGGATGTGCTTCGAGCTCATGACGTCGTACGCGCCGCCGTACGCCTTGCGGGTGATCACCGTCAGCTTCGGGACCGTCGCCTCCGCGTAGGCGTAGAGGAGCTTCGCGCCGTGGCGGATGATCCCACCCCACTCCTGGGCCGTGCCCGGAAGGAAGCCCGGGACGTCGACGAACGTCACGAGTGGCACGTTGAAGGCGTCGCAGGTCCGCACGAACCGCGCGGCCTTGACCGAGGCGTCGATGTCGAGCACACCGGCGAGCGCTGCCGGTTGGTTCCCGACGACCCCGATCGCATGGCCGCCGAGGCGGGCGAAGCCGCACACGATGTTCTCCGCGTAGGCGGGCTGGAGCTCGAGGAAGTCACCGTCGTCGACGACCGCCTCGATCACCCGCTTGATGTCGTACGGCTTGTTCGGCGAGTCCGGGATCAGGGTGTCGAGGTCGGGCGACTCGCGATCGACCGGATCGGTCGGCGCGGCGTACGGCGCCGTCTCGAGGTTGTTCTGCGGCAGGAACGTGAGCAGATAGCGCGCATCGTCGATGCACGCGCGCTCGTCGGGGGCGACGAGATGGGCGACGCCGGACCTCGTCGCGTGCGCCGTCGCGCCGCCGAGGTCCTCGAACGAGACGTCCTCACCGGTGACGGTCTTCACGACGTCGGGCCCGGTGATGAACATGTACGACGAGCCCTCCGTCATCAGGACGAAGTCGGTGATCGCAGGAGAGTAGACGGCCCCGCCCGCGCAGGGCCCCATGATCAGCGAGACCTGCGGCACGACGCCTGAGGCCTGCACGTTCCGCCAGAAGATCTCCGCATAGCCGGCGAGCGAGACGACCCCCTCCTGGATCCGCGCGCCGCCCGAGTCGTTGATCCCGACGACGGGGCAGCCGACCTTCACGGCCATGTCCATCACCTTGCAGACCTTCTCGGCGAAGACCTCGGAGAGCGACCCGCCGAAGACGGTGAAGTCCTGGCTGAACACGCAGACCGGCCGACCGAACACCGTGCCGAAGCCGGTGACGACCGCGTCGCCCCAAGGCCGGTTGTCCTGCATCCCGAACTCGGTCTCGCGGTGGCGGACGAAGCGGTCGAGCTCGACGAACGAGCCGGGATCGAGCAGCAGGTCGAGCCGCTCTCGCGCGAGGAGCTTCCCGCGCTCGTGCTGGCGTGCGGCCGCCTGCTCCGAGCCCGCATGCGCCGCGGCCTCCCCCAGCTCGCGCAACCACGCGAGCTTGGCCTCGGTCGTGTCGTGGCGGGTCGACATCGCGAGGAGCCTAACGCGCAGGAACCACACTCTCTTGGCGGCGCGCGAGCAGGGCACATGCGCTTGCAACAGTGTGTTGCAAGCTCGAGGCTCCGCGCGCGTACGCTCCTCGCGATGAGGCGCGATCTCGGCGAGGGGTACGAGCTGGACGACGACCCCGGCCGCGTCGACCGGGCGGCCGTGCACCAGTACCTGAGTGGCGAGTCGTACTGGGCGAAAGGGCGGACCCGCGAGATCCAGGACGCCCTCATCGACAATGCCGCTCGGGTGGCCGGCCTCTACTGCGACGATAGGCAGGTCGGGTTCTCCCGTGCCGTGTCGGACGGTCACGTCCAGTCGTATCTCGCGGACGTGTACGTGCTCGACGAGCACCGCGGGCGGGGGCTCGGCGTCGAGCTCGTTCGCTTCAGCGTGGACGAGGGGCCGCTTGCGAGGACGAAGTGGATCCTCCACACGCACGACGCACACGGGCTGTACCGCAAGCTCGGCTTCGTCGCCCCCTCGCCCACCGTGCTCGAGCGCCCTCGGCCCCAATAGCATCGAGTCGTGGAGACGCCGCTCGACCGCTCGTCGACCTGGCCGTACGAGGACGGCGAGCCCGGCCGCTTCTCGTATGTGCGGGCCGACCACCCGACGGGCGTCGCCTGCGAGGAGGCGCTCGGAACCCTCGACGGCGGGCACGCATTGCTCTTCCCCGCGGGGATGGCGGCGGTCACCTGTGTCGTGCTGACGATGTTGCGGCCCGCCGGAACGATCGCGCTCGCCGAGGGCGCGTACTACGGCCATCGCACCCTCCTCGACCATCTCGCTCCGTGGGGCGTGAACGTCGTCGAGTTCGACCAGACCGGCGCCCCACCCGATGACGTCGACCTGATCCTCGTCGAGGCCCCCGCGAACCCGATCCTGACCATGCCCGACCTCGAGGCGGCCGCCGCGCATCCCGCACCGGTCGTCTGCGACGCGACCGTCGCTTCTCCGCTCCGGCTGCGGCCGCTCGACCACGGATGCGACGTCGCCCTCCACTCCGCGACGAAGATCCTCTCCGGCCACGACGACGTACTTGCCGGTGTCGCCGTTGCCCGCGAGCCCGAGCTCCGCGACCGGCTGCACCGGACGCGACGGCTCGCGGGCATCGTCGCCCCGGCCGACACGGCCTGGCTCGTGCTTCGCGGGCTCGAGACGCTCGAGGCGCGCCTCGACCGCCAGGAGGCGAGCGCGCGCGTGCTCGTCGAGCGGCTCGAGGCGCACCCGGCGGTCGTCACGGTGCGCTACCCGGGCTTTTCCTTCCTGGTGAGCTTCGACGTGGCCGACGGCGAGGCGGCGGGACGGGTCGAGCGCACGGTGCGCAGGATCATCAACGCCACGAGCCTCGGAGGCACGCGGTCCAAGCTCGAGGCGCGCCATCGGTGGGAGGGCGACCGGATCCCGGCCGGGCTCCTGCGCCTCTCGGTCGGCCTCGAGGACCCCGACGCGCTGTGGGCAGACCTCGAGCAGGCTCTCGAGACGACCTGAACCGTCCTCGTCTGCGTCCACCGCGTATGGTGCGGCTGTACAGGCACGATGAAGACAGAGCGGTGGCATGCCAAAGTACGGCAGGAGCGGCTTGACCGGTGACCGGCGTTCGTTTATTCATACTGGACAGTGCGCGCCTCTAAGGACCCGCGTCCCGTCGTGGGGCTGATCGGTCTCGGCAACATGGGCACCGCGATCGCAGAGCGGCTCCTCGACGGGGGGTACGACCTCGTCGTGAGCAACCGCACGCCCGGGAGGTCCGACGCGCTCGAAGCGCGCGGCGCCTCGGTTGCGAGCACGCCCGAAAAGCTCGCCGCGCAGGTCGACGTCGTGCTCACCTCGCTCGCCGACGACGCCGCGTTCGAGGCCGTCGCGGCGCGCGTCGTCGATGCTGCCCGGCCGGGCACCGTCCTCGTCGACGTGTCCACGGTCTCGGCGGAGAGCTCGGCACGCGTGTCAGAGCGCGCCGAGAAACGGTCGGTGCGATACCTCCGCGCCCCCGTCAGCGGGAATCCGACCGTCGTCCGTGCGGGGAACCTCAGCTTCATCGTCTCGGGCGACCGGGGGGCACTGGACGAGATCGAACCGGTGCTCCTCGCGATCGGGCCGACGATCCACCATGTGGGCGAAGGCGAGCAGGCCCGGGTGGTGAAGCTCGCGATCAATCTGATGATCGCCGTGCTCGCGCAGGCGATGTCGGAGGCCCTCGTCTTCGGAGAGGCGGCCGGCGTGAGCCGCGCCGCGCTCCTCGAGGTGATGGGGAACTCGGCCGTCGGCGCGCCGTTCGTGAAGTACAAGACCGAGCCGCTGCTTCGCGACGACTACTCGGCGACGTTCACGACGGCGTTGATGGAGAAGGACATCGACCTCGTGCTCCACGCAGCCGACGAGAGCGGGGTCGACCTGCCTCTCGCGCTGGAGATGAAGCGACAGCTTCGCGCGGCGAGCGAGGCGGGCTACGCCGACGACGACTTCATCGCCCTCTTCCAGCACCTGCGCCGCGCCTCCGGTCTCGACAGGCCGGAGCGGGCGGCCGAGGGGGCGAGCAGGCAGCTCGAACAGGAGGTGGTGCCGTGACCATGCGAAACAGGGCGAACGGCTCTCCCGACGCCACGCGGGCGGTCGACTGGGAGCAGCGGATCGACTTCGCACGCCTCCGGCAGGAGCGGCTCGATCGCGCGAAAGCCGCGCTCGAGGCCTCGGACCTCGGCGCCGTGCTGCTCTTCGACCCGAACAACATCCGGTACGTCACGAGCACGCACATCGGGGAATGGGCGCGGGACAAGAACGCCCGGTTCGCCCTGCTTCCCCGCGGCGGCGACCCGATCCTCTGGGACTTCGGGTCCGCCGCCAGGCACCACCAGCTGTTCGCTCCATGGCTCCCGCCGGAGAACTTCCGCGCAGGCGTCGCGCCCATGCGCGGCGCGATGCCCGTCGAGACCGGGATCCCCGACAGGCTGGGCGAGCGGATCGCGACGGAGCTACGCGAACGTGGCCTCCACGGCGAGCCGCTGGGGATCGACATGGCCGACCTCGTCACGATCGAGGCCCTCCAGCGGGCAGGCATCCACGTCACCGACGGGTCACGCGTGCTCCTGGCGGCACGGACGATCAAGACGTCGCAGGAGATCGCGCTCCTCGACCAGTCGGCGGGGCTCGTCGACGCCGTCTACGAGGAGATCTACCGGATGCTCCGGCCCGGCGTGTACGAACACGAGATCGTCGGGCGTGCGCATCAGCTGCTGTTCGAGATGGGCTCGGAGCAGGTCGAGGCGGTCAACGCCGTGTCCGGCGACCGCTGCAACCCACACCCGCACGTCTTCTCGGACCGGCTCCTGCGACCGGGAGACCAGGCGTTCTTCGACATCATCCACTCGTTCATGGGCTACCGCACGTGCTACTACCGCACGTTCAACGTGGGCGGTGTGAACCACGCTCAGCTCGATGCATACAAGCAGTGCCGCGAATGGCTCGACAGCGCGATCGCGCTCGTCCGCCCGGGCATGACCACGGACCAGATCGCGGAGGTGTGGCCGACCGCCGAGGAGCTCGGCTTCCCCGACGAGGAGACCTGCTTCGGGCTCCAGTTCGGTCACGGGATCGGCGTCGGGCTCTACGAGTCGCCGATGATCTCCCGCGTCCATTCCCTCGACCACCCCGTCGAGCTGGAGGAGGGCATGGTCTTCGCGCTCGAGACGTACTGCGCGGCGACGGACGGTCGCTCCGCCGCACGGATCGAGGAGGAGGTCGTGGTGACGGCGACCGGCTGCGAGCTGCTCACGCGCTTCCCGGCCGAGGAGCTGCTCGTCGCCGGCCGCATCTACGTGCGAGGCGCGGACCTGGTCGGGGAAAACGGCGACGCCCATCCGATCGGTGCTCCCGGCCTCGCGGCTGCGGTCGCCTCGTCCGCCGTGGTCGAGCCCACCGGCGTCTCGGTGTGAGCGACGCCACGGGAACCCGCACGCTCGCCGACGGCCGGCCGGCGTATCGCCTCGTTCGCGAGGAGGACGTGGTGCTGGCCGACGCGCTCCCCGGCCGCTCCGGCGGCCTGACGAGCTGTCGGCTCGTCGACGGCTCGCTCGGCTCGACCCATATGGCGTTGACGCTGGTGTCGCTCGAGGCCGGACATGTCGACGAGCACCTCCACTCGTTCGAGACGAGCTTCTACGTGCTGGAGGGGAACCCGGTCCTGTACCTCGAGGGGCGCGGCGTGACGCTGGAGCCGGGCGCCTGCGGGGCGATCCCGGTCGGAGCCCCGCATGCGTTCCGGTCGAGCGGGCCCACGCGCTGGATCGAGATGGCCTCGCCCCGGCCCCGTCCGGACGGGAGCGACACGTTCTTTCTCGGACCGGCGCCCGACGGCGCCCCTGCGGCGCTGGACGCGCGGGACCCCCGCAACCACAACCTCTTCCTGCTCAGGGACGGCGAGATGGACCTCGACGTGCTGAAGGGAGGCCAGGCGATGGGCGCGCCGACCGTGTCGGGGAGCATGGCCACCGCCGTCCTGGCGTACAGCGGGATCGCCGTCAAGATGCTCGTCGACCAGCGCCTCGACGCGCAGCTCCACACGATGTTCATGGTCGACTACCAGCCGGAGGCCTGCGCAAACCCCCACGACCACCCGTTCGAGGAGTCGTACTACATCCTCGAGGGAGAGGTCGACGTCGTCGCCGACGGCGACCGGTACACGCTCCGGCCCGGCGACGCCTTCTGGACGGGGACCGGCTGCGTGCACGCGTTCTACGAGACGCAGGGTCGCCCCGTTCGCTGGCTCGAGACCTCGGCGCCCGGCCCGCCGCCGCGCCACTCGTACAGGCATCAGCGCGACTGGGACTACCTCGGCGAGCGGCTTGCCGCCGAGACGAACGTGGGCGCCGCATGAGCAACGTCAGCGACACGCCGGCGACGGGCGTCCTCGACGACCTCGATCTCTACATGCGCCTCTTCCGCCAGATGCTCCTGATCCGGGGCTTCGAGGACCTTGTCCAGTCGCTCTTCCTCGCGGGCGAGGTATACGGGACGACGCATCTGTACTCGGGGCAGGAGGCGATCGCAACCGGCGTCGCGAGCGTGCTCCAGGAACGGGACCGCGTCGCGGCGACGTACCGCGGGCACGGCCACGCGCTCGCCGTCGGCGTCGACCCGCAGGCGCTGCTCGACGAGATGCTCGGCCGCGGCTCGGGGATCAACGGCGGGCGTGCGGGCTCGATGAACGTCAACTCGCCGGGCGACCGGCTGATCGGCTCGTTCGGGATCGTCGGCGGGAGCATCGCCGCGGCCACGGGCGCCGCCCTCGCCCTGAAGCGGACCACGGGCGGCGTCGCCGTCGCGTACTTCGGCGACGGCGCGATGAACCAGGGCTACGTGTTCGAGTGCCTCAACTTCTGCAAGGTGCTCGAGCTGCCGCTCGTCCTCGTCTGCGAGAACAACGGCTACGGCGAGTACACGGCGTTCCGCTCGGTGACCGCAGGAGAGCTGCGCGAGCGGGCGGAGGTCATGGGCGTGCCGACCGAGACGATCGACGGCATGAGCGTATGGACCGTCCGCGACGCCGCGCGGCGCGCGATCGACCACGCCCGTGGGGGGAACGGCCCCGCGTTCGTCGAGGCGCTCACGTACCGCTTCGTTGGCCACTCGCGCAGCGACCCCGGCGCGTATCGCCCGGACGGCGAGCTCGACCGCTGGAGGGAGCGCGACCCGATCATGGTGCTGGCCGCGCAACTCGCCTCCGAGGGAGTCGACGAGCCCCGCCTCGACGGCGTGAGGCGCGAGGTGGCGGACGAGCTGGAGCGCATGCGCGAGCAGGGTCTCGCCGCACCCTGGCCGACCGAGCTGACGGCCCACGAGTTCAAGGACTGAGGCGTCGTCGTGGCCCGCGAGCTGACGATGCCGAAGCTGTCCGACTCGATGGCCGACGCGGTCATCACCCGCTGGCTCAAGGCGCCGGGCGAGGCGTTCGCGCGCGGTGACGCCCTGATCGAGGTCGAGACGGACAAGGCGACCGTCGTCTACGAGGCCGAGTGGGACGGAAGGCTCGCGGCAATCCTCGTCGCGGAGGGCGGGACGGCCGGGGTCGGCGAGGCGATCGCGACGCTGTCGAACGGCGACGGCGAGACGAGCGGGGAGGCGACCCCATCGCCTCCCGCCGCGACGCTCGAGCCCTCGCCGGCGAGCGGCCACGCAGACGACGGACGATCCCCCGACGGCGACAGCGCCGGCTCGCGCCCGAACGCCTCACCCGTGGCGAGGCGAGTCGCGGTCGAGCTCGGCGTCTCGCTCCACGGCATCGCCGGGACGGGGCCCGGGGGCCGGGTGACGGTCGAGGACGTGAGGGCGGCGGCGGGCTCTGAAGCCGCCGCGCCCGAGACTCGGGACACCGCGGGAAAGGGCGAGGTCACGACCCGCGAGCTGACGCCGACCGAGGCGACGATCGCCCGCCGGATGACCGAGTCGGCGACCACCACGCCCGTCCTGACTGCGGCGGCGGACGTCGACGTCTCGCTGATCGTGGCGCTGCGACGAGGCGCGCGTGAGGGCGGCGAGGAGGTGCCGTCGCTCAACGACTTCGTGGTCAAGGCCGTGGCGAGGACGCTGCGCGAGCTCCCGCGGTTCAACGCCTCGTATGTCGACGGGCGCATCGAGACGTACTCGCGAGTCAACGTCGGTATCGCGGTGGCCACCGACGACGCGCTGCTCGTGCCGGTCGTGCTCGATGCGGACCAGAAGCCGCTCGCCGAGATCGCCGGCGACGCACGACGCCTCGCCGACGCGGCCCGTCGGCGCGGACTCACGCCCGACGAGCTCCACCACGGGACCTTCACGGTCTCGAACCTGGGCATGTTCGGGGTGCGGTCGTTCACCGCGATCGTCGACCCGCCGCAGGCGGCCATCCTCGCCGTCGGCGGCGCCCGACGCGAGCCGTTCGAGGACGGCCCCGACAGGATCGGGTTCCGCGACGTGATCACAGTGACGCTCACGTGCGACCACCGCGTCGTCTACGGCGCGCACGCCGCGCAGTTCCTGTCCCGCTTGCGCGAGCTCCTCGAGCGACCGCTCGCGCTCACCCTGTGACCCGGCCGAGACGAGACGAGGACACCGACAGATGACCACGACGTTCCGCACCGCGATCCGCGACGCGCTCGACGAAGCGCTGGCCGACGACGACCGCGTGATCCTCTTCGGCGAGGACGTCGCCGTCGCGGGGGGCGTCTTCGCGACCACGACGGGCCTGCACGAGAAGTACGGGCCGGAGCGTGTCTTCGACACGCCGATCTCCGAGCTGGCGCTTGCAGGCGCCGGCTTCGGGTCCGCTGTGACCGGCCTCCGGCCGGTGATCGAGATCATGTTCGGTGACTTCCTCACGCTCGCGATGGACAGCCTCGTCAACCAGTCGACGAAGTACTGGTTCCTCACCCAGGAGCAGGTCAGCGTGCCTCTCGTGATCCGCTCGGTGGTCGGGGCGGGCGGGCGCTTCGGCGCGATCCACTCCCAGATGCCCGTGTCGTGGTTCATGGGCGTGCCCGGGCTCAAGATCGTCTGCCCGTCGACCCCGGCCGACGCGAAGGGCCTGCTCAAGGCGTCGATCCGCGACGAAAACCCGGTGCTCTTCTTCGAGCACAAACGTCTCTACGCGCTCGAGGGCGACGTGGATGGCGGCGCCGCCGAGCTGGGGGCGGCCCGGGTCGCCCGTGAGGGGCGCGACGTCACGATCGTCACGGCGATGAAGGGCGTGCACGACAGCCTGGAGGCAGCGGACGCGCTCGAGCAGGACGGGATCTCGGCAGAGGTGATCGATCTCCGGACGCTCCGTCCGTTCGACGCCGGTACGGTGCTCACGTCGGTGAGGAAGACGAACCGGATCGTCGTCGTCGAGGAGGGGCCCCGGACCGGCGGCTGGGCCGGCGAAGTGCTCGCGACCGTGACCGAGCAGGGCCTCGGGTACCTGGACGAGGGCTGGCGGATCGCGACGCCCGACACGCCGATCCCGTACAGCCCTCCGCTCGAGGACGCGTTCCTTCCCGGCCCCGACCGCATCGCGACCGAGATCCGCAACCGCCTGCGCAGCGCATGAGGAGCATGCGAGAGGACATGCGGTGAGCGACGTCGCCGCTCCGGGGATGGTCGACAGCGCCTTCGAGGCGTCGAAGGTCGGGAGCCGTCTCCGAGCCGAGCGAGAGCGCCTCGGGATCGGTCTCCGCGAGCTTGCCCGGCGGGTCGGCGTCTCGCCCAGCCTCGTCTCACAGATCGAGCTCGACCGCGTGAACCCGTCGGTCAGCACGCTCTACTCCCTCGTCACGGCGCTCGGGATCACGATGAGCGACGTCTTCGGCGAGCGGCAGGAGGAGCGCGTCGTCGAGCGAGGCGACGGCCTGGCCGAGAGCCCCGACACGCGGCGCGTGATCAACCTCGCGTCCGGGGTGCGCTGGGAGCGGCTCACCCGTGAGCGCGACGCCGACGTCGAGTTCCTCTACGTCGTCTATCCCGTCGGCGCCGAGTCGTGTCCCGAGGATGCGCTGACGACGCACGGCGGGCGGGAGTACGGCTACGTCTCGAGTGGGACGCTCGGCGTGCAGGTCGGATTCGAGCAGTACGAGCTCGGCCCGGGCGGCTCGATCGCGTTCGATTCGTCGTCGCCGCACCGGCTGTGGACGATCGGCGGCGATCCGGTGCACGCGATCTGGGTTGTCATCGGCCGCGAAGCGGATCCGCGTACGACCGCCCGGCCCTGATCGGCCGGCGCGTAGCGCTCAGCCCGCCGGCGCCTCACCCTCGCCGGCCCGGAGTCGCCCGACCCCGCCCCAGCTCGTCCGCAGACGGGAGACCAGCTCCGGGCTCTTGTAGAGCACGAGCGCGAGGAGGATCAACACGCCGATGGTGATCTCCGAGTACTCCGTCGGCTGCTGGAACAGCGGCAGGACGTTGTCGATCAGCGTGAGGAACAGTGCAGCGAGGAGCGTGCCGACGTACGAGCCGCGCCCACCCGCGAGGCTCGCGCCCCCGAGCACGGCCGCGGCGATGCTCTCGAGGCCGTAGTTGCCGATGATCGGCGAGCCGATCTGCACCTGCGCCGCGAGGTAGAAGCCCGCGATCGACGCCATCAGCGAGCAGACGACGAACGCGAGGATCACGACGCGACCCGTCCGCATCCCGAGTCGGCGCGACGACGTCTCGTCGAGCCCGACGGCCCGGAGCGCTAGACCCGTGCGCGAGCGATAGAGCCACGTGTCGCCGAGCACGGCGAGGACGCAGACGGCGATGAACGCGATCGGGATGAAGCTCACGCTCTTCGTCAGCCCGCTGACCACGTCGCTGTTGATCGTGCCCTCTGGATGGTCGCGGAGCCAGAGCGAGGCCCCCTGGAGGATGCTGAGGGTCCCGAGCGTCGCGATGATCGACGGCAGGCGGAGGACGCGAATCAGGATCGCGTTGAAGATGCCGGTGGCGAGCCCGACCGCGAGGAGCGCGAGCGCTCCCGGGAAGTACCCCCAGCCCGACGTCGTCGGCGTCAGCGTGTACGACGCGAGCACGACGCAGAACGTCATCAGCGCGGCGACGGACACGTCGAAGCCGCCGACGAGGAGCGCGGTCGCCTGCCCGAGCGAGACGAGCGCGAGAGGCATGGTCGCCAAGAGGAGGTTGTTGAGGTTGTACGACGTGAGGAACGCGTCCTCCCGCACCGTCGTGTAGACCCCGAGGGCGACGATCAGCGTCGACATCAGGAGGAGCGGCAGCCAGCCCTGGAGCCTGCGCGAGACGCTCATGCCGGCGTCGCCTCGCCCTCCGTCGCGCGGCGCACCTTGCCGAGCCCCGAGCCGACGATCGCCTCGACGATCCGACGCTCGCCGAGATCGGCGCCCTGGATCTCGTCAACGATCCTGCCCCGCGACATCACGACGACGCGGTCGCACAGCCCGGCGAGCTCGAGCGGGTCGCTCGACTTGACGATCGTGGCGACGCCGTCGTTCGCCTTCTCGCGCAGCGCGTCGTAGATGTCGAAGCGGGCGGCGACGTCGACGCCCTGGGTCGGCTCCTCGGCGAGGATCACCTTGACGTCGCCTCGCAGGAACGGCCTCGTGAGCGAGACCTTCTGCTGGTTGCCGCCGGAGAGCGACTGCACGGGCTGCTCGATCGACGCCATCCGGATGCGCAGGCGGCTCGCCAGGTCGTCGACCGTGCTGCGTTCGCGGCGCCGCTGGAGGAAGCCGAATCGCCCGAGCCGCCGGAGAACCTGGATCGTCGTGTTGACCCGGACGCTCAGGACCGGGAACAGCGACTCTCCCGACCGGTCGCCGCTGAGCAGGACGACGCCCTCGCGCAACGCGCCGAGCGGCGAGTTGGAGTCGAGCGCCCGCCCGTCGCAGGTCGCCGTGCCGACGGACCGCTCGACCCCGGCGAGGGCACGGAGGAACTGCACCTGCCCGTTGCCCTCCGCGCCCGCGATCCCGAGGATCTCCCCCTTGGCGACCTCCAGGTCGACCGGGCCGAATCGCTCGCCCTGGAGACCTGAGACGGCGAGTCGCACCTCGCGTTCCGCCGCCCGGTCGCGCCGGTCGGGAAAGGCGAGCTGGAGCGGACGCCCGATCATCAGCGCCACGAGGCTCTCCTCGGACTGGAGGCCGCCTCGAACGTCCCCTGGCAGACGCCGTCGCGGAGCACGGTGATCCGGTCGGCGATGCCGAGGATCTCCGGCAGCCGGTGGCTCACGTAGACGATCCCGACGCCGGCGCGGCTCTGCTCCAGCACGAGCGCATGGAGGCGCTCGACGTCGTCCGGCCCGAGTGCCGTGGTGGGCTCGTCCAGGAGCAGGACCTTCGGCTTGGCGAGGAGCGCCTTGACGACCTCGAGGAGCTGCCGCTGGACGAGGGACAGCGACCGCGTCGTTGCCGTCAGCGGGATCTCGAGGTCGAACGCGCCGAGGGTCTCTGCAGCCCACGCCTCCATCCGTCCGTATCTCGGCCGGAGCTCCGGCGGGGCGCCGAGATAGAGGTTCTCGGCGACCGACAGGTCGAGGACGTGGGAGTACGTCTGGTACGCGATACCGAGGCCGAGCCGGCGGGTCTCCGCCGGGGAGACCCGCCGACGCTGCTTGCCGTCGATCTCGACGGTCCCGTCGTCGGGCGCGAGAAAGCCACTGGCGATCCCGAGCAACGTCGACTTCCCGGACCCGTTCTCCCCGACGAGCGCGTGGATCTCGCCCGCACGGCAGTCGACGCTGACCTCGCGGAGCGCCCTGACTGCTCCGAACGCCTTCGAGACCTCACGAAGGGAGAGCACGGAGGGGCTCGCGGGCCCGGGAGTCGACATCGTTCTCGGATGGCTAGTGCGTGGCTTTCGCTTCCTCCTACGGGTACATCCGATTGAGCAGGCTCAGCGGGATGAGCGATGTCGCGTTCGACTCCTGCGGATAGCCCTTGACGCAGGAGTTGCGCACCCGCTGGTTCTGCAGCTGGATCGGGAACACGATCGTGGGCGGGATCTTGGCGCCCTTGAGCTTCATCATCGCCGCCGTGAAGGCGACGCGGATCTGCGGATTCCCCGAGGTGTAGTACCACATCTTCAGGTTCGGGTTGTTGAGCTTGTTGAACGCGCAGCCCATGCCGACGTCGTCGGTCCGGAGCGTCAGGACGGCGTCGAACGGCTTGCCGGCGGCCTGGTACGCCGCGAAGGCGCCCTGTGCCATCCCGAGCCCGTATTCGTAGCTCCAGCCTTTGACGTCGGGGTGTGCGGCGAGGATGCCCGCGACGACTCCCTGGACCTTCGACGGGTCCCAGTTCGTCGGTTCGTTCGCGACCACGTGGATGTTCGGGTTGAGCGCCGCCTGCTCACACTTCTGCCAGCTGAGCGACAGCGGATTCCCGGGGAAGCCGCCGAGGAACGCGATGTTGCCCGACTTGACCTGCGTGTTCATGATCTGCGCGTAGGCCTTGCCGAGCTTGCAGGTGTCCTCGCCGACGACCGTCAGGTAGTTCGTGCCCGGCCCGGTCACATAGCCCCAGGCGTACGACGCAACCGGGATCCCCGCCTTCGTCGCCTCCTTCATCACCGGCAGCATCGCGTCGCCGAAGTCCGGATAGGTGACGATCAGGCTGACCTTCTGGGCGATCGCCGCCTTGAAGTCGGCGATGCCCTGGTTCAGGTCCGAGTGGGCGCTCTTGTAGATGATCTTCCCGACTTGCGGATAGGTGAGGGCCTGGAGGATGAACTCCATCTTCGACATCTGGCGGAAGACGTTCTCGCCGAACTGCTCGATGTAGGCGACCGTGAGCTTGCCGCCGGTGCCCGTGCTGCAGCCGTTGTTCTTCCAGCACTGGAGCGCCAGGTTGTAGTTGACCTTTCTGTCGGCCCGTCCGAGCCCGGCGAGGGCGATGTTGCGCGACATCCTGTTCGCCGGGAGCAGGCTTGCCTTGAACAGCGCCTGCTTGAGGGTCGACGCCTTCGCGGCGTACACCTCGCCGAACCCCTTGCCGCCCGAGACGATCACCGGCTTCGCCGCTGACGTGCCGGTGCCGCCGCTGCTGGTCGAGACGAGCGCCAGCGTGACACCGAGCACGAGGACCGCCAGCACGCCCGCGACGAGCGGGCGCCTGCGTGACGCTCCGGATTCCCTCCGACCCTGCATCCTTCCTCCTTTCGCGAGCATCAGCTCGTGGTTTCCGTCACTTCGGCTCGAGCGCCCGCAGGTGCATCGACCGGCCGCAGGAGACGACCGAGGACCGACGCCAGCCGGTCGCCCGAGATCAGCATCCCGACGATGATGGCCCCCCCGAAGACGATGTACTGCATCGCCGTCGAGAGGCCGAGGATGAGGAGCATCTGTGTGAGCAGCGTGAGTGCGAGCGCCGCCATCCAGGTCGACGTGGCGCTGGCCAGACCGCCGGACATCGAGGCGCCTGCGATGACGACCGCGGCGATCGGCGCGAGCAGGTAGGCGGCGCCGAAAGCCGGGTCGATGCTGATGCGCAGGCCGGCGAGCAGGACGGCGGCGACCCCGTAGAGGGCGCCCGCCGCGGTGTACGCGAACACGACGTGGGAGCGGACGTGCAGGCCGGCCATCCAGGCGGCGCGCGGGTTCGCTCCGACGGCCTGGAAGCGCCGTCCGGGGGCGGTGTAGCGCAGCGCGAGCGCGACCGCGAGCGTGATCGCGGCGCCCGCCCAGAAGACGACGCTGATCCCGAGCGGCTTCTCCGCCGCCCATGAGGAGAGCGAACTGGGGACGACGGACTGGCCCGTCACCTCGCGCGAGTACCTGATCGCGACCGCGAGCACGATCTGCCCCACCGCCAGGGTGACGATCAGCGGGTTCAGCCCGAAGACCCCCACCAGGATTCCGTTGACCAGGCCGACGAGGACCCCGAGGCCGACGCACGCGAGGATCCCGAGCACCAGTCGGTTGTCGGACCCCGAGCTGACGCCGACGAGCAGGTTCCCGCCGAGCGAGATGACGCCCGGGGTCGAGAGGTCGATGCCAGCGTGCATGATCACGAGCATCTGGCCGAGGGCGGCGATCGCGAGGACCGTCATGAACGGGAGTACGAACGCCCACGAGGTGCTCTTGATCGCGTTCGGCGCGATGACCGCCGAGACGATCACCAGAGCCCCCGTCGCAAGCCAGATCGGGAGGAACCGAGCGGCGACGACGGCGCTCGCGGTGAGCTGGCCGACGCGTCCGTCGGCCCGCGAGGGAGCGACGCGGCCCGTCTGTCCGGAGGCGCTCACGAGCAGCCGGAGCCCGGAAGGCAGGACGCCGAGGAACGTGCCGCGACCAGGCGTCCATTCTGTGCACGTACGCCGGGAAGTGTCAACCGTGACGGAACGCGCCGCCTGGCAACACACGCCACGCGACGCCCTGCGAGGAGGCGAGGAGGCCGTCCGAACCCGCACGCCATCAGGGAAAACGGAGACCGAGGTCGTTTGACTCGGTCGCAGCGGCGTGTTTATGCTCGCTGTACATCCGGCGGCGCGAGACGCGTTCTGCTTCGGGAGAAGGCGGTTGCGGCTGTCGTCAATGTCGGTGACCGGCCAGCCAAGGAGAGCGACATGAGCTCGCAGCGACTGTTCATTCGCAACGGCTTCGTGGTCTCGATGGACCCCGAGGTCGGCGAGATCCCGCACGGCGATGTGCTCGTCGAGGACGGGGTGATCGTCGAGATCGGTAGGGGCCTCGAGGTGGGCGATGCCGAGGAGGTCGACGCGAGCGGCATGATCGTCATGCCGGGGTTCGTCGACACCCACCGGCACACGTGGCAGACGCCGGTCCGCGGCGTCCTCCCGTCCTGCACGCTCGACCACTACTTCGCGGTGATGCTCGGCAGCGTCGGCGGGCACTACCGCCCCGAGGACGTCCACATCGGCGACTACGCCGGCTCGCTCGAGGCGCTCAACGCCGGGATCACCACCCTGCTCGACTGGTCGCACATCAACAACACCCCGGATCATGCGGACGCCGCGATCCAGGGCCTGAAGGACGCCGGGATCCGCGCCGTCTACGCGCACGGCATGCCGACCGGCGGCGAGTGGTGGTCGTTCAGCGAGCTCGAGCACCCGGAGGACATCCGCCGCATCCGCGAGACGTACTTCTCGTCCGACGACGGCCTGCTCACGCTCGCGATGGCGGCGCGCCAGCCCGGCAACTCGAACTACGACGTGGCGAAGCACGACTGGGCGCTCGCGCGTGAGCTCGGGATCCTGATCAGCGTGCACGTCGGGATGAGGCTCCACACGCTGCACTACGAGCCCGTGAAGGACATGCACGACCTCGGGCTGATGGGCCCGGATGTCTGCTACATCCACATGACCGACCTCACCGACCAGGAGATGGACTGGATCGCGGAGACGGGAGGCAAGGCGTCGATCGCGCCCTACGTCGAGATGCTGATGGGCCATGGGCCGCCGCCGACGGGCAAGCTGCTCGCCCGCGGCGTCCGCCCGTCGCTCAGCGTCGACGTCGTCTCGAGCGTCCCGGGCGAGATGTTCACGCAGATGCGGACGGCGCTCGTCCAGGAGCGGATCGGGTGCTTCACCGAGACGCCGGACGAGGCGTTCGCCCCGACGCTGACACATCGCGACGTGCTCGAGTTCGCGACGATCGACGGCGCGCGCGCCTGTGGCCTCGAGGACAAGGTCGGCTCCCTCTCGGTGGGGAAGCAGGCGGACCTCGTCCTCCTGAAGACCGACGCGATCAACACTGCCCCGATGTTCGATCCGATCGGGACGGTCGTGGTCTTCGCCGACACGTCCAACGTCGACTCCGTGTTCGTCGCCGGCCGCGCGGTGAAGCGGAACGGCGAGCTCGTCGGCGCCGACCTCCAACAGGTCTTCCGGAAGCTCGACGAGTCGCGGAACCACATCCTCGGCGAGGGCGGCCTGCTCCCCGACTGGGCGGCCGAGTCGGCGACACCGGCCTGAGCGACGTCATCCGACGGCCCGGTCCGCGCAGACGGGCCGGGCCGTCTCCACGGAAAGGAGAGCGCGATGGCCAACGGCAGCGTTGTCGTCGTGGGCGGCACGGTGGGCCTCGGTCGCGAGCTGGCGCAGGCCTACGCCGACGAAGGACGTGAGGTCGTCGTCACCGGGAGGGATCAGGACCGTGCCGAGCACGCGGCGAGCGAGATCGGCGGGCGCACGCGCGGGCTCGGCTTCGACCTCGCCGAGCCGCACACGATCGCGGACGCGCTGGCGGGCGTCGGCGCCGTCGACCACGTCGTCCTCGCCGCAATCGAGCGCGACGTCAACAAGGTGCGGGAGTACGACATCGCCGGTGCGCTCAGGCTCGTGACGCTCAAGCTCGTCGGCTACACGGAGGTGATCCACACGCTCCTGCCGCGGCTCGAGGACGCCTCGAGCATCCTGATCTTCGGCGGCCTCGCCCGCGATCGTCCCTACCCGGGCTCGACGACGGTGACGACCGTCAACGGCGGCGTGACCGGCTTGGTGCGCACGCTCGTGATCGAGCTCGCGCCGATCCGGGTCAACGCGCTGCACCCGGCGATCGTCGGCGACAGCCCGCAGTGGATCGACATGCCGCCAGAGCGCCGGCAGGCGCTGGTCGACCGGACGCCGATCGGCCGCCTCGTGACGATGGCGGAGGTCGTGGGCGCGTGCCGGTTCCTGCTCGAGAACCAGGCGATCAACGGGATCAACCTGTCGGTCGACGGCGGCTGGATGTGCATGTGAGGGAGCACGCGGCGCGATTGGGCGTGTAGCTCAGGGATCGACGCCCCCGGGCGCGAGGCCGGTGAGCGACTCGGACGCGGCGCGGGAATCTCCCACCGCCCGTCCGCCGAGCGCAGCGACGAGGACGAGCGCGACGCAGACGACCGCCAACGCGGCGGTCAGGGTGATCGTGTCCGCGAGGACGCCGATCACCGGAGGCCCGAGGATGAAGCCGAGATAGCCGATCGTGAACACCGCAGCGAGCGACGGCCCGGCGGGCGGGACCCTGCCGGCCGCGCTGAAGAGCAGCGGCACCGCGTTCGCGACGCCGACACCGACGAGGACGAGCCCGACGACGGCGACCGCCGCATGGCCTGCCACGAGGAGGATCGCGAGCGACGTCGCCGCGAGGGTTGCCCCACCGACGAGCACCTTCCTCCGCGAGTACCGCTCCACGAGGCCGTCGCCGCCGAGGCGCGCGAGGGCCATGCCGAGCGAGAACCCCGCGAAGCCGGTCGCGGAAACCGCGCGGCTCGCCCCCGTCTCGCCCGTGAGGTAGATGCCCGCCCAGTCGGCGACCGCCCCCTCGGTCGTCATCACGAGGAAGCACAGCGCTCCGATCAGCATCACCGCGCGGGACGGGAGCGCGAAGCTTGCCGCCCCGGGCTCCCGGCCGGCGTGGAGCGAGGCGCCTCCCAGGCGGGCGGTCGCCACCGTGACGACGCCCCATAGGAGGATCACCGCGCACGCGCCTTCGACACGGGGGTCGACGCCGAGCGCGACCGCCGCCGCAACCCCGCCTGCGCCCGCCAGGCCGCCGAAGCTCCAGCAGGCGTGGAGCGAGGACATGATCGCCCGCCCGAGCGCCCGCTCCACCGCGACCCCGTGCGCGTTCATGGAGACGTCCATCGATCCGTTCCCGGCGCCGAAGACGACCAGTGCCGCCGCCAGCGCCAGCGGCCCCGGCGCGGCCAGTGGCAGGAGCAGGAGGGGCGGATACGCGAGCCCCGCGATCCTCAGCACACGTGCGCTCGCGTGACGTTCCAGCACGTGCCCGGTGAGCGGCATCGCCACGAAGGCGCCTGCGGCCATGAAGAGGAGGACGACCCCGATCGTCGTCTTCGAGACGTCGAACCGCTCCTGGACGAAGGGGATCTGCGCGACCCACGTGCCGACGAGCGCCCCGTTCACGAGGAAGCAGACGGACGTTGCGGCTCGCGGTGTCACGGCGACACCGTAGTCCGCGCGTCGCCGTCGCCCGCTCGGGCGTCGGGACGGCTGACTCAGGGAGCCGGGGCGATCGTCAGGCGGTCTTGTGGGCGCTCCATCGACCGCCGCCCTCCGGGCTCTTGTAGTGGCCGGACATCGACTTGCCCGACACCGAGCCCGTGTAGGTGGCGCCTGCGCCGACGGCGCCGAACGTGATGCTGCTGCCGTGCACGCTCCCGCCGATCCCGTATTTCCCGCGGGGATTCGAAAGCGTGATCGAGCCCTTCAGCTTCGACCCGGTCTGCGTCCAGTGCAGTGTGAACGTGCCCGAGAAAGCGCCCCCGTACTGCCCTGACCACGTCCCGGCGAGGTGGGGCGCCGAGCTCACCGCTCCCATCGCGATGGTGCCGCTGGAGCAGAGGGCGAGAAGAGCGGCGACCCCCAGAACCGAGATCATTCTCGGGAATCTGCGCTGACGACTACAGGTGCCCATGTTTCCCTCCGGGTGAGTGGGGCATGACGTCCTGACCTGCGGCAGCCGCCGTCGAACGTAACACTCCGTGTGCGCGGCTCCAACGTCGTGGGACGTCTTAACCCGGCCTTCACGGAAGGCAACGCCGACAGCCGCGGCGTCTGCCGAGCGAGCCGTAGAGTGAATGTGGCCCAGGTCGAGTGAGGAGGTGGCGGCAACATGAGCGGAGCAACGGAGAAGGCAGTCCTTGCCGGTGGATGCTTCTGGGGAATGCAAGACCTCTTCCGGAGGCGGCCTGGCGTTCTCTCGACGAGGGTGGGGTACGCGGGCGGCGACGTCGCGAACGCGACCTACCACGACCACGGCACGCACGCCGAGGCGATCGAGATCACCTTCGATCCCGAGCAGACGTCGTATCGCCAGCTCCTCGAGTTCTTCTTCCAGATCCACGACCCGACGACACTGAACCGTCAGGGCAACGACGTCGGAACGAGCTACCGCTCGGCGATCCTCTACCTCGACGACGATCAGCGGCGCGTGGCCGAGGACGCGATCGCTGCGATCGACTCGTCCGGGCGCTGGCCGGGGAAGGTGGTGACGGAGGTGACGCGGGCGGGGCCGTTCTGGGAGGCCGAGCCCGAGCACCAGGACTACCTCGAGCACTATCCGAACGGCTACACGTGCCACTTTGTCCGGCCCGGGTGGGTTCTGCCCGGGGCGGTCGAAGCCGCCGCCGGCTAGCCAGCGGCCGGATCGTTCGAGCGCAAGGAGCGGCTTGCTCGCGTAGCCACGTCCGGCGCCCGTCCGCAGGTCGGAAGCCGCGGTTGCGGCTTCCGACCGCGACGATCCCTGATCAGCGCCTGAGGCTCCCGGCCTTGATCTTCGTGAGCTGGTCGGCCCAGGAGGTCACCGAGTTGAGGTTCTGTTTCGTCAGCAGCTTCGGCCGCATCACGACGACGTTCGGCAGCCGTCCGCCCTGCTTCGTCAACACGGCGTATGCCCCGGCGGCGGCCTGCGCGCCCTGGTTGACGGCGTCGACCTGGACGATCGCCGCGACATGGCCGGCGTCGAGCGCCGAGATCCCGAGGCTCGAGCCGTTGATGCCGACGATCTTGATGTCGTTGCGTCCTGCGCTGCGTGCCGCGGTGTACGAGCCGACCGCGCTTTCGTCGTTGTAGGCGAGCACCCCGTCGATGTCCGAGTACTTCCCGAGCAGCCCGCTCATGGCCTGTCGGCCGCCGGGGATGTCGTCGGTCGGGTTGTCCTGCTCGCCGAGGACCTGCAGCCCGAACTTCTTCGCCCAGAACCGGTACCGCTGGGCCAGGTACTTGATCGCGGGCACGGGCGCGCCGATCCCGACGATCACCACCTTGCCGCGCGGCGCCACCCGCGCCAGCTCGGCCACCGAGAGATATGCCTCCGCGTCACGGCCCTCCCAGATCTGCGCGTCGTAGCCGGGAGCCTTGGCGCTCTTCGTGAACGTGACGTTGAACCCGATCACGGCGACACCTTGCTTCTTCGCCTTCGCGAGCGAGGCACGCAACGCGTTGGGCGCGAGCGGATAGAGGGCGATCGCGTTCGCCCCTCGAGCGAGCAGCTGGTTGAAGTTGCTGACCTGCTTGTCGATGCTGAGCCCGTCGTCGAGCCCGATGTACTTCATCCCCAGCGCGGACGCCTCCGCCTGCACGCCCTTGCAGAAGGTGGCCGTCGTCTCGTTGCCCGGGCCAACCGGGTTCTGACAGCCGATCGTGTAGCTCTTGCCCGCGACCTTCTTCGGAACCGGGAACGCCGACCTGTACTGCTTCTCGAAGCCGGAGTACGGCTTGACGCCGGCGGCGCTCGCCGCTGTCGCGCCGGGAGCGCCCACCGCGGACGCCGTGAGCACTGCAACTGCTGCCACGAGCAGGCACGCCGCCAGCCCGATGCCGACAGTCCTGCGACCGGCTACCGTCATTCGTCCCACGCTCCTCTCTCGTCGAAATCTCTCTCGACGCCTGCCGGGCACGTCCGACAGACTGACATGACACGATAGAGCACTTCGACCGCTGACGCCCGTGAGACGGTGCTACACACGGTCGCGCGAGCGCGCCAGCCACCCGCGAAAGTCGACGCTCGGCCGCCGTCCCCGCTGGAGCTGCTGCCCGAGCACCGCGAGGATCACGATTGCTCCAGAGATCACCTGCTGCCAGGCGGAGGCGATGCCGGCGAGGGAGAGGCCGTTCTGGAGGACACCGAGGAAGAGCACGCCGATGACCGTTCCGCCGACGCCGCCGACGCCGCCGCCGAGCACGGTGCCGCCTAGCAGCACCGCGGCGGTGGCGTCGAAGATGATCGTTCCGGACCCCACGGGGCTCGCCGCGCTGATGAAGGCAGCCTGGAGCACGCCTGCGAGCGCAGCCATCGCTCCGGCGATCCCGTACGCGAGCATCAGCGTGCGGGTCACGTTGACGCCGGCGAGTCGCGCGGCGGTCGCGTTGCCGCCCGTCGCGTAGATGTCCCGCCCGAAGTACGTCATGCGCAGGACGAACAGCGCCACGATCAACGTGCCGATCATGATCCAGACCGCGATCGGCACGCCGAACGCCGTGCCGAAGCCGATCGAGTCGAGCAGAGACGACGTCAGCGAGGTGGTCTGGCCGTTCGAGACGAGGTACGTGATGCCCTGGTAGAGCGAGAGGGTGCCGATCGTCACGACGAGGAACGGCATGCCGACCCACCCGATCAGCAGCCCGTTGACGAGACCGCCGATCAGTGCGCCGGCAACCACTGTCAGCATCACGGCGGCGAGCGCGGGTACCCCGAGATGAAGGTAGAAGCCGACGAAGATGAAGCCCGAAAGGGCGAGCATCGAGCCGAGCGACAGGTCGAAGCCGCCCGTGAGCATCACGACAGTCAATCCCAGGGAGATCATCCAGAGGATCGCGACGCCGGTCAGCATCACGCGGATGTTCGCGACGGTGAGGAACCGCGGCTCCTGAATAGAGAAAACGATCACGAGGCACACGAGGACCAGGAGCACGCCGACGTACTGGTTGCTCGCCGACCAGCTCACGACCCGCGCCAGGCGTCCCGGCGGCGCCGCGGACACGGCGTCGACGTCGCTCGCGGACGTCACGCCGCCCCCATCGAGTAGTGCGCGACGTTCGCCTCCGTCGCCTGTGCGCGGTCCAGGGAGGCGACGATCCGGCCCGGACCATCACGAGGATGCGATCACACAGGAGAAGCAGCTCCTCAGTCTCGGAGGAGCTCACGAGGATCCCGACGCCCTCCGCTCGCGCGTCGGCGAGGAGGCGATAGATCTCGCGCTTCGCACCGACGTCGACTCCCCGCGTCGGCTCGTCCATCAGGAGGACGCGGGGCGATCCGCGCATCCACTTCGCGATGACCACCTTCTGTTGGTTGCCGCCGCTGAGCGTCGAACACGCGACGTCCGGCGACGCGGCGACGATCCCGAACGTCGCCGCGAGGTCGCGCGTTTCCGCCCGTTCCAGTGAGCGGGACGGCACGCGCAGTCGCATCTTCCGGCTCGTCGTCGCCATCATCAGGTTCTCGGTGACGCTCATGCTCAAAACCAGTCCCTGGTTCTTGCGATCACCCGGGACGTAGGCGAGGCCGTGCTCGATCGCCTCGGCGATCTGGCCGTGGCGCAGCTCCGTGCCGGCAAGCTCGATGTGCCCTGCGCTGGGTCGCCGCATCCCGAAGATCGCCTCGAGCAGCTCCGTCCGGCCGGAGCCGGTGAGCCCCGCGATGCCGACCGCCTCGCCGGGGCCGACCGACACCGTCGCGTTGTCCACGTGTCCGGGCACCGACAGCGCGCGGACGCGCAACGCGGGCGGGCGCTCGTCCAGCTCGGAGCTCGGCGCAGTCGCGGGCGCCGGCGCCGCGCCGATCATCCGCTCGATGATCCGGTCGGGATCGTACGACTGCATCTCGCCGACGTCGACCGTGCGGCCGTCGCGCAGGATCGTGATCCGGTCGGCGAGCGCGAACAGCTCGCTCATCCGGTGCGACACGAAGATCGTCGTCATGCCACGAGACTTGAGCGAGCGGACGAGCTCGAAGAGCGACTCGACCTCCGCCTCGGTGAGTGAGCTGGTCGGCTCGTCGAGCAGCAGCACGCGTGCGTTCATCGAGATCGCGCGCGCGATCTCGACGAGCTGCTGCTGGTCGGGCGGCAGGTCGGAGACCTGGTCGTCGACCGAGAACTCCGCCCCTAGCTGCTTCTGGATCTCGGCCGCGCGCCGGCGGCTCGCCCTCCAGTCGATGCCGAACCAGCGCCGCACCTTGCGCGGGCCGAGCAGGATGTTCTCGGCGACGGAGAGCTCCGGGACAAGCGTCGTCTCCTGCGTGACGGTCGCGATCCCGAACGCGAGCGCACGCGCCGGATCGCGGAACCTGACCGGCGCCCCGTCCAGCGTGATCGTTCCCGCATCCGGCGCGACCTGGCCGGAGAGGATGTTCAGCAGCGTCGACTTCCCGGAGCCGTTGGCCCCGACCAGGCTGTGCACCTCGGCTCGGCGGACGGCGAGGTCGGCGCCGCGCAGCGCGTGGACGCCGCCGAAACGCTTGTGGATCCCGTTGACGCTGAGGAATGCCCCGTCGCTCGCCACAGCGGGTCAGGTGCGCTCGGATGCCTCGCGCGTGTGGGCCGTGTAGAAGCAGCGCGCGCCGGATTCGATCCACTCCGGCTGCGCCCAGTCGGGATGGAGCGCGCGCAGCTCCCGGTCGAGCTCGGCGGCGACCTCGTCCTCTGACTGGCCGGCGCGCGCAAGGCGCACCGTCTCGTCGCGCAGCAGCTCGAGGTACTCGCGCGCGGCAACGATCACCTCAACGCCGCCGACGTCCCCGTGCCCGGGCACGACGACCGCCGGGTCGAGCCGCTCGAGCTCCTCGAGCACCGCGATCCAGCGGTGCCCGTCGACGTCGACGTCGTCCGGCGGGAACCAGGGGAAGATCGCGAAGCACCTCTCCTCCACGAGATCGCCGGTGAAGAGGACGCGTTCCTCGCGGAGGAAGACCGTCTGGTCGCCGAGCGTGTGTGCGCGCCCCCAATCCCGAAGCTGCGCGTGGCGCCCGCCGAGGTCGAGCTCGGCGGCGCCGTCGTACACGACCTCGGGCTCGACCAGTTCCACATCCTCGAGCTGCGCAGCGACCTCGACGCCGAACGTCTTGAAGAGCTCGAGGTAGCCGGCGCCCTTCGACCTCAGCTCCTCGAGCTGCGCGCGGTTGTAGACCGTCACCGCCTCGCCGACGAACGCCTGCGCGCCATAGCCGTGCTCGGGATGGAAATGCGTCAGCGTCAGGAACAGCCGGCTGTCCGTCGCAAGCTGCTCGGCGTGTCGTCGAACGGTCGCGCCGTTCCGCGGCCCCATACCGGTGTCGACCACGAGGGCCGAGTGGGCCCCGACGACGATCCCGACGTTCGGAACGAGCGGCACGCGCCCGTCCGGAATGACGAAGACGCCATCCGCGATCTCCGTCGGGTCGTTCTCGATCACGGGTGCCGGCGGCATCTCGCCCATGTCATGTCAGCCTATGTGATAGAGACGGAGCCGAAATGGACGACCGCCACGAGCGCGGCCTCGCCGCATACGCGAGCCAGTTCGGCGTGCGCCCGGACGAGGTGGAGAGCTGGTTCGCGGAGCGACTGGGCGAGCGGTTCGGCCGGGAGGCGATCAACGCGGCGGCCGGAGCGTGGGTCGACGACTGTCTCAGCCTGCGCGACCGCAGCCTCGTGGTCGTCGCGGCGCTCGTCACGCAGGGCGCGGTCGACGACCGCCTGCGGGGTCATGTGCGCTGGGCGATCGACCACGGCTCGAGCCGGGAGGAGCTGGAGGCGCTCGTGACGTTGCTCGCCGTATACGTCGGGTTCCCCCGTGCGTCCGTCGCCATGGAGACCGTGCGCGACGAGCTCGCAAGGCTCGACGCCGCTAGACCTCAGGCTTGACGATCACCTTTCCGGTGACGCGACCCTCGTCCAGCAGGACGTGCGCGCCGGCGAGCTCCTCGAGCGGCAGCACCGCGCCGATCAGTGGCGAGAAGTGGCCTGCGCTCAGGTGGTGCGCGGCGTCGACGGTGTCCGCCATCGTGCCGAGCCGCGAGCCGAGGATGCGGAGCTGCTTCACGAACATGTAGGTGACGTTCATGCGGGCATCGTCGCCGCTCGTCGCCCCCGCCGTGACGATGGTGCCTCCGTGCGCGGCCATCTCGATCGACCGCTCCCAGGTCGCCTGACCGACGTGCTCGAAGACGATCGTCGGGCCCTCGCCGGCCGTCAGGTCGAGGACGCGGTCGACCAGGTCGGGAGAATGGTGGTCGAGTACCTCGTCGGCGACGCCGTCTCGCAGCACCTCGCGCTTCTCCTCCGTGCCCGCACTCGTGATCACACGGGCGCCGCTGAGCTTGCCGATGTCGATCGCGGCCCCGCCGAGCCCGCTCGTACCGGCCCAGACGAAGACGGTGTCAGCGGCATCCACGCCCGCCTTGCCGACGAGCATCTGCCAGGCCGTGATGTATGCGTTCGGGAACGCGGCAACGTGCTCGTCGGGCACAGACGGGTCGACCGACACGGCGAAACGCGCCGGCACGAGGAAGAGCTCTGCATACGTGCCGTTGTAGACGTCGAAGTCGGGGCAGAGCTGGAACTCCCCGCGCACGCAGTACCGGCACGTGCCGCACTGCATGTACGGGTTCGCCGTGACGCGGTCTCCGGGGCGAAAGCCGTCGACCTCCGAGCCGACCTCGACGACGTCGCCGCACACGTCGATGCCCAGCACCGCGGGGAGGTCGACGTGGTACTTCGGATGCGGATGGCCGCGGCGGATCCAGGCGTCGCGATGGTTGACCGACGTCGCGCGAAGCCTGACGAGCAGGTCTCCGGGCCCGGGTGTCGGCTCCGGAACCTCGTCGACCTGGAGCACCTCCGGCCCGCCGTGGGTATGGATGCGGACGGCCCGCATGCTCAGGGATTACCGGGCGGGCGCATGGATCGTGGACGGGTTGACGATAGTTCGGGGCATGGCGGCTCCTCATCCCAGGGCAGTTGCGAGTTGAAGGTCTACCAGCGCCGCTGCTAGACCATCCGGGTGAGGATCGCGATCGTCGGCGGCGGAATCGGCGGCCTCACGGCGGCGCTCGCGCTCGCCCGGCGAGGCGTCGAGGTCGAGGTGCTCGAGCAGAACGCGACGATCGAGCCGGTCGGTGCATCGCTCCAGATCGGGCCGAACGCCATGCGTCTGCTCTCGGACCTTGCCCTCCTACCTGCCCTTCGAACGGTCGGGGTTCGACCCGACGCAGTCGATTTCGTCCGCTGGGACGACGGGTCACTGCTCCTGCACACCGAGCTGGGTGAGGCGGCCGAGCGCCACTTCGGCGCGCCGCAGCTCGACTTCTTCCGCCCGGACCTGCACCGCGTGCTCGTCGACGCGCTGACCCCCGGCGTCCTGCGGCTCGGCGTGAGGATCGAGCAGGTCGAGCAGGACGAGGCGGGTGTGACGTTGATCACAGCGAGCGGCGACCGTGTGCGGGCCGACGCCGTCGTGGCGGCCGACGGGATCAACTCCCGCCTGCGGCAGCAGCTGTGGGGCGCGGACGATCCGCTGTTCTCGAACACCGTCGTCTACAGGGGGGTGGCGCCGCGAGCAGCGGTCGAGCAACTCCACCCCGACGGGCTCAACCTCTACTGGCTGGGCCCGTACCGGCACGGGGTCGCGTACTGGATCGCGGGCGGCAGCCTGCTGGCCGTCAACTGTGCTGTACAGGACGCCGCGTGGTCGCAAGAGTCGTGGACGCTCGAGAGCGACCCCGCCGAGGCGGCGGCGGCGTTCGCCGGGTGGGACCCGCGCCTCGTGGAGCGGATCCAGCTCGTCACGACGGCGCTGCGCGGCGCGGTGTTCGTGCGGAGCGGGCTGGCGAACTGGTCGATCGGTCGCGCAACGCTGCTCGGTGACGCCGCGCACGCCATGGAGCCGTTTCAGGCGCAGGGCGCCGCGCAGTCGGTCGAGGACGCCTACGTGCTCGCGGAGTGCGTCGCCGCATACGAGGACGTCGTCGACGCGTTCGCCATGTACGAACGGATCCGGGTCTCGCGGGCCCAGGAGCTGCAGGAGTCGTCCGCGACCGCCGCGAACGTCTTCTACCTTCCGGACGGGGAGGAGCAGCGCGCGCGAGACGCACGCTACGCGACGGTGCTCGCGGAGCTCCCGTTCGGCACTCGCCAGCCGATCTGGGAGTACGACGTCCGGGACGCGCTCGCCAGCGCCGACGTCGCCTGAGCCTCTGAAAACACCGCAGGTACAGACTGCAACTTGCAGGACGGTCAGCCGCGCCCGACACCCGGGTCGCTCGTCAGGCGCTGCGCGAGCGCGACGGGGATCACGCTCACGACGATCACGACGAGCGCGATCGCGTTCACGATCGGCAGGTTCTGCCCCTGCCGGATGAAGCCGAAGATGAGGAGCGGCAGCGTGTTCTGCGCGCCGGCGGTGAAGTACGTGACGACGATCTCGTCCCACGAGAGCGCGAACGCGAGCAGCGCGCCGGCGACGATCGCCGTCCGGACGACCGGGAACGTCACGTAGCGGAACGTCTGGAAGCCGGTCGCGCCCAGGTCTGCGGAGGCCTCGAAGAACGAGCCCGAGGTGCGGCGCAACCGCGCGAGCACGTTGTTGTAGACGACGACCACGCAGAACGTCGCGTGCCCGATCACGATCGTCCAGAGCGAGAAGCTCACGCCCCACAGCACGAAGAACGAGTTCAGGGCGAGCCCGGTGATGATCCCGGGCAGCGCGATCGGCAGGACGAAGATGAACGAAACCGCGTCGCGGCCGAAGAAGCGCGTGCGCGCCAGGCCGAACGCCGCGAGCGAGCCGAGGACGAGCGCGACGACGGTCGCGAGGAGCCCCGCGCGGAACGAGAGCCAGAGCGCGGCACGCACCTCCTCGTCGTTCCACGCCTCGGAGAACCACTTCGTCGAGAAGCCCGGGATCGGCCAGCTCTGGATGTTCGAGGAGTTGAACGCGTAGAGCGCCATGATCGCGATCGGGATCCACAGGAACAGGAAGATCAGCGTCGCCCACGCCCAGAGCCCGACCCGTGTCGCGCGCGTCTCCATCAGTCCGTCGCCACTACAAGCTCTCGAAAGCGCCCAGGCGCTTCATCAGGGCGAGGTAGACGGCCATGATCGCGAGCGGGATCGTCGCGAACGCGGCCGCGAACGGCAGGTTGTTCGCGAGCCCGAGGTTCTCGAACACGACCGTCCCGATCAGCGACGAGCCAGGTCCCCCGACGAGTGACGGGGCGATGTAGTCGCCGAGCGTCAGCGAGAACGTGAAGATCGAGCCGGCCGCGAGCCCGGGCACCGCGAGCGGCAGGATCACCCGCCGCAGCGTCGTCCAGCCTTTCGCGCCGAGATCGGCCGAGGCCTCGATGTACGAGTAGGGCACCCGCTCGAGCGCCGCGTACACCGGCAGCACCATGAACGGGAACCAGATGTAGGTGAAGACGAGCCACATCGCCCAGTTCGTGTAGGCGATGTTCTGGTCAGGCAGCCCCAGCTTGTTCAGCCACCAGTTGAGCGCCCCTTCCGGGTTCAGGATCAGCCGCCAGGAGTACACGCGGACGAGGTAGCTCACCCAGAGCGGCAGGACGGTCGCGACGAGCAGCGCGATCCGCAGCCGCCGCGACGCGATGCGCACGAGGAAGTAGGCGTACGGGAACGCGAGGAGCATGCAGGTCGCGGTGACCGCCGCCGCGATCGCGATCGTGCGCCGGATGATCGTCGGGTACGGGTCGTCCGCGATCTCCCGGAAGTTGTCGAGGGTCCACGAGTGGATGATCTTCCCGGTGAACGCGTCGCTGGTCCACAGGCTCTGGATCAGGAGGGCGACGAGCGCCGCGACGTAGACGAGCAGGAACGCCGCGACGGGCGCCGAGACCTGCCCGAGCGTGACGAGCCTCGGCCGCCGCCAGGTGAAGCGCGAGACGGTGCGGAGGGGGCCTGCCGCCGCAGGCCCCTCCACGCGAGTCGAGTCGACAGCCACCTACCCCTTGATCTTCGTCCAGGCGTCTGTCCACGCCCGGAGGTCCATGCAGTTCTTCTGGCCGTTGCCGCAGTCCGTGATCGGCGTCTTCCAGAACTTGATCGAGCGGTAGTAGCTCTCGGTCTTGTTCGCCGAGTACTGCGCGCACGAGCCCTTCGAGAGCTGGTTCATGATCTTGCACGCCTTCTTGTTGACCGGCGTCTCGCCGAAGTAGATCGCCTGCTGCGCCTGTGGCCTAGGCGTCGAGATGTACTGCATCCACTTGTAGGCGCAGTTCGGGTGCTTCGCCTTCGAGGAGAGCATCCAGGTGTCGAGCCAGCCTGTCACGCCCTCCTTGGGGATCACCCCGACCACGGGCACCTTGCCCGCCCGCAGCGTGTTGACCTGGTACGGCCACGAGGCCCCGATCGTCGACCCGCCGTTCTTGAACAGGTCGATCTGGTCGGACGCGAGCGCCCAGTACTTCTTCACGAGGGGCCGCTGCTTCTGGAGCAGCTGCACCGCAGCATCGAGCTGCGCCTGCGTCAGCTCGTACGGGTCCTTGATCCCCAGGCTCGGCTTCGTCTTCGACAGGTACAGCGCCGCGTCGGCGATCTGGATCGGGTTGTCGGGGATCGTGATCTTGCCCTTGTTCCTCGGGTCGTAGATCGCGCCCCAGGTCGCCGGCGGCTTCTTGAAGGCCTTGGTGTTGACCATCAGCACGTTTGGCCCGAACTGCAGCGAGACGCCGTAGTGCTTCCCGCCGACGGTGTTGTTCAGCGGCGACTGGAACGCCTTGAAGAAGTCCTTGTATGCCGGGACGAGGTTGACGTTGACCTCCTGCACCGCGCCGGCGTAGATCAGCCGCAGGCTCGCGTCGCCCGACGCCGAGACCATGTCGTACTGGCCGCCGCCACCCGAGGTCATCAGGTTGAACATGTCGTTCGAGCTGCCCGCGTACTTCGTGGTCACGTCACAGCCCGTTGCCTTCTCGAACGGGGCGACCCACTGCTTCTCCGTGTAGCCCTCCCAGGCGACGAGCGTGAGCTTCCCCTCGCCCTTGCCGACGGATGTCGGTACGGCATCCGACTTCGTCACGCCCGCAGCCGGCACCGCGAGCGCTACGACGCCCGCCGCGACCAGCATGTGCACGAGGCGCAATCGCTTCACGTTCCCTCCTTCACGACGAATTCCACGTCAGGGCTCCAGCGGAGCCGGACGCGCCGACCTTCCATCTCGCGGACGTCGCTGAAAGACGTCTCGAGGTTCTGCTCGAGGACGGTGAGCTCCCCGCCGCGGTCGAGCTCCACGACGAGCTTCGTGAACGGGCCGACATAGACCGCCGCCCTGATCTTCCCGGGCTCCCCCTCCGGCCCGTCGCCGGGAAGGACCCGGATCTTCTCCGGGCGGACCGTGAACGTCCGCCCATCCCGGTCGATGATGTTCGAGGTGCCGATGAAGCCCGCGACGAACGCGGTCGCCGGGTGCTCGTACATCACCGCCGGCGTGTCGACCTGCTCGATGCGCCCCTGGTTGAAGACTGCGATCCGGTCGCTCATCGTGAGCGCCTCTTCCTGGTCGTGGGTGACGTAGACGAACGTCATCCCGAGCTGCTGCTGGATCGACTTCAGCTCGATCTGCAGCTCCTGCCGGAGCTTCAGGTCGAGAGCGCCCAGAGGCTCGTCGAGGAGCAGCGCCCGCGGCGTGTTGACGATCGCCCTGGCGAGCGCGACCCGCTGCCGCTGCCCACCCGAGAGCTGCGCGGGCTTCCGGTCGCCGTAGCCCTCGAGCCGCACGACTCGGAGCGTCTCCTCGGCACGCGCCCGCCGCTCGGACTTGGGCACGCGCTTCACCCTGAGGCCGTACTCCACGTTCTGCTGCACGCTCATGTGCGGAAACAGCGCGTAGTCCTGGAACACGGTGTTGACGTCGCGGTCGAACGGCGGCAGCCGGGAGACGTCGTGGCCACCAAGCTCGACCGTCCCGGCGTCCGGCCGCTCGAACCCGGCGATCATCCGCAGCGTCGTCGTCTTCCCCGACCCCGACGGCCCGAGCAGCGTGAAGAACTCGCCGCGTCCGACATCCAGGTCGACTCCGTCCACCGCCGCGACATCGCCGTAGCTCTTGCGCAGGCTGCGCAGCCGGATGTCCGGAGCTGCGATCACCCGGCGAGGCCGACGGCGAGCGCCTCGTCGAGTAGGTCGAGGCCCTCGTCGAGCTCCTCGTCGGTGATCGTCAGCGGAGGCAGGAGCCGGATGACGTTCCCGTACAGCCCGCACGAGAGCAGGAGCAGGCCGCGCTCGAACGCCGCGTCGACGGTCGCCTTCGCGCGCTCCGGCGTCCGCTCCTCGAGCTCCAGCGCGAGCATCGCCCCGAGCCCGCGCACCTCTCCGATCGCGGCGTGACGTGAGGCAAGGTCGTCGAGCCGCGTGCGAAGCATCTCACCGAGCCGTACCGCGCGGTCGAGGAGCTCCGGCTCGCGGAGCGCTTCGAGCACGGCCACCGCGGCCGCACACGAGAGCGGATTGCCGCCGAAGGTGCCGCCGAGGCCGCCCGGGGGCACGGCGTCCATCAGCTCCGCCCGACCGGTGACGCCCGCGAGCGGGAGCCCCCCGCCGATCGACTTGCCCGAGACGAGCAGGTCGGGCTCGACCCCGTCGTAGTGCTCGATCGCCCAGACCTTGCCCGTGCGCCCCGCCCCGGACTGCACCTCGTCGTCGACGTACAGGATCCCGTGCGACCGGCACACCTCCGCCAGACGGGCCGGGAAATCTGGGGTCATCGGCACGAAGCCGCCCTCACCCTGGACGGGCTCGAGCACGAGGCAGGCGACCGCCTTCGGGTCGACGTCGGACTTGAAGAGCTTCGCCAGGCCGTCGAGCGCGTCCTCGGTGGTGATCCCGTGGTACGGGTAGGGCGCCGGCGCGCGGTAGACCTCTGGGGCGAACGGCCCGAAGCCCGCCTTGTACGGGACGACCTTGCTCGTCATCGTCATCGTCAGGAGGGTCCGCCCGTGGAACGCCTGGTCGAACACGATCACGGCGGGCCTGCCGGTCGCCGTACGCGCGATCTTCACGGCGTTCTCCACGGCCTCGGCCCCCGAGTTGACCAGGATCGAACGTTGGTCGACGCCGGCGCACGGCGACAGCTCCGCGAGCAGCCGGCACGTCTCGACGTACGGCTCGTAGACGCCGACCATGAAGCACTGATGAAGGTAGAGGTCGGCCTGCCGGTGGATCGCGTCGACGACCGGGCCGAATCGGTGGCCTGTGTTCTGGCAGGCGATCCCGCCGGCGAAGTCGACGAAGACCCGGCCTTCCGGGTCGGTGACGCGCGCGCCCTCGGCGGACGAGACGACGAGCCGGGGCGTCGCGACGCCCGCGGAGACGTACTGCGCGCGGCGCGAGAGGATCTCGGCTGTGCTCTGCTGCTGCTCGATCGAAGTCATGCGCGCGAGTATGACGGAGCAAACGCGCAATGTGGAGGGCTGTTTGCCTCGCATTGCGCAGCAGCCAACACCCCTGCGCGGGTGCGGTTTGCCACACCTCCCAGCCCATATGTCTCTCGTACGATTGCGTCGTGGAGACACGCACGACCGTCCTGATCGTCGACGATCACCCCAGCTTTCGCGCCTGCGCACGGGCGATCCTCGAGGCAGACGGATTCGCGGTGATCGGCGAGGCTGAGGACGGGCAGGGCGCGCTCTCCGCCATCGACTCTCTCACTCCGGACGTCGTCCTGCTCGATGTCCAGCTCCCCGACATGGACGGCTTTGCGGTGCTCCAGCATCTCGGCACCGGCGCCCCGCCGGTCGTCCTGATCTCGAGCCGCGACGCGTGTGACTACGACGGGATGATCCGCGGCAGCGGCGCGCGCGGGTTCATCTCGAAGGCGGAGCTGTCGGGCTCCGCCATCCGCTCGCTTCTGCGGTGAGCCGCGGCAGGCTCGTCGCCGCCGTCGCCCTCGGCGCGCTCGTCTATGCGAGCGCAGCCGTCCTACTCATCACAGGCGATCACGAGAACCCCGGGCTCGTCGTCGTCATCGCCGTCTTCGCGGGGCTGAGCTTCACGATCGCCGGCGCCTTCGCCGCGGCCACGCGCCCGGAGAACCGGACAGGCGCTCAGATGCTGAGCGTCGGGTTGCTCTGGTCGCTCGGCGCGCTCCAGGCGGCCGACTCGGCATGGCCGTTCACGATCGGCTACCTCCTGAGCGGCCTCTCGTTCGTCGCCTTCGCGCACCTGATCCTCTCGTACCCCACCGGCCACATGCGGCCCGGGGACGGCCGTCTCGTCTGGGGGGTCCTCGGCATCGTCCTCGCCGGCCCGCTGTTGGTGGCGCTGCTCGACCCGACGCCGATCCCAACCTGCGACAACTGCCCGAGGAACGCGATCCTCGCGGTGGACAGCCCGCCCGCTGCTCGAGCCGCAGGGATCGTGCTCGCGCTCGGCGCGGCCGCCCTCGGCGCCGCGTTCATCGTGCGGCTCGTCCGCCGGTACCACGAGGCGAGCCCGCCACTGCGACGGGTGATCGGCCCCGTCTACCTCTTCACGCTCGTCTCGCTCGTCGGGCTCGTCGCGAGCGGCCTGGTGGCGACGATCAGCGCCGCGGCCGGCTTCGTCGTCGAGCTCGCCGCGCTCGCTTCGCTCGCGCTGATGCCGGTCGCGTTCGTCGCAGGCGTGCTCCGGACGAGGATGGCGCGCGCGGGCATCGCAGACCTAGCGATCGCGATCGGCAACGGCACGCCCCTTCGCGACGCGCTCGCCGACGCATTGGGGGACCCGTCGCTCCAGCTGGCGTACTGGTCGCCCGAGCGCGAACGCTGGGTCGACGAGGAGGGCCGGACGCTGAGCGATCCCATCGCGAAGGGCGCCCAGGCGGCGACCTTCGTCGAGCAGGGCGGCAGGCGCGTCGCGGCGCTGATCCACGACCGGACGCTGACCGAGCAGCGGGAGCTCGTCGACGCCGTCGCTGCGACGGTCTCGATCGCCTTCGAGAAGGAGCGCCTGCAGGCGGAGGTGCGGGCGCAGTACCGCTTCCTCGAGACGATCATCAACACGGTCCCGAGCCTGCTCTCGGTCGTCGACACGCAGGGGCGGTTCCGCAACTTCAACCGCGCGGTCGAGATCGCGAGCGGGCTCGACGACCGCGAGCGAATCGACGGCGCCTACTTCTGGGACGTGTTCATCTCCAGCGAGGAGCGCGAGGCGATGATCGAACGCTTCCACCAGGCCGCTCCCGACTTCATCGAGGCGGAGTACGAGAACAGCTTCACGGACGCGACGGGACAGGAGCGGGTGATCGCATGGCGGACGGCGCCTCTCGTCGACGAGAGTGGCAATGTCGTCCGCATCGTCGCCGGCGGCATCGACATCACCGACCGCAAGCATCGCGAGGTCGATCTCCAGCGGCAGCGTGACTTCGCGAACACGGTCGCCGACACGATCCCGAGCTACATCGTGGTCACGGACCGCGCGGGGCTCATCGTCCCGAACGGTGCGAATCGAGCGTTCTGCGACGCGTTCGGCTGGCGGATCGACGAGCTCGGCGGCGTGTCGATTCTCGACCTCGTCGACCCCGTCGACGAGGTCCCTGCGCGTATCGGGATCACGGGGGCGGCGAACGGCGTCGCGCAGGTCGAACGGGAAACCGCCTGGATCGGTCGCGACGGCCGACAGCTGACGGTCGCCTGGACCGCGACGCCGATCCTCGACCAGCGCGGCACGGCGCGCGTGCTGGTCTCCGGGATGGACGTGAGCGAGCGCAAGCGGCAGGAGGAGGAGGTCAGGGCGTCCCGTAGCAGGATCGTCGCGGCGACCGATGCCGCGCGCCGCCGACTCGAGCGGAACCTCCACGACGGCGCGCAGCAGCGCCTCGCGGCGCTGTCCCTCTCTCTGCGACTCGCGGAATCGCGGCTACCGAGCGATCCCGCCCAGGCGGCGGAGCTGCTCACGACGGCCCGCGACGAGCTCGCGCGGGCGCTGGACGAGCTTCGTGAGCTCGCGCGAGGTCTCCACCCGAACGTGCTCACCGACCGGGGGCTCGGGCCCGCGCTCGAGTCGCTCGTCCTGCGGTCCCCGTTCCCCGTGGACGTGGAGGTGCCGGGCGAGCGTCTGGCACCCGCAATCGAGGCGGCTGCGTACTACGTCGCAGCCGAGGCTCTCGCGAACGTGGCGAAGTACGCGCACGCCGCGTCGGCAGGCGTCCACATCGCGGAGGACGACGAGCGCGGCGAGATCGTCGTCGAGGTCATGGACGACGGGATCGGCGGCGCCGACCCCTCACGCGGCTCGGGGCTCAAGGGCCTCGAGGATCGCGTGGCGGCGCTCGACGGAACGCTCGAGGTGGAGAGCCCTCCCGGTGCGGGAACCCGGATCCGTGCGAGAATCCCGACAGCCCGCAGGGCCATTCCCCTGTGATCCTCTCGAACCGACACGGGCCCCGACAGCCGCCCAACCCCACGCCGCCCGCTCCTAGACTGCTCGTGATGAACGCGCTGCCGACCGGAACCGTCACCTTCCTCTTCTCGGACGTCGAGGGATCGACGCAGCTCGTCCGCACCGCCGGAGGCGCGTACGCCGGGCTGATCGCCGACGTGCGCCGCCTGCTCCGCAGCGAGATCGCGGCGAACGGCGGCGCGGAGGTCGACGCGACGGGCGACGAGATCTCCGCCGTCTTCCAGGAGGTCCAGCCCGCCCTCAGCGCGGCCCTCGCCGGGCAGGAGCAGATCCGGGACCATCCGTGGCCCGACGGGATCGCCGTGAAGGTGAGGATGGGCCTCCACACAGGCCTGCCCCATCTCGGCGACGAGGGGTACACGGGACTCGACGTGATCCGCGCGTCGCGGATCGCGGCGGCGGGCCACGGCGGCCAGGTGCTGCTCTCGTCGACGGCGGCGCCGTTCGTGACGGAGGTCGAGACGCGCGACCTCGGCACGCACCGTCTGCAGGGGTTGCCCGACCCCGAGGCGATCCATCAGGTCCTCGCCGACGGTCTCCCGCGCGACTTCCCGCCGCTGCGCGGCACCGTGTCGCAGCTCGGGGACGCGCGCAGGGTCGTCCTCGCGGACGACTCGGTGCTCCTCCGCGAGGGCGTTGCACGGCTGCTCGAGGAGGCAGGCTTCGAGGTCGTCGCGCAGTCCGGGACGGCGGAGGACCTTCTACGGCATGTCGCGATGCACAAGCCCGACGTCGCGGTCATCGACATCCGGATGCCGCCGACGCACACCGACGAGGGGCTGCGGGCGGCGCAGGAGATCCGCGACACGCATCCCGGGGTCGGCGTCCTCCTCCTCTCTCAGTACGTCGAGCCCGGCTATGCGATGGCGCTGCTCGAGTCGAGCGCCGAGGGGGTCGGGTATCTGCTGAAGGATCGCGTCGCCGACCTCGAGCAGTTCGGCACGGCCGTCCGACGGGTCGCGGACGGCGGTTCTGCCCTCGACCCCGCCGTCGTGAGCGAGCTGGTCGGGCGGAAGCGCCGAGACGACCCGCTCGACCAGCTGACGGCGCGCGAGCGCGAGGTTCTCCAACTGATGGCCGAGGGCCGTTCGAACCAGGCGATCGCGGAGCGCCTGTTCGTGACGCTCCGCGCGGTCGAGAAGCACGTGACGAGCATCTTCACGAAGCTCGGGTTGCCGGCCAGCACCGACGACCACCGTCGCGTCCTGGCCGTGCTCGCGTACCTGCGCGCGTAGCTCGCCGACAGGACTGGCGGGCCGCAGAGTGTGGTTTTCCACACCCGCGGAATCGTGGCGGCCACACGCATCCGGACCTGCCGCATGGCGATGATCGAGTCATGTTGCGGTCCTGGCTCTCGCGTTCGCACTCAGGGCTTCAGGAGCTCGGCGCCCTGACCCTCCTCTACGGTCTCTACGAGGTCGTCCGCGGCGTGCCGAGCGAGAACGTCCAGACGGCGATGCGCCACACCGCCGAGATCGTCGACCTCGAGCAGACCGTCGGAATCTACGTCGAGCGCGGCATGCAGGAGGCGTTCGAGGCGCTCCCCGTCCTGCCGACGGTACTCGGCATCGCGTACGTCGTCCTCCACTTCGCGGGAACCACGACGGCGCTCGTCTGGATCCACCGACGGCACCCCGACCACTTCCCGATCGTCCGCACGACGCTCGTCGCGGCGACCGCGCTCGCGCTCGTCGGGTACGTGCTCTACCCGGCCGCTCCACCGCGGCTGGCCGGCCTCGGCTTCTCGGACACGGTCACCACGCACGCGGGGCTGAATCTGAGCTCGGATCTGCTGGGCGCGCTCTACAACCCCTTCGCAGCGGTCCCGAGCCTCCATTTCGGGTATGCGCTGATCGTCGGGGTGACGCTCGCGACGCTCGCATCGCACCGAACCGTCCGCATGCTGGGCGTTCTGTACCCGGCCGTGATGCTCCTCGTGATCGTCGGGACCGGAAACCACTTCGTCTTCGACGCCGCTCTCGGTGGGGTCGTCGTCCTCCTCGGCTGGCTCGTCGCGCGCATGCTGGTCGCCGAACCTCCTGCCGCCGAACGGCGGGCCGACGAGCGGCGCGCGGAGCCCTGCTGCCCGTAGGGCGGGCGTCTACCATCGGGCGAGCGCCGGAGTAGCTCAGCTGGTCAGAGCACGCGCCTTGTAAGCGCGGGGTCAAGGGTTCGAATCCCTTCTCCGGCTCCTTCTGGCCCACGTGCGATGCCGAACGGGTCACGCAGGACCTGGATCGAGTAGTTGACGGCGACTCGCGGCCGGCCCCGAGGTAGCGTCGCAGCGATGCGGATCTTCCTGGCAGGCGCGAGTGGCGTGATCGGGATGCGTGTGGTTCCGCTGCTGGTGGCCGCCGGACACGAGGTCGCCGCAATGACGCGCTCGCCGGACAAGGCCGACGCCCTCCGAGCGCTCGGTGCAGAGGCAGTCGTCTGCGACGTGTACGACGGGGAAGCGCTCCGTGACGCAGTCGTCGCGCTCCGGCCGGACCTGGTCATGCACCAGCTCACCGATCTTCCGGACGCCGAGCGGCATCTCGCAGAGGCCGGGTCGGCGAACGTCCGCATGCGTCGCGAGGGAACGGTCAATCTCCTGGCGGCAGCACGGGCGTCCGGAGCGCGCCGTCTTCTCGTGCAGAGCATCGCGTGGCAGCTGGCGGGAGACTCGGCCGCTGCGGTTGCGGACCTCGAGCAGGCGACGCTGGGCGCGCGTGGCGTGGTCCTCCGCTACGGCCGGTTCTACGGGCCGGGCACGTGGCACGAGGCCGAGCTGCCTCGAGCCGCCGCGCATCTCTCTCGACGAGGCCGCACACCGGACGGTCGCCGCACTGGGGGCGCCGACCGGCGTCATCGAGATCGTCGAGGACGAGTAGAGGCTGGAGTCCGGCGTAGGGTTGTCCGGTGTCGGAGAAGGCCTTCCTGCTCGCGTTCACCGCGGCCTGGCTCCATGCGGGTGGGAACGTCTTCCTCGGCCGCCGCCGAGAGCCGGAGGCTGCGGTCGCTCTCATGCTCCTGATCGGCGTGGCGGCGTTCGCTCCGGTCGCCGCCCTGACGTGGCGCGTCGACGCCGACGCGATCCCGTACATCGTCGCCTCTGCCGCTCTCGAGCTCGGGTACTTCGCGTTCCTCGCCGCCGCCTACCGCGCAGCCGACGTCGGGCTCGTCTACCCGATTGCGCGCGGCAGCGCTCCAGTGCTCGCCCTGCTGGGAGCCGTCGTGATCATGGGCCAATCGACGTCCACGGGCCAGATCCTCGGTGTGGTCGCCGTCACGATGGGGATCCTCCTCGTCTGCGGCGTCGGGGTGACCGAAGCCTCGTCGGACCGGCGGGGTGTGGCGCTCGCGCTCGCGACCGCCGGGTTCATCGCGGGCTACACGCTCGTGGACAAGGAGGGGCTGCAGCACGCGGCGGCGATCCCGTACATCGAGCTCGTCCTGTTGGGGCCGGCGCTCGTCTACGGCGCGGTCGTCCTCAGGACGAGGGGCCCCGTCGCGCTCCGCGGCGAGGCGACGCTCCGGCTCGCCCTGGTCGCGCTGCTGCTCTTCGGGACGTACGTGCTCGTCCTGCTCGCGCTCCGCGAGGCGCCCGCGGCGAGCGTCTCCGCCGTGCGCGAGACAAGCGTCGTCATCGCGACGGTGCTCGCCGCCCTGACGGCGCAACAGCGGCTGCGGGCAGGCCGGCTCGCCGGAGCATCCCTCGTCGCGTTCGGTGTCGCACTCGTCGCCCTGGCCGGCTCGTAACCCCTTCAGGCGGCGGGCGCCGACGACGATCGAAGCCACGCGCAGAGCACGAGCGCCAGCCCCCACAAGACGGCCCCGGCCGACCACCAGCGGCCGAAACCGCCCGCTGCGTCGGGCCACGCGTAGGAGACCACGCCGAGGTATGCGGCTGTCAGACCTGCACATGAGCCGCTGAATCTGCGGCCGGCCGGAAACACGACAGCAAGCAACGCGAGCGCCGTGATCGCAAGGGCGACGCCGCCCTGCACCGCGTAGTGGTCGATACCGATGCTCACGTCACCCGCGACCGCCGAGAGGCCTTCGCGGTTGAGGTCGTACATCCGAGACGCGTAGACGAGCCACGGGCCCGCCGCAGCGAGCGCGACGAGCGCGAGTGGCGCCGAAGGCCGGGGTTGCCACCCCTGCCGCTCGAGCAGGTCGTAAGCCAGCCAGACCACCACGGCAGTCTCGACCGCGATCGCGAGGGAGAGGAGGATGAGGCGCGGCTCGTCGGCGAGCCAACGCCGACACCGCAAGCGCAGCGGCCGCGACGCCGAGTTGCGCGGCCGACGTGCTCACCCGTCTCGGCCCGACGACGACGAGCCCGAACGGCGCGGCGACGAGCACAGTGAAGAACAGTCCCCAGCCCGCCTCGAGCACCTGCGGCCAGGCCGCATTCCACGTCACGGAAAGGTCGATGAGGCCGAACCCGGGAAACGTCAACCAGGTCAGCGCGCAGAGTGCTGCGACGACACGGACGCTTCGCGACCCGTGCTGGGCCGTGCGACGCACGATGCGCAGGCTCAGGCGAGCACGGCGCGCTCGGCCTGGTGCGCGAGGATCTTCCGCTTCACCCGCTGGAGCGCATTGTCGATCGTCTTGCAGTCGCAGCCCAGGGTCTCCGCCATCTGCTCGTAGGAGTTCCCGTCGAGGTAGAGGCGAAGCGCCTCGGACTCGAGCCCCGAGAGCGTCGTGCCCAGGCAGCCGACGAGCGCATGCAGCTCCTCTGTCGAGACGACGCGGACCGAAGGGTCGTCGGTCGACGGGCCAGGGAGCGCGTCGCCGAGCGTGCATTCACCCTCGACGTCCTGACCCGCAGGTGTGTGGCTGAAGGAGACGTAGGTATTCAGGGGCGCGTGCTTGTAGCGGGTCGCGGACTTGATCGCGGTGATGATCTGGCGGGTGACGCACAGCTCCGCGAACGAGCGGAACGACGTCTCCTTGTCGGTTCGATAATCGCGCGCGGCTTTGAAGAGCCCGATCATGCCCTCCTGGACGAGGTCGTCCGAATCCCCCCCGGCGAGGAAGTACGAGCTCGCCTTGAGGCGGACGAACCCGTAGTACCGCCGCATCAACTCGTCCTGGGCGGCCTTGTTCCCGTTTCGCACCTTGAGGACGAGCTGGAGATCCTCGAGCTCCCGCTGCAGCTTCTGCGGGGTCTTCGGTGCTGCACCTGTGCGGGCTGACATGGTCTCTCCCCTGCTCTGCTCGGTGGTCTGGACGACTTCGTGTGAAGTCTCACCCTGAAGTCGAGGGAGAAGCTAGCAGGATTGCGCGCGCGTTACAAGCCTTTGCGTAAGTTCCATTGTAATAAGAACAAGTGTTCGTAGCGAAGGCAAACGGCTCTTCAGGACGGCTCGCCGCGACGCAGGCGCTCGAGCCGCGCGCGGGTCTCAGCGTCCAGACGATCGCCGAGCCGACTCGACGACGCCTCCGTGTGCGCGACCCTGGCGAGCTCGTCGAGGAACGAACCGGACGCCCGGTGGCGTACCTCCTGCCCGCTCGTTCCACGGATCGCGGCATCGCTCGTCACCAGGAGCACCGCCTCCCGATCGCGATGCTCGGCCGCGAGTCGCTCGAGCACGGCGTCTGCGTGCGCCGCGTACAGGACCGTCAGCGGCCCGATCCGGCGCTCCTCGCCGTGCCCGTCGAACACGATCACCCCGCGCGCCCCGCGGACGGCGACGAAGCTCGCGAGCAGGTCGGTCAGCTCCTCCCTGTCCCGGAACGTGCCGGCATGGAACAGGTTCGAGCCGTCGAACAGATACAGGGAGGGGTCCAACCTCAACCTTCAGTTGAGAAAGAGCGTTGGCGGCGCGCCTCGAACAGCGTGACCGCTGCGGCGACGCTCACGTTCAAAGACTCGACTCCGTCGACCAGCGGGATCGCAACGGCCCCGTCGCACGTCCTCCGCACGAGCGGGCGGACGCCCTTCCCCTCCGCACCGAAGACCAGCGCGACACCTCCGGTGAGGTCCAGGCTCCAGACCGGTGACTCACCGTCGGCGGCGGCCGCGTACGCCCAGAGTCGGTCGCTCTTGACCTCGGCGAGGTAGCGGGCGAGGTTCGGGACGACCGCGACCGGGAGCCGCTCGACCGTGCCCGCCGAGGACCTGCAGACAGCGGCCGTGACGACGGCGGCTCCATGGGCCGGGAGCACGACGCCGGTGGCGCCGGCACCCGCTGCGCTGCGAACCACTGCGCCGAGGTTCCTGGGGTCCGTCACCTGATCGAGGCAGCAGAGGAGCGGGTTCCGAGCGGCCGCGAGCTCCCACGCATCGGCGTACCGGTACGGCTCGCACCAGGCGACGACGCCCTGGTGGTCGGTCGAGCCCGCGGCCTCGTTGAGCTCCCGCTCCCGCTTGACGCGCGGGCGCGGCCCCTCGGCCAGCCAGTCGATGCCCGATACCGCCCGTTCGGTCGCCCACACCTCGAGCACGTCGCGAGGCCCACGCAACGCCTCCCTGACCGGGTTTCGGCCGTAGACGAGGTCGCGGGTCACGCTGCCGGACGGACGAGCTGGAAATGCGGGGGGCCGCTCGTGTCGCGCACCTCCCAGCCGGCCGCCTCGATCTCCGCACGCAGGCGGTCGGCGTCGCCCCAGTCCTTCGCCTCGCGCGCTCGGACACGGGCCTCTGCGAGCTCCACGACGGCAGGTGGGGCGACTTCGGCTGCCGCGAGCCCCCCGAGCCCGAAGACCCCTAGCGCCCGGCGCAGCTCGTCGAGCGCGCCCATGCGGGCCCACTCGTGCATCAACGCGAGCGCGGCAGGCGTGTTGAAATCGTCCTCGAGCGCGTCTGCGAGGACCTGCCAGTCTCCGGCCGCCCTCGTCTCTCCCCGGAGCGCGTTGCGGAACGTCTCGGCCTGTGCGCGAGCCGCAGCCATCGTCTCCTCGGAGAAGTCGATCGGCTTGCGCCAGTGCGCGGTGAGGAAGAAGACGAGCACTGTCTCCGCGCCCCACTCGTCGATCACCTCCCGGATCGTCGCGACGTTCCCCAGCGACTTGGACATCTTCTCGCCGGTGAAACGGAGCATCCCGTTGTGCATCCAGATTCGGGCAAACGGGTGGCCGACCGCAAGCGATTGCGCCCGCTCGTTCTCGTGGTGCGGGAAGACGAGGTCGAGCCCTCCGCCGTGGATCCAGAACTCCGGGCCGAGCTCCTTCGCCGCCATCGCAGAGCACTCGATGTGCCAGCCAGGACGGCCGACGCCCCACGGCGTCTCCCACGAGGTGTCCTCACCCTCCTTGGTCGCCTTCCAGAGCGCGAAGTCCCTGGGATCCTCCTTCGCGGGATTCGGCTCCTGCTCCTCGACCTGATCTGGGCGCTGCCCGGAGAGCGAGCCGTACCCGTCGGAGCCGGCGACACGGAAGTAGACGTCCCCTTCGACCGCGTACGCGTGGCCGGAGGCGAGGAGCTCCTCGATCATCGAGACGATCTCTGGCATCGTCGCGGTGGCGAGCGGCTGGGAGTCCGGGAGGCCGAGGCCGAACGCCGCGGTGTCCTCGAGATACCAGCCCGTCGCCTCGACCGCGAGCTCGGCACTGTGGCCGGGGGCCGCGGCGTAGATCTTGTCGTTCACGTCCGTGATGTTGTGGACGATCCGCACGTCGTGTCCCTGGGCGCGAAGCCAGCGGGCGAGCCACATGAAGACGACGAACGGCCGCGCATTCCCGATGTGGGCGCGCTGATAGACCGTCGGGCCGCAGACGTACATCCCGATCCGCTCGGGTGGCGCCGGCAGCTCGACGAGCGTGCCGGTCAGCGTGTCCTGCAAGCGCATCCCGCGATCGTAGACCGCGGCACCCCCGGCGCTCAGCCAGACGCCCGCGCGCGGCGCGCGCGCTCGAGCGACTCGTCCCGCGGCAGAGCAGCGACGATTGCCCACAGCTCGGGCCCACGCTCTGCGCCCGTGAGCGCGAGGCGCAGCGCGCGCAGGTCTCCACCCACCGCCTTGAGCTCGCGGACGATCGACCGGGCGCTCGCCTCGTCCAACGTTCCGGCGGGCGCGCGAAGCTCCACGAACCGCTCGAGTGTCGGTCCCGCCTCGGCCGGAAGCGATACCGGGGTGGGATCGAGGAGCTGCCTGCCGATCTCCCGCGCCTCGACCAGCGTCCTGGCGCCGCGCAGCGCCCGCGCATACTCGACCGGAGCTCCCGCCGCCGCCGCGAGCTCGTCGTCGGGCATGGCGGCGATCGCGTCGATGGCGAGACGCCCGAGCCGGGCGCGGTCGAACCGCACGTCGTGCGTCGGGAAGGTCGAGCTCCTCGAGGTAGGCGCGGAGCGCGGCAGGCGGGACGCCCGCGGCCCGCAGATCGGCGACGGACGCGGCCCCGGCACGCTTCGACAGCTTCTTGCCGTCGTCGCCGGCCAGGAGACCGTGGTGGATCACCTCGGGGAGCTCACCTCCGAGCGCCCGCGCGATACGACGCTGGGTAGGCTCGTTCGGTCGGTGATCGGACCCGCGGAGCACGTGCGTGATCCCGAGCGCGAGGTCGTCGGCGACGGTGGCTAGCTGGTAGGTCGCTGTCCCGTCCGGGCGGACGAGGGTCGTTCCCTCGAGCCGGATCGAACCGTCCGCGTCGCGGATCGCACCGTTCTCGAGCGCCTGCGCCGCCGCCGCGGCGTACACGTCGGCGCGCTCGCTCTGCCGTAGCGGCCCCTCGTCCCACCCCACCCTGAGCCAGCGGAGATCCTCGACAATCGCTTCCTCACCGCCCTCGACCGTGCGAGTCGGGTCCGTATCGTCGATGCGGAGCACGACAACCCCGCCTCGCTCGTCCGCGAACCGGCGGTTCGCCACGGCGGTCAGCGCGTTGCCGACGTGGAGCGACCCCGTCGGGCTGGGCGCGAACCTGACGCGGACGCTCACGCGTCGATCGTGACGTGACCCGGCTCGGCGGCGATGCGGTCGAGCCAGCCGCGGATCGCCGGATACGCCTCGAGCGAGAAGCCGCCCTCGTGCGCGACGTGCGTGTACGCATACAGGGCGATGTCGGCCAGCGTCATCGCCCGGCCGACGAAATACCCGTCGACGGCCTCGAGGTGAGCCTCCATCGCGTCGAGGGCCCGGTAGCCCTGCGCCGTCCTCGCTTCGATCAGCTCCTGGTAGGACTCCGCCCGACCGGAGTACGCGACGAGAAAGCGAACCACGGCGAGCGCGGGCTCATGGCTGTACTGCTCGAAGAACATCCACTGGAGCACCTTCGCCTGCTCGTAGCCGTCATCCGGCACGAACCGCGTGCCGTCACCGAAGTACCACAGGATCGCGCCGGACTCTGCGAGGGGCCGGTCGTCGTCCAGGACGAGAGTCGGGACGCGCAGGTCTGGATTCAGGCCGCCGAGCTCGGCGGCACGGTTCGAGCGGTCGACGACGTCGAGGTCGCGCCGCTCGTACGGGATGCCGAGGTGGGCGAGGAGAAGGCGCACCTTGTAGCAGTTGCCCGAGATCGGCGAGTTGTAGAGCAGCATCGCCGCTGATCCTCGCAGAACAGCCATCCCCGCCGGGCAGGGCTCAGAGCCGAGCCCGCGCGAGCGCGTTGGCGCACTCGTCGTCCGGCTGCGGCCCCACCTCCGGGATCACCGCCGTGAGCAGCTGCCTGAGCATCCCACCGGTCTCCGCCACCGAACGCGCGAGCGCCCGCGTGGTCACCGCCCCCACGCCAGCGATGCCGACATCGTGGTCGGTGACGAGCGAGATGTTCGCGTAACACAGCTCGAGCTCGCGCGCGAGGTGCGATTCCGGGTAGGAGACCATGTTGACGAGGTCCCAGCCCATCGCGCGGAAGGAGACGGATTCCGCCGTCGTCGAGAACCGAGGCCCCTGGATGACGACCGCCGTTCCCCCGCCGAGCACCGGCAGCCCGAGATCACGACCCACCCGTACGACGACCTCCGAGAGGTCGTCGCAGAAGGGCCTCGCCGAGCTGACGAGCACCGCCCCGGGGCCGTCGTAGTACGTGTCCTCGCGGCCCCAGGTCCGGTCGACGTACTGGTCGCAAACGACCATGTCGCCGAGGTCGAAATCGAGGGAGAGGGCACCGGAGACGACGGGCGCGAGAATTCGTCGCACCCCGAGCTCGCGCAGCGCCCAGACGTTCGCGCGGCTGGGGATTCGCGGCGGTGAGATCTGGCCGTCCTCGCCGCGCCTCGGAAGGACGGCGACGCGCTTTCCGGCGACCTCGCCCACGGTGATGGGCGCCGACGGAAAGCCATACGGCGTGTCCACGAGGATCTCCTCGCCGTCCGTCAACGGCGAGGTGTCCGCCAAGCCGCCGATGATGCCGATCTCGGCTTCCGCCACGCAGTCCTCCTAGTCTCCCCCGTGCCGCAGCGTACGACGTGCGCGAGAACCGGACAACCGGGATCCGTCGACCCGGCGCATAGGATCGCGGCGTGGAGGAGACCGTCCTCGCCTGGTACCGCGACTCCGCCAGGGAGCTCCCGTGGCGACGAACGCGGGATCCCTACGCGATCCTCGTCAGCGAAGTCATGCTCCAGCAGACCCAGGTCGAGCGCGTCGTACCGCGCTACGAGCGCTGGCTGCGACGGTGGCCGACCGCTGCCTCCCTCGCCGCTGCGACGCCGGGCGACGTGATCGTGGAGTGGCAGGGCCTCGGCTACAACCGGCGGGCGTTGCACCTCCACCGCGCCGCACGGCACGTCGCCGAGCACGGCTGGCCCGACGACCTCACGGTCCTGGCGGGTGTGGGCGACTACACCGCAGCCGCCCTCGCGAACTTCGCGTTCGGGGAGGACGTGCTCCCGCGCGACGTCAACGTCGAACGCGTCGAGCGCCGGACACGCCATGCGTTCGGCGGTCGGGCCGCGCAGGCGTTGATGGACCTGGGAGCGACGGTCTGCCTCGCTCGGATCCCGCGTTGCGAGCGCTGCCCGCTCGAGGAGGGTTGTCCGTCGCGAGGGGTGCGGGAGGAGCCGCTGCGTCGGCAGTCACGGTTCGAGGGCTCGTTCCGGCAACGCCGCGCGGCGGCGCTCAGGCTCGTTGCCGAGGCGGAGCGCGGCGAAGAGGAGCTCGACTCGGACGCGGTTCGCTCGTTGGCGCGCGACGGACTCGTGGTCGTCGCGGACGGCCGCGTCTCGCTGCCCGCCTAGAGCGCCTCACCGGCCGTCGGCGTACCCCGGCCGAGCCTCCGGGTAGCGGGGCAGCCCGTCGTCGGGCAGCTCCTCCCAGCAAGCGGCGTACGCGACGAACTGGTGGCTCGCGGGTCGCACGCCGGGGTCGCCGTCAACGGCCCCGAGACGAACCCCCGTGTAGTCGGTGGATCCCCGGTCGCAGCTGAACAGCGCAGACCCACACTGCACGCAGAAGACCTTCTCCCGCCCTCCTTGGGGTGCCCACCCTCGCAGGGCGTCGGCGCCCTCGACGATGCGGACGGAGCCCGACTCAGCGCGAGCTGTTGCCGCAACGCCCGATCCCGTGCGGTGCTGGCAGCGGGTGCAGTGGCAGTAGGAGGCTGAGAGGAACGGGCGGTCGATCTCGAACCGAATCGCCCCGCACCCGCACCCACCGGTGATGACCGCTGCCATCGTCGCGAGCGTAGTCGACCGCCACCCGCTAGCGGGGAAGCGCGCGCTCCAGATTCGCCGCGGTGCGCCGCAGCGCTCGGTCGACGCCCCGTCGGACGAGCACGCGGTCGTAGAGACCCTTCAGGCCCGCTCTCGGCTCGTACTCGACGACGAGGCGGTACCGGAAGCCACCGTCCACCGACTCAAAATGGCGCTCGTGACGCGCGTCCGGCAGCCCGTGCTGTGTGCTGTCGTACTCGACGAGCCGGTCCGGCTCGAATCGCCGAAGCACCATCCTCAGCTCGACCTGTCTGCCGAGCAGCTCGATCACGATCCGCGCCTCGTCGGCGGGCGCCGCCCAGCGCGAGCCCGGCTCGACCCGGACGATGCCGGGCCAGTAAGACGGCCAGTTCGCGAGGTTCGTCACGTACTCGAAACCCACCGCGAGCGGAACGCCGAATCGATGCTCGTGCTCGATCCGCATGCGCCACCTCGACGATCGCCTGCTGGAGACGGCCCCGAGAGCGCAGTCATACCCGTGGCGCGCTCGGGGCCGGAGGAGCCTCTGTGTCGCGCGCAGTGCGCCGCGATCCCGGAGCGCTCCGGTGTCTCGGGCGTGGGCCGCGGACGGGCGCCGCGGCTGCGCACGCTCCGTCGTGAGACGGGTCGTGCGCGCTCTTCCTAGTCCGGTGGAATCAGCTCCAACATCGAACCCCTTCCGCTTCGTGAAGGGACGGTCTTCTCTGACGATAGCGCGTCGGCCCGCGGTCGGCGAGTGGCTCTCGAGCGGGTGCGATACTCGCGGGCGTGCCGGGGCACATCCTCGCGATCGGGGGCTTCTCGCTCGGGACGCGGTTCGACGACGTCGTGCTGGAGCTCTCGCGTGGGCCGCGCGTCCTCTTCGTCCCGACCGCCGCCGGGGACCCGCAGCGGATGGTGATCGCGTTCTACGACTCGTTCGCGGGGCGAGCGGAGCCCTCCCACCTGACGTTCAACCCGTGGCCGCCCGCGGACCTCAGAGAGCTCGTCCTCGCCCAGGACGCAATCTACGTCTCCGGCGGGAACACCGCCAACGCGCTCGCGGTGTGGCGGGTGCACGGGTTCGATGCGATCGTCCGCGAGGCATGGGAGGGCGGAGCGCTGCTCTGCGGTTGGAGCGCGGGGATGATCTGCTGGTACGAGGCGAGCGTGACCGACTCGTTCGGGCCGACGCTCGCCGGGATGCGCGACGGCCTTGGCTTTCTCCCGGGGAGCGCCTGCCCGCACTACGACGGCGAAGCGCGCCGGCGGCCCGTCTACACCGCTCTCGTGCGCGACGGCTTCCCCTCTGGGATCGCCTGCGACGACGCCGCAGCCGCGCTCTACGAGGGCACAGAGCTGGTCGAGATTCTCGCGCGCGAGGCGGACGCGCGAGCCTATCGGGTCGGACGCGAGGGCGAGGAGCCGCTCGACGCGCGCCGCATCTGATCGGCGGTGACGGTACCGCGATCATGGAACAAGCTCGGCGATCTCGTGCTGGAGGCCGCCGACACCGTGATCTGGCTCGACCTCCCACGCAGGCAATGGGTGCCCCGGCTCGTCCGGCGCATCGCTGCGCCGCGAGGAGCTCTGGGGCGGGACCGCGAGACGTTCCGCAACGCGTTCCTCCGTCGGGACGGCCTGCTCCGGTTCGCCCTGCGCACCTAACGGCGCGCGACGTGCGGAGTACCCCACGGAGGTCGCGCGATTCCCGGTCGTCCGCCTACGGTCTCAGCAGGAAGTAGAGGGGTGGCTCCGCTCGCTCCCCCCGGTCGAGCTCAGTCCCGGCGTAGCAGCGCGACGGCCTGGGCCGCAAGACCCTCGCGCCGTCCCATGAAGCCGAGGCCATCCGTGGTCGTGGCCCTGACGTTCACCTGCTCGCGCCCGACACCCAATGCAGACGAGAGGCGGTCTCGCATCTCGTCGCGGTGCGGGCCAACTCGTGGCTCCTCGCCGATCACGACGCAGTCGGCATTGACGAGGGCGAAACCGGCTTCGCACACCTGGCGGTATGCGGCGGCAAGTAGCTCGAGCGAATCGGCGCCGCGGTAGCGCTCGTCCTCCGACGGGAACAGCGCCCCGATGTCCGTAAGGCCCGCCGCTCCCAGCAGCGCGTCGGTCAGCGCGTGCGCGAGCACGTCCCCGTCGGAGTGTCCGACGAGCCCCTGCGGATGCTCGAGGGAGATACCGCCCAGAACGAGCGGCACGCCTTCACCGAACGCATGAGCGTCGACGCCCAGGCCGATCCTCAGGTCGCTCACGCGGCCACCAAAGGCCCGCAGCCGAGACGTGAGGGAATCTCGGCGAGCGAGTCGATTGCGATCGCGTCGGCGGGTGTCTCCTGCAGACGCCCCCATGGTCCCCGTCGGAGATGGAACACGACGAGCCCCGCCTCCAACGCAGGCAAGACGTCGTTGTCGACCCGGTCGCCGACGTAGGCGACCTCGGCCGGCTGGGCGTGCGCCAACTCGACGAGCCGTGAGAAGAACCGACGGTCGGGCTTCCGCACCCCGAGGCTCGCGGAGCCCGTCACGACGTCGACGGGCAGCGCTGCGGATCTCGCCCATGCCTCCAGCGCGGCGCTCTGGTTGCCCGCAACACCGACGACCAGGCCGCACGACCTCACGCGCGCCAGGCAGTCGAGCGCATCGGGATAGAGATCGTCCTTCGAGTACACGTGCTCGTCCCAGGCGGTCGGTCGCGCGATGCCGAGGTGGCCCCACAGCTCCCAGTGCTCCTCCCCACGCTCGATGGTCTTCCCGAGCGCAGCCCAGACGACGTGCGGACCGAGATCCGCCGCATGGGCGACTGCGCGCCAGTAGCGCTCCTCGTCCACGAGCGTCTCGCCCACGTCGAAGAACATGGCCCGGAGCGTCACGGGCGCGGCTCCTCGGCGTCGAGCAGGGCTGCGACGTGCTCGAGGTCGGCGACCGTCGTCACCTTGGCGAGCCGTGGGTCGCCGTCGACGACCGCGACCCGGCCGCCGCGGCGCTCGACGAGCGACGCGCAGTCCGTCGCTCCCGCGAGATCTCCGGCGAAGGCCGCGCGCAGGCTCTCGGCGACGAACGCCTGCGGCGTCTGGACGGCGACGAGCCCTTCGCGGTCGACCGTCTCCGCGACGACGCCGCCGGAGACTCGCTTCACGGTGTCCTGGACGGCCACCGCGGGAACGACGCCGTCGACGGTCCCGTCCAGCCGGCCCAGGACGCGCTCGATCACGGCGTCGTCGACGAGCGGACGTGCCGCATCGTGGACGAGCACGACCAGCGCCTCGTCGCTGACCTCCGCGAGCGCGTTGCGAACCGACTCCGCGCGGGTCTCCCCGCCTCCGACGACGGACGTCACCTTCGACGCGACGAGCTCCTCGGCCAGCAGGATCGCCGGCTCCTCCCAACCCGGCGGGGCGGCGACCACGATCGCGTCGATCCACTCGGACGCGTCGAGTCGCTCGAGGCTCTCCGCGAGCAGCGGCCTTCCTGCGAGCGCGGCGAAGGCCTTCGGCCGGTCGGTGCCGAACCGCTCGCCCGTCCCCGCTGCGACGAGCACGGTCCACGTCGTCTGGGTGGCGCCCCGGTCCATGGGCGAGACCGTACCGCGCGCCCGTCGCGGGGCGCGTTGGGGCGACGTGAGCTTCGTTGGCGGGGCGCCTTAGGCGGTCGCGGCCGCGGCCGTCTTCGGCTTGGCCTTGGCCCGCTTGCCCTTCGCAGGGTTGGCCAGCACATCTTCGAGCCAGGCGTGCGCGTCGTCCTCGCTGAGGTCCTTCGCGTACATGAGCTCGGAGGCGAGGATCTTCTTCGCCTTCACGTACATCTGCTTCTCGCCCGTCGAGAGGCCCTTCTCGTGATCGCGAAGAGCCAGGTTCCGGACGACCTCTGCGAGCTCGAGGATGTCGCCGGTCTTCATCTTGTCCCGGTTGTGCTTGAACCGGCGGTTCCAGTTCTTCGGCATCTCGGTCGACCCACCGAGGAGAACCTTGACGACGACCTCCACCATCTCCTGGTCGATGACCCAGCGGAGACCCACCTTCTCGGCGTTGTCCACGGGGACGTTGACCGTCATCTCGTTGTGCAGGATCTTGATCGTCAGGTACTCGCGCTCCTCCCCGAGGACGAGCTTGACGTCCTTGGATACGACCGTCCCAGCGCCGTGGTGGGGATACACGACCTTGTCGCCGACATCGAACACGCCTGGAGCCCTCCCGTTGTCCGGTGGATACGCGCCTGACTCACGAAAAGCGCCGGCGTCTTATCTGCCGGCGTCTCGGATCTATTGTAGCCGAAAGAATCCCTGCGTTCACCCGGGAATCGGAGCGATGCGCGGCTGCCTGAGCGCCCGTCAGGCGGCGATCGCCGGCTCCTCCGCTTTGTGCTCCTCTCCACGCGGAGCCGCCTCCAGCCCGGCTCGGACGGCCGCACGGAGCGTCTCGGCCGCGACGATCCGCGGATGCCCCTTCCGGGCCCTTGTCCCCTCCGGGACGACCACGGTCGCGATCGCGAGCTTCGCGCACTCGTCGAGCCGACGCTCGGCCTGCGCGGCTGCTCTCAGCCTGCCGGTGAGACCGAGCTCTCCGAACGACGCGACCCCGTCCTTCACGGGCGCGCCACGGGCGGCCGAGGCGATCGCGAGAGCGACCGCGAGGTCGGCGCCGGGCTCGTCGATCCGCACCCCGCCTGCGACGTTGACGAACACATCGGCCGCCCCCAGCGGGACGCCGGCGTGCCGTGCGAGCACGGCGACGATCATCGCGAGCCTCTTCGGGTCGACGCCCGTCGCGACGCGACGCGGCATCGCCAGGTCGGTGCGCGACACGAGGGCCTGGATCTCGAGCAGGATGGGCCGCGTCCCCTCGAGTGCGACCGCAACCGCCGCGCCGACCTCGCCCGGCCGCGTCGCGCCGAAGAGCGCCGAGGGGTCGGGGACCCCGACGAGGCCCTCGGACGTCATCTCGAACACCCCGAGCTCGTTCGTCGACCCGAACCGGTTCTTGACCGCGCGGAGCACGCGGTGCGCGTGGTACCGGTCGCCTTCGAACTGGAGGACGCAGTCGACGAGGTGCTCGAGGACCCTCGGGCCGGCGACTGCACCGTCCTTCGTCACGTGCCCGACGAGTACCGTCGCGACCCCGCTCTGCTTCGCGACGCGGAGGAGCCTCGACGCCGCCTCCCGCACCTGCGCCACCGAGCCCGGCGCGGACCCGAGCTCGCCGGCGTAGAGCGTCTGCACCGAGTCGATCACGCACACGGCCGGCCGGTCGCGCTCGAGGGTCGCACACACCGCCTCGAGCTCCGTCTCTGCGAGGATCGACACGTCGTCCGCACCGCCCAGTCGGTCGGCGCGAAGACGGACCTGCGCGACGGACTCCTCGCCGGTGACGAGCAGTGCGGAGCGCCCGGAGCGGGCGATCGCACCGAGAGCGGAGAGCAGCAGGGTCGACTTGCCGACGCCCGGCTCGCCGCCGACGAGGACGAGCGACGCGGGGACGAGGCCGCCGCCGAGGACGCGATCGAACTCGGGCACTCCCGTCTGGATCCGTGCCGCTTCGGCTACTTGCACGTCGCCGAGACGCTCGGGCGTCCGAGCGGCGCCTGGCGCGGGACGCCCGTCGGAGCCGTGCAGCTCCTCGACGAGCGTGCCGAAGGTGCCGCATCCCGGACAGCGCCCCAGCCAGCGGCCCGCGGTGGCACCGCATTCGCTGCACGTGAACTGCACCACCACCTTCGCCATGGAGACAGGGTAGAGGATGCGTCGGACGACTGTCGTCGAAATGGGCAACAGGCCGAGAACCTCAGCACCCGCGCGCTGTCGTATCCTCTCCGGTGCCGATGTCGCACCATGCGCACGGGGCTCATGCCCACGACCACCGGAGCGCATCACGCCGCGCGCTCCTCTGGGTGCTCTTGCTCACCCTGGCGTTCACGGTGGTCGAGGTCGCCGGGGGAATCTGGACGAACAGCCTCGCCCTCCTCGCGGACGCGGGTCACATGCTGTCCGACAACGTCGCGATCGCACTGGCCCTCGTGGCCGTGACGCTGGCCCGCCGACCGTCCACGCCGATGCGCAGCTTCGGCCTCCAGCGGGCGGAGATCCTGGCGGCATTCGTCAACGGGCTGACACTCGTGCTGGTCAGCGGCTGGATCGTCTGGCAGGCGGTCAAGCGGTTCGGCGACACGCCCGAGATCCTCGGCGGCTGGATGTTCGTGGTCGCGCTCCTGGGACTGCTCGTGAACGCATCTGCGGCCTGGATCCTGATCCGGTCGGGCCGGGAGAGCCTGAACGTCGAAGCCGCCTTTCGCCACGTCGTGGCCGATCTGCTCGGCTCTTGCGCCGTCCTCGTCGCGGCGCTCGTGATCGTCACCACCGGCTGGACGCTCGTCGACCCCATCGTCTCGATCGGGATCGCTCTGCTGATCGTCGCGAGCGCGTGGGGCGTGCTGCGGGACTCCACGTCGATCCTCATGGAGGCGACCCCGTCCGAGATCGACGCGGAGGCCGTCGCCGAGGCGATCGTCGCCGTGCCCGGCGTGACCAGCGTGCACGACCTCCACGTCTGGCGCATCACGTCGGGCTTCGACGCACTCGCGGCGCACGTGCTCGTCGGGCGCGGCGAGGACTGCCACGGCCTGCGCCGGGAGATCGAGGGTGTGCTCGGCACGCAATTCGGGATCGGCCACACGACCCTCCAGGTCGACCACGACGCCTCGGAGGCGCTGATCGAGCTTCAGCGGCCGCCAGTCTCGGGGCGGGGCTGACCTCTCGGCCGGTCGTCGCCTGCCGACACGTCGTCGTTCGCAGCCGGTTCGGCCGCGCGCGGCGGCTTGGCCGAGGCGCGCGGCCTCGCCGTGCCCACCTCGACGACCTCGTTCTCCGGCTTGTAGCGCCAGGTGTAGCGCTCGTTCCGCCGCAGCGTCGACCCTTCGTAGACCTTCCGCGTGTAGCTGATCAGGAACCCCGACGGCCCCGCCGACTGTACGACGTTCGTCGCGCCGGGCGAGAGCGACGGGTTCGAGACAGTGATCGTGCGCGGCGCCGTGTACTGCGTCGGCTCCGCGGTCATCGTCTCGACGCGTCGTCCCAGCTTCGACGAGTAGAGCTGCACCGTGATCGAATCCGCGTCTGCTTGGGCCTCGACGAGGATCGCCGCGGGCCAGTCGTTGCGCCAGATCAGCTCGGGCCCGCCCCACGAGACCGTCGCCTCGCGGCCCATCGGATACCGCGAGATGTAGAACTCGTGCGGCTGGTGGGTGACGATCTGCACCCCCGCGAAGAACGCGGCGTTGTACGTCGTCGTAGCGATCTGGCTGACGCCCCCGCCGACCGCGTCCTCCAGCCGGCCGTTGAAGATTTGCGGCGCAGCCACGAAGCCGCGCTCGGTCGTCCGTTTGCCGAGCACCTCGTTGAGCGAGAACCGCTGCCCTGGGCGGACGATCGTCCCGTTCATGATCTCCGCGCCGCGCTGGATGTTGCCCACCCTGGGTGCGCAGCACGGGTAGTACGTCGTGAACTCGGAGATCAGCTCGTGGATCCCGAGATCGTCTGCCTGCTCGGTCGTGAACGACGGTTCCTGGGCGACGAACCGCGCCTTGTGCGTCGTCGAGGCGAGGTTCGTCGTGAGCGACCGCGAGATCCGCTCGAGGTCGAGCACGCGCCCCTTGTGTGATGGCGCGACCCGCGCGCGCCGCCCGTCGACGGAGAACGCGGCGTCGCGGGCCGGGAGCTCGTAGCGGCCGAGCCGAAGCCGGAGCGATGCCCCGAGTCCCTTGGGGTCGAGGACGACGCGGAGCGTCCCGTCCGCGCGTTCGGTCCGCACCAACGAGCGGAGCCGCTGCGGCGTCAGGGTCGCTTCCGTGTCCTCGGCGCGGACGCGTCGCGGCGCCGCCAGGAGCTGCTCGATGGTCGTCGCCGCCTTCCGAGCCTCGCCGGTGCTGACCACCGGAGCGGCCGGGCCGATCGAGAGCGCGACGGTCGCCGGCAGGGGAACGAGCGCAGAACGGAGCGCGCCGCGATCGACGGCCGTGCCGGGACGGCCGGAGACGAGCCGCACGGTGTCGTCCGTCACCTTCGCGTCGGCGTCACGCGGCGGATCGCCGAATCGCCTGTCGATCCGGTTGGCCAGGGTCGCCGCGCGCACGGGGCCAAGCCGGTACGCCAGCTCGAGCGTCGGGCCGTCCGTCACGCCGACGCGCGCGAGCACCCGGCCGACCGGCCCGGTGTCGAGCGCTTCGTCGAGCGCCGCCCCGACGCGTGGCCTGGCGCCGAGGGCCCGGCCGGTGGTCGTGAGCTGTCCGTCGGGCGCGACGAGGCGGATCGGCTGGGCAACCCGACGCGCCGCGGCCTGCTCGATCGCCTTGCGCGCCTCCGCCTCGCTCATCCCTCCGACGTCTACGCCGCCGATCGTCGTGCCGCGCGGGATCGTCCCGCGCTCCGCCAGGGCGACCGCGCCGAACGCACCAGCGATCACGCCGACGAGGACGACGACGGCGAGCACGACGAGCGGCCGGCCGCGCAGGCGCCGGCGCGACCGGTTCGCGACCGAGACGAACGGGCCGGACACGAGCGATGAGCGAGCGCCCGGCCTCAGGCCAGGCGCTTGACGAAGAGCACCCGGTCCTCTCCGGGGCCGTCGTAGTCCTTCGCGATCTTCTCCACCTCGAAGCCGAGGGCCTTGTGGAAGGCCACCGATCGCTGGTTACCGGGCGACGTGACGCACCGCACGACCGTTCGCCCGTTGGCCCGCGCGTCCTCGAAGAACCGCTCGTACAGCGCCCTCCCCAGGCCTTCGCCGCGCCGCTCCGGTGCGATCCCGACGAAGTGGACGTATGCCTCGTCGGGCTCGGACTGCGAGTGGAAGCCGATCAGGAACGCCGCGAGCTGCCCATCGTCGTCGTCGACGACGTAGCTCGTCCCCTCGAAGTGGACGAAGAACAGCCTCGGCAGCATCGGCGCCATCTCGCGCCCGCCCCACCAGGCGTTGACGCGCGAGATGACGCGGCCGTAGTCGGCAGGCTGCGCATGGCGGATCTCCATCCCCGGAGACTAGGTCGACCGAGGCGACGGCTGTCGGGACGTCATGCTGCAGGCTCGTCGAGCCAGGTGCTGCACATCGCCTCGACGTGACGACCGTCGGTGCCGCAGCACCCGCCCAGCACCGTGAGCCGCGGCAAGCGCTCGCGGAGGGCGACGTACTCGAGCGCGAGCTCCTCGGGGTTCCCGGTGTCGAGCTCCTCGGCCTCGTCCAGCTCGGCGTGGCTGAGGCGCGACGCGTTCGCCCGCAGGCCCATCACGCGGTCGTTCCAGGCGGCGCCCGGCTCGAGGACCGCGTCGAAGTGCGAGGGATGCGCGCAGTTGACCATGAAATACGAGGCGTAGCCGTCGGTTCGAGCGTCGACCTCCTCGATCGCGGCGCGCAACGGCTGGCCGCTCGGCAGGCGGCCGTCCGTCTCGACCGTGAACGAGATCACGACCGGCATGCCCGCCGCGCGCGCGGCGCGCACGATGCCGACCGCCTCGTCGGCGTACGTCATCGTGAGCGCGGTGACGAGGTCGGCCGCGGTCTCCGCGAACGTCCCGATCTGGTTCGCGTGGTACGTCTCGGCCTCGGCCGCCGTCATCGCGTCGCCGATGACGTACCCGTCGCCGCGCGGCCCGATGCAACCGGAGATCACGATCGGTGCGTTCTCGGTCTCGTACGCTGCGCGCACCTCTTCGAGGATCTCGACCGCGCGCCTGTTCAGCGCGGCGAGCTGCTCGGAGGAATGGCCGAGGCGCTCGGCCCAGTCGGCGTTCGCCCGCCATGTGGCGGTCTCGAGCACGATGCCCACCCCGTGGCCGGCGGCGATGTGGGCATACGGCTCGAAGTAGCGCTTGAGCGCCTCTTCCCCGCCGTCCCGCGTGAGGAGGTCGTACGCGGCGAAGTGCGGCAGGTCGTAGCCGTCGTGGAAGATCAGCGTCGTCTCGATGCCGCCGTCCGTCAGGAACGGCGTGTCGGTGAGCTGGGGCAGCGCGTCTCGATACCGCGCGGCAGCGGCGGTGGGGCTCATGAGGTCGTCCTCCCGGGGATTCGGTCGCCTCGTGCGGCGGTCAGGGCACGGTACGACGCAGCCGCGGCCGCAAGCGGGCGGTTTTCCGTACTTCTCCGGCGTCCGACTTCACGTCGGACACCTCCGCTCTACTCCGGCGTCTCGTCGTCCTCCACGGAGGGCGCCTCGGGCGGCACCGTCACCGGCTCGGGCTGGACCTCGCCCTCGATCACGCGCATCTCGACCTTGGGGTCGTCCGGCCCGGCGTCCTCACGGCGGTCGACGACGATGGTCGAGCCCTCCGAGAGCTCGCGGCCGAGCACGAAGTCGGCGAGCGGATCCTCGATCAGGCGCTGGATCGCCCGGCGGAGCGGACGCGCGCCCATCGCGGGGTCGTAGCCCTCCTCGACGAGGAGCTCCCTCGCCGCCTGGGTCAGCTCGACCGTCGAGCCGTGCACCGACATCTGGTCGCGGAGCCGCTTCATCATCAGGTCGACGATCTGGAGGATCTCGACCTTCTCGAGCTTGTGGAAGACGATGATCTCGTCGATCCGGTTGAGCAGCTCGGGCCGGAAGACCTTCTTGAGCTCCCCCATCACGCGGGACTTCATGTCCTCGTACGTGAGGCCCTGCTCGTCGCCGAGCGTGAAGCCGAGCGACTGGTTCTTCGAGATCTGTGCCGCCCCGATGTTCGAGGTCATGATCACGATCGTGTTGCGGAAGTCGACCTTGCGCCCCTGGGCGTCGGTCAGCTTCCCGTCCTCGAGGATCTGCAGGAGGATGTTGAACACGTCCGGGTGCGCCTTCTCGATCTCGTCGAGGAGGAGCACGGAGTACGGCTTCCGGCGGACGGCCTCGGTGAGCTGACCGCCCTCGTCGTACCCGACGTAGCCGGGCGGCGAGCCGACGAGCCGGGACACGGAGTGCTTCTCCATGTACTCCGACATGTCGACCTGGATCATCGCGTCCTCGTCGCCGAACAGGAACTCGGCGAGCGTGCGTGCGAGCTCGGTCTTCCCCACGCCGGACGGGCCGAGGAAGATGAACGAGCCGGTCGGGCGCTTCGGGTCCTTGATCCCGGCGCGCGCGCGGCGGATCGCCTTCGACACGGCGACGATCGCCGCCTCCTGGCCGATCACGCGCTTGTGAAGCTCCTCCTCCATTCGAACGAGCTTCTGGGACTCGGCCTCGGTCAGCTTGAAGACCGGGATGCCCGTCCACATCGAGACGATGTCGGCGATCTCGTCCTCGCCGATCTCGGGCTGCTCCTCGTCTGCCTCGTTACGCCAGTTCTCCTCGAGCTCCTTCTTCTTCTGGGAGAGCTTCCGCTCCTTGTCGCGCAGCGACGCGGCCTTCTCGAACTCCTGGGCCTCGATCGCCGCCTCCTTCTCGGAGCGGACGGTCTCGATCTCCTCCTCGAGCTCGCGGTAGCGCGGCGGGGCCGACATCGTCCGGATCCGGACGCGCGAGCCGGCCTCGTCGATGAGGTCGATCGCCTTGTCGGGCAGGTGCCGGTCCTGGATGTACCGGTCGGCGAGCGTCGCGGAGGCGCGCAGCGCGTCGTCGGAGATCTTCACGCGATGGTGCGCCTCGTAGCGGTCGCGGAGGCCGCGCAGGATCTGCACGGTCTCGTCGATCGACGGCTCCTCGACGCGGACCTGCTGGAACCGGCGCTCGAGCGCCGCATCCCGCTCGAGATACTTGCGGTACTCGTCGAGCGTCGTCGCGCCGATCGTCTGGAGCTCGCCGCGCGCAAGGGCGGGCTTGAGGATCGAGGCTGCGTCGATCGCGCCCTCGGCGGCGCCGGCGCCGACGAGGTTGTGGAGCTCGTCGATGAACAGGATGATGTCGCCGCGCTGGGTGATCTCCTTCATCACCTTCTTCAGGCGCTCCTCGAACTCACCGCGGTACTTCGAGCCGGCGACGAGCGCCGCGAGGTCGAGCGTGTAGATCTGCTTGTTCTTCAGGAGCTCGGGTACCTGATTCGAGGCGATCCGGGAGGCGAGGCCCTCGACAACGGCGGTCTTGCCGACGCCCGGCTCGCCGATCAGCACTGGGTTGTTCTTCTGACGGCGCGAGAGGATCTGCATCACGCGCTCGATCTCGAGCTGGCGGCCGACGACCGGGTCGAGCTTGCCCTCGGTCGCCTGCTTCGTCAGGTTCCGGCCGAACTGGTCGAGGAGCTTCGAGTTCTTCGCCTTCTCGCCCTGCCCGCCGGTGCCGGGCTGACCCGACTGGCGGCGGCCCGGGCCGGACAGCATGCGGATGATCTCGTTGCGGATCTTCTCGGCGTCGGCGTCGAAGTCGAGCAGGATCCGCGCGGCGACGCCCTCGTTCTCGCGGACGAGCCCGAGCAGGATGTGCTCCGTGCCGATGTAGTTGTGGCCGAGCGACAGCGCCTCGCGCAGCGCGAGCTCGAGGACCTTCTTCGCGCGCGGCGTGAACGGGATCTGGCCGGTCGTGACCTCGTCGCCCTGCCCGACGATGTGCGCGACCTGCGCGCGCACCTCTTCCACGGTGATGTCGAGCTGCTCGAGGACGCGGGCAGCAAGGCCCTCCTCCTCGCGGAGCAGGCCGAGCAGGATGTGCTCGGTGCCGATGTAGTTGTGCTTCAGCGCACGTGCTTCGTCCTGCGCGAGGACGACGACTTGCCTGGCCCGCTCTGTAAAGCGCTCGAACACGGTTGCCTCGACCCCTCCTTTCCCATCTTCCGGAGCCGACGGTGCCGAGGGCTCCGGGTCGAAGCCACAACGGATCGTACCGCACGCCCCAGCCGTCGCCGCAGCGCCCACGAAGGGGGCGGTAGGCTCCCCGCTCGTGACGGCCAAGGCGCTCGTGACCGGCGGGGCCGGTTTCATCGGTTCGTACCTCTCCGAGCTCCTCCTCGACGAGGGCGTCGAGGTCTGGGTGCTGGACGACCTCTCCACCGGCTCGCTCGAGAACGTCGCCCACCTCCGCGACCGGCCGGGATTCCACCTGGTCGTCGACTCGGTGCTGCACTCGACCGCCGTCAACGAGCTCGTCTACCGCTGCGACGTGGTCTACCACCTGGCCGCAGCCGTCGGCGTGCGACTGATCGTCGAGCAGCCGGTACGCACGCTCGTGACGAACCTCCGCGGGACGGAGCTCGTCCTGGAGCACGCGCACACCTTCGGCAAGCGGGTGCTCGTGGCCTCGACCTCCGAGGTCTACGGCGACCACCGCGAGGAACGTCCCCTCGCCGAGGACGATCGGCGCATCTACGGGCCCACGACGCAGCGCCGGTGGGCTTACGCCGACTCGAAGGCGATGGACGAGTTCCTCGCGCTCGCGCACCACAGCGAGTCGGGCCTCGACGTCGTCGTCGCGCGCCTCTTCAACACGGTCGGCGCGCGGCAGAGCGGCGAGTACGGGATGGTCGTGCCCCGGTTCGTGCGTGCGGCGGTCCGGGACGAGCCGCTCGAGATCCACGGGGACGGCGCCCAGACGCGTTGCTTCTGCCATGTGCGGGACACGATCCGCGCGCTGCACGGGCTCATGGAGCGCGGCGTCTCGGGGGAGATCTACAACGTCGGCTCGGCGAACCGGATCGGGATCCTCGAACTGGCCAGGCGCGTCGTCGAGCTGACCGGCTCGCGCTCGGAGATCCGGTACGTGCCCTACGACGAGGTCTACGGCCAGGGGATCGAGGACATGCTCCACCGGATCCCCTCGATCGACAAGATCAGCGACGCGGTCGGCTGGACGCCGGAGCGCTCTCTCGACGACATCCTCGAGGACGTCGTGGCCCACGAGCGGGAGGCGCTCGCCGTGGCCGGCCGGCTCAGCTGAGGTCGAAGACCTGCGCGCGCGGCGGCGCAGAGACCGACACCGGCACGTCGTACGCGCGGAACGTCATCGTCTGCACGGACGTCGCCGCCGCGCCGGCAACGACCGTGGGCGTGGAGCTGCGGATGCGCCGGATCCTGCCGTCCGCCCCGACCCACACGTCCTGCGTCGTCCGACCGAGGCGCGTTCCGGTCGCCTTCTCGATCGCCCGGATCTGCTTCGCGTACGACGGGAGCGCCGCGGCCGCCCGATGGACGTCGACGACGGCGCGGTAGTGCGTCGTCGGCTTCCCGACGACGGTTTCGCGCCCGAGGCGGCTCGTCGAGACGAGGCCCCGCTGAAGCGGTCCGAGGGTCTGCGAGGCGTCGAGGATCCCGCTGAAATCGAGGCCGAGCTTCGCAGCCTCCTTCTCGAAGTCGAGGCGGAGCCACGACTTCCCTGCCGGCAGCTGCGTCTTCAGTGCCGGCGTGCGCATGTACATCACGAACCCGCTCGGCTCGCGCACCATGATCATGTCGACCTTCGACGCGGCCGCGCCTGCCCCGACCTTCATCGAGACCTTCACGTCCGTGCCACGCGTTGCCCCCGTGCCCGCCATCACCACCGACTGGCCGCCGGCGGACGTCGTCACCTGGAGGTCGAGGAGCGAGCTGTGTGCCCCCGAGCTGCGCTTCACGGCGGAGACGACCGGGTTCTCGGCTTGTGCGACCGCCGTCGCGACGAGCGCCGCGAGCACGGCTGCGAGGGAGACGAGGACGCGGCGCACGACATTGATGGTACGCACGACCTCCGGCTTGTCCATGACCCGTTGGGTCAGATCGACCTGAGCGCCGGGAACAGGACCACGTCCCGGATCGATTCCTTGCCGGTGAGCAGCATCACGAGCCGGTCGATCCCGAGGCCGATCCCGCCCGTGGGCGGCATCCCGTAGGACAGGGCCTCGACGTAGTCCGGGTCGCCGCGCTCGCCTTCCACCTGCTCCGACTGCTGCTCGAAGCGCTCCTGCTGGGTCGCCGCGTCGTTGATCTCGGAGAACGCGTTGCCGAGCTCCATCCCGCCGGCGAAGTACTCGAAGCGCTCCGTGAGGGTCGGGTCCGAGTCGGTCGGCCGCGCGAACGGAGAGAGCTCGACGGGGTAGTCGTGGACGATCGTCGGCTGGATCAGGCCGGGCTCCACGTAGTGCGAGAACGCGTGGTCGACGAGCTGAGTCCAGTCCTTGTCCGCCTCGGTATCCACGCCACGCTCGGTGAGGAGCGCGCGGAGCTCGTCCGCGTCGCGCGTCCAGAGCTCGTGCGCCTCGAGCGACTCGACGAACGTCACGCGCCGCCAGGGCCCGGCGAGGTCGATCTCGTGGCCCCGGAAGCTCACGGTGCTGGAGCCGCGGAGCTCGAGCGCGACGCGCTCGAGCAGCTGCTCGATCCGCACCATCGTGTCCGTGTAGTCGGCGTACGCCTCGTACCACTCGAGCATCGTGAACTCGGGGTTGTGCTTGAAGGAGACCCCTTCGTTGCGAAAGTCCTTGCCGATCTCGTAGACGCGCTCGAGCCCGCCGACGATCAGCCGCTTGAGGTAGAGCTCGGTCGCGATCCGCAGGTAGAGGTCGGCGTCGAGCTCGTTGTGGTGGGTGACGAACGGCCGCGCGAACGCGCCGCCGTAGCGCGGCTGAAGGACTGGGGTCTCGACCTCGACGAAGCCCCACTCGTCGAGGACGCGGCGGATCGCGGAGATCACGCGCGCGCGCGTGACGAACACCTCGCGGGTGTCCTCGTTCATCAGGAGGTCGAGGTAGCGCTTTCGGTATCGCAGCTCGACGTCCGTGAGCCCGTGGAACGTGTCGGGGAGCGGCTGCGTGTTGCGCGAGAGAACCTCGACGCTCTCGGCGAGGACGGACGGCTCGCCGCGGCGCGACTTCGCGGGCTTCCCGATGATCCCGACGACGTCGCCGAGGTGCACGTCGACCTCGCCCGTGACGGCCGTGTCGCAGATCGCCTGGATCCGCCCGGTGCGGTCGACGACGTCGAGGAAGACGAGCTTCCCCATCTCGCGCCGCGCCATCGCTCGGCCGGCGACGCGGCGCGCCGTTTCTGCGGAGGCGCCGTTCTCGAGCGGCTCCGCCTCCGCCCTGACCGCCGCGATCTCGTCCCGGTCGGGGAAGCGCTTCGGCGAGGGTTGCGCGAGCATCGGCGGATCGTACGTCCACCGCGCGAAAATCGACCTTGCAACACACTGTTACAAGGGCATCGCAGTGCGATGTCGGCAACGACGCCGGGTCGTCGCGCGTGTGACGCTGCCAGGCGCGGACCAGCTCGGAGGCGAAGCGCCGGGCTCGAGCACCCTCTTCCCGCGCGGCGTGAACGGGATCTGGCCAGTCGCCTCGGGCTCCCCACCCGAAGATAACGCGACTGCGATCCGGTGTCCGACTCGAGTCGGACACCAGCGGGGTCAGGCCGCCTTGATCTCCATGATCTTGAATTTCACCACGGAGCCACGCGGCGTCGTCACCTCGACGGTCTCGCCCTTCTTGTGGCCGATGATCGCCTTCCCCACCGGCGACTCGTTCGAGAGCTTCTGCTCGGCCGGATTCGCCTCCGCGGAGCCGACGATGTGGTACTCGACCGTCTGCTTGGCGTCGACGTCGCGGAGCCGGACGACGGAGCCGACCGAGACCACGCTCGTGTCGACGTCGTCGGTGTCGATCACGCGGGCATGGGCGAGGCGATCCTCGAGCTGGGCGATCTTGTGCTCGAGCATCGCCTGCTCGTTCTTCGCGTCGTCGTACTCGGCGTTCTCCGCGATGTCGCCGAACTCGCGCGCGGTTCGGATGCGCTCGGCGATCTCGCGCCGTCGCTCGGTGCGCAGGGTGTCCAGCTCGCCTTTGAGAGCTTCGTAGCCCCCGGGTGTGAGGAGCACGTCCTTCAGGGGAAGGCCTCCGAACGTCGTTGCCAATACAGAACGAGGCGCCCGAGTGCGCCACGCGGACGCGCATGGTAGCGCCGACACACCGGGTCGCGCAACCCCGTCGGCCGGCGCCCGGCGGAGGGGCGTCTACCATCCTTGTCGACGATGGTCGACCTCCGAGAGCCCTGGTCGATCGGGCCGGTCGAGATCCCGACCCGGCTCGTCCTGGCGCCGATGGCGGGCGTCAGCGTGCAGGCGTTCCGCCGCCAGGGACGGCGCTTCGGGGCGGGCCTCGTCTGTTCGGAGATGGTCTCGAGCGCCGGCATCGAGCACCGCAACGAGCGCACGCTCGGCTACCTCCGCGTCGCCTCGGACGAGCATCCGCTCGCGATCCAGCTGTTCGGCTCCGACCCGTCCGCGATGGCCGAGTCCGCGCGGATGATCGAGGCTGCCGGCGCCGACCTCGTCGACCTCAACTTCGGCTGCCCCGTCCGCAAGGTGACGAAGACCGGCGCCGGCGCGACGCTGCTCGACGAGCCGGATCGCGCGACGCGCATCGTCGCTGCGATCGCCGATGCGGTCGATCTCCCGGTGACGGTGAAACTACGCCGGGGGATGCGCGACGGGTCGCGCGACTGCCTCGCGGTCGGGCCACGCCTCGTCGACGCCGGCGCGGCGGCTCTCACGCTTCATCCCCGCTCGGCGCGGCAGATGTATACGGGCACGGCCGATCACGCGCTCACGGCCGAGCTCGTCGCGCGCGTCGACGTCCCGGTGATCGCGTCAGGGGACATCTGCTCGCACGCGGACGCACGAATCGTGCTCGAGCGAACGGGGGCGGCGGCGGTCATGGTCGGCCGGGCCGCCCAGGGCAACCCGTGGGTGCTCGAGGAGATCGTCGATGGCACGTTCAGGGAGCCGTCACGGGAGGAGATCGTCGCGGAGCTCGTCCTCTTCCTCCGCGAGGCGGTGCGCGAGCTGGGAGAGCGCCGCGCGAGCGGGTTCCTGAAGAAGTTCTACGGCTGGTACCTCGGACACGGGCGGTTCCCGCGCGAGTTCAAGCAGCAGCTCGTCGTGCTCGACGCGACCGATGAGGCCGAGGCTCGGCTGTTCGCCGCGGCGCCTGATGCGTTCGAGCTCGTCGAGCGCCTCGAGGCGGAGATCCCGCCCGGCGACGCGGTGACCCTCGAGCTGCCGATCTCGATCTACGGCGGAGGCTGAGCGCCGGGTTCGCAGCCCTCGCCTGGGAGACCACTGTGGCGGCCGGAGGCCGGCTTTGCCGGCCGGGAGGCCGAGTTTGGCGCAGCGGGCAGGTGCGCTGAAGGAGGGGGCTCGTGGGGAACCATGGGTTCCCCCACGTAAGGTCAGCCGTTGCGGCCGGCAGTCGCCGCGAGCGCGCCGAGGCCGAGGAAGATCGTCGCCGAGACGTACCGCTGCACCCGCAGAAACGTCCGGCTCCGCCGGAGCATCCCACCGGCCGTGCCGGCGACGAGCGCCCAGACCATGTCGCTCGTCAGCGCGATCAGCACGAACGTCAGCCCGAGGACGGCGAGCTGGCTGCGCGTCGAGCCGTCCGGGTCGACGAATTGCGGCAGGAAGGCGAGGAAGAACAGCGCGGTCTTCGGGTTCAGCACGTTGACGACGACGCCTCTCCGGTACGTCCGGCCGAGCGTCGTCTCGGCCTCCCGGCCGTCGATCCGCTCCTCGCGGCTCAGCAGCGTGCGGATCCCGAGGTACACGAGGTAGGCGGCGCCCAGGAGCTTGACCGCGGTGAACGCCTCCGCCGATGCGGCCAGGAGCGCGGAGAGGCCGATCACGGCGGCCGCGACATGGAAGAGGCCGCCGGTCGAGACGCCGAGCGCCGAGACGACGCCCGCTCGTCGGCCCCCCGGGACGCTCTGCGCGACGATGTAGAGCACGGCGGGGCCGGGCACGACGGCGAGCGCCAGCGAGGCGGCGGCGAAGACGGCGAAGGCTCCGGGGTCTGGGATCATCGGACGACGTGGGGGAACCCCTGGTTCGGGCATGGGGGAACCCCTGGTTCGCCCATGAACCCCCTCCTCAAGAAAAGAAGGGGGAACGCGGGGGAAACATGGTTTCCCCCGCGCGACAACCCCTGGTTCCCCCACGAGCGCCCTCCTCCAGTGCATCTACCGGCAGGTCTCCCCTGGCCCTCCGGCCGGCGAAGCCGGCCTCCGGCCTCAACGGTCGACATCACGACCATCGTCTTCGAACAAGGCGAACAGCTTCGTCTACTCCGAATCATCGGTTCAGCTCCCAGACCATGCGCAGGCCGTCGAGAGTGAGGAACGGGTCGACGTGGGCGATCGCCGCCGAGTGCGGCGCGACGAGCTCGGCAAGCCCGCCCGTCGCCACAACCGGGGCGTTGGGCGCCTCGAGCTCCCCGCGGATCGCGGCGACGATCCCGTCCACCTGGCCCGCGAACCCGTAGACGAGCCCCGACTGGAGGCCCGCGACCGTGGTCTTTCCGACAACGGACGCCGGCTCGACGTACTCGACGCGGACCAGCCGCGCCGCGCGAGCGAAGAGGGCGTCCATCGACGTCTCGATCCCGGGCGCGAGGACACCGCCGACGTATTCGCCCGCGGACGAGACGACGTCGAAGTTGGTCGACGTACCGAAGTCTACGACGATCACCGGGGCGCCGAACCGCGCCTTGGCCGCGACCGAGTTCACGATCCGATCCGGCCCGACCTCGCGGGGGTCGTCGTAGCGGATCGGGATCCCCGTGCGGATCCCCGGCCCGACGGCGAGGAGCGGCGCGTGCGCCCAGCGCCCTGCGAGCCGCTCCCACTCGCGCAGGAGCATCGGCACCGTCGTCGAGAGGCAGATCGCCTCGACCGCGTCCGGGTCGAGCAGCCCGCCGAGCAGCACGCTGAGCTCGTCGCCCGTCCGTGTCCGGTCGGTGGCGAGCCGCCAGTGGTCCGTCAGCTGCTCGCCGTCGTAGAGGCCGAGGACGGTCTGCGTGTTGCCGACGTCGACTGCGAGGAGCACGGGGCTAGTGAATCAGAGCGCGAACAGAGCGACGAGGGTCGCTGCGGCGCCGAGGCAGATGCGGCGCCGAAGGCGACGCCTTTAGGGGTGTGCCCCGCCGAAGGCGGGGATCAAGCCGCAGGATTCGGCTCCTGCCGAGTCCTGCTTGGCGAGCAAGCCTCAGTACGCGTCGTCGTCGTCCAGGCGGCGTATCTCGCCGAGCCGCTCGGCGAGCGCCTCGGCCGTGAGGCGCGGCTCGTCGTTCTCGCCTCGGAGCTCCTCGATCGTCACGTCGCCGGACGTGTAGACCTCCGCGCGCGGGATGATCCGCGTGGGCCGGTTCTTGTCCCAGACCCACACGTCCTCCATCTGGGCGTGGAAGAAGGGGTAGCTGGCCTGCGGCACGACCTTCAGGTCGAGCGTGTTGCACAGGTACGTGGCGTCCTGCGTGAGCACGCAATACCGGAACAGCGGGAACACGGCGGTGTACTCGCGCTTCAGCTGTAGCTCGAGCTCCGCCTCGAACTCGTCGAGCTCGTCGAGATGGCTCATGTCGGGAGTGTAGTCCCCTCCGGGTATGCCCCGGTCGCGCCGGCGGGGCTAGCCGTCGCGGTCCTCCGCGAGGGCTGCGAGCAGCTCCGAGACCCGTCCCTGTCCCGGCACGACGAGGCTCGCATCGAGCTCCAGGAGAGGCTCCAGCGCGAACGCACGCTCCCGTAGGCGCGGGTGGGGCACGGTGAGCCCGGGCTCGTCCACGACGGCGTCGCCGTAGAGCAACAGGTCGAGATCGATCGTCCGCGGGCCCCAGCGCTCGTCGCGCACGCGACCGAGCCGGCGCTCGACGTCGAGGAGCGCCTCGAGCAACGGTCGAGACGCGAGGGTCGTCTCGACCGCCACCGCCCCGTTCAGGAACCGCGGCTGCTCGACCGGCCCCCACGGCTCGGTCTCCCGGAGCGTGGAGGCTCGGAGCACCTCGATCCCGGGATGCTCGTCGAGCAGCGCCACCGCGTCCGCGATCACGCGCTCGCGATCGCCGAGGTTCGACCCGAGACCGATGAATGCGTGCACGCCGCCGACGGTACCGCCCATAACGCCGTCTTAACCGGTGCCCCTCGCTTTCTGCGCATCGGAGCGCGAGACGATCGGTATCACTCTTGTTGCCTGTGAGTCGCCTTGCCCTCGCACTCTCTGCAGCAGCCCTCGCAGTCGTGGGGGCTCCGGCCGCGGAGGCATCGGCGTCCGCACCCACCTCCATCGTCAGGCTGACCGCCGCCGCAGCCTGCTCCGAGCCTGCCGCGCTCGTCGCAGCCGGAGCCACCGAGATCGACGCGGGGCTCCGTCTCTGGCGCGTGCCCTCGGCGCTCCTGCCGAGCCTCCGGGGAGACGGAGCGGTCGAGGCGGTGCAGCCCGAGCGGACATACACCGTCGCCCAGAGCACGGTGACGCCGGATCCGCTCGAGCTCGACGAGTGGTGGCGCCAGCAGATCGGGATCGACGGGCTCACGCCGCCGGCGCCGGGGGTGCCGATCACGATCGTCGACTCGGGCGTCGATTTCGCGCACCCCGAGTTCGCAGGACGCCCGGACCTGGTCGCCCTCAACTCGCAGGAGCCAGTCGGGGTCGGCGGGGAGCACGGCACGTCGGTCGCCTCGGTGATCGGCGCACCCGCGAACGGCGTCGGCGTCGTAGGGATCTACCCCCAGGCCGTGCTGCGCTCGTGGGACGCCGCGCTCGGCTCCGGCACACGCCTCGACTCCGGCCAGATCGCAGCCGGGATCCTCGCCGCTGCCCGAGCGGGCCGCGGAGTGATCAACCTCAGCGTCGGGGGGAGCCGCGACCTCGCGGTCGAGCTTGCCGTGAAACAGGCGGTGGCGCTCGGCTCGCTCGTCGTCGCGGCGTCGGGCAACAGCGGCCAAGAGGGGAGCCCGATCGGGTATCCGGCGGCGCTCGCGCACGTGACGACCGTCGCTGCGACCGACTCGTCCGGCGCCGTCGCGTCGTTTTCGAGCCGGTCGAGCTACGTCGACCTTGCGGCCCCGGGCGTCGGGATCCTCGTCGCGAGCGCGATCGGCGGGAACTGGCAGCCCGAGGACGGCACGAGCTTCTCGTCGCCGATCGTCGCCGGCGCGGCGGCCTGGATCTGGACCGCGCGTCCCGAGCTGACGGCGTCGCAGGTCGCCGAGGTCCTCCGCAGGTCGGCGCGTGACATCGGCCCGCCCGGCCGCGACACCGCGTCGGGCTTCGGCCTCCTCGACGTGGGTGCGGCACTCGCGTTCCCCGCGCCGGGCAACGACGCCTTCGAGCCGAACGACGACATCGACGAGGTCGACCCTGCCCGCGACATGTACCTGAGCAAGCAGCAGCCGCTCACGACGTCGGTGAAGCGGCTCGGCAGGATCGGCGGGCGCGTCGACAAGTGGGAGGACCCGCGGGACGTGTTCCGGGTCTGGCTGCCCGCCAAGCGCCGGGTCGTGGCGACGCTCAACTCGACCGACAACGGCGACCTCTCGCTGTTCGCGAGCACCGCGCCCACGGTCGTCGGCAGGTTCGCGACCAGCGGCCGCCTCGCCCGGGCGAACGGCGCAGGCACCGTCGAGCGCCTCGTCTACGACAACGTCGGCAAGGGGCGCTGGGCGTATGTCGCCGTCACGCTCCCCTCGACGACAGTCAGCACGAGCTACCAGCTCTCGCTGAGCTCGGCCGCGCTCAAGCGGCCCGCGAAGCGCAGCTAGCGGGCCCGCTCGACGACGACGGCGGCGTGCTCGACGGGCGCCGAGAGCACGACGTCGGGCTTCCGCACCCGCACCGTGACGGCGGTGAGCGGAAAACGGTCGAGCAACGCTGCCGCGATCGCGGAGGCGAACGCCTCGAGGAGGTTGTAGGCACGGGCATCGGAGACATCCCGCACGGCGCCGACGACGTCGCGATAGTCGACCGCGTCCTCGATGCTGTCGCCGGCGACCGCGGCCGACACAGTGCCCTCGTCGAGCGCAAGCTCGAGATCGACGAGGAACCGCTGCCCGTGCTGTCGCTCTGTCTCGAGCACTCCGTGGTAGCCGAAGAGCTCGATCCCGACGAGCTCGATCGTCATGCGACGACGCTCCCACGCTCGACGGCGGCGGCGGCCGCGAGCGCCTCGACGTGTGGCCGCACCTCATGGACGCGGAACAGCGCGGCGCCGCGGTCGAACGCCGCGACTGCGGCGCCGACCGAGGCGGCGTCGCTCCCGACCGCGCCGGGCTCGCGGAGGACGCGCGCCAGCGTCGACTTGCGAGACACGCCGACGAGCACGGGGCGTCCGAGCGAGACGATCCGATCGAGCCGCCGGAGGAGCTCGAGATTGTGCTCCGCCGTCTTCCCGAAGCCGATTCCCGGGTCGACGCAGATCCGATCCTCGGCGATTCCCGCCTCCACGGCGAACGCGATGCGCTCCTCGAGGAACGAGGCGACGTCGGAGACCACGTCGCCGTAGCGAGGGTCGTCCTGCATCGTGCGAGGGATTCCCCGCATGTGCATCAAGCACACGTCGACATCCGCCTCGGCGACGACCTCGGCGAGCGCCGGCTCACGCCGGAGCGCGCTCACGTCGTTGATCATCACCGCGCCCAGCGCGACCGCTCTGCGGGCGACCTCCGTCCGCGACGTGTCGACGGAAAGCGGACGACCCGGGAGCGCCTCGAGCACCGGCAGGACTCGCCGGAGCTCCTCGTCCTGCGAGACAGGGTCCGCCCCGGGTCTGGTCGACTCGCCGCCGACGTCGACGAGCGCGGCGCCGTCGGCGAGCATGCGCCTCGCCGAGTCGGCCGCGTGGGCTGCCGAGGCGTACGACCCGCCGTCCGAGAAGCTGTCGGGGGTCACGTTGACGACCCCCATCACGGAGGGCCTCGGCCAACGGTCGGCGAACGTGGCGCTCGTCAGGCCAGAGGCGCCCGACTTCACGTCGGACACCGGTCGCTACGACGCGGCGGGATCGGGCGGCGGCTGCATCGCCGCACCCGGGAGCGGCCGGGGCGACGGGCGGAGGAGCGGCTTCTTCTCGGCGTCGGGCTCCTCGGTCGCCGGCGGCGTGGTCGGCGGCTCCTCGGCGAAGATCGACTCCTCCGACTCGCCCTGGAGCAGCCGCTCGAACTGGCTCTTGTCGATCGTCTCGCGCTCGATGAGGATCGCCGAGAGCTTGTGCAGCTCGGCCATGTGCTCGCGCAGGACGGTCGTGGCCTTGTCGTGCGCCTCCTCGATCACGCGCCGGATCTCGTCGTCGATCTCCTTCGCGATCTCCTCCGAGTAGTCCGGCTCGGCGCCCATCTCACGGCCGAGGAACGGCATGTCGTGATTGCGGCCGAGCACCCGCGGCCCGAGCTTCTCGCTCATGCCGAAGCGCATGATCATCTGCTTCGCCGTCGACGTGATCCGCTCGATGTCGTTCGCCGCGCCGGTCGTGACCTCGTTGAAGACGAGCTCCTCGGCCGCACGCCCGCCCAGCGTCATCGCCATCTGGTCCATCAGCGTGCTCTTGGTCGTCAGATAGCGGTCCTCGGCCGGCAGCGAAATGGTGTAGCCGAGCGCCTGGCCGCGGCTGACGATCGAGATCTTGTGCACCTCGTCCGTGCCCTCGAGGTAGTAGCCCACGAGCGCATGGCCCATCTCGTGGTACGCGGTGATCTTCCGCTCCTTCTCCGAGAAGAGCCGCGACTTCTTCTCGGGGCCGGCGATCACGCGCATGATCCCTTCCTCGAGCTCCGACTGGCCGATCGTCTTCGAGCCGCGGCGCGCCGCGAGCAGGGCGGCCTCGTTGATCACGTTCGCGAGATCGGCGCCGGTGAAGCCCGGCGTGGCGGCGGCGAGCACGTCTAGGTCGATCTCGCGCGCGAGCGGCTTGCCCTTCGCGTGGACCTCGAGGATCTGCTGGCGCCCCTTGCGGTCGGGGCGGTCGACGACGATCTGCCGGTCGAAACGGCCCGGCCGCAGGAGGGCGGGGTCGAGGATGTCGGGCCGGTTCGTCGCCGCGATGAGGATGATGTTGTCCTTCAGCTCGAACCCGTCCATCTCGACGAGGAGCTGGTTGAGCGTCTGCTCGCGTTCGTCGTGGCCGCCGCCGAGACCCGCGCCGCGGTGGCGACCGACAGCGTCGATCTCGTCGATGAAGATGATGCACGGGCTCGCCTGCTTCGCCTGCTCGAACAGGTCGCGGACGCGGGAGGCGCCGACGCCGACGAACATCTCGACGAAGTCCGAGCCGGAGATCGAGAAGAACGGCACGCCAGCCTCGCCGGCGGTCGCGCGCGCGAGCAGCGTCTTGCCGGTGCCGGGCGGCCCGTAGAGCAGCACGCCCTTCGGGATTCGCGCGCCGAGCGCCTGGAACTTCTTCGGGTTCTCGAGGAACTCCTTGATCTCCTGGAGCTCCTCGACGGCCTCGTCCGCGCCGGCCACGTCCTTGTACGTGACCTTGGGCGAGTCGGGCGACATCCGCTTCGCACGGCTCTTGCCGAAGCTCATCACCTTCGAGCCGCCGCCCTGCATCTGGTTCATCAGGAAGATCCAGAAGCCGATCAGCAGGACGAACGGGAGGAAGCCGGTGAGGATCGCCCACCACGCGCTCGTGCCGATGCCCTTCGAGTCGTACGTGACGTTGTTGTCCTGGAGGACCTTCTCGTACGCAACCTGGGACTCGGGGGAGGGGTAGTTGACCTTCACTTTCGTGCCCGAGTCGAGGACAGCCTCGATCGACTGCCGGTTCGGCGAGAACGTTACGTCGCTGACGTTCCCCTTCCTCGTCTCGTCGATCAGCTGCGAATACGTCAGATCCTTCCCGCCATCCCGGCGCGGCATCAGGGTCTGGCTCGCGAGATACACGAGCAGCACGATCACGACCAGCGGGAACAGCGCGCTGCGGAAGAAACGATTCACGTGCTTCGGAGGGTAGCAGCGTCCCCCCTGTGCGCCAGCCCCGCGCGGAGGCGCGCCCAGCCGGAAATTCCCTGCGTCAGAGGCCGTCCGGCACGAGATCCGGGTGCAGAACCCCTATATAGGGGAGGTTCCGGTACCGCTCCGCGAAGTCCAGCCCGTAGCCGATCACGAAGCGGTTCGGGATCTCGAAGCCGACGTAGCGGACGGGAACCTCGACCTCCCGCCGCTCCGGCTTGGTGAGAAGCGCGCAGATCTCGAGCGACGCCGGCTTGCGTGCGCCCAGCGTCCGTCGCAGGTACGAGAGCGTGAGCCCCGAGTCGATGATGTCCTCGACGACGAGGACGTCCCGCCCCGAGATGTTGATCTCGAGATCCTTGAGGATCCGCACGACGCCCGACGAGTCGGTCGCCGCGCCATAGCTCGAGATCGCCATGAAGTCGACCTCGCACGGCACCGTCAGCTCGCGCATCAGGTCGGAGATGAAGAAGATCGCGCCCTTGAGGACGCCGACGAGCAGGAGGTCCCGACCCTCGTAGTCCACCGAGATCTCGGCGCCGAGCTCGACGATGCGGTTCCGCAGGGTCTCGCCGTCGATCAGCACCTCGCCGACGTCGGCGTGCACCGAGGTGGTCACGCGTCCTCCCGAACGGCCCGCACCGCGCCCTCCCAGCCGGGCGCCTCGGCGAGGCCCACGACCGTCACGACGGCACCCTCGGACGTTGCGACGAGCGGCCAGTCGTCGCGCTCGTCGCGTGGAACCTTGGCGTCCACGAGCACATCCTGCACCTTACGCGAGCGCCCAGCGAGACGATCGCCCGGCCGTCGCGAGCGGACCACGAGCCCGGGCACGTCGCTCTCGAGACGCCACGGGCCCCACTCGACGGTGCCCTCGAGGCGCAGCATGTCGTACCTTCGCACCGCCCGGACGCCGCCGCCGAGATCGGCGCGACGCGTCCCTTCGAGCGAGGAGACGAGCTCCACGAGCGAGGCCTCGAGGCTGCGCGGCAGCCTCGGCCGCTCCTCCCCGAGCGCGAAGAGGTTCTCTCGCGCGCGCGGATCGAGCTCCTCGAGCAGCGGCAGGAGCCGCTCACGGATCAGCCCGCGCTTCGTCGAGCCGTTCGTCGAGTCGATCCGCCACGCGAGCCCGTTGTCCCGGCAGTATTGCTCCGTCTCCTCCCGCCAGACGGTGAGGATCGGACGGACGACGCCGTCGGCGCGACGGGCCCGGATGCCGCGCGTCGAGCCGCTCGAGACGATGCGATAGAGAACCGTCTCGACCTGGTCCGAGGCGGTGTGGCCGGTCGCGCGCAACCCGCGATCCGCCGTCAGCGCGTACCGCAGGTCACGCAGCTCCGCCTCCGTTCGGACGGCGTAGGCCCTGATCACCTCGGCCCCGAAAGCGTCCGCGCAGTGCGCCGCGTCGCCGTCGGCCTCGTGCCCGCGAATGCCGTGGTGGACGTGTACCGCCCGCACGGAGTACCGGAGCGCCCCGAGCACGTGCCAGAGGCACGTGGAGTCCGCCCCGCCCGAGACGAGGCACGTGACCTCGCCGCCCGGGTCGATCAGCCCGTGGCGTCGGATCGCCCACTCGACGCGCGCCGCAACGTCCACGTCCGACAGTGTGCCTCGGGCTCAGTCGGCGCGGGGTGCGTCGACGAAGCGTGGTGCGGACGCCCACGCGCGCAGCGTCGTCTCCGCGCGAGCGACGGCGTCTGCCGAGAGCTCGTGCACGCCGGCGTGCGCGACCGGACTTACTCGGGCCGCCGGGAAGCTTCCGTCGGACGCGTCGAGCGCGTACCGGATCGCAAGGGAGTGGGAGACGGCGAGCACGACATCCTGGGGCATGTCGAGCAGCTCCTCGAGCGCGGCGGCGTAGCGCGACGCCGCCTCCGCCCGGCTCTCGCCGCCGCCTGGGCACGGCGCCTCGGGCGGATGACTCCACGCCCAGGCGCGATAGCGCTCGAGCGGCCCTCCCTCGAACGCCCCGAAGCGGATCTCGTCGAGCAACGGCACGACGATCCGGGGCACGTCCCGCCCCACGAGGGCGAGCTCGAGCGTCTCGTGCGTCCGCGCCAGCCGGGTCGCCACTCCGAGGTCGATCTCGTGGCCGGCGAGCTCCTCGCGGAGCGCGATCGCCTCATCCACGCCCTGCTCGCTCAACCCGGCCCCTGGCGGGATCGAGCTGATCGCGTCCTCGGCGTTCGTGCGGGCGTGGGCGTGCCGGACGAGGAGGAGGGTCCTCAAAAGAGCACGCTGCGGTAGTCGAGGACGTGCTCCATGCCGACCGTCTCGTAGAGGCGGATCGCCGCCGTGTTCTCCGCCCGCACGAAGAGGCAGACGGCTGGCACCTGCTCGAGCAGGAGCCTGATCAGGTCACGCAGCCCGCGCGCCGCGTTCCCCTGCCTCCGGGCAGGCGGGTCGACCCAGACCTGCTGGAGCTGCACCGCTGCGGGCGTCAAGGCGGAGGCCTCGGCCTTGAAGAGGATCACTCCGTCCTCGATCCACACCCACGACCGCCCCTCCTCGATCTGAGCGCGGGTGCGCCAGCGGAAGCCGTTGGGGTCGCGCTGGAGCGGGTCGACCGACAGCTCCTCGAAGTGGGCGCGCGCACAGGCCGGGACGAGCACGTCGAGGTCGGAGCGGCGGGCGGCGCGGAGCCCGCTCTCGCCCGGCGCGGGCGGGTCGCGGATCACGTAGACGGGCTGGCCGAGACGGTCCTCGCGCGCGCGTCCGAGCTTGCGCCGGCCCGCGTCCCACAGCGCCGTCACTGCCTTCTGCTCCCCGATCAGCATCCGGGGCGCGACGCGTCGCGCGTCGTCGACGAAGGACTCGCAGCCGAGCCCGGACGGGACGACGTTGGTGCCGAGATGGCAGAGGGCGGCGAGGTCGCCGGCCTCGTCCTCGACGCCGACGAAGCGACCCTGGCCGCGCCGCGCGACGTCCTCGAGGAAGACCCGCTCGATGGGACTCGTGGCGCAGTACGCGAGGATCTGCTCGGTCGATGGCTCGATCACGCGGGTCCGCATCGCGCGGACACCTTAAGCCCTCCGCCGGGAGCCCTTCCCCGCGGCGCACGAGAGGCTTGATGCGAAATTCGTGCGCGGTCGTGGATGCCGCCTCGGGCACGGCGCCCGAGACGGCCCCACGAAGCGCCCATTTCGCATCAAGCCTCTAGAGTCCCGCCATGCCAATCCACGTGCGCGCGAACCAGGGCGACTACGCCGAGGCCTGCCTCCTGCCCGGCGACCCTCTCAGGGCGAAACACATCGCCGAGACCTTCATGGAGGACGTTGTCCAGCGGAACTCCGAGCGGGGGATGCTGGGGTACACGGGCACGTTCAATGGGAAGCCGGTCTCCGTCCAGTCGAGCGGCATGGGGTGCCCGTCCGCGGCGATCGTCATCGAGGAGCTCGTGCAGCTCGGGGTCGAGAAGCTGCTCCGCGTCGGGACCTGCGGCGGCCTGCAGCCCGATCTGAGCATGGGAGACCTGATCATCGCGCTCTCGGCGACGCCCGCCGACAGCACCGCCTCCCACTACGTCGGCGGCGAGCCCCACGCGCCGACCGCGGACTTCGGGCTCGTCCACGAGGCGGTGCACCAGGCGAAGGAGCTCGGGAAGCCGGTGCGGGTCGGGCCGATCGTCTCGAGCGACATCTTCTACCAGCCCGATCCCGGGCTCGCGGGCCGCTGGTCCGACCGCGGGATCCTCGCCGTGGAGATGGAGGCGGCCGTGCTGTTCACGCTCGGCGCGCTCCGAAAGATCCAGGCAGGTTGCATGCTGCTCGTCTCGGACGTCGTCGTCGAGGGCGAGTTCGTCCGCATCACGGACGAGGAGATGCGAGCGGCGGTCGATCAGATGACCGAGCTCGCGCTCCACGTGGTGACGGCCTAGTGGTCGCTCAGCCGTAGAGGTCGCCGTGGCGCGTGTGTTCCTCGTCAACCCGGCGTCCGCCAACGGCTCGACCGGTCGCCGGTGGCCGGAGCTCGAGCGGCGAGCGGCGGCGTTGGGGCTCGAGGGCGAGACGCGCCTCAGCGAGCGGCCCGGCCACCTCGCCGACCTCGCGGCGGGAGCGGTCGCGGACGGGGCGACCGAGCTCGTGGTGGTCGGCGGTGACGGGACTGTCCACGAGGTGGTCGACGGCCTCGGCCGCGCGGGCCTCGGCGCCGAGGTCGAACTCGGCCTGGTGCCACTCGGCACGGGGACGGACTTCGCGCGCAGCATGCGGATCCCGCGCAACGTCGACAAGGCGCTCGAGGTCGTCCGGACGGGGCGCCTTCGCACGGTCGACCTCGGGCGCGCGACGTACACGACTCCGTCGGGCGAGGCTCAGGCGTACTTCGCCAACTTCGCGGGGGCCGGGATCAGCGGGGGCATCGCGGCGCGCGCGAACCGCACGACGAAGGCGTTCGGCGGCCGGCTCTCGTTCCTCTTGGCGACGCTCGCGGTGTTCAGCCGCTGGCAGCCCACCGAGATGACGCTCGAGATCGACGGCGAGCCGCGGCAGGCGCTCCTCCTCGAAGCGCTCGCGATGAACGGCGACTACACGGCGGGCGGCATGTGGGTGGCGCCGGATGCCTCACCGGAGGACGGCAGCTTCGACGTCGTGCTGATCGGCGCGTTCTCGAAAGCCGAGTTCGCGACGACGTTCCCGAAGATCTACCGCGGCACGCACGTCTCCCACGCGAAGGTGGAGATCATCCGGGCGCGGGAACTCCGGGTGGACGCGGCCATGCCGCTGCCGATCGTGCTCGACGGCGAGCAGCCTGGCACGACGCCCGTGCGTTTCGAGCTGGTTCCGTCAGCGCTCCGCGTCAGGGTCCCGGCCGCGTAGGCGACGCTACGGGCCGGCCTTGCGGGCGGGCGCCTTCTGCGGAGAGGCGGGCTTCTGGGCCCGCTTGAGCGCCGCCATGTCCTTCTCGAGCCTTGCGACGCGCTGCTCGAGGGCGTCGATCCCCCGGACCTTGCGCGAGAGGTCGTCGACCCGGTTCTTCAGGTCGTTGAACGCGCGGAGCGCCCGGGAGCCGCCCGGTAGCTCCGAGATGCGTTGGACCGCCTGCTCGCCCTTGCCTGCGAGGCGCGCGATGACGTCGTCGTCCGTGGGCTTCGTCGTCGACATGGCGCAGTCATAGCACGACTTGCGACCGAGAGCCGGATCCCGACGCAAGGATCCGGGCGACCTGCTCGAGCACGACGGCCACCGGCTCCCGGACGAGCAGCCCGGCGTCGCCGTCGTAGGACGTCTCGCCGAGGTTGACGATTGCCAGCTTCCCCCCCGTGCGCACTGTCTCGCCGGGCAACCCGGCGACGGGCCACACCTCGAGGGACGAGCCGAGGACTACGAGCAGGCCGGTCTCGCGACAGAGTGCCTCGGCTCGTGCCATCGCCCGCTCGGGGAGCTGCTCGCCGAACATGACGACGCCCGGCTTCAGGATCGAGTCGCAGGCTGCGCACATGGGCACAAGGTCCTCCCGCAACTGGGTGAGGACCATGCCGAGCGACGCGACGGCGCCGCAGGCGAGGCAGTCGAAGCGGCGGATCGAGCCGTGCAGCTCGACGACGTCGGAGCTTCCGGCCCGGTGGTGGAGCGCGTCGATGTTCTGCGTCGCGACCGTCCGCACGTACCCGTCCCGCTCGAGCTCTGCGAGCGCGAGGTGCCCGGGGTTCGGCACGGCCGAGGCGAGCATCGTCACGCGAGGGCCGTACCAGCTCCACACACGCAGGGGGTCCTTGCGGAAAGCGTCGATCGAGGCCACCTCGTAGGGATCGACCTGCTCCCAGAGCCCGCCGGGCGAGCGAAAGTCGGGGATGCCGCTCTCGGTGCTCATCCCGGCGCCGCTGAGGACCACGGCGGGACCCTTCTCCAGGATCAGCGTGGCGAGCGCCTCAGCCGTTGACACGGGCGAGATGGTACGTGGCGAGATATATCTCGCCGAACATGGAAGGCTGGTTCTCGCACGTCGTACGCGTCAGGTTCGCCGAGACCGATGCGCAGGGCATCGCCCACCACGCCTCGTACCTCGTGTGGTTCGAGGAGGCCCGCGTCGCGCTGCTGGCCGCGGTGGCCGGTGGCTACCCCGCCATCCGCGCACGCGGCATCGAGGCGCTGACGACCGGCGTCGAGGTCACCTACGAGCGCGCAGCGGTGTTCGATGACGTGCTCACCGTGCATGTGCGCTGCCCGGAAGCACGCGGCGCGCGGTTCCGCTTCGAGTACGTCGTCGAGCGGGACGGCGAGAGGATCGCGACCGGGTCGACGAGACACGCGACGGTCGACGCGACGACCCGCCGCCCGGTGCGCGTCCCGGACTGGCTTCTCGGCGACCTGCTCAGCGGGTCGGCGCAGCCGTCGGGCTCGTAGACGTCGGCGGCGGGCTACCGCCGGTCGAGCCCTCACCGACCGCAGGCGCGGGCGTCGTCGTGTCCTTGGGCGCCGTCTGCGCGGGCTTCTTCGGCCGCTGCTTCGTCCCGATGCGGACGACGGTCGGCTCGCCCACGTAGTAGCTGTGCCAGGTCGTGTCGTACATCAGCGTCCCGTCCGGCGCGAACACGCGGCGCCTGACGCTCGTCGAGCGGGGCGGCGTCCCGTACTGTTCGACGACCTTCTCCCCCTTGAACAGCGTGGCGTCGTCGATCCGGTTCCACGGGACCTTCCCCTCCGCGACGAGCGGCGACGTCTGCGTCTCGACGCGTCGCCCCGTCGGGGCCCCGTAGAGGTTCACCGTGAGCGAGCCGGTGCCGACGAACGTCCGGAGCAGGAGCCAGTGGTCGGTGTCGTTGCGGAAGACGAGGTCGAGGTCGGGATAGTTCACGGTGGCGTCACGGCCGAGTGGGTAATGGCTGATGTACAGCGCGTGGTTCGTGCGCTTCTCGATCGAGAGCCCGGCCTCGAACGCTGCGTTGAACACCGTCGTCGAGACCTGGCACACACCGCCGCCGATGCCGCTCTCGAGCTCGCCGTTGATGATCACCGGCGCCTCCTCGAAGCCGTTCGCAGCGTTTCGCTCGCCGGTCGTCTCGTTGAACGAGAACCGCGCGCCCGGGGCGACGAGAGCGCCGTCGATCAGCTGCGCGACGAGCGCGACGTTGTGCAGGCGCCCCTCAGTGCCGCCGTACGTCGTCGTGTACGAGCCGACGACGCCCTTAATGCCCATCGCCTCCGCGTCCCGCGTCGTCCGGCTCGGCTCCGCGGCGTGGACGACGAGCGCGGCGGTGCGGTTCGTGGCCGAAAACGCCGCCCGCTCGACCGCCCGAATGGACGCATCCACGTCGAGCGCGCGACCCTGCTGCGAGGGGACGACGGTGATTCCGCCGGACACGACGCGGAACGTCGCGTCGCGCGGCGAGTGCCCGACCGTGTCGGCGAGCTTCGTGACCCAGCGCCGGGCGGCGGGCCCGCCGACCGAGACGCGGCTCGTGCCGCCGGACGGAAGGTCGAGCAGCTGCGCCACGCGCCAGCGGGGCAGCTTGAAGCGCGCGGCGCCCACCGTCAACGTGACGGGGCGGGAAAGCGCCGTCCTCGCCGTCGCGAGCGCCCCGTCGAGCTGCGCGGCCGTGACCTCCGGCGACGCGACGACGACCGGGAGTCGCACCGGGCCGCTCCGGTCGAGCGAGGCGAGCGAGGCGATGATCAGCGCTCGCGCCCGCTGCTGGTCGATCCGGACGCCCGCCCGCTCGCGCACGACCGCGACGGATAGCCCCTTCCTCCTCAGGCTGGCGCTCGCTGCCGGCCGGTCGACCGCTGCGGCGATCTGGGCGAGCGCGTAGCGGACCGCGGAGGGGTAGACGTCGACGCTCGGCTCGACGTCGGAGCCGAGCAGGCGCGTCTGGATCCGGCGGATCCCGCGAAGTGGCGTGAACCCGTCGCCCTTGTGCGCCGCCTGGCGCAGCGCGCCGCTCCAGTCGGGACGGACCCCGAGCTGCGAGGGCGTCAACTCGAACGCGCGCCCACGCGCGACGAACGTGACCGGCGTGCGCGCGAGCGCGTCCGCGCGATTGGTGAGTCGCGTCCGTGCGGCGGGGATTCCGAGCCCGCCTACGTCGAGGCCGGCGACGGTCGTCCCGTCGGCGAGGCGCGTCGGCGAGCCGGCGAACAGGCTCACGCCGACCGCTGCGAGGAGGCAGACGCCGCCCGCCGCGAGGGCGGCCTTGCGCGCGACGGAGCGCTGGGAGCGTCGTCGGCGCGCCGTTCTAGAAACGCTGGTCGCGCCGGAAGACACGGATTGCAAGAGTAGCGGAGCGTTGCGGGGTTCCCAGTCCCCCGTTCGGGCGTGAAAACGGCTCTAGAACACGAAAAGCTCGACGCCGCCCGACACGTTGAGCGCGACGCCCGTCACGTACGCCGCGAGGTCGGAGCAGAGGAATGCGATCGCGTTCGCGACGTCCTGCGGCTCGCCGGGCCGCTTGAAGACCGTCCGGTTCGCAATCCGCTCGTTCATCGCGGGATTCGCCATGTGGAATGCCTCCGTGCCGATGATCCCGGGCACGATCGCGTTGCACGTGATCCCGTAGCGTCCCCCCTCCATCGCCAGCGTGCGGGTGAGGCCGAGCAGCCCGGCCTTCGTCGTCGAGTAGCTCGCCTGCCCGAACCCGCCGAGCGTCCCCGCGACCGACGCCATGTTGACGATGCGCCCCCAGCCTCGCTCTTGCATGTGCAGCCACACCGCCTGGGCGCAGTTGAACGCGCCCGTCAGGTTGACCCGCAGGTCGCGCTCCCAGAGCGCCGGCTGCTGGTCGTGGAACTGGCCGACGTGGTCGAGCGTGCCCGCATTGTTGACGAGGATGTCGACCGAGCCGAGCTCGTCCACCGTCCGCGAGACCGCGGCGGCCACGTCGTCCCGCTCGGTGACGTCGCAGCGCACCGCGAGCGCTCGCCTCCCGAGCGCGCGGATCTCCTCGACCGTCGACTCGGCGTGCACCAGCCCCTGCGCCACGGCCGCCTGTGCGAGCACGCCGTAGCGCTCCGCGGCGCTCGTGTCGGATTCGACGAGGATGTCCGCGATCGCGACGTCCGCCCCTGCCCGTGCGAGCGTCAGCGCGTCGGCGCGCCCAAGTCCGCGTGAGCCGCCGGTGACGAGCGCGACCCGGCCGGAGAGGTCGATCTCGAGCGACATTCGAGCGTGATCCTACGCACGTCCCGGCGCGGGAATCGGCCGCAACGATGCCGAAGGTCACCGGTACCCTCCCCGGATGCGCACGAAGGTCGTTGCCGTCGCCGCGGCGTGCGTCGCCGTCGTCGCGATCGTCGCGGTAGGCGCGTACGTCGTGCTGTCGGACGACGACTCGTCCGAGGCCGCCTCGACGAACACGACTTCGACGACAGCCGGCCCGCATTCGGTGACGATCCGCGTGCTGGCGACCGTGACGACGGCGCGACCCGTCGATCTCCCTCCGCGAAACGTCCAGAACAAGGGCGACCGCGTCTTCGTCGAGTCCCAGCTGACGAACGCGGTACCGCAGTTCGGCCGGCCGAAAGGGTCGATCATCGGCCAGGACTACTCGACGATCACCTACCTCTCGCCGACGGAGCGGCTGGTCAACGTCCAGATCACGCTCCCGGGCGGTGGGCTCCACCTGCGCGGGACGCTCCAGGTCAGCGACCCGGCCGCGGTCGTCAAGATCCCGGTGATCAGCGGGACGCGCGACTTCGCCGGGGCGACCGGGTTCTCGGAGGCGCGAAGCGCACCGGGGAACCAAACGCTCAACATCTACCGGCTCAAGCTGCCCTAGAGGCGCCCGCGCGATAGAACCGCGCCATGCGCCGCGTTGACGCGGAGGAGCGCAGGGCGAGGCTCGCGCGACGGCACCGGCTGACGCCTGCCGTGCAGGCGGGCGACGTCGTCGACGCGGTGCGCGCCGTCGTCGTCCTGCACTCGAGCGACCCGGCGACGGTCTTCCTCTCGGCGCGAGCACGCACGAAGAGGTTCGATCCGACTCGGCTCGAACGCGCGCTCTACGAGGAACGGTCGCTCGTGCGGATGCTTGCGATGCGCCGAACGGTCTTCGTCGTGCCGCGCGAGCTCGTCCCGGTCGTCGACGCCGCGGCGTCGCGCGCGGTTGCCGCGAACGAGCGACGTAAGCTCGAGAAGTTCGTGTCGGAGAGCGGCCTGGCCGACGACCCGGCTGCCTGGGTCGACGCCTCGTCGGCCGCGGCGCTCGACGCCCTCGCAACGCGGGGGGAGGCCTCGACGAGCGAGCTGGCCGGCGACCATCCACTCCTCGCGCAACGGCTCAGGCTGGGGATCGGCACCCGGTGGGAGGCCGAGGTCGGGGCGGCAAGCCGCGTCCTGCTGCTGCTCGCGGCGGAGGGGAAGATCGTGCGAGACCGCCCCCGCGGCGGCTGGACCGCGAGCCAGTACCGCTGGATCCCGATCGAGCGGCTGGGCCCGCTCGAGCCGGTCGACCCGCCGGCGGCACGCACGCGCCTGCTCGGCCTGTGGCTGCAGGCGTTCGGCCCGGGCACCGAGGCGGACATCCGCTGGTGGACGGGCTGGACCGCACGCGACGCCCGAGCTGCGCTTGCCGCTGTGCCTCATACGGCGGTCGAGGTGGAGAGCGGCACGGGCTACGTCCTCGCGGACGACGTCGAACCGGAGCTCGCCGGCGACCCGGGCGCTGCGCTGCTCCCGGCACTCGACCCGACGACAATGGGCTGGAAGGAGCGCGAGTGGTACCTCGGGCCACATGCGAAGTCGCTCTTCGACCGGAACGGCAACGCAGGTCCGACCGTGTGGTGGGAGGGGCGCGTCGTCGGCGGATGGTCACAGCGGAAGGACGGGGAGATCGCCTACCGCCTGCTCGAGGACGTCGGCACCGACGCAGAGGCCGCCGTCGCCTTCGAGGCGGAGAGCCTCGCCGACTGGCTCGGCGACGTCCGCATCACGCCCCGGTTCCGCACGCCGCTCGAGCGCGAGCTCGCCGCGTGAGCGGCGGCGACCAACCTGCCCTGGAGCGGCGGCTGGGGACCGCGGACGCCGCGGTGATCGGCATCGGATCGATGGTCGGCGCCGGGGTCTTCTCCGCGATCGGCCCCGCCGCGGCGGCGGCCGGCTCGTGGCTCGTGCTGGGTCTCGCGCTCGCGGCGGTCGTCGCGTACTGCAACGCGGTCGCGTCGGCCCAGCTCGCCGCGCAGTATCCGCTGTCAGGAGGAACGTACGTCTACGGACGTGAGCGGCTCGGGCCGTGGTGGGGCTTCGCCGCGGGCTGGTGCTTCGTCACGGGGAAGACGGCGTCCTGCGCGGCGATGGCGTTGACCTTCGGCGCCTATCTCGCGCCCGGCTCTGCGCTCACCCAGCGGCTGCTCGGGATCGGCGCCGTCGTCCTCCTCACGGCGGTGACGCTGCGCGGCGTCGAGCGCACCGCGCACCTGACGCGGGGGCTCGTTGCGGTCAGCGTCGCGGTCCTCGTCGTGATCGTCATCCTCCTGCTGACCAGCGGCGAGACCGCTGCGAGTCGCTTGACCGTCGGCGAGCCAGATGCCTACGGCGTGCTCCAAGCGGCCGGGCTCCTCTTCTTCGCGTTCGCGGGATACGCGCGGATCGCGACCCTGGCGGAGGAGGTGCGCGAACCGGAACGGACGATCCCGCGGGCGATTGTCGCGGCCCTCGCGGCGGTGCTCGTGCTCTACCTCGCGGTCGCCGTGTCGGCCCTCCTCGTCGCGGGGCCGGACGCCCTCGCGGCGAGCACCGCGCCGTTGCGCACTGCGGTGGAGCTCGCGGGCGCGACGTGGGCGAAGCCGGTCGTCACGGTCGGCGCGGCCGTCGCGAGCCTCGGCGCGTTGCTCGCGCTCCTCGCGGGCATCGCGCGGACAGCGCTCGCGATGAGCCGCGAGCACGACCTGCCCGGCCGGCTCGCGGCGGTCCATCCCGACCACGCCGTCCCCCACGTCGCGCAACTCGCAATCGCCGCAGTGGTGGTCGCGCTCGTGGCGACGGTCGACCTCCGCGGGATGATCGGGTTCTCGTCCTTCGGCGTCCTGCTCTATTACGCCGTCGCCAACGCGTCGGCGTGGACGCAGGCTGCACCGGAGCGGCGATGGCCTCGGGGCCTCCAGGCGCTCGGGCTCGCGGGCTGCCTGACGCTCGTGGTGACGCTGCCGGTCATGTCGGTCGTCGTCGGCATCGGCGTGCTTGCCGCCGGCTGCCTGGCTCGACGTGCGTTCCGCAGCTGACGACCGACGCTAGAGGCTAGGGGTTGCCCGACAGGAAAATCTCCTTGGCGATTACGAGGCGCTGGATCTGAGACGTGCCCTCGTAGATCTGGAAGAGCTTCGCGTCGCGCATCAGCTTCTCGACCGGGTACTCCTTGATGTAGCCGTAGCCGCCGAAGACCTGGACCGCGTCGGTCGTCACCTTCATCGCGGTGTCAGCGGCGTAGCGCTTCGCGAACGACGAGTACTTCGTCGCCTTCCGCCCGTGGCCCTGGTCGATCATCCACGCCGCCTGCCAGGTGAGCAGGCGCGCTGCCTCGATCTCCGCGGCCATGTCGGCGACGAGGAACGAGATGCCCTGGTTCATCGCGATCGGCGTCCCGAACTGGACGCGCTCCTTCGCGTAGTCGACCGCGAGCTCGTACGCCGCCTGGGCGACGCCGACAGCGCCGATCGCCGTGCCCGGGCGCGTGAAGTCGAGGGTCTGCATGGCGATCTTGAACCCGTCCCCTTCGCCGCCGAGGCGGTTCGCCGCCGGGACGAGGACGTCCTGGAACGCCACTGCAGACGTGTCCGTCGCGCGCTGACCCATCTTGTCGAGGTGCTTCTCGATCGTGACGCCCTCGGCAGCCATCGGGATCACGAGCGCAGTGAGGCCGCGGTGGCCCTGCGAGCGATCGGTCGAGGCGAAGCAGACGATCCATGACGCCTGGCCCGCGTTGGTGATGAACATCTTCGAGCCGTTGACGCGATACGCATCGCCCTCGCGCACGGCCGTCGTCTGGATCCCGGAGACGTCGGAACCCGCGCCGGGCTCCGAGAGCCCGAAGCAGCCGAGGATCGGCTCGAAGACGAGCGGCGCGAGCCATTCGCGCTTCTGCTCGTCGGTCCCGGCGATCAGGATCGGGCCGGCCGCGAGGCCGTTGGCGAGGATCGACGTCCCGATCCCGGAGCAGCCCCAGTTGAGCTCCTCGCCGACGAGCATCCCGTCGAACGCCGAGAGCTCGAGCCCGCCCAGCGACTCGGGCAGGTGGAGGTTCATCAGGCCGAGCGCGTGCGCCTTCCCGACGATCGCGGCCGGATGCGTCTGGTGCTCGTCGTGGTCGGCCGCGTGCGGGCGGATCTCCTTCTCCGCGAACTCCCGCGCGAGCCCACGAAGCTCCTTCTGCTCGTCGGTGAGCGCGAACGAGACGCCGTTTGCGATCCCCGTCTCCACCGTTGCCATCGTTCGTGCTCCTCATCGTCGATTGACTGGTCAGTCAATGATATCCGACCGCGTCCGGAGCACCCATCCCCGGCCGCACATCGTCCTCCTGCGGAGCCGCTGCGACCGGCAAGCCGGCGTCGAGCCAGGCGTGGAACCCGCCCACCACATCGGCTGCCCTTGCGTGCCCGAGATCGACAAGGGACGCAGCGGCCAGGCTCGAGGAGTAGCCCTCCGCGCACAGCAGGATCCACGGCTCCCGACCCGTGAGATGCGGGTTCCGCCAGTCGCTCGTCGGGTCGGCACGCCACTCGAGGACGCTCCGTGGGACGTGCAGCGACCCCGGCACGATCCCGTGCCCGCGACGCTCGTCGCTCGAGCGGAGGTCGACGATCAGCGCCTCGCCCGCCGACGCCGCGGCCCAGGCAGCCTCGGGCTCGACGCGCTCGATGCGCTCGCGCGCCGCCGCGAGCAACCGCTCGACACCGCGTGTCCCGACCTCCGCCACCGCCCCCATGATTCCGAAGCCGCATGCGGCTTGTCCAGCCCGTCCGCGTGCAGCCGCGTCTCTACAATCACTCCACCGACGCCGGAGGCCCCCGTGGCGACCACGACTCAAGCACGACCCGATCTCGACCCGCTCGACTTCCTGGCGCTCGACGCGCTCCTCGACGACGAAGAACGCGCGATCCGCGACACCGTGCGGCAGTTCGTGCGCGAGCGCGTCCTGCCCGAGGTCGGCGACTGGTTCGAGCAAGGGATCCTGCCGCGCGAGGTCGTGCAGGAGCTCGCCAAGCTGGGGCTGTTCGGAATGCACCTCTCCGGTTACGGGCTTCCCGGCGCGAGCGCGACGGCGTACGGCCTCACGTGCCTCGAGCTGGAGGCAGGTGACTCGGGCGTCCGCAGCGCCGTGTCGGTGCAGGGCTCGCTCGCGATGTTTGCGATCTGGCGTTGGGGCTCGGAGGAGCAGAAGGAGCATTGGCTGCCGACGATGCACCGCGGCGAGGCGATCGGCTGCTTCGGCCTGACTGAGCCGGACGCCGGCTCCGACCCCGGCACCATGCGCACCCAGGCGCGCCGGGATGGAGGCGACTGGATCCTCAACGGCGCGAAGATGTGGATCACCAACGGGACGATCGCCGACGTCGCGGTCGTGTGGGCGCGGACGGACGACGGCGAGATCAGGGGCTTCCTCGTCGAGCGGGGCACGCCGGGGTTCTCGGCCCCGGAGATCCACAAGAAGATCTCGCTCCGTGCGTCGGTCACGTCGGAGCTCGTGCTCCAGGACGTCCGCGTCCCCGCCGACTCGATGCTTCCGGGCTCCTCGACCCTGCGCGGCCCGCTCTCGTGCCTGAACGAGGCGCGCTTCGGGATCGTGTTCGGGGCGGTCGGCGCTGCGCGTGCCTGCTTCGAGGAGGCGCTCTCGTATTCGAAGGAGCGGATCGTCTTCGGCAAGCCGGTCGCGGCGTACCAGCTGACCCAGGAGAAGCTCGCCGAGATGGCGCTCGAGGTGAATCGCGGCTTCCTCACGGCTCTCCACATCGGCCGGATGAAGGACCAGGGCACCCTGCGGCCGGAGCACGTCAGCCTCGGAAAGATGGGCAACGTCCGCGGCGCGCTCGAGGTCTGCCGCTCCGCGCGCACGATCCTCGGCGGCAACGGGATCACCCTCGAGTACCCGGTGATCCGCCACATGAACAACCTCGAGTCCGTGCTCACCTACGAGGGCACGCACGAGGTCCACACGCTCGTCGTCGGTCAGGCCCTGACCGGGGAGAATGCCTTCGGCCGCGACTGAGCCGCTCGAGGCTCTCCCCTCATTCGCCTGCGAGCGCGCGCTCGGCCCGTCCGAGTCGCGCGACGAACGGGATCGCGAGCAGGATCGGAACACCCAGCACCGGCCACAGCGCCTGGTAGCCGTCGGTCGCCTCGAGGTGGGGGCCGAGGATGTCGATCACCGCGCCGGCCACGAGCGGCCCGATCACGAGCCCGACGCCCTTCGTCGTCGTCGCGAGCCCGGAGATGGCGCCGCGCTCGCCGGGCGGCATCAGCTTGAACAGGAGCCCCCAGGCGAGCGTCATCACGGTGCCGCCCGCGATCGCGACGAGGAAGATCAACGCGAGGTACCAGGGGTGCCAGGTCGTGGCGAGCCCGCCTGCGAGGAGCCCGAAGCCGTACACCAGCGAGGCGCCGGTGATCATCCGCGCCAGGCCAATGCGGTCACCGATCCGTCCGGCGAGCAGCGCGGCCACGATGTAGCCGCCGGCGACGGCGCCGAGGATGTACGTCGACGTGACCAGCGGCTCTCCGAGCCCGACGGTGACGTAGAGCACCACGAACGTCCGCGCGCCGGCGAACGTCCCTTCCCAGGCCGTGTTCGCGACGAGGAACGTGGCCACGTCCCGGTTGGAGCGGAGCACGTGCCAGGCCTGCTTCACATAGGTCCGCACGCCCTCGAACACCCGCCCTTGGCCCCCGTCCTCCGTGATGAAGAGGATCGGGATCGCGCAGGCCGCCGACACGATCCCGGCCGCGACGAGGAACGGGGCAGGGCGCCAGAGATGGAAGAGGTAGCCGCCGCCGATCAGCGCCCCGCCGATCGCGATCCCGCGGAAGACATGCTGAACCCCCTGGGCCCGACCGAAGACGCTCTCCGGCAGTACGTCGGGGTACAGGCCTCGGTACGGCGGCTCGTAGACGTAGTAGGCGAAGAACAGCCCGAACAGCATCAGCGCCGTCGTCCAGAGGTTCGGCATGAACGCCACCAGCGCGAGCGCGAACGCCATCGGCCCGAGCGCCACGAGCATGAACGGGCGCCTGCGGCCGAGCGGCGTGTGGAACGTGTCGCTCCACGGGCCGATCACCAGCGGCAGCGTCAGTGCGAAGAACCCTTCCGCGGCCAGCACGAGCCCGACGAGCGTCGTCGAGTCCGTATAGCGCCCGAGAATCGGCGGCAGGTAGGCAGACGTGGTCGTCAGGGACCACGCGAGGCCGAGCGCGCCCGCCCCGAGGACGAGCGTGTCGCGCCGCGCCGCCTCAGGCGACGAGCGGCGTCCGGACGAGACCTCCGCGGAGGACGTCGACGATCGTGCGCTCGGCACGGGCGACCTCCTCGTCGCCGTCGGGGAGCCTGCCCATCACCCAGCCCGTGAGAATCTCCTCGAGCCCGCCGTAGACCACCCAGCTGGCGAGCCGCGGGTCGAGCTCGGCCCGGAAGACGCCTTCGGCCTGGCCCTGCTCGATCACCCGCTGGATCACCTCGAACCCACGGCCGATGTCGTCGACCTGCGACGCCAGACGCGCGCTGCGACCGACTTCCCGCACCATCACCGTGACGAGGTCGGGGTCGTTCCGCCACGTGCGCAGGAGGATCTTGACGAGGCCGAGGAGCTTCTCGTCCGCACGCTCGTCGGAAGCCTCGACGGCCCCGAAGCGTCCGAGCAGCTCGCCCCAGTTCTCGCGGAACACGGTCTCGAGCACCTCGTCCTTCGAGGAGAAGTAGTGGTACAGCAGGCCATGGGCGACACCCGCCTCCTCGGCGATGTCGCCGACCCGGGACGTGTGGAAGCCGCGTCGCGCGAACACGCGCACGGCGGCGTCGAGAATCCGCTGACGCGTCTCCTCCGCCCCGCCCTGCCGGTCCCCGGACGCGCGCTCGCGCGCGATCGAACGGTCAGTCAACGTCCGGTCAGAATAGGTGCGGTGACAGACGCCGCGCAACAACCCCTCACCGGGATGCTCGTCGTCGACCTGACGCGGTATCTCCCCGGGGCGTTCGCAAGCCGCGAGCTGCTTCGGCTCGGAGCGCGGGTCGTCCGCGTCGAGGCGCCGAGCGGCGACCCGATGAGGCGCACGGCCCCCGCATGGGACGCGGCGCTGCGTCGTGGAAAGGAGTCGGTCGTCTGCGATCTCAAGCTCGACACGGTCTTCGCGCGCGCGCTCTGCGGACGCGCCGACGTCGTGCTGGAGGGGTTCCGGCCAGGCGTCGCGACACGGCTCGGTGTCGGGCCGGAGGACGTCCCGGAGAGCGTCGTCTACTGCTCGATCACCGGCTTCGGGACGGATGGGAGGCATGCCGGCCGCGTCGGCCACGACCTCAACTACCTCGGCTGGGCCGGCGCGCTCGCGGACACGGCCCCGGCGACGCCCCCGGTGCAGGTCGCCGACCTCGCCGCGGGAGCCGTACGGGCGGTCACCGAGGTGCTCGCGGCCCTCGTCGGGCGCGCGCGCAGCGGCGAAGGCGCGCGGCTCGTCGTCTCGATGACCCACGGCGCCCACGAGCTCGTAGCGCACCGCCTCGGCGGCGACCCGCTTCCGCGTCTGCTCACCGGCGGTCTTGCCTGCTACCAGACGTACGCAACCGCGGACGGCCGCTACCTGACGCTCGCCGCCCTCGAGCCTGCCTTCTTCGGCCGCGCATGCGACCTGCTCGGCGCGCCGGAGCTCGCGGCCCGGCAGTACGAGCCCGCCCAGGCTCCGCTGCGAGCGGAGCTCGCCTGCCTCTTCGCGCGTCGCACGCTGGCGGACTGGCTCGCCCTGTTCGACGGCGAGGAGGTCTGTATCGGGCCGGTTGCGACGCTCGCCGAGGCACACGCCGACCTCGGGCCCTGGCCGGCGCCACTGCCCGACGTCCCGCTCGGCGCGCACACGGACGCCTGGCGCGCCGCGCTCGAACTCGCCCCGCCGCCGCACCCCTGAGCGCGCGGCGTGACGGCCTTGCAACACAGTGTTACAAGGACGCTGCGAGGCCGAGGGCGGCCGGGAGCGCAAGCAGCGTGTCGATCCGGTCGCTCTCGTCCTCCTGCAGGCCGTCGCGGTCGAGGAGGATCGCGCGGATCCCGAGCGCGCGCGCGCCTTCGATGTCGTCGGCGTAACTGTCCCCGACCATCGCCGCCTCGGCCGGTCGCGCGTCGAGCGCCGCAAGCGCGGCGTCGAAGATCGAGCGATGCGGCTTGACCCGTCCGTGGCTGAACGAGCCCACGCACGCGTCGACGTCGAGGTGGTGGTGCAGGGCGAACTCCTGCAGGTCCCGCTGGCCGTTCGACACGAGCCCGATGCGCAGCCCCGCGTCCCTCAGCACGGCAAGCGTCGGGAGCGCGTCCTCGTAGAGGAAGAAGTTCTCGTGCCGCTCCCATTGCCGCACCACGTCGAGCGCGCACGTCCGCGCGCCCGGGCCGCCGCCACCCATGCCCTTCACGATCTCCTCCGTGAACGCGACCCACAGCTCCTCGTCGTGGACGAAGTCGGGGTTTCGCTGGAGGTTCTCGACCGCGGCCCGTCGCGCATCGTCGTACCGCTCGGGCACGAGGCTCAGGCCATGGCGGGCGCCGATCCGGTGGTAGCCCTCCGGCCCGAGCTCCGGCCCGGGCCGGAACAGCGTGAAGTCGACGTCGAGCAGAACGGCCTTGAGCACGGGAGCGAGGATACGGGCTCGCGTTCGGTACGCTTCGCTCCCCCGGGGTGTGGCGCAGCCTGGTAGCGCGCTCCGTTCGGGTCGGAGAGGCCCCCAGTTCAAATCTGGGCACCCCGATTGGGGTGGGGGAACCCATGGTTCCCCCACCGGCCCCCTTCTTCTCGACGTGGGGGAAAACCATGTTTCCCCCACGGGCCCCCTTCTTCTGCGCAGCCTCCTCGCCAAGCGCGGTTGGCCTTTCAGGCGAGTGAATCGCCCTTCGGCCGCAGCGGCTGCTGGTCCCTCAACGGGACTTAGACTCGGTCTTCATGGCTTCGCGGGACGAGATCGTTGCGTACGCCGATGCGCTGCTCGAGATCGAGCGGTTCCCCGAGTTCGCGCCGCAGGGGCTCCAGGTGACCGGCGCCGACGAGGTGACGACGATTGCGTGCGGCGTCTCGTCCTCGCGAGAGCTCTTCGAGCGCGCGATCGAGCTCGGCGCCGAGCTCGTGCTCGTCCACCACGGGCTCTTCTGGCGGAACGAGCCGCTCGTGGTCGACACACGCCTCCGCGGCAGGCTCGAGACGCTCTTCGCCGGGAACGCGTCGCTCCTCGCGTACCACCTCGCGCTCGATGCGCACCCGACGCTCGGGAACAACGCGCAACTTGCCTCGCGCATCGGCGCGACGCCCGGCGGTCCGTTCGGGGGCGTCGGCCTGGGGTGCACCCTCGATGGCGTCGCGCTCGCGACGCTCGTCGAACGCGTCGAGCAGGCGTTGGAGCGTCAGCCACTTGTCCTCCATGGCGGGCCGAAGACCGTCGTGCGCCTGGCCATCTCGACCGGCGCCGCGGGCTACGACCTCGCCAGGGCTGCGCACGAGGGGTTCGACGCGCTCCTTACGGGCGAGGCGGAGGAGCCGAGCGCGGCGACCGCCCGCGAGCTCGGGATCACGCTGATCGCCGCGGGTCACCACGCCACGGAGCGCCTCGGCGTGCAGGCTCTCGCCCGTCACCTCGCCGACCGTTACGGGCTCGCGTGGCACTACGTGGAGGTGGACAATCCAGTCTGAGACGCCCCTTTCGGGGTGCGCGATTGCGGAGAGCCCGGGGGGCGGAGTATCCTCGGAGCACATGGATGTTTCCGGGAGGCGGGCCCGTTGACCCCCGCCACCACCGTACGAGCGCCGATCGAGCCCGTTCGAACGCGAGAGCGTCGACGGGTTTTTTTCGTCGCCGAGAGAGGACACGGCCGATGGCGAATCACCTGACGCCCGACGAGCTCGCGAAGGAGCTCAACATGGACCGCGAATCGGTCATCCGCATCTGCGTCGCGGAAGGCGTCCCCATCTACCAGGGCAAGATCGACAAGTTCCTGTTCCAGGCACAGCTCCAGGCGGCCGGGGCCACGCAGCAGGCGGCCACCGCCTAGCCCTCTCTGAGTCCGGGGGCCCGGCGCCGCCGGGCCTCTCCGTCAGCGCCGGGCCGCGCGGCTGCGCGTCGGCTTCTTCTCAGGTCGGCTCGTCGGTTTTCCGTCGCCTCGCTGCGCGCGGGAGGTGCTCTTCGCCGCCTCGACGCTCGCCTTCAGTGCCTCGATGAGGTCGACGGCGGGCGCGGGCTCGGGTGTCGGCTCCGGCTCGGCGATCTCCTCGCCGCGAAGCTTCGCCTCGAGCAGGGCGCGGAGGTCGCTGCGGTATGCGCTCGAGAGCTCCTCGGGCTCGAAGTCGGCCGAAAGGCCTTCGACGATCTGGCGGGCGAGGTCGAGCTCCGGCTTCTTCACGTCCGTCTCGCCCATCGCCTCGTCGATCTCGGCCTGCGAGTAGACGTCCTCGGCGAGGTACAGCGTCTCGAGCACGAGGCCCTGGCCGCGGGGGCGGACGAGGCAGATCGACTCGCGCCCGGAGCGGACGAACCGCCCGATCGCGCCGACGCCGGCCTCCTCCATCACCTCGAGAAGCAGCTTGTACGGCTTTCGCTGCGCGGCGGCGCCGCCGGGGACGAGGAAGTACGTGCGATCCATCCAGACCGGATCGATCTCGTTCAGCGGGACGAAGCGCTCGATATCGATCGTGCGGGAGTCGTCGCGGCGCTCCAGCGCCTCGAGCTCGGCCTCCTCGACGACGACGAACTGCCCCTTCGAGAACTCCCAGCCCTTGACGAGCTCGTCCGCGCCGACCTCACGGTCGTGGGTCGGGCACCAGCGCTTCTGCTTGATCGGCGTCAGGTCTTCACGGTGGAGCAGGCGGAACGACACGTCCGACTGGCGCGCGGCCGGCTTCGTCGCAGGCGCGAGCCCGACGGGGATGCTCACGAGGCCGAAGCTCAGCGATCCGTTCCAGGTGACGCGCATCACACTCCAGTCTACGGGTGGAAGTCGGGATTTCGCGGCGACGCGGCCGATCCCTCCGAGTAGATGGTCGCGAGCAACCATCTAGAGTCTGGCCAAATGGGCGCAGAGCGCACGATCCCGCGGCTGTGGCGCGACGCGGTCGCCCGCAACAGCGGGCCGGCGTACCTCGTGGACGGCCCGGACGGCTGGCGTGAGGTCTCCTGGAGCGAGGCGGCCGAGCGAGTCGAGCTGCTCGCGAACGGCCTGCTCGCACGCGGTGTCCGCAAGGGCGACGCCTTCGGTCTCCTGGCGCGGAACACGCTCGAGTGGGCGCTCGTCGACTTCGCGCTCGCGCACGTCGGCGCCGTCGGGGCCGCGATCTACGCGAACTCGTCGCCGCGCGACGTCCAGTACGTCCTCGAGCACTCCGAGGCGGTCGGGGTCGTGTGCGAGGACGACCCGCAGCGCGAGAAGGTCGAGGCGGGCCGGTCGAGCCTGCCTGCCCTGCGGCACGTCCTGACCTTCGCGGACCTGCCCGCGCTCGAGGAAGAAGGCCGCGTGTACCGCGAGGCGCATCCGGAGGCGCTCGACGAGGCGGTCGCGGCGATCGACGAGGAGGACCTCTTCACCTTCATCTACACGTCGGGCACGACCGGCCCGCCGAAGGGCTGCATGATCCGCCACCGCAACTACTACGCCATGGTCGCGGTGGTCGACGACCTGCCCGACCACAGCCGACCGGGCGACGTCATGCTCCTGTACCTCCCGCTCGCGCACAACTTCGGGCGACTGATGCACCTCTCCGGGCCGTACGGCGGCTACACGATCGCGTTCCTCGCGGACCCGCTCGACGTCGCCCGGGCGATCCCGGAGGTGCGACCGACGATCCTGCCGAGCGTGCCGCGCGTGTACGAGAAGGTGCACACCGCCGTGACGGCGACGTTTGCCGAGGCGACAGGCACGAAGCGGCGCCTGATCGACTGGGCGCTCGACGTAGGCCGGCGGGAGAGCGCGCTCCGCCGAGAGGGCCGAAAGCTGCCCCTTGGGCTCGCGCTCCAGCACCGCCTCGCGGAGCGCCTCGTGTTCTCGAAGGTGAAGGATCGTCTCGGCGGCCGGCTGCGGCTCCCGATCTCGGGCGGGGCGCCGCTCGCGAAGGAGATCGCCGAGCTCTTCGACGCGATGGGCATCTGCATCATGGAGGGTTACGGCCTGACCGAGTGCACGACCGCGGCGACGACGAACCGTCGGGGAAGCTATCGATTCGGGACAGTGGGCCAGGCGCTCCCCAGCTTCGAGCTGCGCCTCGCAGACGACGGTGAGCTGCTGATCAAGAGCGAAACGGTGTTCGCCGGCTACTTCAAGGAACCGGAAGCCACCGCCGAGGTGCTCGGCGCCGACGGCTGGCTCTCGAGCGGCGACATTGCGACGATCGACGCGGACGGCTTCGTCACTATCACCGACCGCAAGAAGGACATCATCGTCACGGCAGGCGGCAAGAACATCGCGCCACAGAACCTCGAGAACGATCTCAAGACGTCGCGGTTCGTCTCGCAGGCGCTCGTCGTCGGCGACCGGCGCCCGTACCCGGCGGCGCTGATCACCCTCGACCCCGTGGAGCTCGAGAAGTGGGCGAAGAATCAGGGCCTCGACGGGGACGTGGCCACGCTCACCCGTGATCCGCGCGTCGTCGGGCTCGTGGCGTCGATCGTGGACGACGTGAACCGCGAGCGCTCGCGGTACGAGCAGCTCAAGCGGTTCGCCGTCCTCGAGCGGGACTTCGAGATGGATCGTGGGGAGCTGACCCCCACCCTCAAGCTACGCCGCCGCGTCGTGCTCGAGCACTTTGCCACCGAGGTGGACGGCCTCTACGACGGCAGCGGATCGCCAGAGTCCGGGTCGACCTGAGATGGAACGAGGTAGTCGCGACCGCGACAGCGGGCGCCTTCAGGGCTTCGCGAGCTAAACCCTCTTCGCGCCGACGTACGTCGCCGCGTACCACGAGTCGCTGAGGCTGGAGATCTTCACGACGTCACCCGTGTGCGGGGCGTGGATGAACTGCCCGCCGCCGATGTAGATGCCCATGTGGCCGAGGCCGTCGAAGAAGACGAGGTCGCCCGGCTGCAGCTGGTCGCGCGGGACGTACGTCCCGACGGTGTTGTACTGCATCGCCGCGTTGTGTGGCAGCGACACGCCCATCTGCGCGTAGACGTACATCGCGAAGCCCGAGCAGTCGAAGCCCCCGGGGCTCGCGCCTCCCCAGACGTAGGGCGTCCCCAGGTACTGCATCGCGATCCCGACCACCCCGCCGTACTGCGAGGACGGCACCGGCACCGAGGGTGTCGACGAGTCTGCGACCGGCGGCGAGTACTGGAGCGCCTGCGGCTGCGACGCCTCCGAGCGCGTCGCGGCAAGCCGTGCCCGGGCCTGCTCCGCGAGGATCGCCTGTCGGCGCGCCTCGGCCTGCTCCATCCGCTTGATCTCGCCCTGGATCGACGAGAGCAGCTGACGTCGCTCGGAGAGCTTGCTCTCGATCCACTGCTTCTGCGACGCGCGCTGCGAGACCACCTGGGCCTGGCGGTCGCGATCGTTGCTGAGCTTCTGCCGCCGGGTCTCGACCTCGCCGCGGAACCGGCGCATCTCGGTGAGGACGCGCGCGTCCTGACCGCCGACCCGCTGCGCCATGTCGAGCCTGTCGAGGAGATCGTCGAGGCTCTTCGCGCCGAGGATCACGTCGACGGCGCCACCCGAATCGCCGTTGATGTACAGGGCCCTGAGGCGCTTCGCGATGTGGGTCTGTGCGATGCCCAGGCTCTGCTTCGCGATCACGAGGTGCTGTCCGTTCGACTTCAGGTCGGCATCGATGCTCGTGAGCTGGATGTTCGCCAGGTTGTACGACTCGATCGCGTGGGACAGGCTCGAATCGAGGTCCTGCACCTGCGTGAGGATCGCCTGCGCCTGCTGGCGCTTCGAGCTGATCGAGGGGTCGGCGGTCGCCGAGCCGCTCGCGAAGACGAGCGCCGCGACCGCGGTCATGGCGAGGGCGAGCGCGACTGCCTGCCGCATGCCCGGACGCCTCACGCCGTTCCTCTGCTGCCTGCCGAACGGCGCGCCGATGGTGGGGTCACCGGCCACAAGTGCGGGAGCCTAGCAGCGACCGAAGACGAATGCACGGGGAGGCGCCGCGAAAAGCTCTGCAAACACGGCGATTCTCCTTGTGTGGTACGGTCCGCGCCCCTATGCACGGGCCCGCGAGATACCTCGCGCCGTGCGTCGCGGCCCTCCTCCTCGGCTCGACGACCGGCCTCGCCGACGGCGCGTCTGCGCCCGACGCGAAGCTCGTGGCTCTGCGGACCGCGAAGCGCTCGGCGGTGCTCGAGCTGTACGCCCTGGAGTCGTCGCTGGCGTACGCCCGCGCGGCGGTCGCCGAGAACGGCCGGCGACAGGCGGCGCTCGACACGGAGCATCGGCGCGCGCTCGTCCGAGCGATGGTGATCCGGCGCTCCCTCGCGACCACGCAGCAGCGAATCGCGACGCTCCTCCGGAGGCTCTACGTCGAAGGCTCCCCGGAGCCGGTCGAAGTGCTGCTCGGGGCACGCTCTCTCCCCGCGGTGCTCGAGGGAATCGACGGCCTCGAGCGCGCCACCCAGCTGAATCGCCGCCTGGCCACGGAGGCGCAGCGCCGCGGGTCGGCGCTCCGAGTCGAGCTCCGGCGGATCGTGAGCGCGCGGGCCGCGCTCGCCGCGTCAGAGGTGGAGGCCGAACGAGTGGCGACGAGTCTCGCGGCTGCGACGCAGGCGAAGCGCGCTACGGTCGCCTCGCTGACGCGCCGGGAGAGCCTCACGAACGCGAGCATCGCCGCGCTGGAGGCTCAGGCGCGGGCCGCAGAGCGCACGTCGAGGCGGCTGACGCCGCGCCCCGCGCGCGCATCGGCGCCGTCCACCCTCGTCTCCCGCCCCGCACCGGGTGAGTCGAAGCCGCGCGAGGTGACGGACGTCCCGCAGGCATCGACGCCTTCGCCCTCCGACGCCCCGGTCCAGGTACCCGTCGGGAGTCAGGCCCTCGTCGTCGACGCGGTTGCGTATCACCTGCCCGGTCACACGGCGAGCGGGCTGCCGGTCGGCGTGGGCGTGGTCGCCGTCGACCCGTCGGTGATCCCGCTCGGGACGCGCCTCTTCGTACCGGGCTACGGGCCGGCCGTGGCGGCCGACGTCGGCTCCGCGATCACGGGGACCATCATCGACCTCTGGATGCCCTCAACTGCCGCGGCGCGGGCCTGGGGGCGGCGCACCGTCACGATCACCGTCTACGGTTAGCCGCTGGATGGTGCGCACCCGGCTCGCGCTCCTCGTTGTTCTCTGCCTGGTCGTGGCGCCGGCCGTGTCGCCGTCCGCCGGCGCGGGGACAGAGGACCTCACAGCCCGCCTCACGAAGAGCCTTCGCTCCCCGTACGTCGCGCTCGACCGGACCGGCGCGATCGCCCTCGATGCCGCCACCGGTGAGATGCTCTACGGGCACAACGAGACGCTCCCGCTCGTCCCTGCTTCGAACGAGAAGCTCCCCGTCGCGTGGACGGCTCTGATCCTGCTCGGGCCCGCGTACCGGTTCCACACGGACGTCGTCGGCAGAGGCGAGCGCCTCGGGGCAGTCTGGAACGGAGACCTGTTCATCACCGGCAACGGGGACCCGACGCTCACGGGGCAGGACATCGGCCGGCTCGCAGCGGCCGTTCGGGCGGCGGGTATCCGCCGCATCACGGGTCGGATCCGCGGCGACGAGTCTGCCTACGACGCGCGGCGCGGCGCGCCGGGCTGGAAGCACTACTTCATCGGCGGCGAGTCGCCGCCGCTCTCCGCCCTCGTCGTCGACCGGGCGCGCGGCTGGCCGGCGCTTTCTCCGCCGCTCTTGGCCGCGAAGGCCCTGCGCGCGGCGCTCGTCGCCCGTGGCGTGGCCGTCGCCGACAGGCCCGGCCTCGGCGTCGCGCCTCTACAGGCGACGACGATTGCGGTCGACCGCTCGCCGAGCCTCGCGTCCATCGTCCGGGAGATGGACCGCGACAGCGACAACTTCGTCGCGGAGATGCTGCTCAAGCACCTCGGGACGCTCGACGGCGGCGTGGGAACGACGGCGCGCGGCGCGCGCGTCGTGCTAGCCGAGATGCGGACGGCAGGCATTCCGGTCAGCGGCGTCCGGATCGTCGACGGCTCCGGGCTGTCGTCGCTCGACCGGCTGACTCCGGCCGCTCTGGCCGGCGTGATCCGTGCGGGGATGCAGGACCCGCGGATCGGGAAAGCCTTCGTCGCGTCCTTCGCGATCGCGGGCCGCACGGGGACCCTCGAGTCGCGGCTGCCGCGCCTCACGGGGGTGGTGCGTGGCAAGACCGGGACGACGGACCTCGCCTGCAGTCTCTCGGGCGTGATCGGCGACGGGATCGTCTTCTCCGTGCTCCAGAACGGCTCCCCCGTGTCGTTCTGGTCGGCCCGGACGGCTCAGGACCGCTTCGTCACCACGCTCGCACGATCGCCCTACGCACGGACGAGCGCCTCGCCGGCGCGCGCCTCAGCGGGCTGAGAGCAGCTCGACGAGGTCGGCCTCCGCGAGAACCGGGACGCCGGCCTTCTGGGCCTTCTGCGCCTTCGAGCCCGGGCTCTCGCCGACGATCACCCCTGCCGTCTTCTTCGAGACTGAGTCCGAGACCTTCGCGCCCAGGGCCTCGAGCGCGGCCTTGGCCTCCTCGCGCGTGTAGCCCTCGAGCGTCCCGGTGATCACGTACTGACGACCGCTCAGCGGGCCACCGACGGGTTGCTCGGCCTCGCCCGCCCGCATCGTCAGGCCAAGGGACTCGAGCTCCCGGACGAGAGCGACGTTGTCGTCCTCGGAGAACCACTCGGCGACCAGCTCCGCGCGGTCGGGCCCGATCCCCTCCGTCTCCTCCAGCTCCTCCTGGCCCGCCGCGATCAGCGCGTCGATCGTGCCGAAGTGCTGCGCCAGGTTCCGCGCGAGCACCCACCCGATCTTCGGGATGTTGAGACCGAACAGCACCCGGGAGAACGGCTGCGCCTTCGACGCGTCGATCGCGGCGACAGCACGGTTCGCCGAGATCTCGGCGTAGCCGTCGAGCGACGAAAGCTGGGCGACCGTGAGCCGGTAGAGGTCCGGCATCGAGCGGAGGAGCCCCGCGTCCCAGAGCCGCCGGACGAATTGCTCGCCGACGCCCTCGATGTCCATCGCCGCGCTCACCCAGTGGATCAGGGTCTCGAGCCCTCGCGAAGGACAGGCGCGGTTCGGGCAGCGGTGCATCACCTCGCCCTCGGGCTTCACGACGTCGACTCCGCACAGCGGGCAATGCGTCGGCATACGGAAGGGCTTCGTGCCCTTCCGGTGCTCCCCCGCTGGGCCGACGACCTGCGGGATCACGTCGCCGGCACGCTGGACGATCACGAGGTCGCCCTCGCGGATGTCCTTGCGGTTGATGTCCTCCTCGTTGTGGAGGGTCGCGGTCGAGACGGTGACCCCCCCGACGTGGACAGGCTCGAGCTGCGCCCAGGGGTTGAGCGCGCCGGTCCGACCAACCCTGATGTGGATCCGCTCGAGCGTCGTCACCGCCGTCGACGGCGCCCACTTGTAGGCGCGCGCCCAGCGTGGACGCTCGTGCAGAGCACCGAGCCGCCGCTGCTGGTCGAGGTCGTCGACCTTGATCACGATGCCGTCGATCTCGTAGTCGAGCTCCGCGCGCCGCGTCTCCCACGCCGTGGCTCGGTCCGCGACCTCCTCGATCGTCTCGAGCCGCTCCGCGTGCGGGTTCGTGCGGAAGCCGTGCTCCCGCAGCCACATGAGCATCCCCCACTGCGTCTGCGGGAAATCGCCGTCGCGGACGCCGAAGCCGTACACCCAGAGCGCGAGCGGGCGCTCGGCGGTGACCCGAGGGTCGAGCTGGCGGAGCGAGCCTGCGGCCGCGTTCCGCGGGTTCGGCGCGGGCTTCTTGCCCGCGGCGACCTGCGTCTCGGTGAAGCGCGTGAAGCCGGACAGCGGGAAGTAGATCTCGCCCCGAACCTCGAGCAGCGCCGGCGGCGTCTCGCCGTCGGCGGCGAGGACCGAGAGCGGGACGGTGTCGACCGTGCGGAGGTTGCGGGTCACGTCCTCGCCTCGGTGGCCGTCTCCACGCGTCGCCCCGCGCACGAACCTGCCGTGCTCGTAGACGAGAGAGATCGCCGACCCGTCGAACTTCGGCTCGATCACGTACGCCACCGGCTCGTCAGTGCCGAGCCGCTTGCGCACGTCCTCGGCCCACTTCCCGAGCGCCTCTCCGGTCGTGACCTTCTCGAGCGAGCCCATCGGCTGGAGGTGCTCGACCTTCGTGAAGCCGGCGGCCGGCGTGCCGCCGACGCGCTGCGTCGGCGAGTCGTCGGTGACGAGCTCCGGGTGCGCCTCCTCGATCTCCTTCAGCTCGTCGAACAGCGCGTCGAAGGCGCTGTCTGGAAGCTCCGGATCGTCGAGGACGTGGTAGCGGTGGTTGTGGTGCGCGACGAGCCTGCGCAGCTCCGCCGCCCTCGAGGCGACGTCGACCTTCTCAGAGGACGCCATGGAGCTCCTCCGCCGTGTGGACGAGCGCGTCCGGGCCTGCGTGGAGGAGGCGTTCGTCGGGGTGGATGCCGCCCCAGCCGACCGCGACGCTGAACACACCGGCCGCGTTCCCTGCCTGGATGTCGTACGGAGAGTCCCCGACGTACGCCGCATCGGCGGGATCGGCGTCGAGTCGCTTGAGCGCCTCGAGCACCGGGTCGGGCTCGGGCTTGTGCCGCTCGGTGTCCTCCGCGCCGATGACGACGTCCATGGCCTCCCTGAGCTGCGGGAACCGGTCGAGCGCAAGGCCGACGGTGCGGAGGCGCTTCGCCGTGACGATCCCGAGCCGACGGCCCTCGCCCCGCAGCGCCGGGAGGAGGCGGAGGACGTCGTCGAACGCCTCGAGCTCGGCGTGGAGCGGCTCGTTGTGCAGGCGGTAGGCCTCCACGAGCTCGTCGACTCGATCCGGGTCGAGGTCGCGCATCTGCGCGATCAGGCCCGGCCCGCCGATCGCCGCTCGCACCAGCTCTTCGTCCGGCTCCCGTCCGAGCACCGCGAGCGAGGCATGCTTCATCGACGCCAGGATGATCGGCCCCGAGTCGATCAGCGTGCCATCGAGGTCGAACAGGACGACGGGGAAGCGCATGTGGCCGATCGTAGCCCCAGCGTGGGGGAACTCATGGTTCCCCCACGGGCCCCCTCCTTCTGCGCCCGACACAGAAAGACCTCGGCTTGACCTCCCGGCCGGCCAAGCCGGCCTTCGGTCGCGAACGACAGCGCACCAATCACGGCATCGCTCTCCGGAGCCCTCGGCTACAACGCAGGCTCTCCGTACTCGACGCGCTCGAGGTAGAGACCCCCAGGCGGTGCTGTCATGCCCGCTTCCGACCGCGGGCGCCCGTCCAGCAGCGACGGGATCGACTCCGGCGCCTCGAGCATCGTCCCGACGAGTGTCCGCACCATGTGCCGCAGGAACGAGTCGGCAGTCACCGTGAAATGGAGCTCTTCTTCGCGGCGCTCCCAGCTCGAGTCGAGGATTTCGCGCCGGAAGCTCTCGTGCTGTGTCTCTGTGGGGGTGAATGCGCGAAAGTCGTGTTCCCCGAGGAGCTGCGAAGCCGCTGCGTACAGCGTGTCCACGTCGAGCGGACGGGGCCACCAGAGCGCACGATCGGCGCGAAGTGGCGCTCGCTCGCGCCGGTTGAGGATGACGTACCGGTAGGAGCGGGCGACGGCGGAGAAGCGCGCGTGGAAGCCCGCCGGCGCCATCCCCGCCGCGACGACCGCGACGTCGGCGGGGAGCTCGGTGTTCAGCGCCCTCGCGAGCCGCTCGGGTGGCGGGCCTCCCTCTGCCTCGAGGCTCGCGACCTGCCCGGTCGCGTGCACGCCCGTGTCCGTGCGTCCGGCCACCGCGAGGCCGTCCCAGCGCGGCAGCACCGCGTCGAGGGCCTCGCGCAGGGCGCCCTCCACGGTCCGCTCGCCGGGCTGTCGCGCCCATCCCCTGAACCCGGCGCCGTCGTACTCGAGCGTCAGCCGGAGCGTGGCCACGGCCGACTGTGTAACACACGTTACGTGGTCGCCTCGACGTCGAGCACGAGCCCGTCGACCGTCGTGACGACGACCTCCTGGCCGGGCACGAGCCCGGCAGGCCCACGCGCCTCCCAGACCTCGCCGTCGAGCTTCACTTGACCGCGGGGCGTCAGCGCGCGCACGACGACCGCGGTCCGGCCGACGAGCGTCTCGACCCCCACGGTGGCGCGCCGGCGCTTCGACCAGCGGACGAAGAACGTCGTCTCTGCCACGTCGATCGCAAAGGCGACGACGATCGCGGCGATGCCCCACGGGGAGGGCAGCACCGTGAGCGCGAGCAGGATCGCGACGATCGTCAGCACGCCGCAAGCCTACGGCGCACCCGCCCGGAGGGCGGGAGCGCTACGCGGTCGGGTCGTGGTCGACGAGCTCGAGGAGCGCCATCGACGCGGCGTCGCCCTGACGCGGCCCGAGCTTCACGACGCGCGTGTAGCCGCCGTTCCGCTCCGCGAACCGCGGCGCGACCTCCGAGAACAGCTTGTGCACGATGTCGTTGGAGCGGAGCTCGGCCATCGCGAGGCGCCTCGCGTGGAGGTCGCCTCGCTTGCCGAGCGTGATCATCTTCTCCGCGTACGGCTTCACGGCCTTCGCCTTCGCCTCGGTCGTCTCGATCCGGCCGTGCGTGATCAGGGCGCCCGCAAGGTTCGAGTAGAGCGACTTGCGGTGCGCCGAGTCGCGGCCGAGCTTCTTTCCGGAGCGTGCGTGCCTCACGACTGCCCTACGCGGGAAGCTCCTCGCCCTTGAGCGTGAGCCCGTGGGCGGCCAGCGTCTCGCGGACCTCTTCGATCGACTTGCGACCGAAGTTCGGGATCGCGGCGAGCTCGCCCTCCGACTTCGACGTCAGGTCGCCGATGGTCTCGATCCCGACGCGCTTGAGGCAGTTGTACGAGCGGACGCCGAGCTCGAGCTCCTCGATCGGGAAGTTCTCCATCCCGTGCGAGGTCGAGGGAACCTCGACATCGGTCGCGGTGATCTCGCCCATGTCGAGCTTCTCCAGGTCGGTGAAGATCGCGAGCTGGCGGATGAGGATCTCCGCGGCCTCGGCGATCGCGTCCTTCGGCGCGACCGAGCCGTCGGTCCCGACATCGAGCACGAGCTTGTCGAAGTCGGTGCGCTGCCCGACGCGAGCGGCTTCGACCTCGTACGAGACGCGCCGCACCGGCGAGAAGATCGAGTCGATCGGAATCACGCCGATCGTCGTCTCGGGCCCGCGGTTCAGCTCGGCGGGGACGTAGCCGCGGCCTCGGCCGATCGTGAGGGTCATCTCGAGCTTGCCCCTGTCGGCGAGGTGCGCGAGCTCGAGATCGGGATTGAGGATCTCGAGGTCGGCGGGCGCCTCGATGTCGGCGGCGGTGACCACGCCGGGCCCGCGCTTCGAGACATGCACCTCGATCTCGGGTGACTCGCCGTGCAGGCGGCAGACGAGGCTCTTGAGGTTGAGGATGACGTCCGTGACGTCCTCGCGAACGCCCGGCAGCGTCGTGAACTCGTGCGTGATCCCCTCGATCTTGACGGCCGTCACGGCCGCGCCCTCGAGCGAGGACAGGAGGACCCGCCGCAGCGAGTTCCCGAACGTGTAGCCGAAGCCCCGGTCGAGCGGCTCGATCGTGAACCGCCCCGAGCGCTCGTCGGCGTCTTCGGACGAGATCCTGGGCGTCTGGAACTCCATCAGGCTGGAACGGGTGGCCATGTGATCCTTTCGGGTGGTTCTGGCAGATCGGGGTGGGGTGGGCGCAGGGCCCTTACTTCGAGTAGAGCTCGACGATCAGCGATTCCTGCACCGGCGTGTCGATCTCGGCGCGCTCGGGCCACTTCAGCATCTTGCCGGTGAGCCCGTCGTGATCGGCCTGGAGCCACGGGGTGACCGCGGCGGTCAGATCGGTCGCGTCGCGGACGATCGCCTCAGCGGGGCTGCTCGGCCGGAGCGAGATCACGTCGTCGGGGCGCACGCCGTAGCTCGGGATGTTGACCCGGCGCCCGTTGACGAGGAAGTGGCCGTGGCGGACGAGCTGGCGCGCCTGGGCGCGCGAGCCCGCGAAGCCGAGCCGGTACACGACGTTGTCGAGGCGCGTCTCGAGCATGCGCAGCAGGTTCTCGCCCGTCGGGCCGGTGCGGCGCGACGCCTTCTGGTACGTGTTGCGGAACTGCTTCTCGAGCAGCCCGTAGTAGCGGCGCGCCTTCTGCTTCTCACGCAGCTGGAGCAGGTACTCGCTCTGCTTGATGCGACCGCGCCCGTGCTCGCCGGGCGGGTACGAGCGGCGCTCGATCGCGCACTTCTCCGTGAGGCAGCGCTCGCCCTTGAGGAAGAGCTTGAGCCCCTCGCGGCGGCACTGGCGGCACTTCGGTCCCAGGTCTCTCGCCATGCTTACACGCGCCTCCGCTTCTTCTGGCGGACGCCGTTGTGGGCCTGCGGCGAGACGTCCTTGACGCCGATGATCTCGAGCCCGGCCGCCTGGAGCGAGCGGATCGCCGTCTCGCGGCCTGACCCCGGGCCCTTGACGAAGACCTCGACCTTCTGCAGGCCGTGCTCCATGCCCTTCCGGGCAGCGTTGTCGGCCGTCACCTGCGCGGCGAACGGCGTCGACTTGCGGGAGCCCTTGAACCCGGCCGAGCCGGCCGACTCCCACGCGATCACGTTCCCCTCTGTGTCGGTGAGGGAGACAATCGTGTTGTTGAACGACGTCTTGATATGCGCCTGTCCGATCGCGACGTTCTTCTTGACGCGACGGCGGGTCCGGCCGCGGGCCGCGGACTTGCGAGGAGGCGCCATTACTTCGCCTTCTTCCCGCGACCGACGGTCTTCTTCGGGCCTTTGCGCGTGCGCGCGTTCGTCTTCGTCCGCTGGCCGTGGACGGGCAGGTTGCGCCGGTGCCGCACGCCGCGGTAGGCACCGATCTCGGAGAGGCGCTTGATCGCCTGGGTGCGCTCGCGGCGCAGGTCGCCCTCCACCTCGAGGTTCGCGTCGATGTAGGCGCGGAGCTTCGTGACCTCGTCGTCCGTCAGGTCCTTGACCTTCTCGTCGGGATCGAGGCCGAGTTCCTTGCAGACCTTCTGAGCGGTCGACTGGCCGATCCCGTAGATGTACGTGAGGCCGATCTCGAGCCGCTTCTGGTTGGGGAGGTTGACGCCGGCGATACGTGCCATGTGGCTCCTGTTTCTCCTAGCCCTGCCGTTGCTTGTGCCGGGGGTTCGAGCAGATGACCATGGTGCGCCCGTGCCGCTTGATGACGCGGCACCGTTCGCACATGGGCTTGACCGAAGGACGGACTTTCAATGTGTGCTCCTGAGCTGGTCGGCTACTTGAGGCGGAAGGTGATGCGACCGCGCGTGAGGTCGTACGGGGAGAGCTCGACCTTCACCCGGTCACCGGGGAGGATCCGGATGTAGTGCTTGCGCATCTTCCCCGAGATCTTCGCGAGCACGGTCTGTCCGCCCTCGAGTTCGACGCGGAACATCGTGCTCGGGAGGGCTTCGACGACCTCGCCCTCGACCTCGATCTTCTCGTCCTTGACCGCCAACCGACTCCTCGCGCAGGGTTCGCGCCCTGCCCGTCGTGGGTGTTCATGAGATCGCGCACGCAGACCGACATCCGCCGCGCGGGCCGCTTACTGTAGCAAACCCGGGCCGATCCTCGTCATCCGGCGGCGCGCTGGCCAAGGGCCGCAAGGCTGTCCCGCTCGACCGCTATCCCGACCCGGGGCGTGAGGATTCTCGGCCCCTCCGGCAGGATCGCGACCGTGTGCTCGAAGTGCGCGGCGAGGGAGCCGTCGGCGCTCGAGATCGTCCACCCGTCTTCCGCGAGCACCACGTCGGGCCGGCCCTTCGTGATCATCGGCTCGACCGCGATCGTCATGCCCTCGGAGAGGCGCGGCCCGCGGCCCGCCTCGCCGAAGTTCGGCACGTGCGGGTCCTCGTGGTAGTGGCGGCCGACGCCGTGGCCGACGAGGCTCTTCACGACCGAGAAGCCGGCGTCCTCGACCAGTACCTGCACCGAGTGGGAGATGTCGCCGATGCGGTTTCCCAGCCGCGCTGCCGAGATCCCCGCGGCGAGCGCGTCCTGGCAGACGTCGAGCAGGCGCTGCGACTCGGCGTCGAGCGCGCCGACCCCGAACGTGTACGCGCTGTCCGCGATCGCGCCGTCGAGCGTGACACCGACGTCGATCGTCACGAGGTCGCCGTCCCCGACGACGCGCCCGTCCGGGATCCCGTGGACGACCACCTCGTTCACCGAGATGCAGATCGCGCGGGGATATCCGCGATAGCCAAGCGACGTCGGCACGCCGCCGTTCTCGCGGATGAAGTCGTCCGCGATGCGGTCGAGCTCGAGCGTGGTGATCCCGGGCTCGATGCGCTCACCCACGTGCGAGATCGTCCGCGCGACCAGCGTGCCCGCGGTCGCGATCCGGACGATCTCTGCGGCGCCCTTGCGAATGATCACGCGATCGCCTCCTCGTCGAGCAGCTCGAGCGCCTCGGCGATCTCGGCGGTGACCTGCTCGATCGTCCGCTCGGCGTGGATCGAGACGAGCTTGCCCGACGCGCGATAGCGCTCGGCTACCGGCTCGGTCTGCTCGTGGTAGAGCTCGAGCCTCCTGGCGATCGCGTCCGGAGCGTCGTCCTCGCGCCCCTCCTCCCGCGCCCGGCCGCGCAGCCGCTCGACGGCGACGTCGTCCGAGATGGCGAGGAAGAGGACCGCGTCGAGGCCCCGGCCGATCCCGGCCAACATCGCGTCGAGCGCTTCGGCCTGCGCGAGGTTGCGCGGGAACCCGTCGAGCACGAAACCGCGTTCGGCGTCCGGCTCGGCGAGGCGCTCGCGGATCAGCTGGACGGTCAGGTCGTCGGGCACGAGCTCACCGGACGCGAGGATCGGCTCGACCCGGCGGCCGAGCTCCGTGCGGGCCGCGATCGCCGCGCGGAACATCTCGCCGGTCGAGATGTGCGGGATCACGTACGCCTCCGAGAGCCGCGAAGCCTGCGTGCCCTTCCCGGATCCCTGCGGCCCGAGCACGAGCAGGTTCACGACCCGCCCCCAGAGGCAGCAAGGGGCGGGATGCGACCCGCCCCGCCGACCGTCGCTTCGCGCGGCATCAACGGAGGAACCCCTCGTAGTTGCGCATCATCATCTGGGACTCCATCTGGCGCATCGTGTCGAGCGCGACGCCGACGGCGATCAGCACCGACGTGCCGCCCAGTGCGCGTGCGTTCGCCTGCGAGAAGCCGCCGTAGCGGATGAAGAGGCTCGGCGCGATCGCGACCACCGCCAGGAAGAGCGACCCGGGCAGCGTCAGCCGCGTGAGGACGCGGTCGAGGTACTGCGCGGTCGGCGGACCCGGCCGGATGCCGGGGATGTAGCCCGAGTGCTTGCGCAGGTTGTCGGCCTGGTCGACCGGGTTGAACTGGACGGCGGTGTAGAAGAACGTGAAGACGATGATCATCCCGCCCTCGATGACCAGGTAGAGCCAGTCGCCGGGCTGGAAGTATGTGTTGACGAAGTCCTGCGTGGCCGGGAAGTACTGCGCCATCGTCGGCGGGAACGCGAGCACGGCCGCCGCGAAGATCACGGGAATCACGCCTGCCATGTTCACCCGGAGCGGGAGGTAGGTCGTGCCGCCGGACGTCATGCGGCGACCGACCATGCGCTTCGCATACTGGATCGGGATGCGCCGCTGGCCCTCCTGCACGAACACGACGGACGCGACGATGCCGAGCGCGATCAGCGGGAAGAAGATCCGCTCCATCGGTCCGCCGTTCCACCACGCGGTGACCCCGAGGGGCAGGCTCGTGAGGATCGAGGCGAAGATCAGGATCGAGATGCCGTTGCCGATGCCGCGCTTCGTGATCTGCTCGCCCATCCACATGAGGAGCGTGGAGCCGACGGTGAGCGTGACGATGATGAGCACCATCCGCCCGGCGTTGGCCTCGAGCACGCCCTGGTTCTTGAAGAGGAACGCGTACCCGAGCGCCTGCGCCGCGGACAGCACGACGGTCAGGTAGCGCGTGTACTGGTTGATCTTGGCGTAGCCGGACTCGCCCTCCTTCTGCAGCTCGGACAGCCGCGGGACGACGACCGTCATGAGCTGGAGGATGATCGACGCAGTGACGTACGGCATGATCCCGAGCGCGAAGACGGAGAACTGCGAGAGCGCCCCGCCGGAGAACAGGTTCAGCAGATTGAAGATCCCGCCCGTCCGCGAGAGGTACTGGTCGATCGAGTCCGCGTTGACGCCCGGCGACGGGATCCACGACCCAAGCCGATAGAGCGCGAGGATCATCGCGGTGAACAGCAGCCGGCGCCGGAGCTCCGGCACCCGCCAGGCGTTCGCGAGCCAGGTCAGCATGGCGCCGTGCTCCGCGCCGAGCGCGGGGCCCTAGCTCTCCTCCCCGGTCTCTGCCGGTGCGTCGTCGTCCGCCGCCTCGGGGCTCTCGGCGTCGTCGACGTCGAGCTCCTGGACGGCGCGCTTCCTCTTCGTCTGCCGCTTGGGCCGGGGGACAGGCTCGCCGCGCAGCCAGGTGACCGTGCCGCCGGCGGCCTCGATCTTCTCCTTCGCGGTCTTCGAGAACCCGTGCGCGGAGATCGAGAGAGCTTTCGACAGCTCCCCCACGCCCAGCACCTTCACGTCGACCGAGACCTTCCGGATCAGCCGCTTCGCCTTGAGCGTCTCCGGCGTGACCTCGGTGCCCGCCTCGAAGCGCTCCTCGAGATCCCGAAGGTTGACCGGCTGGCTGTAGGTCCGGAACGGGCCGATCGGCATGGCGTCAGCGGACGTGTTGCCGCGGAGCTTCCCGAGCCGCATGTCGATCGGCATCTGGCCGCCCTCGAACCCGGCGGGCATCTTGTGCGACCCCGCGCGGGACTTCTGGCCCTTGAGGCCGCGGCCGGAGTAGCGGCCCTTGCCCGAGCCGAGCCCGCGGCCGATGCGCTTGCGCGCGCGGCGCGGCTGGGCCGGCTTCAGAGAGTGGAGGTTGAGCTCGTCCGCCATGGCGCTAGTCGTCCTTTCCCTTCCCGTCCCCCGGCTGCACGGTCACCAGGTGGGAAACGTGGCGCAGCTTGCCCTCGAGCTCGGGCCCGAGCGCGTGCTCGGCGGTCCTCCCGATTCTGCCCAGGCCGAGCGAGCGGAGCGTGCCGCGGTGCTTCTGCGTCTGCCCGATCGACGACCGGGTCTGCGTCACCACCACGCGGGTCACGACTCGACCGCCTCGGGCGCGGTCGCCTCGGCAGGCTCGGTCGCCTCGGTAGGCTCGGCGGGCGTCTCGACGACGACGGGCGCCACCGGGACCTCCTCGGCACGCGGTTTGCGCGGCAGCGGCAGGACCTCGGCGATGGACTTGCCGCGTGAGCGGGCGACGTCCTCGGGGCGACGGAGCCGCTTGAGGCCGTCGACGGTCGCCTTGGCCATGTTGATCGGGTTGGTCGTGCCCAGGCTCTTTGCGAGCACGTCGCGGATCCCCGCGAGCTCGAGCACCGCGCGGACGCCGCCGCCCGCGATCACGCCCGTTCCCTCGCTCGCGGGGCGGAGGACGACCCGGGCCGCGTCGAACGCCCCCGTGATCTCGTGCGTGATCGTCGTGCGGTGTTTCGGCACGGTGAAGAGGTTCTTCTTCGCGTCGTCGACCGCCTTCGAGATCGCGAGAGGCACCTCGCGGGCCTTCCCGTAGCCGACACCGACACGATCGACCTCGTCACCGATCACCACGAGCGCAGTGAACGAGAACCGCCGGCCGCCCTTGACGACCTTCGCGACGCGGTTGATCTCGATCACGCGCTCCTTCAGCTCGCGTGACTCGGCAACGTCGACATTGCTCAAAACGTCAGTCCTCCCTCGCGTGCGCCCTCGGCAAGAGCCTTCACGCGTCCGTGGTAGAGGTAGCCGGCCCGGTCGAAGACGCACGTCTCGATCCCGGCCTTCTTCGCGGCGGCGGCGAGCGCCTTGCCCACTTCGGCCGCCTGCTCGGTCTTCGTCCCCTTGTGGCTGCGCAGGGCGAGCCAGGTCGCGGACGCGACCGTGCGGCCGGCGTCGTCGTCGACGAGCTGGGCGAAGATCCCGCGGTTCGAGCGGAAGACGACGAGCCGCGGCCGTTCCGCCGTGCCGGAGACCTTGCCACGCACCCGCCGATGCCGGCGAAGGCGTGCCTCTCGTGTTGTGACGCTCATGCCCGCTTCCCGACCTTCCTGCGCACGTGCTCGCCCTGGTAGCGGATGCCCTTGCCCTTGTAGGGCTCGGGCGGCCGCACCTTGCGGATCTCCGCGGCGGTCTGGCCGACGACCTGCTTGTCTGTGCCCTTCACGATCACCTGCGTCGGCTGGGGGACGTCGAACGAGATGCCCTCGCGCGGCGCGATCGTGACAGGGTGCGAGAAGCCGACAGCGAGCTCGAGGTCGGAGCCCTTGAGCTGCGCGCGATAGCCGACGCCCTGGATCTCGAGGTGCTTCTCGAAGCCCTTCGTGACGCCCTCGACCATGTTCGCGACGAGCGTGCGCGTGAGGCCGTGGAGCGCGCGGTCGTCGCCGCGCTCCGTGGGGCGCGTGACCGTGACGACGCCGTCCTCCTGCGCGATCGCCATGCGCTGAGGGACACGCTGCTTCAGCGTGCCGAGCGGGCCGGTCACGGTGACCGCGCCACCGGGCGACACCTCGACGGTGACGCCGCTCGGGACCTCGATGGGCTGTCTGCCGATCCGCGACATCGCTACCAGACGAAGGCGAGCACCTCGCCGCCGACGCCGCGCTCCGCGGCCTGGCGGGTGGTGATCACGCCGATCGAGGTGGACAGGATCGCGGTGCCGAGCCCGCCGAGGACGCGTGGGAGACGGTCCTTCTTCGCGTAGACGCGGCGACCGGGCTTCGAGACGCGCTTGAGGTCGGTGATCACGCGCTCGCGGTTGCGGCCGAACTTGAGCTCGATCACGAGCTGATTGACCGGCGTCGCCTCGACGACCGAGAACTCCTTGATGTACCCCTCGTCGTGAAGGAGGCGCGCGATCTCCTCCTTCATCCGCGAGGTCGGCATCGAAACGGTGTCGTGCATCGCGCGGTTCGCGTTGCGGATGCGGCTCAGCATGTCTGCGATCGGGTCGGTCAACATCGTCGTTCTCCTACCAGCTGCTCTTCGTCATGCCGGGGATCGCGCCGTCGTGCGCGAGGTCGCGCAGGCAGATCCGGCAGAGCTTGTACCTGCGGAAGACGGCGCGCGGCCGGCCGCAGCGGTTGCAGCGCGTGTAGGCACGCACCTGGTGCTTCGGGGTGCGCTTCTGCTTCACGCGGAGCGAGGTCTTGGCCACGTCTACTCAGCTGTCCCTTCTGCGCTCGGCGGCGAACGGCAGGCCAAGTGCGCCCAGGAGGACGCGGGCTTGCTCGTCGTTCGCCGCGGTGGTGGTGATGGCAACGTCGAGGCCCCGGATCGCGGGGACGGAGTCGTAGTCGATCTCGGGGAAGATGATCTGCTCGCGGATGCCGAGCGAGTAGTTCCCGCGCCCGTCGAACGACCCCGGATCGAGGCCGCGGAAGTCGCGGATGCGTGGCAGCGCGATCGAGACGAGGCGATCGAGGAACTCGTACATCCGCGCGCCGCGCAGGGTCACGCGCGCACCGACGGCCATGCCCTCGCGCAGCTTGAAGTTCGCGATCGACTTCCGCGCGCGGCGCACCTGCGCGCGCTGGCCGGCGATCGTCGTGAGCTCCTCGATTGCGGCGTCGAGCGCCTTCGCGTCGGTCTTGGCCTCCCCGACACCCATGTTGAGCGTGATCTTCGTCACCTCGGGCACCTGCATGACCGAGCTCAGCCCGAGCTCGTCCTTGAGCGCGGGCCGGATCTCCTCTAGGTACCGCTGCCTGAGGCGCGGCACGACCATCTCCACGGTCGCCGCCATCAGCCGTCGAGCTCCTGGCCGCAGCCGTCGCGCTTGCATACGCGGACGCGAACCGTCTCGCCCTTCACTTCCTTGACGGTGATCCCGATGCGGGTCGGCTGCTTGCAGGTCGGGCAGACGATCATCACGTTCGAGACGTCGAGCGGCATCGGCTTCGAGACGATCCCACCGGGAATCATCGTCGCCCCGCCCATGCGCGTCGTGTCGCGGAGCGGACGCGGCTTCGTGTGGCGCTTGCCGATGTTGAGGTTCTCCACGATGACGTGGCGGTCACGCGGGCTCGCCTTGAGGACCCGTCCCTGCTTGCCGCGGTCCTTGCCGGCGAGCACCTGGACGAGGTCGCCCTTCTTGATTCGCATCGTTGTGGCCATCTGCTCAGAGCACCTCGGGGGCGAGGCTGACGATCTTCATGAAGTTCTTCTCGCGCAGCTCACGGGCGACGGGCCCGAAGATGCGCGTTCCGCGCGGGTTCAACTGGTTGTCGATGATGACGGCGGCATTCTCGTCGAAGCCGATCAGCGTGCCGTCACCCCTGCCGTAGGGCTTCTTCGTCCGGACGACGACCGCTCTCACGACCTCGCCCTTCTTGACCGTGCCCTGCGGCGTGGCGGTCTTCACTGTAGCGACGATCACGTCGCCGACACGGGCGTATCTTCGGCGGGAGCCGCCGACCACCCGGATGCAGAGGAGCTCGCGGGCGCCGGTGTTGTCGGCCACCTTCAGACGGGATTCCTGCTGGATCATCGCGCTACTTCGCCGCCTCGACGACCTCGACGAGACGCCAGCGCTTCGTCCGGGAGAGCGGGCGCGTCTCGACGATGCGGACGAGATCGCCCACCTTCGCCTCGCTGCGCTCGTCGTGGGCGTGGAACTTCACGCTTCGCCGCACGACCTTCTTGTACTTGGGGTGGGCCTTCACGACCGAGACCTCGACGACGATGGTCTTCTCCATCGCGTCGGAGACCACCTTGCCCTGCCGCTCCTGGCGGCGGCCCCGCTCGTGGTCGGGCGCCTCGAGGCGCACGATCGGCTTCCGCTCGGTCGAGCGGACGCGCGTCGGACGCGTCTTGTTCGGTCGGAGCGTGCGGGGCAGCCGCTTGCGCTTCGGCTTCGGGCCGGTCGCCGGCGCAGCCTCGGCGGCGCCAGGCTCCTCGGCGGGGCCAGGTTTCTCGGCCGCAGGCTTCTCGGCCGCAGGCTCCTCCGCCTCCGCTTCCGCAGCGGGCTCGGCGTCGGTCGCCTCCGCGGACGGCGCCTCTTCGGCCTCCGCGATCGGCTCCTCGGCCGACGCCTCGTCGGCCCCCTCCGCGACGGGCTCGGCTGCAGTCGTCTCCGCGGCCTCCTCGGCCGGGGTCTTTACCTGCTCGTCTTCGGTCGGCTCCTCGGCGTCCGCCGAGGTGCCCTTCACGTCTTCGTCAGCCATGGGTCATCGTCCGTTCGTTCTTGATCGTCAGGATCCGCGCGATCTCCCGCCTCGCGTGGCTCAGGCGCGCGCTCGACTCGAGGCCACCCGTGGCCGCCTGGAAGCGGATCTTGAAGAGCTCCTGCCGGCTCTCGCCGAGCTTCTCCTCGAGCTCCTCGTCCGTCATCGCCCGCAACTGCTCAGCCTTCATGATCGTCTCCTCGACCTGTGATGCAGCCGATCCGGCCGGAGGCCGGCTTTGCCGGCCGGGAGGCCAGGTGCGGCCATCCGTGCGCAAACCGGAAGGAGGGGGCTCGTCGGGGAACCATGGGGTTCCCCCACGTCGAGTCAGCTTTCAAAGAGATCAGCCTCCCGTTTCACGAACTTCGCCTTTATCGGCAGCTTCTGGGCCGCGAGCCGAAGCGCCTCCTTCGCGAGCGGCTCCGAGACGCCGGAGAGCTCGAACATCACGCGACCGGGCTTCACGACCGCGACCCACCCTTCGGGCGAGCCCTTGCCCGAGCCCATCCGGGTCTCGGCCGGCTTCTTCGTGAACGGCTTGTCGGGGAAGAGGTTGATCCACACCTTGCCGCCTCGGCGGATCTTGCGGGTCATCGCGATCCGGGCAGCCTCGATCTGCCGGTTGGTCACCCAGCCGTTCTCGAGCGCCTTGATCCCGTAATCGCCGTACTGCACGTCGGTCTGGCCCTTCGCGTAGCCCGCGCGGCGCCCGCGGAACTGCTTGCGGTGCTTGGTCTTGCGCGGCATCAACATCAGGACTCACCCTCCGGCGGCGTCTCGGGCGTGGTCTTCGGCGTGGTCTCGGTCGGCGTCACGGGCGGCGGCGCCTCGTCGACGGGCGGTGCCTGCGTCTCCGGTGCGGCCGCGCGGTCGCGGGCCGGGCCACGGGCCTGGCCGCCACGACCACGTCCGCCCGGGCGCCGGCGCTTCTGGACGAGCCCGAGGCCCTCGCGATCCTGGCCGCGGCCGCGGCCGCCCTCGCGGGAGGCGCCGAGCCCTTCGCTGTTCGAGCCGCGCCGGCGGCGTGAGCCGTCCGCCTCGGTGATGCGCTCGCGGCCGAGCGAGCCTTCGTAGCCCTCGGGCATGATCTCGCCCTTGTTGACCCAGACCTTGACCCCGATCCGGCCGTACGTGGTCTTCGCCTCGGCGAATCCGTAGTCGATGTCCGCCCGGATCGTGTGCAGCGGGACGCGGCCCTCGGTGTAGCGCTCGCTGCGGCTCATCTCGCCGCCGCCGAGCCGCCCGCCGCACTGGATCTTGATGCCCTGCGCGCCCGAGCGCATCGCCGACGCGAGGGAGCGCTTCATCGCGCGCCGGAACGCGACGCGGTTCTGGAGCTGCTCCGCGATCGACTGCGCGACGAGCTGCGCGTCGAGCTCGGGCCGCTTGATCTCGTTGATGTTGATGTGGACGCTCTTGCCGGTGATGGCGTGGAGGTCCTTGCGGAGCGCGTCCACCTCGACCCCGGACTTTCCGATCACGATCCCGGGGCGCGCGGTGTAGATGTCGACCGTCACCCGCTGCTTGTCCTTGCGGATCAGGATGTCCGACAACCCGGCATGCGCGAGCTTGCCGTTGATGTGGTCGCGGATCTTGATGTCCTCGAGCAGGTAGTCGGCGATCTCCTTCTTGCCGGTCCACCAGTTGGATTTCCAGTCGTGGATGACGCCGACGCGAAGACCGCCGGGATGCACCTTCTGGCCCATTAGGCCACCGCCTCCTTCTTCTTCGCAGGCGCACGGCGCTTTGGCTTCTCCTCCACGGTGGGTGCGTCTTCGGTCGGGGTCTCGGGCACCGGAGCCGCCTCGGCCTGCGGCTTCGCGGCCTTCTGCTGGCGCGGCTTGCCGCTCGTGGGGCTCTCTGCCACGACGATCGTGATGTGGCATGTGCGCTTCCGGATCCGGTTCACGCGCCCGCGCGCGCGGGCGCGCCACCGCTTCAGCGTCGGCCCCTCGTCCGCGTACGCGCCGACGACGACGAGCTCGTCGCCGTCGAGGCCGTGGGCCGATTCGGCGTTCGCGACGGCCGAGGCGAGCACGCGGTCGATCTCGCGCGCGGCTGCCCTCGGCGTGAACGCGAGCACGGTGCGGGCCTCGGGCACGGTCCGACCGCGGACGTTGTCGAGCACGAGTCGCGCCTTGCGGGCGGACATGCGCACCCACTTCGCCTGGGCGCGGACGGTCGTCTGCGTCGTCTCGGGGCTCGTGCGTGCCATCAGCGCTTCTTCACCTGGGCCTGCCGGTCGCCTGAGTGGCCGCGGAACGTGCGGGTCGGCGCGAACTCGCCGAGCTTGTGCCCGACCATCTGCTCGCTCACGAACACCGGGACGTGCTTCCGCCCGTCGTGCACGGCGATCGTGTGCCCGACCATGTCGGGAAAGATCGTCGAGGCGCGCGACCAGGTGCGGATCATCCGCTTCTCGCCGGTGGTGTTCATCGCCTCGATGCGGCTCAGCAGCCGCTCCTCGACGAACGGCCCCTTCTTCGACGACCTAGACATTTACCGCCTCTCCTTGCCGCGGCGACGGCCGCGGACGATCAGCTTGTCGGATTCCTTGTGCTTCGGCCGGGTCCGCTTCCCGATCGTCGGGACGCCCCACGGGGTCACCGGGTGGTGGCCCTTCGACTTGCCCTCGCCCCCGCCGTGCGGGTGGTCGACCGGGTTCATCGCGGTGCCGCGGACGGTCGGCCGGCGGCCGAGCCAGCGACTCCGGCCGGCCTTCCCGCCCGACTCGTTGGCGTGGTCGGAGTTCCCGACCTGCCCGACGGTCGCGCGGCAGGTCAGCAGGACGCGGCGCATCTCGCCCGAGGGCAGGCGGAGGACCGCGTACGGCGCGTCCTTCGCCACGAGCTGCACGCCCGACCCCGCCGAGCGGGCGAGCTTCGCCCCCTGGCCGGGGCGGAGCTCCACCGCGTGGACGTTCGTGCCGGTCGGGATGTCGCCGAGCGGCAGGGCGTTGCCCGGCCGGATGTCGACGCCGGGCCCCGACTGGATCGTCGCGCCGACCCGCAGCCCGGCGGGCGCGAGGATGTACGCCTTTGCGCCGTCGGCGTAGTGGAGCAGCGCGATCCGCGCGGAGCGGTTCGGGTCGTACTCGATCGAGGCGACCTTCGCCGGCACCCCGTCCTTGAGACGCTTGAAGTCGATCCGCCGGTAGCGGCGCTTGTGCCCGCCGCCCTGGTGGCGCGTGGTGATCCGGCCGTTCGCGTTGCGGCCACCCTTCCTGTGCAGCGGCTCGAGCAGCGACTTCTCCGGTGTCGCCCTCGTGATCTCCTCGAACGACGAGGTGGCCATCTGGCGGCGGCCGGGGCTCGTCGGCTTGTATTTCTTGACGGGCATCTGCGTGTTCTCCTAGACCTGCGCGCCTTCGAAGATCTCGATCGTCTCGCCCTCGCGGACCTGGACGATCGCCTTCTTCCAGCCCGGCCGCGTGCCCTTGAAGAGCCCGCGACGCTTCGGCTTCGCCCGCACCGTGACGATGTTCACCCGCTCGACGTGGACGTCGAACAGGTCTTCCACCGCCTGACGCACCTGCATGCGGTGCGCGTCGGGATGCACCTTGAACGTATAGCGGCCCTCCGCGATCCCGGAGTAGCTCTTCTCGGAGACGACGGGGGAAAGGAGGATCTGCTCGTGCGTCAGACCGGTCACGATGCGACCTCCTTGCCGGCGCGCCGCTCGACCTGCGTCAGCGCTGCCTGCGTGACGAGGACTGCGCGCGCCCAGACGATCGCGGCGACCTCGAGCTCCTCGGGCGCCGTGACGAGCACGCGCTCGAGGTTGCGGAAGGACTTCACGACCGCGTCCTCGTCCGCCTGCGCGACGACGAGCACCGGCGCGTCCTTGCCCCAGCCGGACAGCAGCTCTGCAGCTCTCCGTGTCGAAGGAGCGTCGAAGTGGCTTGCCTCCAGGACGGCGAGCGTTCCTCCCGCAGCATGATGACTGAGCGCGCTGCGGAGCGCAGCACGCCGGGCCTTGCGGTTCACCTTCACGTCGAAGCTGCGCATCCCGGGCGGGAACGCGACGCCGCCACCCGTGAACTGCGGCGCGCGGATCGTGCCCTGACGGGCTCGGCCGGTGCCCTTCTGGCGCCAAGGCTTCGCGCGGCCGCCCGCGACGAGCCCGCGGCTCTTCGCACCGCGCGTCCCGCGCCGGGCGGCGTTGAGCTCCGCGCGGACGGTCTCGTGGACGAGATACGGCTTGACCTCGGCCGCGAAGACTTCCGCGTCGAGTGCGAGATCCGTCTCCGTCGAGCCTCCGAGGACGGTCGCCTTGACGGCCATCAGCGCACCACCGCTCTGATCTCGACGAGCCCGCTCTTCGCGCCTGGCACCGAGCCACGCACGAGGAGAAGGTTGCGCTCCGCGTCGATCTCGTGGACGACCAGGCCCGGCTGCGTGACGCGGTGGGCGCCCATGTGGCCTGCCATCTTCTTGCCCTTGAACACGCGCGACGGCGTGGCCGACGCACCGACGGAGCCGGGCTTGCGGACGTTGTGCGAGCCGTGGCTCATCGGCCCGCGGGCGAAGTTGTGCCGCTTGATCGTGCCCTGGAAGCCCTTGCCGATCGAGATGCCGGACACCTTGATGCGGTCACCGGGCTCGAACGCCTCGACCGTCACGGTCTCGCCCTGCTGGAGCTCGCTCGCGCCCCGGAACTCGACGAGGTGGCGATGGCCTCCGACGCCCGCCTTCTGCAGGTGGCCGAGCTCGCCCTTCGAAAGCTTGCGGTCGAGCACCGGCTCGAACGCGAGCTGGACGGCCTCGTAGCCGTCGGCGGCCTGCGTGCGCACGGTCACGACCGGGCAGGGGCCCGCCTCGATCACGGTGACCGCGTCGACGTTCCCGGTCTCCGGGTCGAAAATCTGCGTCATGCCGAGCTTCCTGCCGAGGATGCCCTTCATCAGAGCTTGATCTCGATGTCGACCCCGGCCGGGAGGTCGAGCCGCATCAGCGAGTCGACTGTCTTCGGCGTCGGGCTGTGGATGTCGATCAGGCGCTTGTGCGTCCGCACCTCGAAGTGCTCCCGCGAGTCCTTGTCGATGAAGGGCCCGCGAATCACGCAATAGACGTTCTTCTCCGTGGGCAGGGGCACCGGCCCGGTGATGGTGGCGCCGGTGCGCTGGGCCGTCTCGACGATCTGCGACGCCGAGCGGTCGACCTGCTGGTGGTCGTATCCCTTGAGCCTGATCCTGATCTTCTGCTGTGCCATCTGCGTGGGCGCTTTCTCGAGTGAGGGAGAGGCGGATGCCTCTCCCTACTTGACGATCTCCGTGACCACGCCGGCGCCGACCGTGCGGCCACCCTCGCGGATCGCGAATCGAAGACCCTGATCCATGGCGATCGGCTGGATCAGCTCGATCTCCATGTTCGTGTTGTCGCCCGGCATGACCATCTCCTGGCCCTCGGGCAGCTTGATCGAGCCGGTCACGTCGGTCGTGCGGAAGTAGAACTGCGGCCGGTAGCCGTTGAAGAACGGGGTGTGCCGCCCGCCCTCGTCCTTCGAGAGGACGTACACCTCGGCCTTGAAGCCGGTGTGCGGCGTGATCGAGCCCGGCTTCGCGAGTACCTGGCCGCGCTCGACCTCCTCGCGCTTCGTGCCGCGCAGGAGCGCGCCGGCGTTGTCGCCCGCCTGGGCGAAGTCGAGCGTCTTGTGGAACATCTCGAGGCCGGTGACAACCGTCTTCTCGGTCTTCTCGTGGATCCCGACGATCTCGATCTCGTTGCCGGTCTCGATCTTTCCCTGCTCGATGCGCCCGGTGACGACCGTGCCGCGACCCGGGATCGTCATGACGTCCTCGATCGGCATCAGGAACGGCTTGTCCGTGTCGCGCACCGGCTCCGGGATGTACGAGTCGACGGCCGCCATCAGCTCCAGGATCTTCGGCGTCCACTCGGGGTCGCCCTCGAGCGCCTTGAGCGCCGAGACCTGGATGATCGGGATGTCGTCACCGGGAAACTCGTACTTCGAGAGCAGCTCGCGGACCTCCATCTCGACGAGCTCGAGCAGCTCCGGGTCGTCGACCATGTCGGCCTTGTTGAGCGCGACGACCATCGCGGGCACCTCGACCTGGCGGGCGAGCAGGATGTGCTCGCGCGTCTGCGGCATCGGGCCGTCGGCCGCCGAGACCACGAGGATCGCGCCGTCCATCTGGGCGGCGCCCGTGATCATGTTCTTGATGTAGTCGGCGTGGCCAGGGCAATCGACATGCGCGTAGTGCCGGTTCTCGGTCTCGTACTCGACGTGGGCCGTCTGGATCGTGATGCCGCGCTGCTTCTCCTCGGGCGCCTTGTCGATCTCGTCGAAGGCGACCGCGGTTCCGCCGCCCTGCTCTGCGAGCACCTTCGTGATCGCGGCCGTCAGGGTCGTTTTGCCGTGGTCGATGTGCCCGATGGTGCCGACGTTGACGTGCGGCTTCGTGCGCTCGAACTTCTGCTTGCCCATGTCCTTATGCCTCCGGAGAAATGACTCGAATGACGGTGAACTTGACGGTTCAGCCTTCCGACTGTGCGCTCACGATCGTCTCCGCGATCGACGCGGGGACATCCTCGTAGCGGTCGAACTGCATGGTGAAGGTCGCGCGGCCCTGCGTCATCGAGCGCAGGTCGGTCGCGTACCCGAACATCTCGGAGAGCGGCACGCTCGCCTTGATCATCTGGGAGTTGCCGAGCGGCTCGAGGTGCTCGACACGCCCGCGGCGCGAGTTGAGGTTGCCCATCACGTCGCCGAGGTAGTCCTCGGGCGTGACGACCTCGACGGCCATCATCGGCTCCAGCAGCTTCGGCTTCGCCCGCTTCATCGCCTCCTTGAACGCCATCGAGCCGGCGATCTTGAACGCCCGCTCGCTCGAGTCGACCTCATGGTACGAGCCCTCGACGAGCTCGATCCGGATGTCGACCACGGGGTAGCCCGCAAGCCCGCCCGCGCCCATCGCCTCCTGGATGCCGTCGTCGACGGGCTTGATGTACTCCCTCGGGATCTTCCCGCCGACGATCTTGTCCTCGAACTCGTAGCCCTCGCCCGGCGCCTGCGGGATGAGGTTGATGACGACGTCGCCGTACTGCCCCGAGCCCCCGGTCTGCCGGACGAACCGGCCCTGGATCTTCTGGACGGGCTGCGACGCGGTCTCGCGGTATGCGACCTGCGGCCGGCCGACGTTCGCGTCGACCTTGAACTCGCGCATGAGGCGGTCGACGATGATCTCGAGGTGCAGCTCTCCCATCCCGGCGATCAGCGTCTGTCCGGTTTCCTCGTCGGACGAGACACGGAACGTCGGGTCCTCCTCGGCGAGCCGCTGGAGGCCCTGCGAGAGCTTGTCCTGGTCGCCCTTCGTACGCGGCTCGATGGCCACGGAGATCACGGGATCTGGGAAAGTCATCGCCTCGAGCACGATCGGGGCCGAGTCGACGGCGAGCGTGTCGCCCGTCGTGGACTGCTTCAGGCCTACCGCGGCTGCGATCTCGCCCGCGCCGATCTCGTCGCGCTCCTCGCGATGGTTCGCATGCATCTGCAGGATCCGGCCGATGCGCTCAGTCTTCGAGTTGGTCGTGTTGAGCACCCGCTCGCCTGCCTTGACCTTGCCCGAGTACACGCGGAAGTACGTCAGTTTCCCGACGTACGGGTCCGACATGACCTTGAACACGAGCGCCGAGAACGGCGCGTCCTCCGACGGCGCCCGCGTGATCTCGTCCTCCGTCGACGGATCGGTGCCCTGCACCGCGGGGACGTCGAGCGGGCTCGGGAGGTAGTCGACGACCGCGTCGAGGAGCGGCTGCACGCCTTTGTTCTTGAAGGCTGAGCCGAGTAGCACCGGCGTGATCGCGTCCGCGAGCGTCCCCGCGCGGAGCGCGCGGCGGATCATCTCGGGGGTGACCGACGTCTCGTCCTCGAGATAGGCCTCCATCAGCTCGTCGTCGTGCTCCGCCACCGCGTCGATCAGCGCGTGATGCGCCTCCTCCGCCGCGGCGGCGTGCTTCTCCGGGATCTCGCCGACCGTGAACGACTGCCCGAGCTCGTCCTCGTACACGATCGCCTGCATCTCGACGAGGTCGACGACGCCGACGTGGGCGTCCTCCTCGCCGATCGGGAGCTGGATCGGCACGGGGTTCGCGCCGAGACGGTCGCGCATCGACTGCACCGCGTTCGCGAAGTCCGCGCCCGTGCGGTCCATCTTGTTGATGAAGGCGATCCTTGGCACGCCATAGCGGTCGGCCTGCCGCCAGACGGTCTCCGACTGAGGCTGGACGCCTGCGACCGAGTCGAACACGGCGATCGCGCCGTCAAGGACGCGCAGCGAGCGCTCGACCTCGACGGTAAAGTCCACGTGCCCGGGAGTATCGATGATGTTGATGCGATGGTCGCGCCAGAACGCCGTCGTCGCCGCCGACGTGATGGTGATCCCCCGCTCCTGCTCCTGGGCCATCCAGTCCATCGTCGCGGCGCCCTCGTGCACCTCGCCGAGCTTGTGGGTGCGGCCCGTGTAGTAGAGGATCCGCTCGGTCGTCGTCGTCTTGCCCGCGTCGATGTGGGCCATGATCCCGATGTTGCGGACGCGGTCGAGCGCGACGCGTGTTGCCGTGGTGCTCATCGTCCGTGCCTCTTCAAGACATTGCCAGCTTCCTCGCGAGCGAAAAGCAAGCCGGGCTAGGACGCAGGGAGCGTCCAGACCGAAATGTATGGACGCGACTGAGGACGACGCATGGCGCCGCTTTGCAGCCGCGAGGGACATGGTGGATGTTGCTTGAAGAGGCACAGCCCTCACCACCGGTAGTGCGCGAAGGCCTTGTTCGCCTGCGCCATCCGGTACATGTCGTCCTTGCGCTTGAACGCGCCGCCCTGCTGGTTGATCGCGTCCATCAGCTCCGCGGCGAGCTTCGACTCCATCCCCTTCTCGCGCCGCTCGCGCGCATACGTCACGAGGTAGCGGAGCGCGAGGGTGCGACCACGCGGGGCCGGCACCTCGACCGGCACCTGGTAGTTCGCGCCGCCGACGCGCCGTGAGCGGACCTCGAGCACGGGGGTCACCGACTTGACGGCCGCCTCGAGCGCCTCGGTCGCGGGCTTGCCGGTCTTGTCGGCAACCTGCCCGAGCGCCTCGTAGACGATCCCCTCGGCGATGGACTTCTTCCCGTCGAGCATCACGCGGTTCACGAGCTGCGTGACGAGCACGGAGCCGTGAACCGCGTCGGGTTCGGACGTACGGGGCTGAATCTGGGCGCGGCGCGGCATCGGTTCTACGAGCCGCCCTTCTTCGCGCCGTACTTCGACCGGCCCTGGCGACGCTCGGAGACGCCCGAGGTGTCGAGGCCGCCGCGGATCACCTTGTAGCGGAAGCCCGGCAGGTCCTTGACGCGACCGCCGCGGATGAGGACGACCGAGTGCTCCTGCAGGTTGTGGCCTTCGCCCGGAATGTACGCGCCGACCTCCATCTGGTTCGTCAGCTTCACGCGCGCGACCTTGCGCAGCGCGGAGTTCGGCTTCTTCGGCGTCGTCGTGTAGACGCGCGTGCACACGCCCCGCTTCTGGGGGGCGCCGCGAAGGGCCGGGGTCTTGATCTTCGTCTTCGAGGCCTTGCGGCCCTTGCGGACGAGCTGGTTGACGGTGGGCACGCTGCTCCTCGGGGCTCGGTCGTAGCTTTTCTCGCACAGGAAGGGCCGGCAGACGTCCAGTCCTGCCGCCCGGGATCGGCAATGGTAGCCGAAATCGGCGTGCCACGTCGACACTCGACTCTGTCTCTCCTGAGGCGAACGGGGGATCAGGCAGGCGAAGAAACGAGTCGCGTCGCAGGTATGGCCGAACCGGGAAACGCGCATTACAGTGCGTGCGGGGAAGGTGGGGGAACCGACATTTCGAGCGGAACCATCAGCACGATCATCGCCGCGACGGCTCTTTTGGGGCTCGGCATCGTCGCGCTCGAGATCATCCGGCGCCGGGGCGAGCCGACGGCACGGGACGATCGGCTCGTCCAGGCGGTCGACGACATGCGCAGCCGGATGGACGACCTCGGCCGCGACCTCTCGGAAGCGCTCGAGCGTGCGGAGCGGGAGAGCCGACGCAACCGCTTCCTGAGCGACCTCGGCACGTCGATCGAGTTCGACGAGCTGCTCGACCGCGTCCTCGACGCCGCTCTCGAAGTCCCCGGCTTCGACGCGGCGATGGTTTCCCTCGACGAGCACGGCGGCGGCACCGCCGCGACCGCGACCCGGGGCATGACGGCGGAGGAGGCGGCGCATCCGCCGTCGTCGGGGGCGGGTGGCGTGCTCCCGGCGGGGCCGATCACCGTGAGCTATCGCTACGGCGCCGCCGACGCCGCCGACACCCAGCTGATCCGGGGCGGGCTGTTCATGGCGCTCGTCGGTCGCGAGGGACACCAGCTCGGGAGCCTCGCGCTCTTCTGGCGCACGCCGGGCTACGAGCCGTCGGCCGAGCGGGTGGCGACGATCGAGCAGATCGCGGAGACCTGCATCCCCGCCCTCGAAAACGCACGCCGGTACCGGGAGGCGAGGCAGCTCGCGGAGACCGACGCGCTGACCGGCTTCTTCAACCAGCGCTACTTCCACGAAACGCTCCGCCGGGAGGCGCTTCGCGCGCAGCGCTACGACCGGCGGCTGGCGCTCCTGATCCTCGACCTCGACGATTTCAAGGCGGTCAACGACCGGGTCGGCCACCTCGCGGGGGACGCAGTGCTCGCCCAGGTCGCCGAGCAGCTCCGCAACGAGATCAGGTCGGTGGACATCGGCTGCCGCGTCGGCGGGGACGAGTTTGCGGTCGTGATGCCCGAGTCGACGGAGGAGGACGCGTCGCAGCTCTTCGACCGGATGCGGGAGGGGGTCTCGACGACACCGATGCCGGGCGGCCGCGAGGTGCAGCTCTCGGCCGGCATCGCGGAGCTGCGGCATGGCGAGACGGCGGCCGGCCTGTTCGAGCGGGCCGACTCCGCCCTCCGTCGCTCGAAGGACGCCGGCAAGAACCGGGCGACGAGCGCGTCCGAGTAACGCTACGCAGCGCGCTCGGCGACGAGTCGCAGCGGCCGCGTGGGTCGGTCGACCCCGCCGTCGGCCTCGAGCGTGACCGCGACGCGCGCGCCCGGCGGCGCAGGCCGCGAGAGGAGCACGATCCGCTGCGAACCGTCGAACGTCCCGGCCCGGCCGGGCGTCGCCGACCCGGGCGGGACGACCCACGCCTCGTACTCACGACCGTCGGGCGCAAGCCCGAGGCCGTTCAACGCGAGGAGCGCGGCGCCGTCCGGGCGCGCGACGAGCACGATGCGCCCCAGAGAGCCGCGGAGCGGGACATGCTCCGCGTCGGGGGCGCCGAGCAGCGAGAGCGCGCGGTCGAGCTCGGGCCGCTCGATGCCGCGCGCCGCGTCGTCGTTCGCCGCCGAGACGATCGCCCAGGCGCCGAGCCCGAGAGCGACGAGCCCGGTCGCGATCGCGACCGAGGCGAGAGTCGGCCACCCCGGCCGCCGCGCCCGGGGAAGCTCGACGGGCGCGAGCACGACGGGCGCCGCCGGGGTCGCCTCGAGCGGAGGGCGACCCGGTACAGGGACGAGCTGCGCGGGTGACGAACGGGCCACGCGACGAGGATAGCCCGTCGATCCGACGCCCCCGGTCGCGGCAGGTGTCCAGCCACACCCCTCTGTAGGGTTACCTCGATGGAGGCACGCCCCAGGTGAGCGTGACGACCACCGAGCTGGCCATCGCCGCACTGGCGCTTGCCGGTGTCTCCCTCGTCCTCTTCGTTCTCGCACTCCGGCGCCTGCTCTCGCGCCAGGGGGAGATCACGATGACGATGCTCCGACGCTACGACGAGCGACTCGCGACGTTCGCCCAGACGCTCAACGACGCGGTCGCAGCGTTCCAGGCGCCTCCCGCGCTCACGAGCCCGAACCTCGAGGACGATCCGGAGCCGATGCTCCGGACGCTGGAGCTCGCGCGTGAGCGCACGCGAGCGGACGGCGCGATCGCGCTCGTCACCAGCGGCACGGGCACGCCGATCGTCGCCACCGTCGGGCTCTCCGAATCCGAGACGAACCACATCGCCCGGATGGGCTTCCCCGACTACCGCGGCGCCCGCGCGATCGAGGTCGCGTTCACGGGCGACCTCCTCGCGCCGGACGGAGAGCAGCCGGTGCGTGGCGGGCTCGTGCTGCCGTTGCTCGAAGAGGGCGACGCCCAGAGCCTGCTCGGTGTGCTCACACGCGAGAAGGGGAGGCATTTCAGCGAGGAGGACGTGGACGCGCTCGACGGCGTCGTCCGGGTCGCCCGCTCGCCGGTCGCCCGTGCGCTCAACCTGCGCGAGCCGGACGTCGTGCCCGAGATCGACCTCCTCACGAACCTCCTCGACCGTCAGTCCTTCACCGCGGTGCTCGAGCGCGAGATCGTCCGCTCGCGCCTCGCCGGGCATCCGCTCTCGCTCCTCGTGCTGGACGTCGACCGGCTGACGAGCCTCAACGCGCGCCTCGGCCTCGTCGGCGCCGACGGCGTGCTCCACGAGCTCGCGCGGCGCCTCCAGGGGGCGATCCACCATCTGGACTACACGTTCCGAATGGGCGGGGGCCGCTTTGCCGTGCTGCGGCCGGGAGCCGAGGCCGGTCAGGCGCGGGAGCTCTACGAGGCGGTCTGCGCGGACATCGCGGCGAACCCGCTCGTGGAGGGGGAGGTCGTCTCGCTCTCGGCGGGCGTGGCCGAGCTCGTCACGCGCGACGACGCCGAGTCGTTCGCCGCGCGCGCGGAGGCAGGTCTTCAGCACGCGAAGCTCGACGGCCGGGGCACGATCGTGCTCGAGTCGGGCCACGAGGTCTCCCGCGAGGCGCTCGTCCTGCACGCCGCCTCGGGAGACGCCACCCGCCGGGGGTGAGAGCCACGCGGCGCGCTGAGCGGCGCGGGCGATGATCGTCTGGCTGCTCGTCCTTCTGGGCGCGGCACTCGTCCTCGTCCTGATCGCCGTCACCATTCGCCGTCGCGCGATTGTCCGGGAGGCGCGAAGGGTGCAGGAGCTCGCACATCTCGCCGAGCGACTGGAGCTCTCGCTCGCACAGTTGCACCCGCCCGAGTTCCCTCCCATCGAGGCGTCCGCACCGGAGGCGGGCACCGTGGCGCCACTCGTCGCGGACCGGTTGCCGGGCCGGGCCGCGTTCCTCGAGGCGGTGGCGGCGGAGGTCGAGCGCGCGCAGGCCGGAGCGGCGCGCCTCACCGCGGCGCTCGTCCGTGTCGCCGGCGACACGGACGGCGGTGCCCTGGTGGTGGCGGTGGACGAGATCACCGGACGGCGCGCGTACGCCGTCGGTCCGAATGCGGTCGCGTTCACGCTCCCTGGTCTCGGCCGGGCCGACGGGCTTGCGGCGCTGGCGCGGATCGAGTCGCGGGCCCCATCGAGCGGCCGAGCGGTCGAGTGGGAGCCGGCAGAAACGCCGGTGGAGCTCGTCGCGCGGCTCCTTGGGGAGCCGCGCGACGGGTAACCGACGGCGGGCCCGCGAGGGGCGGGCCCAGCCGTCGGCGTCAACGATCAGGCGTCGTCGTCCGGGACGCCCGCATCCGGGAGCTCCGGGAGCTCCGGGAGCTCCGGCAGGTCGGCGTTGTAGTCGAGGCCGAGCGCCGAGAGGTCGAGCCCGTCGCCGTCCCCGATCTCCTCGAGTGCCGCGAGCAGCTCCGCCTCCGTGCCGCCGCCGAACATGGCAGCGGGCAGCGGGTCGGTCGGCTCGATGTCGATGCCCCGGTACTTCTTCAGACCCGTGGCCGCCGGGATCAGCTTCCCGATGATCACGTTCTCCTTCAGCCCGAGGAGGCGGTCGACCTTGCCCTCGATCGCGGCGTCCGTGAGCACCTTCGTCGTCTCCTGGAAGGAGGCGGCCGAGAGGAACGACTCGGTCGCGAGCGAGGCCTTCGTGATCCCGAGGATCAGCGGCTCGAAGGCCGCCAGCTCGCCCTTCTTCGCCTTCGCGGCATCGTTGGCGCGCTCGAGCACGACCTTGTCGACGAGCTGGCCGGGCAGGAGCTCAGTGTCGCCGGGAGTCTCGACGCGCACCTTCTTCATCATCTGGCGGACGATGAGCTCGATGTGCTTGTCGTGGATGTCGACGCCCTGCGACTTGTAGACCTTCTGCACTTCGCCCACGAGGTACTGCTCGGTCGGGGTCGAGCCCCGCCCCGCGCGGGTGTGGAGGTCGAGCAGCTCGGTCGGGTTGCGCGAGCCCTCGTTCAGCGGGTCGCCTTGCTCGACCGTCTCGCCTGCGCGGGCGAGCAGCCGCGTCCGGCGCGGGAAGGAGTACTCCTTCACCGGCAGCGGCTCACCGTCCGCGTCGAGCTCCGACGGCGTGACCGTCACGACAGTCGTCCGCTCCTGCTCCTCGATCGACACCTTCCCACGGAACTCCGCGAGGGTTGCTGCGCCCTTCGGGTTCCGCGCCTCGAAGATCTCGACGACCCGCGGCAAGCCGTGCGTGATGTCCGCGCCGGCGACGCCGCCCGTGTGGAAGGTGCGCATCGTGAGCTGCGTGCCCGGCTCGCCGATCGACTGCGCGGCGACGATGCCGACGGCATCGCCGATCTCGCACATGTCCCCCGTCGCGAGGAACGTGCCGTAGCACGCGCGGCACACGCCGACCTCGCTCCGGCACTTGAGCACCGTGCGGACCGGGAGCATGACCTCGTCGCCGTGCTCCTCGAGCTGCTCCGCGATCTCTTGGAGCCTCGGCTTCGTGAGGAGCTCCCCCTTCTCCGCGAGCACGGTCTTGCCCGGCTTGCCGTCACGCAGGGGCTTGTGCACGTCGATCGAGACGACCCGGCCGGCCGCGTTGAGGTTCAGCTGGCCGTCGAGGATCACCGGCAGCTCGACATGGGCCTCTGTACCACAGTCGTCCTCGCGGATGATCACGTCCTGTGAGACGTCGACGAGCCGGCGGGTGAGGTACCCCGAGTCGGCCGTGCGGAGCGCCGTGTCGGCGAGACCCTTGCGGGCGCCGTGCGTCGAGATGAAGTACTCGAGCACCGAGAGACCCTCCATGAAGTTCGCCTTGATCGGGCGCTCGATGATCTCGCCCTTCGGGTTGGCCATGAGGCCGCGCATCCCGGCGAGCTGTCGGATCTGGTTGAAGGAACCGCGGGCGCCCGAGTTGGCCATCATGAAGATGGAGTTCGTCTGGCGCAGGTTGTCCTTCATCGCGTCGGCGACCTCATCGGTGGCCTCCGTCCAGATCGCGACCACCCGCTCCTTGCGCTCCTCCTCCGTCATCAGGCCGCGCTCGTACTCGAGCTCGACCTTCGCGACACGCTCTTCGTAGCCGGCGAGAATCGCCTCCTTCGAGGGCGGGATCACGATGTCGTTCTTCGAGACGGTGATGCCAGCGCGCGTCGCGAAGCGGAACGCGAGGGCCTTGATCGTGTCGAGCACGGACGCGACGACGTAGGCGCCGTACTGGCCGACGAGCCGGTCGATCGTCGCGTCGAGCTCGCGCTTGGTCAGCGGCTGGTCGACGACGAACGGCTCTGCGACGCCGTCCTTGACCGCGTCGCGGAGCGACCGCTCGATCTCGCTCTCGAAGATCACGCGGCCCGGCGTGGTGAGCCGGACCTCGTCGCCCGAGCGGAGCTCGATCGGAGACTGCAGCGAGACGTGCGTCTGCTTCGCCTCGAGCGCGAACTCGACCTGCTCCTCCGACCCGAATCGGGGCAGCCCCTTCACCCGGAGCTGCTTGGCGAGCTCCTCGGAGGTGACGGCGGTGAGGTCGTGCTCGCAGTACGTCAGGAAGTACGCACCGAGAACCATGTCCTGCGTCGGCGTCGCGAGCGGCCGCCCGTGTGCCGGCGAGAGGATGTTGTTCGACGAGAGCATGAGGATTCGCGCCTCCGCCTGGGCCTCGGCCGAGAGCGGAAGGTGGACCGCCATCTGGTCGCCGTCGAAGTCCGCGTTGAACGCGTGGCAAACGAGCGGGTGCACCTGGATCGCCTTGCCCTCGACGAGGACCGGCTCGAACGCCTGGATCCCGAGGCGGTGCAGCGTCGGCGCCCGGTTCAACAGCACCGGGTGCTCCGCGATGACCTCCTCGAGCACGTCCCAGACCTCCGGGACCATCGACTCGACGTACTTCTTCGCCGCCTTGATGTTCTGCACGGACTTCCGCTCGACGAGCCGGCTCATGATGAACGGCTTGAAGAGCTCGAGCGCCATGAGCTTCGGCAGCCCGCACTGGTGCAGCTTCAGGTTCGGCCCCGCGACGATCACCGAGCGACCCGAGTAGTCGACCCGCTTGCCGAGCAGGTTCTGGCGGAACCGGCCCTGCTTGCCCTTCAGCATGTCGGAGAGCGACTTGAGCGGCCGGTTGCCCGGGCCCGTCACCGCGCGGCCGCGGCGGCCGTTGTCGAACAGCGCGTCGACGGCCTCCTGCAGCATCCGCTTCTCGTTGTTGACGATGATCTCCGGCGCGCCGAGGTCGAGGAGCCGCTTGAGGCGGTTGTTCCGGTTGATCACTCTGCGGTAGAGGTCGTTCAGATCGCTCGTGGCGAAGCGGCCGCCGTCGAGCTGCACCATCGGGCGCAGCTCCGGCGGGATCACGGGGATCGCCTCGAGCACCATCCACTCGGGCTTGTTCTCCGACGTGATGAACGCCTGGACGACCTTGAGGCGCTTGATCCCGCGCTGCTGCTTCTGGCCCTTCGAGGTCTTGATGACGTCGCGCAGCGTGATCGACTCCTGCTGGAGGTCGAGGTCACGCAGGAGCTCGCGGATCGCCTCCGCGCCCATACCGCCCCGGAAATAGACGCCGAACCCGTACGGCGAGCCGAAGCGGTCCTTCAGCTCGCGGAAGATCTGCTCGTCGTTGACGACCTGCTTCACGTCGAGCTCGCGGAACAGCTTCCACGTCTCCTCGAGCCTGCGGACGCCCTCGACGGCCGCGTCGCGCGCGTCGGCGCGGCGGCTCTCGATGTCGGCGACCATCTCCTTGACCTTGCCGGCCCACTGCTGGACGACCTCGAGGTCCTCCTTCCGGGCGCCCTCGACGAGGCACAGGTCGTACGCGAGCTCGCGCACCTGATCGGCGGTCGCGTCGCCCTCGGCGTGCTCCAGCACGTCGCGAAGGAGGCCGGCGCCGATCTCGCGGGCCCGCTCGAGGTTCTTCAGGTCGACGGACGAGACGAGCGCCGCGTCCTCCTCGGCGAGTGCCTCGCCGCCGAGCAGCTGGTCAAGCAGCTTGTGGAGGTGCTTGGTGATCGCGCCCTTCTTCGAGCCGGACGAGCGCTCGAGGTCGCTGCGCAGCGGCTCGAGCGCGGCGCGGAGCTCGACCGCGGCGGTTGCCACGGACTCGATCTCGCGCGGGGCGAGTCGCCGGTCCTCGCGCGTCGCCGCCTGGCGGACGAGCTCGCGGAGGCGCTTCGGGTCCTCGCTCGTGATCGCCTTTGCGAGGCCGGGCAGGATCCCGCCCGCCATCGAGCGCGCCTCGTCGAGCGGCGGCAGCACCTGGTCCTCGGCCCAGTTGGACAGGCCGCGCGCCCAGAACTCGTCGTCCTCGTCGAAGCCCTTGTCCTTGCCCTGGGAGAGGAACGCACGACGGCGCGCGAGGCGCTCGTCGAGCGCGGCGAGCTGCTCGTCGCGGTCGACGTTGATCTGCTCGGACTCGCCGCGGACCTTGTCCTCGAGGTCGGCGACATCGGCCGCGCGCTTCTCGCGGTCGACCCCGGTGACGATCGAGGCGGCGAAGTAGAGGACCTTCTCGAGCTCGCGCGGCGCGATGTCGAGCAGGTAGCCGATGCGGCTCGGCACGCCCTTGAAGAACCAGATGTGCGAGACGGGCGCGGCGAGGTCGATGTGGCCCATCCGCTCGCGGCGCACCTTCTGGCGCGTGACCTCGACGCCGCAGCGCTCGCAGATGATCCCCTTGTAGCGGACGCGCTTGTACTTGCCGCAATAGCACTCCCAGTCCTTCGTCGGACCGAAGATACGCTCGCAGAACAGGCCGTCGCGCTCCGGCTTGAGGGTGCGGTAGTTGATGGTCTCGGGCTTGGTGACCTCGCCCATCGACCAGTCACGGATCTGCTTCGGGGAAGCGAGACCGATCCGGATCGCGTCGAAGTCGTTGATGTCGATCTGCGCCAAGGGGCTATCTCCTCCGGAGAAACCCCTCGATGAGGTTTCTCCACTCGTCCATGTCTTTCGTGTCTTCTCGCCTGGCACTTCGCGCAGCGAAGTGCCCTCCTACCTCACTCCTCGCTCTCGCCGTCCACGGGCGCGAGCTCCTCCTCGGAAGGCTCCTCCGCGAGCGCCTCGTCGGAGGCCACGGCAATGTCGCCGCCCTCCTCCGGAGCGCCCTCCTCGACCTCCTGCGCGCTGCGCACCTCGGCTGCCGCCTGGCGGACGCTGGCGGGCGAGAGGTCGATCCCGAGCTCCTCGGCGGCGCGGAGCAGCTCGTCGTCCTCCTCGCGCACCTCGACCTCGCGGCCCTCGTCCGAGAGGACGTGGACGTCGAGCGAGAGCGACTGCATCTCCTTCAGCAGCACCTTGAAGGACTCGGGGATCGAGGGCTCGGCGATGTTCTCGCCCTTCACGATCGCCTCGTACGCCTTCACGCGGCCGATCGTGTCGTCGGACTTGATCGTGAGCATCTCCTGGAGGGTGTACGCGGCGCCGTACGCCTCGAGCGCCCACACCTCCATCTCGCCGAACCGCTGCCCGCCGAACTGCGCCTTGCCGCCCAGCGGCTGCTGGGTGACGAGCGAGTACGGGCCCGTCGACCGCGCGTGGATCTTGTCGTCGACGAGGTGGAGCAGCTTGAGGATGTACATGTAGCCGACAGTCACCTTCTGCTCGAAGGGCTGCCCCGACTTCCCGTCGTAGAGCTGCACCTTCCCCGAGCAGCGGCGGCCCTCGGTCCGGCTGGCGTCGACCTTCATCGCGATCGTCTCGCTGCTGGACGCCCACGTCGCGAGCGCGTCGTCGACGTCCGCCTCGGTCGCGCCGTCGAAGACCGGCGTCGCAACCGCTCGCGGGTCGGGCGCGTTGATCGGGGCGCGCGGGTTGACCGGCTCGCCCTCCTCGAACACGCCATGCGCCGCGGCCCAGCCGAGGTGGGTCTCGAGGATCTGGCCGATGTTCATCCGGCTCGGCACGCCGAGCGGGTTGAGCACGACGTCCACCGAGCGCCCGTCCTCGAGGAACGGCATGTCCTCCTCGGGGACGATCTTCGAGATGACGCCCTTGTTGCCGTGGCGGCCGGCGAGCTTGTCGCCCTCGGCGATCTTGCGCTTCTTCGCGACGAACACGCGGACGAGCTCGTTGACGCCGGGCGACAGGTCGTCACCGGCGTCGCGCGAGAACGTCTTCACGCCGATCACCTTGCCGCCCTCGCCGTGCGGGACCTTCAGCGAGGTGTCGCGCACTTCGCGCGCCTTCTCCTTGAAGATCGCGCGAATCAGCTTCTCCTCCGCGGTGAGCTCGGTCTCGCCTTTCGGCGTGACCTTGCCGACGAGGAGGTCGCCCGAGCCGACCTCGGCCCCGATCCGCACCACACCGCGCTCGTCGAGGTTCGCGAGCGACTCCTCCGAGCGGTTGGGGATGTCGCGCGTGATCTCCTCGTCGCCGAGCTTCGTCGAGCGCGCGTCGATCTCGTACTCGTGGATGTGGATCGAGCTGAGGACGTCGTCCTTGACGAGGCGCTCCGAGAGCACGATCGCGTCCTCGAAGTTGTAGCCCTCGAACGGCATGAACGCGACCAGCAGGTTCGCGCCGAGCGCGAGCTCGCCGCGGTCGGTCGCGGACCCGTCCGCGAGCACCTCGCCCTTCTGCACCTTCTCGCCGAGCGAGACGACCGGCTTCTGGTGGATCAGCGTGCCCTGGTTCGAGCGCATGAACTTCGTGAGCGGATACTCGTCCCGCGTGCCCTTGCCCTCGATCACGAGCTTCTCGGCGTCCACGTCGATCACCGTGCCCGGGTTGCGGGCAAGGACGACGTCGCCGGTGTCGACCGCGGCGCGGTACTCGAGCCCCGTGCCGACGAGCGGCGCCTGCGGGATCATCAGCGGCACGGCCTGCTTCTGCATGTTCGCGCCCATCAGCGCGCGGTTCGCGTCGTTGTGCTCGAGGAACGGAATCAGGGCGGTCGCGACCGAGACGATCTGCGCCGGCGAGACGTCCATGTAGTCCACGGCGTCCGCGCGGGAGATCACTGCCTCGCCCGCAGCCGAACGGCAGAGCACCTGGTCGTTCAGGAACTTGCCCGTCTTCGGGTCGATCGGCTCGGACGCCTGGGCGATCGTGAACAGCGCCTCACGCGAGGCGTCGAGGTACACGATCTCATCCGACACCTTCCCGCCCTTCACGACCCGGTACGGCGTCTGGATGAAGCCGAACTCCGACACGGTCGCGTACGACGCGAGCGCGCCGATGAGGCCGATGTTCGGGCCCTCCGGCGTCTCGATCGGGCACATGCGGCCGTAGTGGGTCGGGTGGACGTCGCGCACCTCGATCGGCGCGCGCTCGCGGGTGAGCCCGCCGGCGCCCAGTGCCGAGAGGCGTCGCCGGTGCGTGAGGCCTGAAAGCGAGTTCGTCTGGTCCATGAACTGCGAGAGCTGCGAGGAGCCGAAGAACTCCTTCAGCGCCGCAACGACCGGACGGATGTTGATGATCGTCTGCGGCGTGATCGTGTCGACGTCCTCCGTCGTCATCCGCTCGCGCACGACGCGCTCCATGCGGTAGAGACCGACCCGGAACGCCTCCTGGATCAGCTCGCCGGTCGTCCGCAGCCGGCGGTTGCCGAAGTGCTCGTACTCGTCGAGCTCGCCACGGACAGGCTCGCGCGAGAGCGCGGCCGCGTCGGCGGCGAAGTCCTTCGAGTCCTCGGGGAGCTGGAGCTTGCCCGGCAGGCCGACGAGCCGGCGCACGAGGGCGAGAATGTCCTCGGTGGTGAGCACCCGGGTGCCCTCGGGCACCTCGACGCCGAGCCGTTGGTTGAGCTTGTAGCGGCCGACCTTCGTGAGGTCGTAGCGCTTGGGATCGAAGAAGAGCGAGCGGAGGAGGTTCCGCGCATTGTCGAGCGTCGGCGGCTCTCCGGGGCGCTGCTTCTTGAAGACCTCGACGAGGGCCTCCTCCTCACGGGTCGAGGGATCCTTGTCGAGGGTGTTCTGGATGTACGGCCGGGCCGACTCGTCGAACAGGGCGAGAATCGCCTCGTTCGTCGTCGTGTCGAGCGCGAACCCGGTCGTCGGGTCCTCGGCGGGCAGCGCGCGCAGGAGCGTCGTGACCGGGAGCTTGCGCTTCCGGTCGATCCGCGCGTACACGATGCCCTTCTTGTCGATCTCGAGCTCGAGCCACGAGCCCCGGGACGGCATGAGGTTCGCCGTGAAGACCTGCTTCGTCGGGTCCTTCGGCTCCATCAGGTACGCGCCGGGCGAGCGCACGAGCTGCGTGACGATCACGCGCTCGGTGCCGTTGATGATGAACGTCCCGTGCTCGGTCATCATCGGGAAGTCGCCCATGAAGACCCGCTGCTCGCGGATCTCGCCCGTCTCCGTGTTCACGAAGCGGACGGTCATCGAGAGCGGGGCCTGGTATGTGAGGTCCTTCTCGCGGCACTCGGAGATCGAGTGCTGCGGAGGGCCGAACTCGTAGTCGCCGAACTCCACGGCGAGCGTGCCCGTGTAGTCGGTGATCGGCGAGATGTCGTCGATCGTCTCTCGCAGGCCCTCCTCCAGGAACCACTGGAACGAGGCCTTCTGGATGTCGATCAGGTTGGGGAGGTCGAGGACGTGCTTCAGGCGCGAAAAGGTCTTGCGCGCGCGCGGCGCGACAGCGGTGCTGCTCAAGAACAGCCTCCCTTAGTTACGGCGGTCGTTGATGAAGAGACGGGCAGGTAGAAGCCAGAGCTCGGGGCGGAACAGGGAAGAATAGCGGACACGCTTGCTCCACCGCAACCCTCGCGGGGCGGTGGAGCTGTCCGGTTAGAAGTGTAGCGAACGACGCAAGGGACCCCGCCCGGGTCCCTTGTGCGTCTGTCCGCGAGCGCCGCGCCGCGACCGGAGGCCGGCTTTGCCGGCCGGGAGGCCAGTCGCGGGCGACCCATGCGCGACCCGGAAGGAGGGGGCTCGTGGGGGAACCATGAGGTTCCCCACGCTACTTCAGCTCGACGCTGGCGCCGGCCTCCTCGAGCTCCGCCTTGAGCTTCTCCGCCTCGTCCTTCGCGAGCGCCTCCTTGACGGTGCCGGGGGCGCCGTCGACCAGGTCCTTCGCCTCCTTGAGGCCGAGGCCGGTGGCAGCGCGGACGACCTTGATCACCTGGATCTTCTTGTCGCCCGTGGCGGTGAGGACGACGTCGAACGAGTCCTTCTCCTCCGCCGCCGGAGCGCCGTCGCCGCCCGCGGCGGGCGCGCCGACCGCAGCGACCGCGACCGGAGCGGCGGCCGTGACGCCCCACTCCTCTTCGATCGCCTTCTTCAGCTCGACGAGCTCGAGCACCGTCATCTTGCCGAGTGTGTCGAGCACCTTCTCCGTGTCGGTCGCCATCGTGTGGTTCCTTTCGTCGCAGCGAGGCAGCTCCGCCGCCCCGCGGTTTCGTCATTCCTCGGTCTCGTCCCCGCCCCCGGGCTCCGCCTCGGCGGCGGGCTCAGGCTCGTCGGCGGAGCGTTCCGCCTCCGGCTCGGGCTCGTCGGGCATGGCCTGCGGCTCCTCGCCGTCGTCGTCCGCCTCGTCGGCGACCTCGACGGCCTCCGCGGCAGGCTCGGGTGCTTCCTCGGCGGCCGGCTCCGCCGGCGCCTCGTCCGGCGCGGCCGGCTCGGCCGGGGCAGCGTCTGCCGAGGTGCCGCCGAGCTGGTCGATCCGCGCGTCGATCAGGCCGACGAGGTCGCGGAGAGGCGCTGCGATGAGCGCCGCGAGCTGGGTCAACGGGGCGACGATGACCCCGACCAGCTGGCTCTTGACGACCTCCGGAGCCGGGAGCTTCGCGAGCTCCTCGACGTCGTCGCCCGTCAGTGTCCGCCCCGAGAGGATCCCTCCGCGGAGCGTGAGCACCTTCGTGTCCTTCGCGGTGTCCGCGAGTGCCTTCGCGACGGCGACGGGGTCACCGTCCGTCTCGACGAACGCGATCGCCGTCGGACCCTCGAGCAGTGCGAGGAGCGAGTCCGTGCCCGCCGCCTCGGCGGCGCGGCGCGTCAGGGTGTTCTTCACGACCTGGAACCGTCCCCCGCTGCCGCGCACCTTCGAGCGCAGCGCCGCGAGGTCGGCGTTCGTCAGGCCCCGATAGTCGGCCACGATCAGCGACTCGGTCGAGCGAAGCTGCTCGACCAGCTCGGCGACGACCTGTTCCTTCTCGGTTCTCTGCATGTCGTTTCCTCCGAGTCGTTCCCTCTTGGAAACGACTGAGCCCACCTCACGAGGTGGGCTCAGGTCGCAGGATCGGCCTGCAGGTGCTCCTGACCTACCTCGGCCGGTCCTCTGCCCGTCCGGGCTGCCGGCTGTCTCTGGCGGTTGCGTGATGAAACTTTCGCCGCTAGACGGTAGCAGCCGCCTCCTGCTCATTCTTGGCCGAGCCCGCGTCAGCGGACTCGGCAACGTCGCGCGTCCGAGTGGGGTCGACGTGGAGACCCGGCCCCATCGTCGTCGTCAGCGTGATCCCCTTGATGTACCGCCCCTTCGCGGCGGCGGGCTTCGCACGGGCGATCTCCTCGACCACCGCGGCGTAGTTCTCCAGCAGCTGCCGCTCGTCGAAGCTCTTCTTCCCGATCGGGAGGTGGACGTTCGCCCCACGGTCGGTGCGGTACTCGAGCTTGCCGGCCTTCGCGTCGGAGACCGCCTTCTGGATGTCGAACGTCACCGTGCCGGTCTTCGGGTTCGGCATCAGGCCCCTCGGGCCGAGGACCCGGCCGAGCTTGCCGACGTTGCCCATCTGATCAGGGGTCGCGATCGCGACGTCGAAGTCGAGGAAACCGCCCTCGATCTTCGCCGCGAGGTCGGCCGAGCCGACGACGTCCGCGCCGGCCTCCTCGGCCTCGCGCGCCTTGTCGCCCTCGGCGAACACGGCGACGCGCATCGAGCGCCCCGTGCCGTGTGGAAGCATGATCGTGCCTCGCAGCTGCTCGTCGGCATGCCGCACGTTCAGCCCCAGCCGAAAATGCACCTCGACGGTCTCGTCGAACTTCGCCGCCGGGAGGCTCTTGAGCAGCGCGACCGCCTCTGCGGGCGGGTAGGCCTTCTCGCGGTCGATCGCCAGCCGTCCCTCGCGGTACCGCTTCCCGTGCGCGCTCACTGGTCCACCTCCACTGAACGTGGGGGAACCCCTGGTTCCCCCACGAGCCCCCTCCTCCGGCGCAGCGACGCCACGCTTTCGAGCCGGGCCTCCCGGCCGGCAAAGCCGGCCTCCGGCCGCGACCGATGCCTCCCCGACGAGCGAACGGCAGTCACGACTCCACCTCCACGCCCATGCTTCTTGCCGTGCCTGCGATCACCAGCATCGCCGCTTCGACGTCGTTCGCGTTGAGGTCGGGCATCTTCGTCTCCGCGATCGAGCGGAGCTGCGCCTGCGTGAGGCGGCCGACCTTGCTCCTGTTCGGCTCGGCCGAGCCGGACTCGAGGTTGAGCGCCTCCTTGATCAGGACCGCGGCGGGCGGGGTCTTCGTGATGAAGGTGAACGAGCGGTCCTCGAAGACCGTGATCTCGACCGGGATGATCCGGCCGTTCTCGTGGGCCGTCTGGGCGTTGAACGCCTTCGTGAACTCCACGATGTTGACGCCGTGCTGGCCCAGCGCAGGCCCGACCGGCGGCGCGGGATTCGCCTGTCCGCCGGGGATCTGCAGCTTGATGAGTGTGAGGACTTTTTTTGCCATCGGAGTACGTGCGGGGCGCCTTGCCCCTCCTCCTATCTCTTCGTCGTTGCGGGGCTAGTCGAGCTTCTTCACCTGATCGAACGCGAGCTCGACCGGGACTTGGCGCTCGAAGATGTCGACCAGCACCTTGAGCTTCTGGGCGTCCGCGTTCACATCGACGATCTCGCCATCGAAGTCGGAGAGCGGTCCCGAGGTGACCTTGACCGACTCGCCGAGCGAGAACTCGACCTGCGCTCGCGCCGCGGCCGCGCCACCCGGGCCGCCACCCACATGGAGAATCCGGTCGACCTCGGCCTGCGAGAGCGGAGAAGGCTTCGCGCCGGCGCCGACGAACGCCGTCACGCCGGGCGTTCCTTTGACGACTGTCCACGCGTCGTCGTTCAGGTCCATGTTGACGAGGACGTAGCCGGGCAGCACGCGCTTCTCGATCTGCACCTTCTGGCCGTCCTTGGTCTCGATCACCTGCTCGGTCGGGACGACGACGCGACGGAACCGCGGCTGCTGGTTCATCGAGGCGATCCGGTGCTCGAGGTTGGCTTTCACCTTGTTCTCGTGCCCGGAGTAGGTGTTGATCACGTACCAGTGGAACATTGGCTCTCTCTCCTGGTTACTGCCCGAGCAGCACGTCGCGCACGAACGGACGGAGGATCTGGTCGGCGCCCCACAGGAAAGCCCCGACGATGATGCACGCAACGATCACGACGACCGTGCCCTGGATCACCTGCGCGCGGTTCGGCCAGTCGACCTTCTTGAGCTCGGCGATCGACTCGCGGATGAAGCCTCCACGCCGCGGATGCTCGATCGCGACCGCCGGGTCAGGCCCGGCCGGCACGGGCCGTGGCGTGCTCCGTGCGGGTGCCTCCTCTCCCGCCGCACGGCGCGCATCGCGCCGCTGTCGTCTGGTCTCGCGCGCCATGCGTCCCCTTTCGCTACCGCGTCTCGCGGTGGAGCGTATGGCTGCCGCACCAGCGGCAGTACTTGCGCAGCTCCACCCGGTCGGGGGTGTTCCGCTTGGACTTCTGCGACTGGTAGTTGCGCCGCTTGCAATCGGTACAGGCAAGCGTGATCGCGACTCGGACTCCGGTGGCCATGTTCTCTCGTTCTCGGTCGGGACGGAAAGGGGCGGCGAAAGGTAGCGGCGGTAGGACTCGAACCTACGACACGCGGATTATGATTCCGCTGCTCTAACCAACTGAGCTACGCCGCCGAGCCGCGCCGCAGTGTAGCAGGGGACTTTCGAGAGGCTGCCGGCAGCCAGGCTAGACGAGGACAGGATCTGCGCCGCTCGGTCGGTCCTTCGCGGCCTCCTCCAGCGCGACCCGCGCGAGCTCGAGCACCGCGCCGCGGAAGACGTCCCGCCGCACCCGATAGTCGCGCGTGAACTCGACGCTGCCGTTCAGCTCGAGGATCGTCAAATCCCCGTCCGGGGTCGGCAGAAGGTCGACGCCGACGAGCGCGGCGCCGAGCGCCCGCGCCGCCGCGAGCGCGAGCTCCACGGCCGCTGCGGGAGGGTCGAGCGGGACGCGCGCCGCTCCGAGGGCGACGTTCGTCCGCCACTCGCCCTCCTTGGCGACGCGGCTGACGGCACCGACGACCTTGTCTCCGGCGACGACAAGCCGCAGGTCGCTTCCGGTCGGCGGGACGAGCTCCTGCACGAGCGCGCCATGCTGCCGGAACCACGGTTCGTCCTGAACGCGACGAAGCTCGGAGCGGAGCGCGTCGTCCGTCTCGCAGAGGGTGACGTGACGGCCCCAGCTGCCGTGCCGAGGCTTGAGCACGAGGGGAGCCGGTGGGCCGTCGTAGGGCCGTCCCGGACGCACGTGCCACGTCTCGGGATGGGGCAGGCCGGCGCGCTGGAGAATCCGAGCGGTGAGGAGCTTGTCGTGCGCTGCGAGGAGCGTCCCGGGCGCGTTCAGCACCGTGATCCCCCGTGCGGCGAGAACGCCCAGCGACCAGAGGCCGTCTTCGACGCCGTCGAGCTCGGGCCGCACGTCGAGACGTCCGAGCGCGACGTCCGTCGGCGAGAGCGAGGCGACCGCGTCGCCGGGTGTCACGTGGACGACCTCGAGCCCGCGGGCGCGAACCGAGGTGAGCTCCAGGTCGGTCGGACTGGCCTTGCCGGACACGATCGCGATGCGCACGGGGATACTGAACAGGTAATGGAGTGCCACCCGCAAGGGTGTTAACCACACCGCAACCGACCCGTCACCCCTCGTACTTCCGCTGCTGGGACGGCATTTTGGCCACGTCCGCCTCCGTCTCTAGCATCGCCGCCGTGATCCGGGTGCCGCCGCAGCGAGGAGGATGGCTCGAAGTCGTCTGCGGCCCGATGTTCTCGGGCAAGAGCGAGGAGATGATCCGTCGGCTCCGCCGCGCGGAGATCGCGGGTCAGCGCGTGATCCTCTTCAAGCCTCGCATCGACGACCGCTACGACGCAGCCGACGTCGTGAGCCACGCCGGGGTGCGCATGTCTGCAGTCCCGGTCGACGGCTGCGCCGAGCTCGTCGCGCGCGCGCGCTCGTCGGAGGTCGTCGGGATCGACGAGGTGCAGTTCTTCGAGCCAGGGATCGTGCACGCGGCGCTGGCCCTCGCCGAGGGCGGGGCGCGCGTGATCTGCGCGGGACTCGACCAGGACTTCCGGCGCGAGCCGTTCGGTGCGCTGCCCGAGCTCCTCTCACGCGCGGAGTTCGTCGACAAGCTGCAGGCCGTCTGCCACCGGTGCGGCGGCCCGGCGACGACGACACAGCGCCTGCTCGACGGACGCCCGGCGCCGTATTCGGGCGAAACCATCGTCGTGGGCGCGCTCGACAGTTACGAGGCCCGCTGCCGCGACTGCCACGAGCCCGGCGCGGACGCTGTGCAGCTCGTCGCGTAGGCACCGCGGACTCGCGTTGCGGGACTAGTCCCGCAACGCAATCCAGATCGCCTTCAGATCCGTGAACTTGTCGAGCGCGTGGATCGACTTGTCGCGACCGAAGCCGGACTGCTTGAACCCGCCGAACGGGCTCGAGATGTCACCAGCGTCGAACGTGTTGACCCAGACGATCCCCGCCTTGATCGCGCGGGCGGCGCGGTGCGCAACGTTGACGTCGTCCGTCCAGATCCCCGCGGAGAGGCCGTAGATCGTGTCGTTCGCGACAGCGATCGCGTCGTCGAGCTCGGAGAACGAAAGCGCGGCGAGCACCGGGCCGAAGATCTCCTCACGGGCGATCGTCATGTCGTTCGAGACCGCGTCGAAGATCGTCGGCTCGACGTAGTAGCCGCCCGTGTCCTCGCGGACGCGGGCACCGCCCAGCTGGAGACCCGCACCCTCGTCCTTGCCCGCCTCGATGTACCCGAGCACGCGACCCAGCTGCGTCTCGTCGACGATCGCGCCCATCCGGGTCTTGGGATCGAGTGGGTCGCCGGGGCGGATCCGCTCCGCGACGGCGACGACCTTCTCGAGCAGCTCGTCCTTCACGGCCTCGTGCACGAGGAGCCGCGAGCCGGCGTTGCAGACCTCGCCCTGGTTGTAGAAGACGCCCCAGGCGACCGCGGTCGCCGCCGCGTCGAGGTCGCCGCACTCCTTCGTCACGATGTGAGGCGACTTGCCGCCGCACTCGAGCGCGACCCGCTTCATGTTCGACTCACCCGAGTACCGGAGAAAGAGCTTGCCGACCTCGGTCGAGCCCGTGAAGGCGATCATGTCGACGTCGGGGTGGCGACCGAGCGCCTGCCCGGCCGTCTCGCCGAAGCCCGGCACGACCTGGAGCACGCCGTCCGGGATGCCCGCCTCGGAGGCGAGCTCGGCCAGGCGGAGCGCCGACAGCGGCGACTGCTCCGCCGGTTTCAGCACCACGCTGTTGCCGGTCGCGAGCGCCGGCGCGAGCTTCCACGAGGCCATCATGAGCGGGAAGTTCCAGGGGACAACCGCCCCGACGACGCCGAGCGGCTCCCGCACGATGGAGACGTGGGCGTCGTGCCCGGTCGGCGCGATCTCGTCGTACACCTTGTCGATCGCCTCGCCGTACCACGCGACGCATTCCGTCGCGAGCGGCACGTCGACGTTTCGGGCATCGCGGATCGGCTTGCCCATGTCGACGGTCTCGAGCAGCGCCAGCTCTTCGCCGTGGTCCGACATGAGCGCCGCGAAGCGCTGGAGCGCCTTCTTGCGCTTCTTCGGCGCGAGACGCGACCAGACGCCCGACTCGAACGCCGCCCGCGCGCCGGCGACGGCGCGGTCGACGTCCGCGGAGTCGCACGCGGCGACCGTGGCGACGACCTCGCCGCCGATCGGGCTCACGCAGTCGAAGGTCTCGCCGGAGGCCGCGTCCACATAGCCGCCGTCGATGAACGCCTGCGCCCGGATGCCGAGGCCCGAGACGGCGTCCTCGACGCTCCGCGGGCCCTCCGAGATCGTGGTCATGGCGTGTCCTCCGTCCGTCGGTGTCGGCGCGCGCGAGCGCCGTCTGCGTCGCTCGGATCGTACGCGCAGCGCGGTGCGCTACGAGGCCGAGGCCGCCGGCTCGACGAGCGAGAGCACGAACTCGCGCTCGCCGCCGCGCCACCGTACGTCGAGCGTGTGCGCGACGCGACGCAGGAGGGAGACGACAGGCTGGTTGTCACCGCAGACGGTGGCGACGAGCCGCGTGATGCCGGCCGCGCGTGCGTCCGCCGCGAGCTCCTGCGCGAGCACCGAGCCGATGCCGCGACCCTGGAGCTCGTCCGCGACCTCGAAGGCGACCTCGCCCGCCGCGCCGTCCCGCACGAGGCGGGCGATCCCCGCGGGCGCGGAGCCGCCGTCGACGTACGCGACGAGGACGTGGTGGGTCTCGTCGACCCGCGCCAGCACCACGAGGTCGCTGTCGGAGAGTCGGGGCTTCGCCCCGCAGAACCGGCGCTGCCGCGACGTCGAGCCGAGGCGTGCGAACAGCGCCTCGACCGTCGCGGTGTCCCCGTGGCGGAGCGGGCGGATCGTCACGCCTCGGACGTAGCGTGTCTGCATCGCTCCATCGTGCCGACCGGGCATGGGTCTGCGCGTCGCGTCGCCGGGCCATCTTCTTGACATGGCCCGTCCGGGCCATGGAGACTACGGGTCAGTGGAGCAGGAGATCCGCTTCTGCGAGCTCGACGGCCGCCGGATCGCGTACGCGACGATCGGGGAAGGCCCGACACTGCTCTTCGGCGGACGGTGGGTGACGCATCTCGAGGAGGAATGGGATGATCCGCACGCGCGGAGCTTCTTCGAGGAACTCGCCCGTACGCATCGCGTCGTCCGCTACGACCGCGTGGGAGCCGGCCTGTCGGACAGGGACGCGACGAGCGCGCCCACCGTCGAGTCGGAGACGCGTGTCCTCGCCGCGGTGCTCGACGCGTGCGGCGAGGGCCGGGCCTCGCTGTTCGCCTGCTCGTGCGCCGGCGTGGCGACCGCCCGGCTCGCGAGCCTCGCGCCCGAGCGGGTGGAGAAACTCGTCTTCTTCGGGAGCTACGTCTCGCGGGCGGACGTCCCGGAGGCGACGCGCCGCTCGCTGGTCGACTTCGTCCGGACGAACTGGCCGCTCGCGGCCCAGATGCTGGCCGGGCTGATGCTCCCGCGGGCCGACGGCGACGCGATCGAGGCGCTGAGCCGGTACCACCGGCACTCGGCGACGGCCGAGGTCGCGGCGGCGTTCCTCCACCTCGATCTGACGGCGGACGCGCGCGAATTCCTCCCCGACGTCGAGACGCCGACCCTCGTCCTGCACCGCCGCGGAGACCGGACCGTCCCGATCTCGCACGGCCGTGACGTCGCCCGCCTCCTGCCGAACGCCCGCTTCGTCGCCGTCGACGGCGACGCACACGTCCCCTGGATGGACGATCAGCGGGCGCTTCGCCGAGCGCTCGTCGGCTTCCTCGGCGACGCGCCTGCCCCCGAGGCGAACGGCGACTCCCCGCTCAGCGTGCGCGAGACCGAGGTCCTGAGACTCGTCGCCACCGGCCTGACGAACCGCGAGATCGCGTCGTCGCTCGTCCTCAGCGAGCATACGGTCCATCGTCACGTCGCCAACGTGCTGCACAAGCTCGGCCAGTCGTCCCGTGCCGCGGCAGCCGCGTCGGCGACGAGGGCCGGGCACATCTAGCCGGCGCCCGCCAGCGCGGGGTCGAGCACGAGCACGGTCCGCACGCCTTCGCCGCGCCGCAGCCGTTCGATCGCGTCGCCGACGCCGTCGAGCGTGTCGAGCTGGGTGACGACCCCCGCGAGGTCGAGCGTCCCATCCGCCGCGAGCCGTGCGAGCTCGGGGAGGTCGGCGGCCGGATCGCCGGAGCCGTAGAACGAGCCGCGGATCCCCTTGTCGGTCGACAGCTCGAGCGCGGGCAGCGCGAGCTCGGCGCCCTTGGCCGCGATGCCGATCACGACCGCGGTCGCGCCCGGCCGCAGCGCCTTCCACGCGAGGAGCATCGTCTCGGGAAGCCCGACGACTTCGAATGCGTGGTCGGCGCCTCCCTTCGTCAGCGACCGAAGCGTGCGCACGGGGTGCTCGTCGGCAGAGGTGTCGACGGTCGCGTCCGCGCCGCGCTCGACGGCGCGCGCCAGCTTCGCAGGGTCGCGGTCGACGGCCACGAGCGGCGCCGCCCCGGCGAGCTTCGCCGCCGCGAGCACCTGAAGGCCGACCCCGCCGACGCCGATCACGACGACGCTCTCGCCCGCCCCGACTCGTGCGACGTTCCGGACCGCCCCGAAGCCCGTCATCGCGCCGCAGCCGAGGAGCGCCGCCTGCCAGAGCGGCAGCCCGCGCGGGAGCGGGATCGCGCCGGCCGCCGGGACGACCACGCGCTCGGCGAAGCACGCGGTCATCAACCCGTGCTGGAGGACGGTGCCATCCGGCAGACGGAGCCGCGACGTGCCGTCGAGCAGCGTCCCGGTGAGGCTGTTCCTGGCCGCGACCGTGCAGAGGGTCGGCCGGCCGGCGCGACAGGCCGCGCACTCCCGGCACGACGGCACCCAGCAGAGCACCACCTCGTCGCCCGGCCCGACGTGGCTCACGCCCTCGCCGACCGCCTCGACCAGGCCCGCGCCCTCGTGGCCGAGCACCATCGGCCAGCGCCCTTCGCCGAGCGCGCCGTCTGCGAGATGGACGTCGGAATGGCACACGCCCGCCGCCGCGACGCGTACGAGCACCTCGCCGGGGCCAGGCGGGTCGAGTTCGACGTCCGTCACGCGCACGTCGCCGGGCTCGTAAAGGACGGCCGCTCGGATCCTCGACGGGGCACCGGTCGCCATGCCGCATGTCTACACCTTCGGCGGGCGAAGGCCCGCTTGTAGGCTGTCCCGCGTGAGCGGCGTCGGCGCCGAGATCGCATTCGACCGTGCGACGAAGCGCTATCCGGGCCGCGTCGAGCCGGCCGTGCGTGAGCTGACGCTCACGATCCCCGCAGGCGAGATCTGCTGCCTCGTGGGGCCGTCCGGCGCGGGCAAGACGACCGCGATGAAGATGGTGAACCGGCTGATCGACATCAGCGAAGGCGACATCCTCATCGGCGGAACGAGCGTCCGGTCGCTCGACGTGACGGAGCTCCGCCGCGGGATCGGCTACGTGATCCAGCAGGTCGGACTGTTCCCGCACATGTCCGTCGCCGACAATGTCGCGACGGTGCCGCGCCTGCTCGGCTGGCCGAAGCAGCGGACGGCCGAGCGGGTGGACGAGCTGCTCGACCTCGTCGAGCTCCCGGCGGAGGACTACAGAGGGCGCTTCCCTGCGCAGCTCTCGGGCGGCGAGCGCCAGCGGGTGGGCCTCGCCCGAGCGCTCGCCGCCGACCCGCCGGTGATGCTGATGGACGAGCCGTTCGGCGCGCTCGACCCGATCACTCGGGCGCGACTCCAGCACGAGCTCCTCCGGATCCAGCACGAGGTGCGGAAGACGATCGTCTTCGTGACGCACGACATCGACGAGGCGATTTTGCTCGGCGACCGGATCGCGATCCTCCGCGAGGGCGGGGTCCTCGCGCAGTACGACACGCCGGACGCCCTGCTCGCCAACCCCGCCGACGAGTTCGTCGCGCGCTTCCTCGGCTCCGACCGCGGGCTCAAGCTCCTCGCGCTGCGCCGGCTCGACGAGCTCGAGCTCGAGCCTCTGAACGGCGCACTCGGGCCGACCGCGACCGGGTCGACGACGCTGCGCGACGCGCTCTCGCAGATGATCACCGCCGGCAGCCGGTCGCTTGTGGTCGTGGACAGCGCCGGGCAGCCGCAGGGGGTCGTCACGCTGGAGTCGCTTACCGGAGTCGCCGCGTGAGCCTTCCGCTCGGGGAGCCGTGGGTCGCTGAGAGCGGCCCGGTGATCCCCGACTTCGGCAAGGGGAGCAACTGCGTCGTCGAGAACCGCCTGTTCTGCCCGGACTGGGTGCGGGACAACTGGTCGGGGACGCTCCAGCCCGCGCTCGTCGAGCACGTGAAGCTGACTCTGCTCGCCGTCGCCGTCGGCTTTGTCCTTTCCTTCGGCGCCGCGCTCGTCACGCACCGGCTCCGCCTCTTCGAGAAGCCGCTCGTCGCGTTCGCGGCAATCGTCTACACGATCCCCAGCCTCGCGCTCTTTCAGCTCCTCGTCCCCGTCACCGGCCTCACCGTGGCGACCGTCGAGGTCGCGCTCGTCGGCTACACGCTGCTGATCCTCTACCGGAACATCCTCGAAGGGCTGCGCGGCGTCCCGCCCGACGTGCTCGAGGCGGCGCGCGGGATGGGGCTTACGCGGAGGCAGACGCTGTGGCGCATCGAGCTCCCCCTCGCCGTCCCGGCGACGATGGCCGGGCTGCGGGTCGCGGTCGTCTCGACGATCGCGCTCGCCACCGTGGCGGCGCTCGTGATCCCGCAGGGCCTCGGCTACCCGATCTTCGTCGCGCTCCGCGACGCGTTCAAGACCGAGATCCTGGTCGCGGGCGCGCTCGCGGTCGGTCTCGCGCTCGTCGCGGACGCGCTGCTCGTGCTCGCCGAGCGCGCGCTCACCCCATGGAACCGGGCGCGGAGGGCGTCGTGATCGCGAGCCTGACGGTCTTCGGCGACGCGCTCGAGTTCATCGTCGACGAGCGGCACCTGATCCTCCAGAAGACATGGGAGCACCTGCTCCTCTCGGGCGCAGCGGTCGCGATCGCGGTCGCGATCGCCCTGCCGCTCGGCATCTGGCTCGGCCATCTCCACCGCGGCTCGTTTCTCGCGGTCAACGTCGCGAACCTCGGACGCGCGCTGCCGAGCCTCGCGGTGATCGCGGTTGGCTTCGTGTTCATCGGCATCGGGTTCTGGAGCGTCGCGATCGCGCTGGTCGTGCTCGCGATCCCACCGATCCTCACCAACGCCTACGTCGCGGTGGACGGCGTCCAGACCGACGCCGTCGAGGCAGCCCGTGGAATGGGAATGACCCGCCGGCAGATCGTGACGCGCGTCGAGTTGCCGCTCGCGTTGCCGCTGATCTTCGTCGGGATCCGGACGGCGATCGTCTTCGTCGTCGCGACGGCGACGATCGCCGCCGTCGCCGGCGGCGGCGGCCTCGGGGACATCATCGTCAACCAGGCCGGGTATGGCCTCGCGGGCGTGGTTGGGGCAGCGATCTGCGTCTCCGTGCTCGCCTTGCTCGCCGACGGGGCGGTCGGGCTCCTCCAGCGCGCGCTCACCCCTCCCGGGCTTCGGGTCGAGGCGCGCTCGTACGAGGCGGACGTCACCTCCGCCCCGGCCCAGCGCTTGTAGTGCCAGAAGTTGACGGACACCCTGGATAGCCGGTGACGATGTTCTAGGGTCACTCCCAATCGGCGGTACCTCACCTCCACCGGAAGGGGGCACACAGTGATTCGGAAGCACAACAGGCGCGCCGCCAAGGCCGCGTTCTCGATCGCGTTCGGGGTCGCGCTCATCCTCGGCTTGGTCGCCGCGGCGCCGGCCGCGGTCGGCGGGGCCACGACGCAGAAGGCGACCCCGATCATCGTGGGGACGAAGAACTTCCCCGAGCAGTACGTCCTCGGCCAGCTCTACAAGCAGGCGCTCGAGGCGCAGGGCTTCAAGGTCCAGTACAAGGAGAACATCGCGTCGACCGAGCTGATCGACACCTCGCTCAGGAGCGGGAAGATCACGATGTACCCGGAGTACACGGGGATCATGCTGTCGGTGACGTTCAAGAAGAAGACGCTGCCGAAGAGCGCCGGGGCGACCTATGCGCTCGCGAAGCGGCTCTACCAGAAGCGAGGCCAGACCGTGCTCGCGCAGACGCCGTTCCAGGACGTCGATGTGATCGCGGTGACGCGCGCGACGGCGAAGAAGTACGGCCTCACGTCACTCGGCGACCTCCGCAAGGTGCCGAACCTCGATGTCGCCGCGTTCCCGGAGTGGGAGACGCGCTGGCGCAGCGAGATCGGCGCCCGCTACGGCGTCAAGGGCTTCGACTTCGTCCCGCTCGCGGGGATCTCGGCGTATCAGCTGCTCGACCAGAAGAAGGTGCTCGCGGCGGACGTGTTCACCACGGACCCGCAACTCCTGTCCGGCAAGTACGTGCAGCTCCGTGACCCGCAGAACATGTTCGGGTTCCAGCACGTCGCGCCGATCGTGAGCACGAAGCTCGTGTCGGAGTACGGCACGAAGCTCACTTCGACGATCAACAAGGTCTCGAAGCTACTGAGCGTGAAGGCGATCGCCGCAATGAACAAGGCGGTGGGGGTCGACAAGAAGCCCGCCGCGGATGTCGCCGCGGCGTTCCTCAAGGCCAACGGCCTCGCCTGACGGTCGTCCGATCCGGTCCCGGGGGGTGCGTGCACCCCCCGGGACCGGATCGGCCCAGCTCAGCGCAACCGCGGACGCGCTTCGACGAGCGCCGCGACCACGAACGCGCCGGCGGCGATGAGGACGATCGTCCCGCCCGGGGCGAGGTCGCCGTAGTACGAGAGCACGAGCCCGGAGACGACCGACACGAGGCCGATCGCCATCGCGAAGCCGAGCGTCGAGCGCAGGCTCCAGGCGACGCGCTGCGCCGCAAGCACCGGCAGGGCCATCAGCGCGGCGATCAGGAGGATCCCGACCACCCGCATCGAGATCCCGATCGTCAGGGCGGCGAGCACCGCGACCGTCGTGTTGAGCAGCCCAACCCTCACACCGGCGACGCGGCTTCCCTCCTCGTCGAGCACCGCGCCGACGAGGCCGCGGTAGAGCACCGCGATCGTGGCCAGGGAGCCGAGGCCGAGCGCGAGCACGAGCCAGAAGTCGCCCCACGTGACGGTGAGGATCGAGCCGAACAGGAACTGGAAGAGGTTCACGTCGAGCCGGCCGGCGCTCGAGACCAGCACGACGCCGAGCGCGATCCCCGTGTAGAAGACGAGCGCGAGCGCCTGATCGCCCGCGGCGCCACCCCGGGTCCTGAGCCACTCGATCGCGAGGCCGCCGACGACCGCGAACGCAATCGCCGTGAGCACCGGCTCGACGCCGATCAGGTAGCCCGCGGCGACGCCCGCGAACGCGACGTGGCCGAGCCCGTCGCCGACGAGGGCCTGCCGCCGCTCGACGAGGAAGAAGCCGACCGCCGGCGCGAGGATCCCGACGACCACGCCGACCGCGAGCGCGAGGCGCATGAACTCGAGCTCGAGCATCACGCCACCCGCACGTCAGTGGGCATGGGACGGGTCGTGCCACATCGCGGGCAGGGAGGCAGGATCGCCGTCGAACACGATCCCCCCGCGGACGAGCACGAGCCGAGAGACGACGTGCTCGACCGCCCCGAACTCGTGCGAGACGTAGAGGACCGTGACGCCCAGCTCGTCCCGCAGCTCGGAGAGCAGCTGTGCGAGCGACTCCTGCGCCGTTGCATCCACCCCGGTCGTCGGCTCGTCGAGCGCGAGCAGCTCCGGCTCCGCCGCGAGGGCACGCGCGATGAAGGCGCGCTGCTGCATCCCCCCGGAGAGTGTCCGCAGCGGGGCTCCCGCGCGATCCTCGAGGCCGACGCGGGCGATCGCCTGCTCCACGACGCAGCGATCGGCGGCGCGGAGCGGGCCGACCGGGCCGCGGACGGCGAGCCGCCCCGTCTCCACGGTCTCCCGCACAGTGACGGGGGTGCCCGTGGCGAGCTGGGCGCGCTGGGCGACGTACGCGACGCGTGGCGCGCCCCGCGCGCCAGGGGGGAGGCCGAAGACCCGCACGCTGCCGCGCCCGGGCCGCTCGAGCCCCAGCGCGAGCCGCAGGAGCGTCGTCTTGCCGCCGCCGTTCGGACCCGCGACGCCGACGAACGCGCCCTGCTCGACGCGGAGAGTGACGTCCTCGAGCGCCGGCGGCCCGCCGCGGTATGCGAACGAGACGCCGTCGAGCTCGAGCGCGGGCACGGACGGCGTCAGCGGCAACCGAGCGCCTTCCGCAGCGTGTCGAGGTTCTCGTGCATCACGTCGAAGTAGTCGGCGCCCGCTTTCTCCTCGCTTGGAGTCAGAGCCTCGAGCGGGTCGAGCGTCGCGGTGACCGCGCCGGCCTCGCGTGCGACGGTGTCGGCGAGCGCGGGTGCCACGAGCGGCTCGGTGAAGACGGTTGTCGCGCCTGTCGCTCGGACCACGTCGGCGAGGTGCGCGACGGCCGCCGGCGACGGCTCCACCTCGGGTGCAAGCCCGACCAGCGCGACCTGCTCGAGCCCGTAGCGCGCCGCGAGGTAGCCGAAGGCGGCGTGGCTCGTCACGATCGTCCGCCGGTCGCACCGGCGCAGGCCGTGGGCAAACTCGCGGTCGAGCGCGTCGAGACGGCGGATGAACGGCTCGGCGCGCGCCTCGTCACCGAGGGCCGCGGCGATCTCGCGGGTCACCTGGGCGTAGCGCCGCGGATCGAGCCAGACATGCGGGTCGACGTCGTCCGCTGCGCCGTGCAGACGCACGTGGTCGAGCACGTCGAGGGACGGTCCGCTCCGGCCGTGAATCGCGTCCTCGACCGCCGGCTGGAACCCGTGACCCAGGTACACGACGAGCTTCGCGTCGTCGATCCGCGCCACATCGCGTGGGCTCAGCTCGATGTCGTGCGGCTCCTCCCCCGCGCGCGTCAGATCGACGACGTCGACGCCGGGGTCGTCGAGCTGGCTCGCTGCAAAGGCGAGCGGATAGAACGCCGCGACGACCGTCTCGTCGCCGCTGGAGCTGCCCGAACCGCCGCAACCGACGACCAGCAACGTGGTGCCGACGAGCCACCCACAAGAGAACGATTCTCGAAAGCATCGCCGGAGGAGGCTAGCAGACGATGAGAATCGGTATCATCTACCGCGTGAGCTGGTCAGAGCACGCGATGACGGCCCTCCGTGATGCGGGCCTGCGGCGCGGCGGCGCCCGACGCGCCGTGGTCGACTTCCTCGAACACCAGGACTGTTGCCGCTCCGCCCAGGAGATCCACGACGGCATCGTCGCTCGGGGCGGCGCCGTCGGCGTCGCGAGCGTCTACCGGGCGCTCGACACGCTCGCCGACCTCCACCTCGTGCAGCGGGTCGACGTCGGTGACGGAATCGCCCGCTTCGAGCCGTTCGGCGACGAGGACGAGCACCATCACCACCTCGTCTGCGACGACTGCGGGCGGGTCGAGCCGTTCACGGACGGGCCGCTCGAGCAGGCGCTCGCGAAAGCGGCTGGACGGGTCGGATACGCCATGCAGCAGCACGAAGTCGTGCTGCGCGGCACCTGTCGCGACTGCGGCTAGCCGTCCGGACCGTCGCCCGACGCCCCGGCATGGGCGAGCTCGACCCGACGGCGCCGCTCGGCGGTGAGCTCGCGGATCACGATCTGCCCCGAGGCGGTCAGCGGCACGGCGATCAGCGCGCCCACCACTCCGAGCAACGCGGCGCCGACGACGACGCTCGCGATCACGAAGAACCCCGAGATCTCGGCAGCACGACCCTGGATCGTCGGCTGCAGGACGTAGTTCTCGAGCTGCTGGTAGGCGATGCAGACGGTGAGCATGATCAGCGCCTGCGGCAGGCCCTGCGTCAGAGCGACGAGCGAAAGCACGACCGCGGCGAGCGTCGCGCCGACCTGCGGGATCAGGCCCAGCAGCCCGGCGACGATCCCGAGCGCGAGCGCGAACGGGACGCCGAGCAGCCACGCGGCTGTGCCCTGCACAGTTCCGGCGATCGTCGCGATGGCGACCGCCCCGAGCGCGTACCGACCGATCGTCCGCGTGATCCGCTCCTCGAGGAGCCCGATCCTGGCCGACTCGTTCGGGTAGAGGACGCTATGGAGCGAGCGAGAGAGATTCGGCAGATCGATGACGAGGAACAGCGTCATGAAGCCGATCGTCAGTGCCCCCAACCCGAAGCCGAACACCTTGCCGCCGAACTCGAACGCGTCGCCGAGCTTCGAGGGGAGATCGGCGGCGAGCTTCTCCGCCCGGGTCTGGAGCTCGGTGCCGAGGTCGGTCCGCGCGTCGATCTGCCTGAAGACGTCGGACTCGCGGATCCGCTCGACGATCTGCGGCAGATCCTCGATGAGGTTGCGCACCGCGCCGACGAACGGCGAGACGAGAAGGTAGGCGAGGAGCCCGAAGACGAGGAACACGACGAGCATGACGAGGAGCGACGCGGTGCTCCGCTTCATCCCTCGCTCCTGGAGCCACGTGACCGGCGTCGAGAGCACGATCGCCAGGAACAGCGCGACGAACACCCACAGCACCGCCTGGCGCGCCTCGATGAACGCCCACGCGAGCGCGAGCACGCCCAGCACGGTCACCAAGGTCCGGGTCGAGATGGTGATCTCGACCCGCTTCGGGTGCGGGTCGGGCGTCGCCACGGTGCGAGTCTAGGACCCGCGTCGGCGGGCACCGCTGCGCGGCTAGCGCGGGGCGGGGGTGCTGCGAGCGACGCGCACGTCGCCGGAGACCGTGCGCACGCGGAGCTCGACGGCCTCCCCGCCGGACTCCGAAGGCTCGTCGCCCAGGTCGAGCTCCGAGGTCATCGTCCCGCTCACGGACTGCGCGTCGATCCACAGGACGAGCCCCGACACGGCCGCGACGGCCACGTCCCCGGAGACCGAGGAGACGACGACGCCCGCGCCGGTCGCATCGAGCTCGACATCACCCGAGATCGTCTTCACGGCGACGGGCCCAACCGTCTCGTGGAGGCACACGTCGCCCGAGACCGTGTTCACGGAGGCCGTCGCACCGACCGAGCGAACGTCGACGTCGCCGGATGCCGACTTCACCGCGAGCGCTGTCTCGACCGAGCCGGCTGTCAGGTCGCCACTCGCGGTCGTGTAGCTCAACGCCACGGCATCCTCGAGGCTCGCGTCCCCCGACGCCGAGCGGGCCGAGACCGCGCCGAGCCGACCATGGGTCTGCAGATCGGCGCTGTGGGTCGCGAGGTCGAGGTCGGTTCCCTCGGGACAGCGGACCGATCACCGCGAGCTCCGGCGCGCGACCCCAGGCGATCCCGAGCGGGCCGGTCTCGCGCTTCGGCGCTCGCACCGCGATCTCGTGGCGGCCGCCGCGCTCCGCGGTGGAGACCCGGGTCTCCACCGCGGCGGCGGCTGAACGGTCGTCGCCGCGGGCAGCGGCCACCTCCACCTCGACCCGCTGCTCGGCCCAGGTGCTCGACCGAGACGCTCCCGGCCGGGATCTCGACCCGCACCGTGACGCGCCCGGGCGCGTCGAACGTGTGGACGCTCGGCTCAGCCACGGCGCACCCGCGGCGGCAGGACGGGGCGGATGTCGCCCCGGACGTCGGCGAGCCGCGGCGGGCGCCGCCGCTCGGCGTCGTCGGGGTCACGCGGGTCGAACAGCACGAACGAGAACATCGGGTCTCCTTCCGTCAGCTCCGGGCGAAGCCCTGGAGGCGGTTCGAGGATCGGCGGGCAGCACGCGGCTCGAGGGCACGCGCGAGCGAGCGCACGATCCAGGCATTGGCAGAGACGCCCTCCCGGGCGGCGGCCGCCTCGAGGCTCCCCTTGAGGGACTCGGGCAGCCGCAGGGTGATCCGGGCGCTGAGGTCGTCGCCCGGCGAAGGCGGCTCTTCCACCTCGACCGGGTCGTCGACGTAGACGAGCTCTGGGTCGCGCCCGGCGAGCCGCACCTCGACGTGGCCGGAGACGAGCTGGCCGTTGAGCGAGAGCGCCGCCTCCGAGAGCACGTCGAACAGACGCAGGCGCAACGCAGGCTCGGACGCGTCGACGAGGCGCCGCAGCGCGTCCGCAAGCGACTCGTCGCCGAGCGCGCTCGCCGTCGTCACGAGGTCTCGCCGGATCGCGTCCACGTGGATCTCCATGCGCATCAGTATGACATCTTTTTGATGTCTGTCAAGTGCCTCAATTGACATTGTCCCGACGTCGGGCGTCCACACGGGCCGGCAGGACTCCACGACCTGCCGCGGTACCTGTCACCGCGGGGCCGCGGGCTGCGCACTCCCATGTCCGAGCGTGAGCGCACATTCATCCGGGTCGACGCGCACGTCTCCCGGTTCGCCGCGCTCGCGCCCGTCGCCGCCGCCTTGGAGCAGTGGGGCAGCGGCCTGTGGCAGGACATCGGGCGGATCGGCTTCGTCGTCCTCTGGGTCGTCGTCGCCGCAGTCGTGGTCCTCGAGCTCGTCGTCGGCATGCGCACCGGACGCGACAGGCTCCGCGCGATGTTCTGGCTCGGGTTGGTCGCGCTCGCGAACCCGCTGGCCAGCCCGCTCATCGAGGCGACGCTGGTGGCACGCACCGCTCGCGCGATCAGGCTGCGCAAGGAGTTCGCCGATCAGCTCGGGCGACAGCTGTTCTCCGGCCGGGGCCTGCGGTTCGTCGCCGCGATCAGCTTCCTCGGGCTCTTCGGCCTCGGCTGGCTGTTCAGCGCGGTCGAGACGGACCAGCACCTCACGGTCGGCGACGGCGTCTGGTTCGCGCTCGTCACGGCCGCGACGGTCGGCTACGGCGACATCGTCCCGACCAACACGGCTGGTCGCCTCATCGCGACCCTGTTGATGGTGCTCGGCCTCGTGGTCGTCGGCCTGCTCACGGGCGCCGTCGCCGAGCGGTTCACGCGGAACAAGCGGCCGGACGACGACGTCGTTCAGCGGCTCGACGAGCTGGCCGCGCGACTCGCGCGGATCGAGTCCGGGCTCGGGCCGGGCGGCGGCCGCAACTAGAGGTCGCGCAGCCCGCGACGCGGCGCCCGCGTGGTTGTCTTCGCACATGGCCAAGGTCACGTACGTCGGACACGCGACCGTGCACATCGCGCTCGACGGCGTTCGTCTGCTGACCGACCCGGTTCTACGCACCAGGATGGGTCATCTCCGCCGGCGGCGCGGCCGGGTCGACCCTGCCGCTCTCCGCGGCATCGACACGATCCTCATCTCGCACGCGCACTACGACCACCTCGACATCCCGTCGCTCGAGCGGCTCGGACGGATCACGCCGATCGTCGTCCCGCGGGGCGTCGGCGCGCTCGTGCGCAGGCGGAGCTTCGCGCACGTCGTGGAGATCGAGGAAGGCGAGACGATCTCGATCGGTGGGCTCTCCGTCACCGCGACGCTCGCCGAGCACAGCGGGCGCCGCGGTCCGTTCGCCTCGGGACAGGCGCTCGGCTACGTCGTCGCGGGCTCGAGCCGGATCTACTTCGCCGGTGACACCGACCTGTTCCCCGCCATGGCCGAGCTCGGCAGCATCGACGTCGCGCTCGTGCCGATCTGGGGCTGGGGGCCGAGCCTCGGCCGAGGGCAGCACATGGATCCCGAGCGTGCGGCCGAGTCCCTGTCGCTCCTGCGCCCGCGGATCGCCGTCCCGATCCACTGGGGCACGTACCACCCGCTCCACCTGGGGCTGCGCGAGGCGCCCCGCTACCTCAGCGAGCCCCCTGCGCGCTTCGTCCGTGCGGCCGCCGGCGTTGCCCCGGATGTCGACGTACGCGTCCTCCGCCCGGGCGAGACGCTCGTAGTCGACGGCGAGGCCGGGTAGGGATAGCCGCACTGCGACGCCGCTCGCGGCGCCGATACGCTGTTGCAGTCCGACTGCAGGCAGCGCCGGTCGGACGCTTTCGCGAGGGCGGCCTGCGTGCCGGCCCTCGAATACGTGCGCTCGGTGCCTGGAGGAGCGACCACCGCGTGAACCCCGTCGACCCACCCGATCTCCCGCTCTGGCAGACGATTCGTCACCTCTACCCGCTCTGGCGGGCCCAGAGGCGTTTGGTCGCGATCGGGCTCGTCTGTGCGCTCGCGTTTACTGGCCTGTCGCTCACCATCCCCGTGCTCGTCCAGAGGACGATCGACGATGCGATCGACGGGCCCGACAAGTCGCTCCTCGTCCCGTTCCTCGCCGGGATCCTCGTCGTCGCCGGCATCCGGTTCGGGGTCAACTTCACGCGGCGCTACGCCACTGCGCGGATCGGCATCGCAATCGAGGCGGATCTACGGTCGATGCTGTACGACGCCTACCTGCGCTACCCCCGAGCGTTCTATGACCGGCACGCGACCGGCGAGGTGATCTCCCGGGCGACGAACGACATCTACCCGGTGCGCTACTTCATGGGTTGGGGCGTCGTCCAGGCGATCCAGAGCATGATGATGCTCGTGGGCGCGGGCATCGTGCTCGTGCTCGTCAATCCGATGCTCGCGCTGACCGCGGCGCTCGCGATGCCGCCCGTCGCGATCCTCACCTACCTGTTCGCGCACCGGGTCTTCCCGATCTCGCGGGAGGTGCAGCGACGCAAGGGGCACCTGACCGAGGCGTCCGACGAGGCGGTCATCGGGATCGAGATGGTGCAGGCGTTCGGCCGCGAGGAGGACGTCCGCGATCGCTTCCACGGGCGGGCCGAGGACGTGCGCCGCGAGACGATGCGCCAGGCCTCGGTCGAGGCACGGTTCCTGCCGGGGCTGATCTTCCTCCCCACGCTCGGGATCGCCGCGGTGCTGCTCTTCGGCGGCCGCCAGGCGATCGAAGGCAACCTCACGATCGGCGAGTTCACGCTGTTCATCACCCTGCTCCTCCAGCTCGTCTGGCCGCTCGAGGCGCTCGGCTGGATCATCAATCTCGGCCAGCGCGCGACCGCCGCGGCGTCGCGGAGCTTCGCCTGGCTCGACGGGATCACGTCGCTCCCGGAGCGCAGCGACCCGATTCGGCTCCCCGCCGGGCCGCTCACCGTTCGCATGGAGAACGTCCACTTCCGCTACGCGACCGGCAGCGAGGTGCTCTCCGGGATCGACCTCGAGGCGGCGCCGGGGGAGATCGTCGCCCTCTGCGGCGCCACCGGAGCAGGCAAGACGTCCCTGCTGAACCTGCTTCCCCGTTTCTACGACCCCACGGCCGGTCGTGTGCTCATCGGCGGCGTCGACGTGCGCGACGTGGCGCTCGGGGAGCTGCGGACCTCGGTCGCTGTCGTCACGCAGAAGCCCGTCCTCTTCTCGATCCGGCTGCGCGACAACCTGCTCGCCGGGCGGCCCGACGCCGACTGGAGCGAAGTGCTCGACGCGTGCGAGGTCGCCGGGGTCGCGGCGTTCGTCGACGAGCTCCCAGACGGATACGACACGTTGATCGGCGAGCGCGGCGTGAACCTCTCCGGCGGTCAGCGCCAGCGGGTCGCGCTCGCCCGCGCGCTGATCGCGAACGCCCGCGTCATGGTGCTCGACGACCCGATGTCCGCCGTCGACACGGAGACCGAGCGACACCTGGTCGACCACCTTCGCCCCGCCCTGGCCGGGCGCACCGTGCTGATCTCCGGCCAGCGGCTCTCGACCGTGCTCGTCGCCGACCGCGCCGTCGTGATCGAGCACGGGCGTGTGGTCGAGGACGGGCCGCCGGAGGCGCTCCTCCGCGCGCGTGGCGTGTTCGCGAGGCTCTTCGGTGAGGAGGCGCTGGCGGCATGAGCCTGGGCATGCGACACGACGGCCTGTCGAGGCTGCTGCCCTACACCACCGGCAGGCGCCGGCGTCTCGGGGTCGTCCTCTTGCTCGCCGCGCTCTCCGCCGCGGCGCCGGTCGCGGGCTGGCACGTGGTCGGCGACGCGATCGACAACGGCATCCGCGCCGGCGACGAAACGCGCCTCGTGCGCGACGTCGTCCTGTACGTCGTGATCGGCGCATCGGCGTGGATCCTCGGGACCGCAACCTGGCTGATGCTCGCCAGCATCGGCCAGCGGATGGTGCTCGACCTGCGACGGGACCTGTTCGAGCACCTGACGTCGCTCTCGCTGCGGTACTTCTCCCAGCAGAAGGCCGGCTGGATCATCGCGCGGCTGACGAGCGACGTCGATGCGCTCTCGGACGTCCTCAACCAGGGGCTCACCACCCTCGTCGTGAACACGCTGACCCTCGTGGCGGCGGTCGGAGGGCTTTTCCTGCTCGACTGGCGGCTCGGCCTCGTCGCGCTCCTCGTCCTCCCGCCCGGGATCCTCGTCACCCGCTGGTTCCAGCGGACGTCGCACACCGCGTTCACGGACGTCCGCACACGGATCGCCGCGGTCACCGCCCAGCTCGCGGAGTCCGTCGCGGGGATGGCCGTCGTGCAGGCGTTCACCCGCGAGCGCGCCTTCCAGCGCGAGTTCGAAGGGCTCAACGAGGCCAACCGGGTCTCGAACGTCTACGCGCAGAAGCTCTCCTCCGTCTTCTTCCCGGCGATCGAGCTGCTCGGGGTCGTGGCGCAGGTCGCCGTGCTCTACGCGGGCGCGCGGATGATCGACGCGGGCTCGCTCGAGATCGGCACGCTGATCGCGGCCGCCGGGATGCTCTCCCTCGTCTTCCAGCCGCTTCAGGAGCTGTCCGAGCTGTACGGCCAGGTGCAGGCGGCGAGTGCGGCGATGGGGAAGATCTCGACCGTCCTCGACGCGGCGCACGATGTGAAGGACCGGCCGGGCGCGCGCGACCTCGGGCGGATCGAGGGACGGCTCGAGCTCGACGGCGTCGTCTTCGCCTACGGCGACGCGCCCGTCATCCACGGGCTCGAGCTGGACGTCCCGGCCGGCGGGTGCATCGCGCTCGTCGGCGAGTCGGGCGGCGGCAAGTCGACGACGGCGAAGCTCGTCGCGCGCTTCTACGACCCCGACCACGGGGCGGTCCGCGTGGACGGCGTCGATCTCCGTGAGGTGCGTCTCCGCTCGTACCGCCGCCAGCTCGGGGTCGTGCTCCAGGATCCGTTCCTCTTCAGCGGGACGATCGCCGACAACCTCCGCTTCGCGCGGCCGGAGGCGACGGACGCCGAGATCGCCGAGGCCGCACGGGCGATCGGCGTCGACCGGGTCGCCGCGCGCTTCGAGGGCGGCCTCGAGCACGTCGTCCGAGAGGGGGGCTCGGGCCTCTCGGCAGGCGAGCGTCAGCTGATCTCGATCGCGCGCGCGCTCGTCGCGGACCCGCGCATCCTGATCCTCGACGAGGCGACCTCGAACATCGACCGGCCCAGCGAGGTGCTCATCGAGCAGGCGTTCGACACGCTCCTCCGGGGGCGCACGTCGCTGATCATCGCCCATCGCCTTGCAACCGTCCGCCGGGCGGACGAGATCGTCGTGCTCGAGCACGGCCGGGTCGTCCAGCGCGGGACGTACGACGAGCTGATCGGGGTCGACGGCGCCTTCAGACGGCTCGCGACGACGCTCGAGGGCGCCGACGCACGCCGGGCTGCGTAGTGCCGCTTCAGGTGATGCTGCCTCGGCCCTCGGTCGCGAGGGTCAAGTCAGGCTAGGACACAGGGAGCCTCGATACCAGCAGAGTATCGAGGCGACCGAGGACGCATGACGCCGCTCCTCGCGGGCGAGGGACCTGGATGGCATTGCCTGAAGCGGCACTACCTACTCGCCCCAGTCGAAGTCGCGCGAGCGGCCCCAGAGACCCTCGTCGAGCGCGGCGCCCTCGGCGATGTCGTCCTCTCCCGGCCACGGGAGCGGAGAGACCGGCTCGGGCACCTCGACGCCGTCGAGCGTCTCCTCGAGGCGTGCCTGCTCCTCCGACTTGAACAGCGGGTGGTTCTCGAAGGGATCCTCGACGGAATAGCGACCGAGCGGCATCGCGCCGTCGAGGTCGGCGTTCCGCTGCTTGAGGTCGAGGTGCTCCTGGATCGCCCGCGAAAGCGACGAGTTGTCGTCCTCGGCGGCAGGGGAGTCTTCGGTGAAAGGGTTGTCCGGAATCCTCGTGTCTGTCTGCATCTGGTCTCCGTCGGGACGGGCCTGGTCCCGGGCTGGACGTCGGTCGTGGGCCACGCCGCAGTGTAGCCCCGGCGTCGCTGTCACCGGGCAAGCTCCAGCGTCCCGCTGTGTGCTTGGATTCGGCAGATGCTCCGTGTCCCGAAGAGCCCGATCGGCATCGCATTCGTCCTCTTCCGGCTCTGGCGGCGGCTGCCGCCCGCGCAGCGGCGGATGGTGCTTCGCCTGGCCTGGGCGTATGGGCCGAGGGTCGCCGCCGGGGCGGCGGCCGCGGCGTCGGCGCGCACCCGGCGCCGGATGCGGCCCTAGCCCTCGCCGAGGGCCAGTCGGACGATGCGGTCCTGCTCGCGCTGGTGCGCAGTCGGGTAGCCCTCGCTCGGGCTTGCCTTCCACGACCGGCCGACGTAGCGGACGCCTTCTGCCGCGGTCACCCGCGCCGCCTCCTCGAGCCGGTGGCGGATCGAGCGCCACGGCCCCATGTTCTGCGGCTCCTCTTGGGCCCACATGACCTCCCGCAGCCGCGGATACCTGCGGAGCGTCCCCGCGACTGCGTCGGATGGGAACGGGTAGAGCTGCTCGAGCCGGGCGACCGCGACCGTGTGCGCGCGCTCGCGGAGCTCGTGCCCGACGATGTCGTGGTAGACCTTGCCGGAGCAGAGGACGAGCCGCTCCACGGCGTCCGGATCGGCGCCCGGGTCATCGAGCACAGGCTGGAACCGCCCGCCAGCGAGCTCAGCGAGGCTCGAGGAAGCCTGCTTCAGCCGGAGCAGCCCCTTCGGCGTCATCAGGACGAGCGGGCGGGCGACCGCGTCGAGCGCTTGTCGGCGGAGCAGGTGGAAGTACTGCGCGGCGGTGGAGCAGTTCGCGACCCGGATGTTGTCCTGCGCGCCGAGCTGGAGGAACCGCTCGAGCCGTGCGCTCGAGTGCTCGGGCCCGTTGCCCTCGTAGCCGTGGGGGAGCAGGAGGGTCAGACGGGACGTCTGCTTCCACTTCGAGCGGCCGGCGACGATGAACTGGTCGACGACGATCTGCGCCCCGTTGACGAAATCGCCGAACTGGGCTTCCCAGAGGACGAGCGCCTCCGGCGCGGAGACCGCGTAGCCGTACTCGAAACCGAGCGCCGCATACTCGGAGAGCGGTGAGTTGTAGACCTCGAACGAGGCGGCGGCGCGCTCGAGATGCTGGATCGGCGCCACGGTCTCGCCCGTGTGCGGGTCGTGGAGGACGAGGTGCCGGTGCGCGAAGGTCCCGCGCTCGGTGTCCTGGCCGGAGAGCCGGATGGGGATCCCGTCCTCGAGCAGCGAGGCAAACGCGAGCGCCTCCGCCTGCCCCCAGTCGATCCCGCCCTCGGCGATCGTCCCGCGGCGCCGGTCGAGCTGCTTCGCGAGCTTCGGGTTGATCGTGAACCCCTCGGGGACGCGCAGGAGCTCCTCGTTGAGCGCACGGAGGCGCTCGGCGTCGACGGCCGTCTCGACCACGTCGCCCGTGCCGGCGCTGGGAAGCGGCTCGGGTTGCGGTGCGGGCGGCTCCGCGATCGACGCGCGGAGGCTCGCGTGGGCAGCGCGCAGCGTCTCGGCGATCTCCGTCACGAGCTGCTCGGCGTCCTCGGGCGTGAGCACGCCGGCCTCGACGAGGCGCTCGGCGTAGCGCTCGCGCACCGTCGGCTGGGTCACGATGCGCTCGGCCTGGAGCGGCTGCGTGTAGGCCGCCTCGTCTTGCTCCTGATGGCCGAAGCGCCGGTAGCCGACGATGTCGATCACGAAGTCGTGGCCGAACTCCTCGCGATAGGCGAGCGCAAGGCGGGTAGCGGCGAGCGCCGCCTCCGGATCGTCGGCGTTGACATGCACGATCGGCACGTCGAACCCCTTCGCGAGGTCGCTCGAGTAGCGCGTCGAGCGGCCTTCCATCGGGTCGGTCGTGAAGCCGACCTGGTTGTTCGTGATCAGGTGCAGGGTGCCGCCCGTGGAGTACCCCTCCAGGCTCTGCAGGTTGAACGTCTCGGCGACGATGCCCTGTCCGGCGAACGCCGCGTCGCCGTGGATCAGGATCGGCAGGGCGATCGTCGGGTCGTGCAGCCCCGAGCCCGACCTGCGGTCGGTCTGCTCGGCGCGCGCCCAGCCCTCCACCACCGGGTTGACCGCCTCGAGGTGGCTCGGGTTCGGCGCGATCGTCACCTCGATCTCGCCGCCGTCGGTCACGCGCGTGCCGGACGCCGGAAGGTGGTACTTCACGTCGCCGCTGCCGCCTTCCGGGTCGACGACGAGCGCGTCGTAGGAACGCTCTCCCTCGAACTCGCGCAGGACGGACTCGTACGAGCGGCCGACGGTGTGGACGAGGGCGTTGAGCCGGCCCCTGTGAGCCATCCCGATCACGACCTCGTGCGCGCCGCCGACGGCGGCGAGCTCGATCGACTCGTCGAGCATCGGCACCAGCACATCGAGCCCTTCGAGCGAGAACTGCTTCTGTCCGAGGAAGGACCGACGCAAGTAGCGCTCGAAGCCCTCGACCTGCGTCAACCGGCGCAGCAGCCCGATCTGTTCCTCCGGCGTCCGCTCTCCACGGAAGCGGCCGGACTCGATCGCCTTGCGCAGCCAGACCCGCTCGGCGTGATCCGAGATGTGCTCGATCTCGTACGCGCTGGAGCCCATGTAGACCTCGCGCAGCCGCGGGAGCGCCTCGAGCAGCGTCTCGCCGGGGACCGAGAGCCGGAGGAGCCGCGCGGGGATCCGCGCCTGGAGCTCCGGGGTCAGCGGCGGGTGGAGGCGGCTCTCGTCGAGCGCGGGGTCGCCCATCGGCTCTGAGCCGAGCGGGTCGAGTCGCGCCGCGAGATGGCCGTGCATGCGGTACGCCTTGACCAGCGCCATGGCCGCCGCGACGCCCGCCAGCAGCTCAGGGTCGACCTCGACGGGCTCGGCCGCCTCGGAGGGTGCAGCGGCCGGAGGAGCCGCGAGCGCGGTCGCGGCCGGCGCCGAGGCGGCGCCGTCACCGGGGGTGCCGGCGCCGCCGGCCGTCGGCGCGGATACCGGCTCGGGCGAGCCGTTCCCGTCCGCCTCGAAGATCCGGCGCCACTCGTCCGGCACGCTCGCCGGCCTGTCGAGGTAGTCCTCGCGGAGCTGGGCGACGTACGCGGCGTTCAAGCCCGTGGACTCGGTCGCTGCCATCCCCGACGTGTTGTAGCAGCGACGCCGGAGCCGACGCGGGCAGCAGCCGGCTAGAACAGCGGGCCGTCGGTGACGACCACGATCGTCATCCCGACCACCCAGCCGATCGCCCCGATCATCGCGGCCTTCAGGGCCAGCGACTGGTAGCGCTCGCTCATCCGCGCCGCGACGAAGGCGAGGATGATCGCGACCGGCGCGAGACGCGCAGGATGCGCGTCGATCTGGAGCAGCAGGCCGACGCCCATGGCGATCGCCGACAGCACGATCGACGCGGCGGCCAGCAGCCCGGCGACGGTGTCGACCGCCGACGAGCGCTTCTGCGGGGTCTCCTCGACCGCGCTCACCGGCGCGCCTCACCGCGGGCGACGGCCGGCCTCTCGGCGATGCGCTCGCGCTCCGGCCGTCGCCGGTCCTTCCGGCTCGGGCCGTGCGGGACGCGCGGCCGCGACCCCACGGGGGCCGTCGGCGGCGACGGCGGCGACGGGGTATCGGTCACGGCGGCAACGGATGCCGGCTCCTCGTCTCGCGGCTCTGCGCGAATCGCCCACCAGACCACGAGACACAGGTAGATCAGCGGGATTTTCAGGATGAGGAGCATGAAGACGATCTCCCAGACCATCGTCCCGAGTGTACGCGATCGCCCGACGGATGGGACCCGGGAGACAGGGGACAAGTAACCCCGCGGCGAACCTGGGACGTTGACACACCTTCACACCGCCCTTACGCGGTGGGGCTACCGTGCCCCCCTTCCAGCCAGCGCCGAAGGAGGTTCCCGTGCGATCCACTGTCCGCGTGCTCGTCATCGCCTGTCTCGCCGCCGCCGTGCTCGTCCCGGCCGCAACGGCGGCCGACCGCATGTGGGTCGGCTTCCAGGACGACCCGATGTTCCGCTGGGACCCCCAACGGATGGAGGCGATCGACCGCGCCCGTGGCAACGACGCGCGGATCGTGCGGACGGTGGTGGACTGGTCGCAGGTTGCGCCGGACAGGCCCTCGAGCGCGGTCGATCCGTTCGACCCCGCCTACAAGTTCGAGGACATCGACGAGCTCGTGCGGAACGCGCAGCAGCGCGGCATGGAGGTCCTGATCACACTCTGGGGGACGCCGAAGTGGGCAAACGGCGGCCAGTCGCCGCAGGTCCTCCCCCGGAACATGAGCGACTTCCAGAACTTCGCCCGGGCGATCGCGTCGCGGTACTCCGGGCGGTTCACGGGCTATCCGTACGTCCGGTTCTTCTCCATCTGGAACGAGTCCAACCTCGCGACGTTCCTGCGCCCGCAGTTCGACAACAAAGGCCGGATCGTCTCGGCGCGGAACTACGCGCGCCTCGCCAAGGCCGGATACACCGGGATCAAGCAGGGCAACAGGTCTGCGCTCGTCGCGATCGGCGAGACGTCGTCGCACGGCCGCGACCATCCGAAGAAGGGCCTCACGGACACGGTCGCACCCGCGACGTTCATGAAGGGCGTCGCCTCCCAGGCGAAGAAGCTCCGCCTGACGTTCGACGCCTGGGCGCACCACCCGTACCCGTTCCCTGTCGCGCAGAAGCCCACGCAGCTCGTCCGCTACCCGAACGTCACGTTGACCACGATGCCGCGGTTCGAGAAGGATCTCGACACCGCGTTCCGCCGCAAGAACGTCCCCGTCTGGATCACGGAGTACGGCAACGAGACGAAGCCGGGCGAGCCAGCCGGCGTCACCGAGGCGCAGCAGGCCGCGTACCTGCCCCAGGCGATCAACATGGCCCGCAAGGACCCGCGCGTCGGGATGTTCATCTGGTTCGTCATGCAGGACTCGAACGGCAGCCTCTGGCAGAGCGGGATCTATCGCCAGGACGGCAGCCCGAAGCGCGCCCAGCCGCGCTTCGCCCCCGCCGCCAGGCCGCTCGATCCGACGAACGGCAAGGTGACGGTCAAGGGCGGCACGAAGAACCCGCTGCTCACCGTGTACCTGCGCGAGTACTGCGCAAACAACGCCACCGGGACGACGGTCGGGTTCACCGTGCGCGGCTACCAGGGCACGAAGCTCGTCTCCGTCGACCAGGGCGCGGCGCCGCTCGGGATCGACTGCACGGTCAAGGTCCGGGCGGCGGGCCTGACGGTCGCGAAGAAGAAGACGTATCGCGTCCAGGTCGCGGCGAACACCGCCACGACGGCCGAGATCGTCCGCACGATCACGGTCGTCGGCGCCTGATCCTCCGGCCGGAGGGCGGCCTCGCGCCGCCCTCCGGCCGACTCGTCTCCCACGGCGGGGTGCAGGGGTTTCACCACCGTCGCGGCCGGGAAGGATCGCTTCTCGAAGAGCGCCGGGGCGCGGGACGAATGGCCCGAACCGGCGAGATCCTGAAAGCAAAGGAGACTTGCGATGGGCGTTGGTGTCAGCCTGCTTCTGATTGCCGCCGGTGCGATCCTCACCTGGGCCGTCTCGGCCGACGTTTCCGGCATCGACCTGAACACGGTCGGTGTGATCCTGATGGTGGTCGGCGCGCTCGGCCTCGTCCTCTCGCTTGTCTTCTGGTCGAGCTGGGGCGGCATGGGCACGCATCGCAAGGCCGTCGAGAGCGGCCCTGGCGGCACGACGGTGACCGAAGAGCGCGTCAACTGAGAGCCGCTGCCCCTGAGACTCGGTAGAACGGGGGCATGCACAACGAGTCGCTAGAGGTCGATCGTCCCGAGCCCGGCGTCGTCGTACTTCGCGCGAACGGCGATCTCGACGCCTACACGGCGCCCGGGCTCAGGCTGCAACTCCACGACGCGACCGACGGCGGCGGGGAGGTGGAGTTGGTCGTCGTCGACCTGCAGCAGATCACGTTCATCGACTCGGCCGGTCTCGGGGTACTGGTCGGGGCGCACAGGCGAATGCGAGAGCGAGGCGGCCGGCTGCGAATCGTGCGGCCGCCGCCGCTCGTCGAGCGCGCGTTCGAGCTGACGGGGCTCGACGAGGTGCTCGACATGCGCGACGACCGCGAGCAGGCGCTCGCGGGGCGATAGACAGCGCTTTACAAGGGGCAGGCGAAGCGAACGCGCGTGCCGCGTCCGTCGCGACCTGCGCCGACATCGACCTCGTCGGCGATCGCGCGGATGATCGAGAGGCCCATCCCGCTCTCGGCCAGGTGTTCTGGCTCGATCGACACGTCCGCATCGCCGAGGCCCCGGCCTTCGTCGGAGACGGCGATCTCGAGCCGACCGGCGGTTGCGGTGAGCTCGACGGTCACCCGCCCCGGGCGCTCGGCCGGATAGGCGTGCTTGACCGCGTTGGCGACCGCCTCGGTGACGGCGAGCTTGAGGTCGGCGATCGTCTCCTCGGACGCCCCCGCGGAGCGACCAACGCTCGTCACGGCCAGCCGCGCGAGCAAGAGGAACTCCGGCCTGGCCGGCACCTCGAGCACGACGCGGCCGTTCACGCCGTCACCTCCGTCTCCTCGAGCCGCCCGCGCATTACGTCGAGCGACCTGCGCAGCAGCCTCGAGACGTGCATCTGCGAGATGCCGACCTCGGCCGCGATCTCAGACTGCGACATGCCGCGCAGGAAACGGAGGACGACGATCCGGCGCTCGCGCTCGTCGAGCGCGTCGAGCCCCTGCCGGACGACGGAGCCGCGCTCGAGCGCCGCATAGCCCCGCTCCTCGTCCGCCAGCCCCGGGAGGTGCGGTGGCTCGTCCTCGTCATGGGGCTGGTCGAGCGAGCGTGGGGCGTAGGCCTTCGAGGCCTCGAGGGCGTCGATCGCCTCTTCCTCGTCGACGCCGGCCGCCTCGGCGAGCTCCGCCACCGTCGGCGAGCGCCCCAGCTCCGCGGATAGCTCGTCGCGTGTCCGGGAGAGGCGCATCGAGAGCTCCTTCAGCCGACGGGGCACGTGGACGCCCCACGTCCGGTCGCGGAAATGCCGCCGGATCTCGCCGACGATCGTCGGCACGGCGTACGTCGAAAGCTCGACACCCTTCTCGAGCTCGAAGCGGTCGATCGCCTTGACGAGGCCGATCGCGCCGACCTGGATGAGGTCCTCCGTCGGCTCTCCACGTCCCGCGTAGCGGTTTGCCAGCGAGCGGACGAGCGGCATCAGCTCCTCCACGAGCCGGTCGCGCGCCTGTACGTCGCCGTTCTCGAGGTACGCGACGAGGAGCGCGCGCTGATCGCCGGAGGGCACGTCAGCGCGCCCCGCCGCGCGCGAAGGTGAGCACTGCCCACGTGTCGCCGTCCTCACCGGGCTCGACCGCAACAGCATCGGCGAGCGCGTCGAGGACACGACGGCGCGCGGGATCCCTGGCAGCTGCCCCGAGCGGCCCGACCCGGATGTCGACACCGTCCGCGCCCGCGGTGGCTTCGACCCGCACGTCAGGCCCCACGGCGTCCTCGACCACGGCCGTCGTCGCCAGCTGGAGCTCGTCGATCCGGTCGTAGGGCAGGTCCAGTCGAGCCCCTAGACCGGCAAGCACGAGCTCGACGACGCCACTCCAGCCGGGCGCGGCCGGCACCGTGATCGAGATGACGTCCGTCACCGTCCGCTCCCAAGCTCAACGGTGCCGAACGCACGTAGACTCGCCGCGATGGAGAGCGGCGAGTTCGAGATCGTGGTCGACGCGTCAGAGACGGGCCGCCGGATCGCCGTGCGCGGCGACCTCGACCTGGCGACGGTCGACAGCCTGCGACCCGCGCTCGACGAGGCGATCTCGGCGGGTACGGCGACGACCCTCGTGCTGTCCGACTGCACGTTCCTCGACTCGTCCGCGCTCAAGGTGATCGCGGACGCGAGCCGCCGTGCGAGCGAGTCCGGGACGACGTTCGCGGTTTCGCGCCCGTCACCCCAGGCGACGCGCGTGCTCGAGGTCTCGGGGCTTGACGAGATCGTCACCATCGAGGCGAACGATTATCCCTGACGTCCCCGGAAACGTGGTCGCGCGGGCTCTCGCTCAGAGCCGGTCGAGCGCCTCGGCGCGTGTCGGGAACAGCATGAACACGCGGTCGAGCAGCGTGACCTCGAAGATCCTGCGAAGGCCCGGCTGCGTCACGACGACGCGCAGCTGACCGCCTTGCGGCCGCAGCCGCTTGACGCCGCCCAGCAGGACGCCGAGCGTCATCGAGTCGACGAACGTCGCGTCCGTGAGGTCGGCCACGACGTGGAACGCACCGTCGTCGATCACCCGATGCAGCTGCTCGCGCAGCTCGGGAGCGCTGTGGAGATCCGCCTGGCCGTGGATCACGAGCACCGCCACGTCGGGCGAAGGCCGGATCGCCTCGACCGCCGGCTGCTCGTGGGTTGTCGAGATGTCGCCCATGTCCGTCGTCATGATTGTGCCGTACCCGCAGGGGTGTCGGCGAAAACACCTGACGGCCGCGCCGGACCGGTCGGCTCGGCCCCGTCGAGACGCTTCTCGAGGACGACCAGCGTCCCGCCGGCGTCGTGCACGATGTCGACGCGGTCCATCAGGCCACGCATGAGCGGGAGGCCGAGGCCGCGGTCGGCGGCGCCCGACGCTGCCGCCCGCCAACGGCCGGTGTCGGCGATTCGCAGGCGGAGCATCTGCCCGTTGCGGTCTGCATGGAGGCTGAAGGTCGCGCTTGCCGGTCCCTGGGCGTGCTCCACCGCGTTCGCGCACGCCTCCCACGCCGCGAGGAGCACGTCGTTGCGGAGATCGGGCTCCGCGCCGAGGTCGCTCAACCAGACGCCCAGCTGCGCGCGCATCTGCCGGAGTCCCTCCCGATCGGCGGGCAGCCTCAGGTCGAGCACGTCCGCGCCGACCGGCTCCAGCCGCGCCGCCAGGATCGCGACGTCGTCGTACCGTTCCGTGCCCTCGAACACGCCGCGCAGGATGTGGTCGACCAGCGTGTCGGGGCCGCCCGCGACCGAGCCCGCCGTCACGCGGACGAGCTCCAGCCCGACATCGAGCGGCGCGTCGCGGCGCTCGACGAGCCCGTCGGTGTAGAGGACGATCGTCGCTCCCGTCTCGAGCGTCGTCTCCGCCGCCTCCAGCGGCACGTCGCCGTCGACGCCCAGGGGCAGCGTACGACCGTCTTCGAGATAGCGCGCCGACCCCGACGGATCGACGACGAGCGGCGGCGGGTGCCCGGCGACGACATACCGGCACCGGCGGGCGTGGAGGTCGAGCACGAGGTAGGCGAGCGTCGCGAACGGCGCGTCCAGGTGCGCCTCCACCATGATGCTCAACCGCCGGACGACCTCGGCCGGATCCTCGTGCTCGGACGCGAATGCCCGGAGGGAGTTCCGCAGCTGGCCCATCGTGGCAGCGGCCTCGACCCCCTTGCCCACGACGTCGCCTACGACGAGCGCGATCCGGCCGTCCGCGAGCGGAAAGGCGTCGTACCAGTCGCCGCCGACGTCGACCCCGGACTCGCCGGGGAGATAGCGGGCGGCGAAGGTCACGCCCTCGACCTCGGGCAGCGCCTGGGGGAGGACGCTCTGCTGGAGCGTCTCGGCGATCGTCCGCTCGCTCTCGTAGCGGATCGCGCGGTCGAGAGCCTGGCCGCACTGGCTCGCGAAGGTCCCGGCGAACGCCCGGTCGGCCGGCTCGAGGGCCTGTGCCGTTCGCCAGCCGAGCAGGAGGACACCGTGCACGCGTCGTGACACCCCGAGCGGGAACAGGGCGACGGAGAGAAGTCCCTCCGCCTCCGCGCTCGTGCGCAGCGGATCGTCCGGCGCGAGCGTCTCGACCGTCGGATGGAACGACGCCCGCCCGCGCGAGAACGCCGTCGCGACGGCGCCGTTCCGCTCGAGCGGCAAGCGGGCGAGAGACTCGAGCCCGGTCGCCTCGACGCCGCTCGCGCCCTCGAGCTCGAGCGACTCGCCGCTCTCCGAGACGAGGTGGATCGCGACCGCGTCCGCGCCGGCTGTGCCGATTCCCTGCTCGCGCACGATTGCGGCCACGTCCGCGGGCACGAGGCTTTCCGCAAGCGCCGCGGTGAGCAGCTGCAGGCGGCCGGTCCGCTCGGCCTCGAAGCGCTCGAGCTCGTACAGCCGCGCCCGCTCGAGCGCCTGCCCGCCGAGCTCGGCCGCGAGCGTCGCGACCGCGCGTCGCTCGAGCGTGACCGCACCAGGCTCGCGGAACGCCACCGCCATCGCGCCGATCACGTCCGCGCCGCGGCGGACGGGGACCGCGAGGACGCTCGCGGCGTCGCGCGAGGGCGCGTCGGGGAACGCTCGCACGAGCTCCGCGCGCCGCTCGACCCAGACGACGTGACCCTGGCGGGCGGCCGTGGCGAGCGGGGTCCGTGCTCCCAGTGCCATCCGCACGGGAGACGTCCCTGCCCGGCCGGTGCCTTCTCCGGACTCCACGACGACGAGGTCGGCTCCATCGACGAGGCCGAACGACCCACTCCGCGCGCCGAGCGCCTCGACCACGCCGCCGGCGAGCGCTTCGGCGACGTCGGCGGGCCGTACCGCGGCGGAGAGGCTCGCGGTCAGCTCCTGGATCGCCTCGAGCCGACGGCGCGAGCGTTCCGCCTCGACCGCCGCCACCGCGGCCCGCTCGTGGCCGCGACGCATCGTCCAGCCCACGCCGACGACGACGGCCGCGGCGAGGAGCGAGGTCGACCACCGCAGGAACTCGTCCCGATCGAAGAAGACCGGCTGCCAGTCCGGGTTCTCGAGGAGGAAGGCGCCGACGCCCCAGCCGACGACCGTGGCGGCGACGGCGGCGGACACGCCGCCCAGCACCATGGCGAGCGCGACGGCCCCGACGAGCTGGGCGTACGAGGCTCCGGATGTGACGACGTGGAGGAGGACGCCGAGCCCCACGCCGGCGAGGCCGAGCACGGCGCCGAGCGCGATCGAGGCGGCCCTCCCCCGTGTCCTCGGCCCGAGCCGCCGCTCCAGCCGCTCGAGCCCCAGGTGCCCGTAGGAGGACATGCGCTCCCCATCCTGCCCGAATCGGCGATCGGGCTCGGGAAGGGACTCAGGCCTGCTCGAGCTCGTCGAGGGAGAGGCCGAGCGGGTCGCGAAGGCGCACCAGCTCCTCGAGGCGAGCGACGTCCGCCTCGCCGTAGAGACGATGCGTCCCCTTCGCGCGCTCCCGGGCGGTGCCGAACAGGCCCAGCTGCCCGTGGTAGCGGATCGTGCGCGTCGTGACGCCCACCCGCTCCGCAACCTCGCCGATCCGGTACGCCTCCTGCGTCGTCATGCGAGCGGAGGCGCGAGCAGGAGGACGATCGGTGCCTCGTTCGAGCCGAGCAGGCCCTCGAGCGCGGCTTCGCTTTCCTCGCGCCGTACGACCTCCGCGCCGAGCGCAGCGAGAAACGCGTCGGGCGGGTCGAGGAAGTTGACGGCGTCGGTGCGGTAGTGCATAGGGACGACGAGGCGCGGCCCGATCGAGCGGACGAGGTCGGCAGCGGCAGTCCCGCCGACCGTCGGGCCGCCTCCGATCGGGACGAAGAGGACGTCGGGGTCGCCGATCGCCTGCCGCTGCCCGGGCCGAAGCGCGCGTTGACCGAAGTCCCCCAGGTGGCAGATGCGGAGGCCGTCGAGCGAGAAGCAGAAGATCGTGTTCGGCCCGCGGGCGGTGCCGGCGACGTCGTCGTGCTCGGAGGCGATCGCCACGACCTCTCCCACCGGCGAGTCGAGCGTCCCCGCGGTCGAGCGGATCGTGGGCGTCGCGTCGGCGGCGACCTCGGCCGCGTTGTGGTCCGCATGCTCGTGCGTGACGAGCACGAGATCGGCGCTCACCGCGGCGATCGGGGGATAGCGGAACTCGAGCCCGCGGCCGGCGAATGCTTCACGGACTGGGCCGAACGGATCGAGCAGCACGGTCTTCGAGCCTTCGAGCAGGAACGCCGACTGGCCGTACCAGCGGACAAGCATCACACGGCCTCCTCGGTCGAAAAGACGTGGACAGCCTCGGTCTCGCGCCTCATCTTGCCCTCGAGCAGAAGGGCGGCCTGACGCAGAGAAGGATCAGATCCGCTGCGACGATGCGCCCGAGGTCGCGCAACGTCCGAAAAGTGGAGCCGACGGGACTCGAACCCGTGGCCTTCTGGCTGCCAGCCAGACGCTCTCCCAGCTGAGCTACGGCCCCTGGAGGGCTCAATGCTAGCCGCTCTCGTGGGGCGTCGACGAAGGGCGGTCAGGCGCTCGCTGCGGCCTCGAGCTTGGGCACGTCGTTCCAGAGGTCCTCGAGGCGGTAGTGCTCGCGCGTGTCGGGCGTGAAGACGTGGAGCACGACGTCGAGGTAGTCGTCCACGATCCAAGTCGCCTCGGGGAGCCCGCTCGTCGAACGCGGCAGCAGCCGCTGCTCGCTCTTGAGGCGACCGAGCACCTCATCGTGGATCGCATGCGTTTGCCGCGCGTTCTTGCCCGTCGCGAGCACGAAGAAGTCGGTGTAGTCGCACACCGCTCGCATGTCGAGGATCGTCACGTCGGTCGCCAGCTTCTCCTCGCAGAGAGCGGCGATGCGCCGTGCATGTTCGAGAGATGTCAGGTCGGTGACGTCCGTTCGCTCGATTCCGCTTCAAGCATACCCCGGCCCTCCCCGGTTTCAACGGGGCGGTATAGGCCGAACACCTCGATCTCCGCGGCGACCGCGGCGGTGACGAGACCGTCGATGGACTCGCCCGCCGCGACCCGTGCCCTGATCGCGGAGGAGGAAACGGGCAGCGGCTCGATCGCGAAGAACGTGACACGCTCGGGGTGGTCGAGAGCTGCCAGGACGGCGTCGAGCCGCGCGCGGTCGACGCCCGGTCGCGTCGCGACGCCGAGCCTCGCGAGCTCGAGCACCCGGGCCGGCTCCTTCCACGTGAGGAACGAGGCGAACTCGTCGGCGCCGACGAGGAACACGGGGTCGGTGAGCGCGAGAGCCTCGAGCGAGTCGACCGTGCGCGCGCTCGGGTCGAGCTCGACCGCCACGCCGCGGAGCGGCTCGAAGGCGAGCTCGGCCAGGCGCAGCCTGGACGCGGGCTGCGTCGGCACCGCCTTGTGGGCAGGGTCTTCGATCACCCGCACGAGCAGCCGATCGAGGGCGAAGTGCTCGATGCCCGCCTGGGCGAGCGCGACGTGGCCGAGATGCGGCGGGTCGAACGCGCCGCCGAAGACGCCGACCTTCGGAGCTACGGCTGCCATTCGAGCTCCTCGTCGCCGATCTCCACGAGCGCCCCCTTGCGCACCCCGGCGTCACGGAGGGCCTGCTCGAGCTCGTCGCCGTCGGGAGGGCTGCCGACGACGCGGTACCCCCGGTCGGTGCGGAGGATGCGGAACGCGCGCCGAGCGCGCGGCGCCGGGCGGTACTCGAGGAACTCGGGAAGCTCGTCGTCGTCGGGCGCATCCGGCTCGGGTGTCGCGGGACACAGCGCGAAGAGTGACCGCTCGAGCTCCCGGATGCCTTCCCCGGTGACACACGACACCCGGTGCACCGCGACGATCCTCGCGTCCTTCACATCGAATGGCGCCGGCTCGGGAGAGAGGTCGGCCTTGTTGAGAACGACCACCTGCCGGCGCTCGTCGAGGCCGGCGCCGTAGAGTGCGAGCTCGCGGTCGATTGCGTCGAACCGCTCAGCAGCGTCGCCCTCCGAGGCGTCGATCACGTGGACGAGGAGCCGCGCCCGCTCGAGGTGGGCGAGAAACTCGTGGCCGAGCCCGACGCCCGCGCTCGCGCCTTCGATCAGCCCGGGGACGTCGACGACGGTGAGCTGAGCGCCGTCCGCCGCCTCCACGGTACCGAGCACGGGCTGCACCGTCGTGAACGGGTAGTCGGCGACCTTCGGCGTCGCGTTCGAGATGCGACGCAGGAGCGAGGACTTGCCTGCGTTCGGCAGCCCGGCCAGCGCGGCGTCCGCGACGAGCTTCAGCCGCAGGTCGAGCGGGTGGGTCTCCCCCGGGAGGCCCGTCTCGGCGAAGCGCGGCGCCTGGCGCGTCGGCGTGGCGAACTGGGCGTTTCCGCGGCCACCCGACCCGCCGGTCGCCACGACGACGCGCGCGCCGGGCGTCGCGAGGTCTGCGACCAGCGCGCCTTCTTCCGAGCGCACCTGCGTGCCGACCGGGACACGGAGGTCGGCGTCGTCGCCGTCCGCCCCGTGGCGCCGGCCCCCGCCGCCGTTGCCGCCGCGGGTCGCGGCGTAGACCGTCATTCCGCGAAGCAACGAGAGGTCGCGGAGCGACGGGTCGGCGACGAGGACGACGTTCCCGCCACGGCCGCCGTCACCCCCGTCGGGACCGCCCTTCGGGACGTACTTCTCGCGCCGGAAGGCCAGCGCGCCATCCCCGCCCCTGCCGGAGCGGACGACGATACGAGCGCGGTCGTGGAACACAGGGCACGGAGGCCGGACGTCGGCCCGCGTGGGACCCTAGGACGAGCCCGCCGGCGCGTTGACCGCGACCGAGCGCCGTTCGCCGCTCCGCGAGAACTCGACGACGCCCTCGCGCAGCGCGAAGAGCGTGTCGTCGCGCCCGATCCCCACCCCCGGGCCGGGTCGGAATCTCGTGCCGCGCTGCCGCACGATGATCATCCCCGCCTTGACCTCCTGGCCGGCGAAGATCTTCACACCGAGACGCTTGCTCTGGGAGTCGCGTCCGTTCTTCGAGGAGCCGAGGCCCTTCTTGTGTGCCATTACTCAGCCTCCGAGATCGCGGACTCGAGCGCCGCGATCGCACCCTTGCGCTTCGCGTGGGATTGCTCGTACGCGAGCGCAGCGGCAAGCTCTGCGGCGTCCCAGCCTGCAGTTGCCTGCTTCACCTCGGCGACGGTGAGGTCGCCGTAGCCGGCAGGCGGCGCGCTCGGCGTCGCCGCCTCGGGTGCCTTCGCCTCCGCTTCCTTCGCCTTCGGCTCCGCCGCCCTCGGCTCCGAAACGCTCGTCGCGGCCGAAGCCTGCTTCGAGCCGCGGCGCGAAGCGCCTCCGATCGACTCGATCTCGATCTGCGTGAGCGAGGCCCGGAAGCCCGTGTGGCGCTTGTAGCCGGTGCGCTTCTTGTACTTCCCGATCACGAGCTTTGGACCCTTCGCCTGGCGCACGACCTTCGCCGTCACGACGACGCTTGGCGCGAGGCTCGCGTCGCCGTCACCGCCCGTGAGGAGCACGGACGGCGTGAACGTCGCCCCGTCCTCGAGCGACAGCCGGTCCACGAGCAGCCGCTCGCCCTCGCGGACGCGGTACTGCTTGCCACCGACGGAGATGATCGCATAGCTCATGGTCAGGCCTTCGGACGAGGAAAACGCGGGCAGCGCCCGCGAGCCGCCGATTGTAGCGAACGCCGTGCGCCTCCCTATTCGTCGAGCTCGTCGATCCACTCGGACATCGGGACGTAGGCATCGGCCTCCCCGGAGGGGCCTGGCCCGTCGGCGGAGTCCGGCTCGGCGGTCGCCAAGGCGCCCGTCTCGTCGTCGGCCGCCGCGGCCGGAGCCTTCCGCTTGCGGTTCCGGCCGCCGCGCGAGCCCCGACGCGTGCGCTTCCGCGGCGTCGTGGCGCCCTCGCCGTTCTCGGTCTCCCCCGCGGCGAGCTCACCCTCTGCCACCGGCTCCTCGGAGTCGCCGTTCCGTGCGGCAGGCTCTGCGTCCACGACCGGCTTTGGCTCCTCCGTCTCCCGGGCGGGGCGGGCGTCGGCGTCGGGCACGTGGATCCGCGGCGTCCGCTTCCTCGGCCGCGGCGCGGGACGTTCGGTCTCGGTCGCGGCACCGTCCTCGAAAGCGCTCTCGGGGCCCGGCTCGCCGGCGCTTGCCTCGACGGCCTCCGCGGCGGCGCCATCGGCCTGCGCGACCGGATTCTTCCGGCGCTTGCCGCCCCGCGACCCACGCCGCGTCCTCTTCTTCGCGGGAGCGGCAGCGTCCTCGCCACCGTCGGTCCCTGCCTCGCTCGCAGTCTGGGGCGAGGCGCCGGTCGCCTGTGCGTCGAGCACGCTCTCCTCCGGCTCCTCGATGACCGTCGCGGCCTCGACCGGAGCGGTCTTGGCGTCGCCCGACCGTCGCTTTGCCGGAGCGCGGGTCGGCTTCTCGGCCTCGCTCTCGAACGTGATCGGCGCGGCGGCAACCTCGCCGCCGACGGGCGTCGCGAACGCCTGGCCTTCGAGCACGCGTCCGACCGCGACCGTCGCCTTCTTGCCGACCCGGTTCGCGGCGCCCGCGACGACGACCGGGAAGCCCTCGACGCGACCCACCGCCGCGCCGGCGTCGTAGAGGTCGACCTCCACGAGCTTCACGTCCAGCTCCGCACCCTCCTCGAACGGAGCCGACGGGGCGATGTCCGCGCGGCGCCCCTCGGCGAGCAGCTCGAAATGGTCGGCGTGCGCGTGTCCCTCGGCAGGGATGAGATAGAACCGGCGCCGCGTCACGTCCTCGAGCGTGGCGAGCCGCTCGCCGCCGGGGCCGGCGACCAGCGCCAGCGTCCGCGGGTGCAGCGCGACCCGGTAGGCCTGGACGCGCGACCCGGCGCCCGCCGCCGCGAGCGTGCGCAGCTTGCGCTCCACGTCGAGCGCGACCGTCGCGTCGGAGACGACGATGCCGTCGCCCCCGCACGTCGGGCACTTCCGCGTCATGACCTCGCGTGGCCCGTCGGTGACGTTCTGGCGCGTCATCTCGACGAGGCCGAGTGGGGAGATCTCGACGACGTAGGTCTTCGTGCGGTCGCGCTCGAGCTCCTGCCGCAGCGCGTCCTCCACCGCCTGGCGGTTCTTCGGGTTCGCCATGTCGATGAAGTCGATGACGATGATCCCGCCGATGTCGCGCAGGCGCAGCTGGCGCACGACCTCTTTCACGGCCTCGAGGTTGTTCTTCACGACGGTGTCCTCCAACCGCTGCGTCGAGCTCTTCGAGCGAGAGCCGACGAAGCGGCCGGTGTTCACGTCGATCACCGTGAACGCCTCGGCGTAGTCGAACACGAGGTAGCCGCCCGAGGGTAGGTCGACGCGGCGCTCGAGGGTCGAGGCAATCTCCCTCTCGACGCCGAAGCGCTCGAAGAGCGGCTCCTTGTCCTTGGCGCGGTGGACTCGGTCGATCATGTGCGGCGACGTCTTCTTCAGGTAGCCGACGATCCGCTTGTACGCGCGGTCGGAGTCGACGTACGCCGCGACGAAGTCGCCCGCGAAGAGGTCGCGGACGATCCGCAGCGGGAGCTCCGCCTCCTGGTAGACGAGCTCGGGAGCGGTCGCCGACTTCGCGCGCTGCTGGATGGTCTTCCAGAGCCGCTGCAGGAAGACGAGGTCTCGCTCGACGTCGTCCGCCGAGGCTCCCTCCGCGGCGGTGCGGACGATCACGCCGCCCTCGTCCGGGGCGATCTCCTTGAGGATGTCCTTGAGCCGCTGGCGCTCCGCGTCTTCGAGCCGGCGCGAGACGCCGAGCCCCTCCCCGTTCGGGACGTAGACGAGGAAGCGGCCAGGGAGCGAGATCTCGGTGGTCAGCCGGGCTCCCTTCGTCTTCATCGGGTCCTTCACGGCCTGGACGAGGATCTGCTGGCCCCGCTGGATGAGGTCGGTGATCTTCTTCCCGTGGCGGCGGCCCTCGAGCTCCGGCACGACGATCTCGTCGACGTAGAGGAAGCCGTTCTTCTCGAGGCCGATCTCGACGAATGCCGCCTCCATCCCGGGCAGGACGTTGTCGACCGTGCCGAGGTAGATGTTGCCGGCGATCGACCGGCGCTCGGGGCGCTCGAGGTAGACCTCGGCGACGCGGTCGTCCTCGAGCAGCGCGACGCGCTGCTCGCCCACGTCGACGGTGATCAGGAGCTCGCGCTTCGCTGCGGGGAGCGGCGCGCGCCGCTGCGGCTGCCTCCTGCGCTCGCGGCCGCCCTGGCGAGACTGGCCGCCGGAGCGCTTGCGCGAGCCGTCGCGGCCGCCGCCCTCCTTGGGCTCGTCCTTCGTCGCGGCCGGCGCCGCGTCCGGGGCGGGCGCCGCACCCGGCGCGGCGCCCGGCTTGCGCCGGCCGCGCCCACCGCGGCTGCCACGGCGCCTCCGCTTGTGCGGAGCCTCGCCGTCGGTCTGTGTGCTGTCGCTTTCCGGGCCGGCCGGGTCCTCAGAGGGAGCCGGGACCTCGATCGTGGTGACGGCGGCATCCGCCGCCTGCTGTTCCTCTTTGCGTCGTCGAATCCGGAACCAGGGCAAGAATCGTGTCCTCTCGTGTCAGAGCGCGCGGGCGCACGTCCGCTTCGGCGGCGAGCCTCGCGCTGCATCGGGTGTGGAAATCGGTGGCCATTGCCTGCGGCAAGGCTATCAGCGAGACTGGCCCGCGGACGGGCGATCGAGGACGCTCAGGCGGCGGGACGCAACCGGGCGCGGCGCGCACGGACGGCACGCAAGCGTTGCGAGAGCCGAGCCCAAGCCCATGGCTCGAGCTCCTGGTAGCGCGTCTCGTTCTGGCACCGCGTCGACTCGAGGTACTCGAACCACGCGTCGGCCTCCTCGATCTGAAGCAGTTCCTCTGCGAGCTCCGTCTCGGGCACCTCGACCTCCATCGATCGTGACCGTGGGTTGTCCGCGATCCTAGGACCCGGACCGGACGGACCCGAGACGGCTAGCGCCGGGGGAGGCGCCGGAAGAGAGCGCCGAGCGCGAGCGTCGCCGCACCCGCGACCGCAGCGTCGATGACGCGTCCCCGGAACGGCGCGCGGCGGACGAGCTCCCGGGCGGCGAGCCCGGTCCCGAGCGCCGCCGCGAGCGGGAGGGCGAGCTGCTGCGCGCTCTCTCGACCGTCGCCGCCCTGCTCGACGCCGGATGCGACAGCGACGTCGGACAGCATTCGCGCCTGCGCGAGCGCGAGCACCGGCAGTCGCGGGCTACTGGGCGCGCCAAGCGCGGCGAGGGCGGCTGCGCCAACCGCCGCTTCGGTGGCGCGCCGGCGGACGACGGCGTCGCGCAGCACCGGCAGCGAGGCGGCGAGCGGGGCGCCGTCCTCGCCGAGTGCCGCGGCGATCCGATCCGCGATCTCGTCGACCGGGAAGCCGCTCCCGGGCATGACCTGGACGACGTCCTCCGCGAGGACGTACGGCAGCCGTGCGGCCCGGGCCGGCTCGGCGGTCTGGACGGCGACGATCGGAACCGCCGCACGGGTCGCGGACCGGAACAGCCGCTCGTCCTCGGCGGTCGCGGCGCCCGCGACGACGCGCACGAAGACGCCCGCGGCCTCCGGCTCTCCGCTCGTCCGGACGAGCGTCGGGTCTCCCCCCGCGCCGAGCTCGCGAGCAAGCTGCTCGGCGAGCATCCCGGTCACGAGAAGCGGCCCGCGGAGACCGTGGGCACGGCGCTGGTGCCGGGCCAGCGCGACGACGTCGCGCGGACCGATGCCGAGCAGCCTCACCGGAAGGCGTCCGGACGGCCCCGCGCGTGGATCGCCTCGAGCACGCCGATCGCGACAAGGTTCGCAACCATCGACGAGCCGCCGACCGTGACGAACGGCAGCGGGATCCCCGTGACGGGCGCGATCCCCATCGTCATCCCGACGTTGACGAAGACCTGGAAGAGGAACGCGAAGACGATCCCTCCGGCGACCATCGACCCGTAGAGGTCCCCTGCGACGGTCACCACGCGGAGCCCTCGCCAGACGACGAGGAGGTAGAGGAGCAGGAGGATCGCCGCGCCGAAGAAGCCGCGCTGCTCGGCGAACGACGCGAAGACGAAGTCCGTCGCGTGCTCGGGGAGGTAGTCGAACCTCGTCTGGCTGGCCTCGCTGACGCCGCGCCCGTCGATCCCGCCGGCGCCGACCGCGGTGATCGACTGGTTGAGGTTGTAGGTGAGGCCCGCCGGGTCGGCGTCGGGGTTCGTGAACCCCGTCAAGCGCGCCGTCTGGTACGGCTTGAGCACCTCGATCCCCGCGGACGGCGCCACCCAGACGACCGCGGCGACGAGCGCCAGGGCGAGCGCGACGAGCAGCGCCAGGTGGAGCCAGCGGGTGCCCGCTATGAACAGCACAGCGGCAAGCGCCGCGGTGTAGACGAGCGCCGTGCCGAGGTCGGGCTGCATGAAGACGAGGAGCATGGGCGCGATGCCGAGCGCGATCGCGCCGAGCACCGTCCGGAAGAGCCCGAGCTGCCGATGGCGCTCGGCAAGGAAGCCGGCGATCGCGAGGACGAACAGGAGCTTCCCGAACTCGGACGGCTGGAACTGGAGCGGGCCGATGTCGATCCAGCGCTTCGAGCCGCGCACCGCCTCTGCGAACGCGTAGACGACCACCATCAGCGCGAGCGCGGTTCCGTAGACGACGCGCCAGTGACGCCGGTACAGCGACGGCGGGATCGCGATCGCGATGACGAGCCCGACGGCGCCGAGCGCGGCCGCAATCGCCTGCCGCACGACGAAGTAGTTCGTGTCGCCCGGGACGTCGAAGCGCGTGATCCCTGCGACCGCCCAGAGCCCGTAGCCGACGAGGGCGCCGGCCGCGAGCAGGAGGACGAGATCGAGCCGGCGGACGAGCGCGCCGAGATCGACGGCGTCGCGTGTGCGCAACGGGATCCGTTGGCGTCCGGCGTCGACGATCATCGCGCGTTCCTCATCAGTCGGTCTTCACCAGGGTCTGGTAGCCGCCCTTCGCGCCGAAGAACCTCTCGAAGACCCGCAGGGCGGCGGGTGCAGCCGCGGTCGAGCCGTGGCCGCCGTTCTCGATCACGGCGCAGATGACGATGCGCGGCACCTCGGTCTCCGCCGGCCCGTAGCCGCACCACCAGGACTGATCCTCGAGGTGGTCGGCCGGATAGCCGGGGAGCGGCACGACCTTCTCCGCCGTGCCCGTCTTGCCGGCGATCGGCACGGGGAAGCTCGAGAAGACGCCCGCCGACGTGCCGTAGGAAGCGTGGGTCGCCTGGTAGAGCCCGTCGCGGATCACCTGGAGCGCGGCGGGGTCGACACCGACGGACTCGGGCGGCTGGGGCGCGTAGCGGCGGAGCACGACGGGCGCCTGGCCGCGCGCGGCAGGCGTCTCGACCTGGGCGACGACGTAGGGGGTGACGAGCTTGCCGCCGTTCGCGATCATCGCGTAGAAGCGCGCCATCTGGAGCGGCGTCACCGCGATGTCCTTCTGGCCGATCGCCAGCTGGATCGAGTCACCCGGGTTCCAGGCGCGGTCCCAGTCGCTCGTGAAGTGCTTCTTCCGCCACGCGGGTGTGGGCACGAGCCCGCTCTGCTCGCCGCCGAGGTCGAAGCCTGTCGGGATTCCGAAGCCGAACTTCCGCGCCCACTCCTGCATGCGCGTCCTGCCCTTGTCGCCCTGGAGATAGAAGTCGTACCCCAGTTGGTAGAAGTAGGTGTCGCACGACCGCGCGAGCGCCTCGGGCAGCGTGATCGCCTGGTTGATGTAGGGATCCCAGTTCTTGAAGACCTGCTTGTCGAGGCCGTATTCGGCGCTCGGCGTGCACTGGAGCGCGCCGTACGGCTGGAGCAAGTGCTCCTGCATCGCCGCGAGCGCCGTCACGGGCTTCCAGGTCGAACCGGGCGGGTAGACGCCGCTCGTCGCGCGGTTGATCCCCGGGTAGTTCGCCTTCTGCGCCGCGTCGGCGTCGACGAGGGGCTTGATCTTCTTCGGGTCGACCCGACCGACGTACACGGACGGCTTGTACGTCGGCGTCGACGCCATCGCCAGCACGGCACCGTCCTGCGGGTCGAGCGCGACGAGCGCGCCGCCGTCCGCGTTGTAGGAGCCGTTCGCCCGCGCCGTCTGCATGCCGAAGCGGAGCGCGCGCTCGGCGGCCCGCTGGAGGCCGATGTCGATCGTGAGCCGCACCGCGCTCCCGGGACGCGCCTCGACCTTGGGCTCCATCGCACCGTGCGGCCGCCCCATCGAGTCGACGCTGACCTGGGCCTCGCCGGCCACCCCGCGGAGGTACTCGTCGAACTTGGACTCGACGCCGGTCTTGCCGACCTTGTCTCCGGACTCGTACAGCTTGGGGTGCGCGTCGAGCTCCTGCTGCGAGACTTCGCCGACGTAGCCGAGCATCTGCGCGCCGAGCGATTGGTACGGATAGTGCCGCAGGTACGTCTGCTGGATCTGGACACCCGGGAAGTCGGCCTGGTGCTCGTAGAGGTACGAGATCTGGTCCTCGCCGACGGCCGTCTTCACGGTGATCGGATTGAGCGGGTCGTTGACCCGCGTGTCGACCTCCTTCGCGAGCGTGACCGGGCGGACGTTGAGGACCCACGCGAGCCGCCTGATCACCTCGTAGCGCCGCTTCGACGGGAGGTCGCCGACCCAGAGCTTCACCGCCGTGCCCGGGACGTTGTCGACGATCACTCGGCCGTTGCGGTCGAGGATCGTGCCGCGCGGAGCCTCCAGCCGGATCGTCCGCAGCTGGTTGCCCTGGGCCGCAGCGAGGTACGTCTGGCCCGACAGGACCTGCAGCGACCAGAGCCGGAAGAACAGCACCGCGAACACCGCGAGCGCGAGCACGCCGAGGACTCCGACGCGCAGCGCGAGGCCCGGGGTCAGCCTGTACGGCGCCTCGACGCCCGGGTCGGGCGGGAGGAATCGTGACGAAGGCGCCCTGCGCTCTCCGTATGGTGCGTCAGACAACGCCCACCTCATGCGTGCGAGGAGGGAAGCGGTCTGGCGGCGAGAGGTAGCGGCGCAGCAGCGGATGGAGGCCGAAGGCGAGGAGGCCGTTCACGATCGCGCTCGGGATCAACGTTGCGAACGCGGCCTGCGCCGAGACCGGCTGGCCGAGGAGGAAGTGGAGCGCGACGTTCGCCGGCGTCGCTAGCAGCGTGATCGCGAACGCGGAGAGCGGCGCTGCGTACGGCCGGCCGCGGCCCGTCGTCTCGCCATAGCGGCCCGCCCAGTACCCCGCGACGGTCAGCACGATCGACGTCGTGCCGAGGGTGTCGAGCGTCATCACGTCGACGAGCAGTCCGCCCGCGAAACCCGCGACCGCGCCCGTGATCGACCCGGCGACCAGCGCGACGACGACAACCGTGACGAGGAGCAGGTCCGCCTCCGCCCCCAGCACGCGCGACCCGGCGACGGCGCCGACCTGGAACACGGCCGCGACGAAGATCAGCGGCGCGACCCGCAGCGCCAGGCTCACGGCGTCGTCCCGCGATCGGAGGGGACGAGGACGAGCACGGCCTCCAGCGAGGAGAGGTCGGCAAACGGCTCGAGCTGGACCTGCGTGAACAGATCGGTGTCCGCGCGCCCGACGCTCGTCACGCGCCCGATCAGGATCCCAGGCGGGTAGAGCGACGAGAATCGCCGCGAGCGCCAGCCGGCCGTGACCACCGTGTCGCCGACCTGGACGATGGCCTCCTTCGGAACGCGGACGAGCCTGAGCGGCGCGCGCGGACCCTGCCCGCGGCGAACGATGCCGGCCGCCTCGGAGCCGAGGACGGTCGCCGAGACCGCGCTCTGGTCGTCGGTGAGGAGCGTGACGCTCGCGGTGCGGCTGCTGATCCTGCTCACCGTCCCGACGAGCCCGCGCGCGGTGACGACCGGGTCGTCGACGCGGATCCCGTCGTCTCGCCCCGAGGCGATCACGATCGTCTGCGCGTACGCCCCCGGCGGCCGGTAGATCACCTCGCTGGCAACCCCGTTGAAGCCCTCCGGGAAGCGCGGGCCCGATTTGAACTGGAGGAGGGAGCGGAGGCGAGCATTCTCCTGCTCCGCGAGCCGGGCCCGCGCGTACTGCTGCCGGAGGGTCTCGTTCTCGCGCTGGAGCCGGTCGGCATCGGAGCGCGCGTCGACGAGGCCCTGCCCCCAGCCGTAGGCGTCGCGAAACGGTGCGGCGACCCGGTCGGCCGCGACCTGGAACGGCCTCAGCGCCGAGGCGGCGGCGGACTGTGTTCTCGAGACCGGGCCGTTCTGGTCATCCCGGAACGAGAGCGTCACGAGGACGAGCGCGAGCAGGACTAGGCCCCCCACGACGAGCCGCCGCCGGAAGGCTGCGGAGGTTCGTGAGGAAGACCTGACAATCGCAGGGCGCCGGACGCTCGCGCCCAGCACCGCCTGGCGTGCGGTGCGGTTCCGCGGCACCGCACGAGTGTACCGGCGCCTCCCGGCGGGTCAGCCGGGACCAGCCTCGCGATGATGGACGATGCAGCCGCGACCGCGAAGCGGGCGTCTTTGGGGATGTGCCCCGCCGCAGGCGGGGGATCAGGCGGCGGGCTAGCTGTACCGCCGGTTGCCGTTCCGGCGTGCCCGGCTGCGGTTCGAGCGGTGGATTGCCTCGAACTCCTCGAGGCTCCTCCCCGACCCGACCGCGACGCACGTGAGGGGGCTCTCGGCGAGGTGGACCGGCATCTGCGTCTCGTGCCGGAGCCGCTCGTCGAGCCCCTGCAGGAGCGCGCCGCCACCCGCGAGGACGATGCCGCGGTCCATGATGTCCGCCGCGAGCTCCGGGGGCGTCTTGTCGAGCGTCGACTTGATCGCGTCGACGATCTGCGAGACGGGCTCGTCGAGGGCCCGCCGGATCTCCTCGGACGTGATCACGACCGTCTTCGGAAGGCCGGTCAGCATGTCGCGACCGCGGACCTCCGCCTGGATCTCGTCGGAGAGCCGGAACGCGGAGCCGATCTCGAGCTTGATCTCCTCGGCCGTCTGCTGGCCGACCAGGAGCTTGTACTCCTTCTTGATGTGGTTGACGATCGCCTCGTCCATCTCGTCGCCGCCGACGCGGAGCGACTGCGAGACGACGATGCCGCCGAGCGAGATGACCGCGACCTCGGTCGTGCCCCCGCCGATGTCGACGATCATGTTCCCGGTGGGCTCGGCGACGGGGAGACCAGCTCCGATCGCGGCCGCCATCGGCTCCTCGATCAGGTAGGCCTGGCGCGCGCCCGCGGAGAGCGTCGCTTCCTCGACCGCACGCTTCTCCACGCCCGTCACGCCCGACGGGACGCACACCACCACGCGCGGGTGCGCGAAGCGGTGCTGGTGGACCTTCTGGATGAAGTGGCGGAGCATCTGCTCGGTCACGTCGAAGTCCGCGATCACGCCGTCCTTGAGCGGGCGGATCGCGGAGATCGAGCCCGGCGTGCGGCCGAGCATGCGCTTCGCCTCGACGCCGACCGCATGCACGTCGCCCGTCCGCTGGTCGATCGCGACGACCGACGGCTCGGAGAGCACGATGCCGCGGCCGCGGACGTAGACCAGCGTGTTCGCGGTGCCGAGGTCGACGGCCATGTCGCGACCGCCGAAGCCTGTCATCGAGCGAAACATGCTCATGAGCCCGGCAGTGTATCTCCCGCCTGATTCGCCCCCGTTCGGCGTCGCCCGCCGCCGTCACGCGCTTGCAACGGTCTGTTGCAAGCGCCTGCTTTCACCGCAGGCGAAGCAGCGCCGGGACCTCTTGCTCGAGCACGTCCAGGAGCAGGGCTCCCGGCAGGCCGACGACGTTCAGGTAGTCGCCTTCGATCCGCTCGACGAGCCGGCCGCCGAGGCCCTGGATCGCGTATGCGCCGGCACGCCCCTCCCACTCCCCGCTCGCCACATAGGCGGTGATCGCGTCCTCGTCGACGCGGCGGAACGTGACGAGCGTCTCGGCGTGCTCGACGCGCTCGCCGTGGTCGGTCAACAGACAAAGCCCCGAGAGCACCGCGTGTGTCCGGCCCGCGAGCTCCGTCAGCATCGCTGCCGCGTCCTCCGCGTCGGCCGGCTTCGCGTACAGCCGCCGGCCGAGGTGGACGGTCGTGTCGACGCCGAGCGTCGGACGGCCCGGGACGTGCACGGAGCGCGCCTTCCCCACGGCGTGCGCGCGGACGAGCTCCACCGGGTCGGCGTCGGGCGGGTCGTGCTCCTCGTAGCGCGGCGCGACGGCGTCGTACGGGATCCGGAGCTGGTCGAGGATCGCGCGACGCTGCGGCGACGTCGACGCGAGGACGAGCACGGCCTAGAGCAAGCCGTCAGGGAAGAACAGGCGGAGCTCTCGTCGGGCGCTCGCGGAGGAATCCGAGCCGTGCACGACGTTCTCGGAGAGGAGCGTGGCGAGGTCTCCGCGGATCGTTCCCGGCGCGGCGTCCCTGGGGTGCGTCGCGCCCATCAGCGACCGCACGCCGCCGATCGCGTCCTCGCCGCGCACAGCGAGCGCGAGCACGGGCCCGGAGGTGATGAAGTCGACGAGCTCGCCGAAGAACGGCTTGCCCTTGTGCTCGGCGTAGTGCTCGCGCGCGAGCGCCTTCGTGATCCGGAGCAGGCGCGCGGCGCGGAGCTCGTAGCCCTTCCGTTCGACGCGCGCGACGACCTCGCCGCACAGCGCGCGGCGGACACCGTCCGGCTTGACGAGGACGAGGGTGGTCTCGACGGCCATCGGGGCGGCAATCTATCCGGAGCGGCGCGCGCGCCGCGGGCGAACCGGCTGCAGCACGTCGTCGCCCGTGACGACGCCCGGCGGCACCGGGGTCGCGCAGTACGGGCACACCTGCCAGATCGGCTCGAGCGGGGCCGCACATTCGGTACAGGCCTGCTTGAGCCGGGTCGTGCAGACGGGGCACACGAGGAAGGACGCCTCGACCGGGCCGCGGCAGACCGGGCAGCGCAGGTCGTGCTCCGCGAGGCGCTCCTCGATCGCGAGCATCTCGAGCTCCCGCTCACGGACGTCTTCGAGGTACTCCGGCGGCCGGAAGAGCATGTAGATGAGCGGCCCGAGGAACGGCGGGATCGCGCCGAGCACCGTGGCCATCCCGACGAGCCATGGATCCTCGATCCTGCGGCGGGCGTCCTTGTAGACCCAGTAGACGGTCGCGAGCCAGAAGACGACCCCGAGGAGGATCGCGACGTTCCGCGCGACGTCGACCGTGCTCGAGGCGATGAGGGTGGTGGCGGCGATCACGGTCAGAGGAGGAGCTTGCCGAGGATATACCCGACGGCAAACGCAGCTCCCACGATCGCCAGCACGACGAACGCCGCGAAGGTGAGCACCGCGACCCGGTCCCGCGCGCGGGTCACCGCCACCGGTCGCGCCCCTCGAGGTCGGCCAGCAGGTACAGCGACCCGGTCACGAGGACCCGCTCGCCGAGCTCGTGGGCGAGGGCCAGCGCCTCGCCGGGATCGTCGCGCGCCTCGACGATCTCGAACCAGGGACGAGCGCGGTCGGCGAGCGCATCGGTGGAGAGCGCGCGGGCATTCGACGAGCGCGTCGCCACGAAGCGGTGCCCGAGCGCAGACAGGTGCTCGAGCATCACCTCGACATCCTTGTCCCCGAGGATCGATGCCACCACCGTGTACTCCTCCGGCCGCAGCCGCTCGACCAGCCAGCGCACGCCCTCGGGATTGTGCGCGCCGTCCCGGACCTCGCCGGGACGCCGCTCGAGCCGGCCGGGGAGCGCGACCTCGTCGAGCGCCGATGCGTCGACCTTCTCGCCGAGGAAGGCCCCCGCCGCCGCGGTCGCGAGCGTCGCCGAGCCTCCCTCGGCGACGACGACGCGGCCGGCGCCGGCGATCAGGGCAGCCTCCTCCCATTCGGGCTCGCCGAGCACGACCGTGCAGCCCGCACGGACGACTGCGAGCTTCTCCGCCGCGATCGCCTCGCGCGTCGTTCCGAGCACGTCGGTGTGCTCGAGCGAGACGTTCGTGAGGACGACGACCCGCGTCTGGTCGAGGACGTTCGTCGCATCGTGCCGGCCGCCGAGCCCTGCCTCGACCGCCGCGGCGTCGACCTTGGCCGCACGAAACGCGACGAACGCCGCCGCGGTCAGCACCTCGAACTGGGTCGCGTCGACCCGTTCGGCGGCCGGCCGCACCTCTGCGAGCGCCGCGGAAAGGTCGGCCTCCTCGCCGGCAACGCGGATCCGCTCCGCCCACGACCGAACGTGGGGCGACAGGTACGCACCGGCACGCCTCCCGTCGGCGAGGAGCAGCGCCTCGACCATCCGCGTCGTCGTCGACTTGCCGTTCGTGCCGACGACGTGCACCGCGGGGAGACCTGCCTCGGGGTGGTCGAGCGCCGCGAGAAGCTCCCGCATGCGCTCGAGCCCGAAGCCGCCGGTGGGCCAGGGCGAGAGCCCCTCGAGCCAGGCGACGTCGGCTCCCTCCGCCATCGAGGGCTACTCCCCGAGGAGCGCGAGCTCGCCGCGATAGCGCTCGAGCTTGGAGCGTTCCGCGTCGACGACGTCCGTGGGCGCGTTCGCGACGAACCGCTCGTTGTCGAGCATCCCCTCGGCCCGCGCGATCTCCTTGCGGAGCCGCTCCCGCTCCGCGTCCGCGTCACCCGCTGCGCGGTGGCGTTCCGGCCGCACGACCGCTGCGAACACGCGCTGCTCCTCGTCCCCGGCGAGCTCGACGCGCACGCCGCTTCGCCGGAAGACCCGCGCCGCCTCGTGCACCCGGTCGAGCGCGCCGAGCCAGTCGGCGTTGGACGCGTCAGGCTCGGGCCAGGCGGAGACGACCAGGCGCGCACGCCGGTCCGGGAGGTGCGACCAGATCTCCTCGGTGACGTGCGGCATCAGCGGGTGCAGCAGCGCGAGAAGCCGTTCGAGCGCCGCGAGCGCCGTCGCGCACGCGTCCTCGTCACCGTCGTACAGGCGCGCCTTGGCAGCCTCGGCGTACCAGTCGCAGAAGTCGTCGAACGTCAGGTGGTACAGGACGTTCGTGGCGGCGGCGAAATCGAAGCGGCTCCACGCGTGCTCGATCGCAGCGCGCGCCTCGTCGAGGCGCGCAAAGATCCAGCGCTCCTCGAGGGCCGACGGGCGCGCGGCCGGCTCGACGCCCTCGGTCTGCTGGAGGATCAGCCGCGCGACGTTCCAGAGCTTGTTCGCGAGGCGGCGGCCCTCCTCGAGCGCGCCGACGGAGTAGCGCACGTCCTGGGTCGACGAGATCTTGAGGAGCCCGTAGCGCGTGGCGTCGGCGCCGTGCGACGCGATCGGCTCCATCGGGTCGATCCCCGTGCCGAGGCTCTTCGACATCCGCCGGCCATCGGGAGCGAGGATCGTCGACGTGATGATCACGTCCGCGAAGGGGATCTCGCCGCGCAGGAAGAGGCCCGAGAAGATCATGCGGTTCTCCCAGAGCCGGATGATCTCGCGCGCGGTGACGCTGACGTCGCCCGGGTAGTAGCGCCCGAGCTCGGGGGTGTCGTCGGGCCAGCCGAGCGTCGCCAGCGGCCAGAGCGCCGACGAGAACCACGTGTCGAGCACGTCGGGGTCACGCACGAGCTTTCGCAAACCGCACTCGGGGCACGACTCCGGCGGCGGCCAGGCGGACACCTGGTGCCCGTTGTCGCAGCTCCAGACCGGAATCTGGTGCCCCCACCAGAGCTGGCGTGAGATGCACCAGTCGGGCGCCTGCTCGAGCGACTCGATCGCAAACCGGTGCTGGCTCTCCGGGTGGAACCGGACACGCCGCTCGCGCAGCGCCTCGATCGCGGGGGCGCCCAGCTCGTCCATCCGGCACCACCACTGTGGGGAGACGAGCGGCTCGATGCGCGAGTGGCACCGCTCGCACGTCCCGACGGAATGCCTGAAGGGCTCGCGGCTCTCCAGCCGGCCGCGCTCGTCGAGCCACGCGAGGATGCGCTCGTCCGCCTCCGGCTGTGTGAGCCCCTCGAAGCCCTCGGCGAGCATCCGCCCGTCCGGGCCGATCACCGTCACCGTCGGGAGCTCGTGGTCGCGGCCGATGTCGAAGTCCATCGGGTCGTGCCCCGGCGTGACCTTGACCGCCCCGGTCCCGAACTCCGGCTCGACACGGGCGTCGGCGACGACGGGTACCCGCCGCTCGACCACGGGGACGATCACCTCACGGCCGACCGCGTCCGCGTAGCGCGGGTCGTCGGGATGCACCGCCACGGCCGTATCGCCGAGGAGCGTCGAAGGCCTCACGGTCGCGATCGTGAGGCCGCCGTCGCCGTCGGCGAACGGGTAGACGATCCGATAGAGCGTGTCGTCCTTCTCGACGTGCTCCACCTCGAGGTCGGAGATCGCCGTCTCGTGGTACGGGCACCAGTTGACGATCCGGTTCGCCCGGTAGATCCAGCCGCGCTCCCAGAGGCGTACGAAGAACGTCATCACGGCGCGGACGTACTCGTCGTCCATCGTGAATCGCTCGCGCGAGTAGTCGACCGACGCGCCGAGGCGCCGGTACTGGCCCATGATCGTCCGGCCCGTTTGCTCGAGCCAGTCCCACGTCCGCGTCACGAAGGCCTCGCGACCGATCTCGCGGCGCGAGGTTCCTTCCGCGACGAGCTGCTTCTCGACGACGTTTTGCGTCGAGATGCCGGCGTGGTCGTAGCCGGGCTGCCAGAGCGTGTCGAACCCCCGCATACGGTGCCAGCGGATCAGGACGTCCTGCAGCGAGCCGTTCAGCGCGTGGCCCATGTGGAGCTCGCCCGTGACGTTGGGCGGCGGGATGCAGATCACGAACGTGTCGTCCCGGCGACGGCCCGCGCCGGCGGCGTAGAGGCCTTCCGCCTCCCAGGTCTGCTGCCAGCGCCGCTCGACGCCCGAGGGGTCGTACAGGCTCTCCATCAGGACGCGGAGTGTACGGAGCGCGTCAGGGCGTGAGCACGAGGATCGTGCTCGTCGCGTGCGCGAGGAGCCGCTCCTCCGCGTCCTCCGCCTTCGCTTCGGTCGTGACGACCGTGCGGCCGCGGTGGACGATCGTCCCGGTGCAGCGCACGACCCCCGTGTCCGCCGTGATCGCGCGGGTGAAGCTCGCCTTCAGCTCGAGCGTCGTCCAACGCGTTCCCGCCTCCGCGGTCGAGACGAACGCGGTGCCCATCGCCGAGTCGAGCAGCGTCGTCACGAACCCGGCGTGGACCGTGCCGATCGGGTTGTAGAGATACTCGCCCGGCTCGGCCTCCCACACGACGCGGCCGCGTTCGACCTCGACGATCCGCATCGCGATCGTGTCGGCGATCGGAGGGTACGGCGCATCGCCCACCGCCATCCGCCGCAGCACGTCGATCCCGTCGAGGCGGCCCAGCTCCGCCACCACCTCGAGCGGGTCGTGCCAGGTCGTGGTCCGCGAGCGCGGGCCCGCCACGGGTCGCTAGGCGGTGCCGTCGGCGACGGCGTCGAGCTCGTCCGGCACCCGATGGGTGACGAGCGTCGGGTGGAGCCCCTTCGCGATCGTCTCGCGCGTGATCACGCACTTCGAGACGTCGCGCCGCGAGGGCAGCTCGAACATCACGTCGAGCAGCGCGCCCTCGATGATCGACCGGAGGCCGCGCGCCCCTGTCTCGCGGGCGAGCGCCTTGTCGGCGATCTCCCAGAGGGCGTCGTCGGTGAACACGAGCTCGATCGTGTCGTAGCCGAAGAACCGCTGGTACTGACGGACGAGCGCGTTCTTGGGCTCGGTGAGGATGCGGACGAGGTCGTCGCGCCGCAGCTGATGCACTGCTGAGACGACCGGGAGGCGGCCGATGAACTCGGGGATCAGCCCGAAGTTCATGAGGTCTTCGGGCATCACCTGGGTGAGCAGCTCGGCGGACTCCTCGGACGCCTTCGAGCGCACCTCCGCACCGAAGCCGACGGCGTTCCTCCCGATCCGCCGCGCGATGATGTTGTCGAGCCCGGCGAACGCCCCGCCGCAGATGAACAGGACGTTGGTCGTGTCGATCGTGAGGAACTCCTGGTGCGGATGCTTCCGTCCGCCCTGCGGCGGGACCGAGGCGACCGTACCCTCGAGGATCTTCAGCAGCGCCTGCTGGACGCCCTCGCCCGACACGTCGCGCGTGATCGACGGGTTGTCCGCCTTCCGCGCGATCTTGTCGACCTCGTCGATGTAGATGATCCCGGTCTCGGCCTTCTTGATGTCGAAGTCGGCGGCCTGGATCAGCTTGAGGAGGATGTTCTCGACGTCCTCGCCGACGTAGCCTGCTTCGGTCAGCGCGGTCGCGTCGGCGATCGCGAAGGGGACGTTGAGGATCCGCGCCAGCGTCTGCGCGAGGAGGGTCTTCCCGCAGCCGGTCGGGCCGAGCAGGAGGATGTTCGACTTCTGCAGCTCGACGTCGGCCTCGTCCGCCTGTCCCATGCGGACGCGCTTGTAGTGGTTGTAGACCGCGACGGAGAGGGTGCGCTTCGCCTCCTCCTGGGAGACGACGTAGTCGTTCAGCACCGCGTAGATGTCGCGCGGGCGCGGGAGGTTGTCGAGGTCGAGCGTGGCGGGAGCGGTGAGCTCCTCGTCGATGATCTCGTTGCAGAGATCGATGCACTCGTCGCAGATGTAGACGCCGGGACCGGCGATCAGCTTCTTCACCTGCCGCTGGCTCTTGCCGCAGAAGCTGCAGAGCAGCTGCTCGTTTCCCTCGCTCGCTCGGGCCACTGATCTCCTCTTTTACTAAGAAAGCACTGGTTCGGCTACCCGGATTCGGGTCGAAACCCCTCTAGCGGTGCGTGATCACCCTGTCGATGATCCCGTATTCCGTCGCTTCCTCCGAGGTCATGAAGTAGTCGCGGTCCATGTCGGTGCGCACCTTGTCCGTGTCCTGACCTGTGTGCTGGGCCATGATCTCCTCGAGCTTGCGCTTCAACGCGATGGTCTCTCTCGCGTGGATCTCGATGTCGGAGGCCTGCCCCTGGTAGCCGCCCCACACCTGGTGGATGAGGATCTTCGAGTTCGGCAGCGCCATCCGCTTCCCTTCGGCGCCACCGGCGAGGAGCAGCGCGCCCATGCTCATCGCGATGCCGACGCAGATCGTCGAGACGTCCGGCTTGATGAACTGCATCGTGTCGTAGATCGCCAGGCCCGAGTACACCGAGCCGCCCGGAGAGTTGATGTAGAGGAAGATGTCCTTGTCCGGGTCCTCGGACTCGAGGTGGAGGAGCTGGGCGATGATCAGGTTCGCGATCTGGTCGTCGACCTGCGTCCCGAGGAAGATGATCCGCTCGTTGAGCAGACGCGAGTAGATGTCGAACGACCGCTCGCCGCGGGACGTCTGCTCGATCACCATCGGGATCAGTGGGCTCATCGCTACTCCTCGCTTCCTGGGGTCCACAACTTCGTCTCGCCGGCGGGCTTCTCCTTGTCCGGCGTCCAGATCGCCTCACGGGCCGCGTGCGTCTCCGGCGCGATCGGCGTCACCTCGGCCGCGAGCCGGTCGAGCGCCGCGCGGAGCCTCAGGTCCTCGCGGAGCTGCTCCTGGTGCCCGTGTGCCCAGATGTCCTCGATCACCGCGTCCGGATCGTCGCCCGACGCCTCCGCCTGCTCGCGGATCAGCTCCTTGACCTCGTCGTCGGAGACCGCGATGCCGGCCTTCTCCGCGACCGCCTCGAGCGCGAGCTCCCTGGCCACGGACTGGGCGGCCTCGGCGCGGATCTGCGCCGTCAACAACTCCGGCGTCTGGCCGGTCGTCTGGAAGTACGCCTCGGGGGTGATCCCGCGGGTGGCGAGCGAGCGGACGAAGGCGTTGAGCAGCTCGCGCGCACGCGCCTCGACGAGCGGCCCCGCCGCCTGGACGCCCGAGGCGCGTACGAGCTCGTCGACGGCGGCGGCGCGGAAGTCCGCGTCGATCTGCTCGTCGACCGCGGCCCGGATCCGCCCCTCGATGTCCGCCCGCAGCTCGGCGAAGGTGTCGAACTCGCTGGCAGAGCGAGCGAGCTCGTCGTCAGCCTCTGGCAGCACCTTCTCGTTGACGTGCTTGACCTCGACGTCGACCGAGCTCTCGGAGCCGTCGGCGAGCGAGTAGCGCACGGTGCGCGTGTCGCCGGGTCGTGCGCCGACGAGTGCGGACTCGATCTCGCCGAGCAGCCGACCGGAGCCGAGCTCGATCACCGTGTCGGGCTGGCCCTCGCCGTTCGCGCCGCTGAGGTCGACGACGAGCGTGTCGCCCTCGCGCGCCTCGCGGTCGTCGGCGGGCACGAGCTCGGCGACCGAGTTGCGAAGCGCGTCGACCTCGTGCTGGACGAGCTCCTCGGGGACGACCGACTCGGCGCGCGGCACCTCGAGGCCCGTCCAGTCGACGATCTCCGGGGTCGGCTGCACCTCGACCGTCGCGCTGAAGCGCCACGGCTCGCTCTCCGAGGACGGGAGCGCAAAGTCGTACTCGGGCGTCGCGACGGGACGGAGCCGCGACCGCGCGGCGGCGTTCCAGAACCAGCCGCCGATGTGGGACTCGACCGCCTCGGCCCAGAGGCGATCCTTGCCGACGTTCGCGACGAGCACCTGCCGCGGAACCTTCCCCTTGCGGAACCCTGGAATCCGGACGGAGCCGGCGAGATCGGTGGCCGCGTGCTCGACTGCGTGCTCGAGCTCGTGCGGCGAGACGTCGACCGTGAGGCGGACGCGGTTCCCGCCTAGCTCCTCCACCTGGCTCATGCGGCCATTCAAGCAGAGGCCGCCTGGCTCGCCGGATCAGGCGCTCGCCGCGAGCAAGGCCTCCGCGCGGCGGACGAGGGCGGTCGCGCCGACGCCGCGGAAGAAGGCGAGGGCAGCGGCGATCTGGTCGCGCTGACCGCCGAGCTCCGCCGCGCGCAAGCGGGCGTGGGCCTCGTTGGTCGCGTCGCCCATCGCGGCGAGGATCTCCGCCGCCGCGACCCGGTCGCCGGCCGCGTAGGCGTTCGCCGCGTCGAGCCAGCGCGTCCGGGGCTGCCGTCCGGCGAGGAGCGACGTCGCCTCCTGCGTGCGCCCGAGGTCCTCGAACGCGAACGTCGCGTCGAGGACCCACCCGGTGGGCATGTAGTCCCGCTCTGCGGCGAGCGCCGTCAGCTCGGCGAGGACCTCGACCGCCGCGTCCGGCCTGCCTGCCTCGGCGAGAAGGCGCGAGCGCGCGGCAAGTGTGGGGTACAGGTTCTGGGGGTCCTTCACGCTTCGCGCGAACTCGGCGGCCCGTGCGGACTCGGCCAAGCCGCCTGCCAGGTCGCCGCGAGCCACGAGGATCTCGCCGAGTATCGTCCGGGCGACCGACTCGAGGTAATGGGCCTCCCCCATCGTCGCCAGGTAGTGCTCCACGACCGCGACGGCGTCGTCCCACTGGCCCGCCCTGAAGTCGAGGAGCGCGACCTCCGGCAGCGTCCAGAGGCCGAATCCCGGAACGCCGAGCGACTGCGCGAGATCGACCACCTGCGCATAGAGCGCGCGCTCTCCGTCGAGGTCGCCGAAGTCGCCCAACAGCGATGCGTGGTTGCCGAGCGCGCGGAGGGACTCGCCGGAGTTGATCGAGAGCGCGATGAGATACGCCCGCTCGAGATCGGCAAACCCGCCACGGTCGCCGATGCACGCACGGGCTGTACCGATGTTGGTGAGCGCGTGGGCCTGGAGATCCCGGAGGTCGAGCTCCTCCGCGAGCGCGAGCGCCTCCCGACCGGTCTCGACCGCCTCCGCATACCGGCTCGCGAGCATCAGGAACCGCGACGTCTCGGCGTAGAACTTCGTCTTGGCAAACGAGGGTCCAGCGTCGGCGAGCAGCGTCCGAGCGTGCGCGAGCCGCGCGAACGTGGAATCGTTCCGGCCGGCGAACCAGTCGGCCTCGGCGAGAAGTAGCTCGGCCTCTGCCGCACGGTCGTCACGGCCGTCGGCGAGCAGCTGCTCGAGCACACGCGGGACGAGCGGGAACTCGCCGCCCTGCCGGACGAGGATGCCGGCCTTCGCCTCGCTGAGCACCGCGTCGGGCCACTCAGGGTCGTCCTCAGGCGTCAACGCGAGCGCCCGGTGGAAGAACTGCGCGGCCGACGAGATCGCGCTGAGCCGGACCGCTCGCTCGCCGGCCTCGTGAAACGCACGGCGGGCGTGTGCCTCGAGCGCGGCGGTGTCCTGCCCCGATGCGCGGGCGAGCTCGAGCGCCGCCTCGTAGTGGTGCGCGACCATTCCCGACCGGTCGGCCGAGCGGTCGTCGCTCAAGGAGCCGATCCACTCGGCCGCACGCCGATGCTGGTCCGCTCGGCGGGAACGCGGGATCTGCGCGTACGCGACGTCGCGCACGAGCACGTGCCGGAACGCGTACTCCGTGTCGGCCGCGATGGAGCCGCGACGGTCGCGGCGGATGAACTCCTTCCGTTCGAGCTGATGGAGCCGGTGCACGACAGCGGCCTGGTCGACGTCGCCGAGCACGGCGAGCGCCCCGGCCCAGAACACCTTCCCGATCACGGCCGCGTCCTGGATCAGGACCTTCTCGTCCGCCGACAGCGCGTCGAGCCGGGCCGCGATGATCCCCTGGATCGTCTCGGGGAGCTCGGCCGCGGAGCGGCCGTCGCGCAGCATGCGGACGTACTCCTCCGCGTAGAGCGGGTTCCCGCCGGCGCGGGCGAGCAGCGTCGTCTGGAGCTCGGCGTCGACGACCGCCTGGTCGAGAAGAAGCCCGACGAGGCGTGCGGTCTGCACGTCGGACAGCGGGCTCAGCGACGCGGTCGAGGCGTTCGCCTTGCCGCCGCCCCAGCCTGGCCTCCGCTCGAGGAGCTCGGGCCGCGCCGTCGCGACGACGAGCAGCGGCACGCCGTGGACCCACTCGACGAGGTGGTCGACGAAGTCGAGCAGACCGTGGTCGGCCCAATGGAGGTCCTCGAAGACCAGTACCGTGGGCCCGCGCTCCGCGAGCGCCTCGAAGAAGCGCCGCCACGCCGCGAACGCCTCGGTGCGGCGGTCGTCGGCACGCTCCTCAGCGCCGAGCCCGAGGAGCGGCCGCACGTGTGCGAGTACCCAGTCCGCGTCGCCCGCCTCCGGCACGAGGGTCGCGACAGCGTCCGCGAGCTTGCCGTCCGCGACCTCCGCCGAGTCCGACTCGAGCACACCTGCCTGTGCCTTCGCCATCTCGCCGAGCGCCCAGAAGCTGATGCTCTCCCCGTACGGCAGGCAGCGCCCCTGGCGCCAGGTGATCAGCTCGGGCAGTTCCTCGACGACCGACAGGAGCTCCGCGACGAGCCGGCTCTTCCCCATCCCGGGAACCCCGACGAGCGTGACGAGCTGCGGCTCGCGCTCCCGTCGTACCCGCTCGAGCGCGCCCGTGAGCAGCACGACCTCGTCCTCCCGGCCGACGAGCTCCGCGAGTGGGCCGCGCTCGACGTCCACGCCGACACGCGCCTTCGGCTCGAGCGCCTCCCACGCAGGCACCGGCTCGGACTTGCCCTTGGCGTGCACCTCGACAGCACGCCCGTAGCGGATCGCGTGCTCGGTTGCCCGATAGGTCGACTCCCCGACGAGGACGCCGTTGACGGGCGCGGCGGTCTGGAGTCGAGCTGCCGTGTTGACCACATCGCCGGCGACCATCGCCTCGCCCGCCGCGACCCGCGCTCGGAGCGCAACGAGTGCCTCGCCGGTGTGGACGGCGATTCGGACGTCGACGGCGGACTCAGCGAGAGCGTCGCGGATCGCGAGCGCCGCGCGAACGGCGCGCTCTGGATCGTCCTCGTGCGCAACCGGGGCGCCGAACACCGCCATCACGGCGTCGCCGATGAACTTCTCGACCGTGCCGCCGTGTCGCTCGAGCTCCGCACGCAGGCGCGCGTAGTAGGCGGACAGGATCGTCCGCACCTCCTCGGGGTCGTGGCTCTCTGCCTGGGCGGTCGAGCCGACGAGATCCGCGAAGAGGACGGTCACCACCTTCCGCTCCTCCAGCTCGTACGCGCCCGGAGCCTCGAGCGACGCCCCGCAGCGCGCGCAGAACGCAGCGTCGGCGGGGCTCTCCTGCCCGCATGCAGAACAGATCAGCGTCTCGGTCGCCATCGGCCTAGCATTCACGAGCGGCGCCGAGCCGGTCAAACCGGCCGGCCGCACGAGAGGTGCGGGCGAGAGGGGTCGAACCTCCAAGGGCCTGAGCCCACCGGGACCTAAACCCGGCGCGTCTGCCAGTTCCGCCACGCCCGCGCGGACGGAGCGTAGCGCGGAGCCCTGCGGGCCTCAGCGGCCGAGCAGGAGGCCCACGGTCTCGCGCACGGAGTCTGCGACGAGGCCGGCGAGGGCGATCAGCGCGAATGCCGCGAAGGCGACGAACGGCTCGTTCGTCTGGATCACGAGCAACGCGGAGAACGCCCCGACGACGACCGCGGCGATGGCGAGTGGCCGGCGTGTCTTCGTCCCGACCATGAGCCCTCCGAGGAACACGAGCCCGAACAGCACGATTCCGACTGTCATGGCGCGAGGGTAGGACCGGGACCGGACGGAGCGGACCCGACGGCAACGACGACGAGCCGGACAGGCCCTGGGGCAGTCTCTTGGGGAATGCGCGACCGCGCCCCCTGGTATCGCCGCCGCATCGGCCTGCACGGCGTCGTGGCGGTCATTTTCGTCGCGTCGTCGGCGATCGTCGGCTTCGTCACGCACGGGTCCGGCGTCTGGCACGCCGTCCAGGCCGCGCTCCTCGTCTGCGGCGCGGCAGCGTACGTCGTCGGGCTCGTGCGCTCGCCCGACTGAGCGCGCGGCTATCGCTCAGGCGCCGAGGAGCTCCTTGAACGCAGGCTCCTCGCGGATCGGGTCGAGATCCGAGTCGCTCTGCGCGTAGGAGCGCATCCCGTCCATCAGCTCGATCGCCTGGCGAAGATGCTCGAGTGCGTCGTCCGTCCGGCCGGCGAGGCTCTCGCAACAGGCGAGGTTGTAGAGCGGTACCGGGTATCGCGGCATGGCCCCGACGATCTCCGGCGCGCGATCGGCGACGGCGGCATACTCGCCGGCCTCGTAGAGGGCCCTGAACGGGGCCCAGACCTCCCAGCCGCTCACCTCGTACGCCTTGCCGGGAACCCCGCCGACCGCGACGATCGTCGTCCCGGGCTCCTCGGCGAACGCGGTCCGCTTCACCTCGGGCTGGACGAAGACGAAGGTCCCTGCCGGGGCCTCGCGGCGCTCGCCGTCGAGATCGAACACCGCGCGACCCTGCGTCACGAGGTAGAGCTCCTCGCTCCGGTCCGCCTCGTCGGCCTCGTCGTGCTCGTTGACGATCCGCTCACCCGCCTCGCGGGCGGTCCAGGCGTTGATCCCGAAGGACGTGATGCCGAAGTGGTGCCGGACCGGCCGCCACGGACATCGTCCGTCGGACAGCTCGTCGATCTCGTCGACCTGTGCGATCGCGTACCCGCTCATCGAGCCCTCCTTCGTCGTCTCACCCGCCGCCGACGGCGGCCCGAATGGCCCCGGGAGGAGTCGAACCTCCGCACGCAGGTTCGAAGCCTGCCGCTCTATCCGCTGAGCTACGGGGCCTGGGTCTCGTCGATCGTAGACGCGAGCGGAAAGGGGTGGCGGACGGGATTCGAACCCGCGACCACCGGGACCACAACCCGGGGCTCTACCAGCTGAGCTACCGCCACCGCGGGGAGACAGAGGATAGCGCCTGACTTCCGCACCCACGGCGGGGGACACCCCCTGAAGGCCGCCGCATTCGCGGCGGCAGCCCCGCTCGATCCACCCCTCAATCGGTCTAGCCTCTTGCCGGATGCAGGGCATGCGGCACACGCGCTACGGGTGGTGGCTCGAGGAGGCGGGGCCCGTCGAGCCGACGCCGCCGCTCGGAGGTGACACGACGGCGGACGTCGTCGTGGTCGGCGGCGGGTACCTCGGGCTCTGGACGGCCTGGCAGCTCCGCCGGCTCGAGCCGGAGCTCGACGTCGTCGTCCTCGAGGCCGGGCTCGCCGGCCACGGCCCGAGCGGCCGGAACGGCGGGTTCGTCTCGACGCTGTGGGACGACCTTCCGATCCTCCGCGAGCGCGTCGGCGACGAGCGGGCGCTCGCGGTCGTCCGCGCCTCCGAGCGGGGCGTCTCCGGCATCGGCGGCTGGTGCGACGAACAGGGTGTCGACGCGTGGTTCCGTGAGGCGCCGACCCTCCTCGCCGCGACGAGCGAGGCGCAGCTCGAGGCGACGCGCGCAGGCGTCGCTGCTTGCGCCGCGGTCGGCGAGCCCGAGGAGATCAGCGCCCTCGGGGCGGGCGAGCTCCGCGAGCGCTGCGATGCGGGCTTCCTCGGCGGGGCCTTGATCCGCACCTCGGCGACGGTGCATCCGGCGCGGCTCGCGCTCGGCCTCCGCGCGAAGGCGCTGGCGGCTGGGATCCGGCTCCACGAGCACACACCGGTCTCTCGGCTCGGGCGCGACGCGTCGGCAACGACGCCGTGGGGACGGGTCCGCGCCGGTCATGCGGTGCTCGCGGTGAACAGCGCGACGGCGTCGTTCCACGGCTTCCGCCTCGCACACGCGGTCGCGTCGAGCCACATCGTGATCACCGAGCCCGTTCCGGACGTGCTGGAGGAGCTCGGCTGGACCGGCGGTGAGCCGATCGCCGACGGCCGCACGCTTCTCCATTACCTCCGCACGACGCGTGACGGACGGATCGCATTCGGCTGGGGCGGCGGCCGCATGGGCTTCGGCGGTCGGCGCCTGGACCGGCTCGAGATCGACCCCCGCGCAGCGCGGAAGGCACGCGCCGACCTGCTCCGCCTGTTCCCCCAGCTCGCCGGGCGGCGGGTCACCCATGCATGGGGCGGTCCGATCGACGTCTCCCCGACCCACCTGCCGATCTTCGGCAGCCGCGGCCACGTCCACCACGGCTTCGGCTTCACCGGGAACGGCGTTGGCCCGTCCTACCTCGGCGGCGAGATCCTCGCGCGGCTCGCGCTCGACCGGCGGGACGAGCTGACGCGCCTCGCGCTCGTCGACCCCGAACGGAAGCTGATGCCGCCCGAGCCGCTCCGCTGGGCGGGCGGGACGGCGATTCGCGCCGCGCTGGTCCGCGCCGACGCCGCGGAGGACGGGGGCCGGCGGGCGGGTCCCGTCACCCGGCTGATGACTGGCCTGCCGCGACGGCTGGGCCTGCACCTTCCGCGCTGACCGCCGCCCCGCGACGCTCCTCGCTCACGACCTCGCCGTCGCGGAGCTCGACGAGGTGGTCGGCCATCTCGATCAGGAGCGGATCGTGCGTCGCCACCACGGCGAGCACGTCGCGCTCGTGGACGAGCCTGCGCAGCAGGGTCATCGTCGAGCGTGAGCCGCCCGGTGTCCGGCTCGAGCCGCCAGCGGAGGCTCTGGTCGCGCAACCCGAGCGCGTCGAAGCTCTCGCGGGTCATGACGAACGGCCCTGCGCCCCCGGTCGCAAGCGGGTCGCCCCACCAGAACGCCGAAGCACTGCGCTCCGGACGGTAGGTCCCGACCACGCGGGCGGTCACACGATGCGTCGGGTCGAGCCGGCTCTGCGCCTCGACGACGTCGCCCACGCGGAGCCCGAGGTCGGACGCCACCGTGGTTGGCAGCACGACCTCGACTGGGCTCGCGCGCGTCGCGGGCCACCGGCCGGCCTCGAGCTCGGCGTGCGACCGGGCCTCGTCGACGAAGCCGAACGCGATCGTGCCCTGCTTCGCCGCGAACGGCTCCGACTCGCCGCTTGCGAACGTCGTCACGGGCACACCGTCGAACGTCTCGCCGACGAGCTCGCGCACGCGTCGGTCGAGGCCGCTCTCGGCGCCGCCCGCGAACACGTCGACCACGAGCTGGACGTTCGCGTCCTCGACGGGAACGCGCGCGAGCCGGGCCCGCAGGCTGCTCTCCGCAACCGCGTCGGCGTAGATCGGGATCGCAGCCACGAGGGACGCCGCGAGCAGGACGACGAGGAATGCGGCAGCGGTCACGAGCCGGTCGGCCGCAGCTGTCTTCAGGGGCAAGCTCCAGCGGCCTCCGCGCACGTGCCGCCAAGTGGTACCACGCGCCGACGGAGGGCATCAGGAGTAGCGGTTTCCGCCTGCGCGACCCTCGCTCGGATCCGTAGCGTTGCACGGTGCACGACGGCCGGGGTACGAGCGGTGCGATGTCCCGGCGGGGCGCGCTGCTCTTCGCCGCGATGTGCCTGATCTGGGGGATCCCCTACCTCCTGATCAAGGTCGCGGTCGACGACATGAGCCCGTCGATGCTCGTGCTCGGCCGGACCGCGATCGCGGCGCTCCTCCTCCTCCCGATCGCGGCGTTCCGGGGAGAGCTCCGTCCCCTCATGCCCTACTGGCTGCCGCTCGTCGCGTTCGCCGGCATCGAGATCGCACTCCCATGGGTGCTGCTCGGCGCCGCCGAGACCGAGGTCTCGAGCTCGCTGACCGGCCTCCTGATCGCCGCGGTCCCGCTCGTCGCCACGGTCATCGCGACCTCGACCGGCGCGGAGCGCCTTCGCCTCACGACCGGGGCGGGTCTCGCGCTCGGGGTCGTCGGCGTCGCGGCGATCGTCGGCGTCAGCGTCGAGGGCGCCCACGTCGTCCCGCTCGTCGAGATCGGCCTCGTCGCGATCTGCTACGCCGTCGGCCCCGCGATCCTCCAGCGCTGGCTCTCGGGCTTGCCGGCCCTCGGCGTGATCGCGGTCTCGCTCCTCCTCACCGCGGTCGTGTACCTCCCGTTCGCCGCGACGCGCGTCCCCGACGAGACACCTTCCTTCGCCGCGTTCGCGTCGGTCCTCACGCTCGCGGTGGTCTGCACGGCGCTCGCCTTCCTCGTCTTCTTCGCGCTGATCGGGGAGGTCGGCCCGGTGCGCGCGACGGTGATCACCTACGTCAACCCGGCGGTCGCCGCGGTGCTCGGCGTCCTGATCCTCGACGAGCGCTTCACGATCGGGATGGCCGTCGGCTTCGTCCTCGTCCTCGCCGGCTCCGTGCTCGCGACGAGGCGCGGCGGGGAACGCGTGGAGCGCGCCCCGGTGCTCGATCCGTCCTAGCGAGCTTCGGACTCGATGACGGGACGCGTGGCGCGCGCGGGGTCGAGCGCCTCCGGCTCCTCCTCGACGTTCGTCGCGCGCACCGAGTCCGCGGGCATGTTCTGCCGGCGCGAGAGAATGAGCGGCGGTACCGCAAGGATGCTGATCCCGGCGCCGACGAGATACGACGGCGCATAGCCCCAGACGTCGGCCGCCCGTCCCAGGGCCGGCTGCGCCCACACGCCGCCGCTCGAGCTCATCAGCGAGTCGAACGAGAGGATCGTCGCCCGCTGGCGCGACGGGATCATCCCGTTCATGTACGCCTGCCGGATCGGTGTCGCAGCCGCGAACAGGAGGCCCCAGACGACGATCATCGCGAGCACACCCCAGAAGCTGTCGATCACCCCGATCAGCGCGAGCGTGACCACGTTCAGCACGGCGAGCACGATCAACCCCGAGGTCCGGCGATGGAACAGTCGCCGGATCCGAGGCGCCACGAACCCGCCGAGGATCTGGGCGCCGGCCGCGATCGCGGCCACGAGCCCGGCGATCTGATACGCCTGCGGATCGCCCCACAGCTCGAGCAGGTACGGCTGGAGCGCGTAGAAGGCGTAGATGCCGACGCCGCCAGTGAGGAGCGACTCCACCATCAGCCACTTCACCGCGGTCACGCGCCAGCCGTAGTCGATCGAGTCCCCGGCGATCCGTCGCACCTCGGAGACCACGCCTCCGCTGCGGTCGGGGGTGAAGCCCAGATCCCGCATCAACCGGAACGCGACGACGAACATCACCAGCAGCACGATTCCGCGGAGGACGAACGGCACTCCGAGCCCCACCTGCTCGCGCAATGAAGCCTCCGGCCACGGACCCGGTCAGCATCGCGGCGCCCGACGCGATCTGCCCCCGCGCGAACACCGCGTCGAGGTCGCCCTCGAAGCCGGTCGCCCTGAGCGCGTCGACGAGCCAGGCCTCGACGGCGCCGGAGAAGAACGTGAAGCCGAGCCCGATCAGGACCGAGACGACCGCCCACGCCCAGAACGGCGCCTCGAGCTTCCAGAGCAGGACGTACAGCAGCGTCGCCCCGGAGAGGGTCAGCGTCCCGAGGAGGTACGAGGCACGCCGGCCGACGGTGTCCGCGACGATCCCCGTCGGCACCTCGAAGAGCATCATCCCGGCGGTGAAGAACGCGTTCGCCGCGAACGCCTCGAGGTTCGAGAGGCCGGCGTCGAGCAGGAAGATCGTGTTGATGCCCCAGATCAGCGACGCGGCGAGCGTGTTCCCGAGGATCAGGGTGATGTACGTGCGCTGGACGGAACGGGGCGTGTCCATACCCCGTCCCACGCTACGCGTCGCCAACGAGCCTGCGTCGGGCGGCGCTTCGAGTGCCGCTCAGGCGTCGAAGCCGAGCTCGTCGAGCGACGCGCGCAGCTCGGCGGCGTCGTCGTAGACGCGGAACGCCCCCGCCGCAAGGAGCTCGTCGGCGCCGTAGCCGCCGCTCAAGAGGCCGACGCTGAGCATCCTCGCTCGACGGGCGGCCAGGAGGTCCCAGACCGCGTCGCCGACGACGTAACACGCCTCCGGCTCGACCCCGAGCGCTTCCTGGCAGGCGAGGAAGAGGTCCGGCTCCGGCTTCGCACGACGCACGTGACCACGGTCGATCACGACCGTCTCGTCCCCCACCCCGAGCACGTCGAGGGACCGATCGATCTCCGGACGGCGGCCGGACGTCGCGATCCCGTGCACGATGCCCCGCTCGCGCAACGTCGCGAGCAGCTCGCGGGCGCCGGGCAACGGACGCCGCTCGGGCAGCAGCTCCTCGAAGATCGCGCCGTGCCGCGCCTGGAGGTCCTCGACCTCGTCGGGCGAGAGCTCGCGACCCACCTCCCGGGCAACCGCCCGTGCGAAGAGCCCGCCGCTCATCCCGATCCGGCGGTGGACGCGCCAACCGTCGATCGGCATCCCCTCCTCCGCCAGCGCCCGCTGCCACGCGAACACGTGGGCGTACACGGTGTCGACGAGCGTCCCGTCGAGATCGAAGATCAGCGCCCGCGCCATCGCGCGCCGAGCGTACTCCTCGGACCGACGCGCCCGGCAGGATTCGAACCTGCGACCCGCGGATTAGAAGTCCGCTGCTCTGTCCCCTGAGCTACGGGCGCTCGGGAGGAGCGTAGACGCTGGCTCGGCGCGGAACGCGCACCGAGCTCACTCCTCGAGCTGCTCCTGCTCGGCCAGGAAGCGGAGGAACCAGTACGCGAACACGGCGAAGAAGACGACCGACTGCTCGGCCGCCATCGTCATCCCACCCAGCTGCTGGTCGGTGAGGCGCGAGAGGCCCCAGACCCGCTCGGGCGCGTCCGCGTAGAAGCCGTAGATCGCCCGCGGGACGAGGGCGAGCACCAGACCGAGCGGCGCGGAGAGGACGAACGCGGCGACGACGTAGCCCGCCCGCGCGCCGGACGAGAGCCGGTGGGGCTCCGTCTGCCAGATGCACCACCAGAAGAGCAGCCCGGCGACGACGTAGGTCGCGTGCTCCAGCGGGAGCAGCGAATCCGGGCGGCGGAGCGCCGCGTCGTACAGCGCCGGGATGTGCCAGACCGCGTACGTCGCGACCCAGAGCGGCAGGGCGACGAACGGCTGCGTCAGCACCCTGACGGCCCTGGGCCGCGAGAGACTCCGAGCCATGGACGGCGGGATGCCGAGCACGAGCAGGAGCGGCGCCCATTCCGCGAGCACGACGTTCTGGAGGAGATGCGCCCAGACGAGGTACGTCCGCGCGAGCGTGTCGAGCGGTGTCACGAGGGCGGCGACGAGGAGCGCACAGCCTGAGAGGAACGCGAGTGTCCGCAGGGCATCTCGGCCGTCGCGGGTGGCAACGAGGTACCAGGCCGCGAACGCGAGCGGGACGAGCGCCTCCGCGCTCCACGACCAAGTCCCCGGAGTCACGGCGCTACGCTACGTCCGCGCGGGTGTAGCTCAGTTGGTAGAGCGTCAGCCTTCCAAGCTGAATGTCGCCGGTTCGAGCCCGGTCGCCCGCTTTGCCCATTCGCAGCGATGCTCAGACGGCCCGCGGTGACCGTCTCCAACAACGGCGCCGACACAACCGCGGAGCGTCTCGGGCGCGGCGTCGTCACGGTCGTGCCCGTGACCTCGAATGTCGAGCGGATCTATCCCTTCCAGGTGCTGCTGCCGGCGGCCGAGACCGGGCTCGCGATGGCTCTCCGGCGGAGCATGGAAGACGCGTTGCGCGCCCACATGGCGCTGAAAATGTCGCTCAGCGGCCGCTCGCGGAGAAGTGCTGGTAGTCGCGGTCGCCCGACCAACGACCGCCCCAGCCCCAGCCGACCGCCTCGAACGCGCGCACCGCGGCGCCGCCCTCGACGGCCATCCCCGGCCGATAGGGCGCCCGCCGGAGGTAGGGACGGCTCGCCGGGTGGGACGTCGTTCCCGCGGCCGTCACGTAGGGGTTCTCGATCGGGTTCAGGTCGATCGCGCGGCCGTACGAGTGCTCCGACCAGCGGGTCGTGCCCTCGACGTGGCGACAGTTGAACGCGGACGTGTTGTCGGCCTCGATCGAGCGGAAGTCGCTCGCGCCGTAGGCATCGACCGGGACCATGCGCCGAATCGGGAACCGCGCCGAGTAGAGCCGGCGGAGCACGCCGAGCACCGGACGTGCGACGTCGCGGTTGACGACGAGCCGTCCGGTGTGCACACGCGCGTCGAAGCCCCAATGGCGCGCGCGCACCAGCCGGAGGTCGTCGAGCGCCACAGGGCAACCGCGGTGCCAGGAGAGCCCCGTCATCGTCGCCCGAAGGGACGCGGGAAGCGGCGCCGCCGATCCCCGGAAGGGAGGCGTCGCACCGGGCAGCGACTGCGAGGGCGCCGCCAGGAGGAGCGCGGAGAGCGCCGCCGCGCCGATCAACACCGTCCGCACGAGTCGGGGTGGCCGGATCCGAACCGACGACCTCCCGCTCCCAAAGCGGGCGCTCTACCAGGCTGAGCTACACCCCGTGTGGCGGACAGTCTACGGCCCGCGACGCCCGGTTCCTCCGAGCCACGCGACACGACGCCGATAGCCTCGCGCGGTGACGGAGATCGTCCTCCGCGATGAGCCGTACGCCGTGCGGCGCCGCCCGCGACTCGGCTACGCGATGGTCACCGTCTCGGCTGCGCTGTTCGCGATCAACGGGACGGTGTCGAAGGTGATCCTCACGTCGGGCGGGATGACGAGCCTGCGGCTCACGGAGCTCCGCACGACCGGCGCGTTCGTCGGCCTCGCGCTGTTCATCGCGCTGACGGCGCCCCGGCGCCTGCGGATCAGCCGCGACGAGCTCCGCCTGCTGGTGTTTTACGGCATCGTCGGCTTCGCGCTCGTCACGTGGCTCTACTTCGTCGCGATCGAGCGCCTGCCGATCGGGATCGGCCTGCTGCTCGAGTTCACGGCACCCGTACTCGTCGCCCTCTGGGCCCGGCTCGTGTGGCACGAGCACGTGCGCCGGCGCGTGTGGGCGTCCCTCGGGCTTGCGCTCGCCGGCCTCGCGCTCGTCGCGCAGGTCTGGGAGGACGCGCGGCTCGACGCGATCGGCGTCGCCGCCGCGCTGCTCGCCTCCGGCGCCCTCGCGATCTACTTCCTCGTGGGTGAGCACGCGACGGCACGCCGCGACGCGCTCTCACTGACCTGCATCGCGCTCGGCGTCGCGGCGGCCTTCTGGGCGATCGTGCAGCCCTGGTGGGGCTTCCCGTTCCAGGCGCTTGGGGAGACCGTGTCGCTCCAGGGCTCGCTCGACTCGACGAGCGCGCCCGTATGGCTCCTCTCCCTCTGGATGATCGTGCTGGGGACGATCTTCCCCTTCGCGCTCTCGCTCGGCGCGCTCCACCATCTGCCGGCGACCCGGGTCTCGATCGTCGCGATGATCGAGGTCGTGCTCGCGTCGATCGTCGCGTGGGTGTGGCTCGAGGAGACCCTCTCCGCGGCGCAGCTCGCGGGCGGCGCGATCGTCCTGACCGGGATCGTGCTCGCGCAGACGTCCCGCTGAGAGAGCGGGCAGTACCCTTGGCGGCGTGAGCGTCCGGCGCGTCCTCCTCGCCTCCCCGCGCGGCTACTGCGCAGGAGTCGAGCGCGCCGTCGAGACGGTCGAGCGGGCGCTCGAGCACTACGGCGCGCCGGTCTACGTCCGCAAGCAGATCGTCCACAACCTCCACGTGGTGCGGGACCTAGAGGCCCGCGGCGCGATCTTCGTCGACGACGAGCGTGACGCGCCACGTGGCGCGACGGTCGTCTACTCGGCCCACGGCGTCGCCCCGTCGGTGCACGCGAACTCCTCCGCCCTGGGCCACGACGTGATCGACGCGACCTGCCCGCTCGTGACGAAGGTCCATGTCCAGGCGAAGCGCTACGCGGCCGCCGGCTACACGGTGCTCCTGATCGGCCACGCCGGACACGAGGAGGTCGTCGGCACGATGGGCGAGGCGCCGGACTCGACGATCCTCGTGCAGGACGTCGCCGAGGCCGAGGCGCTCGAGCTCCCGACCGACGCACGGCTGGCGTACGTCACCCAGACGACGCTCTCGGTCGACGAGACCGCCGAGATCATCGCGACCCTGCGCAGGCGCTTCCCGCAGGTCGTCGGGCCGAAGAAAGAGGACATCTGCTACGCCACCTCCAACCGCCAGTGGGCGGTCAAGGATCTCCTCGCGCACATCGACGTCCTGCTCGTGATCGGCTCGCGGAACTCGTCGAACTCGAACCGGCTCGTCGACGTCGCACGTGCGGCGGGCGTGCCCGCACACCTGATCGACGACGAGACGGAGATCGACGAAAGCTGGCTCGACGGGGCCGAGACGGTCGGCATCACGTCGGGCGCGTCCGCGCCGGAGCACCTCGTAACCCGTCTGTGCGACTGGTTCCGCGCCCGCGGCGTCGACGACGTCCAGCCCTTCCGGATGGTCGACGAGGACGTGACCTTCCGGCTCCCGGTCGAGCTCCGCCGCGAGCTCGAGCTCGCCGCGGCCCGGCCCGAGTAAGACTCGCTCAGGCCTTCGCGATCGTCGGCGCGTCGCCGGCGCCTGCGTCGAGCGAGGTGGCCAGCGTCTCGGCGCGGATCCAGTCCGCGTGCGCGTCGAGGAGGTCGGCGTCGCGCTCGGGGATCGTCAGCGCGATCCGGTCCGAGAGCTCGAGTCCGGACTCCTTCCGGAGCGCGTTCACCTGCCGAATCAGCTCGTAGACGCGGCGCTCGCGCTCGAGCTCCTCGTCGACGTGGGTGTCTAGCGCGACGGTGACGCCGTCCTCGGCGGCGACCGCCCAGCCCTCCTTCCCCGCACGCTCGACGAGCACCTCGTCGGGCTCGAGCAGGTGTCCGGCGACACGGAACCGCCCGCCGTCGAGCGCCTCGAACGCCCCTCCGCGGAGCGCCTCGCGGACGGCGCCGAGCTCCCGCCCCAGCTTCGGGCCGAGCACCGGCAGGTTCGGCTTGACGAGAAGCTCCGAGTCGACGGTCGCGAAGCGGACGTCCTTCACCCGCAGCTCGTCGCGGATCTCCGCGGCCTGCCCCTCCGCGCGTCCGGCACCCTCGACGACGAGCGCGCGGAGCGGCTGCTGCACCTTGAAGCCCGCCGCCTGGCGGGCCTGATGGCCGAGCGCGACGACGCGCCGCACGTCGGCCACCTCGGCGAGCAACCCCTCGTCGAGCTCGCTCGCCTCCGGCCAGCCGGCGAGGTGGACGCTCGCGGGCGCGTCCTTGCATGCTCCTCGCACGAGCACCTGCCAGAGGTGCTCGGCCAGGAACGGCATCACGGGCGCGATCACGCGCAGTGTCTGCGCGAGCGCGTGCCAGAGCGTCCGCAGCGCAACCTCGTCGCCGTCCCAGAAGCGGCGTCGCGAGCGGCGGATGTACCAGTTGGAGAGGTCCTCGACGTACGCCTCGAAGGCGTGGATCACGTCGACCGTGAGCCAGCGCTCGTAGCCGGCTGTCGCGTCGCGCACCAGCTGACGCGTGCGTGCGACGAGCCAGCGGTCGAGCGGCTGGAGATCGTCTGCGGGGCCGCCTTCGAGGTCTTCGAGCCGCGGGACGAATCCCTCGACGTTCGCGTACTGGACGAGGAACGTCACAGAGTTCCACAGCGTCAGGAGCCGCCGCTGGATCTCGTGGGCGGGGCCGAAGCCGAACAGGAGGTTCCGGTCGGGCGGCTGCGCACAGAACTGCCACCGCATCACGTCGGCCCCCATCCGCGCGAAGGCGTCGGGAGCGTCGATCGTGTTCCCCCACGAGCTGTGCATCTCGCGGCCCTTCTCGTCGAGCATCTTCTCGTAGCCGAGCACCCTGCGAAACGGCGCCCTCCCGGTCAGGACGACCGACATGAAGAGCTGCGAGTAGAACCACAGGCGAATCTGCTCGCGCATCTCCGAGACCCAGTCGGCGGGGAACCACTCCTCCCAGTACGCGTGGTCGGGCAGGTCGGCGTGCGTGAGCCCCTTCGCCGCGCCGGTCGCGTAGCCCTCCGGGACGCGCTCGGGGCTCTCCCAGCCGAGCGTCGAGAACGGGACGATGCCCGCGTCGAGCCAGACGTCGCCCACCTCCGCGATCCGCTCGGTCGCGGCGCCGCAGGCCTCGCAGCGGATCCGAACGTCGTCGATCCACGGCCGCCGGAGCTCCTCCAGCCCCTCGACCGGCGCGGTCGCGCGCTCCAGGAGCTCCGCCTTCGAGCCGATCACGTTCAGGTGCCCGCAGGCGCACGGGTAGAACGGAAGCGGAAGCCCGTAGTAGCGGCGCCGGGAGATGTTCCAGTCGCCCATGTTGCGCAGCCAGTCGTCCATGCGCTTGCCCATGTAGGCCGGCGTCCATTCGACCGTCGCGTTCGCGTCGAGCAGCGTCTGGCGCAGGTCGTCCACCGCGATCAGCCAGTCGTCCGTCACACGCCAGATGAGCGGCGTGTCGCAGCGCCAGCAGTGCGGATAGCGGTGGAGGACCGTGCCCGCCTCGAGGAGGAAGCCCTGCTCTGCCAGGCGGCCGACGATCTGGTCGGCGGCCTCGCTCGTCGACGTCCCGTGCAGCCAGCCGTAGGCGTCGTAGAAGCGGCCCGCCTCGTCGACGGGCGAGAGCACCGGCAGGTCGTGCACCTGCCCCAGCTCGAAGTCCTCCTGGCCGGCGCCCGGCGCGATGTGGACGATCCCCGTCCCCTCCTCGAGCGAGACCTCGTCCCACGGGATCACCCGGTGATCGACCTCGCTTCCAGGCCCGAGGTCGTCGAACGGGCCGCGGTAGCGAAGGCCGACGAGCTCCTCGCCCCGGACGCGGCGAACGAACCGCTCGTCGGGATACCGGGCGACCGCGACCCACTCCCCGTTCTCACGCTGCCCGTACTCGGCGTCGGGCTTCACCGCCGCCGCGACGTTCGCCGGCAGGGTCCACGGCGTCGTCGTCCAGATCACGAGGGACTCGTGCGGTCGATCGAACAGCGGGAGCCGAACGAAGAGCGACGGGTCGCTGCGGTCCTGGTACACGCCCGCCTGGGTGAGCTCGTGCTGCGACAGCGACGTGCCGCAGCGCGGGCACCACTCCGTCGAGCGGTGGCCGAGGTAGAGCCAGCCCCGCTCGTGCACGAGCCGGAGGAACCGCCAGATGTACTCGATGTTCGTGTCGCTGAACGTGAAGTAGTCGTTGCCCCAGTCCATCCACTGACCGAGCCGGGTGGAGCCTTCGGTGAGCGCCCGAGACGACCGGACGACGACATCCCGGCAGCGGCGGGCGAACTCCGCGAGCCCGAACTCCTCGATCTCGCGCTTCGAGTTCAGCCCGAGCTCGCGCTCGACCCCGACCTCGATCCAGAGCCCCTGGCAGTCGAAGCCGTTCTGGTAGCGCTGGTGGTAGCCGCGGAGTGCCTTGTAGCGCTGGAAGACGTCCTTCAGCGTCCGTCCCCAGGCGGTGTGCACGCCGAGCACCATCCTGTTCGCCGTGACGGGGCCGTCGACGAAGCTGAAGCGTGGGCCGTCGGCGTTCCGTTCGCGGAGCCTTTCGAAGGTCGATTCACGCTCCCAGAGCGCGAGGATCTCGCGTTCGAGGGCGTCGTGGTCGGGCTTGTCCGGGAGGGGTGCGAACATGGGGCGATTCTAGGGAAGGAGTTTTGGGCCTCCGTCGTTGATCAATCTGAGACACTTCGTCACCACCGAAACCGGAAGGAAGCAATGGCCCTCGAAGTAACGACCTCGACCTTCGACGAGGAGGTCCTCAAGAGCGAGAAGCCCGTGCTCGTGGACTTCTGGGCGGAATGGTGCGGCCCGTGCCACGCCGTCGCTCCCGTCCTCGACCGCATTGCGGCCGAGCGTGAGGACGACCTGAAGCTCGTCAAGGTCAACATCGACCAGGAGCACGAACTCCAGCAGCGCTACGGCGTCGCCTCCATCCCCACGCTGATCCTGTTCCGCGACGGCGAGCCGTCTGCCGCCGTGATCGGCGCGCAGCCGAAGGGCGCGATCGAGCGCTCGCTCGGCCTCGTCGCCGCCTGACCCTCTTCCCCGCACTCCCTCCCCTGGCACGAGGCCCGGCACGCCGGGCCTCGTGTCGGGATGGGTCAGTAGGCGCGCGGCTCCTTGCTCTGGCGCCAGGCCGCGAGCGCGTCCTCGACGGTGTCGAACGCGAGCTCGTCGGCCACCGGGAGCTCGTCCGCGCGAAACCAGCGGAGCTCCGACACGTCGTCCGCCGCGACCGGCTCGCCGCCGTCGACCTGGACGTTCCAGTAGATGTTGAGCGTCGCGGCCGCTTCGGGCGCGTCCCCGTAGACGTCCATCCAGATCCCGACGAGCCGCGCCGGCCCCGCGACGAGCCCTGTCTCCTCCTCGAGCTCGCGACGAAGCCCGTCGAGTGGGTGCTCGCCCTCCTCGAGGAACCCGCCGGGGCAGTCCCAGAGCCCGAGATACGGCTCGACCGCCCGGCGCGAGAGGAGCACTCGGCCATCTGCGTCCTCGACGAGGGCGCTGACGCACGGCGCCGAGTTCGCGTAGTACGTCGAGCCGCAGCCGGGGCAGTGCAGCTGCGACCCCTCGCGCTCGAGCGGCGTTCGGCACCGGGGGCAGGTCGTCCAGCCGTGGAGAAGCCCCATCTGGCTACCGTATCGGCGTGAGCCCGCGGCACGTCCCGGCCTCTGTGACCGAGCTCTCGCGCGTCGGTCTGCTCACGACCCTTCCCGGCCAGACGCTGACGCGGCTCGCCGAGCGGATGCAGCGCGAGGAGGTGCCCGCGGGGCGCACGATCGTCGCGGAGGGCGACGGCGGCGATCGCTTCTATGTCCTGCTCTCCGGGCTCGCGGCGGTCACGCAGTCGGCGCGCGGCGCCCGCTCCGTGCTGCGGCCCGGCGAGACGTTCGGCGAGGTCGCGCTCGCGATGGGGATTCCGCGCACTGCGACCGTGACGGCGATGACGCCGTCCGTCGTCGCGAGCTGCGACCGGGGGACCTTCGACGAGCTCCTGCGGCCGCTCTTCGCAGACGAAACCTGAGGAGCGCTCGCGGTCCTCTGAGGCTTTGCGACCGCGAAGCGGTCGCCTTCAGGGATGTGCCCCGCCCGAAGGGCGGGGATCAAGCGGCGGGATTCCGCTTCTGCGGAATCCCGCTTGCGAGCAAGCTTCTAGTACTCGTCGCGTCTGACGCGGATCGCGCCGGCGCACCAGAAGAGGGCGACCCAGCCGACCACAGCCGCGGCGGCGGCCGCCACGGGCGCGCCGTGGTTGCCACCCGTGACTCGGTTGAGCGCAGGCAGCAGCATCAGGTTGCCGAGCGTCTCGCTGGCGGCGCTGACGAGCGCGAGGAGCGGCGCGGCCGCGAACGCGAAGAACAGCGAGATCGCAACGGCAGCGCCGTTCGATCGGAGGAGCGAGCCGATTCCCATCGCGATCACGGCGAACACGACCGGCCAGAGGAGGCACGTCCAGACGACGTCGCCGACCTCACTCGCGTTGACATTCGCCTCGGGCTCGCTCGGCAGGACGAACACGAGCACGAGGCCGAGGGCGAGCGCCGGCAGGAGCACGAGCAGGACGGCAACGACGAGCGCCACGGTCCGGGCCGCGTACATCCCGATCCGGCGGACGCCCGTGAGCACGAGGTAGCGCATCGTCCCCTGCGCGACGTCGTACGAGCCCGCGAGCGCGCCGATCACGATGGCGCCGACGCCGCCCAGGAGCCAGACGGCGCCCGAGATTCCGTCGAGCATCGGTTGCCCGCCGATCGATGGGTTCCGTCCCGGCCGCAGGCCGTGCACGATCACCAGCACGACGGCGACCACGACGACCGCCGCGAGCGTCACGCCGGCCGTCCCGAGGAAGCTCCCCTTCCGGCCGACGATCGTGCGGAGAAGCGCCCGGATCATGACGGTTCGTCCGCGTCCGGCCGCTCCGGCTCCTCGGCGCGGGTGATCTCGAGAAAGCGCTCCTCGAGCGACTCCCGGCGCTGAACGACCTCGGCGACGCCGATGCCCGACTCGACGAGCGCGCGCGTGAGCGCCATGGAGCTCTCGTCGTCGACCCGCTCGACCGAGACATCGAGAGTGCGTGGCTCGGACGCCTGGACGCCGGTGACGAACCGGAGCGCGCCGAGGACGGCGCGGGCGCGGTCGGGCTCGTCCACGCGGACGCGCACCGTCGTGGCGCCGCCCGCGACGAGCTGCGCGACCGTCCCGTGGACGACGAGCGAGCCGGCCTGCACGATCGCGATGTCGTCCGCGATCTTCTCGACCTCGTCGAGGAGGTGGGACGAGATGAACACGGTCCTCCCGTCCTCCTCGACGAACGAGCGGATCATCTGGCGAAACTCCGCCATCCCCGCCGGGTCGAGCCCGTTCGACGGCTCGTCGAGGATCAGGAGCTCCGGGTCGGTGAGGAGGCTTCGCGCGACGCCGAGCCGCTGGCGCATCCCGAGCGAGTACTTCTTCACCGCCGTCCCGGCCGCCCCGACGAGGTCGACACGCTGAATGGCGGCGTCGATGCGGCCGAAGGCCTCGTGGCCGACGAAGCCCGCCGAGACCTCCAGGTTCCGCCGCCCCGAGAGATACGGATAGAACCGCGGCTCCTCGACGATCGCCCCCACACCGGCGAGCGCCTCGCGGACGTCCCGCGGAACTTCCCGGCCCCGCACCTCGATCGTCCCCGCGGTGACCCGGGCGAGGCCGAGCATGCAGCGGATCAGCGTCGTCTTGCCGGAGCCGTTCGGACCGAGCCAGCCGAGGCAGCGACCACGAGGCACATCGATCGTCACGTCGTCGACCGCGACGGTGCGCCCGAATCGCTTCGTCACGCCCGCGAGCCTGATGATCGGCTCCGCTGCGCTCATGCCCGCTCCGCTCCCGGGTCGCCTCCGTCGAGCCTACGGCTCACGCGAGCTCCTCGAGCACGGCATCCGACAGCCGAGGCCAGGCGTCCTTCGCCCAGTCCCCGAACTCGCGTCCGGTCAGGACGGCGCAGGCGAGCTCGCGCTCCGGATCGACCCAGAGAAACGTCCCGCTCCCGCCGAAGTGCCCGAACGTCGCGGCCGAGGTGCGCGAGCCGGACCAATGCGGCGCCTTGTCGCCCTTGAGCTCGACCCCGAGCCCCCAGTCGAGCGGGCTGAAGCGGCCGAAGTCGGGGAGGACGCCGTCCAGACCGGGGAACTGGACGCGCACCATCTCGGCATGCGTCTCGGCGGCGACGAGACGCGGTGCGAGGAGCTCGCGGCCGAGCGCGAGCACGTCGTCGAGCGACGCGTGCATTCCGGAGCCCGGATGGCCATCGGGGTCGAGCGCGATCCCGAGCGGCTCGACGACCGCGGCGCGCACGTACTCGGCGAACGGCATCTCCGCGCGCCCCGCCAGGTGCTCGCCGAGCACGCGGAACCCCTCGTTCGAATAGATCCGGCGACGTCCCGGCCGCGCGATCGGCAGGCCCCCGTCGAAGGGGAGGCCCGAGGTGTGGGCGAGGAGATGGCGTACGGTCGCGCCGGGCGGCCCCGCGTCCTCGTCGAGGTCGAGCACCCCTTCCTCCGCCGCGACGAGGACGGCGAGCGCGGTGACGGGCTTCGACACGGACGCGAGTCGGACCCGCCTGGTCGTGTCCCCGCGCGTCGCGACGTCCCCCGCCGCGCGCGCGACCCCGGCGGCAGCGAACGGCACGTCCCAGGCGTCGATCTGGTGCAGTGCCTCCACCGAGGGCGATACTACGGCCCTTGGATCGTCGCCTCGTGAGTGGGCACTCGCCGTACGAGCGCGTCGCGGGCTTCTCGCGGGCGGTCGTCGCGGGCGACCGCGTGCATGTGGCCGGCACCGCGCCGATCCCGGCGGACGGGTCGCCGCCGCCCGACGACGCCTACGAGCAGGCGGCGCTCTGCCTGCGGATCATCGGCGAGGCGCTCGAGCGCGCGGGGTCGGGGCTCGAGCACGTCGTGCGCACGAACATCTACGTCACCGATCCCGTCCACTGGGACGAGGTCGCGCGGGCGCACGGCGCCGTATTCGGCGAGACGCGGCCGGCGGCGACCTGCGTCGTCGCGCGCCTCCTCGACAACGCCTGGAAGGTCGAGATCGAAGCCGAGGCGGTGCTCCCGTGAAGCAGGTCGTCCCACCGTCGATCACCGGGCTCGAGGGCGCGCCGGCGGCAAGTGTCGTCGACCACCGCTTCGGCACCGGCGACCAGTACACGCTCGGTGTCGAGGAGGAGTACATGCTCCTCGACCCGCAGAGCCTCGACCTCGTTCAGCACATCGAGACGGTGCTCGACGCGGTCGAAGGCGACGCGCTCGCAGACCGGATCAACGCCGAGCTGATGCAGTCCGTCCTCGAGATCGCGACGCCCGTGTGCACGACCGCGGGCGACGTCCTACGTGAGCTGACGACTCTGCGCACCTACGTGCGCGACGTCGGACGCGAGCACGGCCTGCGGGTCGGCTCCGCGGGCACGCATCCGTTCAGCCTGTTCGAACGCCAGCGGATCACGGCGAAGGATCGCTACCACGCCCTGATCGACCAGCTCCAGTACGTCGCGCGGCGGGAGTTGATCTTCGGGATGCACGTTCACGTCGCCATCGATGACCCGGACAAGGCGATCCAGGTCGTGAACGGCCTTCTGCCGCACCTCGCTCCGCTTCTCGCGCTCTCGGCGAGCTCGCCGTTCTGGCGGGGCGAGCCGACGGGGCTCGCGTCGAGCAGGCAGATCGTCTTCTCGGCCTTCCCCCGGTCGGGCCCGCCCCCGCGCTTCCGCGACTACGCGGACTACGCCGCCGTCGTCGGGCAGCTCGAACGCACGGGCTGCATCGCGGACTACACGCACATCTGGTGGGACATCCGACCGCATCCCAAGTGGGGGACGGTCGAGATCCGCATCTGCGACGCCGTCACGCGGGTCGAGGACGCCGTCGCGATCGCTGCGTACTGCCAGGCGCTCGTGAAGCTCCTCTCCGAGCGCTTCGACGCCGGCGAGGAGATCGCGAGCCACCACCGCATCCTGACCACCGAGAACAAGTGGCTCGCGGCGCGCTACGGACTCGACGCGCCCGTGATGGACCTCGCAACCGGTCGCCGGATCCGTGTCCCGCTCGCGAAGCTCGTGCGGCGCACCGTGCGAGAGCTCGAGCCGCACGCCCGCGACCTCGGATCGGAACGCGAGCTGGAGGGAATCGAGGCGATCTTGGGGCGCGGCAACTCAGCCGAGGCTCAGCTCCGCGTGTTCAACGCGAACCGTGACATCGTCGAGGTCGTCCGGGCGATCGCGGACGCGACGGAGGCGCTGCCCGCCGCCGCCGCCGCGCCGACGGGCCAGCGTCGCCCGCCTACGCCAGGGTGACGGCGAAGGTCTTGGTGTCGACGGTCGCGAGCGGGTGGCCGTCCGGGCCCACGAGCGTCAGAGCGCCGGGCTTCACGGTCAGCTGCGCCTGCTCGAGGATCGTCTGCGCCCCGCCCTTCCAGGGCAGGTCGATGCACCGCGCGGTGCGCGTCCGCGTGTCGAGCGCGTGGATGAACGCGTGCGAGGCGCCACCGTTGTAGAGCGTGTAGGCCCACGTCCGGTCGGGGCTCCAGGCCCGGTACATCGCGATCCCGTTCATCTCTTCGTCGGGCTCGGTTCGGTCGACGATCGCGCCCGGCTCGAGCCGCCCCGTGCGCATGTTCAGCGACCGGACGACGTAGCGGATGCCGCTGTCGAGACCCTGCGGGAACTGCAGCAGGTAGAGCCGCCGGCCGTCCGGCGACAGTGCGTCGAAGGCAAACGCACCGCGCAGCACGATCGTCTTCAGGGCGCGGAGCGTCCGCGTGTCGATCACGGTGAACCGCGTGCGCGACTGGTCGTCGTAGACCGACGACGAGAGCACGAGCCGGCGCCCCCTGGCCCAGGTCCCCTCTGCGACGCCGTTGAAGGTGACCGCCGGTACGCCCAGCTTCCCGGTGAGGACACGCTTTCGGATCATCGTGCCGCCGCGGTCCCTGACGAGCCAGACCCGCGTGCTCGACGCGTTCGGCCCGGCGATCGTGACGACGTGCGCGCCACCGGCGACGGGGATCCCCGGCTCGCCCATCACGGGAGGCGGCGCCGGGCCCGCGGCCGACGCCACGGCCGCGAGCGCGGCGCTTGCCACGAGTGCGGCGCATGCGACGAGTCTCGTTCTCATGAGAGACCTCCTCGTTCTCGACGAAGGCGTATACACCGATCGGCCCGTGGCGGTTCCTCAGCCCGCGTCGACGACGCAGGCCTCCCGCGCGGAGCGGGTGACGCGCCTGACGAGCCTGACGGCGCCGCTGGCGAGCACCGCGACGTCCCTCGTTCAGCGACGGCGTCACCACCGCGGCGCCCCACCAGTCGCTCTTCATCAGGTGGTCGGCAAGCGCATCCGCGCGGTGTCGAACGTCTTCGAGCACAAGCTCCAACGGGCCGCGACCGATACGGTCGTCGCCTCGTGGCTGCCGGTCGCACCCGCTTCGTTCTCGTGGCGCTCGGGCTGTACTCGGCCTGCGCGCTCTGGGCGACGTGGCCGGCGATCCGGCACCTCGAAGACCATTACCTCGCTCGGCCAGCGGCGGGTCACGGCGAGGCGGCTGCGGGCGATCACCTCCAGCTCGGCTGGAGCTTCTGGCTCGTCGGGCACCAGCTCGAGCACGTGGCCTCGCCCTTGGCCGACCCGTACTCGTTCCGCCCCGAGGCCGTGGCGCCGCCGAACCTCCAGGGCTGGCTGCTGGGCCTCCCGTACTGGCCGCTCGCGGCTGCCTTCGGGAACCTCTGGGCGTACGACCTCGTCGTGCTCCTGACGTTCGTGCTTGCGGGGGCGCTCACGTGCTGGTGGCTCCGCGCGCTCGACGTCTCCCGCCCCGCCGCGCTCGTCGGCGGCGTGGTGTTCTGCCTGATGCCGTACCGCGTCGGGCAGTCGACCGGACACCTGCTCGGGCTCGTCGCGTTCCTCCTGCCGGCGATGCTGCTCGCCCTCGAGCGGCGGCGGTTCATCGTCGCAGCGCTCGTCCTCGCCGCGATCCCGCTCTCCGGCCAGCTCCACCCCACGCTCGGGGCGATTCCGCTCGCGCTGGGCTACGCATGGGCGCGCGTGCCGCGCGGCGACCGCTGGAAGGCCGCGGCGACCGTCGTTCCGGCGCTCGTGGCAGGGCTCCTCGTCGACCGCTGGGCCGTGTCGGGGTCGATCGGGGCGGGCCGCTCCTTCGCGCAGGTCGAGCGCTACTCCGCTGAGCTCTCCGACTTCGTCACGCGCGCGGTGGGAAGCGGCGTGGAGGAGCTCGTCTTCGTCGGGTGGCTGACGCCGCTCCTCGCGATCGCGGGCCTCGTGACGATCAGGAAGCGGCGCGGGCTGGCGCTCGTCCTCGGTCTCGCTGCGCTCGTGCCCTGCCTGCTCGCGCTCGGCTCGAACCTCCGCGGGTACGAGACCGTCTGGCGGGTCGTCCCCGGGCTCGACGCCACCCGAGTCCCGGAGCGGTTCATGCCGATCGCGTGTCTCGCGCTCGCGGGGCTCGCCGGGTTCGGGTTCGAGCAAGCAACAGTCCTGTTACACGCGGTTTTCGCCTGCCGCCGTCGCAGCAGGTGCTGCCGTCCTGGTCGTCGTGATCGCGCTCGACCTCCGGGTGCCCGTGTTCGGGGCCGTCGCCGCGGACACGCCGAACGCGGCGTACGCGGCGATCCGCGGAGACGGTCGGCTGCTCGAGCTGCCCGTGTTCCGGCCCGACCTCCACTACGGCAGCGTCTACCTCGGCTACGCCCGCCAGAGCCCGCGTGAGCGGCCGCAGGGCTACTCGACGCTCGCGCCTCCCGCCGCCGACCGGCTCGCACGCGACCTACGCGGTCTCTCCTGCGGCCGCGGCTCGGTTCCCTCCGACCTCGGCGTGCGCTTCGTCACGGTCCATCGCGGCCTCTACGCCCAGAGCCGGTTCTTCGGGCCGGGCTGTGCCGACGAGACGGAGGCGATGCTCCGCACGGACGGCTGGCGGCTCCTCGCCCGCGACGGGCAGATCGCGTCGTACGAGCGGTAGCTCAGACGTGGGCGCGCCCGCCGCCCGCGCCGAGCGAGCGGGCGACGGCGGCGAGGCTCGCGCGCCAGAGTTCCGCCGGGACCGGCGGGAGGATGTCGTCCCAGATCGCGGCGAAGCTCATCCGGAGCTGCGGCATCCGCGCCGGGCGGCCCATGAACCAGAAATGGAGGTGCTCGCTGCCGTCGCCCCAGCGGCCGACGTGCACGCGTTCGATGTTCCCGACCGCGTCGACCGCGCGCTCGACGCGGACGATCAGCGGCCCGAGCTCCGCCTGTCGCTCGGGCGGGAGACCGTCGAGGTCGCAGTGGACCTTCGGGTAGAGGATCACGACGACCGGGAGGCCGCTCGGCTTCGGCAGCGGAGCGACGAGCCAGTGCTCGTCGCTCCAGATCGCGTCCTCGTCGCCCTTCGCGCAGCGCAGGCAGTCGATGCCGCCCTCGCCCTGGCGCGGCGGGTCGTCCGCGGGGGGACGAAGCGGCCTGGTGCGGATCTCGCCCTCGAACGGGAAGGTCTCCCACTCGTCGAGCGGGGGAATCGGGAGACGGCCATCCTCGTCGGCGGCGGCCAGGGCACGGCGGTAGAGCTCCTCCGCGGATTCGGCCACACTCCATCCTCGCACGACCCAACCGGCCGGACCTCGGTGACAAAACGCAGTTCATGACCGGCAACCTGCTGGCAGGCACGACCGCGAAGCCGTGAACTGAAGTAGGCGACGCTAGCTGCGGGGAGACCCCGTCGGCTCCCCCGCGGCGATCGGCACGAGCTCGAAGCGATCGACGTCGACGAGCCCCTTGTCGGTGAGCTTCAGCGAGGGGATCACGGACAGCGCGAGGAATGCGAGGGTGAGAAACGGCGTGGCGCCTCTCCAGCCGAGCCCCTGCGCGGCCTCGTTGGTCGCGCGACTCTGGTCGACGACGACGTCGAGGGGCTGATCCGAGAGAAGACCGGCGACCGGGAGCGGGCATTCGGCGAGGACATGTCGGTCCGCCACGGTGACGATCCCGCCGCCGATCTCCGCCAACCGGCCGATCGCGAAGAGCATGTCGTCGTCGTTCGCGCCGACGACGACGAGGTTGTGCGCATCGTGCGCGACGGTCGAGGCAAGCGCGCCGCGAGCGAGCCCCGAGCCCGAGAGCAGGCCGAGGCCGATCCGCCCGGTGCCGAGGTGCCGCTCCACCACGGCGAGCTTGACGAGATCGCGCTCGGGGTCGGACACGACGTGCCCGTCGACGACAAGCGGCTCGCGGAGGAGCGACTCCGTCACCACCTGTTCTTCGACGAGGCCGATCGCGCGCAGGGAACCCCCATCCGCCTCGATCGAGAGATCGTCGACACCCACGGGCTTGATGCGGACCGTCTGGCGAACCCACTCCGGCACCTCGGCGCGCACGATCTCGGCGATCGGCCGCCCGCGCTTGAGCACGACGTCCGGGACGAACTGCTCGAGATCGGGCAGCAGGAGCAGGTCGGCGACGTAGCCGGGCGCGACCGCGCCGTGATTGCGCAGGTCGTGGCACTGGGCGGGATGGAGGCTCGCCATCAGGAGCGCGTCCGCGGGGTCGATCCCGGCGGCGACCGCGGCCCGCACCATCCCGTTCACATGCCCGTTGTCGGCGATGTCGTCGGGATCGCGATCGTCCGTGCAGAACGCGATGCGGCCCGGCCCGTACTCGGTGACCAGGGGGAGCAGCGCATGGAGGTTCCGCGCCATCGACGCCTCCCGGATCAGGAGCCACATCCCCGCCCGCAGCCGCTCCCTGCCTTCCTCCACGGTGAGCGCCTCGTGGTCGGAGCGGATGCCGGCCGCGGCGTACGCCTGGAGCGACGGGCCGAGCACGCCGGGCGCGTGGCCGTCGACGTGCTGGGCGCCTTCGAGCTCGAGCTTCGCGAGCTCGGCGGCGTCGGCCGCGATCACGCCCGGGAAATTCATCATCTCGGCGAGCCCGAGCACGCGCCTCCGGCGCATCAGCGCCTCGAGGTCGCCGAGCGCGAGTGGCCGCCGGGGCGACTCGAAGATCGAGGCAGGTACGCACGACGGCGCCATGAAGAAAACCTCGAGCTGGAGCTCGGCCGAGGCGTCGTGGAGCCAGTGCACGCCGTCCGAGCCGAGGACGTTCGCGATCTCGTGCGGGTCGGCGACGACGGCGGTCGTTCCGAGCGGGAGCACGAGGCGGGCAAACTCGTCGACGAGGAGCTTCACCGACTCGAGGTGCATGTGCGCATCGATGAAGCCCGGGACGACGAAGCGACCGGTCGCGTCGATCGTCTCGGAGCCTTCGTAGGACCCGACCCCGGCGATCGTCCCGTCGACGATCGCGACGTCGGCGTCGAGCCACTCCCGGGTGAACACCGAGAGGACACGGCCCCCACCGACGACCAGGTCGGCCGGCTCGTCTCCGCGCGCGACGGCGAGGCGGCGTTGCAGGGGCTCCATCGCGCGGACGATAACGGCTCGCTCCGCACCGGCGGCTTGGGCTATAACGCCGGAATGGCCGGCGCGGCGTGCACCCATCTCGACACGGCCCAAGTGACGGAGCTGCCCGACCCCGTCACCGGATGCGAGGAGTGCCTGAAGATCGGCAGCCAATGGGTGCACCTGCGGATGTGCCTCGCCTGCGGGAAGGTCGGCTGTTGCGACAACTCGCCGCACAGACACGCGACGGCGCATTTCCACGAAACCGGCCACCCGCTGATCCGCTCTGCGCAGCCCGGTGAGAGCTGGTGGTGGTGCTATGTAGACGAGGTCATGCTCACGCCCGCCGCGTAGGCCGAGCGCTCCGACTCACCGATCTTTTGTCGATCTGCGACGAAAGTTTGGAGACCGTCTGCAGATGTTCTAGTGTCGCCGGTGAAAGTGGCGGCCGACGGCACGAGACTCACTGCGGTTGACCGCGTGTCAGCGGCGAAGCCGCCCGCGCCCGCGCCCGAGCGGATCGCCGGGCTGGCCGCGATCCTCGACTACGTCCGTGCGCACGGCTCCACCACACGGACGGAGCTCGCGTCCGCGACTGGCCTCAGCCGCGCCGTCGTCGTCCAGCGGGTCAGCGAGCTCGTCGAGCGAGGCCTCCTCGAGAGCGGCGAGATCGGCCCGTCGACGGGTGGTCGGGCGCCGCGCACCGTGCGCTTCCGCTCGTCGGCCGGGCACCTCCTCGTCGCCGACCTCGGTGCGACGAGCATCGACGTCGCGGTGGTCGACCTGTCGAGCACGGTCCTCGCGCACGCGAGCGAGCCGGCTGACGTCGCCGCAGGGCCGGGCGTCGTGCTGCGCCGTGTCGAGGTGCTGCTCGAACAGTGCCTCGCAGAGGTCGACGAGCTGCCGGGAGCGCTGCTCGGGATCGGGATCGGGGTCCCCGGCCCCGTCGAATTCGGGTCCGGCCGTCCCGTCGCGCCGCCGATCATGCCCGGCTGGGACCAGTACGACCTCCGCGGGCACTTCGCCTCGTACGCCGTCCCCATCTGGGTCGACAACGACGTGAATGTGATGGCGCTGGCGGAGATCCGCGCCGGCATCGCGCGGGGTCACGAGAACGTCGTGTTCATCAAGATCGGAACCGGGATCGGAGCCGGCATCGTCGTCCGGGGGATGCTCCATCGCGGCGCCCAGGGCTGCGCAGGCGACGTCGGCCACATCCAGGTCACCGACGACCAGAGCGTCATCTGCCGATGCGGCAACGTCGGCTGCCTCGAGGCGCTCGCCGGCGGCGCGGCCCTCGCCCGGGACGGCGAGGCCCTCGCACAGCGACGGGCGCAGTCCGCATCTCGCGAAAGTGCTGGAGGACAAGGGTGCGGTGGAGGCGAGGGACGTGGCCGTCGCCGCCTCGCACGGGGACGCCGCCTCGATCGAGCTGATCACGAACGCCGGACGACTCGTCGGCTCGATGCTCGCCGGCATCGTCAACTTCTTCAACCCCTCGCTCGTCGTGATCGGCGGAGGCGTCGCGGGCTCGGGCGACCTGCTGCTCGCGACGATCCGCGAGAGCGTCTACCGGCGCTCGCTGCCGCTCGCGACGCGCGACCTGCTGATCACGCGCTCGTCCCTGCGGGACCTCGCAGGCGTCACGGGCGCGGCCGCGATGGTGACGGACCAGTTGTTCGCACCTCCGCGGCTCGTCCATCGACTTGCTGGCAGCGAGCACTAACGAGAGAGGAGGCACGCCGACGTCTCAGGCTGTCCAGGTCAGTTCCAAACCGGTCAACGTCCCCCCAGGAGGAGGAGTAGAGGGATGAAAGTGCGTCAATTCGGTATCCGGTGGCCCGTGGCGATCCTCGCCGTGGTCGCCGTGTCCGTCGTCGGCGCGGTCACCGCCTCGGCGAAGCCCGACCAGGCCCAGGCCAAATGGGTGCTCGGCGTCTCGAACACCCTGGTCGGGAACGGGTGGCGCGAGGAGATGATCTGCGCCATCAAGGCCCAGGCGAAGGCGAGCGGCGTGATCGAGCAAGGTTGTCGTCGCGAACCGGAACGGTGGGCCAGCCGAGCAGATCGCGGACATCCGCAATCTCATCTCGGCGGGCGCCAACGCGATCGTGATCAACCCGTCGAGCGGCAACGCGCTCAACTCGGTGATCTCGCAGGCCGCAGCGCGCGGCATCAAGATCGTCTCCGTCGACCAGCGTGTGTCGGCGCCGCAGGCGTACAACGTCACGAACGACCAGGTCGCCTACGGTCGGCTCGGTGCCGAGTGGCTGTTCAAGAAGATGGGCGGCAAGGGCAACGTCGTCGAGATGCGCGGCATCGCCGGCGTCCCCGCCGACACGGACCGCCACACCGGCTTCCAGCAGGCCCTGAAGAAGTACCCGAACATCAAGGTCGCGAAGTCCGTCTTCATGAACTGGGACTTCGCCACCGCCGGCAAGCAGATGCTCGACATTCTCAACTCGGGCACGCAGGTCGACGGCGTCTGGAACTCGGGCGCCGACTACACGGTGATCCGTGCCTTCAAGACGGCGGGCAAGCCGCTCGTCCCGATCGTCGGTGCGGACAACAACGAGTTCCTCCACCAGATGATCGCGCAGTACCCGAAGCTGCAGGCCGCAGCCGTCACGAACCCCGCCACGATCGGCGGCGCGGGCGCGGCGGTCGCGATCAAGCTGCTGCAGGGCAAGTCCGTCCCGAAGTGGGTCAAGCTGACCCCGCTCGTCTGGTCGATGCCCGCCGACAAGGCGAGCATCAAGGCGAACTACTCGCCGAGCCGTGCGCCGACGTACAGCGCCCGGCTGCAGATCAAGCCGTGGACGACGTACTCCTCGGGCGAGCTCTTCGGCTGCAAGGGGCCTTAGAGCGACTCCGAAGCCGGGGCGGCCTCCGGGCCGCCCCGGCACACTCGACCCGACCGCTATGGCCGATTCTCTCCTCGAAGCCCGAGACGTCGCGAAGCGCTTCGGCCCTGTGGTCGCCCTCCGCTCGGCCGACCTCGTCGTCGAGCCGGGGGAGGTGCACGCCCTACTCGGCGCCAACGGCGCGGGCAAGAGCACCCTCGTCAAGATCCTGACGGGCGTCCTCCAGGCCGACGGCGGCACGATCGCCGTCGATGGCGCGTCCGTGCGGGTGCGCTCGCCGTCCGACGCGGCGCGGATCGGGCTCGCGCCGGTGTTCCAGGACCCCGCGCTCGTCCCCGATCTGACCGTCGCCGCGAATCTCCGCATGACGCGGAGCAACCTCGACGCCGTACGTCGCGAGCTCGCCTCGCTGGAGCTCGACGTCGACTTCGGTGCGCTCGTCGCCGACCTGCCGCTTCCCACCCTGCGGATGGTCGACCTGGCTCGCGCGCTCGCGCGCGAGCCGCGGCTGCTGCTTCTCGACGAGATCACCGCGGCGCTGCCATCCGACCTCGCCGAGCGCGTCTTCGTCGCGATGCGCGACCAGCGCGAACGCGGGCGCTCCGTCCTCTTCATCTCGCACCGACTCAACGAGGTGATCAAGGCGTGCGACCGTGCGACGATCCTGCGCGACGGAGGCGCTGTCGCGACGATCGTGCCGGAGGAAGGCGGCGAGGAGCTGATCGTCACCCACATGCTCGGCGAGGAGGTCGCCCGCGCGGCGGCCAAGGCGGCCGAGCAGCCGGTGACTCTGCGCACGATCAGAGAGACGGCTGCCGAGACACCGTCGCTCGAGCTCCACGGCCTGACCACCCCCGGTGTGCACGGCATCTCGTTCGCGTTGTCCCCCGGCGAGGTGCTCGGGATCGCCGCCCTGGAGGGTCAGGGCCAGGACGAGCTGTTCGACGCGCTCGCCGGCGCCGTTCCCGCCACGTCCGGCGAGATCCGCGTCGCGGGTACGCCCTTGAAAGCCCGGCATCCGTACGACGCGATCCGGGCCGGGGTCGTGCTCGTGCCGGCCGATCGCCTCCACGCCCTCCTCCCACAGCGCTCCGTGCGCGAGAACATTGCCGCGCCGCGCTACAACAGCGCGCGCCGCTGGGGCCCGATCGCGATGCGCGACGAGGGCCGCCGCGTGCGCGACGCGATCGACGCATTGGGTATCGACACGCGTGCGGCGCGCCAGGTGCGGCGCCTCTCGGGCGGCAACCAGCAGAAGGTCACGATTGCCCGGTGGCTCGCGTCGGGCTTCCGCACCATGCTCTGCTTCGACCCGACACGGGGTATCGACGTCGGCACGAAGCGCCAGATCTACGCGCTGCTCCGCAGCCTCGCGGACGACGGCGCCGCGATCCTCTTCTTCTCCAGCGAGCTGGCCGAGTTCCCGCTCGTCTGCGACCGCGTCCTCACGCTCTTCGGCGGGCGGATCACCGCGGAGCTCCCGGGCGCGGCGGCCGACGAGGCAGCGCTCCTGCGCGCGATGCACGGCCTCGTCGAGGAGAAGGGCGCCGCGGCATGAGCGACCCAGCCGTCACCGCCGCCGATGGGCGGCAGCTCGACGTCCGCCGCCTGCTCCGGCGGCACGGCTGGACGGTGGGCGTCTACGTGCTGCTCGTCGTGCTCGTTCTCTACTGGCGCTCCAGCACCGCGCTGCCGTGGGGCCCGTTCGACGTCCAGTCCGTCGCGATCGACGCGCTCCCGCTCGCGTTTGCCGCCTGCGGGCAGGCGATCGCGATCATCTCCGGCGGGATCGACCTCTCGATCGGGTCGCTGATGAGCCTCGTCAACGTCGTCGCGGCCCGCTGGATGGTGACGATGAGCCTCCGCGAAGCGATCGTGTTCATGCTCCTGATCGTCATCGGCGGCGCGCTCGCCGGCGTCCTCACCGGGACGCTGATCGTCGTGACGCGCGTCGCGGACATCATCGTCACCCTCTCGATGCTGTTCGTCTGGGCGGGCGCGGCCCTTGCGGTGATGACGATCCCCGGCGGCGGCATCCCGCCCCGGCTCGGGACTCTCGTCACGGTCGACACGGTCCTGACAACGTGGATCCCAGCGGCGCTCGTGATCCTCGTCGTCGTCGTCGCGGTGATCTGGATCCCGATCCGGCGCTCGCGGCTCGGGCTTGCGCTCTACGCGATCGGCTCCAACCGCAACGCGGCGTACCTGGCGGGCGTGAACGTCGCGCGCACGCGCATCGCCGCGTACGCGCTCAGCGGGACCTTCGCAGCGCTCGGCGGCCTTGCCCTGACGGCGGCGTCGGGCCTCGGCGACCCGCACGCGGGCGACATCTACACCCTGAACTCCGTCGCCGCGGTCGTCCTCGGCGGCGTGTCGTTGCTCGGCGGCGTCGGAGGCCTCGTCGGTCCGATCGCCGCGGCGTTCGTGCTCACGCTGGTGAAGACGGTGCTGATCATCAGGGGCGTCGACCAGAACTGGGCGCAGGTGATCCAGGGCACGCTGATCGTCGTCGTGATGATGCTCGGCGCGCTTGCGTTCCGGCAGAAGGGGAAGTCCGGGACGTGACCACGACGCCCGTGCCCGAGACAAGGAGCGTCGACGTCCGACGCCTGCTCGGCGACAACCCGGCGATCGTCCTCACGTTCGTCTTCGTCGGCCTCTTCGTCGCGACGGACATCGTCAACCGCGTCCAGTCCGGGCACGCCTTCGCGACGCCGAAGCAGCTCTCGACGACGTTCCTCTACGCCGCGGTGCTCGGCCTGATCGCTGCCGGCCAGACGCTCGTCATGCTCACCGGCGGCGTCGACCTCTCGGTCGCGACGACGGCGACGGCGGCGGCGTTCACGGTCTCTCGGGTCGGGACGCACGGCGCCGCGGAATCGATCGCGGCCGCCCTCGCGGTGGGCCTGCTGATCGGCCTCGTCAACGGGGTCGGCGTCTCGATCTTCCGGGTGAACGCACTGATCATGACCCTGGGGGTCTCGGTGATCACGCTCGGCCTGTTGACCGTCGAGGCGCAGGGGCAGTTCACCTCGCTCGTCCCCGACTTCGTCGCCACGCTCGGCTCGCAGCGCGTGGTCACCTACATCCCGTACGACCTCTTCATCTGGGCGCCGGTCGCGGCCGTGATCATCCTCGGGCTCCGCTATAGCGGCATCGGCCGGATGATCTACGCCGTCGGCGACAACCCCGTCGCCGCACGGCTCGGCGGCGTGCGCGTCTGGCAGGTGCAGCTCTTCGTCTACGCGATGTGCGGCCTTCTCTCGGCTCTCGGTGGGATCCTCCTGGTCGGCTTCAACAACGCGGCCGACCTCGGAATCGGCGCGCCGTTCCTCCTTCCGTCGGTCGCGGCGGTGGTGATCGGCGGCACGTCGATCTTCGGCGGCTCCGGCGGGTACGCCGGCACGATCTTCGGTGCGCTGATCCTCACGGTGCTCGACTCGCTCCTGACGATCCTGAACGCGTCGCAGGCGACGAGGCAGATGCTCTACGGGCTGATCGTCCTCGGCCTCGCGGCGATCTACGCCCGCACGAGCTCCTCCACGTAGGGGTGCCCCTTCAGGCAATGCGATCCAGGTCCCTCGCGAGGCAGCATCACCTGAAGGGGCACTAGTGCTCGGCGTCGCGAAGCTCGCGCCGGGGCCGGGCCATGTCGCGCTCGCCGAGCGACCCGAGCCGACCGCACGCCCCGGTCACGTCGTGCTCGATGTCACGGCGGCCGGGATCTGCGGCACCGATCTCCACATCGAGGACGACGAGTTCCCTTCGCGGCCGCCGGTGACGCTCGGCCACGAGGTCTCCGGCGTCGTCGCCGAGCTCGGGGAGGACGTCGACGAGGACTGGCTGGGGGCGCGCGTGGTCACCGAGACGTACTTCTCGACCTGCGGGATCTGCGCGTGGTGCCGCGCAGGCCGGCGGAACCTCTGTCCGGAGCGGCGCTCGATCGGCTCCGCGGTGGACGGAGGCTTCGCGCCGCGCGTCGAGGTCCCCGCCGGGAACCTCTACCGGGTCCCCGACTGGCTCGACGGGATGGCGGCGGCGATGACGGAGCCACTCGCCTGCTGCTGCCAGTCGCTCCCCGAGCGCGTGATCCGCGAGGGCGACGAGGTGCTCGTCGTCGGCCCGGGCCCGGTGGGCTTGCTCGCCGCGCAGGTGGCCGCCGCGGCGGGTGGGCGGATCCACGTCCGCGGCGCGCCGCGCGACGGAGCGCGCCTCGAGCTGGCCGGCTCGCTCGGCTACGCGACGTCGACGACGAACGACGACCCGCCGGGAGAGTTCGACGTCGTCGTCGAGTGCTCGGGTCACGAGAGCGGGATGAGCTTCGGGCTCGAATCGGCACGCCGCGGCGCGCGTTACGTCCAGATCGGCCTCGCGGGCAGGCCGGTCGTCATCCCGTTCGACCTCGTGTGCTTCAAGGAGCTGACGGTCACGTCGGGAAACGCGTCGACGAGCGCGTCGTGGACGCGCGCCGTCGCCCTCGTCGCGGCCCGCGCCGTCGCGCTCGACCCGCTCCTCTCGGCGGCGGTGCCGCTCGAGCGCTGGGAGCAGGCCTTCGCCGACACCCGCGCCGGGGTGGGCGTCAAGTACGTCCTCGTGCCCTAGACGAGCAGCGGCTTGAGCGTGTTCCGGGCGACGAGGAAGCCTCGCTCGACGAGCTCCTGCGTGCCCTCGAACTTCCGGTCCTCGTGCTCGACCGAGAGGACGTGGTCGTAGCCGACGGCGTAGAGCGCCGCCACGAATCGCGGCCAGTCGACCTCGCCGAGACCGGGGATCCGGGGGACCTGCCAGCCGATCCCGCCGGAGAGCGTCCCGTGCCGGTACAGGCCCTCCCGCCGGATCTCGAGGTCCTTGGCGTGCGCGTGGAAGATCCGCTCGCCGAAGTCGTAGACCGCGCGCTCGTAGTCGATCTGCAGCCACACGAGATGCGAGGGGTCGATGTTGAGGCCGAAGTTCGCCTCCGGGATCGACGTGAACATCTCGTCCCAGATGGCGGGCGACCACGCGAGGTTGTTGCCGCCGGGCCACTCGTCGTAGGAGAAGATCATCGGGCAGTTCTCGATCGCGATCCGCACGCTGCGCTCGCCCGCGTGCGAGACGAGCGCCGGCCAGATCTCGCGGAAGCGCTGGAGGTTCTCTGGCAGCGGCCTGTCCTTGTCGTTGCCGACGAAGGTCCCGACCGTGTCGACCCCGAGCGCCTGTGCGGCGTCGATCACCTTGCGCAGATGCCCGTTGACCGCCTCACGCTCGGCGTCGTCGGGATGGAGGTTGTTCGGGTAGTAGGCGAGCGAGGAGATCTCGAGGCCGTGACGGTCGAGGGTGGCGTGGACCTCGTCGGCGTCGAGGGCCTCGACGTCGATGTGGGTCACTCCGGCGTAGCGCCGCTGCTCGCCGCCGCTCGCCGGCCAGCAGGCGACCTCGAGCATCTCGAAGCCGTTTGCCGCCGCCCATTGGGCGACGCCGTCGAGTGACAGGTCGGGAAACGCCGCGGTCATCAGTCCCAGCCTCACCGGGTCACCTCCATCGTCGTTCGTGTGCTCGTCACGGGAGCTCCACCTCGAAGTCGACGTCGATGTCGTACCGGTCCGGGACGTACCGGCTCTCGGTCAGCTCGAGCGGCGCGTCGTCCTGGTCTGAGATCAGTCGCCGCTCGACGAGAAGCGGGGATCCCTTCCGCACCCCGAGCAGGCGCGCGTCGTCGGAGCTCGCAGCCTCCGCCGTGATCGTCGCGTGCCCGGCCGTCGGCACGAGGCCGGCGTCCGCGAGCGTCTCGAAGAGGGACGCCGACCCGAGATCGGCCTCGAGGAGTGGAGCGACCCGACCGGCGGGGAACACCGCGGTCTCGAGCGCGACTGGCTGCCCGTCCGCCTCGCGAACGCGGCGGAGGACGAGCACCTCGGTCGTGTCCAGGCGGCGGCGCTCGTCGGCTGTCGAGGCACGCACGCGCCGCTCGACGACGCGAGAGGCCGCGACGCGCCCCGAGCGTCGCATCTCGTCGGTGAACGAGAGGATCCGACTCGCGGTGCGGCTCGCGCGCGCAGGGGCGACGAACGTCCCCCGCCCGGGCACGCGGTACACGAGGCCCTCGTGGACGAGCCGCTGCATCGCTCCGCGCGCCGTCATGCGCGAGACGGCGAACTCCTCGCAGAGCTGGGCGTCCGACGGCATCGGCGCGTGCGGCTCGAGCGCGGCGACGCGCCCCCGCAGCGACTGCTCGATCGTCACGTACCGGGGGACCGGATCAGCCATGCGCGTCCGCGGCCCACGTATCGGGATAGTGCAGCGGGACGCCGTGGAGACTCGACTCGATCAGCGTCAGATGCCACCGGCCGAGGTTCGCGGAGACCAGCTTGTCGCGCCGCTCGCCTGCGAACACGACGTTCGTCGGCGCGGACAGCAGCGTGCCCTGCGGGTCCTCGGCGAGTGTCTCGACGACTCCGTCGCCGTCGACGTGGACGACCCGGTCCGGCCGGTAGCAGGCGACGACGATGCCACCCTCGGCGGTGAGCGCGACGCCATCCGGGACGGTGCCCGGCAGTCGGGTCACCTCCTCGAGCTCCCCGGTGGCGAGGTCGATGCGGCTCAGGGCCGGCGAATAGCTCTCGACCATCCAGAGATAGCGGCCGTCGGGGCTGACTGCGCAGCCGTTCGGGAAGTGCGGGAGCCGGTCGGAAAAGACCTCCAGCGTCCCGTCGGCGCCGAGCAGGTAGACGAGCCCGTCGTCACGGCCCCAGTGGCCGGAGTCGGAAAGGTAGAGCGTCCCGTCCGGCGCGAACGCGGGGTAGTTCGGCTGGGTGAACCCGTCGCGAACCGTCGTCACCGCGCCGTCGTAGACACAGAGCGCCTCGCCGCTGCAGACCGCGAGGCGCCCTCGGCCGTCGACGGCGAGGCCGAGCACGAAGCCGGGTGCGCGCCCCGCCTCGCTCCACGTACGGGCGTCGACGTCGACGCGATAGAGCTGGCCGGCCTCACCGCCCGCCCAGAGAACGCCGGACGCGGGATCCCAGGCGACGCCCTCAGGATGGTCGAGGTCGTCGACGAGGACCTCAGTCCTCTGCATGGCCGACGGCTCCGTTGACGGTGAGGCCTCCGTCGACCACGAGCTCGTGGCCGGTGACGTAGCGGGCGGCGTCGGTCGCGAGGAACAGCACTGTCCCGGCGACCTCCTCCGCCGTGGCGATGCGCCCGAGCGGGATCCGCTCCTCGTAGGTGCGCCGAACCTCGGCCGTGTAGGCGTGGGCGTTCATCTGCGTGTCCGTGGCGCCCGGAGCGACCGCGTTGACCGTGACGCCGTGCGGCGCGAGCTCGACCGCGAGCGTCGTCGTCAACGCCGCGATCGCCCCCTTCGCGGCGACATAGGCGCTGAGGCCGGGAATGCCCTGGCTCCGCGCGACCGACGTGACGTTGACGATCGAGCCGCTCCCTGCCGAAACCATCCGACGCGACGCCGCACGGCAACCGTAGAAGTACCCGTGCAGGTTCGCGCGCAACAGGCCGTGCCAGTCGTCGTCCGAGGTCTCCACGACGGGCCGCACCATCAGGCGCGCCGCGTTGTTGACCCAGACGTCGATCCCACCCCACTCCACGGCGACGCGCTCGGCGAGGCTTTCGAGGACCTCGGCGTCGCCCGTGTCTCCGGCCACGAAGATGCCGTCGACCGGAGCGCCGCCATCGAGCGAGATCCCGGCGACGCGCGCGCCGGCCTCCGCGAACCCGCGGACGACCGCCTCGCCGATGCCGCTCGAGGCGCCGGTGACGACGACGCGGCGACCGGTGAGGTCGAAGCGCGAGGGCATCAGCGCAACCGTATAGCTGTCTAGATGACCAGATCAAGCGAGCGGCGCCCACGCAAACGCGCGCGCCGGATTCGCGACAAAGATCCGCTCGGCCAGCTCCGGCCCGAGCTCGCGCTCGAGCCTGGGCTTGAAGCGCGCGAAGACGTAGTCCAGCCCCGGCCCCCCGCCGTACGCGCGGAGCATGTTCCGACGGCCGGTGTCGCCGCCGATGAGCAGGCGGTCGTCATGACCTGCGTCGGCGAGGTCGGCGATCAGCCGGAGAATCGTCGAGTCGGGCCAGTACTTCGCTCGGCCGGGGCCGTCGAGCTGGAGCGTCGCGCCGGTCGCGGCCGTCTCTGCGTGCTCACCCGGGTCGGGGTTGCGGTCGACGTGGGCGAGGATCACCGACCTTGGCGGAACCCCGAGCCCAGCGAGTCGCTCGACGATCGCGAGCCCCATCGTCCCGTGCTGGGTGTGCACGCACACGGGCGCGCCGGTCCCTGCGTGCGCTGCCGCTGCCGCCTCGAACGCGGTCAGCTCGAACGGCGTCAGGTGGTGATAGCTCGCGCCGACCTTGACGATCCCGCAGCGCCCGCGCAGCTCCTCGACGAACCGGGCGACGAGTTCGTCGACGGCCGTGGAGCGAAGGGGATCGTCCGCGGTGTAGTGCGCGTCCCGGTGCAGGCCGGTCGCGCCGACGACGTGGAGACCCGTCGCGCGCGACACGGCCTCGAGGCCGTCGAGGTCGCGGCCGAGCCCGATCGGCGTCCAGTCGACGAGCGACCGGCCGCCGGCGACGACGAGCGTGGCCGCCTCCTCGATCGCCTTGTCGACGTCCAGGAACTCCTCGCCGGGCTGCGCGGGCGTGTCGAGGAACAGGTGCTCGTGCGCGTCGCACGGGCCGAGCTCGGCGGGGTCGATGTCCCCGAGGACGGTGCGGACGATCATGCCGCCCCGTACAGCGCGGCGCCGATCGCCCCGGCGGCCGGCCCGAGCGTCGCCGGAACGACCTCGATCCGCTCCAGCGGCGCGACGCGGGCGCGTGTCTCGAGCGACTCACGAAGGGGAGCGAACAGGAGGTCTCCGGCCTCGGCGACCCCGCCTCCGACGACCACGCGATCCGGGCAAAGGAAGATGACGACGTTCGCGAGCGCCAGGCCGATCAACTCGCCCGCCCGCCGCAGCGCCTCGACCGCGCGCTCGTCGCCGGCCCGCGCGCGGCCGAGCGCCTCGTCGAACGACGGCGCGCCTGCCGCCTCGGCGATCGCGCGGGAGCCTGCGTACAGCTCGAGACAGCCGCGGTTGCCGCACGCGCACGGCGAGCCGTCCTCGGCGACCGTGTGGTGTCCGAACTCGCCGGCGCGGGCGTCCGGGCCGAGGTGGAGCACGCCGTCGAGCGCGAGCCCGCCTCCGATCCCCGTCCCGCACACGATGCACATCACGGTGGAGCAACCCGTGCCGGCACCGAGCGACGCCTCGGCGAGCGCGAACGCGTGACCGTCGTTGAGGAGCCTGACCGGCCGTCCGAGCCCCTTCTCGAGCGGCGCGAGCACCTGCCTCCCCGCCCACGCGCCGTGGAGGTTCGGGAAGAGGAGCGCAGTGCCGCCCTCGTCGACCAGCCCGGGGACGGCCACGCCGACCGAGTCCGCGTCGCCCGCGCCGCGCCCGAGCTCGATCACCCGCTCGAGCACCGCGTCCGGACCGTCTTCCGACCGGGTCTCCGTCTCGTCGCGCGAGACGAAGCGGCCGTCCACCAGCACCGCGAGCTTGATCTTCGTCCCGCCGAGGTCGAGGCCGAGCTGTCTCATTGCGCCGTCCACCCGCCGTCGACGCTGAGCACCGCGCCGGTCACGAACGGCGCGGTCGCGAGGTAGACGCACGCCTGCGCGACGTCCTCTGGGGCGCCGAACGTTCCCGTCAGCGGCTGCAGGTCGGCGAGGCGCGCCCGGATACCGGGATCCGACTGCGCGCGAGTGCTCATCGGCGTCTCGATCAGCCCCGGCGCGACGGCGCTGCAGCGGATCCCCTCGGGGGCATACGTCACCGCCATCGCCCTCGTCAGGCCGATCAGGCCCGCCTTCGATGCCGCGTACGCGTGCGTCGCGAAGTCCCGGTCGCCGCCGACGAGCCCGAGCGCGGAGGAGACCGTGACGATCGCGCCGCCGCCATTCGCGCGGAGGAGCGGGATCGCGCGCTTTGCGTAGAGGAAGACGCTCCTGAGGTTCGCGTCAAGCACCGCGTCCCACCCCTCCTCGGTGCAGGTGTCGACGGGGCCGTCCCCGAGCCGGCGACCGCTGATCCCGTGGGCGCACACGAGTGCGTCGAGGCGATCGAGCGCGGGGAAGGCGTCGCCGACGTCCACGCCGTGCACGTCGAACCCCGCCTCGCCGAAGGCGCGCACCGTCGCGCTGCCGATGCCGCCGCGCGCCCCGGTGACGACCGCGACGCTCATGCCCGCTCCGGCGCCGGCAGAGCCGGCACCTCCGCTCCCGGGTCGCCGTCGAGCCTACGGCTCATGCGAGCGCGGCTCTCGCGCAGGTCGCGTCGGTGACGAGCGTGTCGAGCAGGCCGCTCCGGAGCGCGCCGACGACCGCGTGCCGCTTGCGGCGGCCCGCCGCAACCGCGACCACTCGTGTCCGTCGCAGCTGCTCGACGGAGAGCGCGATCGAGCGCTCCGCGGAGATGATCCTGCCGTTCCGATCGAAGACGTGGACGAGGATGTGCCCGGCGCCGTCGGCGCGCGCGCCGATCCCGACGAGCGTCACGGACACGAGGTCGAAGATCGCGGTCGTCCGGCTCACCGCCCGCCGCAGGGCTGCTTCGTCCGCGACGGCGGGGGCCTCGAGCGGGTGGAACGCGCCGCCGCTCCACGCCGCGTACCGCGCGGCGAGCTCGGTCGGGCCGGTTCCCGGCGCGAGGCCCTCGATCGCGCCGCAGACCTGGACGACGGGCACGCCCGGGCCGGGCGAGGTGAGCTGCCGCTCGATCGCGGCCAGCGTCTCGCCCCAGGCGACGCCGAGCACGTCGTCCTCGCGCAGGAGACGCGGCAGGAGCGTAGCGGCGGCGATCGCCACGTCGTCGACGACGAGCGCCGTCGAGAGACCGTAGCGCTCCTCGAGCGAACGAGAGAGGCCGTCGTCGACGCCAGTGGGCTCGGCGATCTCGAAGCGGACGACGCCTTCCGCCCGCGCCTGCTCCAGGAGACGCACGACCTTGAACCGCGACACGCCGAGGCGCTCGGCGATGTCCTGCTGGGTCAGATCGCGGACGTAGTAGAGCCGGGCGACCTCGGCCATCTCCGCTCTGCTCATTCGTGCATACTCTTGCACAGATGAGCACAGAGCGCTACGACGTCCTGGTCGTCGGCGCCGGCTCGGCGGGCACGACCGCGGCGGTCGCGGCGGCACGGACCGGCGCGCGGACACTGCTGGTCGACCGCTTCGGCTTCCTGGGCGGCACCTCGACGGCGGTGCTCGACACCTTCTACGCGTTCTACACCCCGGGGCAGCGTCCGGAGAAGGTTGTCGCGGGGATCCCCGACGAGGTCGTCTCGCGCCTCACCGTCCGCGGGATGGCGTTCGAGCGCCCGAACACGTACGGGGCCGGCACCGGCATCACGTACGACCCGGAGACGCTGAAGCGCGTGTGGGACGAGCTGACGGCCGAGGCGGACGTGCGGACGCTCCTGCACGCGTTCGCCTTCGCCGTCTCGGTCGAGGACGGACGCGTCGCCGGCGTGGACGTCGCGACGAAGAGCGGCGTGCGCCGGCTCGAGGCCGCTGTCGTGATCGACGCGAGCGGTGACGCCGATGTCTGCGCACTCGCGGGAGCGCCGTTCGAGCCACCGGGCGAAGGCGTCCAGAGCCTCTCGACGGTGTTCCGCATGGCGAACGTCGACGTCGCGCGGGCGGAGGCCGTCCCGAAGCAGGAGCTGTGGGGGCGCATGCGGGAGGCTCGCGACTCCGGGCGGTACGCGCTCACGCGCATCGAGGGCTCCGTCCACCGCACGCCGCACGAGGGCGTGATGATGGCATTGATGACGCGTGTCAGAAACGTCGACGCCACCGACGCGGACCAGCTCGCCGCGGCGGAGCGCGAGGGCCGGCGTCAGGCGCACGAGTACTTTCGCTTCCTCCGGGAGAACGTCCCCGGCTACGAGCGCGCTGCACTCGTCTCGACCAGTCCCGCGATCGGCGTCCGCGAGAGCCGCCGCATCCTCGGCGAGCACGTCCTCACGACCGACGAGATCCTCGCGGCGACGCAGTTTCCCGACCAGATCGCACGCTGCGGCGCCCCGATCGAGGAGCATCACGCGGGCGACGACACGCGCTGGGTGTACCTCGCGGACGGCGCGACCTACGGCATCCCCTTCCGCACGCTCCAGCCGCAGGGCGTCGAGAACGTGCTCGTCGCAGGCCGCTGCTTCTCGGCGACGCACGACGCGCACGCCTCGGCACGGTCGATGGGAACGTGCATGGCGATGGGCCAGGCGGCAGGCACGGCCGCGGCGCTGGCGGAGGAGCCGAAGCGGCTCGCTCCCGCGGCCCTCCGCGCGCGGCTGCGGCACGACGGGGCCGATGTCGGCGGTTGACGCGATTCGCACGGCTCGCCTCGTTGCGATCCTCCGGCATACGGCCGACGTCGACGCGCAGGTGGCGCGCCTCGCCGCAGCCGGCGTGCGAGTCGTCGAGATCACGCTCGACAGTGACGACGCACTCGGCGCGATCGAGCGGGCGCGCGGCCGCGGCGACGTGACCGTGCTCGCGGGCACGGCGCGCGAGCCCGCCCAGGTCGACGCCGCGGTCTCGGCCGGCGCGGAGGCGATCGTCGCGCCGTCGCTCTCGGCCGCCGTCCTCGAGCGCGCGGCCGCACTCGGCGTGCCGGCGATCCCGGGTGCGCTGACCCCGACGGAGATCGAGACGGCCTGGCGCGCGGGCGCGGCGCTGGTCAAGCTCTTCCCTGCCCGCCTCGGCGGCCCGCGCTACGTCCAGGACGTGCTCGCGCCGCTCCGCGACGTCCCGCTGGTCGCGACCGGCGGCGTCGATGCGACGAACGCGCGCGCGTTCCTCGACGCGGGGGCCGTTGCGGTCGGCGTCGGCTCGGCTCTCGGGAGCGACGACGAGCTGCGCCGCCTGGTGGAGACCGTCGGTTAGACGACGACGTCCGTGAAGGCGCCGGTCGTTTCGTCCTTGAGGATCAGCTTCCGGCGGCCGTCCGGCATCCGCTCCTCCTTGACAACGGTGCGGCCGTCGTGCTCGCGCTTCGTGCGGGCGATCGGCTCGACCCCGCCGCCCCGCCAGTCGTCGAGCCGGACGGGCTCCCACTGACGCGACGCGGCCGACGCGTAGCACGCGTCCATCACCGAGTTGACGACGTAGCCGTCGTAGAACGTCTCCGTCGGCGCGCGCCCCTCGTCTAGCGCGTCGAACATGTCCGTGAACATGTCGACGTAACCGAGCTCGGCGACCTCGTCGCCGACGGGGAAGAGCCAGCCGCTCCCCGACTCGGCCTTCTCCGCGACGTACCCGGCGCCCTCGCCCGACGAGAACATCTCGAACCCGGTTCGGAGGAAGTGGTTCGTCCAGATCGTCCCTTCCGTGCCGGCCACCTCGTCGCGCAGGTCCATCCCCCCGCGGAACGTCCAGGAGACCTCGAACTGCCCTATCGCGCCCGACTCGAAGCGGATCAGGCAGATCGCGTTGTCCTCGGCCTCGATCGGGTGCACCAGCGTGTCGGTCCAGGCCATCACCTCGAGCGGACGATTGTCCTTGCCCATGTAGCTGCGGACGATCTCGATGCAATGGCAGCCGAGATCGACGATCGCGCCGCCACCCGCCTGCTCGGCGTCCCAGAACCACGCGGAGTGCGGGCCGGGGTGGGTCTCGCGCGAGCGGGCCCAGGTGACCTGGCCGATCTGCCCGGCGCGGACCGCCTGTACCGCCTTGAGCGTCTTCGGTGCGTAGACAAGGTCCTCGAGATACCCGGCGAAGATCCCCGCCTCCTCGGCGATGTCGAGCATGCGCTTCGCCTCCGCGCCGTTCCGCGCCAGCGGCTTCGTGCAGAGGGCCGCCTTGCCGTGGGCGGTGCACAGCTCGAGCGCCTCGAGGTGCAGCTGATTGGGCAGGCCGATCACGACCGTGTCGGTGTCCGGGTGCGCGATCGCCTCCTCGAGATCCGTGGAGACGCTCGGCACGTCGTTCTCGCGCGCGAACGTCTCGGCACGCTCCTGCGACCGGGAGTAGACGACCTCCACACGGTCTCGGTTCCGCTGGCCGTGCAGCGTCCGCGTGTAGAAGAGCCCGATCAGACCCGTCCCGAGCATCGTCACCCTGTGGCCGTTCACGTCTCCGTTCGCTCCTTTCTTGACGCGGCCGGGCGGCCGAAGTAGCGTCGCGCCTGTCCAAACGTCTAGACAGGTTGATGGGAACCGACTCTACTCGGAGCGCGCCGAGCGAAACAACGTTCACGACCGCCGCTCGGGTCATCCTCGACGGGATCGACGCCCAGGCCGAGACGGTCGACCGCGTCGCCGACCTCTGCGCGGATGCGATCGCTGCGGACGGCCTCGTCCACTTGTTCGGCACCGGCCACTCGCGGATCCCCGTGGAGGAGATGTTCCCTCGCTACGGGTCCTATCCGGGCTTCAACCCGATGGTCGAGCTCTCGATGACCTTCCACACCCAGGTGGTCGGCTCGAACGGCCAGCGGCAGGCGATGTTCATCGAGCGGACGCCCGGGCTCGCCGAGGCGATCCTTGCGAACTACGAGCTGCGCCCGACCGACGTGATGATCGTCTTCTCGGCGAGCGGGCTATCGGCCGTGCCGATCGAGATGGCGCTCGGCGCGAAGGAACGCGGGCTCGCCGTCGTCGCCGTGACCTCGGTGGCGCAGTCGCGCGCGGGCGAGCCGACCCACGCCGCAGGCCGGCTCCTGGACGTCGTGGACGTCGTCCTCGACCTCGGGACGCCGCCCGCCGACGCGCTTGTGGAGATCGACGGGCTCGAGACGCCGGTCGCTCCGGGCTCGACCCTCGCCGCGGTCGCGCTCGTGAACGAGCTCAAGGCCCGGACCGCGCACCGCCTCGTCGAGCAAGGGGCGATGCCGCCGGTGATCACGAGCGCCGCGGTCGTCGGGCGGGACGAGTCCGCCAGGCTGTTCGACGCGGCCTACGCCGATCACGCCCGCCGCTACGCGCGGTCGCTCCGCGGAGCCGACGCCGGCTGAAGGGCGTCAGGCGCCGGCCGCGACGAGGACGAAGTCCGTCGCGAAGCCGAGCGTGAGGCCGAGGATGAGCCCCCAGGCGACGAGGCGCTTCCGCCCCGCGCGGCGGCAGACGTCGAGCAGCTCGATCACCACGTAGAGGATCGAGCCTGCGGCGAGGGCGAGGAACGCGACCGAGAGCGCTTCGCTGACCCACGTCTGGCCGAGAAGGGTGCCGAAGAACGTCGGGCCGCCGCCGATCAGCCCGACGAGCAGCAGGAAGCCCCACGACGGGCGCTCGTCGCTCGTCGCGAACGGCCCGACGATGCCGAAGCCCTCGGTGGCGTTGTGCAGGCCGAAGCCGATGATCAGCATCAGCGCCAGGCTGATCTCCCCGGACGCCGCCGACTGCCCGATCGCAAGGCCCTCGGAGAAGTTGTGCAGCCCGATGCCGGTGGCGATCATCAGCGAGAGCGACTGAGCAGGCGAGAGCATGCTCGCCAGCCCGGCGCGCGGCGCCTCCGCCTCGACCGCGACGGCGGCGCCCACGCTGTAGGGACCGCCTTTTCGCCTCCGCCGTGCGATCACCTCGTCGAAGTAGACGAGGCTCATCAGGCCGACGACGAAGCCTCCGCCGAGCAGGACTGCCAGCCACGCGAATCGTCCCCAGCCGCCGGTGTGGTCGACGGAGGCGGCCGTCAGGGCCGACTCGACGGGCTCGACTCCCGCGGCGAGGACGTCCCACAGCAGGAACAGGAGGATCCCGGTCGCCGTCGCCGCGAGGAACGTGCTCGCCGCGATCGGAAGTCGACCCACCCGGCCGACGGGGAGGCCGATGAAGATGGTGAGGCCGGCGATCGCGCCGAGGACGAGGATCTGCGTCTGGGACACTGCGCGGGGCTCCTGACGATCGGTGTAAGGCAGACCTTACACACACGCCGGGGAGCGTGCGCCGAACCATGCCGCGCCGCCTGCCGAGGAACGCCGGAGGGTGGGCAAACGCCCACCCTCCGCCTGTCGATCGAGGCTCAGAAGGGGCAGTTGCCGGGGCCCGGAGTCACGTCGATCTTTCGGGGAGCGCCTGCCGGGACGAGCTGTACCGCAACCGTCTCGGCCTGGACGCTGCCCTCGTTGCGCAACGTGTGCGCGCCCTCTCCCGAGTCGACGAACCCCTGACCCGCCGAATAGGCATGCCCGGTGCACGTGGGGTCGTCGCCTTCGTAGTCGGTCACCGTTCCGTTGATGACGAAGATCAGGCTTGGGCCCGGATGCCTGTGCCAGCCGGTCGTGCCGCCCGGGTCGATCTTGTTGTCGACCACGTATCCGTCGGAGAGGCCCTTCGTCTTTTCCCGTAGCTGCCAGATATCGGCAGGAATCGTGTGGGTGTTGACGTCGATCTCCCCAAACGACGTTCCAGTGCTCGGCGTGAGCGCGGTTGTCGTCACTCCAATCTGCGACGTGGCGAGAACGGTTCCGGCGACCGCCAGCGCCGCGAGCGCGGCCCCTGCAGCCACCAGGACGATGCGCTTCCGATGCTTCGTCATCACTCCTCCTTCCCTTCCGGTCGAGGTCTGCGTTTGGGTTCACCGGAGCGCGTGAGCGGTGCCGTCGTACCCAGTTCGGCGCGAAACGCGAGCAGCAGCGCCTCCTCGTCGGTGAGCGCCATCCCGTGGGCCTCCCTGGCGTGGCGTCGAACTTCCGAGACGAGCGCTTTCTCGTCCCAGCCGCGGGCCTCGAACCCGCAATGGCAATGAAGCACCTTGTCCACGACTCTCGCGGCGAGGCTAGTAAGCCGCCCCTAAATCGAGTCAAGATCCAGGCAAAGCGCAGGAGGATTCCAGCTGAAGGTCTTTCTCGCAGGCCGAGTCGCAGTCGAAACCGACGCTGAGGTGATCGACGAGACGCACTTTCCAGGACGGCAGGGCCGGCTGCTGTTCGCATACCTGGTGGCCGAGGCGGGCAGGGCGGTGCCACGCGACGAGCTCGCGGAGGCGCTCTGGGCGGAGGCACCGCCGGCGACCTGGGACAAGGCGCTGAGCGTCATCGTCAGCAAGCTTCGCGCGCTCCTCGCCGACCGCGGCATCGACGGCAACAGCGCCCTTACGGGCGCGTTCGGCTGCTACCGGCTCGAGCTGCCCGAGGAGACCTGGGTCGACGTGCTCGCGGCGACGGACTCCGCGCACAAAGCGGATCACGCGCTCGCGACAGGCAACCTCGAGCAGGCGAAACGCTTGGCCGCCCAGGCTGCGACACTGCTGGCGCAGTCCTTTCTCCCGGGCGAGGACGGTGCGTGGGTCGAGGAGAAGCGACGCGAGTTCGCCGAGCTCCGCAGCCGCGCGCTGAGCGTGCTGGCTGACGCATCCTTGCGTTCGGGCGACGCGCGAGAGGCCGTGCAATGGGCGGAACAGACGATCGCGCTCGCGCCGTTCCGGGAGAGCGGATATCGCTGCCTGATGGAAGCGCACGTCGCTTCCGGCAACCGAGCCGAAGCGCTCCGTGTGTACGAGCAGTGCCGACGGCTGCTCGCCGACGAGCTCGGGACCTACCCCTCTCCGGAGACCGAGTCGATCTACCGCGAGTTGCTCGAGGCGCCAACCGCCGCCCCGACCGACGCGACCTCCGCACCTCGGGCGCGACCGCCTGCGGGAGCGGTCGGTGTGGATCCGGAGCGCGAGTGGGCCCCGGCGGTCGCGCAAGGCCTGCACTCCCGAAAGAGAGCCGGAGCCGCACGTCCGGAACGCTTCGCGTGGGGCCGGCGTCTGGTCGTCTCGCTCGCGGCGGGCGCGGGGCTCGTCGTGGGGGTCGCCGCCGTCGTCGCCGGCTTGGCCCTCGCCGTCGGCCGCGGCGGCGAAGGCGCGTCGCCCGTCGCGCCGGCCGCCCGCGGCTCGGTCGGCTTCGTCGATCCCGACTCGAACCGGCTGGTGGCCGATATCCCGCTCGGCGCGAGTCCGTCGGCTCTCGCCTCACGCGCGGGCGCCGTCTGGGTGACCGATACGGCCGACGACGCCGTCGACCGTCTCGACCCCGGGACACACACGATTCGTCAGACGGTGCCGGTCGGAAGCGGACCCGGCGGGATCGCGTTCGGCGACGGCTCGATCTGGGTCACGAACGGACTTTCGGCGACCGTGTCCCGGATCGATCCCGTGGTGAATCGCGTCGTGGACACCGTGCGCGTCGGCAACGACCCGGCCGGGATCGTCTATGCGGACAGATCGATCTGGGTCGCGAACACGGGCGACGACACGATCACGAAGATCGACGTGACCACGGACCGGCCGGCGAAGACGATCGACGTTGCCGCGACCGAACTCGCGGTCGGCGACGGGACGCTCTGGGCGACCCAGACCGACGCAAACCAGGTCGTGCGTATCGATCCGTCGACCGGGGACGTCCAGTCGATCGCGGTCGGAAACGGCCCGACGGGAATCGCGTTCGGAAGCGGCAGCGTCTGGGTGGCGAACAGCCTGGACGGGACCGTCACGCGCATCGACCCCGAGACGAACACGGTCGTCGCGGTGACGACGGTCGGCAACGGTCCCACGGCGGTGGCGATCGATCCCGACGGCGTCTGGGTGAGCAACCGGTTCGACGGCACGCTCGTTCGGCTCGACCCTCGCACGAACCAGGTGGCCGGGCGGCTCCGGATCGGGAACCGGCTGAGCGGCCTGGCGATCTCCAACGGCGAGGTCGTGGTGGGTGTCGGCGGATCGAGCATGACTCATCGCGGCGGCACGCTGACGGTGCGAAACCCCGCGATCGTCAGTTCGATCGACACTGCCGCCGCCTACTCGACGACCGAGTGGATGCTGCTCCGCATGACGAACGACGGCCTGGTCGCGTTCAACGAGACGGGCGGGCCCGCCGGGGCTCGGCTGGTGCCCGACCTCGCGGTGTCGCTCCCGACCCCCACCGACCACGGCAAGACATACGTCTTTCGCCTGCGACCGGGCATCCGTTACTCGACGGGCAAGACCGTCGAGGCGTCGGACGTCGGAGCGACGTTCGAGCGGGACTTCGCAATCGGCGGCATCCCCTACTACGACGGCATCGTCGGCGCCGCTCGCTGCACGCACCGGACCAGGACGTGCAGCCTCTCGCACGGGATCGTCGCGAACGACGCCGCCCGAACCGTCACCTTCCACCTCGTCGAGCCCGATCCGAACTTCCTCTACAAGCTCGCGCTGCCCTTCGCGTACGTCCTGCCCGCGGGCACGCCGCCGGACGATGTCGGCACGGATCCGCTCCCCGCGACAGGACCGTACGTGATCGCGCGCTATCGCCCGCAGCGCGCCGTCGAGTTCGTCCGGAACAGGTCGTTCCACGAGTGGTCGAAGGCGGCGCAGCCGGACGGCTATCCGAACCGGATCCTCTTCGAGATGGTCAAGGACCCCGACCGGGCGGTGAACGACGTGATCCACGGCCGGTCGGACGCCTTCGGCAGCATTGGCGGCGCTCCGTCCCGTCGCGTGCTCACCGCCTTGGCGACCCGCTTCGCGGGCCAGGTGCACTCGAACACCTACCAACGGATCTTCGCCCTCTTCCTCAACACGCGCGTTCCGCCCTTCAACAGTCTCGATGCACGAAGGGCGCTGAACTTCGCCGCGGACCGGGCCGCAGCCGCCCGGGTCGCCGGCGGGCCCGAGGTGGCCCAGGTGACCTGCCAGATCCTTCCCCCGAACTTTCCCGGCTACCGACCCTACTGCCCGTACAGCGCGGGCACCTCGGTCGACGGCGGTTGGAAGGCGCCCGACCTTGCGAAGGCACGAGCTCTGGTGGCGGCATCCGGCACGAGAGGGATGAAGGTCACGTTCTGGTCCTGGGCGCCGCAGGCCGGCCTCGGCGAATATGCGGTCGGGCTCCTGAGGTCGCTGGGCTATCGAGCGTCGCTGAAAGTCCTCAGCCGCACGCGGTATTTCTCGGTCGCCGACGATCCACGCACCAAGGCGCAGATCGGCTTCTTGGCGTGGACGTCGGACTACCCCGCCCCGTCCGGCTTCTTCGACTTGCTTTTCACGTGCGCGTCGTTCGTGCCGGGTCCCGGAAACGCCAACGCCGCGGGGTTCTGCGATCCCCGTATCGATCGCGAGATCGAGGAAGCCCAGGCCGCGCAGGGTACGAACCCGAGCGTCGCGCGTCGCCTGTGGGAGCGGGCGGAGCGCGATACCGTGGATCAGGCGCCCTGGGTGTCGCTCGTCAGCCCGAAGATCGTGGACGTCGTCTCGAAGCGCGTCGGCAACTACGAGTACAACCCGATGTGGCAGATGCTGATCGACCAGCTCTGGGTTCGCTAGGCGCATCCGACCTGAGCCGCATCCGACCGCCGTATGCCCCCATGAGCACCTCGAGCGGGGCTGAAGCGCCCCTCGCGACCCCTACATGCCCATCGCGTGGTACCCGGCGTCGACGTAGAGCGTCGTGCCGGAGACGTTCTTCGCGTCGTCGGAGAGGAGGTAGGCCGCGGCCGCTCCGCAGTCGGCTGCGTCGATGTGGCGGCGCAGAGGCGCACGCTCGACGAACATCTCCTCCATCGTCGTAAACCCCGCGATCGAGCGGGCGGCGAGCGTCCGCACGGGACCGGCCGAGATCGCATTGACGCGGATGCCGTGCTGGCCGAGGTCCCAGGCGAGGTACCGCATCGACGCGTCGAGGGTCGCCTTCGCGACGCCCATCACGTTGTAGTGAGGGACGGCGCGGACGCCTCCGAGGTACGTCATCGTCACGATCGCGCCTCCGCCACGGGACGCCATCAGCGGCTCGGCGCGACGCGCACACGCGACGAGCGAGTACGCGCTGATGTCGACCGCCATCCAGAAGCGGTCGCGCGGCGTGTCGGCGAAGCGGCCCTCGAGGTCCTCCGCGGCGGCGAAGGCGACCGAGTGGACGAGGACGTCGAGCCCGCCGCCGAACGCGTCCGCGGTCTCCGCGAAGACGCGGTCGAGGTCCTCGTCGGAGCGCACGTCGCACTCCGTGACGAGCTTCGTGTCGACGGTCGCGGCGAGGTCGCGCACCGACTTCTCGATGCGCTCGCCCTGGTACGTGAACGCGAGCTGCGCGCCCTCGGCCGCGAGCCGCTCCGCGATCGCCCAGGCGATCGAGCGCTTGTTCGCGACGCCGAGCACGAGCGCCTGCTTTCCCTCGAACCGGCCTGCCATGCGCCGATCCTAAAGGGCGTGCGGGGAACCCGGGGTGAGCGGCTGCGTGGCCGCATCACATAGATTGCCGTGCCGTGCCGAACGACAGGCGAATCGCGGTGGTCACGGGCGCCTCCGCCGGGATCGGCGAGGCAATCGCGCGACGGCTGGCGGAGCGCGGCTGGCAGTGCGTCCTCGTGGCCCGCCGCGAAGACCGGCTCCAGGCACTCGCCGACGAGATCGGCGGCGAGGTCGAGCTGTGCGACGTGGCCGACCGTGACGCCGTCGACGCGCTCGCGGCGCGGATCCTCGAGCGGCACCCCACCGTGCACCTGCTCGTGAACAACGCGGGGATGCCGGCGCGCGGCAACTTCCTCACTGTCGAGCGCGACCTCGTCCGGCGCGTGATGGAGGTCAACTACCTCGGTGGCGTCTGGTGCACGCGCGCGCTGATGCCGGGGCTGGAGGCCGCGGCGAAGAAGGGTGGCGCGCACATCGTCAACCTCGTCTCCGTCGCGGGCACCGCCGCCTTCGCGCCCGCCGGGGCGTACGCCGCGTCGAAGCACGCGCAGCTCGCGTTCTCCCGCTCGCTCGCGGCCGCTCTGCGGGGGAGCGGTATCCGGGTGCACTCCGTGCTCCCCGGCTTCGTCGAGACCGAGGGCTTCCCGCAGAAGGGCGTGCTCAAGAGCCCGCTGCTCGGCAGGTTCGTGATCCAACCGCCCCGCGTCGCGAAAGCCGTCGTCGACGCTGTCGAGAAGGGCAAGGCCGAGGTGACGGTCCCCTGGTTCCCGTACAGGCTGATCTCGATCGCGCAGGCGGTGATGCCGCGCGTGGTCGGGCGCTTCTCAGGGATGTCCGACTACAAGCCGGGCTCGGTCCCGATCTCGTCCGAGCCCGAGTCGGGCGACAGCGCGCGATCGTTGAGCCGCCCCACCCACTCGGCGAACAGCGGGTCGACCAGCGAGTAGCCGCCCTCCTCGCGCTCCTCGATCTCTGCGGTGGCGGCGAGGCGTGGCAAGGCGCGGCGGACGACGTCCTTCGTCAGCTCCAACCGTCGCAGGGCGGCCGACCGGTAGGGCGCTCCGTCTGCGAGAAGGAGGGCGCGGAGCGTCTTCTGCTGCGACACGTCGAGCCCGCGCCACTGGGCGTCGAACTCCGCCTCGAGCTCCTTCAGCGCGGCCGCGTGGGCGGCGCTCCAGTGGTCGAGCGTCGCCTCGGCGCCCTTCGGCACGTCCTCCCACAACCGGTGTGCGAGCAGCATCGCCCGCTGCGGGTGGCCCCGGGCGGCGACCAGCAGCGGCCCGAGCGCCTCTCCCGTCCGGCGGCCCGTCTGCTCGAAGCGCGTGGCGACGTAGTCCGCGAGATCCGCGTCGGCGAGACGGCCGAGCCGCATCGGCACCGCCGAGCCGTAGAGCGGCCGCTCCTTCGTCTCGAAGAGGAGGCGCATCAGGGCCGGCTCCGATCCTGCGAATACGTACGAGGCGACCTCGCCGTGATGCTGGATGTGGCTGCGGAGCAGGCCATCGAGCCCGTCGATCCGACCGATGTCCTGGAACTCGTCGAACACGATCAGCGCGCGGAAGCCACCGGACGACTCGAGCCGGAGCGGCAGCTCGAGCAGCGCGTGGAGCGCGGGCAACGGGTCGGCCGCGGGCTCCAGCTGAAGGCGGGCGCTGATCCCGAGTGCGCCGAGCGAGAGCCCGACGCCGGTCCGTTGGAGGAAGGCCTCGATGCGCGAGCGGAGCTCGCCCTTGAGTTGCTTGGCGTACGCCCGCTCGAGCCGCACCGTCACGTCGGCGATCGAGGAGACGCGGTAGAGGTCGACGAGGATCGGGATCAGCCCCTCGTCGCGCTCGCCGTCGTGGAGCGCCTTCTTGAGGAGGCTCGTCTTGCCGTACTTGCGCGGAGCGTAGAGGCGAACGTAGTGGCCCCCGACCGCGTCCCGAAGGAGCCTGCGCACCTCGTCTTCCCGGTCGACGACGTCCTCGGGCGAGACGGGACGCGAGTAGACGAACGGGTTGACGTCGGTGATCATGCGCCACACAGACTACCGAAGGTTCGCCTGTCTGACTACTGCAAGGTCGGCTCGCGCGCTACCCGTGCTTGACGGCGACGTACCAGCCAAGCTCGACGTCGTACGACTCCGGCGCCATCCGGGCGACCCGCTCGCGGGCCTCGCCCTCGAGCTCCACGAGGTCGAGGTACGTCTCCATGTCCCGATGCTCGTGGACGACCTCATTGGCGACGACCGTGAGGTCGTTCGCGTCGAGGTAGCCGCGGATGTCCGCATCGGGGAGCAGCCGCGAATGGGTCGGGTCGCGGACGCGCTCGAAACGATCGAGCTCGAGACTCCGGATCGGATCGACGTCGCCGAGCTGGTCGACGACGAGGATCCGGCCGCCCGGCCGCGTGACCCGTGCGAGCTCGGAGACGACGAGCTCGGGCCGCCGAACGTGGTGGAGCACCCGCGCGCAGCCGACGAGATCGAAGTCCCCATACGGGAACGGCAGCGCGGTGGCGTCCGCCACGGCAAAGGTGCAGCGGGGCGGTGCGTTGCGGCGCGCGGCCTCGAGATACGCCTCCCGCTCGTCCACGCCGACGACCTCGCCGACGTGCTCCGCGAGGACATAGGCGAGCGCCCCGGTGCCGCAGCCGACGTCGAGCGCACGCTCGGCCCCCGAGAACGGCGCGAGCAGCTCCACGACGTGAGCCCCGAAGGCTTCGTGACGCGACGCCTGCAGCGCGAGGCGCCGCTCGACCGGGTCAGGCATCGACCACCCTCCTCTCGCTTCGTCCCGGCGCGATCCTGATCCCGCAGGCCAGCTCGTAGCCGATGGTGTCGGCGATCGCCGCGTGCTGCTCGAGGGTAACGCCCTCCCCGACGAGCGTGACCAGCGTCCCACGCTCGGCCTGCTCCTCGAGGCGGACCGCGAGCGCGTCCATCGACACCGTGCCGACGACCGCCGCGCGGACACCGCCGACGAGAACCTCCGTCCCGGACATGTCGCGACGGAACCCGTCGGCATAGCCCACCGGAACGATCCCGATCCAGGTCTCCTCCATGGCCACGAAACGCCGACCGTACCCGGTGCTCTCCCCCGGCCGCAGTCGCCGGACCTCCGCGAGCTCGGACTCCCACCGAAGCGCGGGCCGAAGCCCGAAGCGAGCCGGGTCGGCGCCGAGCGGATCGACGCCGTAGAGCGCGATCCCGCACCGTGCGGCGTCGAGGCGCGAGGACGGCATGGTCAGAGCAGCGGCGCTGTTCGCCGCATGCCGGGTCACACGCCCGTCGTAGGCCGCAGTCGCGGCCAGGAACCGACCGAGCTGCTCTTCCGCGAAGGCGGGGTCCGTGTCCGCCGTCGCGAAGTGGGTCATCAGGCCGACGACCGACGCGCCCGGAGCGGGAAGCTCGGCCAGCCCCCAACGACCCATGCCCGAGTCGAGCTTGAGATGGACGGGCACGCCCTCCGGCACGCGCTCGTCCGGGACGGTCAGCTCGAGCCGCGCCTCGCGGGCCGACACGACCTCCTCCGCGCCGCTCGGCCCGAGCACGACGACGCGCGCGTCGGGAAGCTCAGCGCGGAGCCCGAGCGCCTCGCCGACCGTCGCCACGCACAGTGCCGTCGCGCCGCCCTCGAGCGCTGCACGGCCGGCGCTTATGGCGCCGTGGCCGTAGCCGTCGGCCTTGACGACGGCCCACAGCTCCGAGCGTTCGAGGACGCGCGCGAGCACCCGCGCGTTGTCGCGGAGGGCGCCGACGTCGACGGTGACGAGCGAGCGGGTCATGACCGCATTCTCGCCGTCCGCGCGTGACGAGGCGAGACGCCGCTGCTACGGGTACTGCACCTCGCAGTTCTTGAGCGTGTCGGTTCCCGCCCCGCCGAGGCAGATGTCGAAGCCTCCGCCTGCGTTGATGTCGTCGTTGCCGGCGCCGGCGACAATGCAGTCGGAGTCGCCTCCTCCGATGATCCTGTCGTTCCCGCTCGTTCCCAGGACGAGCCCGGTGTGACCCGCGCCGCCGCCTCCTCCGGCCACGCGGATCTCTTCCAGGTCGAGCGAGGCGCACTCCGGCGGCTTGAGCTCGTTCGCGGTCGCCGCGCGCATCCCCACGCCGGCCCGACTCGGCGCGACGAGATTCGTCGCGGTGGTCGCGACGCCGACGAGCACGAGGAGGGCGGCGAGCGCGAGCGCTGCGGAACGGCGGCGGATCACCAGAGGACGGCGCGAGGCTCCGCGCCCATCACGAGCGTCGGGCTCTCGACCCGATAGCGGTAGACGGCGACGCCGTCGTCGACGAGGTAGACGTCGTCGCCGTTCTCGACCAGGTGGAGGATGACGCGCTCGTACGCGTCGGCGATGCGAACGAGGGCGTCCATGTCGTCGAGCTCGGTCACCCAGCGCTCGGCCGGCACGGTCGCCCTGGCCGGGACGATGCGGGCCCCGTACTTGCGCGCGATCCGTGCGGCCGAGCCGTCGTTTCGCGCGCGGGCCACGAGCAGCCCGCCCAGGCCGACGACGACGAGCGAGACGAGGATGCCGAGCAGCGCGATCCTTCGGGCATCTGCGACGCCGAGCGAGAGCGGGCCAAGCCCGAGCGGCCTCGCCACGGTCTCGCGGCCGCTGACCTCGCGGCGTGGGTCGTACGGAGGGGCGGCGTCGGGCTGGGCGTCTCGCGCCGGCACCGGGCGCAGCGTCGTTCCGTCGTAGGAGAACGTCAGCACCGGAGCGAACGACTCGTCGACCGGTGTCCCTCCTACCGCTCCGGTGACATGGACGACCGGCCGGACGTTCACCGTGATCGATGCGAGCGGCGCCTCGGTCAGCGTCCGCGCGCTCTCGACGAGCTCCTCGAATTCCTGCACGTCGAACGTCCCGGCGGCCGTCACGGCGTCCCCGGAGAAACGGCGACTGGGCGCGACGGGAAGCGTGCGAGTCCACCCGCTCGTGTCGCTGACCACGGCGTCGAGCTCGATGGTGCCCCGCACGCGGTCGGGGACACGCGTCGAGAGCAGGTACCGGAACGCGAGCTCGAGATCGTCTACGAGACGCGTGAAGACTGGTGCGCGGGTAGTGACGACGCCGGAGGGATACACCGGGTCGGCCTCCGTGGCGGCGTGGTACGAGAACGTGCCCTCGTGGGTGTAGAGCGCCGGCACGGTGCGGCTCGCGGTCTCGTTCGCGGTCCATGCGAACAGCCCGAGACAGCCGAAGACGAGCAGGGCCACCCCGCCCGCCACGGCGAGCGTCGATCCCGTCGGGACGGCCGCCGGCCTCGCGTCGGGGCGCGCGGGATCGGGGAGCGCGACGACAGGGCGTGCGCCCGCCCGGCGGCGGCGCGTGACCTCGCCACCTCCGGAGAACCCCAGGAACGCGAGGATCACGAGGAGGATCGCGAGATGCGCCGGCTGCTTCAGCCAGGTGACGGCGCCGCCGGCGCCGGGAGCCGTGACCCACAGCTCGCCGAGCACATCGTCGGGCGCCGGCCGTACCGGGTCGCGAAAGTCGTTGTTGTCGCCCTTCGTCACGAAGTGCCCACCCCGGACCGCGACGATCCGATGCAGGACGCGCGCGCCCGACTCGTGGTCCTGGTAGAGCACGACGTCGCCGACGGCGTACGAGTCGCGCGCCCGCACGAGCACGAGGTCGCCCCGCTCGAGGTGAGGCTCCATCGAGCTCCCGTTCACGACGGCGTAGCCCGTCGGGCCCCCCAGCTGCACGGGCCCGAGGAGCCACCAGCCGCACGCGAGCAGCGCGACCGAGACGACGATGCCGACGAGGCTGCGGGGAGAGCGGGTCATCGCAAGAGCTGCCGCTGGGCGAGAGACGCCGGGGACCGCGCACGCGATCCCCGGCCGTCGTTCCTCGCCGCTAGTCGGCCGCTGCCACTCCCAGGTTGACCGCTGCGTGGGCGTCGCCCGTGACGGGGCAGCGTCCAGACACCGCCCGCATGTGCGCACGTGGCCCACGCGCCGCCGTTGAGGTTGGCCTTCGCCGTCGTCGCCGTGTCCGGCGCCAGCTGGAACTGCACGCCCGTGATGTTCACGGGGTTGCTGCTGTCGAGCGTGTAGTGGACGTTCGTCACGTCGTACCCGCTGATCGTGCCCGTGCCCGACCCGGCCCGACCTGCGTCGGTGCCGCCGTTGAACGTCAGGCTTGCCGCATACGCGAAGCCCGTCGTGCCGAGCACGAAGGCGAGCAACCCGACGATCACGAGCCGACGCCTGCGCTTGCGATTGGTCATGTACCTGCTCCTTCGGGGATTTGACTGAGCAGGCCAGGCTTCGGCGTCCGCGAAGCCGCGGCTCTCCCCCGGATGGGGTAACTCGCCCCGGTGACGCCGTGTCTCTGGACGATGGGTCAGGGAAGCACGGCCGGAAGGGCAGCCACCACGTCGGACGCGACGAGGCCCGCCTGGTGCGGCACGGTGGCGGCGGCGAGACCGTGCGCGACCGCCGCCGCGACCGCGGCGTCGGTGGCGTCGAGGCCCTTTGCGAGGAACGCGCCGACCACGCCGGTGAGGACGTCCCCCGTGCCCGCGGTCGCGAGCGACGGAGGTCCCGTGTCGCACACCACCGTCGCCCCGTCGGGGGCGCGGACGATCGTGTCGGCTCCCTTGAGCAGGACGATCGCGGCGAACCGCTCGGCCGCCTGCGCCGCCGCCTCGAGCCGGTGGGCCGAGACCCAGCTCGAGTCGACGCCGAGAAGCCGTGCGAGCTCGCCCGCGTGCGGCGTCAGCACGGTCGGCGCGGTGCGAGCCGGGAGGTCGAGCTCGAAGAGCGCGTCCGCGTCGACAACCGCGGGGAGCGACGAACGGGCGAGGAGCTCGTGGACGAGTGTCTTCGCCTCGGGCGAGCGTCCCAGCCCTGGCCCGATCGCAAGCGCAGTCGAGCGCTCGATGTCCGACGACAGCGTCTCGAGCGCGGAGGCATGCTCGAACCCGCGCTTGACCGGCTCGAGCGCGAGCGTCTCGGCGACGGTCAGGCAGCCGTTCGGCACCGCGAGCGTCACGTACCCGGCGTCTGCGCGGAGGGCTGCGGAGGCGGTGAGGACAGGCGCGCCGGTCGTCCCGGGCGAGCCGCCCACCACGAGCAAGCTCCCCGCGGTGAACTTCGAGTCCGGTGCCCCGCGTCTCGGCACCCGTCGGAGGACACCCGGTGTCGCCCGTACCACCGCCGTCGGGGCGCGCTCGAGGCCGATCGGCGCGACGACGACGCGGCCCGCGTTGAACCGGCCGGGCGCGACGACGAGCCCGACCTTGGCGCCGTGGAACGTCACGGTCACGTCTGCCTCGATTGCCGCGCCCGCGATCTCGCCCGTCGACGCGTTCACTCCGGAGGGCACGTCGACGGAGACGACCGGCAGCCCGGCTGCATTGATCCTCTCGATCGCGGCCGCCGCCTCCGCCCGGGGAGCTCCGTGGAACCCGGTGCCGAACAGGGCGTCGACGACGACGTCCGCGCCTTCCGGGTCGTCCGTCTCCGTGGCGTCCCGGCCCGCTTGCCGCAGGAAGTCGGCGGCGACGCGTCCGTCTCCTCCGTTCGAGCCGCCGCCGCAGACGACGGCGAACCGCCGTGCGTCCGGGAACGAGCGAATGCACTCGTCGGCGACGGCGCGCCCCGCGTGCTCCATCAGCTTCGGTGCGGTCTCCGGGTAGCCGGGGTACCGCGCCTCCGCCGCACGCATCTCGTCGATCGAGTAGAGCGGCTCGTGCATCAGGCCGGAGGGCGCGGCGGCATCGGGGCGGCGAGGTCCGCGACGCAGGCCGCGCCCGCCATGGTGTGCGAGTGCGTCAGCGAGACGTCGATCTCGCGCATGCCGACCCGCTCCGCCCAGCGCAGGGTCTTGCCGGACAGCGTTACGCCCGGCTTCGGCGGCCCGACGATCTCGATCTCCTTCCACGTGAAGAGGACGCCGCACCCGAGGGCCTTGCCGACCGCCTCCTTGCCGCAAAACCGCGCGGCATACGACTCGGCGGGATTGCGGCGCGACTCGCAGTACGCTTGCTCGTCCGGCGTGAAGCACCGGTCGCGAAAGCCGGGACGCTCCAGGGCGAGTCGGATCCGCTCGATCTCGATCAGGTCGGTGCCGACCCGGATGCTCACCGTGTCTCGAGCCACGCCGGCAGGTCGGCGATCGAGCTGAGGACGACGTCGGGGACGCGGTCGAGTCCGTCGAGGGTGTCGGGCCGGAACTTCCCGGTGCGGACGAGCGCGGTATGCATGCCGAAGAGGTGGGCGCCGCGAACGTCCGACTCCGGATCGTCGCCGACCAGCCATGTCCGCTCAGGCTCGGCGCCGAGCGCGTCGAGCGCGGCCGCGAAGTACGCAGGGCTCGGCTTGCCGAGCACGACCGCCTCGACCCCGGTCGCGTACTCGAGCCCGGCGACGAACGCGCCCGCGTCGAGGAGCGGGCCGCGGCTCGTCTGCCACCAGCGGTTCTTGTGGAGGCAGTAGAGCTCCGCGCCGAGCTGGATCTCGGCGAACGCGCGGGCGAGGTTCATGTAGCTGAACACCTGGTTCGGCTCGACGGTCTCGTCGCAACCGCCGACGAGCACCGCCTCCGCCCCCTCCCCGACGAGCTCGAGCCCGTCGAGGTCAGGCACGACGCCGCTCATCACAAGGGCGAACGCCCGCTTGCCTTTGAGCTCCCGCGCCGCCGCGCCCGCCGGCGTCTGGAGCTCGTCCTCCGTCAGTTCGAACCCGAGGCCGTGGAGCTCCTCGGTGAGCTGCGCGCGCGGACGGGTCGAGTTGTTCGTGACGAAGCGGAGGGAGTGCCCGGTGTCCCGCAGCCGGGCGACCGCGGCCTGCGCGCCCGGGATGGCCACTCCGGAGACGTGCAGGACCCCGTCGACGTCCAGGAGAATGCACGCCATGGAGGCGCAGTCTATTCGGGTCACCCGCTCGGTCTCCATCCCTGCCTCGGAGATCCGCTTCCGCGTCTCGCGCTCGTCCGGGCCGGGCGGCCAGCATGCGAACACCGCAGAGACACGGGTCGAGGCGCTGTTCGACGTCGACGCGTCCGAGTCGCTCACCGATCGGCAGAAACAGCGCGTCCGTACGAAGGTGGGAGCGGTCGTCCGCGCCGTCGCGCAGGACGAGCGGAGCCAGGCGCGGAACCGTGAGCTCGCGGTCGAGAGGCTCGTCGCGAAGCTCCGCGACGCGCTTCACGTGGAGCGGCGACGCGTCGCGACACGGCCGACGAAGGCGTCGGTCGAGCGCCGGCTCGAGGCGAAGCGACGTCGCGCGTCGGTGAAGCGGCGCCGGGCGGCGCCGCCCGGCGAGTAGACAACGCTTGTGTTGAATCAACACAAGCCCCTCACGCCCGCGCTCGTGGAGCCGACGCTCCATGGACGGTTGGGCAGGCCCTACCTGTGGTCGGAGTCGTGCCCCTCGACGCAGGAGGCGCTTCGGGACCCCGCGCTGCCGGAGGGCGCGGTCGCGGTCACCGAGCACCAGACCGCCGGTCGGGGCCGCGCCGGGCGGAGCTGGGTTGACGAGCCCGGCGCCGCGCTGCTCGTCTCGGTGCTCCTGCGCCCGCCCGCCGTCTCCGTCCCCGCCCAGCTGTCACTCGTCTGCGCGCTCGCGGTCGCCGAAACCGTCGAGCAGGCGTGCCATCGCGACGCGGGCATCAAGTGGCCGAACGACATCCTGGTCGACGGTCGCAAGGTGGCCGGGATCCTCCTCGACGGCCACGAGGGCGCGGTCGTCTGCGGGATCGGCGTCAACGTCTCGCAGACCGAGGAGACGCTGCCGCGCGACGTGCGCCTGCCGCCCGCGTCGCTCCACACCCTGACGGGTCGCGAGCAGGATCGCGCCGCGCTGCTCGTCCTGCTGCTCGAGCGCCTCGAGGTGCGCTACGACGCGTGGCTCGCGGAGGGCCTCTCGTTGCTCCTGCCGGGCCTCGAGCGGCGAGACGCCCTGCTCGGCCGGGACGTCCAGGTCGGCCACCTCGGCGGGGTGGGAGCCGGGATCGCCCCCGACGGACGCCTGCGGCTGCTGCGCCCCGACGGGACGCCCGAGCTCGTCGCAAGCGGCGAGGTCAACACGTCCTTGTGACGCTGTGTTGCAAGGACGGCTCGGGCAGCACGCAGAACGACGGGCGCTGTCCGGATCCGGGATCAGGGCCGCACGTGCTCGAAACCGAAGCGGCCCTTCACGCAGAGGTTGCCGCGCGTCACGTCGTGATCCGCAGGGCTCGTCACCTTGACGATCGCGTTGTCCTGGACGTGCAGCTCGAGCGAGCAGCCGACGCCACAGTACGGGCACGTGGTCTCGGTGACCGTCTGGTCGTCCCCGCGCCAGTCCCCGGCCGCCCGTAGCTCGTACTCCGACCGGAACATCAGCGCGCCGGTCGGGCAGACTTCGATGCAGTTGCCGCAGTAGACGCAGGCCGACTCGGGGAGCGGCGTGTCGAGCTCGGTCGAGATGCGGGCGTCGAAGCCGCGACCCGCAACGTGGATCGCGAACGTGTTCTGGTGTTGCTCCCCGCAGGCGTCGACGCACTTGTAACAGAGAATGCATTTTGCGTAATCGCGCACGTAGAGCTCGTTGTCGACCTTCACGGGCTGGCGAACGGTCGCGGCCGTCCGGCCGTCCGGGACGACATGCCGGCCTGCTCGCGCAGCGTCACGCTCGTCGCTCGGCGGCGCGGGCGGCCCGAACCGCTCGGGCGTGGCGTCGTAGCGGTCGAGGTAGCCGGGCGCGACGGGCGTGGTCGAGAGGTCGACCGAGGACGCGAGGAGCTCCAGCACGAGCTTCCGCGAAAGCCGCACGCGTTCTGAGTCCGTCCGCACCTGCATCCCCGCCTCCGCTGTGCGCGAGCACGCCGGGGCGAGCACGCGGGCGCCCTCCAGCTCGACGACGCAGACACGGCACACATTCGCCGGCTCGAGGGTCTCGCCATAGCAGAGCGTCGGCGTGTCGATCCCGAGCTGCCGGCAGGCGTCGAGGATCGTCGCGCCCTCGAAGACGCGCACCGGCTGCCCGTCGACCTCGAGCTCGATCATCCGCGTCGGAGCGAGCAACTGGCTCACGTCGCTCCTCCGAACACGCCGAGCCGGCCGATCGCCGACTCGACCGCACTCGAGGCCGTCTGCCCGAGCCCGCAGATCGAGGCGTCGCGCATGCATTGCCCGACCTCCGCGATCAGCGCGAGCTCGCGCTCGACGCCGCCGTGCGGCTCGCCCCCGAGGAGCCGGGCGAGCGCCTCCTCCTGGCGGACCGTCCCCACCCGGCACGGGACGCACTGGCCGCAGGACTCGTCCCGGAAGAACGCGGCGATTCGCATCAGGAGCCGACCGAGATCGACCGTGTCGTCGAGGACGAGCACCACCCCCGAGCCCAGACTCGTCCCCGCGGCCCGCGTGCCCTCGAACGTGAGAGGCACGTCCAGGTCGTCGGGCGCGAGAAAGCTCCCTGCTGCGCCGCCGACGAGCACCGCCTGGAGCGGCCGGCCGCCGCGTACCCCGCCGGCGAGGTCGAGCACGTCGCGCACGGTCGCGCCGAACGCGACCTCGTACGTTCCCGGCCGCTCCGTATGACCAGAGAGGCAGAGGAGCTTCGTCCCGCTCGACTGCTCGGTCCCGGTCTCGGCAAACACCGGACCGGAGCGGAGGACGACATCCAGGACGTTGACGAGCGTCTCGACGTTGTTCACCAGGGTCGGCTTCCGGAAGAGGCCCTCCTCGACCGGGAAGGGAGGCTTGTTGCGCGGCTCGCCGCGCCGGCCTTCGATCGACTCGAAGATCGCCGTCTCCTCTCCGCAGATGTACGCGCCCGCCCCGCGCCGGATCTCCATGTCGAACGCGAAGCCCTCCCTCATCACGTCCGGGCCGAGGAAGCCGCGTCGCCGCGCTTCCGCGAGCGCGCGCTCGAGGGCGTGCAGCGCCTCGGGGTACTCGCCGCGCAGGTAGACGTAGCCATGCGCGCAGCCCGTCGCGTACGCGGCGATCGTCATCGCCTCGACGAGCGCGAAGGGGTCGCCCTCGAGCAGGGCGCGATCCTTGAACGTCCCTGGCTCCGACTCGTCGGCGTTGCAGACGAGGTAGTGAGGCCACGCAGGCTGTCGCGCGACCGCCTCCCACTTCATCCCTGCCGGGAACGCGGCGCCGCCGCGGCCGAGGAGCTTCGAGTCCTTCACCTCGCGGAGCACGCCCTCCGGGCCGAGCTCGATCGCGCGGCGCAGCGCGGCATAGCCTCCCTCCGCGCGGTAGTCGTCGAGGCTCCCGGGGTCGACGACACCGACCCGCCGCAGCAGCCGCAGCGAGCCGTCGCCCGACTGCGGAAGCGCCGTGGCCGGGGACGGGGCGGGCTCACCGTCCGCGAGCAACGCCAGCACGTCTGCGGCGCTCGTCGGCGCCTGCGCCCGTTCGAGCGGCTCGCCGCCGGCGATCGAGACGAGCGCTGCCGGGGCACGGTCGCACTGGCCCAGACACGGGCTGCGGTACCACGTGGCCGAGCCATCCGGCCCTGAGGACCCCTCGGGGCCAAAGCGCTCCTCGAGCTGCGCGACGATCGCGTCGGCGCCGTCGCAACGGCAGGCGATGTCGTCGCAGACGTGGACGACGCGGCGAGGTTGCGGCTCGAGGGCGAGCAGCGCGTAGAACGAGGCGACTCCGTAGGCATCCGCCGGCGGCACGGTGAGTCGGCGACAGACCTCGTTGAGGCCGCCCGGGCTGATCCAGCCGACCCGCTCCTGCAGCGCCCAGAGCGCCGGCAGCAGCAGATGCCGTCTCGCGCGTGCGTCGTGGCCGCCCGCGGCCGTGTTGGCGTCGTGGCCCACCGCGCGGGAGCCACCGTCCCAGGCCGAGGTCGGTGGTCCGAGCGCCATGTCCAGGGCGGCGCGCTCGTCGTCGCTCGGCTCGGCGTGCGGGACCAGCTGGAGGTCCATCAGGCGGTCGCGGCGTCGCGCTCGAGCTTCTCGACCCGGATCGCAGCCGCCTTGAACTCGGCGGTGCCGGACTTGGGATCCGTCGCGTCGATCGTCAGCACGTTGACGTCGACCTGCTCCGGAAAGTGGAAGGACATGAAGGCGAGCCCCGCCCGGAGCGACGGATCGATCCGGACGGGCGCGTCGACGGAGCCGCGGCGCGACGAGACCCGCACGGTCTCGCCGTCGGCGAGACCGAGGCGGTCGACGTCCTCCGGCGAGAGCTCGAGCGCCTCGCCGCGGTGGAGCGGCGAGCGGTACCGATTCGACTGCGCCCCCGTGTTGAACGACTCGAGCCGCCGACCCGTCGTGAGGCGGATCGGGTAGTCGTCGTCGAGCGCCTCGAACGGCGGGGTCGCCTCGACGACGCTGAACGGGGCGCGAGGCCCCTCGACCGGCTCCGCCCACAGACGCCCGTGGAGGAACAGGGCGCCGGGGTCGTCCTCGTCGTAGCAGGGCCACTGCAGCCCCCGGTGCTCGTCGAGCCGGGCATAGGTCATCCCACGGTGCATCGGGGAGAGCGAACGGCACTCGTCCCAGATCTGCTCGGCCGTCGGCTGGCCCCAGTCGTACCCGAGTCGCCGGGAGAGCTCCGCGAGGATCCACGTGTCGTCGCGCGAATCGCCGGGCGGCTCGAGCGCCTTGCGGACACGCTGCACGCGCCGCTCGCTGTTCGTCACCGTCCCCTCGGCCTCGCACCACGAGGCCGTGCCCGGCAGGACGACGTCGGCCATCTCCGAGGTTCGTGTGGGGACGATGTCCTGGACGACGAGGAAGTCGAGGCCCTCGAGGAGGCGGCGCGCCTTCGTCGCGTCCGCCTCCGACTGCGCCGGGTTCTCGCCGATCACGTAGAGCGTCCGGAGCTCGCCGTGCTCCATCGCCTCGAACATCTGGGTCAGGTGCCAGCCGGTTCGCGGCACGAGCGGCGTCCCCCACGCCGTCTCGAAGCGCGCGCGGGCATCGGCGTCGCACTCGATGTCCTGGAAGCCGGGGAGCTTGTTCGGAATCGCGCCCATGTCGCCGCCGCCCTGCACGTTGTTCTGTCCACGGAGCGGGTTCAGCCCCGAGCCATAGCGACCGACGTGGCCGCAGAGGAGGCCGAGGTTGATCAGCGCGAGGACGTTGTCGACGGCGTTGTGGTGCTCGGTGATGCCGAGCGTCCAGCAGATGATCGCCCGGTCGGCGCGCGCGTAGGCGTGCGCGACCTCCCGGATCGCCTCGGCGGGCACGCCGGTGAGCCGCTCGCCCTCGTCGAGCGTGAACGGCTCGACAGAGGCGGCGTACGCCTCGAAGCCGTCGGTCGCGCGCCCGACGAAGGTCTCGTTGTGCAGGCCCTTGTGAATGATCTCGCGCGCCATCGTGTTCGAGAGCGCGACGTCAGAGCCGACATCGAGCCCGAGCCAGCGGTCGGCCCACTGCGCGGACGTCGTCCGCCGCGGGTCGATCGCGAAGAGCCGCGCGCCGTTCCGCAGCCCCTCGAGGAGGTGATGGAAGAAGATCGGGTGCGTCTCGCGAGCGTTCGAGCCCCAGAGGAGGATCACGTCCGTATCCTCGACCTCACGGTAGGACGACGTTCCGCCGCCCGCTCCGAACACCGTCGCCAGACCGACGACGCTGGGCGCGTGTCAGGTTCGGTTACAGGAGTCGATGTTGTTCGTGCCCATCACCTGGCGCGCGAACTTCTGCGCCAGGAAGTTCATCTCGTTCGTCGCTTTCGAGCACGAGAAGATGCCGAACGAGGTCGTGGCGTCCTGGTCGCGCGCGTGCGAGAACCGCTCGGCGACGAGGTCGAGGGCGGTGTCCCAGGAGGCGGGGCGGAGGGCATCGCCGTCGCGTACGAGCGGCGTGGTGAGGCGACCTGTGCGCTTGGACATCCTCGACTCCTTCCGACGCTGGCTCGGTCCAATCTATCCGGGCGCCCCCACGGCGTGCACGCCGTTCAGGGCTCGGCCAGGCGGCTGAGAGCGAGGAGGGCCGCTGGTGTATCCGCGTCCGCGAGGAGCGCCTCGGGAACGTCGAGCGTCCTTGGGTTGACGCCGCGGAGCGACAGGTCGCCGCCTGCCACGCGGCGCTCGAGCTCCGGCAGCAGCCGGCGCGGGTAGGCGCCCGGGAGAGGAACGCGCTCGGACGGCACCGCACCGGCCTCGCCGAGCGCGCGCAGCACCGACGGAGTGATGAGCGGCACGTCGACCGGGAGGGCAACGACGACGTCGTAGCGGGCGGCCCGGAGCCCCGCGATCACGCCGTGGACCGGAGCCGGCGACGGAGCTCCATCGTCGATCACCGCGAACGGGAGGCCGGCGGCGGCCTTGCCGACGACGAGCACCTCGTCGCACGCCTCCTCGAGGACCCTCCGGCCGCGGTCGGCGAGCGTCTCCCCGTGAAAGCGCGCGAGCGCCTTCGGCGAACCGAATCGCTCCGAGGCGCCGCCGACGAGCAGGAGACCCGAGAGGGGCATGTGACACAGTGTCACAGGCCGGTCCGCGCGCCTCCTCGCTGCCTCCGCTCAGCGGACGATGCGCGAGGGGTGCGTGTAGAGGTTCGCGCGCCCGCCGCGGACGAAGCCGCAGAGGGTGACGCCGCGGTCGTCCGCGAGCTCCACGGCGAGCGAGGAGGGCGCGCCGACCGCGGCGAGCACCGGACACCCGGCGACCGCCGCCTTCTGCACCAGCTCGAAAGAGAGCCGGCCGCTGACACAGAGGACCGACCCGCGGAGCGGCAGCAGGCTCCGACCGAAGGCCCAGCCGACGACCTTGTCCATCGCGTTGTGGCGGCCGACGTCCTCGCGCAGGCAGAGCAGCTCGCCGTCCGCCGCGAACAGCCCGGTCGCGTGGAGGCTCCCCGTCAGCGCGAAGGTCGCCTGTGCCTCGCGGAGCCGATCGGGCAACGACGTCATCACGGCGAAGGGCACCGTGAGCTCGCTCTCGACCCGCGGAGCGTCGACGGCGACCGCCTCGAGCGCGCCCTTACCGCAGACCCCGCACGACGACGACGTGTAGAACGACCGCCGGATCAGCGCGAGGTCGGCGTCCGGCGCAACGACCTCGACGGTGTTCGCGGCGAGATCGTCCGGCAGTCGAGCAGCGAGCGGTCTCAGCCCTTCGGTCAGGCAGAAGCCGAGCGCGAGCTCGTCGTCGTCGCCGGGCGTGCGCATCGTGACGGCGACGGCCTCGCCGTCGATGCGGATCTCGAGTGGCTCCTCGACGGCGAGCCGGTCGCTCTCGACCTCCCGACCGGGCAGGCGCGTCACGTCGACGCGTGAGGTCGCATGCGGGGCCGGCTTCACGGCGTGAGCGTAGACCGCACCGAGCTCGACCGGATCCCGGGGAGCCGAAGAGCGAGGCGGCGCCCGGCGTTGGCCGGGCGCCGCCCAACCCTCAGGCGGCGAGCAGGAGGCGGGCCTCGGCGACGAGCTGCGCCGAGGCGACCGGATCGACGCTCTTCGGCGTCTTGTCCCGCGTCTGGTCGATGAACGCCTGGAGCTGGGAGCGATACGCCCCCGCATTCCCCTGCGCGAGCTTGGCGGCGGCCTGGTCGAGGTGGTCGCGCAGCTGGCCGGCGGTCTTGGCGTCGACCAACCCCTGCTCGACGTAGTAGTCGAGCAGGGCCCGTAGCTGCGGGAGCGAGGCGGGGAGGTCGTACCGCGCCACGAGCGGGTCGTGGTCGGACGCGCCGCGCGGCCCGTCACCGGCGAAGTCCGCCGGCCAGTCCGCGTTGAGGTGCGCGACCCGTGCCTGCTCGAGCTCGTCGCCGAGCCGCGGCGTCACGAACTGATGGTCGAGCGTCTGCGCCTGGCCCTCGAACACGTACGTGTACGCGGACGCGGGCACCTGCGCGACCAGCGTGTCGAACAGGTTCTCGAGCCCGAGGTCGTACAGCCCCGCGAGCTGGTCGCTCGCGGGGACGAGCGGGTCGTCCGGCCGCGGGAACACGTTCAGGTCGCCACCCGCGTCGACCCGTGCCTGCGGGTCGGCCGCCTGGAGCGCGGCGACGATCGCGGCGAGGTAGTTCGCCTGCTCGGTCCGCTGCCCGACGCGGGTATCCGGGCCGGACGAGAAGTGGTTCGACACCGCGTAGAGGTCGACCCACGCGCCAAGGCCGACGCCGTTGCGCCACACGCGGAAGTGCCCGACCTGAGGCGCCCGCGTGAAGACGTTCGACCCGTCCACGCCGGTCGAGGTGTCGACGTCGCCCGGCAGGTCGGCGTTGAGCGCCTTCGGGTTCGAGACATCGGCGTTGTACGCGAGCGCGGCGCTGCGATACGTCACGCCCGGTGTCGAGCCGAGCACCGGGTCGCCCGCCGCCACCGGCAGGAGCTGGACGCGGTCGGTGCGGTAGAGGAACGCGGCCACGATCCCGCGGTCGTCGGCGCCGTTGCGGTCGAAGGCCGCGTCGTACGCCGGGCCGCCGAGCGCGGCGATCCGGAGCGCGAGCTCCTGGAGCGTGTCCGGCTTGCCGTCGGCGTTGTTCGTCGTGCCGCACTGGAGCGCGCCGGCGGCAACCGTGCAGATGTCCTGGTCCTCGGCCTCCTGCACGAGCAGGATGTCGGGCCCGTGCAGGTCGTTGGCGACCTCCGACGCGAGCGTGCCGAGGTGCTCGTCGTAGGCAGCCTGGCTCTCCGGGACGTAATCGAAGGGCGGCGCGACGCCCGGACAGCCGGCGTTCCCGGTGAAGTCGCAGCCGTCGAACGGGTCGTCGCGGTAGTCGTAGAGGTTCTCGACGTTGAAGTTCGCGATGCTGTAGGCGCCGCTGCGGTCGAAGGCAGCCGGCGGCGCGTTGAGGGACGGGTCGACCCCCGGCGTGAGCACCGGCTCCTGCGCGGGGTTGATCCGGTACTTGTCGAACGAGAAGTCGACGCCGCCGACGACCGCCGTGCCGAGCGAGTCGAAGACCCGGGCGGGCGGCAGCAGGGCGAGGTTGTCCCCCGCGGTCGCCTTGACACCGAGCGGCCCGAGCAGGATGCGATAGCCGTTCCCGTCGTCGACGAGCCCCGGCTGGTTGTCGAGCGGGTGCGCGTCGCGGAAGGCGCGGCGGGCGTAGGGATTGCTGCGCTGTGCGACGGCCGAGTCGCCGCGGACGAGCCAGACCTCGCTGTCCGCGGTCGAGGCGAAGACGTCCCGGCCGCCCGTCACGAGGGCGCCGGCGGGGACACGCCCGCGCATACCCTCTCGGCGCTCCCAGTACCGCCCCGCAGCCTCGAGGTCGTCGGGCGGGCTCGCGTCGAACGCCGGGGCGACAACGTCGACGTCGAGCATGGGGTTGACGAGCTGCTCGAGCGAGGCGCTGGACAGCTCGGTCATGTCGAAGAACTCCGAGACCCGTGCCTGGATGATCACCTCGTCCCCGATCCGCGGCACGTAGCCGCCGATCAGCGACGTGAAGCCGCCCATGAAGACGAAGACCCCGTCGGAGGTGTTCGGGTCGTTGTCGGAGCGCGCGAGCGTGTCCTGGAGGAAGAAGCCGTTCTGCGACGCGCCCGCCGACGTGCGCGCGAGCGTCTTCTGCGTGATCACGCCGCGCACGAAGTAGGTGGTGCGTCGATGTGCCGTTCCCCGACTCCGGCGCGAGCGGGGAGCGGAACGTCGGCCCGTCGACGAGGTCGGTGACGGCGCCCTGCACGTCCGAGACGCGGAGCACCTGCTGGACGTTGACGATCGTCGTGCAGCTGTCTGTCTGCGGCGTCGCGTCGTCGTTCGCCGCATCGACCTCGACCGCGTACGAGCCCGCCGGGACGTTCGCGCCGACGCTCAGGGTCCCGCTCGCCGTGCCGCCGACGGCGCCCGCCGGCGTGACGCCGCTGAGCGAGATCGAGCCGCTGCGGGCACGGGGAGATGGGGCCGAGCGTCAGCGATGTGACCGTTCCGTCGGGTCTGTCGCGGAGACCGCGGCCGTGCCCGCGGTGCCCTGGAGCACGGAGAGCGACGGCGGGCACGCGACGACCACGGTGCGTTGCCGCCCGTACGTGTGCGCGCCGAGCCCGCCGAACGTGTTCGTCGCGAACCCGTCCCACTCGACCGCCGGATCGAACGCATCCGCGCCGTTCGGGTCGCCCGCCGTGATCGTCGGCTTGCGGCGGAGCGTGTTGTCGGCCGTGCTCGTGTCGCCCGTCCCCCACTCCGCTCCGGGGTCGAAGCCGATCTGGCCGATCACGTCGAGCACCGTCGTGCCCTTCCGCAGCGACGACGGCGTCGTCGCCGTTGAACCAGCCGAGCCGATTCGTCTGATCCGCGACGACGAGGATCGCTGCGTCCGCGTTCGATGGCGCGACCACGAACACGTCGCCGTTCGCGACGGTCCCCGTCAGGTTGATCGTCAGGCCCGGCGTCGCCGTGCCGTTGAAGAAGATCTGGACGTTGTAACCGCCGGCCGCGAGGTCGACGGGCACGCCCGTGTCGTTGAAGATCTCGAGCGCTTTGTTGTACCCGGAGCCCTCGACGTACTCGGAGAAGAAGAGGTCGGACGAGGCGGCCGAGGCCGCCGGACGCGCCGACGAGCGCGCAGACGAGCAGGGCCACGGCGAGGGCGAGGCTACGTCGCATGGATGGTCTCCCCTGTATCGCTGTCGAAACGGCACCGGGGAGCTTACGCCGCCTCGGCCCGGCGTTGCCGCGCGCGACCGCGTCGGTCGCCTACTCGACCGTGACGGTCTTCGCGAGGTTCCGCGGCTGGTCGACGTTCAGGCCGCGCAGGCGGGCGATGCGGTACGCGAGGAGCTGCAGGGGGATGACCGCGAGCACGGCCGAGAGGAACGCCGGCGCCTTCGGCACGTAGATCACGTCGTCGGCGTGGTGCTGGATGTCCTCGTTCCCGTCCGAGGCGATCGCGATCACGTGCGCACCGCGGGCGCGCACCTCCTGGATGTTCGAGACGAGCTTGTCGTAGACCCGCTCCATCCGCGTCGCGACCACGACCACGGGCGTGTTCTCGTCGAGCAGGGCGATCGGCCCGTGCTTCATCTCGCCGGCCGAGTACGCCTCGGTCGGGATGTACGAGATCTCCTTCAGCTTCAGCGCGCCCTCGAGCGCGACGGGGAGCCCGATGTTCCGACCGAGGTAGAGGAAGAACGGCCGGTCGTGGAAGCGCCGCGCGATCTCGTCGATCGGGTGGTCGCCGTCGAGGAACTCCTTGATCTTGGTCGGGAGTGCGTAGACCGCGTTGAGGATGTACTCGAGCTCGCCGGGCGAGAGGGTCTCGCGCACCTGCGCGAGCTTGAGGGCGACGAGGAAGAGGAGGCTGAGCTGCGCCGTGAACGTCTTCGACGCGGCGACGCTGACCTCGAGGCCCGCGCGCGTGTACAGCATCGAATCCACCTCGCGGGTGATCTGCGAGCCCATCATGTTCGTGATCGCGACCGTGTGGGCGCCCAGCTGGCGCGCCAGCTTCATCGCCTCGATCGTGTCGCGGGTCTCGCCCGACTGGGAGATGCCGATCACGAGCGTCTCGCGGTCGAGCACCGGGTTCCGGTAGATCCACTCGGAGGCGATGTCGTGCTCGACGGGCACGCGCCCCCACTCCTCGATCGCGTAGCGGGCCGCGACCGCCGCGTGGTAGCTCGTCCCGGCGGAGAGGATCACGATCCGGCTGAGCTCGCGGAGCTCGTCGTCGTCCATCCCGAGCCCCTCGAGCACGAGACGGCCCTTCCGCACCCTGTCGCCGATCGTCTCGGCGACGGCGTCGGGCTGCTCGTGGATCTCCTTGAGCATGAACGTCTCGTAGCCGCCCTTGACCGCGCCCTCGTCGTCCCAGTCCAGCTCGACGACGTCGTGCTCGACGGGCGCGCCGTCGGAGGCGCGCAGGAAGCTCGACCCCTCGGGCGTCACGATCGCGACCTCGCCGTCGTCCGGGAACTGCACGACGCGCGTCTCCCGCAGGAACGCCGCCGCATTGGACGCGACGTAGGTCTCGCCCTCGGCGAGGCCCACGACCATCGGGCACTGGAGCCGGGCGCCGACGAGCACGCCGGGGTGGTCGCGGTGGATCGCGACGAACGCGAAGTGCCCCTCGAGCTCGCCATAGGCCAGCCGGACGGCCTCGACGAGGTCGCCGTCGTAGTGCTCCTCGATGAGGTGTGTGACGGTCTCGGCGTCGGTCTCGGACGAGAAGACGTGACCGTCCTCGAGGAGGCGCTCGCGGAGCTCGCGGTAGTTCTCGACGATGCCGTTCAGCACGATCGCGAGCTTCTCGGGCTCCTCGGCGGCGAGCGGATGCGCGTTCTCCTCGGTCACGCCCCCATGGGTCGCCCAGCGCGTGTGGCCGAGCCCCGTGGTCGCAGGCGAGGCATGTGCCCCGGCACGCTCACGTAGGTTGGCGAGGTTTCCGACCGCGCGCGTGTAAGTACAGGCCGCGCTCTTCGAGGAGCGCGATCCCCGCGGAGTCATATCCGCGGTACTCGAGGCGCTGGAGGCCGTGGAGCAGCAGCGGCTGACATTCACGGGGCCCGACGTATCCGATGATCCCGCACATCGAGGTCCTCTCGTCGCGTCTTTCCGCCGGCGAACCCGTCCCGTCTCGACCCCATTTGCAGGGATTTCAGACGGTCTCGGCCTCCCGTCGAACGAGGTTGGCGATGCTACCACAGAGGGCTTCGGCCTCCTCCATCGTCTCCATCTCGGCGAGCACGCGGATCAGCGGCTCGGTGCCGGAGGGCCGGACGAAGATGCGGCCGCGGCCGACGTGCTCGGCGTTCAGGCGCTCGACCTCGTGGACGACCGCGTCGGGCACGTCGGTGCCGTCGACCCGGACGTTCTCCTTCGCCTGTGCGAAGCGCGGCATCACTGCAACCGCCTCGGCCAGGGGGCGGCCGTCGAGCGCCCTGCAGAGCGTCAGCGCTGCCGCGAGGCCGTCACCCGTGACATGGCCGTCGAGCACGATGAGATGCCCGGACTGCTCACCGCCGAGGACCCCGCCCTCGGCGTGCAACGCCTCGAGCACGTAGCGATCGCCGACGTCGGTGATCACCACGCGGATGCCGCGCTCGTCCATCAGCCGGTGGAACCCGAGGTTCGTCATCGTCGTGACGACGACGAGCTCCGGCTCGAGGACGAGGGCGCAGACGGCGAGGATCTGGTCGCCGTCGACGGTCTCTCCCGAGGCGTCGACCGCGAGCATTCGGTCGCCGTCGCCATCGAACGCGACCCCGAGGTCGTACGAGCCGGCCCGCACGGTCGAGCGCAGCAGCGAGAGGTCGGTCGCGCCGCAGCCGACGTTGATGTTCGTCCCGTCGGGCGTGCTCGCAATCGACGTCACCTTCGCGCCGAGGCGCTCGAAGACCGCCGGCGCGATGTCGGAGTAGGCGCCGTTCGCGCAGTCGACGGCGATCCGCAGGCGCGAGAGATCCGAGCCGAAGTGCTCGACCACGTGGTCGACGTAGCCCGCCGCGGCCTGCTCGACATGCTCGACCGCGCCGCCACCGGGTCCCGGGGTGTCCATCAAGGCCTCGATCTCGAGCTCGTCGGCGTCGACGAGCTTGTGCCCTTCGTGGTCGAAGACCTTGACGCCGTTGTACTCGGGCGGGTTGTGCGATGCCGAGACGACGAGCCCGAGGTCCTGGGCGAGGAGCGCGACGGCCGGGGTAGGCAGCACGCCCGCGAGCACGGCCGTTCCGCCAGCGTCGACGATGCCTCGCGCGAGCGCCTCCTCGAGCTCGGGCCCGGACCCGCGGGTGTCCCGGCCGACGAGGACGCGGCCGCGGCCCGACCAGAGCGTGACCGCGCGCCCGAGGCGCTCGACGAGCTGCGGCGTGAGCGTGTCGCCGACGACGCCGCGGACGCCGTCGGTGCCGAACCAGCGCCTCTTGCGCTGCTCGCCTCCGGCGAGCAGCCCGTCCAGATGTAGGCCCCGAGTCTCCCTCAACGACGTTCTCCCCACCGACCAAAGAGTGGTCGGTAGAGGCGCTTCCCGCAAGGGAAGCGCCTAGCGCTTGCTGAACTGCGGCGCCTTGCGCGCCTTGTGGAGGCCGGCCTTCTTGCGCTCGACCTTACGGGCGTCCCGCGTGAGGAAGCCCTGCCGCTTGAGTGGGACGCGGAGCTCCGGATCGGCCTCGACCAGCGCCCGGGCGATCCCGTGCCTGATCGCGCCTGCCTGGCCGCTGATGCCACCGCCGTGCACCCGCACCCGGAGGTCGTAGTGGCCTTCGGCCTCGGCGACCCTGAGGGGAGCGAGCGCGAGCGTCCGTTGCGAGGCACGGGGGAAGTACTCGTCGATCGTGCGGCCGTTGATCCACGTGCCCCCGTCGCCAGGACGCAGGATCACGCGCGCGACCGAGGTCTTGCGCTTGCCGGTGCCGCGGTAGGTCGCGAGCTCAGTCAAGACAGGTCGGTGACAGGCTTCAGCCTGTTACCGACTCCCTTTCCTTGCCGATGGGCAACTCCTTCGGCGACTGGGCGACGTGCGGGTGCTCCGGGCCGGCGTAGACCTTCAGCTTCCGGATCTGGACGGCGGCGAGGCGGTTCTTCGGGAGCATGCCCTTGACGGCCTTGCGGATGACCTCCGTCGGGCGCCGCTCGAGCTGTTGGCGAAGCGTGCGCTCCTTGAGGCCGCCGGGGTACCCGGAGTGCCAGCGCACCATCTTCTCGTCGAGCTTCTTGCCGGTCACGTGGATCTTCTCTGCGTTGACGACGATCACGAAGTCGCCGGTGTCGACGTGCGGCGTGTACACGGGCTTTCCCTTGCCACGCAGCGTGTCGGCGATCGCGGTCGCCAGGCGCCCGAGGGTCTTGCCCTCGGCGTCCACGACGTACCAGTCGCGCTGGATCTCGCCCGGCTTGGCGGTATAGGTCGTCATCGCTCGGAAAGAGGGCGGTCGGGTCGGGTCACCGCCGGCGGCGGAGTGTAGCAGTCCGGCGTCAGAGGGCGATCTCGGCCGGCAGCTCGCGCGGCGCCTCTTCCGTCTCGAGCTCGTGCCTGGCGCGGACGTCCATGTAGACGAACGTGGTCACGAGGGCGACGAACGGCAGCGTGAACGCGTAGACGACGCCCGCGACGAGGTTCAGGAGCGCGAGCGAGGAATTGGACGCGAAGATCAGGAGCGTGCCGAGCAACGGGCCGGCGATCAGCGCGATCACGGTGCTGAGCCCGACGAGCGAGCCGACGCGGATCCAGTGGCCGCGCACGAGCTCGCCGCTCCGCCGCAGCGCGGCGCGACGCGAGAGGTCGTCGAGCTCCACGACCGGCGCCAGGAGCGCCCAGCGGACGGCGAGCCAGATCGCGACGGGGATCAGGAAGCCCGTCGTCGTCAGCGCGACCCAGATCACGGAGACGATGGCGACGGACGCGAGGAGGGGGCGGAGGCGACGAAGAGCGAAGCGATATGCGTCCGCCGCGTTGACCTTGCGGCCTACCGTCGAGCTCGACAAGGGCCCGCGCCGTCGCCGTCTGCACGACGCCGAACGCGCCCAGCGTCAGCAGGAGGCCGATCACCAGCGAGAGGTAGGTGACGAGCCCCGCGAGGTCGCCGGTGACGCTGCCGAAGGCGTCGGCGAGCCGCAGGAGGAGCCACTGCAGCAGGGTGATCGCCACTACGACGGGGATCAGGAGGACGCCGAGCCCGAGAAAGAGCCGCAGGTGGCCGACGTACATCCGGGCCGAGGCGGAGAGGATCTGGCCCCACGCGCGTCGCCTTGCGACCCGGAACGGGGCGACCGGTGTCCATGTCGCCTTGACGATCGCGAACACGAGCGCGGCCACGAGCAGCCCGAGGACGAGAACCGTCGCGCCCGGGTTCCGAAGGAGCTTGATCAGAGCGGAGGAGCCGCGCTCGACGCTCGTGCAGAAGAAATCGGTCGCGCCCGTGCCCAGCAGGCCGCCCGTCGGGACCGCGTAGCTGCGGTCGCGCCAGCCGTCCGCCCACTCGAGCGGAGCCGTCCACTGCGTCTTGAGGTTCGGCCCGGTCGGCCCGTTGAAGAACGCCTGCTGCAGCTCGCCCCACCGGCCCTCGTAGGTGATCCACGGGTACCCGGAGGCAGCAGCCCGCGGATCGCTCGGGATGGTGCGGACAACCGGGAGGATCTGTACGTGGGGCCCGCGCGTGTCGTCACAGCCGACGCCCGCGTCGGCGGAGCTGCCGATGTACAGGGCCGACGTGAACTTGTTCGCGTGCGAGCCTGCAGCCGGGTAGACGACGGGGTGGGTGCCGTCGACGATCTCGAGCTTCTCGTCGCCCCAGGTCGCGCGCTCCGCCCCCTCGTGCGAGCTGTAGCCCGCCTCGGTCGGGTGGGCGGCGCGCAGCGCCTCCGAGGCGTCCGCGGCGTCGAAGACCAGCTGGATCATCTCCCAGTCGCCCTCGTGCGTGTTGTTGAAGTCGTTGAAGGCGTAGAAGAACCAGTACTGGAGCGCGAGCTTGCCGGGAGCGGTCGGGTCGGTCGCGACGTGGGCGTAGATCGTCGGCGAAGAGCCCTGCTCCAGCCGGCGCGCCCACTTCTCGTAGTCGCAGCCAGGGTCGAGCGCGCTCCCCGGGAAGTCGAGGTGGTACTCGTAGAGGCCCGCGAGGTCCTTGGCCGTCGGCCCGATCTTCACGAGGTCGGTGGCGTTCCACGGGCCGCGGAGCGCGACCGTCGAGTCGCCGAACAGGCGGTCGACGTCCATCGGCCGGTACGGCTCGCCCGGCCCGCATTCCTCCGTCTGCTCGACGAGCCGTACGACCGGCGCGTACTTCGCCGCGAGGTCCTGCTCCGCGTCCGCCCACGCAGGGACGGCGCAGAGAAGCGCACAGGCCAGCGCGAGCCCCGCGAGGCCCACGAGCCGACCGCCCCGGGGAAGGCGAGAGCCCACGGCCGAAGCCTACGGCCGCGCACGGACGCGCTCTGTAGGAGGCGTATCGCGCTTCGCGGTGCACTAGTATCGAAGGACGAACCGGGGAGCTCGGGCGACCGGGCTGAGAGGGCGGCTGACGCGCCGCCGACCCGCAGAACCTGACCTGGGTAATGCCAGCGGAGGAATGGACGTGGTGGATCCCGATGTCGTGGTCGTCGCCTCGGGGGAGGGGCCGGAGCTGACCTTGCCGGACGCGAAGAGCGTCGTCGCGGCGGACGGCGGCCTCCTGCGAGCCCGCGAGCTCGGTCTCACCGTGGACGTCGTCGTCGGCGACCTGGACTCGGTGACCCCAGAGGCGCTCGCCGCCGCGGAGGCGGCCGGTGCACGCGTGGTGCGGCACCCGCAGGCGAAGGACGCGACCGACCTCGAGCTGGCGCTCGACGAGGCCGTTGCGCTGGGCGCGAGCCGCGTGCTGGTGGTGGCCAGCGCAGCAGGGCGGCTCGACCACCTGCTCGGGTTGCTGCTCCTGCTCGGCTCGGAGCGCTACGCCGGGATCGAGCTCGACGCACTGGTCGGAGACGCCCTCGTCCATGTGGTGCGCGGCGAGCGACGGCTGGCGGGGAGCCCCGGCGAGCTGCTCACCCTCGTCCCACTCGGCGGCCCCGCCGAGGGCGTGGCGACCGAGGGGCTCGAGTATCCGCTCGCCGGCGAGACCCTCGAGCCCGGCACCACCCGCGGCGTCTCGAACGTCTTCACGGGAGGCGAGGCCCGCGTGGCGCTCGACACCGGCGTTCTCCTCGCGATTCGTCCCGATGGAGGGCCCGCATGAGGACGCTTGCAACAGTGTGTTGCAAAGTCGTTCTGGTGGTGACGGCGGTGGTCGGGCTTGCCGCGCTCGCTGCGGGCTGCGGCGGAAGCTCGACGCCGGACGAGGTCGTGCTCGTGACGCACGACTCGTTCGCGATATCGAAGGGCGTGAAGGCCGCATTCGAGCAGGAGAGCGGCCTGAAGCTCCGGATCCTCCAGGGCGGCGACGCGAACGAGATGCTCAACCGAGCCCTCCTCACCGCCGGCGACCCGCAGGGCGACGTCATCTTCGGGGTCGACGACAGCATTCTCTCCCGCGCGCTCGACGGCGACCTCCTCGAGGAGTACCGCTCTCCCGAGCTCTCCGCGTTGCAGCCGGACTTCTCCGCCCCCGACTCCCACGTCACGCCGGTGGACCACGGCGAGGTCTGTCTCAACTACGACCGTGCCTGGTTCGCGTCGCACCGGATCGCGCCTCCCCGGACCCTCGCCGACCTCGTCCGCTCGCGGTACCGCAACCTGCTCGTCGTCGAGAATCCCGCGACGTCCTCGCCGGGCCTGGCGTTCCTGCTCGCGACGGTCGCGACGTTCGGCGACCGTTGGCAGGCGTACTGGCGCGGCCTCCGCGCGAACGGCGTCCTCGCCGTCGACGGGTGGGAAGAGGCGTATACGCAGCAGTTCTCCGGCGCGGCCGGCAGCCCGGGCAAACGGCCCATCGTCGTCTCGTACGCCTCGAGCCCGGCGGCCGAGGTGATCTTCGCCTCGAAGCCGCTGTCGACGGCACCGACCGCGGCGGTCGAGGACGGGTGCTACCGGCAGGTCGAGTACGCCGGCGTGCTGCACGGGGCACGGAACGAGAAGGGCGCCAAGGAGCTGATCGACTTCATGCTGTCGCGCCGCTTCCAGGCGGACGTGCCCGGCTCGATGTTCGTCTACCCCGTGCGCGCCGGGGTCCCGTTGCCGGAGGCGTTCGTGAAGCACGCGCTCGTCCCGCAGGACCCGCTCGCCCTGCCCGCGGCCGAGATCGATGCGAACCGCGACCGGTGGCTCGCCGCGTGGACCGACATCGTCGTGCGCTGAGCCCGGCTCGGGCGGCGACTGCCGCCGTGCCGCTCGCCTTTCTCGCCCTGTTCTTCGCCTGGCCGCTCGTGGCGATCCTTCGCCGCAGCCTCGTCGCCGACGGGTCCCTCGACCTGCCGTTCGACGTCCTCACCGCGTCGTCGACACGTGAGATCGCGTGGTTCACCTTCTGGCAGGCGACGGTCTCCACCGTCCTCACTCTCCTCGCCGGGCTCCCGCTTGCCTGGGCGCTCGCGCGATTCTCGTTCAGAGGGCGCTCGCTCGTGGAGGCCCTCGTGCTCGTCCCGTTCGTCCTGCCGACGATCGTCGTCGCGACCGCGTTTCTCGCGCTCCTCCCGGACGGGGTCGAACGGTCGGTGTGGGCGATCCTGCTCGCCCACGTCTTCTTCAACGTCGCGGTCGTCGTGCGCGTCGTCGGCGCGTTCTGGGCCGGTCTCGACGAACGGCTCTGGGACGCCGCGGCGACGCTCGGCGCCGGCCCTGCGCAGCGACAGCTGCGGCTGACGGTGCCGCTGCTCGCGCCGGCGCTGGCGTCGGCCGCCTCGATCGTGTTCCTCTTCTGCTTCACCTCGTTCGGCGTGATCGTCGTCCTCGGCGGAATCCGCCACTCCACCCTCGAGACGGAGATCTACAACCAGGCGGCTCGGTTCTTCGACCTGCGCACGGCCGCTGCGCTCGCCCTCCTCCAGCTCGCCGCCGTCGCGGCGGTCGTGATCGTCTCGGGGATGCTCGAGCGCCGTCTCGGCGGCGCGCGCCGTCCCGGCCGGCCGGCCCCGAGGCCGTCCGGCAGCCGCCGGTTTGTGGTCTACGGCATCGTCCTGACGTCGGTCGCGCTGCTCCTGCTCCCGCCGCTCGCGCTCGTGCTGCGCTCGCTCCGTGTGGGGGACGGCTACGGCATCGACCATTTCTCGTCGCTGTTCGACGAGACGCCCGCCCTGCTCGTGACGCCGTGGCATGCCGTGCTCAACTCGCTCCTCTTCGCCACGGCGGCCGCCCTGATCGCGCTCGCCGTCGGGATCCCCGCCGCGTTCGCAGTGGCGGGAGGGACGCGCGGCCTCGACGCGCTGCTGATGCTGCCGCTGGGCGCCTCCGCGGTCATGCTGGGCTTTGGCTTCCTGCTCGCCTTCGCCGACCCACCGCTCGACCTCCGCTCGTCCGTCGCGATCGTGCCGCTCGCCCAGGCACTCGTTGCGACGCCGTTCGTCGTCCGCTCGCTCGCCCCCGCGCTCCGCGCCCGCGACCCGCGCCTGCCCGGCGCCGCAGCGGTGCTGGGCGCGTCCCCGGGCCGGGTGCGACGCGAGATCGAGCTGCCGCTGCTGGCGCGCCCCCTCGCCGTCGCGGCGGCCCTCGCGTTCGCGATCGCGGTCGGCGAGTTCGGGGCGACGGTCTTCGTCGCGCAGGCCGACCGGCCGACCGTGCCCGTCGCGATCTTCCGGTTCCTCGGGCGGCCCGGGGCCGACAACGTCGGCACCGCGATGGCGCTCTGCGTCGTCCTCATGGCGCTCGTCGCGCTCGTCGCGCTCGGCTCGCAGCGCGCCCTCGGACGGAGCGCACGATGACGCTCTCGCTCGAGTCGATCGACGTGACCCTCGGCGGAGCGCCGATCGTGGACGACGTCTCGCTGGAGATCGCGACCGGCGAGCGCCTCGCCCTGCTCGGCCCGAGCGGCGCCGGGAAGTCCACCCTGCTCCGAGTCGTCGCCGGCCTGGAGCGGCCGACGTCGGGCCGCGTCCTCATGGACGGACTGGACCTCACGAGCGTGCCCGCGCATCGCCGGGGGATCGGGCTCGTGTTCCAGGACGCCGCGCTCTTCCCACACCGCACCGTGGCGGAGAACGTCGCCTTCGGGCCGAAGGTCGCCGGGCTCCCACGCGCGGAGCAGGAGGCGCGCGTGGTGGATGCGCTGACGCTCGTCGGCCTCTCGGATACGGGCGACCGTGACGTGTCGACGCTGTCGGGCGGCGAGGCGCAGCGCATCGCCCTCGCGCGCGCACTCGCGCCGCGGCCGCGAACGCTTCTCCTCGACGAGCCGCTCGGGGCCCTCGACGGCCCGTTGCGACTGCGGCTCCAGGACGATCTCCGAGCGCTGTTCGAGCGGCTCGCGCTCACGGTCGTCCACGTCACGCACGACGTCGGCGAGGCCTTCGCGCTCGGCGACCGCGTGGCGATCCTCCGCGCCGGACGCGTCGCCCAGGTCGCGACGCCGGACGAGCTGTGGGCGCGGCCGGCCGACGACTGGGTCGCGCGGTTCCTCGGGATGCGGAACGTCGAGCGGGACGGTGCCCGTGCCACCGTGACCAGGCCGGACGCGGTGCGGGTCGGGCCGGGCAAGGGAGCGACGGTGGTGGCCGCGGATCGCGACGGCCCGGTCGTCCGCCTCCGCGTCCGCCGCGACGACGGGGGCGAGCTGCACGCCGTCTCGCTCGGCGACGCGCCGGCGGTGGGCGACACGGTCTCGGTCGAGATCGAGCAGGCGGGCGTCGTCGAGGTGCCGACCTGGCGCCCGCTCGACACTCCCGCCGAGCGGGAGTAGTCTCCGCCGCGCCTGCACACGAGGAAACGAGGTGCTCGATGCCGCTTCGTCGCCTACTCATCCTCACGGCAGCCGGGCTTCTGCTGACGCCCGGCCTCGCCGCGGCCGGCGTCTCCGCCGGCACGCCTTCCCGACCAACCTCCTGACGACACCCGACGCCACGCAGATCACGGGTCTGCGGGTCGATCAGCCCGACGACGGCCCGCGGCAGTCCAGGCACAGACCCAGATCGCGACGTTCTTCGCCTCGAACGGCACGCTCACGATCGACCCGGACGGTCCCGGGCCGGTGTTCGAGACTCCGATCTCGGGACCGCTCCCCGAGACGCCAGGAGCCCCTGGGGGACGCGACGCCTCGCGTCCCCCAGGTCCTATTCCCACTCGATCGTCGCGGGCGGCTTCGAGGAGAGATCGAGGGCGACTCGGTTGACGCCGGGCACCTCGTTGACGATCCGGCTCGAGATCGTGTCGAGCAGCTCGTAGGGCAGCCGCGCCCAGTCGGCAGTCATCGCGTCCTCGGACGTCACCGCGCGGATCACGATGGGATACGCGTACGTCCGCTCGTCGCCCTGCACGCCGACCGAGCGGATCGCGGGCAGCACCGCGAAACACTGCCAGAGCTCGCCGTAGAGGTCGGCTCGGCGGATCTCCTCGAGCAGGATCGCGTCCGCGTGCCGCAGGAGCGCGAGCCGCTCCTCGGTCACGTCGCCGATGATCCGGATCGCGAGGCCGGGGCCGGGGAACGGATGCCGCCAGACCATCCGCTCGGGGAGCCCGAGCTGCTCGCCGACCCGCCGCACCTCGTCCTTGAACAGCGAGCGCAAGGGCTCGACGAGCTCCATCCGCATGTCCGCCGGCAGCCCGCCGACGTTGTGGTGGGACTTGATCTTCGCGGCGACCCCGACCTCCCCGCCCGACTCGATCACGTCCGAGTAGAGCGTCCCCTGGACGAGGAAGCGGACGTCCCCGAGCTTGCGGGCCTCGTCCTCGAAGACCCGGATGAACTCCTCGCCGACGATCCCGCGCTTCTCCTCGGGCTCCGAGACCCCGGCGAGCCGGGCGACGAAGCGCTCGCGTGCGTCGACATGGACGAGCGGGACGTGAAAGTGCGACCCGAACGTCTCGACGACCTGCTCGGCCTCGTTCTCGCGCAGGAGGCCGTGGTCGACGAACACGCAGGTGAGCTGGTCGCCGACCGCCTTGTGCACGAGGAGTGCCGCAACCGCGGAGTCGACGCCGCCGGAGAGCCCGCAGATCACCTTCTCGGAGCCGACCTGCGCACGGATCCGCTCGACCTGCTCCTCGATCACGGCGGCCGGCGTCCACGCGGGCGGGGCGCCGGCGACCTCGTAGAGGAAGCTCTCGAGCATCCGCTGCCCCTGCGGCGTGTGCACGACCTCGGGGTGGAACTGGACGGCGTAGAGGCCGCGCTCGGCGTCCTCGAAGGCCGCGATCGGCGTCGTCTCCGACGAGGCCGTGACCGTCGCGCCCGGTGGCGGGGCGGTCACCGAGTCGCGGTGGCTCATCCAGACGACCTGATCCGGCTGGAGGTCACGGAACAGCGCGCCCGACGACTCGAGCTCGACGTCGGCCTTGCCGAACTCCGAGACCTCGTTCGACTCGACAGTCCCGCCGAGCTCGCGGGCCATCAGCTGCATCCCGTAGCAGATGCCCAGCGTCGGCACGCCGAGCTCGAAGATCGCTGGGTCGGCGAGCGGGGCGCCCTCGGCGTAGACCGAGGCGGGCCCGCCCGAGAGGACGAGCGCCAGCGGCCGCCGCGCGCGGATCTCCTCGGCGCCCAGCCGGTGCGAGACGAGCTCGGAGTAGACGCGCGCCTCGCGCACCCGCCGGGCGATCAGCTGGCTGTACTGGCCTCCGAAGTCCAGGACGAGCACCGGGCGCTCCTGCGCGGAGGGCTCGGGCGGAAACGGTGTCGGTGCCAGGCTGAAGCCGGGCACCGACGCACCTTCAAGCTCAGCCTCGGCGATAGTTCGGCGCGTCCTTCGTGATCGTCACGTCGTGTGGGTGGCTCTCGCGGAGGCCCGCGCCGGTGATGCGGACGAACCGCGCCTGCTTCAGGTCCTCCACGGTCGGCGTGCCGCAGTAGCCCATCGCCTGGCGCAGCCCGCCCACGAGCTGATGGACGATCGGCCCGAGCGGGCCCTTGTACGCGACGCGGCCTTCGATGCCCTCGGGGATCAGCTCCTCCACGTCCTCGACGTCGCCCTGGAAGTACCGGTCCTTCGAGAACGAGCGCGCCTTCATCGCGCCGAGCGAGCCCATGCCGCGGTACTCCTTGAATCGCTCGCCCTGGACGACGAGGACGTTCCCCGGCGACTCGTCCGTGCCCGCGAGCATCGAGCCGAGCATCACCGTGTCCGCGCCGGCCGCGACGGCCTTCGCGACGTCGCCGGAGGAGGTGAGCCCGCCGTCGGCGATCACCGGAACGCCCTCCTCGGCGGCCGCAGCGGCGACGTCCGAGACAGCGGTGACCTGTGGGACGCCGACCCCGGCAACGACACGCGTGGTGCAGATCGACCCCGGCCCGACGCCGACCTTGACGCAGTCCGCGCCCGCCTCGATCAGCGCCTCGGCCGCGTCGCCTGTCGCGATGTTCCCGGCGATCACCTGGACGTCGTGCGCGCTCTTGATGCGGCGAACGACGTCGAGCACGCCGACCGAGTGGCCGTGCGCCGTGTCGACGACGAGCGCGTCGACCTCGGCGGCGACGAGCGCGTCGGCCCGCTCCAGCGCGTCGGTACCGACGCCGACCGCCGCGGCGACGCGCAGGCGGCCGCGGTCGTCCTTCGTCGCGAGCGGGTACGCCTCCCGCTTCGAGATGTCCTTGACGGTGATGAGGCCCTTCAGTCTCCCCTCGACGTCGACGATCGGGAGCTTCTCGATGCGGTGCCGGCCGAGGATCGCCTGCGCCTCCTCGAGGGTCGTGCCGACGGGAGCCGTGACGAGGCTTTCCTTCGTCATCGCGTCCGCGACCCGCATCGTCGAGGGGACGCCGAAGCGGAGGTCGCGGTTCGTGAGGATGCCGACGAGCCTGTCGTCCGCGTCGGTGATCGGGATCCCGGACACGCGATAGCGGGCCATCAGCTCGAGGGCGTCGCCGACGAGCGCGTCGGGCGAGAGCGTGACGGGCTCGACGATCATCCCCGCCTCGGAGCGCTTGACCTTGTCGACCTCGGCGACCTGGTCGGCGATCGAGAGGTTCCGATGGAGCACGCCGATCCCGCCGAGGCGCGCGAGCGCGATCGCCATTCGCGCCTCCGTGACCGTGTCCATCGCGGCGGAGACGATCGGGATCTCGAGCACGATCGTCCGCGTGAGGCGGCTCGCGGTGACGACGGCGTTCGGAAGGACGGCGGACTCGGCCGGGACGAGCAGGACGTCGTCGAAGGTCAGCCCTTCCTTCGCGAACTTGTCCCGCGGGCTCTCCAAGTGGCTTCGATCGTAACAGCGCCGCGAGACGGGCCTGATGCCCGGTGCGTCACGCCTCTCCGCTGGTCTTGCGGCGGCGCAGCCGACGCCTTTAGGGGTCTGCCCCGCCGAGGGCGGGGATCGAGCGGCTAGGCGTGCGCCAGCTCGTGGACTTCCACGGCAGGCAGCAGGCGGCGGGCCTCGGCGGGGTCGAAGCGGCCTCCGCCGACCTCGAGCACGGACGCGGCGCCGGCCGCCGAGGCGAGGCGCAACGCGTCCTCCGCGGAGGCGTCGTCGAGCACGGCGGTCAGCCACTGGGCGAGGAACGCGTCGCCGGCGCCGACGACCGAGACCGGCTCGAGGCGCGGCGTGACCGCCCGGTAGCGGCGGACCTGGCGCTCCTCGCGGACGAGCGCGAAGCAGCCGTTCTCGAGGGTGATGTGGACGTTCCGGGCACCCATCTCGGCGATCGTGTCGAGCGCCATCAGGAAGTCCTCCTCGTCGAACAGCTCCTGTCCGACGAGCTGCTCGGCCTCGTGTTGGTTCGGCGAGACGAGCCAGGGCTCGGCCTCGAGCCCGAGCCGCAGCGGCTCGCCCTCCGTGTCGAGCGCGACGCGCGCGCCGCGGCGCGCGAGCTCGCGTGCCGCGTCGGCGTAGAAGCCGTCGGCGACGCCGCGTGGGAGCGAGCCGGCGAACACGACCGCCTCCGCGCTCCGCGAGAGGTAGCGCACCTTGTCGAGGAGCATCTCGAGCTCGGTCTCGGACACCTTCGGCCCCCACTCGTTGATCTCCGTCTGGGTGCCGGAGGTCGGGTCGACGACGAGCGTCGACGTCCGCGACTCCTGCCGGATCCGGACGAAGTCGTTGAGGATCGACTCCTCGGTCAGCTGCTCGACGATGCTCGTGCCGGTACGGCCCCCCGCGAGGCCCGTCGCGACGACCGGGTGGTCGAGCCGCTTCAGCGCGCGCGCGACGTTGATCCCCTTGCCGCCCGCGAGCGTGAGGACGTCGCTGGCTCGATGCCGCTGGCCGAGCTTGAGGATCGGCACCGTGACCGAGCGGTCGAGCGCTGCGTTGAGCGTGACGGTGATGATCATCGACAGCCTCCCGGGGTCATGAGACCAGCCCCACCAGATGGTGCACGGTCCGGCCGGCCAGCCAGTCGGCCTTCGCGAGCGCGTCCGGCTCGTCGCGCCCGGTGGCGGCGACGAGCGGCGAGCGGGCGACGACCCTCCGACCGTCCGTCACGACCAGCGTCCCGAGGCGCTGCCCGGCGCGGACGGGCAGCGCCGCGACGGCCGGGCCGACGACCCGTTCGACGAGCGAGCGGTCGAGCGGCGCCGGGCGGACGATCGCACGCGGGGCGACGAGCCGCACGGGGTCGAGGCCCCAGCCCACAGGCACGGACGCGTACGTGCGGCGCGGGTCGACGACCTTCGACTGCCGGTAGCTCGCGAGCCCGAACCGGAGCAGGGCCGCGAGGTCCTGGTCGCGCTGTGCCTCGCTCGGGTCACCGAGGACGGCGGCGGTGATCCCGACGCCGCCGACCCGCGCGTACGCAACCTGCGACCAGCCGGCGTTCGAGGTGTGCCCGGTCTTGCCGCCGACGATCCCCGGCACGGCGGCGATCAGGTTGTCGGTCGAGACGACGACTCGCCCGTCAGAGAGGGTCGCGCGCGCCGACCCGGCGTAGCGGCGGAGCACCGGGTTGCGGAGCGCGACGCGCAGGAGCGTCGCCACGTCCCGGGCAGTGGAGACGTGCCCGGGCTCGTCGAGGCCGTGAGGGTTCCGGTATCGCGTCCCGGTGAGACCGAGCTCGCGCGCCTTCCGGTTCATCAGCGCGACGAAGCGCGGCACCGAGCCGCCCGTGGCGATCGCGAGGGCCGTCGCCGCGTCGTTCGCGCTCGGCACGAGCGCACCGATGACGAGGTCGCGGACGGGAAGCCGCTGGCCCGCTCGGAGGTCGAGCGACGACTCGCCGACCCGCGCCGCCGCGGCGGGCACCGTCACGACGCGGTCGAGCGGGAGGTGCTCGAGGGCGACGAGCACGGTCATGAGCTTCGTGATGCTGGCCATCGGCCGGGGGGTGTCCGCCTCGCGCGCGGCGAGAGTGCGCCCGTCGACGGTGCTCTGCACGACGTACGCCTGCGCCTGAACCAGCGGTGCGGACGCCCACACCGGCCCGCTGAGTGCGAGCGCGGCGATCGCGACGGCGGCGAAACCCCAGCGCTTCACGCGACCCGGAGCCTAGCGCTCGTCGTCACCAGCCGGCCGCCGCCCAGACGGCCGCCTGCAGGCGCGCGGCCTCCGCCGCGGCGGCGGCGCGCCAGTCCTCGGCGGGGGCGTCGCGGTACGCGTAGATGATCGAGCGCGACGCATTGACGAGTGCGCTGGACGGCCCGCTCGTGAAGGCGCGCGCGACATCGGCCGGCGTCGCGCCCTGCGCCCCGACGCCCGGCAGGAGGATGATCGCGCGGGGCATCTCGCGCCGCGCCTCGCCGACGATCCGCGGCACGGTCGCGCCGACGACTGCCCCGACGCTCGAGAGCCCACGTGCCCCCACGAGGTCCTCGCCCCACTGGTCGACCAGCTCGGCGACCTGACGCCAGAGCGGACGACCGTCGGAGAGCGACGCGTCCTGGAGCTCCGCCGCGCCCGGGTTCGACGTGCGCACGAGGAGGAACATCCCCGCGCCCTCGCGCCGGCACGCCGCGAAGAACGGGTCGAGCGAGTCGCGTCCCAGGAAGGGGCTGACGGTGAGCGCGTCCGCGAGGGGCGGCTCGCCGTCGCGCCGCTCGAGGAACGCGGCAGCGTACGCGCGCGCGGTCGAGCCGACGTCTCCGCGCTTCGCGTCCGCGATCACCAGGAGGCCCGCCTCGCGCGCGTAGGCGGAGACGTGCTCGAGGGCGCGCCAGCCGTCGCTCCCGAGCGCCTCGAAGAACGCCACCTGCGGCTTCACCGCCACGACGTACGGCGCGACGGCATCGACGATCCCCATGCAGAAGCGACGCACCGCGCCCGCCGCAGCCGCACGCCCCGCGATGGCCTCGCCACGCAGCTCGACGGGCAGCATGTCGAGCACCGGGTCGAGCCCGACGACCAGCTGCGATCGCTTGCGCTCGACGGCCTCGGCGAGACGGTCGGCGAACGGGACCGGAGGCTCGCCTGCGACGTCCGTCACGCGGCCAAGGGTAACCCCGCGACGACCTCGCGAATCGCACCAAGCTCCAGCGCCACGACGCGAAGCTCCGGCGGCGGCCGGCGCAGGAACGACGCGACGAGGCGCAGCTCGTCCGCGTCCTCGGCGGCGCGGGACGACGAGGCGGCCGCGGCGTCGGCCACGAGCGCGGCGACCTCAGGCGTCGGATCGGCGGTGCGGGGGACGAGGCGAGAGCACGCCACACGGCCGCCGGAGAGCGCATACGCGCGGACGAAACCGGGCTCGCGCGCCGGGACCACGACGCACGCGCGCAGCGCGCGCAGGCGGTCGAGCTCCTCGAGTGCCGCGACGACGTCCTCGAGCCCCCTGACCCGGTCGCGCAGCCGAGCCGCGTCCTCGAACCGCTGGTCGGCGGCGAGACGGCGGATCCGTTCGCGTAGGGAGGGCAGCGCAGCTGCGGGATCGTCCGACGTGTGGCCGTCGAGCGCCCGCGCGGCCCGTCGGACGAGCGCGCGACCGGGCAGCGGGCCGAGCTCGGTCGGCTCCTCCGACGCGCTCCACCGCTCGCCGCGCCGGCGCAGGTACACGTGCCGGTCGGGTCTCGTCGAGCGGGCATTGCCGGGCGGACGGAGCACACGGAGGAGCCGCAGCTCCTCGAGCGCCGCCTCGAGCTCCGACCCCGTCTCCTGCCACTCCACCCGCTCGAGCGCGGCGAGCGCCGCCTCGACCGCCGGTCGCTGCCGCGCGCTCGTGAAGTACGAGCGCAGCCGCGCTCGTAGATCGCGCGCCCTACCGGCGTACAGCGGAAGGCCGCCGGCACCGTGGAACACGTACACGCCCGGACGCGGGGGCGCTCCGGCGACGAGGGAGCGCTTGAGGTTCAGCCGCCTCGCCCGCGGCGCGGCCAGCTCGACGAGGTCGGCGAGCGTGCGTGCGCCGCGCTCCTGTGCGAGACCGAGCAGCACGAGCAGGATCTCCGCCGTCGCGCGGGCATCCGGGAGCGCACGGTGGCACGGCGCGGTCGGGACGCCGAAGAAGTGCGCGAGTGCCGCGAGCCCCACGCGACGCGTCCTCCCCTCGAGCAGGCGTCTGGCAAGCCACACGGTGTCGACGACGGGCGCCGCGATGCGCCGGCCGGCGAGATGCTCGACCTCTCGGTCGAGGAACGCGAGGTCGAACCGGGCGTTGTGGGCGACGAGCGCGGCGTCGCCCGCGAAGCCGACGAAGCGGCGCACTGCCGTCGTCACCGAGGGCGCCTCCGGCAGATCCCGCGGCCGGATCCCGGTGAGGTGGGTGACCGCTGCGGGAAGCGGCACTCCAGGGTTCACGAGCGTCTCGAACGCGTCCTCGAGCTCGAGGCAGCGGATGCGCTGTGCGCCGATCTCGCAGATCCGCGACGTTCGCGGCGAGAGCCCGGTCGTCTCGAGGTCGACAACCACGAAATGCGCGTCCTCCAGCTGGACGTCGTTGCCGGGGGGATTCGCGAGCCCGACGGACGCACCGCGAAACGCAAGCCGGGCGTCCCCCGCGACGACGTCGTCGAGGAGCGACCGGGCGAGCGTCGTCGGGGCGTGCGCGAGCGCGAACAGCGCGCGCGCCGCCTCGTCGACGGGAACCGGGCCGCGCCGGGCTTCGACGAGCTCGACCAGCCGGTCCGCCGCATCGAACGCGAGCTGCATGGCACTTCACCGTACACGAACATACGTTCGCGTATCGCGTACGGTGAAGTGCCAGAGTTGGCGCATTCCGGGCGGAGCCCGGAATGCGCCCTAGTTCACCGCTTTCTTCAGCTGCGATCCCGCGCTGAACTTCGGGACGTTGGCGGCCTGGATCTGGACTCTCTCGCCCGTCCGGGGATTCACGCCCTGGCGCGCTGCACGCCGTGTGACGTGGAACTTGCCGAACCCGGTGAAGGCGACCTGGTCGCCGTTCTGGAGCGTGCCTTGAATGACGTCGAGGGCCGCATCGACCGCGGCGCTCGCGTCGCGCTTCGACAGACCCGCCTTGTCGGCGACGGCATCCACGAATTCCTGCTTGGTCACGTGCGTTCCTCCTGGTCGATGGATCTCTGCTGGACGTCCGCCGAGCCTACCGCTCGAACGGATTCGGCTCAACCATGCGGGTTCATAACCTGCTCCCGTGTTGCGAGCAGCGCACGGGCACGGTAGAGCGAAGCGAGCCGCACGCCGAGGCGTGCGAGCGCATCGGCTCCGCCCTCCTCGCGGTCGACGACGCACACTGCGTGCCGGACGACGAGCCCGGCCTCGCGAACGGCCTCCACCGCCTCGCAGAGGGCGCCGCCAGACGTGACGACGTCCTCGAGCAAGCACACGACCTCGCCTGGCTCGAAAGGCCCTTCGAGGCGGTTCGCGGTGCCGTATCCCTTGATTTCACCGCGAATGATGATGAAGGGCAGCCCGGACGCCATCGATGCCGAAGCGGCCAACGCGACCGCCCCGAGCGCCGGCCCCGCGAGTCGCGCGGCCTCGGGCTCCGCATTGCGCGCTGCCCCGGCGAGCCGCTCTCCGAGCGCGCGCAGCAGCGCCGGCTCGGTCTCGAAGCGGTACTTGTCGAGGTACCAGCGCGACCGCTTTCCGGAGCGGAGCGTGAAGTCCCCCTCGAGGAGGGCGACGTCGAGCAGCCTGCGTCCGAGCTCGTCGACGTCGCTCATGTGAGCGCGCGCTCCGCGGCCTCGACGATCCGGCCGTGCTCCGGTGTCCCCTCGACCAACCCGACCTCGGTGCCGTCCCGCCACGCGACGACCACTCTGGCCGACACCGCTCGGCGGCGGCGGAGCACGACCAGCAGCGCGAACGCTGCGAGCGCGAGGAGACCGAGCCTCATCGCGCGCCGCCCTCGATCCGCCCGAGCAACGCCCGCAGATCGTGGGCGGCGAGCGCGGCGGTGGGCTGCGCGACGGTCGTCGCGACGACCGTCCGGACACCGTCCGTCAGGGCGACGAGCGAGCCGCCGTCGAGGTCGACCTGCACCCGCTCGGCCGGCTCGCCGGCGCGCATTCCGCCGACCATCGAGAGCACCTCGGCACCCACCCCGGCCAGCGCCTGCGCCCGCGCGTCCGAGGATGTCCTGGCGGCCTCGACGTCCCCGCCGGGGCCCGTGACGACCGCCTCGACAACCTGCGTCGAGACGCCGAACAGCTCGGAGAGGGCGGCGGTCGCGTCCATGCCGGCGGACGAAGCTAGCAAACTGCCCGAGTGCGAGCGATCAGAGGCACCTTCGACCGCTTCTTCGGCGAGCGCGGCACGCACCTCGCGGCGATGGTCGCGTTCTTCGCGCTCGCCTCGTTCGTCCCCCTGATCTTCCTCGCGCTCTCCGTGCTCGGCTTCCTCGACCAGGCCGACTCCTCGAGCGCCCTCGTCTCGTACCTCGAGGACGTGTTCCCGGGTCACTCGGTCGAATCGATCGTCGGTGTCGTCGACGCGGTGCAGAGGAACGCGACGACGCTCTCGATCGTCGGGGCGGTCGCGCTGCTGTGGAGCTCGATCTCGCTCTTCTCGGCGCTCGAATCGGCCTTCAACATCGTCTACGGGCGGCCGAACAGGTCGTTCCTGCGGGGGAAGCTCCTCGCGGTGGGATACATGATCGTCGCCCTCGTCGTGCTGTTCGCGGGCCTGACGGTCGGCACGTTCGGGTACGACCTGCTGCGCCGCTACGCGACCGACGTCGTCGGGAACCAATGGGTCGCGCTCGGGCTGACGATCCTGACCTCCGGGTTCGCGCTCTTCCTGTTCCTCCTGTCGGCGTACCACCGCCTGCCGAACGCGCTGCTCACATGGCACGAGGTGCTCCCGGGGGCGATCCTGGGCGCGATCGTGCTCGCGGCGACGTTCCAGGCCCTCCCCCTGTTCGTGTTCTTCACCTCGGACATCGTCGCGCTCCAGGCGCTCGGGACGACGTTCCTCCTGCTCGTGTGGCTCTACGTGATGGCGAACGTCATCGTGTTCGGCGCAGCGCTGAACTACGTGCTCGCCTACGACGGCACGGGACGCGCGGTCGTCCCGAAGCGGCCCGACTGACGCTAGGACGGGAGCCGACCCGCGAGCGCCGTCGCGGCGCGGGCGCGATGCGAGTGCGTCAGCTTCCACTCGTCGCCCAGCACCGCGACGGTGGCCGACTCGCCGTCGGGGACGAACACCGGATCGAACCCGAAACCCTCGTCGCCCGAGGCAGCGAGCGCGATCGACCCCTCGAGCGTCCCGCGCGTCACGACCTCCTCACCGCCGGGCCCGATTGCGACGATCACGCAGACGTAGCGCGCCGCCCGGTCGGAGACACCGTCGAGCGCGGCCAAGATCCGCCCGACGGGGTCGCCCGCCGCCCAGCGGGCCGTATGGACGCCCGGCTCGCCGTCGAGCGCCGCCGCTTCGACCCCCGAGTCCTCGCCGACCGCCCACGCAGCGGGGTCGGCATGCGCCCGCGCGAAGCGCGCCTTGATCCGCGCGTTGTCCTCGAACGTCGCCCCGTTTTCGGGCGGCGGGTCGTCGCGGGCGAGCGCCTCGATCTCGAGCGCAGGGAGGATGCGGCGCAGCTCCTCGAGCTTGTGCGGGTTGCGCGACGCGAGAACGAGGCGCGCTTGCAAGAGTGGGTTAGGAAGTCAAGAGGGACGGCGCCTCGCAGGCGTTGCGCTGCGCGGCTTCGAGCTCAGCGATCCCGCCCGCGGCGAGGTCGAGCAGCCGGTCGAGGAGCTCCCGCGAGAACGGGTCGCGCTCGGCGGTGGCCTGCACCTCGACGAGGCGGCCGTCTCCCGCCATCACGACGTTCATGTCGGTCTCGGCCGCGGAGTCCTCGACGTAGTCGAGGTCGAGCACAGGCTCGCCGTCGACGATGCCGACGGAGACCGCGGCGACGCCGCCGTTCAACGCCTTCGTGAGCCCGAAGCGGTCGAGCGCGCGATACGCCGCGATGTAGGCGCCGGTGATCGCTGCGCAGCGGGTGCCGCCGTCTGCCTGGAGCACGTCGCAGTCGAGCCACAGCGTCCGCTCGCCGAGCGCCTTGAAATCGCACACGCTGCGGAGCGCGCGGCCGATCAGCCGCTGGATCTCGACTGTCCGCCCGTCCGGCCGCCCTCGCGAGACACCCCGCTGCGTCCGTTCCCCCGTCGAGGCGGGGAGCAGCGAGTACTCGGCGGTCATCCAGCCCTGCCCTTTGCCGCGCAGCCAGCGCGGGATCGCCTCCTCGACGGTCGCGGTGCAGAGGACGACCGTGCGTCCCTGCGCGTAGAGGACCGAGCCGTGCGGCTGCTCGAGGAAGTCGGGCTGCAGGTCGAGCTCTCGCAGCTGGTCTGGACGGCGTCCGTCGTGGCGGGTCACGTGAGGTCCTCCAGGTCGGGCGGGTGAGCCGGGATCATGCCGCCTGCGGGGAGGTCGCCTGCAGCCGAACGTGCTCGACCTCGCTGATCGGCAGCTGGAGGAACCGCTTGCCCATCTCGCGGAAGGCCGCGGGGTCCCCGGTCGTGAGAAACCGGTAGAAGCCCTCCCGCCCCTCGTCGTTCTCGATCCCCTTGCGCGCGAGCGTCTCGGCCACCTCACGCGCGGTCTCGTCGGCGGAGAAGACGAGCGTCACCGAGCGCCCGAACACGCGCTGGAAGATCGGACGCAGGATCGGGTAGTGCGTGCAGCCGAGGATGACCGTGTCCACCCCCGCCGCCTGGAGCGGCGCCGCGACCTCGCGCACCGCGTCCGTCGTCTCCTCGCCGAACGGGTCCGGGCCCTCGATCAACGGGACGAGGCGTGGGCATGGCACAGAGACGACCTCGACGCTCGCGTCGTGCGCGAGGACGGCCTCGTCGTAGCGCCCGCTCGAGACCGTCGCCTCGGTCGCGAGGAGCCCGACGCGACGATTCCGCGTCGCGAGGGCCGCAGCGCGTGCCTCGGGCTGGAGGACGCCGACGACGGGCACGTCGAGCGCCCGCTGGACGTCGTGGAGGCCCGCCGCGGTCGCGGAATTGCACGCGACGACGATGAGCTTCACGCCCTCGTGCTCGAGCAGCCGCCCGATCTCGAGGGCGAACCGCCGGATCTCGGCGAGCGGCCTCGGCCCGTACGGGAGCCTCGCGTTGTCCCCCAGATAGACGACGTCCTCGTGCGGGAGCGTGACGAGGAGCTCGTGGAGAACGGTGAGCCCGCCCACGCCGGAGTCGAACACGCCGATCGGCCGCCCGTCCACGGCGCCGATGATACGGACGCGGCTCGCCGGCGCCCGCGGCAGACTGCCCGCGATGCCGGCGACCGTGCGGATCGGGATCTGCTCGTGGGCCGACGAGGGCCTGCTACGGGCGTGGTACCCGCGCGGGGTCTCCACGGGCGAGCGGCGCTTGCGCTACTACGCGGAGCGCTTCGACGTGGTCGAGGTCGACTCGCCCTACTACGCGCTCCCCGACCCGGCCGTGACGGAGCGCTGGGCGCGCCGCACGCCGGACGACTTCACGTTCCACGTCAAGGCGTCGGCGGCGATGACCTGGCACGACGGCGAGCCCGACGACGAGGCGTTCCGGCTCTTTCGTGCCTCGCTCGAGCCGCTCGAGCTGTCCGGAAAGCTCCAAGGCGTGCTCCTCCAGTACCACCCGCGGTTCACGAAGTCGGACGGGGCGAAGGCGGAGCTCGCACGGGCGCCGGAGCGCCTCGCGCCGCTCGTCCCGCTGGTGGAGTTCCGTCACCGGTCCTGGATGGAGGAGCTCGAGCGGGTGGACACCCTCGGGTTCCTCGAGCGCAACGGCCTCGCGTACGTGTCCGTCGACACACCGGACACGCGGGCAGCGAACGTCTCACCGCGGGTGGCCGCGGCGACGAGCCGTGTCGCGTACGTCCGGTTCCACGGGAGGAACGCCGAGACGTGGAACGTCCGCGGCGGCTCCGCAGCCGACCGCTTCGACTGGCTCTACTCGGAGGAGGACCTGACCGAGTGGGTCGCACCGCTCGCACGGCTCGCCGACGAGGCCGATGAGGTCTACGCGATGTTCAACAACAACCGCGACGACTTCGCGCCGCGGAGCGCACGGCTGCTGCGCGGCCTGCTCGACGAGGCCGGTGTCCCGGCGAGCGGCGGCGTGGAGCCGCCCTCGACCGAGCTGACGCTGTTCTGAGCTGCTGACCTCTCGAGACATGTCCCCGCCCGCCCTCTTGACGCGAACCGGTGTCTGACACCGTTCGTCAATTGTTGTTGATGACAGCAGGCGATGTCCCTGCAACGGCCCGCCTTTCTCGTGGAACCGCCAAGCTCGCCGCGCGTGCAGTGTCAGGCACCGCCGATCGACCGTCGCGCGGATACAGTCGCCGCGATGCGCGTCCTCTCGATCGTGCACGAGGCCGGCCCGACGGGCGGGGGTGGGATCTTCGAGCGCACCGTCACCGAACGTGGCGACCGCCTCGACCGCTGGGTCGCCGCGGACGGCGAGGCGCCGCCCGGGGCGCCGTCGGACTGGGACGCGGTGATGGTCTTCGGCGGCGCGATGCACCCCGATCAGGATGCCGAGCACCCCTGGCTGGCGGACGAGGCCGGGTTCCTCGAGACGGCGCTCGCGGAGGGCGTGCCGCTCCTCGGCGTCTGCCTCGGCGCACAGCTGATCGCGCGGGTCGCGGGCGCCTCCGTCGGCCCCTCGGATGCCCCTGAGGTCGGCTGGTTCGAGGTCTGGCGCGACGGGCCTGACGATCCTGTCGTCGGCTCGCTGCCGGAGCGGTTCCGCGCCTTCCAGTGGCACTACTACACGTTCGACCTCCCGGCCGGCGCCGTGCAGCTCGCCGCGAGCGACGCGGCGCGGCAGGCGTACCGGGTGGGCGACCGTGCGTGGGGGATCCAGTTCCACGCCGAGGCCGACCGCCGCATGCTCGACCACTGGCTCCGAGCAGGGCGGGAGGAGCTGCCCAAGCCCGTCGAGGAGCTGCGGGCCGAGACCGACCGCTACCTGCCGACCTGGAACGAACAGGGAAGGGCGCTCTGCAACGCCTTCCTCGACGAGGCGGCGCGCCTCAGCGCGTGATCGGCGGGCCGGCGGCGCCTGTCTCGGCCGCGAGCGCCGCGTCGCGCGACCATTCGTGCCACGAGCCTTCGTAGTTCCGCGCCTCGAAGCCGACCGCGGCGAGGAGCTGCACGGCGGCGGCGGAGCGGCTGCCGGAATGGCAGTAGGCGATCACCTCTGCGCCCTCGTTCGCTCCGACGAGCTCGCGGACGGCGGCCGGGCCCGAGGCGCTCGCGCCGAACAGTTCGTCCAGCCCCACGTGGCGCGCGCCCGGGATCCGGCCCGGCCGCGGGTCGCACGGCGCGACGGCGATGCCGGCGAACTCCTCCGCGCTCCGGACGTCCAGCAAAACGAGACCGTCCTCGCCGAGCCGCTCCGCGAGCTCGGCGGTCGTGACGGGCCCAGTCATGCGGCGAGCGACGCGACCGTCTCGACCTCTGCCGCCACGGACGGGCGCTCCGCGCACGCATCGAGCCAAGCGGCGACCGCCGGATACGGCTCGAGCGAAAGGCCCATCATCTCGCGGAGGCGCAGGATCCACGGCAGGTACGAGACGTCGGCGAGGCCGAACCGCGCGCCCGTGAGGAACGGCGCGGTCTGCAGCATCGCCTCGAGCCCACGGAGCCCGAGGGCCAGCCACCGGTCGGCGCCCTGCTGCTCGCGTCGGAAGGCGTAGTAGGGATCGCCGAGCGTCTCGTCGAAGCGGAAGACGAGCAGCCGCGCCGCCGCCCGCTCGCCCGGATCGTCGGGCAGGAGCGGCGGGTTCGGGTACCGCTCCTCGAGGTACTCGTCGATCACCACCGACTCCGGCAGCAGCCAGCCGTGCTCCTCGAGAATCGGCACGCGTCCGTCCGGCGGATTTCGCTCGAGAAGCCAAGGGGGGCGGTCGGCCAGGTCGACCGTGACCGTGTCGTACGGCACCCCCTTCTCGGCGAGCACGATCCGCGTCCGGGCGCAGAACGGGCACCGTGGCGCGTCGTAGAGCGTGATCGGCATCCCTACGAGCCCTCGGCCGCGAGCTGCGCGTAGCCGTGGTCGGCGCCCTCGAGCCCGAGCACGCTCGCCAGGGACGCGATCAGCTCGCGGGCCGGCGGCAGCTCGGCCGGGGACGTCCCCGTCGTCGCGAGCGCCTTGATCATCTGCGGGTCGGCTCCCGTCAGCCGGCTGAGCACCGTGGGATTGGCCGCCAGCCCGATCACGTCGCCGGGTGCGAGCGGCCCGTAGAACTCGGGGACGGAGAGGTACTCGTCCACGATCCCCCCGCGCTCGAGCGCCACGAGCCGGACGACCTGGTCGTCCTCGAGCGAGAGCGCGACGGCGACCGCCCCGAGCCGCGACGACAGCTCGCGGGCGAACCGGACGAGCGCGGTGGGGTCGGCGTCGATCACCTCGTCGTAGACCGTCGCCCAGCCGTTTCGGGGCCCGACGACTCGGAACCCGCGGGAGCCGATGCGCGGCGCGAAGTCTCGCGCGGCACGCTCGACGTCGGCGATCGCATCGGTCTGGACGTGGATCGACGCGAACGACGGCGGCTTGTGGTCCGGGGCGAGGCGCTCGCGCAGCGTCGCCAGCGGCACACCGAGCACGTGGAGCTGCTCTGTGAACCCCCACCTGCTGTAGACGGTCCGTGCGTCGGAGCTCCCCGAGCGCACCTCGAGGTCGAGGTGCTCGATGCCCTCGGCATGGAGTGCCTCCGCCGCAGCCGAGACGAGCTCGGCCGCGATCCCGTCACGCCGGGCCGCGGGGACGACGTAGAGGTCGGTCAGGCGTGCGAGGCGGGGGCCCGTCCGGCGCGCGAGCGCGAACCCGACCGGTCCGTCCCGCTCGGCGAGGTACGCGAGGCCGCTCTCCACGATCTCGCGGATCTCGGCGAGCTCCTGCTCGTGATCGACCTCGACGTATGCCGGGGTCGGCGACTCGCGCTCGAACGCGCTCCACAGCTCGTCGAGGACCGGGAGGTCGGCGTCCGTCGCGCGGCGAACCGTCACGGTCCGATGCTAGAGGATCGATTCCGGCCCTCGCGGAACAGGAGGAACCTCCTTATGCTGTGTCGGGTCGGCGGCGGTCATCCCCCTCGACCGTCGCCGGCTCCTTTCGGTCTGCGACCAGGCGCCAGCGCCGAGGCGACGTCGTGCAGGTCACCGAACGGCTCGTACGACACGCGCTGCTCGTCGAGCCACACGGCCAGGCTCCGCCGGGCGAACCGCCGCTCCGCTGCGAGCGACACGCAGCGGTCGGAGATGCCGTCGCCGACGTAGACGAACGGATCGAGGCCGGCGACGGCTCCGCGCTTGCAGCGCTCGCCGCACACGTCGCAGAGCGGCCTGTCGCGGAACGTCGCGCGCCAGCCGGTCGGCTCCGCGGCGACGCTGTTCGCGACCACGCGCGCCAGGACGCCCTCCCGCTCGAGGATCGGGTCGATCAGCTCGTGGAAGCCCGCCGAGACGATCAGCGGGTCGTGCTCCTCGACGAGCTCCTCGAAGCCCGGACGGACACGGACGTGCTCGAGCAGGTAGGTCACGACCTCCGCGAGCGGCGCGGTGACGGTGGCGATCTCCCGCGAGATCGCCTCGTCCAGCGTCAGCCGCCGTCCGAGCTCGTCCTCGAGCGCCCCGAACAACTCTGGATCACCAAAGCGATCGTTGACCATGTGAAGCGTGTCGATCTCCGTGACCGTTCCGTCCCAGTCCAGGACGAGCGCCAAGGGCGGCTCGTGTTGACTCGACACAAGCGTTGTCAGCCTGCCGGCAGCGACCAGCCGCCGTCGATCACGACGACCTGGCCGCGGATCATCTCGGCGTCGGGCGAGGAGAGAAACGAGACGACTCCCGCGACGTCATCGGGCGTCACGAGCCGCCCGGCCGGGTTCGCGACGCCCGACGCGAGCATCTCCTCGCGGTTCGGGAAGTGCTCGAGCGCATCGGTCTCGACCACCCCGGCCGAGACCGCGTTGACGCGGATCCCACGCGGCGCGAGCTCCACCGCGAGGTACCGGACGAGCGCCTCGAGAGCGGCCTTCGAGACGCCGACGAGCGTGTAGTTCTCGAGGACGCGGACGGAGCCGAGGCTCGAGAGCGCGACGATCGAGGAGCCCGGCGCCATCGCGGGCGCCGCGATGCGTGTCAGGGAGAGAAGCGCACGCGCGTTGGCGTTGAGCGTCCAGTCCCAGTGCTTGTCCTCGGTCTCGAGCGCCGGACGGATCACGCCGGTGGCGGCGTTGTGCACGAGGACGTCGATTGGCCCGAGCGCGCCGACCTGCTCGGCGACACGGCTCGAGGTGACGTTCCCCCGGACGAGCACCGGCTCGGCGCCGAGCGCACGAAGCTCGTCGGCGGTCTCCTCGGCCGCCGCGTCGGAGCGGAAGTAGCCGATCGCGACGCGCGTCGCGCCCTCGCGCGCGAGCCGCAACGCGATCGCCTTCCCGATTCCTCTGGACCCCCCGGTGACGACGACCGTGCGGCCCGCGCTCAAGGCTCGGGGTGCGGCAGCGGAGCCGACGCGGGCGCCGACGACGGGATCGTCTCCCAGCCGATGCGCTCGCGCGACTCGGGCTCCGAGTTCTCCGCCTTCGTCGACGCGAACCCGAGCCGCTCCAGGAGCTCGACCTTCGACTCGGCGTAGAGCGCGGACGGGATCATCCTCGGGCAGGTCCGCGACGAGCTCGTGGACGCGGGCGCGGATCTGGAAGGCGAATTGCGGCGTCGCGGGCCCGACGAGGGCGTCGACGTCGTCGGTCGTCGGCTCGGCCATCGGCCGCCACCTTAACCAACTACCGTCGAGCCGATGCGCAGGCCGACGACGCTCGAGCTGATGCTGCTCGCGACGATCGGCCTGTGGTCGCTCAACCTCACGGTCAGCCGGTACATCCTCACGCACGGGCTCCAGCCGCTTGCCTACGGGAGCGTCCGCTACGCGCTCGCGTCCGGCGTCTTCTGCGCGATGACGCTCGCGGTCGAGCGGTCGCTGCGGATCGCCCGGCGCGACCTGCCGCTCGTGCTCGCCGCCGCGGCGGTGCTCTACCTCAACCAGATCGGCTTCGTCTACGCGCTCCACGAGTCGACCGCCTCGGTGCTGGCCCTGCTCCTCGGCGCGACGCCGATCTTCGCCGCGATCGCGGGCGTCCTGTTCCGCACTGAGACGCTCTCCGGGCGCTTCTGGTCGGGCGCGCTCCTCTCCTTCGCCGGCGTCGCGCTCGTCGCGCTCGGCGCAGGCGACCAGGTCTCGGGGAGCTACGTCGGCGTGCTCCTCGGCCTGCTCGCAGCGACGAGCTGGGCGGCGTACTCGATGCTGATCACGCCGCTGATGCGGCGCTACTCCGCCTCGCGCATCTCGACGATCGTCCTCTCGGCCACGACTGTTCCGCTCATGCTGACCGCCTGGCCGCAGCTCTCGAGCCAGGACTGGAGCCTCGGCTGGAAGCTCTGGGCGCTGGTGCTGTTCGCGACGCTCGGGCCGCTCGTCGCGACGAACGTCATGTGGTTCCGCTCGCTCGACCGGATCGGGCCGGCGCGGGCGACGCTCGCGGCGAACCTCCAACCGTTCGTCGCGGCTGCGATCGCGGTCGTGCTCCTCTCGGAGACCCTCGGCTGGCTCGAGGTCGTCGGCGGGCTGCTGATCGCGGCGGGGATCGTGGCCGCGCGGCGGCGCGGCGCCGCAACCCCACCGGGCGAATGACGCGCACCGCATTTTCGTCCGGGCTGCGGGACAATCCGAGCTGTGGACGTCGAGCTCGAACGTGGCCGGAGTGCGTATGCGAGACGGGCCTGGGCGGAGGCCCACGAGTCGCTCTCGCGCGCAGACGCTGCCTCGCCGCTCGCCGCGGACGACGTCGAGCTGCTCGCGACGGCCGTCTACATGCTGGGCCGTGACGACGAGTCGATGAGCCTCCTCGAGCGCGCCCACCGCACGCATCTCGACGCCGGGGAGACGAGACGCGCGGTCAATTGCGCGATGTGGGTGTGCATGCACCACGCCTCGCGGGGTGAACTGGGCCCGGCCGGCGGCTGGCTCGCCCGGGCGGAGCGTCTCCTCGGCGACGACGACTGTGCCGAGCGCGGGTACCTGCTGATCCCGGCCGCGTTCGGCGCTGAGGCAGCAGGTGACTTCGAGACAGCGGCGGATGCCGCGGCCGCAGCCGTCGAGATCGGGCAGCGCTACGGCGACGCAGATCTCTACGCGCTCGCGGCGCACATGCAGGGTCAGTTCGTGATCCAGCAGGGGCGCGTCGACGAGGGGTTCCGCCTGCTCGACGAGGCGATGGTCACGGCCGCCTCGGGCACGGTCTCGCCGATCGTGACCGGGCTCGTCTACTGCGGCGTGATCCTTGCCTGCGTCGAGGTGCTCGACGTCCGTCGCGCCAGCGAGTGGACGGAGGTGCTCGCCCGGTGGTGTGACGAGCAGCCTGGGCTCGTCGCGTTCACGGGACGCTGCCTCGTGCACCGCGCAGAGATCATGCAGCTGCACGGAGCCTGGCCGGACGCCCTCGAGGAGGCACGCCGGGCAGCCGAGCGACTCGTCCAGGGGTTCAACCGTGCCGCCGCCGCGCAGGCGTTCTACCGGCAGGGCGAGCTGCTCAGGCTCTCCGGCCGACTCGACGAGGCCGAGAAGGCGTACAGCTCGTCGAGCCGGTCCGGGTGGGAGCCGCAGCCCGGCCTGGCGCTTCTGCGCCTCGCGCAGGGACGGCCGGACGCTGCGGCAGCCGCGATTCGCCGGGCTCTCGGCGAGACGACGATCTGGTCCCGCCGCGCCGTCCTTCTCCCTGCCCAGGTCGAGATCGCACTCGCGCTGGGCGAGCTCGAGGAGGCGCGCGCTGCCTCCCGCGAGCTCGACGAGCTCGCAAACCGCTACGGCGGCGCGATGCTGCAGGCGCTTGCCGCGACCGCCCTCGGAGCCGTGCATCTCGCGGCGGAGGAGCCACGGGAGGCGCTCGCCGCCGCGCGCCGCGCATCCGCGCTGTGGCGCACGCTCGAGGCCCCGTACGAGGAGGCCTGCGCCCGCGTCGCGATCGGTCTCGCGTGCGCGGCCCACGGCGACGACGACACGGCGGCGCTCGAGCTCGCCGCCGCACGGGCCGCGTTCGCCGAGCTCGGCGCCGCGCCCGACCTCGCCCGCGTGCAGGCGCGCCTCGACGGCCCGCCGACCGACGTCCACGGGCTCACGGCGCGCGAGCTCGAGGTCCTCCGCCTCGTCGCGGCCGGCGAGAGCAACCGCGCGATCGCGTCGGCCCTCGTGATCAGCGAGCACACCGTCGCGCGTCACATCCAGAACATCTTTCGCAAGCTCGACGTCTCGTCGCGCACGGCAGCGAGCGCGTTCGCGTACGAGCACCGCCTGGTGTGACGCTTCGCGAAGCGGCCGCTTCGCGGCCCGGAACTCGTTCTCTTCGCGAAGCGGGGATCCGCAGGAGCGGATCCCCGCCGCGAAACCCCCGGCCTGCGGCCGGGTACATCCCTGAAGCGGCCTGCTTCGCGGCCGGGAACTTCCACGGATCTCCGTGGTCAGGAATGACCACCTGGCGCCGCCGCAGGTTGGTCGATCCGTGCGATGTCGCAGGCAGGGGTCCCGTCCTACGGTCGTTGCGAGATCGTCAAGAGAAGGAGGAGCCATGGCAGCGCAACGGACGGAACGAGTGGAGACGGTCGTCGTCGGCGGCGGGCAGGCAGGGCTCGCGGTGGGGTACCACCTCGCGCGGCGCAACCGACCGTTCGTGATCCTCGACGCGAGCGAGCGCGTCGGTGACTCGTGGCGGAGACGATGGCCCTCGCTGCGGCTCTACTCACCCGCGGTCGCCGACGGGCTGCCAGGGATGCGGTTCCCTGCGCCGCGGTACTCCTACCCGACAGGGCTCGAGATGGCCGAGTACCTCGAGACGTACGCCGAGCGCTTCGCACTCCCCGTCGTGAGCGGGGTCAGCGCAGAGAGCCTCGACCGAGACGACGGCGGGTACGTGATCTCGGCCGGTGAGAGGCGCTTCGAGGCGGACAACGTCGTCGTCGCGACCGGAGTCTTCCACCACGAGCATCGCGTGACGCCGCCGTTCGCCGGCGAGCTCGACCCCGCGATCGCGCAGCTCCACTCCGGGGACTACCGCGGCCCGGAGCAGCTTCGCGACGGCCCGGTGCTCGTCGTCGGCGCCTCGCACTCGGGCGGGGACATCGCATACGAGCTCGCGAGGGCCGGATTCCAGACGCTGCTCTCCGGACCGGACACCGGCCAGTTCCCGCTCGACATCGAGAGCCGCTTCGCGCCGCTCGTCTTCCCGCTCCTGCGCTTCGCCGCCACGCGGCTGCTCACGGTCTCGACGCCGCTCGGGCGCAAGGCGCGACCGCACATCCGCGGGCACGGCGGACCGTTGCTGCGCGTGAAGAGGGCCGACCTCGAGATGGCCGGCGTCGAGCGCGTGCACGAGCGCACGACCGGCGTCGCGGACGGCAAGCCGGAGCTCGACGGGGGACGGGTCTTGGACGTCGCGAACGTCGTGTGGTGCACCGGGTTCCGGAACGACTACGGCTGGATCCGGTGCGCGCTCACGGTGGACGAAGACGGATATCCCGCACAGAAGCGCGGGGCGGCCGCCGCCTCGCCCGGCCTGTACTTCGTCGGGCTGCCCTTCCTCCACTCGTTCAGCTCCATGCTGATCCTCGGCGCTGGGCGCGACGGGGAGAGGGTCGCAGACCAGATCGCCGCGCGGGCACGGAGTCGCGAGAAGAGCGCGAAGCGCGCGCCGCGCGCGGGCGCTCGGCAGGTCGCGGCGACGCGGGGGGAATAGCCTTCGCGGCGTGTCGCCGCTTCGCCGCACCGCGCTCGCGTCGGTCGTCGCCGCGATCTGCCTCATCGCGATCAAGCTCGTCACGGGGCTCGCCTCAGGCAGCCTCGGGCTCGTCGCCGATGCCGCGCATTCCGGCACGGACCTCGTCGCCGCATTGCTGACGCTCTTCGCGGTCGGCGTCGCGACGAGACCGGCCGACCAGGGCCACCTCTACGGGCACGGCAAGGCGGAGCACCTCGCGGCGCTCGCCGAGGCCGCGTTCCTCGCGCTCGTCTCGGTCGGCATCGGCGCGCTCGCCGTCGCGCGGCTGGCGGGATGGATCGAGCTCGACGTCGAGCCGGCCTGGTGGGCGTTTGCCGCGCTCGGCGTGGTCGCCGCGATCGACCTCGCGCGGACGATCGTCTCGTACCGAACCGCGCGGCGTTACGCGAGCGCGGCGCTCCTCTCCAATGCGATCCACTTCGGCTCGGACCTCGTGTCGACGATCGCGGTGCTGTGCGGGCTCGTCGCTGCGCGCGCCGGCTTCCCCGAGGGCGACTCGATCGCGGCGCTGTTCGTCGCCGTGCTCGTCATCGTCGCGGCGGCCCGGCTCGGGCGCCGGAACGTCGACGTGCTGATGGACCGCGCCCCGGCCGACGCCGTGGAAGCGGCCGGAACTGCGATCGCGCGGCTCGACCCCCCGGTCGAGGTGCGGCGGCTCCGGCTCCGCGAGGCCGCGGGCCGGACGTTCGCGGACGTCGTGATCGGTGTGTCGCCCGGCGCCGCTGTCGGTCAGGGGCACGCGGCCGCCGACCGGGTCGAGGACGCCGTGCAGCGCGCTCTGCCGGGAAGCGACGTCGTCGTCCACGTCGAGCCGACCGGCGACGAGGCAGAGCTGCGCGAGCGCGTCCGCGCCGCCGCGATGACCGTTTCGCACGTGCGCGAGCTCCACAACGTGACGCTGATCGACACGCCCCGGGGGATCGAGGTGTCGCTGCACCTCAAGCTGCCCGGGGAGCTCGATCTCGCGGCCGCGCACGCGCTCGCCGAGGAGGTCGAGGAGGAGATCCGCCGCGTCGCGCCCGAGGTGTGCGACGTCCAGACCCACCTCGAGCCGCTTGCCGAGCCCACGCCGGGCCACGTCGTCGGGCACGAACGGACGGAGATCGGTCAGGTCGTGGCCGAGGTCACCGGCGGTGCCCCCAGGACAGTGCGGATGCTCGACACCGACGACGGCCTCGTCGTCCTCGTCACGCTCGGCCTCCCGGGTGAGACCACCCTCGCGGCGGCGCACGACGAGGCGAGCGTCGTCGAGGAGAAGATCCGCGAGGCGTTGCCCGACGTCGCGGACGTCGTCGTCCACACCGAGCCGTAGCTCCCTCGCCCCAAGATCACGCGCCTGACGCCTCCGGCGTCAGGCGGGCGGAGCCGGGCTTCGCCCGCTGGGAGCCCGCCGCCGGTGGCGTCAGGGCTCGCGCATGAAGCCCTGGCGGGCTGCGGAGACGAGGGCGACCGCCTCCGGGAAGAGCACGCGCATCGCGTCGCGGAGCTGCATCGCCTGCTCCTCGGGCGTGCCAGCCGGGTTGACCTGCGAGAGGGCCGCCTGCGTCAGCTCGACCGCCGTGTTGAGGGTCAGCGTCGCGAACTGCTCGCGCTGTGCCTCCTTGACGCCCTCCGCCTGCTGCTCGGCGAACTCGCGGAGGCCCCGCAGGATCTCCTCCGGGTCGCCTCCGAACGGGAGAAAGCCTCCGCCTTCCACGCCTCCAGGCTACTGGAGGGGCGCCAGGTAGGCAGCCTCGACGTCGCGCCACAACGCGTCCGCAACCTCGACGGCGCTTCGCATCGCGCCCGTGAACAGCGAGGGCGCGCTCGGGTCGAGCGCGCGTTCGAGACGCCGCGCAGCCTCGCCGATCGTCTCGAGCCGGTCTGGCGTCGCGACCTGCGGCGGGGCGCCGATCACGCGCTGCAGCGCGCGCGCTGCTTCCTCGGCCTCCTCGATCCCCTCGGGGGCCTCCGTCAGGCGGAGGGCCACGAGCTGGCCACGGAGCTCGTCGAGATCGCCCGGGAACGCCGCCTCCTCGGCCACCTCGCAGAGCACCGCGATCGAGACCGCGTCGCGGACATCGCGTCGCTCACGGACGGCCCGTCCGCCGTCGTCGAGGACGAGCCATGCCTTGGCGCCCGCAGGGTCCTCGAACGCGCAGACGTATCGCCGCACGCCCCCTGCGGGCTCGGCGGGGAGCACGGCGGCCACCTGGCGACCGTCGGCCAGGGGCGCCGCGGCCGCGGCGGTCCGCTCGAGCTCGTCCGCCAGGGCCACCGTGCCAGGATAGGCCGATGTCCGAGGAGTCCACGCGCGCACAGCATGCCCAGGAGCTGTTCGCGCCGCTCGGGCCGCGGTACGACCGGATGGGCGCGTTTCTCTCGTTCGGCCAGGACCCGCGCTGGCGACGCTTCATGATCGACCGTCTCCCACGGGACGGCGGGCGGGTGCTGGACGTCGCCACGGGGACGGGCCTCGTCGCGGAAGCCCTCCTCGCGCGCGGCTTTCGCGTGACGGGCCTCGACCAGAGCCCGGGGATGCTCGCCCATGCGCGGAGGCGGTTCGGCGGCCGGCTCGAGTTCGTCGAGGCCTCGGCCGACGAGCTGCCGTTCCCGGACGCGTCGTTCGACCATCTGACGTTCACGTACCTCCTGCGCTATGTGGACGACCCGGGAACGACGCTCTCCGAGCTCGCCCGCGTCGTCCGCCCCGGTGGCACGATCGCGATGGTCGAGTTCGGGCTGCCGCGCGGGGTCTGGAGGGCTCCGTGGGACGTCTGGGTCGGAGTCGGCCTGCCGCTCGCGGGACGTCTCGTCTCGCCGGGCTGGCACCAGGTCGGGCGCTTCCTCGGCCCGTCGATCCGTGACTTCCACGCGCGGTTCCCGGAGGCGGCGCTGCTCGAGCTCTGGCGGCGAGCCGGGATCGGCGGCGTCGCGCGGCGGCGGATGAGCTTCGGCGCCGGGCTCGTCGTGTGGGGCCGACGGTCGTGAGCCCTCGCAACACAGTGTCACAAGGTCGGGTCGCGCCCGCGTTCTACGCTCTCTCGAGCGGCGGCCTCCGCGACTATCTCACTCTCCTCCACCCGCCCTACACGGCCTGGCACCTCTCGTACGTCGTCGTCGGCGCCTGCCTGGCGACCGTCGTCGACTGGTGGGTGCTCGGCTTCACGGTGCTCGCGTTCGCGCTCGCGATGGGAATCGGCGCGCACGCGCTCGACGAGCTGAACGGGCGGCCGCTCCGGACGAGCATCCCGTCCCGGGTGCTCGTCGGCCTCGCGGTCCTCTCGGTGGCCTCCGCAGCGGTCCTCGGTGTCGTCGTCGCGTTCGAGGAAACGCTCTGGATCCTCCCGCTCGTCGCGATCGGCGCCGCGCTCGTGCCCGTCTACAACCTCGAGCTGCTCGGTGGGCGAATCCACACCGACGTCGGGTTCGGGCTCGCCTGGGGCGCCTTCCCTCTGGTGACGGCGTACGTCGCGCAGACCGGGGCCTTCAGGGTCGAGACGGCGCTGGCCGCGACGTGGGCGACGCTTCTCTCGCTCGCGCAGCGCCGGCTCTCGCACCAGGCGCGCCGGCTCCGCCGCCAGACGGCGGACGTCGACGGTCGGCTCGTCCTCGAGGACGGGACCGTCGAGCCACTCACGCGGGCGACGCTGCTCGAGGCGCCCGAGGCCGCTCTCCGCCTGCTCGCGGCCTCGACCGTCGTCCTCGCGGCGAGTCTCCTCGCGCTCCGCGTCTGAGTACCCTGCAGCGATGGCCGCGTGGATCCTCGCCGGGTGCCTCGCCGGCGCGCTCGTCCTCGCGGCGCTCCTCTGGCTCGCGTTGCAACGGGCGCGGGCGTCGTCGACGGCGACCGATGCGCTCGTCGAGCAGGCGCGCGCGGCCGTCCGCGAGGCGGTCGCGGCCGAGACCGCGGCGCACGCCGAGGAGATCCGGCGCGTGCTCGCACGCGAGCGAGCCGAGACAGCGGCCCTGCTCGGTGCGGAGGAGCGCGGGCTCGCCGAGGAGCGCCGGGTCGAGTTCGAGGAGCGAGAGCGCCGTTCGAGCGAGCGCCTCGCGGAGGAGCTGACCCGCGGCGAGCGCCGCCTCGAGGAGCGCCTGCGCGGCTTCTCGGAGGACCTCGAGCGAGCCCAGCGCCACCTGGAAACGCAACTCTCGCGGCTGGAGCAACGGAACAAGCAGGCCATCGCCGACGTCGAGGCGCGGCTCGAGCGCGAGGCGGGCGAGCTCGGCTCGACGGCGGACGAGCAGCGGAAGACCGTCCTCCGCCTGCGGGAGGAGCTCGAGCGCGCAGCCGGGCAGGCGGTCGGCGAGGCGCTCGACGAGCTCGAGGCGCAGACCTTCGAGCGGCGCCGCGCGATCGAGGAGACGACCGAGCGGCTGCGCGCACGGGAGACGGCGATCGCGGAGTCGATCGAGCAGGGCGAGTCGGACGTGCGCGCCCGGCTCGACGTCGTGCTCGTCGAGTGGGAGCGGCGCCAGACCGACCGGCTCGCGCGGGTGACCGAGCGCGAGGTCGAGAGGCACGCGCAGATCGCGATGACGGCGCTCGACGAGCGCCTGCGCGAGGCCCGCGAGGAGGCCGCGACCCGCCTCCAGCGGGAGCTCGACCGTGCGGTCGAGCTGCTCGCGCGCAACGAGCTCGCGCAACGGCTCGACACTCGTTAGGACTTTGTGCGGCGCCCAACTTTCGAGGGGAGGGATCGTCAGAGCCAGAACGAACAACCGGGCAAACCGTGGCCGAGACGATCGAGACACCCGTGTGGCGCGAGGACGAACAGTCCAAAGTGGAGAGCTGGCGCCTGCACGTGCTGATCGAGGCCGGGTTCCCGCTGCCTCTCGCGGAGCGGCTCGCAGTCAGCGAGGCAGACCTCCACACCGCCGTCGAGCTCGTCTCGCTGGGCTGCACGCCGGTGACGGCGGCCGAGATCCTGCTCTAGAGGCTTGACGCGAAGTCGGGCGCGCCGCGCGATCCCCGCGTCCGCCTGCCCAACGACCGTGAGCACGACGAGCGCCGCGACCGAGTGCGCTCGCTCCACTCTCTGAGCGCGTCGAGCGTCTCCGCCTCGATCCGGATCGGCTGACTACACATGTAGCTCGGGTAGTGCACGGAGCGGACGACTACGCTCCGGCCGTGGAGCCCGAGACCACTGCCGAGCGCAAGGTCTACTCCGTCTCCGCCTTCAACAAGCGGCTTGCGGGGTACGTCGGGCGCGTGCAGGACGTGTGGGTCGAGGGCGAGGTCGCCGAGCTGCGGCGCAACCCCGCCTGGGCGACCGTCTTTCTCACGCTGAAGGACGCGCGGACGGGCGCGTGCCTCCCCGCGACGATGCAGCGAGGCCGTTTCGACCGGATCGAGCCCCCGCTCGCGGAGGGAGAGCGCGTACAGGCGAACGGTGGGCTCCAGCTCTACGAGGCACGCGGGGAGCTGAGCTTCCGCGTCGCCACGATCGAGCGGGTCGGCGCCGGCGACCACGCCGCGCGGCTCGCGGAGCTCAAGCGGAAGCTCGCGGCCGAGGGCCTCTTCGCGCTGGAGCGGAAGCGGCGGCTGCCGCGCTTTCCCCGCGCGGTCGGCCTTCTCACGGGCGCCGACGCAGCCGCGCGTGGCGACGTGATCGCCGCGATCACGACGCGCTATCCGGCCGTCCGTCTCGTCGTCGCGGAGACGCGCGTGCAAGGCCCGTTCGCGGTCGGCGCGATCACCTCGACCCTCGCGCGGCTCGCCGCCTGCGAGGGCGTCGACGTCGTGATCCTCGCGCGCGGCGGCGGCAGCTTCGAGGACCTGCTCCCGTTCAGCGACGAGCGGGTCGTCCGCGCGGTCGCCGCGTGTCCCGTGCCGGTCGTCTCCGCGGTCGGGCACGAGCAGGACGAGCCGCTCTGCGACCTCGCAGCCGACGTCCGCGCGCCGACCCCCACCGCGGCGGCGCGGCTCGTCGTGCCCGACCTCGACGAGCTTCGTTCGGGCCTCGACCGGTCGCGGCAGCGTCTCGAGGCCGCGACGCGGCGGATACTCGAGCGGGACCGCGGCCGCCTGGCCCGGAGCCGGGAGCGGCTCGCGGCCGCGCCCGGGCTGCTGCTCGAACGGCGCCGCGCGGCCCTCGACCGTGCCGCCGCGCGGCTCCAGGCGCTCTCGCCGCGGGCGACGCTGGCGCGTGGCTACGCGATCGTCCGCGCCGGCGAGGGCGTCCTCCGCGATGCGAAGGTGGTCCAGGAGGGCACACGCATCGAGGTCGAGCTGGCGCGCGGCGAGCTGGGCGCCCGGGTCGAGGAGGTGCGCCCGTGAGCGACGAGGAGACGTTCGAGCAGCTGCAACGCGAGCTCGACGAGCTCGTCGCGCGGCTCGAACGCGGCGACGTGACTCTCGACGAGGCGCTCGCACTCCACCGACGTGGCGAGGAGCTCCACCGCACGCTCGCGGAACGGCTCGACCGGGCCGAGCTCCACATCGAGGAGCTGCGCGCGAGAGACGCCACAGACCCGCGTGACAGCGCCCCCCCGGAAGGGTAAGGTCGCGCCTGATGGCAAAGCCGAGCGCAGACCTGATCCGCGGCATTCCCATGTTCTCCGAGCTCGACGACTCGTCGATCGGCCAGCTCGCGGACGACTTCATGGAGCGCGAGTTCGCGGACGGCCAGTCGATGGCCACGGAGGGCGAGGGAGGGCTGAACTTCTTCGTCGTCGAGAGCGGCACCGCCGACGTGTCGGTCGGCGGCGACGTGGTCGCCACGCTCGGACCAGGCGCCTCCTTCGGGGAGGTCGCGCTCGTCGACAAGTCCGCCCGCTCCGCGACGGTGACCGCGACGTCCACGGTCCGGGCGTACGGCCTGCCGGTCTGGAGCTTCAGGAGCTTCGCCGAGGCGCGGCCGGTCGTCCTCTGGAAGCTGCTCGAGCTCCTCGCCGAGCGCCTCCGCGCCGCCGAGCATCGGTAGGACCACGGCGGTGGAGGCCGCGTCCGATGCCGAGCTCGTCGCCCGCTGCCTGGCGAACGAGCAGGGTGCCTGGGATGCGCTCGTCGACAGGTATGCACGCTACGTCTATGCGATCGCAGCGCGCGTCTACCGGCTCGAGCCGAGTGACGCCGAGGACGTCTTCCAGGACGTCTTCGCGCGCGTGTTCGAGCGGCTCGACACGCTCCGCGATGCAGACGCGCTGCGTCCGTGGATTGCGCAGACGACGAGGCGCTGCGCGGTCGACACGCTCCGCCGCTCGGGGCGCGAGACGGTGGTGGATGCGCTCCCCGACGGCCCCGACGAGGGGCTCGCGGAGCTCGACGAGGCGATGACCGTCCACGCCGCGCTCGGCGGGCTCTCCCCCGACTGCCGCGAGATCCTCGACCGGTTCTTCACACGGGACGAGAGCTACCGGACGATCGGATCCGAGCTCGATCTGCCCGCCGGCACGATCGCCAGCCGCATCGCCCGGTGCCTTGCCCGGCTCCGTGATGTGCTCCAGCCCGACGCGGTTTCGCGTGCGGGGAAGAAACCCGACCGCCCGCGCGTCGGGTGAGTAGGTGAAGAAGACGCCGATGACGACCCCCGAGGAACGGATCGCCGAGCTCCTCCGCGCCCTCCCTGCGCCGCCGCAGGGCTGGGTGGAGGCAGCGAAGGAGCTTCCGACCGCCCGACGCGAGCTCGACACGATCGTCGAGCGGATCGAGCGGGACGAGCGCTTCCGCGAGCTCGTGCGAGCCGACCTCGAGGAGGCCCTGAGGGTCGAGGGGGTCGAGCCGACCCCCGCAGTCGTCGCGCTTCTCCGCCAACGCCTCGAGGCGTGAGCGAGACCTCGACGGAGGTCTCGGTCGCGGGGCTCCCTGTCGCGCGCCTGCAGGACGTCCTGGCAGAGGCCGGCCCCGGGCCTGCGGGTGGTACCGCGGCGGCGCTCGCGACGACGATGGCCGCCGGGCTGGTGCGCCTCGTCGCCCGCGTCTCCGAGAGCTGGTCCGATGCACCGGGGGTCGCCGCACAGGCCTCCGCACTCGGTGACCGGTCGCTCGCTCTCGCCGACGACGACCACCGCGTCTACGCGCGCGCGATGGTGGAGCTCGCGGCGCCCGGCCGCGACGCGAACCTCGGCGCGGCGCTCCGGCGCGCGGCCGAGGTGCCACTCCAGATCGCCGAGACCGCCGCCGACGTCACGATGCTCGCCGCGCTCGCCGCGCACGAGGGCAGCGAGACGGTGCGTGCGGATGCTTGGGCAGCGGCGGCTCTGGCCGAGGCGGCGACCGTCTCCGCGGCGCGACTCGTCCACGTGAACCTGGCGACGCGTCCCGACGATGACCTGTCCACCCGCGCCGACGAAGCGGCCCGCGCCGCCGTGAGCGCGCGCGAGGCCGCGCTCTCCGCAACGTGAGCACGCGGCCGATTCCGGCCTGGAGCCTCCCGCCGGGCGACGCGCCCCCCGTGGAAGCGCCCGGACCGTGGCGCGAGGCGCTCACGCGCGACTGGGCGATCGGCGGCTCGCGTGGCGCGGTGGACGTCTGCATCGTCGACAGCGGCGTCGAAGCGGGCCACCCGCTCGTCGGCCCGGTCGCGAGCGCGCGAGCGGTCGCGCGAGACGAGGACGGGGCGGTGCAGATCGTCGAGGACGACGTCGGCGACGTCGTCGGGCACGGCACCGCGTGCGCGGGGATCATTCGTTCGATCGCCCAGGATTGCCGCATCCACTCGGTGCGTGTGCTCGGCGTGGGGAACACCGGGGCCGGCGAGCTGATCCTCGCCGGCTTGCGGCACGCGATCGAGGCCGGTCACCGCGTCATCAACCTGAGCCTCTCGACGACGAAGCGGCGGTTTGCAGAGGAGCTGCACGAGCTCGCGGACGACGCGTACTTCAAGGGGACGGTGATCGTCGCCTCCGCGCACAACCTGCCGGTCGACAGCTACCCGTGGCGGTTCTCGTCGGTGATCTCGGTCGGGAGCCACGAGCGTCCCGACCCGCTCGCGTGGTTCGCGAACCCCGACCCGCCCGTCGAGCTGTTCGCGCGTGGCGTCGACGTCGAGGTCGCGTGGCTCGGCGGCGGGAGGCTCCGCTGCACCGGGAACAGCTTCGCCGCGCCACACGTGGCCGGGATCGCGGCGCTCGTCCTCGCAAAGCACCCGGAGTTGACGCCATACCAGGTCAAGACGGTCCTCCGCCTGACCGCGACGAACACGGAGGGAACGCCGTGAGCGACGAGCAGGGAGCTGCAGCCGCAGGGGTGCTCGGCGGGGACGAGGACACGTATCGCGCCCTGCTCCAGTCGATCGTGGACGTCGCGCGGGCGATCTTCGGCGCCGAGGCCTCGTCCGTCTTCCTCTACGACGAGGAGGCGGACGAGCTCGTCTTCGAGGCGGTCTCGGGCCAGGGCGGGGACACGCTCATCGGCACGCGCTTCCCCTCGAGCACCGGGATCGCCGGGTTCGCGCTCGTCACACGGCAGCAGCTCGTCGTCGACGACCTCTCCAAGGACCCGCGCTTCTCGCGGGACCGCGCCGCCTCGACCGGCTACGTCCCGAACGGCATCGTCGCCTCGCCGCTCCTGCACGACGAGCGAGTGCTGGGCGTGCTCTCCGTCCTCGATCGCGCGGCCGACCGGCCGTTCGGCGTGGCCGAGCTCGAGCTCCTCTCGCGCTTCTCGACCCAGGCGGCGATCGGGCTCGACCTACTCCTCCGCGCGCGGCGGGCCCGCTCGGCGCTCGCCGGCGAAGGCACCGCGGCGCTCGTCGCGCGGATCGCCTCCCTTCTCGACGACGAGGAGGGCGACGAGGGCGTTCGGCTGCTCGAGGCGCTCGAGCGAGTCCTCGTCTCCCGCGGCGCCTAGAAACCGGAGACGGCGCCCTGAGGCGCCGTCTCGAACTGGTTCCGGCCCCCCGCGGGAGGGTCGGTCGGAAGGGAACCCTCAGGCGCCGCCGCCGTGGTTTGCGGGCTCGGAGCCGCCGCCGTGGTTCTCGGGCTCGGAGCCCCCGCCGTGGTTCTCGGGCTCGGAGCCGCCGCCGTGGTTCGCCGGCTCGCTGCCGGTGCCGAAGCTATGCCCCTCGAAGTCCTCGTCGCCCGCCTCGTCGGCGTCCTCGACGTCCGTGCCCGGCGTGTTCTGCTCGTCCGACACCGTGTGCCTCCTTGTTGCGGTGGATGCCTCGAATGGCCGTTCATCTCACCCGACGCGCGAGTGGGGTGCAATCTTCCCTCGTTTCTGGTGTGGTTGGCAACCCCGGTGGCCGAATCGCTCGAAACCGAGACAGAAAGCCGTATGCGTTCTGCGCTCGGCGCCTTGCGCGCGGTCTTCGCCAGCCCCGCCCTACGACGCCTACAGCTCGCATGGATCGGCTCGATCCTCGGTGCGTGGGCCTACATCGTCGCGCTCGGGGTCTACGCGTACGACCAGGGCGGCCCCGCGGCCGTCGGACTCGTCGGTCTGATCAGGTTCTTCCCGGCCGCGATTCTGGCGCCCTTCACCTCGTCGCTCGTCGACAGGTTCTCCCGGGTCACGGTGATGGTCTGGAGCGACGTCGTCCGCAGCGCCGTGATGCTCGGCGCTGCCGCGACGATCGCGGCGGACGGGCCCGCGCCGATGGTCTACGCGCTTGTGGCCGTATCGGCGGTCGCGGGGACGCTGTTCCGGCCGGCGAAGTCCGCGCTGCTCCCCGCCCTCGTGACCTCGCCCGGTGAGCTGACCGCAGCGAACGTCGCGTCGAGCGCACTCGAGAGCGTCGGAATGTTCCTCGGGCCGGCACTGGGCGGGGCGCTCCTCGCCATCTCGAGCCCGTCCGTCGTGTTCGCCGCCAACGGCCTGGCGTTTCTGTGGTCGGCGGCTCTCGTGTTCGGCCTGAGGGCACACGAGCCCGCGCGGAAGCGCGTCGCCCGCGACCCGGGGCAGCGGGTCGTGTCGACGCTCATGGCCGGCATCTCGACGATCGTGCACGAGCCGAACCTCCGCACGCTGGTCGGCCTCTACGGCGCGCAGACCCTCGTCGCGGGCGCCGTGAACGTCCTCGTCGTCGTAGCCGCGTTCCAACTGCTCGACCTCGACGAGGCGGGCGTCGGTCTTCTCTACGCGACGCTCGGGGTCGGCGGCCTGATCGGCGGCTTCGTCGCCCTCGTGCTCGCCGCGCGCGGCCGGCTCGCGCGGGACTTCGCGATCGGGCTCGCGCTCTTCGGCCTCCCGCTCGCGCTGATCGGCGGCCTGCCGACGGCCGTCGTCGCGGTGGTCGCGCTCGCGATCGTCGGCATCGGGAACTCGATCGTCGACGTGAGTGCCCTGACGATCATGCAGCGGGCCGTTCCCGACGACGTCCTCGGGCGCGCGCTGGGGGCGCTCGACGGCCTCATGCTCGCAACGCTCGGCCTCGGCTCGGTCCTCGCGCCCGTCCTCGTCGGCGTCGTGGGGGCCGAGTGGTCGCTCGTGATCACCGGTGCGGTCCTGCCCGTGCTGGCGCTCCTCACCCGTCCGCGGCTCCGCGCGATCGACATCGCCTCCGCGGTCCCCGAGGCGACCGGCCTCCTGCGGAGGGTCCCCCTCCTCGCGGCGCTGCCGGAGCCGGTGCTCGAGCGCCTCGCACGCGAGTCGGCGGACGCGACGTTCCCGGCCGGCGCGACGATCGTCCGCGAGGGCGACCCCGGTGACCGGTTCTACGTCGTCTCGGGCGGCACCGTCGGGATCCTCGGCAAGGAGCTCGGCCCCGGCGAGGCGTTCGGGGAGATCGCGCTCCTCCGCGACGTCCCGCGCACCGCGACCGCGACCGCCGTCACCGACGTCTCGCTCGTCACGCTCGAGCGAGGGCCGTTCGTGGCCGCGGTCACGGGGCACGCGGCGAGCGCGGCGGAGGCGGACACCCTGATCGCCGCCCGCCTCGGGTCGTTCAGCGCTCGAAACTCCTCGTCGGTGTGACGAACTCCTCCATGTGCTCGCGCGGCTCGGGATCGTCGAGCTCCTCGAGCACGTCCTCCGCGGACGTCTCCTCCTGCTCCTCCATCCGCCGTAGCGAGGCGAACGAGAGCCCTTCCCTGGCAAGCATCACGAGCCCGACCCCGACGCCGACGGACATCTCGACCGCCTGGAGCACGAGCCCGTACGCGAACCCGGTGCCGTAGTCGACGCCGTACGAGACGAGGGGCAACGCGACCGCGGCCTGGAGGAGCCCGACGTTGCCGGGCCAGAGCGGAAAGATCGTCGCGACGTTCATCAGCAGGAGCACGAGCGCCGCGGCGGGGAGCGGCACGCCCATGTCGAACGCCACCGTGACGGCCCACACGGCGAGCAGCTGGAAGATCCAGCCGAGCAGCTGGAAGAAGCCCGCCGCGACGGCGGCGCCCGGGGTCCGCAGCACCGCGAGCCCCTGCCTGGCCATCGTCAGCAGCCGCCGGACGGTGCCGAGGCCGTCGACGTGCACGCGCGCACGCTCGCGACGCGCCGAGATCACGCCGACGGTGAGGAGCGCGAGCCCGACGAGGCCGACGACAACGATCCCGGTGACCGCCCAGTGCGGGATCTTCGCCGTCGCGAGGACATATGCGACGAGCAGCGCGATCGGGAAGAGGTCGAACAGACGGTGCGCGAAGACGGTGCCGAGGAGCGTCGCGCTCGTCCCGGGCTGCCGGTGCGGCAGGTGCCTGCGCAGGACCGCGACACGCGCGAGCTCGCCGGCGCGGGCGGGCAGCACGGCGTTCCCGAGGAGGCCGACGCCGAACGCGGAGAACACCTGTCGGAACGCCGGCAACGGCTCGGGGAGGGCCTGCCGGATCGTGAGGTTCCACGACATGACGCGGACGACCACGGACAAGAGGTTGAGGATGACGCCGACAACGACCCAGCGCCAGCTGACGAAGTCGAAGGCGTGGTAGACCGTGTTCCACTCGGGGCCGCGCCACCAGATCGCAAGGACCGCAACGAGGAGCGAGGCGAGCACGAGAACGCCCCTCGCCCAGGGGTTCTCGTACAGAGCGAGGAGCCGTTTCACGCGGCCTGCGCCTCCGCCTCCGTCCCCGTCACCTGCTCGTAGATCGCCTCGAGGCGCCGTGCGATGTCGCGCCACGAATAGCGCTCCTCCGCAAGCCGCCGCGCGGAGGCGCCCATTGCGGCGCGGCGCGGCTCGTCGGCGAGCAATGCCTCGACGGCGTCGACGAGCGCGCCGACGTCGCCTGCGGGCACCGGGACGGCGGTGTCCGGGGTCACGACCTCGCGGTAGCCCTCGATGTCCGACGCGACGACCGGGGTCGCGCAGGCGAACGCGCGGGTGAGGACCATGCCGAAGCTCTCGCCGCCGAGCGATGGTGCGACGAGCGCCTTCGTCGAGCGGAGCAGATCCGTGAGCTCGTCCTGCGAGAGGAACCCCACCACGTCGATCCCGTCGTCGGAGACGCCGAGGCGCGTGAGCAGCAGCCGCACCGCAAGCGGGTCCGCGCCGGCCACGACGAGCCGGGCGCTCGTGCGTCGGCGGATCTCCGGCCACGCGCGCAGGAGCACCTGGAGACCCTTGCGCGGCTCGTGCCGGCCCGCGAAGACGATCGTGTGCTCCCGCGCGCCGGGGTCGGCCTGGTCGGGAATCAGGACGCCGTTCGGGACGATCTCGACCGGTCCGTCGAGCCAGGCCTCCACCGAGGCGCGCGCGCGCTCGGAGACCGCGATCCGCTGGTCGACGCGTTCCATCAGAAACCCCCACCCGGGCATCCCGAGACGCATCCAGCCGAGGTCGCCGGAGGCATGGTGGGTCGCGACGATCGGCGTTCTCGCGAGAGCGAGCACCGCGACGCAGATCGCCGGGGTCATCGGCTCGTGGAGATGAAGCACGTCGAACCGCTCCCGCTCGAGCACACGGCGAATCCGGAAGACCGAACGCGGGCTGAGGACGATGTTCGGAAGCGACCCGTTCGCCGGCACGATCACCGACCGGCCGACCGGGATGACGTTTGGCGGGGGGTTCCCGTGACGGCCGACCCGTGGGTGGAGGGCACGGGTGAACTGTCCCGGCGGGTCGTTTCCCATCACGAGACGTACCTCGTGCCCGCGCGCCTCGAGCGCCGCCGCCTGGAGCTCCGCGTGCTCGACGACCGCCCCCCAGAACGACCACGAGAACGGCACGACGATGCCGATCTTCACCGGTGCAGACTAACTGTGCGTGGGGAAACCGGGCTCATGGGGGAAACGTGGTTTCCCCCGCGCTACTAGGTGACGCCCGGGCGCACGCGCTCCCAGGCGTCGGCGAGCACGTCGAGCTCCGCGTCGTCGAAATGCGCCAGGAAGCGCTGCCTGACGCCCTCGATCAGCGTCGGCCGCGCCTCGCGGAGCGCAGCGCGCCCTTCGTCGGTCAGGCGCGCATACATGACGCGGCGATCCTCCGAGCACCCCTCTCGCACGACGAGCCCGGACTGCACGAGGCGGTCGACGAGCCGCGTCACGCCGCTCTGGCTGAGCAGCACCGACTGGGCGAGCGCGCTCATCGTGAGCTTCCCGCAGGGCGCTCCTTCGAGGTAGAGGAGCACCTCGTAATGCGCGAGCGGCAGGGCGTGCCTGAGCTCGAGCTCGGTGTTGAGCTCCCGCACGATGCCGGAATGCACGCGGAGGAATCCGCGCCAGGCGGCGAGCTCGCGGGGGCTCAGTCGATCGAATGTCGTTTCTTGCATCTGCAACTATGGTAGTTGCTCTTGGTCACGTTTTCGTCTGCGGCCGGATGGCGCGAGAATCGGGGAGACGATGCAGCTCGAGGGAATCCATCACGTGACGTGCATCACGGGCGACGCGCCCGGGAACGTCGCCTTCTACACGGGCGTGCTCGGACTGCGGCTCGTGAAGAAGACGGTCAACCAGGACGACCCGACGGTCTACCACCTGTTCTACGCCGACGAGCAGGGCAGTGCGGGCGCGGATATCACGTTCTTCGAGTACCCGGGCGCGCGCCGCGGCCGCGCCGGGGATGGGATGGTGCACCGGGTGACGTTCCGCGTCGGGTCGGAGGGCGCGCTCGACTTCTGGACGACGAGGCTCGGCGAGCACGGCCTCCCCACCACCCGAGAGCAGGGGCGTCTCCGGTTCGACGACCCCGAGGGCCTCGGCCTCGAGCTCGCCGTCTCGGACGCGCCCGACGAGCCGCTCGTCGCCCGCCATCCGGAGATCCCGGAGGAGCACGCGCTCCAGGGGTTCGGCGGCGTACGCGCATTCGCGGCCGATCCGGAGCGGAGCCGTCGCCTCCTCGAGGAGGTGATGGGCTTCCGCTCGACCGGCGACGCGGCATGGGAGCTGCGTGGCCGCGAGCGCGGAGGGCTCTACGCGTACGACCCGCCGCCCGCCTCGAGCGCGGGCGTTCCCGGGGCGGGCACCGTCCACCACGTCGCCTGGTCGTCGACGATGGAGGACCACACGGCCTGGCAGCGGCGCGTCAGCGAGGCGGGCATGCATGCGACGCCGGTGATCGACCGCTTCTGGTTCCGCTCGGTGTACTTCCGCGAGCCCAGCGGCGTGCTGTTCGAGCTGGCGACCCTCGGCCCCGGCTTCGGCATCGACGAGGACCCCGAGCATCTGGGCGAGACGTTGATCCTCCCGCCCGCGTTCGAGCATCTCCGGCCGCAGGTCGAGAAGGTGCTGACGCCGCTGCCCGACCCGCGCGTCGCGTGGGCGACGTAGCGACCGGCGCCGAGCCGCTCGTCGCCCGGTGGCGCGACGCTGCGGGCGACCCCGCCGGAGCGCTCGTGCTCTTGCACGGCCGCGGTGCGGACGAGCACGACCTCTATCCGCTGCTCGATCTCCTCGACCCCGGGCGCCGGCTGCTCGGCGTGACGCCGGGCGGCCCGCTCCACCTGCCTCCGGGGGGTCGCCACTGGTACGCCCTCGGTGGCATCCCGACACCCGACCCGCCGACGTTCCTCGCGACGGCACCGCGTCTCGCCGCGTTCCTCGACGCCCTCCCGGTGCCGATGGGCCGTGTCGTGCTCGGCGGGTTCTCCCAGGGGACCGTGATGAGCTGGGCGATGACCCTCGGGCCCGACCGTCCCCGACCGGCTGCAGTCGTCGCGCTGTCGGGGTTCCTTCCGCGGGTGCCGGGCTACCCGCTCGACCCGGCGAAGCTCGCGGGCGTCCCGGTCGCGGTCGCCCACGGCACCCTCGATCCCGTCATCTCCTCGAGGTTCGGGGCCGAGGCCGCGGAGACCGTCGCCGCCGCCGGAGCGGACGTGCTCCGACTCGAGACGGACGTCCCGCACATGGTCGACCCGGCGTGGATCGAGCCGCTGCGCGACCTCGTCGCGCGCGCAACCAGCCTCGATCGCACGGCCGGCGAAAGCAAGTAACAGACTGTTACGAGGCCCATCGTCGCCCCTGCGACCGCGGAGCGGGCGCCTTCAGGGATGTGTCCCGCCCGCAGGGCGGGATCAAGCGGCGGGATTCCGCTCCTGCGGAATCCCGCTTCGCGGACGGGCAAATAGACTCGCGAGGATGCTCCTCGCCAACGTCGGGCTCGCCGAGCTGCACACCCATCTCGGCGGCTCCGTCGCCTCGGACATGATGTGGAGCCTCGCGCACGAGCAGGGAATCGCGCTCCCGGTCAAGGACTACTGGGAGTTCGACAAGCTCGTCACGGTCTCCGACCCGCGCGGCGTGCCCAACCTCGACGCGCTCGACGCGATCTACCACTGGACCGAGCTGATCCAGTCCTCGCCGTTCGCGGTCGAGCAGTCCGTCCACAGCGCGATCGGCGGTGCGTACCGCTCGCAGGGCATCACCACGCTCGAGGTGCGCTTCAACCCGATGAAGCGAAACCGGGGCGGCGAGCGCGACCTCGACCACATCATCCTTGCGGCGAGCCGGGGCCTCGACATCGCGCGGCTCGAGTACCCACAGGTGCGAGCGGGGCTGATCCTGATGATGGACCGCACGTTCGACGCGCGGCTGAACGAGATCATCGTCGAGAAAGCGATCCGCTGGGCCGGGCGCGGCGTCGTCGGGGTCGACATCGCCGGGCCGCGGCCGGGAGGAGCGCGCTACGCCTACACACAACTCGCTCCGATGGTCGAGCTCGCGCGGTCCGCCGGCCTCGGCGTGACGATCCACGTCGGCGAGGAGGGTGCGACCGGCGCGGAAGAGATCGGCGAGGTGGTCGAGTCGCTCCGGCCGGACCGGATCGGGCACGGCGTCCTCGCGGCTCGCGACCCTGAGCTGATGCGCCTGCTCCGCGAGGCCGACGTGACGCTCGAGATCTGCCCGACCTCGAACCTCCTGACGCGCGCGCTCGCGAGCGAGGACGAGGTGCGCGAGACGATCCGGCGATTCGTCGAGCACGGCGTCGCCTTCACGATCGCGACGGACGGGCCGGAGATGATGCGCACGCACCTCCGCGACGAGCTCGCGCTCCTGCAGCGGATCGGCGCGCTCGACGAGCAGGAGCTCGCGCAGGCGAATGCGCGGGGCCATGCGGCCTCGTTCGTCGGCCGGGGCGAGCCGGGCTAGGCTGCCGGCGGGTTCGAGCCGGTCGGGTCGGGACCGGGCTCCGCGGTGTCGGCGGCCGCGTCGTCGCCACGATGCGTGAGGTCGGAGACCGTGTCTTTCGCCTCGCCGACCCCGTCTTGAGCGACGTCGCTCGCCTTGTCCCACGCGTCGCCGGCGGCGTCCTCTGTCTTGTCGACGACGGGCGCGGCCTTGTCGGCCACGTCCCCCGCCGTGTCCTTCGCCCGTCCGAACAGCTTGTCGAGGAATCCCATGGGCCGCACGATACGACGCCTTCTCCCAACCCGCAAACCCGACCGGTCTCCGGGATCGAATCGACACGCCTCGTCGTTGTGACGTTCGTGTGCCGTCCACTCGCAGATCTCACGCCGCGCGCCCCGCGGGCGTCTCACCCTGAATGAGGGCCTCGCCCCGGGTCCGCCTGTGGACCGCGCTGTGGATCGTCTACCTCGTGTGGGGCTCGACGTATCTCGCGATCAAGATCGCGGTGCGGACCCTGCCACCGCTCCTCACCGCCGGCACGCGGTTTCTCGCCGCCTCGGCGATCCTCGCGCTGATCGCCGTCGTCGCGCGGCGCTCGCTCCGCGTCCCGCCGCGCGAGGCGCTCGCGGCAGCGGGGCTCGGCGTTGCGCTGCTCACCCTCGGCGTCGGGCTTGTCCACGTCGCCGAGACCCGCATCGAATCGGGTGTTGCTGCGATGATCGCCGGCTCCGTGCCGCTCCAGATCGTCGTCCTGCGGCGCCTCGCACGGGAACGCGTGGCGCGCGCGACGGCGGTCGCCGCGCTCGTCGGCCTCGTCGGCCTCGCGTTCGTCGTCGGGCCGGGCTGGAGCGCCGGCGGCTCGGAGGCGGTCGGGCTGCTGATCATGCTCACTGCATCCGTCTCCTGGTCGCTCGGCTCGTTCGCGTCACGGCGCTTGCGGTTGCCAGGCGACCCGTTCGTCGCGTCCGCGTACGAGATGCTGGGTGGCGGCGCCGTGCTCCTCGCCGTCGCGGTCGCCGCCGGCGAGCTCGGCGACCTGGACAGCTCCGCGCTCCAGCCGGGCCCGCTCGCCGCCTGGGTCTATCTCACGGTCATGGGCTCGGTGATCGGCTTCAGCGCCTACGCCTGGCTGCTCGGGAATGCGCCGATCTCGCAGGTCGTGACCCACCAGTACGTGAACCCGCTGGTCGCGGTCGCGCTCGGGGCGCTGATCCTCGACGAGCGACCCGGGCCGGCGACGCTCGTCGGCGCCGCGCTGATCGTCGGCGCGGTCGCGGTCACCGCGAGCCGCGAAGGACGTGCGACGCCGGCGCCGGCGCGCGAGCCTACGTCTCGACCTGCGTCCGCTGCGCCGCGAGAAACTCGAGCAGATCCGACCGGGTGACGATCGCGACGGGCCTGCCTGCCTGGCCGACGAGCACGGCGCCGCCCGTCCCGGTCAGCTCCTGGAAGACCTCGTCGATCGAGGCGGCCACGTCGACGGCCGCGAGGGGCGGCTGCATGGCGACGGCGACGTCGTCGTTCAACGCGTCGGGGTTGCGGAAGACCCGGTCGAGCAGGCTCCGCTCCTGGAGCGAGCCGACGATGTCCGTCAGCGCGTCCGCCGGCCGGGTGCGCACGACAGGCAGCTGGGAGATGCCGTACTGCTGGAGCAGGTCGATCGCGCTCCCGACCTTCTCGTGGGCCTCGACCACGACGAGCTCCGGGACGCCGCTCTCCTCCCTCCGCCGGAAACGGATCACCTCGTCGACCGTCGGCGCGGGAGCGCGCCGCTCCATGAGCCCGTACTGGATCATCCAGTTGTCGTCGTAGAACTTCGAGAGGTACGAGCGGCCGCCGTCCGGGAACGTCATCAGGACGGTCGAGCCGGCCCCGAGTCGCCGCGCGACCTCGAGCGCGACCCAGGCGGTCGAGCCGCACGAGCCGCCGACGAGGAGGCCCTCCTCGCGTGCGAGCCGCCGCGCGGTGAGGAACGAGTCGCGGTCGGACACGCGGATCCACTCGTCCACGACCGACGGGTCGAGCGTCACGGGCCACGTGTCCTTGCCGATTCCCTCGACGAGGTACGGATGCTCGGGATGGTCGGCGTCGGCGGTGAACACGGAGCCCTCCGGATCCGCCCCGACGATCAGGATCTCCGGCTTGCGCTCCTTGAAGTACCGGCCGATCCCCGAGATCGAGCCGCCGGTACCGACCGAGACGACGATCGCGTCCACCTGGCCGCCGGTCTGCTCCCAGAGCTCGGGGCCCGTCGTCTCGTAGTGGGCCTGCGGATTCGCCTCGTTCGAGTACTGGTCGGGCTTGAAGCCGCCGGGGATCTCCTCGGCAAGCCGGTCGGAGACGGAGTAGTAACTCTCGGGCGAGTCGTGGTCGACCGCCGTCGGCGTGATCACGACCTCCGCGCCGTACGCCCTGAGCGTCGAGATCTTCTCCTGGCTCATCTTGTCGGGCATCACGAAGATGCACCGGTAGCCCTTGTGCGCCGCGGCGATGGCGAGCCCCACGCCGGTGTTGCCCGAGGTCGGCTCGACGATCGTCCCGCCCGGCCTGAGTCGGCCGTCGCGCTCGGCGGCCTCGATCATCGCGAGCCCGATGCGGTCCTTGTTCGACCCGCCCGGATTCATGAACTCGAGCTTCGCGAGCAACGCGGCGCCGGTCTCGCGACCGAAGTCGACGAGGCGCACGACCGGCGTCGAGCCGACGAGGTCGAGAATGGTCGGGTACGTGCGTGCCATGCCGCGCGGAAGCCTAACCGGCGGTCGTCAGGCGGTTGCGATGCGGCGTGCGCCTTCGACCGAGCCGCTGCGCTCACCGAGCGCCTCGATCTCGACCCGCTCACCGGTCTGCGGCGCGTGGATCATCCGGCCCTGGCCGATGTAGATGCCGACGTGGCCGAGACCGTGGAAGAAGACGAGGTCGCCCGGCCGGAGGTGCGAGCGAGAGACCGGCTGCCCGGTCGAGTAGAGCGCAGCTGCGTTGTGCGGCAGTGGGATCCCGAGCCGCCCGTAGACCCACATCACGAGCCCCGAGCAGTCGAAGCCGCCGGGGGACTCGCCCCCGTAGACGTACGGCACACCGAGCTGCGTCCGTGCGAGCTTCACGGCCCGCTCCGCGAGCGTCGGCGGCTTCGGGGGCGGCGGGACGAACGTGCGCCGGGCTCGGGACGGAGCCGGGCAGCACCGGCTTCGCTGACGCCTCGGCCGTGCCCACGGCGAGGGCCCCACAGAGGACGCAGGCGAACGCGAATATGACGAGGCGACGAGGCATCGGCAAGGGAAGAACGGCACGGGACGGCGACCAAGGTCGTGCCCGGAAGGGCGCGCCGTCGGTGTCGGGACCGCGGGACGGTACCAGCGCCCGGGGCGACGGGGGGACAGAACGGACCGGCCGTAGGGCTAGTGACGGACGCGGCGGCTTGCGTCGTCGCGAGCGCGTCAGCGGGCGTACGTCGCGGCAAGCGTCGTCGCGACCGCGACAGCGGGCGCCTTTAGGGATCTGCCCCGCCGCAGGCGGGGATCAAGCGGCGGGGATCCGCTCCCGCGGATTCCTGCTTCGCGAGCAAAACTCTGCCCCGCCGCAGGCGGGGATCAAGCGGCGGGAATCCGCACCTGCGGCCCGCTTCGCGAGCAAATCTTTAGTGGCGGAAGTGCCGGCGCCCGGTCACGACCATCGCCGCGTCGGCCTCGCGCACGGCCTCGAGCACCTCGCCGTCGCGCTTCGAGCCGCCGGGCTGGATGATCGCGGAGACCCCTGCCTCGAGCGCGAGGCGTGGGCCGTCGGCGAACGGGAAGAAGGCGTCCGAGGCGAGCACGGCTCCTTCGAGCGAGTGCCCCAGGTCGCGGGCCTTGTCCACCGCGATCCGCACCGCATCGACCCGGCTCGTCTGTCCGCCACCGATGCCGAGCGTCTGCCCGCCGCGGGCGATCACGATCGCGTTGGAGACGACGTGCTTCGCGATCGTCCACGCGAAGAGGAGGTCGTCCCACATCGCCGAGTCCGGGTCGCCGCAGACGACGTCCATGGCGTCGAGCGGGTCTCCTTCGGTGTCGCGATCCTGGACGAGCAGGCCGCCCAGAACGCGCCGGTAGTCGCGCTCGCTCGCGACGAAGCCGCGCCGCTCGGCGTCGGCGAGCACGCGAGTCCCGGGCTTCGCCTCGAGCGCGGTCAACGCGCCCCGGTCGTAGCCGGGCGCGAAGAGCGCCTCGACGAACTGCTTGGCAAGCGTCCTGCCGAGCTTCGCCGTGACCGGCCGGTTGAGCGCCACCACGCCACCGTACGCCGAGATCGGGTCGGCCGCCTGCGCCTTCGTGAAGGCGTCCTCGACCGTCTTGCCGAGGGCCACCCCACAGGGATTCCCATGCTTGACGATCACCGCGGCCGGCCCCTCGAGCTCGAGGAGGAGCAGCCGGGCAGCGGACAGATCGCCGAGGTTGTTGAAGGAGAGCGGCTTGCCCTGGATCTGCTCGACCCGCGCGAGCAGGTGCGTCCGGGCGCCCCGCTGCGCGTAGTAAACGGCCCGCTGGTGCGGGTTCTCGCCGTACGCCAGCTCCGCGTACCGGTCGAACACCGGCACGTACGTCTCGGGGAACACGTCGTCCCGGCCGAACCAGGCGGCGACCGAGGCGTCATATGCCGCCGTCGTCTGGAACGCGCGGCCGGCGAGCGCGCGCCGGGTCTCCATCGACACCTCCGCGCGTGCGCGGAACTCCTCGACGAGAGGCCCGTAGTCCGCGGGGCGGCACAAAGCGACGACGTGCGCGTGGTTCTTCGCAGCGGCCCGGAGGAGCGCGGGCCCGCCCACGTCGATCTGCTCGATCGCGTCCTCCCAGGAGACGTCGAGCCGCCCGACCGTCTTCTCGAACGGGTAGAGGTTCACGCAGACGAGGTCGATCGGCTCGATCCCGTGCGCGGCCAGCTCCGCAAGATCGGCCGGGACGTCGCGCCGGGCGAGGATCCCGCCGTGCACGGCCGGGTGGAGGGTCACGACCCGGTGCCCGAGGAGCTCGGTGAAGCCGGTTACGTCCTCCAGCGCGGTCACCGGGATCCGCTCCTCGACCAGCACCTTGGCCGTGCCGCCGCTCGCGAGCAGCTCGACCCCGAGCGAATGGAGGTCGCGCGCGAACGCAGCGATCCCCGTCTTGTCGTAGACGGAGAGGAGAGCCCTTCTGATCGTCATGCCGCGACGAGCTCCCTGACGACGTCGGGCAGGAGGTGGTGCTCGACCGCCTGGACGCGCGCACGCAGCGTCTCGGGCGTGTCGCCTGCCTCGACCGGCACGCGTACCGCGCGGATCACGGGTCCCGTGTCGACGCCCTCGTCGACCCAGTGCACCGTCGCCGCGGTCTCGGGGACGCCCGCCGCGAGGACGTCCTCGATCGGATGCGCGCCGGGGAACTCGGGCAGGGGCGCGGAGTGCGTGTTGACGACCCGTCCGCCGAACGACTCGAAGAACTCGGGTCGCAGGATGTGCATGTACCCGGCGAGCACTGCCAGCTCGACGCCCCGCTCCTGCAGCCAGTCCGCGAGCGCGACGTCCCGTGCCTCCCGGCTCGGATATCCGGCCAGCTCGAAGGTCGCGGTCGGGATCCCGGCCGCCTCCGCGCGGCGAAGGGCTCGGGCATCCGCCCGGTTCGAGGCCACGGCGACGATCGGCAGTCCTGCGTCGATCAACGCCTGGAGGTTCGTGCCCTCGCCGCTGACGAGGACGCCGATCACGTGTCGCTCCACTCGACGCCGGCCACGCCCGCCTCGAGTCGCCCGATGACGAGATCCTCGGGCCGACGGTCGGTCTCCGGCAGCACGGCGCAGTAGCCGATCCCGATGTTGAAGACGCGCCGCAGCTCGTGCTCGGCGACGCCCTGCTCGGCGAGCCAGTGGAACACGGCCGGGCGCTCCCAGGCGGCCGGGTCGACGACGGCGCCTACGCCCTGGGGCAAGACGCGCGCGAGGTTCCCGGCGATACCGCCGCCCGTGACGTGCGCCAGCGCGCGGACATCGGCGCGACCGCGGAGCGCGCGGATGTCGTCGAGGTAGCAGCGCGTCGGCTGCAGCAGGAGCTCCGCGTCGACCTCGTCGTCGCCGACGATTCGTCGCACGAGCGAGAAGCCGTTCGCGTGGATGCCTGCCGAGCGGAAGCCGACAACGACGTCGCCCGGCGCGGCGCGCGACCCGTCGACCAGCTCGTCGCGCCGGACGAGGCCGACGACTGTCCCGCAGAAGTCGAGCTCGTCGTCCCGGTAGATCCCCGGCAGCTCGGCGGTCTCGCCGCCGAGGATCGCGCACCCGGCGGCGCGGCAGACCTCCGCGGCGCCCTCGACGAGCTCCACGACCTGCTCCGGATCGATCGTTCCCGCGGCGACGTAGTCGAGGAAGAAGAGTGGCTCCGCACCGGTCGTGGCGACGTCGTTGATCCCGTGGGCGGCGAGGTCGGCGCCGCACCAGCGGAGCGTCCCCGCCCGCCGTGCCAGGACGAGCTTCGAGCCGACCGAGTCCGTCGAGGCGGCGAGCAGCCGTTCGTCGTCGAGCGCGAACAGCCCGGCGAACGCGCCGAACGCGCCAACCACGCCGTCCGTGCGCGTCGATTCGACTGCGGCACGAAGGCGCTCGACCACGGCGCCGGCGGTCGCGAGCGAGACGCCTGCGGCGGCGTACGTCTGCGCGTCTCCCGACATCGTTTCGAGCCTACACAGCCCGCGGACGGCCGTCCTGCTCCGACCGGGGGGTCAGACCGGGGTCGCTTCGAAGCGGTCCTTGGCGACGGAGCGCCCGGGCGGCACGGCCGTCGGATAGCGCCGCGTGAAGCAGGCGCGGCAGACCGCCTCCTCCGGCAGGCGGGTCGCCCACTGCATCCCGTCGAGCGAGAGGTAGGCAAGGCTCGTCGCGGCGACGTGCTCGCGCATCTCCTCCACCGAGCGGTGCGCGGCAGCGAGGTCGTCCTCGTCGGCCATGTCGATGCCGTAGAAGCACGGCGAGACGACCGGCGGCGACGAGATCCGCACGTGCACCTCCGCCGCGCCGGCCGTCTGGAGCATCTCTACCAGCGCGCGCATCGTGTTGCCGCGGACGATGGAGTCGTCGACGATCGCGAGGCGCCGTCCCTTGATCTCCGCAAGCGGGTTGAACTTCAACTTGATCCCCTGCCGGCGGAGCTCCTGGTCGGGCTCGATGAACGTCCTGCCGACGTACCGGTTCTTGATCAGCCCCTCCTCGTACGGAAGGCCCGACCGCTTCGCGAACCCGATCGCGGCGGGTGTGCCCGAGTCGGGGATCGGCATCACGAGATCGGCGTCGACGGGCGCTTCCTCGGCGAGGCGCTCTCCCATTCGCACGCGGGCCGCGTGGACGCCGATGCCGTCGAGGACGGAGTCGGGGCGGGCGAAGTAGACGTGCTCGAAGATGCACGAGGCGCTGCCACCCCGCGGCACGGCCTGCGCCGTGTGGCATCCGTCGTCGTCGATCCAGACGACCTCGCCCGGCTCGACGTCGCGGACGATCTCGGCGCCGACGAGATCGAGCGCGCAGGTCTCGGAAGCGACGACCCAGTCCTCGCCGATCTTCCCGAGCGAGAGCGGCCGGATCCCCAGGGGATCGCGGAACGCGACGAGCGCGCCGTCTGTGATGGCCACGACGGAGTAGGCGCCCGCGAGCCGCTGCATCGTCCGCGCGACGGCGTCGGGGATCGCCGCGTCGTGGCGGGCGAGCAGGGCGCCGATCACCTCGGTGTCGGAGCTCGACGCCAACGCGACGCCGTCGGCGAGCAGCTCGTCGCGCAGCTCGCCGAGGTGGACGAGGTTTCCGTTGTGACCGAGCGCGACCGTTCGCGCCGCGCCGTGCACCACGAGCGGCTGCGCGTTCGACCACCGCGCGCCGCCGGTCGTCGAGTAGCGGGTATGGCCGATCGCGACCTCGCCGGGCAGCGCTGCGAGCTTCTCTTCGTCGAACACCTGCGGAACGAGCCCCATGTCGCGAACGGCCGTGACCCGTCCGCGCTCGGAGACCGCGATCCCGGCGGACTCCTGGCCGCGGTGCTGGAGCGCAAACAGGCCGAAGTACGTGAGGCGCGCGACCTCGCGCTCGTCCGAGCGGACGCCGAACACGCCGCACATCAGGCGACCCCCTCGTGCGCGGCGCGCAGGGCTCCGAGCGGGAGCCGGAAGAGCTCGTCCCCGCCGACGGTGCCGATCAGCCGCACCTCGACATCCGAGCCGGTCGCATCGGTCTCGACTTGGCCCGGGGGGAGCGCGGCGACGACCTGCCCACCGATCTCGCCGAACAGCGTGCGCGGGTCGTCGTCGAGCGAGAGCGTCGCTCCGATGCCGCTCCACAGCGCGGCCTCGGCGAGCGCGACCGCAAGGCCGCCTTCGGACACGTCGTGGACGAGGGTCGCGCGCGACGCGATTCCGGCCGCCCAGCGAATCAGAGCGACCTCCGAGGAGAGGTCGAGCGACGGCGTCCCGCCGAGCGCGCCCCAGCGCGCCTGCGCCTCGGAGCCCGCGAGGGTGAGCCGCGAGCGGGAGCGCGCAAGCACGATCGCGTCGCCCTCGCGCCAGCCGCGCGGGACGCGGCGAACGTCGTCGAGGAGGCCGACACACCCGACGACGGGCGTCGGCGGGATCGAGCGGCCGTCCGTGTCGTTGTAGAGCGAGACGTTGCCCGAGACAACCGGGATCCCGAGCGCCTCGCAGGCCTGGGCGATCCCGTCGATCGCCTCTCCGAGCTCCCAGCCGATCTCCGGCTTCTCGGGGTTCCCGAAGTTCAGGCAGTCGGTCACGCCGAGAGGCTCCGCGCCGGTGCAGGCGACGTTCCTCGCCGCCTCGAGCACCGCGAGCTGTCCCGCGACCGCGGGATCGAGCCGCCCGACCCGGCCATGGCCGTCGAGGGTCACGGCGAGCCCACGCCAGGACGGCCGCAGCCTGAGGACCGCGGCGTCGAGCCCGGGGCGCCGGACCGTCCGGGACTGGACGAGCTGGTCGTAGCGCCGCGTGACGAAGGCGCGCGAGCGGAGCGCCGGCGAGCCGATCAGCTCGAGCAGCGCCACGCGGACCGGAGGAAGCTCGGTCGGTTGCTCGGACGAAGGGATGCGCGGCGTGCGCTCGACGGCGTAGCGCGGGCACTCGTCGGTCAGGAGCCGCGCCGGGATCGCCCCGACCTCGTCTCCGTCCCAGAGGGCACGCAGGACGCCGCTCTCCGTCACCTCGCCGACGACCGCGCGATGGAGCGCCCAGCGGTCGATCACGGCCTCGACGTCGGCGAGTCGCGCCGGGTCGACGATCGCGACCATCCGTTCCTGCGACTCGGAGCTCATCACCTCCCACGGCTCCATGCCCTCCTCACGCTGGGGCACGCGGTCCAGGTGGACGTCGATTCCGTAGTCGGACGCCATCTCGGAGAGCGAGGATGCAAGGCCCGCGGCCCCGCAGTCCTGGAGGGACAACACCAGCCCGCGCTCGACCAGCTCGGCCGACACTTCGATCAGCCGCTTCCCCGTGAACGGGTCGCCGACCTGGACGGTCGGGCGCTTGTCGGCGTCCGCCTCGCCGAGCTCCGCGCTCGCGAGCACCGAGGCGCCGCCGATGCCGTCGCGTCCCGTTGTCGCCCCGTAGAGGAGGACGAGGGCGCCGGGCGTCGTCGCTGCCGCGCGCGTGACGCGCTCCGCGGGCAGCAGCCCCACGCACATCGCGTTGACGAGGCAGTTGGAGGCGTACGCCTCGTCGAAGACGACCTCGCCGCCGACCGTCGGCACGCCGACGCAGTTCCCGTAGTTGCCGATCCCGCCCACGGCGCGCGCGAAATGGTCGTCGGGGGCGCCGAAGCGGAGCCCGTCGAGCAGGGCGACCGGCCTCGCCCCCATCGCGGAGATGTCGCGGAGGATGCCGCCGACCCCCGTCGCCGCGCCCTGGAACGGCTCGACCGCGGAGGGGTGGTTGTGGCTCTCGACCTTGAAGGCCACCGCGAGCCCGTCGCCGAGGTCGAGGACGCCCGCGTTCTCCCCCGGCCCCTGGAGCACGCGCGGGCCGTCGCTCGGCAACCGTCGCAGCAGAAGCGCCGAGTGCTTGTAGCCGCAGTGTTCCGACCAGAGGAGCGAGAAGACCTGGAGCTCGAAGTCGTTCGGCTCTCGCTCGAGCAGCGTGACGATGCGAGTGAGCTCCCCGTCCGTCAGGCCGAGCCGGCGATGGAGCGGGTGTTCCGCGATGGAACCCAGGCGGCCAGTCTAGTCCCCGGGTCAGTCGCCACGACCCGTTCTGCCGCCCGCCCACCGAGCGGCGCGACTAGCGTCGTGACATGTCTCGCCGCAACGGTGCGCTCCTCCTCGCCCTCTCGGCGATCTGGGGCTCCTCGTTCCTCTTCATCAAGCTCGGCGTAAACGAGCTCGAGCCCTCGGTCGTGGCGCTCGGGCGGCTCGTCGTCGGCGCGGCGATCCTGCTGCCGATCGCCGCGAGCCGCGGAGGCCTCGGCCTGCTGCGGCCCTATCTCGCGATCGTGGCGGCGCTGGGCCTGCTCAACAACGCGCTCCCGTTCTGGCTGTTCGGCTTCGCCGAGACCCGGATCAGCTCCGGGCTCGCCGGGGTGATCCAGGCGGCGGCGCCGATCTTCACCGTGCTGCTCGCGATCCGGCTCGACCCGACGCAGCGCGCGACGGGCATACGGCTCGCAGGCATCGGGGTCGGCTTCGTGGGCGTCGCCCTGCTCGTCGGAGTGCAGAGCGGCGGGGAGGTCGTCGGCGCGCTGGCGGTGCTTGCGGCTGCGCTGTGCTACGCCTCGTCGGCCCTCATCGTCGGGAAGCGGGCCGGCGCGATCCCGCCGCTCCACCTCGCCGCGGGGCAGCTCGGGGTCGGAATGCTGCTGATGGCGCCGTTCGGCCTCCTCCAGCTCCCCGACGAGGTGCCCCCGGCGAAGACGCTGCTCGCGATCGTTGCGCTGGGCTCGCTCGGCTCCGCGCTGGCATACGTCCTCTACTTCGCGTTGATCGCAAGGGCCGGTGCGTCGCGGGCGATCCTCGTCACGTACCTCGTCCCGGCATTCGCGCTCGTCTACGGCGCCGTGTTCCTCGACGAAACCGTCACTGCGAGCGCGGTCGCCGGCCTCGTGCTCGTCCTAGCGGGGACGACCCTCGCCACGGGAGTGACCCGACTGCGCGCCGCGAGAGGCCTCGCGTGAATCGCTACTGGCCCTTGTTGCTGCTGCTCGCGTCGGTGTGGGGAGCGTCGTACCTCTTCATCAAGGTGGCCGTCGACGGCGGGCTCGAGCCGGGGCCGCTGATGTGCTCGCGGGCGGCAATCGGCGCCGCGATCCTCTGCGGCTACCTGGCACGGACGATGGGGCGAAGCCGCGCGGTCGCCGAGCTGCGCGGGTCGTGGCGCCAGTGGTCGGTGCTCGGGCTGATCGGCACCGCGATCCCGTTCTGGCTCGTCGCGTGGGGCGAGACGCACGTCGACTCGGGGATCGCCGCCGTCGCGCAGTCGACCGTCCCGCTGTTCACCGTGCTCCTCGGCCTCCGCTTCCTGCCGCACGAGCCGCTGACGCGGGGCCGCGTGCTCGGGCTGGCGCTGGGCCTGGTGGGCGTCGCGGTCCTCGCGGGCGGGCATCCGGCTGGCGGTTGGTGGTCGATCGCGGGCATCCTGGCGGTGGTGCTCTCCTCGGTCGCGTATGCGTGCGGCGGGATCATCGGGCAGCGGAGCGTGAGTGACACGCCCGGCCCGGTGCTCGCGACGGGCGCGATGATCAGCGCAGCCGTGTCACTGCTGCCGCTCGCGCTCCTCGAGGGGCCGTCGTCCTCGCCGGACGGCGGCGCGCTTCTCTCGCTCCTCGCGCTCGCCGTACTCGGCACGGCGTTCGCGCAGCTCGTCATGTACCGGCTGATCAACCTCGTCGGCGCGCGGCGGATGAGCCTCGTCACGTACCTCATGCCCGGATTCGCGCTCGTCTACGGCGCCGTGCTGCTGGACGAGCCGGTCACGGCCCCCGTGCTCGCGGGGCTCGGCCTGATTCTCGCCGGCGTGGCCCTCGGGTCGGGGACGGTCGCCGCGGCGCGTCACAAGCCCGCGGAGGCTCCCGGGTGAGCGTGACCGTTCGCCGGGCGATCCCGGAGGACGTGCCGTTCCTCGTGGGGATCGTCACAGACGAGGACGTCGCGCCCTTCCTCGCGAGCGTCCGCGCGACGACCGAGGAGGAGGTCGCCGCGGAGGTGGCGCGCTCGCTCGCCGAGCCGGAGGACTACGGCGTGATGGTCTTCGCCGTCGAGGGCGAGCGGGCAGGCACCGCGACCTGGGAGCGCATCAACCGGCGCTCGCAGATCGCCTCGGTCGGCGCGTTCGCGCTCGACGCCCCGTTCCGCGGGCGAGGGCTCGGAGACGAGGCCGCCCGGGTGCTCCAACGACACCTGATCCGCGAGCTCGACCTCCACCGGCTGCAGCTGGAGATCTACGCGTTCAACGAGCGGGCGCTCCGCCACGCCGAGCGGGCGGGCTGGGTGCGGGAGGGCGTCCGGCGCAAGGCCTACCGGCGCGACGACGAGTGGGTCGACGCAATCCTGTTCGGCCTCGTCGCCGAGGATCTGGAAACCTAGACGGCGGCTGGGGCGGCTTCGCCCTCGGTGGCGACCGCGGCGTCGCGACGCCGGAGCAGCGCGAGCAGGAGCACGCCGCCGGCCGCGAGAAGGATCGCGCTCGCAGCCCAGGTCACGTGGAACCCGGAGACAAGGGCCTCCGCGGTATCGGCCTGGGAAGGCGCGTGCCCGAGCGAGGAGAGCTCGTCGGTGGTGCGGTTCGTCGCGAGCGTGGAGAGCAGCGCGAGCCCGAGCGCGCCGCCGATCTGCTGCGAGGTGTTGAAGAGGCCCGACGCGAGCCCCGCGTCGTCGACCGGGACGCCGCTCGTCGCGATCAGCGTGATCGGGACGAACACGAGGCCCATCCCGACGGAGATGAGCATGATCCCGGGCAGGAGGTCCGTGAGGTACGAGCTGTCGGGCGTCAGGCGGAGGAACGTGAGCAGCCCGAGCGCGCCGATCGCGGCGCCGATGATCGGCACCTCGCGCGCGCCGAGCGCGGGGACGAGCTTCTGCGAGAGGCCCGCGCCGATGATCACGCCCGCGGTGAACGGGACGAACGCGAACCCCGCTTGGACCGGCGAGAACCCCAGGACGCGCTGCACGTAGAGCGTGTTGAAGAAGAACATCGCGAACAGGCCCGCGGCGACGACGAACATCGCGACGTTCCCGGCGCGCACGGTCTTGACCGAGAAGATCGAGAGACGCACGAGGGGCTCGGCGGAGCGGCTCTCGATCAGCACGAACGCGACGAGCAGCACGGCAGCGAGCACGAGGAAGCCGAGCACCTCGGCGGAGCCCCAGCCGGCTTCGGCCGAGCGGACGATCCCGTAGACCAGCGCGACGAGGCCACCGGTGACGGAGATCGCGCCGGCGACGTCGAAGCTCTTGTGCGCGTGCTCGTCCTTCGACTCGGGCACGTACCGCAGCGAGAAGAAGAACGCCGCGATCCCGACGGGCACGTTGACGAAGAAGATCCACGGCCACGAAAGCCACTCGACGAGCATGCCGCCGACCACGAGCCCGACCGCACCACCGCCGACCGCGATTGCGGCCCAGACGCCGAGCGCCTTCGTGCGCTCGGCTCCCTCGCGGAACGTCGTCGTGACGATCGACAGCGCCGCCGGCGAGACGAGCGCCGCGCCGAGGCCCTGTGCGCCCCGAGAGACGATCAGCCACGTCTCGCCGTTGGCGAGCCCGCAGAGCAGCGAGGCCGCCGTGAAGAGGACGAGGCCGGCGAGGAACACCCGCTTGCGGCCGATCAGGTCACCCGCGCGACCGCCGAGCAGCAGGAACCCGCCGAACAGGAGCGCGTACGCGTTGACGATCCACTGGAGGCTCGACTCGGAGATCCCGAGCTCCGCCTGGATCGACGGCAGGGCGACGTTCACGATCGTCGCGTCGAGGATCACCATGAACTGCGCGAGGCAGACCAGGACGAGCACGAGCCACGGGTTCACGGCGTGTCCGCGAATATCCACGGAACAACGCTACACGTCTGGGCCCGGCGGCCGACCCGCGTAGAATCGCCGGATGGAGCTGATCCACACCTGTTACCGGATCACCGACCCCGAGCGGTCGATCGCGTTCTACGAGGCGCTCGGCCTCGAGAAGCGGCGCGAGCTGCCGATCCGCGAAGAGGCGGTCAACTACTTCCTCGGCGTGCCCGGGAAGCCGCAGCCCGAGCTCGAGCTGACCCACAACTTCGGCGTCGACTCGTACGAGCTCGGTACCGCGTACGGGCACATCGCGCTGACGATCGAGTCGATGGAGGACACCCTCGCCGCGCTCGCGGAGAAGGGCATCGAGCCCGAGCGGGCTCCGTACTCCGTGCGCGAGGGCGGGTCGCTCCTCTGTTTCGTCCGCGACCCGGACGGCTACCGGATCGAGCTGATCGAGCGCTCGGACTATTGACCGGCGCCGGCGGCGAGGAGGAGCGATACCGCGCCGCCCTCGCAGGCGCCGAGCGCTTCCTCAATGCCTGGCACGGCACCCCGCGCGTCCGCGAGCGGCTCGAGGCCATGGCGCTCGCCGCCGAGGACGGAGAGCGCGGCGATCGCTACGGCGAGGGCGAGCGGCTGCAACGGCTCGAGGGCCGTGTCGCGGAGCTGCTCGGCAAGGAGGCCGCCGTCTTCATGCCGAGCGGGACGATGGCGCAGCAGATCGCGATGCGGATCTGGAGCGAGCGGCAAGGCAGTCGCACCATCGCCTTCCACCCGACCTGTCACCTCGAGCTGCACGAGGAGAAGGGATACGAGCGGCTCCACGGCCTCCACGGCACGCTTGTCGGCGACCCGAATCGCCTCGTCACGCTTGCCGATCTCGAGGCGCTCAACGAGCCGGTCGCCGCGCTGCTGCTCGAGCTGCCGCAGCGAGAGATCGGAGGGCTCCTCCCGGACTGGGACGACCTCGCCGCCCAGACGGTCTGGGCCCGCGAGCACGAGGTCGCGCTCCACCTCGACGGCGCGCGCCTGTGGGAGGCGCAGCCGTACTACGACCGACCCCACGCCGCGATCGCGGCCCTGTTCGACAGCGTCTACGTCTCGTTCTACAAAGGGCTCGGCGGCGTCGCCGGCGCCGCGCTTGCCGGCGACGAGGATCTCGTCTCGGAGGCCCGTGTCTGGCAGCGCCGCCACGGCGGCAACCTCGTGACGATGTTCCCCTACGTGATCGCGGCGGAGGCGGCGCTCGACGAACGCCTCGCGCGGATGCGCGTGTACCTCGACCATGCGCGCGCGCTCGCCGCTGCGCTCGCGACCATCGACGGCGTCGAGGTCGTCCCCGACCCGCCCCAGACTCCGCTGTTCCACCTCCACCTGGATGGCGAGCGCGAGTCGCTCGTCGACGCGGCGCTCTCGGTCGCCGAGGAGCGAAAGGTCTTCCTCTTCGCCGACCCGAGCTCGACCAGCTCACCCCGCCGCCAGCGGCACGAGGTGATGGTCGGCGAGGTCACGCTCGGGCTCTCACCCGACGAGGTGCGCGACCTCTACGCCGAGCTCGTCGCCCGCGCAGCCGCGAGCTGACCGACCCGTTTCGCTCGGCCGGGCCGCCGTGCGAGAATCGACCCGTGCCGTACACCGTCTTCCACTGGGACGAGCTCGAGTGGCATCCGCGCCGTGAGGGCGACCCTCGCCTCGCGGCGGAGCTGTCGGGGTCGATGACGCGCTCGCGCGCGAACCTCTTCCGCTACCCGCCCGGCGCGATCGGCCGACGCCACAGCGACCCGGTGCAGGAGGAGGTCTTCGTCGTGCTCGAGGGGACGCTGACGATCCACATGGGCGAGGGAGACGACCCGGAGCAGCACGTGCTCGAGCGCGGCAGCGTGCTCGTCGTCCAGCCCGGGACCGCGCTCCAGCTCTCGAATCGCCACGACGACGAGCTCCGCCTCTTCATCGTCGGCGCACCGCCCGAGCGCGGCGAGGCGACCTTCCTGCCCACGATCGAGTAGCCCGACAGCGCGCGACGCCGGACTGGCCAGGGCGCTCGAGCCGCTCGACCCCTCGATCAGCGCGTCCTGACCTCGTCGGCCAAGCTCGGAGGCGACCCGATGAGTCGATGTGTTACGATATATCGCGATACCACGAAAGGAGCAGCATTTGACTGCATTCGCACACCCCCAACACTGCGGGCCGGACGAGGTCCGGATCCGCTTCATGGGCGGTCCGCACCGCGGCCGCCGGCGGCGCCACGGCGGTCCGCATGCCTTCGGGCGCCGAGCGGGACGCGGCGACATCCGCGCCGCGATCCTCGTGCTCCTCGCGGAGGAGCCGATGCACGGCTACCAGATCATCCAGGAGCTGGTGGAGCGAACCGGAGGGGTCTGGCGTCCGAGCCCCGGCTCCGTGTACCCGACCCTGCAGCAGCTCCAGGACGAGGAGCTCGTCCAGGAGGCGCCGTCCGACTCCGGCAAGCGCGTCTACGAGCTCACCGACACCGGCCGCGAGCAGGCCGCCGGCGCAACTGCCCCCTGGAGCGAGGTCACCGGCGAGAGCACCGACGCGCTCGTGACGCTCCACGACCTCGTCCACCAGGTGATGGCCGCGACGCGCCAGGTGGCGCACGCGGGCACCGCCGCCCAGCTCGAGTCCGCCCAGGCGATCCTCCGGGACGCGCGGCGCGCCCTCTATCGCCTCCTGGCCGAGGACGCACCCGACGCGGACGATCCCGCAGGCGAGTGACAGCGCGGGCCGGAGGCCGTCCAGCGGCCTCCGGCCCCCTCTCCGCGGTCCTAGACGATCGTGTGCTTCGCCTGGAAGAGGCCGTGGGGGTCGACCTCCTCGCGGATCGCGGTGAGTCGGCCGTAGTCGCCCTGCGCGTAGAAGGACACCGGGTCGACGTCTCGCTCCGCGAAGTTGAAGTACCTTCGCCGTGAGAGCCACGGCTCGGCCGCGGCTCTGACGTCCGCGAGGCGCCCGTCGATCGCCGCGACCGCGTCCGGGCCCATCACGATCCCGACCGAGTACATCGCGTAGGGCGCGTCGAGGTGGGAGAGCACCCCGCCGTTCGGGTCGGGCCGCGCGAGCGCGCCCTCGAGGTGCCTGACCTCGAGCGAGAGGAGCGGCGACGTCCCGTCCATGCCCGCCGCGTCGACCACGGCTCGGGCGACGTCGCCGTCGAACGCGTCGAGCATCCACCCCTCGCCTCGTCCGGGCGCAGGCCCGGGTGGGTCGCGGTGGAGTTCGGTCAGGTCGCGAGCAGGGACGGTCGCGAACGTGTCGAGCTCGGGCTCGAGGTCGAGCAGCGGACGGAGGAGCGCGCGGCCTTCCCGCTCGTCGCAGATGAAGGCGGCCTCGACGACGACCAGCTGGCGGCCGCGCAGCGGCTCGGGAACCTCGGGGATCGGTGGCATCTGGAGGAGCCGGCCGATCGACGTCACCTCCTCCGGCGCGTCGTTCGTCCACTCGGCCCAGCGACCGAGCACCTCGTCGGCACGCTCCGCCGGCCACGTCAGCCAACCCGCGAACGCCTCGGCGACCGGGTACAGGGCGACCTCGACCTCGGTGACGACGCCGAAGCTGCCGCCGCCGCCACGAAGCGCCCAGAACAGATCCGGGTTCGAGTCGGGATCGGCGCGGACGACCTCACCGTCGGCGGTGACCACCTCGGCGGAGAGGACGCTCGAGGCCGAGAGCCCATGCTTCCGGGAAAGCCAGCCGATGCCTCCGCCGAGGGAGTACCCGACGACGCCGACGTCCCCCGCCGAGCCGTGGAGCGCGGTCAGCCCGTGTCCGACGGCCGCGTCCACGACGTCGCGCCACAGCGTCCCGCCCGCCACGCGAGCGACGCGACCGAGGGGGTCGACATCGACGCCCGTCATGCGTGCCATGTTGATCAGCAGGGCGCCCTCGAGCGGAGTGCTGCCGGCGCCGTGGCCCGTTCCCTGGACGGCGACACTCAGGCCGACAGCGCGGGCGTGGTCGACGGCGGCGATCACGTCGTCGACGGTCTCGGGGAGCGCGACCGCGGCGGGCCGCTGGTCGACGGAGAGGTTCCAGGCGCGGCGAGCGTCGTCCCAGCCCGGCTGGCCGGGAAAGACGAGCAGGTCAGGGGAGGCTGCCGTGCGGCGCGCGTTCTTCGTGTGTGAGAGCTGCGACATTGTCCGTCTCCTCGGTGCGTAGGTTCGTCCTCCGAGGCTCGCAGCGCGGTGGCTGCCGAGCGGTGTGGTTTCCCGCACCGGGAGGGGGTGGGAACCGACTTCTCGTCGGGCGGTCAGCCGCGCGCGAGAAGCTCGCCCGCGTCGGCCGCCAGGCGAGCGGCGTCGCGCAGCGCGCGCTCGGCCGAGCCGGCGAGCGACGCGAGCGTCACGCAGCGAACGTTCGGAGGAAGCCCAGCGAGAACGTCCGTGTCGACGTCGCCCGCGACGATCGCAACGGGCACACCGGCGGCCCGGGCCTCGGCGAGGACGTGCCCGACGACTTTCCCCGCGAGGGACGTGGCGTCGTACCGGCCCTCGCCGGTGAGCACGAGAGACGCATCGGCGAGCGCGGTCCGGAGGCCGACCGTCTCGGCGACCAGCGCCGCACCCGGCCGGAGGATCGCGCCGAGCGCGGCGAGTCCGCCGGCGAGGCCACCCGCTGCTCCCGCCAGCTCGAGCTCGCGCACGTCGACGCCGAGGTCGCCGCGGTATCGCTCGGCGAGCGCCTCGAGCCGGTGCTCGAGCCGGTCGACGCCGGCGGCGTCCGCGCCTTTCTGTGGCCCGAAGATGCGCGCGGCGTCGACGAACCGCGTCTGGACGTCGCACGCGACGACGACCTCGGCCCCACGCAGGTCGAAGTCGAGCGCCTCGAGCGCGCCGAGACCGCCGTCGACCGTCGCGGAGCCACCGACACCGACGATCACGCGGCGCGCGCCCGCCTCGAGCGCGAGGCGGATCAGCTCGCCGGTTCCGCGGGTCGTCGCCACGAGCGGGTCGTTGTGCCCCTCGACGAGCGCAAGGCCGCTCGCGCGGGCGCTCTCCACGACTGCCGTCCCGTCCCGGAGACCCCACCGCGCCGCGACCGGCTCGCCGAGCGGGCCGGTGACCCGCGCCGTGCGCAGGGTCAAGGGATCGGGACAGAGCACCGCGAGCGTCCCCTCGCCGCCGTCGGCGAGGGGAAGCCTGCGAGCTCGGCGCCCCGCACGCTCGACGCCGCGTGCGAGCGCGCACGAGGCCTCAGCGGCCGTGAGACTGCCGCGGAACTTGTCGGGGCAGCAGAGGACCGGCGCGGCGTCGGTCACGTCCGCCGTGTCAGCCCGGGCGAGGTTGCCTCGATGGCGAGCACGAGGCCGAGCATAGGATCGAGTGATGTCCGAGGTCGACCTTCCCGTCGCCGAATTCGGGTTCCCGGGGCCACTCCGCGAACGCCTCGTGGCGGCCATCCTCACCGGCGAGAAGGTGACCACCACGGGGCTGCTCGAGGAGTATCGGCGCGACGGAGCCGAGCCGGGGCGGGTGGGGCAGCGCGAGCTGGTTGTGGACTCCGCCGGCCGCGGCGTCGCGGTGATCGAGCTCACGGCGGTCGACGTGCGGAGGATCAGCGAGGTCGACCTCCAGTTCGCGATCGACGAGGGGGAGGGCTTCACGACCGTGGCCGAGTGGCGCGACGCCCACGAAGCGTTCTTCACGGGCCCGGAGATGGCGGCCTCACTCGGCGAGCCGGCGGTGGCGATCGACGACGACACGCTCGTCGTCTGCCTGCGCTTCCGAGTCGTCGAGCGCCTCTGAGCAACCCCCCGGCAGGGCTGGTTGCCCGGTCAGTGGCGGCCCTCGAGCTCGACCCAGAGCGGCCACTCGACTCGCATCTGCGCTCGGTGTCGAGCCGCGTCCGGCGGCTCGGGATGAAGCTCGTCGAGGTACTCGAGGATCTCGTCCGCGCCGTGGACGACCGCATCGCCGTCGACGAGCGTCGGGATCGAGCGCAGACCGGTCGCCGATTCCATCGCGTCGCGCTCCGCCCGCTCGAGCGGGACCGTCCGGGCGATCCAGTCGAGGCGGAGCTCGGTCAGCCGCATCCGGACGCGATGCGAGTACGGGCACCACTCCGCCTGCCAGAGCTCGAGCACGCGACCAAGCGTCGCACACCCGGCACGAAGGCGGCACCGACACGTGACACCTTTCGCCATACGGTGGTCGCATGGCGACGACGCAGACACCCTGGGGGAAGGCGACGACGCTCGAGGAGGTCTCGATCCTGCAGCGGAGCGGGGAGAGGCGCTTCTCGACGCTCGTCCAGCTGCTCGAGACCGGCGACGGCGAGGCGCTCGTCCGGTTCTCCTACTCGACCGGCGGCGCGGTGCGGCGCGGACCCGTCACGCTCCGTGCACGTGATCTCGAGCGACTCCGTGGGGCGCTGTCGGGTGCGCCAGGGCTGCGCCGGGCGTTGAAGCGAGGCGCGATGGCTGCGTGACGCGACGAGCGGCTCCGGGAGACCGAAGTCGACCTAGAAACTTGATGCGCGAACGAGCGGCGAGCGGTCGGCCGCGCGCCCGATCAGCCCCTCGAGGAGCGGCGTCCCTCCCGTCGGCCCGAGGAGGGGGTCGACGGCGTGCTCGGGGTGCGGCATCAGCCCGAGGACGTTGCCCTGCTCGTTCGCGACACCCGCGATCCGCTCACGCGAGCCGTTGACGTCGTCGACGTACCGCAGGACGACCTGACGACGTTCGACGACGCGCGCGAGAAGCGCGTCATCCGCGACCCAGCAGCCCTCGCCGTGCTTGACGGGGATCACGAGCCGCTCTCCCTCGATGAGGCCTTCCGTGAAGGGCGTGCGGGTCGACTCGACGATGACGGGAACGTCGGCACAGACGAACTCGAGCTGGCGGTTCGGGCGCAACACACCGGGGAGGAGCCCGGCCTCGCAGAGGATCTGGAACCCGTTGCAGATGCCGATCACCGGCCCGCCGTCCTCGGCGAACGCCCGGACGGCGTCCATCACGGGCGCGGTGCGGGCGATCGCCCCGCAGCGGAGGTAGTCGCCGTACGAGAAGCCCCCGGGCAGGACCACACCTCCGACTGCGTCCGGAAGGTGCGGCTCCATGTGCCAGACCGGGAGCACGACCGCGCCAAGCGCCTCGAGGGCGAGTCGCGCGTCGCCATCGTCGTTCGAGCCGGGGAACGTGATCACCGCGATGCGGGCCTGGTGCATCAGTCCTCCGCGACGACGACGTCGTAGCTCTCGATCAGCGGGTTCGCGAGGAGCTCGTCGCACATGCGCTCGACGTCCGCTTTCGCCGTTTCCGGGTCGTCCGAGTCCACCACCAGATCGACGAGGCGCCCGACCCGCGCGCGGGACACCGAGAACCCCAGCGTCGAGAGCGACGCCTGCACCGCCTCGCCCTGCGGGTCGAGGATGCCCGTCTTCGGGCGGATGAGCACGGTCAGCCGCACAGGACAGCTCCGGGCTCGTCGAGGTATCGCTCGAAGGCAATCCCGGTCAGCCGCTCGAACGCCTCGACATACCGGCCGCGCGTCCCGGCAACGATGTCCGGCGGCAGCTCTGGACCGGGCTCCGTCCGGTCCCAGCCGGTGGAGGCGCACCAGTCGCGCGCGTACTGCTTGTCGAACGACGGCTGCGGCCGGCCGGGTGCGTATCCCTCGAGGGGCCAGAACCGCGAGGAGTCGGGCGTCAGAGCCTCGTCGCCGAGCGTCACCTTCCCGTCGCGATCCACGCCGAACTCGAACTTCGTGTCCGCGACGACGATGCCGCACGACGCCGCGTGCTCGGCCGCAGTCGCGTAGAGCGCGAGGGCCGCCGCGCGCGCCACCTCGTAGCGCTCCGCCCCGCAGAGCTCGGCAGCCTCGGCCTCCGAGATGTTGAGGTCGTGTCCGGCATCAGACTTCGTGGCCGGGGTCACGATCGGCGTCGGCAGCCGTTCGGATTCGCGGAGGCCACGGGGGAGCCGGTGCTTGCAGAGCTCGCCTGTCTCGCGATAGTCGACCCAGCCGGACCCCGCAAGAAAGCCGCGCACGACGAACTCGACGGGCAGCATCGTGAGCCGGACGCATTCGGTCGAGCGACCGTCGGGCCGGAGCGCAAGGAAGTGGTTGGGGACGACATCGCGTGTCCGCGTGAACCAGTACGCGGAGAGGCCGCTCAGGATCCGGCCCTTGTCCGGGATCTCCGTGGGCAGGACGACGTCGTACGTGGAGAGGCGGTCGGAGGCGACGAGGAGGAGCCGTTCGTCGTCGAGCGCGTACAGCTCGCGGACTTTCCCGCTGCCGACGTGCAGCGCCTCAGGCATGGACGGCCGCTTCGCGGGTCGTCCGGAGCGCCCTCAGCCGCTCGAACACGGTGTCGACGTGGGCGAGGTACGCCTCGAGCGCGAAGACGCGGTCGAGATCGACTCGAGCGGCCAGCTCGTCGTCGCCACGTACGAGGGTCGGAAAGTCGAGATCCTCGTCCCAGGCTCGCATCGCGTGTCGCTGGACGCGACGGTAGGCGTCGTCCCGCGCCAGCCCGCTCTCGACGAGCGCGAGGAGCAGGCGCTGACTCGCGTAGAGACCGTGGCTCGCGTTGATATTCGCGCGCATCCGCTCGGGTCGGACGACGAGCCCCTCGACCAACCACGCGAAGCGTTCGAGCATGTAGTCGAGCGCGAGAAACGAGTCGGGCAGAACGACTCGCTCTGCCGACGAGTGCGAGATGTCGCGCTCGTGCCAGAGCGTGACGTTCTCCAGGCCGACGACCGCGTTCGCCCGCACGACGCGTGCGAGCCCGCAGATGCGCTCCGCGACGATCGGGTTCCGCTTGTGCGGCATCGCAGACGAGCCCTTCTGCCCCTTTGCAAACGGTTCCTCCACCTCGCGCACTTCCGTCCTCGCGAGATGGCGGATCTCGGTCGCGAAGCGCTCCAGCGACGACGCGACGAGCGCCAGCGCCGAGAGCAGCTCCCCGTGGCGGTCGCGCTGAAGGATCTGCGTCGAGCTCGGCGCAGGCTCGAGCCCCAGTCGCTCGCACGCAATGCGCTCGACGTCGGGATCGACGGCCGCGTACTGCCCGACCGCGCCCGACAGCTTGCCGACCCGCAGCCCCTCGACCGCCCGAGCGACTCGTTCACGATCCCGCTCGAGGGCGAACGCCCAGCCGGCGAGCTTGAGCCCGAACGTCGTCGGCTCCGCGTGGATCCCGTGCGTCCGCCCCATGCACATGGTTTCCCTGTGCTCCTCTGCCCGGTCCGACACGACGTCGAATGCACGGTCCAGGCCGTCGAGGATCAGCACCCCGGCCTCCTGGACGGACAGCGACAACGCCGTGTCGAGCACGTCCGACGAGGTGAGGCCGTAGTGGAACCAGCGCCCGTCGTCGCCCAGTTCCGAGGCCACGAGATCGACGAACGCCGCGACGTCGTGCCCGGTCTCACGCTCACGCCGGCCGACCTCGTCGGGCGACGGCGGGCGGGCCTCGTCGCGAATCCGCGTGACGACGTCGGCCGAGACGATGCCCAACGCGACCCAGCCGTCGAGTGCAGCGAGCTCGACCTCGAGCATTCGCTCGAGCTTCCGCTCGTCCGACCAGACCCGGGTCATGGCGGGCCGGGAGTAGCGAGCGATCACGGAGCAATCCTAGATGCGGCCTCGGGTGGCTCTCTCCGCCCGTTGCGAAGGCGGCACACTCTCGAAGCAGCTTCTCTGCCAACGTTGTCTGCTCTGACGATAGAATAGAAGTGGGTGGTGGGATGGGGTGCCCCACCGCAACCAGCACTTTGCGGCCTTACGCGCCCGTCGCCGCCTCGAGCGCGATGTCCTCGCGCCGACGAGCGCCAGGGATCCGAATCAGGTCCGCGGCAGCGTAGGCCCGCCTCCGCGCCTCGGCGAGATCGGCGCCCGTCGCGGTCACGCCGAGCAGCCGACCGCCGTTCGTGACGAGCTCGCCGTCGTTCAGCGCCGTCCCCGCATGGAAGACCAGGGCGCCCTCCGCCGTCGCGTCGTCGATGCCCTCGATCGGCGTCCCCACGTCGCCCGCCGCCGGGTATCGGCCGGCGGCGAGCACCACCGTCACGGCACTCGCAGCCAGCCGTTCAAGCGACACACCTGTGAGGGATCCGCTCGCGGCCGCGGCGAGCGCGACAAGAAGGTCACCGTCGACGAGCGGCAGCACCGACTGCGTCTCGGGGTCGCCGAAGCGACAGTTGAACTCCAGCACCCGCGGCCCGTCCGCGGCCAGCATCAGCCCTGCGAAGAGCGTCCCGACGAACGGCGCGCCACGCCGGGCGAGCTCCGCGAGCGTCGGTCGGACGCACGTCTCGAGCAACAGCGCGAGAAGGTCGTCGTCGAGGTCGGGCACGGGCGCGAACGAGCCCATTCCACCCGTGTTCGGCCCGCTGTCTCCGTCGTACGCCCGCTTGAAGTCGCGAGCCGGCGCGAGCGTCAGCGCATCGAGCCCGTCGCAGAGTGCGAGCACCGACACCTCACGGCCCTCGAGCAGCTCCTCCACGAGCACGGGGCCGTCGAACCCCCGGGCGACCTCGAGGCCTGCAAGGACCTCGTCGTCCGTGCGGCACACCACGACGCCCTTGCCCGCCGCAAGCCCGTCGGCCTTGAGCACACACGGTGCGCGCGGCGCGTCGAGGACGCCGGCGGTCGGCACGCCGGCCGCCGCCATCACGTCCTTCGCGAAGAGCTTCGACCCCTCGATCCGCGCCGCCGCGCGCGACGGCCCGAAGACCGAGATTCCCGCATGCCGCAGCTCGTCGGCGACGCCGGCGACGAGCGGCCCCTCCGGCCCGACGACGACGAGGTCGGCGGCAAGCGACCGCGCCAGTCCCAGCAAGCCGTCGCCGTCGTCCGCCGCGACCGGATGGCACGTCGCGAGGGAGGCGATCCCGGGGTTCCCGGGCGCGACGTGCAGCTCGGTCAGCTCGGGCGACGACGCGAGCCGCCAGGCGAGCGCGTGCTCTCGACCACCCGACCCGACGAGGAGGACACGCACCGCCCGAGTCTACGAGCTTGACCTGGGCGGCCTTCCGTCCGACCATTGAGGACGTGGCCAGGGGAGCCCAGACGTTCGAGGCGCCCGCCGAGACGTACGACCGGCACGTCGGCCGTTACACGCCGTCGCTCGCACGGGCACACGTTCGGCTGCTCGACATCCCTTGGCGGAACGACGTCCTCGAGGTCGGGTGTGGGCCCGGTGCGCTGACCGAGGCCCTCGCGCAGGAAGTCGGCGGAAAGCATGTCTGTGCCGTCGACCCGTCGGAGCCATTTGTCGAGGAATGCCGCCGCCGCGTGCCGGATGCCGACGTGCGGGTCGCCGCCGCCGAGGACCTGCCGGATTTCCAGCGCGAGTTCGCCGCAGCGACGTCGCAGCTCGTCGTCAACTTCATGTCCGACGCGGATGCCGGCGTCGCAGCGATGCGCCGTGCGGTGAAAGCCGGGGGCGTCGTCGCGTCGGTCGTGTGGGACTACCGGGCAGGTATGCGCACGCTCAGGGTCTTCTGGGACGCGGCGCTCGAGCTCGATCGCAACGCCCCCGACGAGGGGCGGACGATGCCGCATTGCACACCCGCCGGGCTGCGCGCGCTCTGGCGGCGCGTCGGCCTCGACCGAGTCCAGACGGGGGAGGTCGTGGTCGAGGCGCGGTATGCGGACTTCGAGGACTTCTGGGCGCCGTTTCCAACCGGGATCGCGCCGTCGGGGGCGTACTGCGCCTCGCTGGACGATGAGCACCGAGAGGCGCTCCGCGAGCTGGTCTTCCGGCACCTCGGCGCGCCGGAGGGCGCGTTCACCCTCGACGCGCGTGCGTGGTACGTCCGCGGCACGGTTCGCGGGCCGCGCTAGGGCTGCAGTGCGAGCACCGCGTCGCGCGACGCGCCGGTCCCGACGATCGTCACGGGCACCCCGAGCGCGTCCCCGACGAACGAGACGTACGCCGCGGCAGCGGCCGGCAGCGACGGGCCGGTCAGCTCTTGCTGCCAGCCTCCCAACGTCTCGAACACCGGCGCGCAGTGATGGAAGTCCGACTGGTGGGCCGGGAAGTCCTCGGTCTGCGTGCCGTCCGGCAGTCGGTACCGAACGCAGACGGGGATCTCGTCGAAGTCGGAGAGCACGTCGAGCTTCGTCAGCGCGAGCGAGGTGATCCCGTTGACGCGGACGGCGAACCGCAGCGCGACGAGGTCTAGCCACCCGCAGCGGCGCTCCCGGCCCGTGACGGTACCGAACTCGGCGCCGAGCTCACGCACGCGATCCTGCGCCTCCCCGGGGATCTCGCTCGGGAACGGCCCCTCGCCGACGCGCGTCACGTAGGCCTTCGAGACTCCGAGCACCTCATCGATCCGCTGCGGCCCGATGCCGAAGCTGACGGCTGCGCCGGCCGCGATGGGGCTCGACGACGTGACGAACGGGTACGTGCCGTGATCGAGGTCGAGCAGCGTCCCCTGTGCGCCCTCGAACAACACCCGGCGCTCGTCGCGCAGCGCACGGTCGACGAGCAGCGACGTGTCGGCGACGTACGGCGCCAGCCGCTCGGCATGCGCGAGCGTGCGCGTCACGACGTCCTCCACGTCGAACGGGTCGATGCCGTACACGCGCTCGAGCCAGACGTTCTTCTCGCCCGCGGCGAGCTCGATCTTCTCGCGCAGGATCTTCGGGTCGAGCAGGTCCTGTACCCGGATCCCGATCCGCGTCGCCTTGTCCGCATAGGCCGGCCCGATGCCTCGCCTCGTCGTCCCGATCTGGAGACGGCCGAGCCGGCGTTCACGCGCCCCGTCGAGAGCGACGTGCCACGGCATGATCAGGTGGGCGTTGCCCGAGACGAAGACGAGCCCGTCGGTTCGGCGGCCGCGAGCCTCGAGGTCGTCCAGCTCCCCGACGAGCACGTCCGGGTCGACGACGCAGCCCGCGCCGATCGCGCTCGCGACGCCGCCGACGATCCCGGACGGGATCGCGCGGATCTTGAAGGTCTCGCCGTCGACGACGATCGTGTGGCCCGCGTTCGGGCCGCCCTGGTACCGACAGACGAGGTCGGACTCCTGGGCGAGCAGGTCGACGATCTTGCCCTTCCCCTCGTCGCCCCACTGCGCGCCGACGATCACGGTGGCGGGCACGTGGCTCATTCTCGCATGCCGTCCGGCAGGATGACCGCGCGATCGAGGTCCGGACGGCGCAGGCCTCGTCGCCCGACTGGGCTCACACCATCGGCTTCGGTCGCGCGGGAGGCCTCTTGCGACTGGCGCGACGGGGACGTCTGGTGAGGCCTACGCCGGCCCGCCGCCGGCGAGGTCGGCGAACTTCGCGTAGCGCTTGAGGAAGCTCAGCTTGACCGCGTCGGTGGGGCCGTTGCGGTGCTTCGCGAGGATCAGCTCCGCGATTCCCTGCGAGTCCGACTCCTCGCCGTTGTAGTAGTCGTCGCGGTAGACGAAGAGGACGAGGTCGGCGTCCTGCTCGATCGAGCCCGACTCGCGGAGGTCGGAGAGGATGGGCCGCTTGTCGTGGCGCTGCTCGACGGCGCGGGAGAGCTGCGACAGGGCGAGGATCGGCACGTCGAGGTCGCGCGCCAGCACCTTGAGGTTGCGCGAGATCTGCGAGACCTCCTGGACGCGGTTCTCGACGGTGCCGCCGGAGGTCATCAGCTGGAGATAGTCGACGATGATCAGGCCGAGATCCGGCTGACGGCTCTTGAGGCGGCGTGCCTTGGAGCGGAGCTCCATCATCGTGATCGACCCCGTGTCGTCGACCCAGATCGGCGCTTTCATCAGCTTGTCGCAGGCGGCGGTCAGGCGGGGCCAGTCCTCCTGGGCGAGCTTGCCAGAGCGCACGCGGTTCGACTCGACCTTCGCCTCGCTGCACATGAGGCGCTGGGTGACCTCGGCTTTCGACATCTCGAGCGTGAACAGCGCGACGGGCTTCGACTCGCGCACGCCGAGGTTTGCGGCGATGCAGAGGCCGAGCGCCGACTTCCCCATCGACGGTCGCGCCGCGAGGATCACGAGGTTTCCCGGCTGGAAGCCGGACGTGAGTCGATCGAGGTCGCGGAAGCCCGACGGGACGCCGGTCACGTCCACCCCCGCCTCGTACAGCTTGGTGATCCGCTCGAAGCTCTCGGTGAGGAGCGGCCCGATGTGGTCGAAGTCGCCGGTGACGCGTTGCTGCGAGAGGTCGAAGACGATCTGCTCTGCGCGGTCGACGAGCTCCGTCGTCTCGCCCATCCGCTCGCGTCCGAGTCGCGCGATCTCCTGGCCCGCCTGGATCAGCGCGCGGAGCGTCGCCGCCTCCTTGACGATCCGGGCGTAGTGGTCGACGTTCGCCGTGGCCGGCACGAGCGCCGCCAGCTCGGCGACGCGAGCGCTACCGCCGACGGTCTCGAGCGCCCCCCGCTCCTCGAGCTCGTTGACGAGAGTGATCGCGTCGACCGGCTCGCCCTTCTTCCAGAGCTCGAGGCACGCGAGGTAGATCGTCGAGTGCGACCCCCGGTAGAAGTGGGACGCGTCGAGGATCTCCGTGACCGAGCCGATCGCGGTCTCGGAGAGCAGCATCGCGCCGAGCACCGACTCCTCGGCCTCGAGGTTCTGCGGAGGGACGACCGGAGTCGCCGACGGAGCCTGCACGGTGCTCACCGCGCTGGATCAAACCCGTCGCGCCGAGACGCGTCCAGAATCGACCTGTTCACAGCGCTGCACCTCGCAGACCAGGGAGAACGGAACACATGTTCGCAGTGTATCCCCAGCGCAGGACACGCCGTCCACAGCGAGCGGTGCAACCTTCGCGACGAAACGGGCGCTCGGAGCGGTGTTTTCGTGCGGCTGTCCACAGGCGGAGAGGCGCCTGTGGACGACGTGGGCGGAGCGGTGGAAAGCCGGGAGGGGCCTCCGCCCCTCCCGCGCCTCACTCCTCCTCGGGTGCAGCGGCCGGCTCGATCGCCGCGGGCTCCGCGACGTCGTCGTCGGCCTCGGCCGTGCGGAGCTCGTCCTCTGCCGCGACCGCAGCCTCGGTCTCTCGGAGGGCTTCCTCGCGCGCGGCCTCGGCCTCCTCGGCCTCGGCCCGCTCTGCTGCCTCGAGCGCCGCGAGCTCCTCCTCGGGCGGCAGCTCGCCGCCCTCGGGGACGACGAGGGTCTTCACCTCCGCGGTGACACCCTCGAAGACGTGCACGGGGATGCTGTAGCGGCCGATTCGCTTGATCACGTCGAGCTCGATCTTCCGGCGGTCGATGCGGATCTTCCGCGTCCGCCACAGCTCCTCGGCGACGTCGGTCGGCGTGACCGAGCCGAACAGCGCCCCGGTCGGGCCCGCCTTCACCTCGAAGCGGAGGACGGTCTTCGTCAGGGTCGACGCGATCTCCTCGGCGTGCTCCGCGGTGCGCGCCTCGTGACGCGCCCGCCCGGCCTCGATCCGCCGGAGCTCCGCGACACGGCCCGCGGTCGCGACCTCGGCGAGGCGCCGGGGCAGCAGGAAGTTGCGGGCGTAGCCGCGCTTCACGTCGACGACGTCGCCCTTCAGGCCGAGCTTCTCGACGTCGTGGGTCAGGATGACTTCCATCACTGCCCCTGGACGTACGGCAGCAGCGCCATCTCGCGGGCCCGCTTCACCGCGACCGCGACCTGCCGCTGGTGGCGGCGGCACGCGCCCGTGATGCCGCGATTGCGGATCTTGCCCCTCTCCGAGATGTAGCGCCGCAGCTGGTTGGCGGCCTTGTAGTCGACCTCCTGCACCTTGTCCTTGCAGAAGTAGCAGCTCTTGCGCCGGCCACCGGTCGCCCCGGGGCCCGGGCGCCTACGCGTCTGGGTCTTCGCAGCCATGTGGCCTCCTACGTCAGAACGGGATGTCGTCGTCGGTCGGGGAGGTCGGGAAGTCGCCGGCGGGCGTCGCGGTCGCGTCGGCCGGGATGTAGCCGCCGCCCCCGCCGCCCTCGCCGTCGCCGCGCCCGCCGAGGAACTGGACGGTGTCCGCCACGATGTCCACCGCCTGGCGCTTGTTGCCCTCGGGCGTCTCCCACTCGCGCCACTCGAGGCGGCCGTCGACCGCGACGGGGCGGCCTTTGGCGAGGTACTGGGCGCAGCGCTCTCCCTGGTTCCCCCACACCGTGATGTCGAAGTAGTTCGGCTTGTCGACCCACTGGCCCGTCTCGTCCTTGCGGCGCGTGTTGACGGCGAGCCGCAGGTTGCAGACGGCCGTCCCCGACGGCGTGTGGCGCAACTCTGGATCCCTCGTCAGGTTGCCGACGAGCACGACGCGGTTGATGGCGGCCATCGCTTACTCCTCCTCCGGGGCGTCCACGGGCTGTGCCGGGGCATCGTCGCCGATCGCAGCGCTCACCGCTACTGGCTCGGCGGGACCCCCCTCGGGCCGACGTGTCGGCATGTGGCGCAGCACGTCGTCGTCGATCTTCAGCACGTGGTTGAGCTCGTCGAGGGTCTCCGGGGTCGCGGAGAGGGTCAGCAGGTGGTAGATCCCCTCGTCCTTCTTGTCGATGGGGTACGCGAGCTTGCGCCGGCCCCACGGGTCGTGGCGCTCGAGCGTCCCTCCGCCCTTCTCGACGAGCGTCTTCACGCGCTCGACGATCTCGGCCTGCTGCTCGTCCGAGAGCTCGGGGTCGAGCAGCAGCAAAACTTCGTAGTCGGTCACGCGGTCCCTGTCTCCTTCCTTCGGTCTGAGTCGGCCCCACCGGTCGGTGCGGCGCCCGGGAGCGGCGTCGCGCGGTGTGGCAGGAAGCCGCGGAAGGGTAGCAGCGCCGGAACGGCCGCCATCTAAGATGCCCGCGTGCGCAGGCTGATCGGCTGGACCGCTGGAGTCGTCGGGGTCGCGGCGCTGGCGCGCATGCTCGCCCGCCGGCGTCCCGCGCCGAAGCCGGTCGCGGCGCCGCCGGCCGACGACCATGCCGAGGCGCTCCGTCGGAAGCTCGACGAGACCCGCGCCTCGGACGCGGCGAGCGCGCCGACGAGCACCGCGGCGCCCGCGGACGTCGAGGACGTCGAGGACGAGGCGCCACGCGAGTCGCTCGAGAACCGACGCGCGCGGGTGCACGCCAAGGCGCAAGAGGCGATCGACGCGATGCAGGAGCCGCTCGAATGAGCGACGACCTCGGCGAGGCGATCGACCGCCTGACGGGCCAGGTCACCGCGCTCCAAGCCGACGTCCGCGCGCTCGACCGCCGCTCCTCCCTGCCGCCGACGACGGAGCTCCAGCCAGACCCCGTGCCGCCGGGCGCCCACGCCTGGCTCGGCGAGCTCGAGGCACCGATCCGCCGCCGGCCGCAGGTGCCCCGCGTCCTGCTCGAAGGCCTGTTCCTCGCCGCCGTCGCGGCCGCAGCGGCGATCGCGGAGCTCGACGCAGTCGCGATCGCCGGCGTGATGATCGGCGCGTGGGTGCTCGTCGCGCTGATCGAGTGGGCCGCGTCGCGAGCCGAGCGGGAGCCGGCGATCCCCGTCTTCGCCGCCGGCCCGCCCGAGCCGGCGCGCGCCGACCCGGCATGGTTCGCGCCGCCGGTCGAGCACACGCTGCTCGACGCGAGCGGCGACGATCCGGTCACCGCCGTCACCCGCCTCCCGCCCGTCCCGCCCGGGGACGATCCCGAGGCGACCGTCGAGCAGCGACCCGCCGTCTGACGCGCGCCCATCACATCTCTGCCCTGGTTCGTGCCTTCGGGAGTCCACCGTAGGCTTCCTCGCCGGTGCTCTTCCCCACCGCTACCTTCGCGCTCTTCTTCCTCGTCGTCCTGCCGCTCTCGTGGCTGACGATGCCGTGGCCGCACCGCTGGCGGCCGTTCATCATCGTCGCGAGCTACGTCTTCTACAGCTGGTGGGACTGGCGCTTCGTCCTCCTCCTCGCCGGCTGCACGCTGTGGAACCAGGTGCTCGCCGTCCGCATCTGGCGAAGCACGGTCACGTCGCAGAAGCGCGCGCTGTTGATCCTCGCGCTGGCGGGCGACCTCGGAGTGCTCGGCTACTTCAAGTACTACGACTTCTTCGTCTCCTCGACGGACAACCTCGCCACGTACGTCGGGATGGACCTGCCGTTCTCCCTGAAGACGATCGTCCTGCCGGTCGGCATCTCGTTCTTCACGTTCATGGCGATCAGCTACGTCGTCGACGCCTACCGCGGCGAGTTCCAGCCGACGACGCTCGAGAAGTTCGCGGTGTACCTCTCGTTCTTCCCCCATCTCGTGGCAGGCCCGATCGTGCGGCCCGGCGAGCTGATCCCGCAGATCGAGACCCCGCGGGACCCGCGCCGCGTCGACACGAGCCGTGCCTTCTACCTGATCGCGACGGGTCTCTTCAAGAAGGTCGTGATCGCCAACTACCTCGCCTCGTCGATCGTCGACCAGGTGTTCGCGACCCCCGGGCAGCACTCGTCGCTCGAGATCCTCATCGCCGTCTACGCGTACGCCGTCCAGATCTATGCGGACTTCTCCGGCTACACGGACATCGCGATCGGGATCGCCCTGCTCCTCGGATTCACGTTCCCGCAGAACTTCGACTCGCCGTACGCGGCCGTCTCGGTGCAGGACTTCTGGCGACGGTGGCACATGACGCTGTCGCGCTGGCTGCGCGACTACCTCTACATCCCGCTCGGGGGCAGCCGCGGCAGCCGTCTCCTCACCTACCGGAATCTCATGCTGACCATGCTGCTCGGCGGGCTCTGGCACGGCGCCGCCTGGACCTTCGTGATCTGGGGCGGGCTCCACGGATCGGCGCTCGTCTGGGAGCGCTGGAGGCGCGACCGTCGCGGTGCGGTCGAGCGCGCCGAGACCCGCTGGACGACCTGGCGCGCGCGGCTCCTCACGTTCCACTTCGTCTGCTTCGCGTGGATCTTCTTTCGGGCTGACTCCTTTTCCGCCGCCTGGGACCTGATCGAGGGCCTGTTCACCCGCTGGGGCGAGCCGTCACCGCTCGTCACGAGCGGCGTCCTCCTCGCGATCGCCGTCGGGATCGGCTCGCAGTACCTGCCTGCGCGGATCCCGAGGCTCGTGATGGCGCGCTTCTCGCGGCTCCCCGTCCTCGGCCAGGCCACCGTCCTCGCGCTCGCGCTGATGCTGACGAGCGCGATGGGCCCGGAAGGCGTGGCACCCTTCATCTACTTCCAGTTCTGATGCCCGATCCCCCCAGGCCGCCGCTCCCGCCGCTCCCGCCCCTCCCGGAGGAGGACGAGACCAGGACCCTCGAGCAGGCCGCTCCTCCCCCACTGCGCCGGGCGAAAGCACGTGCGCCGAAGGCCGACGACGGCCCGGCGCGCCGGCAGTGGAGCGCCGGCCACGCGTTGATCGTGTGCGTGCTCGCGCTCCTCATCGGCGTCTTGCTCAACGCGCCGGGCGCGCACAAGTCGGCCTACAACAAGGCCGACGGCTGGCAGCGCGATGTCGCGCTCGCCCTTACCGGCCCTCTCGCCGGCGTGAGCCACGCGTTGCTCCTCGACAGGCCGCGGAAGGGCGTCCAGGCCGTGATGGGCCGGTCCGGCGAGGACGAGATCGACACGAAGATCGCTCTGCCCTCGACACCGGCGCCCACGCCCGCGAGCCCGACAACGCCCACGAAGCATCGCCCCGGGTCGGCCCCCAAGCCGCCGAAGAAGGTTGCGTTCACGCCCAACCACAAGCTCACGATCTGGATCGCCGGCGACTCGCTCGTGATCACCCCCGGGTACGCGATCGTCCGAGCCGCCGGCGCGAGCCCGGTGATGCAGTCCGTCGGTGGCGTCGACGGGCGGATCGCGACGGGGCTCACGCGACCTGACGTCTACAACTGGTTCGACGAGATCCGTCAGCGGGTGAAGAAGCTCAAGCCGAAGGTCGTCGTCCTCGACTTCGGCGGCAACGACGACAAGGCCTACATGACCGGTCTGCCAGAGGGCGTCACGATCGACGACTTCGGCGGCTCCGTCTGGCGGCGCGAGTACGCGCGGCGCGTCGGCGGGGTGATGGACGTGATCAGCCGCGCCGGCGCGTTCGTCTTGTGGATCGGGATGCCGCAGACCCGTTCACCCGATCAGACGGCCCGCTTCGACGTGGTCAACGCGGTCGTGGAGAAGCAGGCCCGCAAGCGGCCGGGCCGCGCGGCGTACATCGACACGTACCGCCTCTTCGCCGGCGACGACGGCGGCTACACGCAGTATCTGCGGAACCTCTCGGGCGACCTCGTCCAGGTGCGCTCCGCGGACGGGGTGCACTTCGAGCGCGAGGGCGGCGACATCATCGCGCGCGAGGTGCTCAAGCAGCTGAACAAGCAGTTCGACCTGACCAGCTGGCGCAAGAAAGCGCAGTAGGCCGAGCCGGCGCACGGTGTGCAATCCTGTCTCCGGAAGGAGGCTCGGATGAGACTGCCGATCGCGCTCGCGGCAGTCGCGAGCGTGGTGCTGGTGGGAAGCCCGGGTGGGACGCCCGCCCCGGTGCCGCCGAGCGGCGCCGGGTTTGTCCGCGCGGTCGACAACCCGTGGTTCCCGCTCCGGCCCGGCGCGACGTTCGTCTACCGCGGAGTGAAGGACGGCAAGCCCACGCGCGACGTCGTGCACGTGACCCGCGCGACACACGTGATCGACAGCGTCCGCTGCACCGCGGTGACAGACCGGCTCTACGCATCGGGCCACCTGGCGGAGCGGACGACCGACTGGTACGCGCAGGACCGCCAGGGCACGGTCTGGTACTTCGGTGAGGACACCGCCGAGCTCGACGCGACCGGGAAGGTGACGAGCCGCGAGGGCTCGTGGCTCTCCGGCGTGAACGGCGCCCGCGCCGGGGTCTTCATGCCCGCCCACCCCCGAGTCGGGCAGGCGTTTCGGCAGGAGTACCTGAAAGGCCACGCCGAGGACCACTTCCGCGTGCTGGACCTTCACGCGAGGGCCCGCACGCCCGCGGTCGACTCGAAGCGCGCGTTGCTGACGAGGGAGTGGACGCCACTCGAGCCTGGCGTCGTCGACCACAAGCTCTATGTACGCGGCGTCGGCCTCGTCGACGAGCGGACGGTACGCGGCGGCGACGAGCGGGACGTGCTCGTCTCCCACAGCATGTGACGCGCAGACGTCCACGGCGGCCGCATAGATTTCGTGTGTGCGGATCTGCCTGATGATCGAGGGGCAGGAGGGCGTCAGCTGGGAGCAGTGGCTCGCGCTCGCGCTCGCGACCGAGGCCGCGGGGCTCGAGGGTCTCTTCCGCTCGGATCACTACCGCTCGATCGTGCGAGGCGAGCCCGCCGGCGCGCTCGATGCTTGGGCGACCCTGGCCGCGCTCGCGGCCAGGACCGAACGGATCCGCCTCGGGACGATGGTCTCGCCGGTGACCTTCCGGCCGGCGTCGGTGCTCGCGAAGAACGTCGTCACCGTCGACCACGTCTCCGACGGCCGCGTCGAGCTCGGGATCGGAGCGGGCTGGTACGAGCTCGAGCACGAGACGTACGGGTTCCCGTTCCGGACGGCGCGCGACCGGGTCGACGAGCTCGAGCGGCAGCTGGCCGAGATCACGCGTCAGTGGACCGAGGCCGACGAGATCAGGCCGGCGCCGCTCCAGCAGCCGCGCCCGCCGATCATCGTGGGCGGCCGCGCGAAGCCGCGCACGGTCGCGCTCGCCGTCCGCTTCGCGGACGAGTACAACACGGTCTCGCCCTCGGTCGACGAGGCCCGCGAGCGCGCGCAGAGAGTCGCCCAGGCGGCGCGGGAGGCAGAGCGCGCGCCCCTCCGCTTCTCGATGATGGCGGGCTGCGTCGTCGGCCGGGACGCCGGCGAGGTCGCCGAGCGGCTCGCCCACATCGACGCCATCACCGGTCGGCAGGCCGAGCCGCCGCCGATCGCGGGGACGCTCGAGGAGGTCGTCGCGCGGCTCCGGGAGTACGAGGCTGCCGGCGTCGAGCGCGCGATGCTGCAGCACCTGTACCACGAGGACCTCGAGATGGTCGCGCTCCTCGGCGAGGTCGCCGACGCGCTCCGCACGTAGCCGCCGCTAAGGCGGCGTCAAGATCCGGCGCAGCGGCGTAGGAGTCCCGTCAAGAGAGATCCGCCGGCCCTGTGGCGCGCGGTAAGACGAGGGCATGCGAGATCTGCTGTTCGTCGGCATCACGCTCGGGTTCTTCGCCTTCGCGGCCGCCTTCGTCGCAGGGTGCGAGCGGATCGTCGGCAGGACCGCGGCCGGGATGGAGCGCCGGCGATGAGCCTCGGGAACGTCGTCGCGCTGGTGCTCGCGATCCTCGTCCTCGGCTACCTCGTCTACGCGCTCCTGGCGCCGGAGCGGCTTGGCTGAGATGCGCACGACGTCCGGCCGGAGCCTGGGGTGAGCTGGCAGGCGTGGGCGCAGGCCGCGACCCTCCTGGGGCTTGTGTTCCTCTCGACGCCGTTGCTCGGCGCGTACATCGCGCGGGTCTTCGGCGGCGGCACCGCTCCCGGTGACCGCGTCTTCCTGCCGGTCGAGCGCGCTCTCTACCGGCTCGGGGGAGTCGACCCGGAGCGGGAGCAGCCATGGCAGGTCTACGCGCTCTCGCTGCTCGCGTTCAGCCTGGTCTCGGTCCTCGGCCTCTTCCTGCTCCAGCGCGTGCAGGGCGGGCTCCCGCTGAACCCCACCCACGCCGGCGGCGTCGCGCCCGCGCTCGCCTTCAATACGGCGGTCAGCTTCGTCACGAACACGAACTGGCAGAACTACGCCGGCGAGTCGACGATGAGCCATCTCACCCAGCTGGCCGGTCTGACCGTGCAGAACTTCGTCTCCGCGGCCGTCGGCATCGCCGTCGCGATCACGCTCGTGCGTGGGATCACACGCCGACGGAGCGAGACAGTCGGGAACTTCTGGGTCGACCTCACCAGGTCGACGACGCGCATCCTCCTGCCGCTCGCGCTCGTGCTCGCCCTTGCGCTCGCCGGGCTCGGCGTCGTCCAGACGCTCCGCGGCCCCGTGGACGCGCACACCGTTGCGGGCGCGACGCAGGCGATCTTCCGCGGCCCGGTCGCGAGCCAGGAGGCGATCAAGGAGCTCGGCACGAACGGCGGCGGCCCCCTCAACGCGAACTCCGCCCATCCGTTCGAGAACCCTTCGGGCCTGACGAACCTCCTCGAGATGTGGGCATTGCTCGCGATCCCGTTCGCGCTCACGTTCGCCTTCGGGCGCCTCGTCGGCGACCGCCGACAGGGCTGGGCGATCTTCGCCGCGATGCTCGCCCTCTGGGTGGGCTCGGCCGCGCTCGCGACCTGGGCTGAGGTCGACGGGAACCCCCACGTGCACGCGCTCGGAGCCGCCGGGGCGAACATGGAGGGCAAGGAGGTCCGCTTCGGCGCACCCGCCTCGACGCTCTTCGCGGCCTCGACGACCGGCACGTCGACCGGTGCCGTGGACGCTGCTCACGACAGCTTCACGCCGCTCGGCGGCGCGGTGCCGCTCGTCAACATGATGCTCGGCGAGGTCAGCCCCGGCGGGGTGGGCGCGGGCCTCTACGGGATGCTCGTGTTTGCCCTGCTCGCCGTCTTCATCGCCGGCCTGATGGTCGGCCGGACGCCCGAGTACCTGGGCAAGAAGATCCAGGCGGCCGAGATGAAGCTCGTCGTGCTCTACCTCCTCGCGGTCCCGGCGCTGATCCTCACGTTCGCGGGGATCTCGGTCGTGCTCGACTCGGCGACCGCCTCGATCCTGAACCCCGGTCCACACGGCCTCTCCGAGATCGTCTACGCGTTCACGTCTGCCTCGAACAACAACGGCTCGGCCTTCGGCGGCCTCAGCGGCAACACCGACTGGTTCAACACGACGCTCGGGCTCGCGATGCTCGGCGGGCGGTTCCTGTTGATCGTCCCCGCGCTTGCGATCGCCGGCTCGCTGGCGCGGAAGCAGCACGTCCCCGCCACCGCAGGGACGCTGCCGACAGGGACGCCGCTCTTCGCCGGCCTCCTCGTCGGCGTCGTCCTGATCGTCGTCGGTCTGACCTACTTCCCCGTGCTGTCGCTCGGCCCGATCCTGGAGCACCTGGGGCAGTGACGAGGGCCTCGAGCCTGTTCGATCCGGCGATCGTCGGCCCTGCCGCGCTGGAGAGCGTGCGCAAGCTCGACCCGCGCCGCATGGCACGGAACCCGGTGATGTTCGTGGTCGAGATCGGCAGCGCCCTCGTGACTGTGCTCTTCGTCCGCGACCCCGGGGTCTTTGCCGGCCTGATCGCGGTGTGGCTGTGGTTCACGGTCCTGTTCGCGAACCTCGCGGAGGCGATGGCCGAGGGTCGCGGCAAGGCGCAGGCGGCGGCACTACGCAGGACACGCTCCGAGACGATCGCGCACCGGCGCAGGCCGGACGGGTCGCTCGAGGACGTGCCGAGCTCGACGCTCCAGGCCGGCGACGAGCTCGTCGTCTCCGCGGGCGAAGTGATTCCTAGCGACGGCGACGTGATCGAGGGCATCGCGAGCGTCGACGAGTCCGCGATCACCGGCGAGTCGGCGCCCGTCATCCGCGAGTCCGGGGGCGACCGCTCCGCGGTCACGGGCGGCACGCGCGTGCTCTCGGACGAGATCGTCGTGCGGGTCACGTCGAAGCCGGGCGAGAGCTTCCTCGACCGGATGATCGCCCTCGTCGAGGGCGCGAGCCGCCAGAAGACCCCGAACGAGATCGCGCTCGACATCCTGCTTGCCGGGCTGACGATCATCTTTCTGTTCTCCGTCGTGACGCTCCAGCCGTTCGCCGTCTACTCGGGCGCGGAGCAGTCGGTCGTCGTGCTCGTCGCGCTGCTCGTCTGCCTGATCCCGACGACGATCGGCGCGCTCCTCTCGGCGATCGGCATCGCGGGCATGGACCGGCTCGTGCAGCGCAATGTCTTGGCGCTGTCCGGCCGGGCAGTGGAAGCGGCCGGCGACTGCTCGACTCTGCTCCTCGACAAGACCGGGACGATCACGCTCGGGAACCGGCAGGCGACCGCGTTCCTTCCCCTGCCCGGAGTCGACGCCGGCAACCTCGCCGACGCCGCGCAGCTTTCGAGCTTCGCCGACGAGACGCCCGAGGGTCGGTCGATCGTCGTGCTCGCGAAGGAGCGCTACGGCCTCCGCGAGCGCCAGCTCGCCGGCGCGACGCTGGTGCCGTTCACGGCGCAGACGCGGATGAGCGGGGTCGAGCTCGACGGCCGCTCGATCCGCAAGGGCGCGGGCGACGCCGTGCGGCGCTGGATCGAGGAGCACGGTGGCTCCGTGCCCGAGCCGCTCGGCGAGCTCGTCGCCGGGATCGCGCGGGACGGCGGCACGCCGCTCGTCGTCGCCGAGAACGGCACCGCGCTCGGCGTGGTGCAGCTGAAGGACGTCGTCAAGGAAGGGATTCGCGAGCGGTTCGAGCAGCTCCGCCGTATGGGCATCCGCACCGTGATGATCACGGGCGACAATCCGCTGACCGCGAAGGCGATCGCCGACGAGGCGGGAGTCGACGACTTCCTCGCGGAGGCGACGCCGGAGGACAAGATGGCGCTGATCCGACGGGAGCAGGCCGAGGGCGCGCTCGTCGCGATGACGGGGGACGGGACGAACGACGCGCCCGCGCTGGCGCAGGCAGACGTCGGCGTCGCGATGAACACGGGCACGCAGGCGGCCAAGGAAGCGGGGAACATGGTCGACCTCGACTCGAACCCGACGAAGCTCATCGACATCGTCGAGATCGGGAAGCAGCTGCTGATCACGCGCGGGTCGCTGACGACGTTCTCGATCGCGAACGACGTCGCGAAGTACTTCGCGATCATCCCCGCGATGTTCGCCGGCGCGTTCCCGGCGCTCGACCGCCTGAACGTGATGGCCCTGGGGACGCCCCAGAGCGCGATCCTCTCGGCCGTGATCTTCAACGCGCTGATCATCGTCGCGCTGATCCCGCTGGCCCTCCGCGGCGTCCGCTTCAGGGCGGTCTCCGCCGCGGCGATGCTGCGACGGAACCTCCTCGTCTACGGGCTCGGCGGGATCGTCGCGCCGTTCGTCGGGATCAAGCTGATCGACCTCGTTGTCACCGGGCTCGGGATCGTCTGATGGCGGTCGTGCGACGACAGCTCGTCCCCGCGCTCGTCGCGTTCCTCGTGCTGACGCTGCTCACGGGCATCGCCTACCCGCTCGCCGTCACCGGGATCGCCCAGCTCGCCTTCCCGGGCCGCGCGGACGGCTCGCTCATCGAGCGGAACGGCGTGGTGGTCGGCTCCAGTCTGATCGGCCAGCGGTTCGCCGGTCCGCGCTGGTTCCACCCGCGGCCGTCCGCTGCCGGCGCCGGCTACGACGCGATGGCGAGCTCCGCCTCGAACCTGGGCCCGACGAACCCGGCGCTGCTCCGCGACGTGCTGACCCGTGCGGACGCCTACCGGCGCGAGAACGGCCTCGCCGTCGACGCGCCCGTCCCGCCCGACGTGGTGGCGTCGTCCGGCTCGGGGCTCGATCCGGACATCTCCGTGGCCAACGCTCGGATCCAGGCGGCGCGCGTCGCACGCGCGCGCGGGCTCCCCCTCGCGAAGGTGCTCGAGCTCGTCGCCGCGCACACGGACGGACGCTCGCTGGGGTTCCTCGGCGAGCCGGGCGCGAACGTCGTCGAGCTCAATCTCGCGCTCGACGGCACGACCCGCTAAGTGCACGCTGTGGGCATGTCCCGCGGCACGCTCCGCATTTACCTCGGCGCGGCGGCAGGCGTCGGCAAGACGTTTGCGATGCTGAACGAAGGGCGCCGCCGCGCCGAGTACGGCGAGGACGTCGTGGTGGGCTTCATCGAGACCCACGGCCGGCCGAAGACGGCCGAGCAAGCTGTCGGCCTCGAGGTCGTGCCCCGTCGCCGGGTCGCCTATCGCGGGGCGACGTTCGAGGAGCTCGACGTCAATGCCGTGCTCGCGCGCAGGCCGAGGGTCGCGCTCGTCGACGAGCTCGCCCACACGAACGTGCCGGGGTCGGAGAACGAGAAGCGGTGGGAGGACGTGGAGAAGCTCCTCGCAGCCGGCATCAACGTCATCTCGACGCTCAACGTCCAGCACCTCGAGTCCCTCAACGACGTCGTCGAGCAGATCACGGGCGTGCCCCAGCGCGAGAGGATCCCCGATGCGGTCGTCCGTCGCGCGGACGAGCTCCAGCTGGTCGACCTGACGCCGACGGCGCTCCGCAACCGCCTCGCCCGCGGCGACGTGTATCCGCCGGAGCGCATCGACACCGCGCTCGCGAACTACTTCCGCCCGGGGAACCTCTCGGCGCTGCGGGAGCTCGCCCTCGCCTGGCTCGCGGAGCGGGTGGACGAGGCGCTCGCGGAGTACCGCGCCCGCCACGGCATCGCGGAGCCGTGGGAGACACGCGAGCGGATCCTCGTCGCGCTGACCGGCTCGACGGACGGCGAGCGGCTCGTCCGGCGCGCAGGACGCATCGCGCAGCGCACGAAGGGCGACCTCGTGGCGGTCCACGTGATCCCGCAGGACGGTCTCGCCGCACCGTCGGCGGCGCTGCTCGAGCGGCAGCGGGTGCTCGTCGAGGAGCTCGGCGGCGCGTACCACGAGGTCGTCGGCGCCGACGTCGCCGAGGCGCTGCTCGGCGACGCGCGCTCGCTGAACGTGACGCAGATCGTGATGGGTGCGAGCCGCCGCTCGACCTGGCAGCGAATCACCCGAGGGTCGGTGATCGGACGGGTCATCCGCGAGTCGGGCGTCGGGATCGACGTCCACGTGATCAGCCATCCGGACCGGCGGTCCGAGGACGCGTTCGTCGTGCCTCGCACCCGGCGCCCGGCCGCGCTGCCCCGGAGGCGTGTCCTCCTCGGCTTCGGCCTCACCGCGGTCGGCCTGGGGCTGATGACGTGGGTCCTTACGCAGTTCCGCTCCGATCTCGGCATCCCGACGGTGATGCTCCTCTATCTCCTGTTCGTCGTCGCCGTCTCCGCGCTCGGCGGCCTGTGGCCCGCGCTCACCGCGGCGGCCGCCGGAAACCTGCTCGTCAACTGGTTCTTCGTGCCCCCGCTCCACACGCTCACGATCGGCTCGACCGAGCACCTCCTCGCGCTCGCCGTTTTCCTGACGGTCGCCGCGGCGATGAGCGGCTTCGTCTCGCTCGCCGCACGGAGGGCGGTCGAGGGGCAGCGTGCGCGGACAGAGGCGGAGGCGCTCGCGCGGCTCGCAGGATCGTCCCCCGCCGCGACCGTCCTCGACACGCTCGTCCGCGTGCTCGACCTCCAGGGCGCCGCTGTCCTCCACCGGTCGGAACGGGGTTGGCGCATCGACGCGGGCTCCGGTGACCGCGTCCCCGAAAGCCCCGACGCCGCGGCGATGACCGTCGACCTCGATCCCGACCACGTCCTCGCGATCGCCGGAACGCCGGTCCGCAGCGAGAACCAGCGCCTCCTCGACGCGTTCGCGCGCGAGCTGGCCGCCTCGGTCGAGCTCGGCGAGCTCGAGGCGGAGGCGCAGGAGGCCGGCGCGCTCTCGGCCGCCAACGAGCTCCGCTCGGCGCTCCTCGCCGCCGTCTCTCACGACCTGCGGACACCGCTCGCGGCGATCAAGGCCTCCGTCTCGAGCCTTCGGCAGCGCGACGTCGAGTGGCCGACCGAGGCGCGCGATGAGTTCCTTGCGACGATCGAGGAGGAGACCGACCGGCTCGACGCGCTCGTCGGCAATCTGCTCGACATGAGCCGTCTGCAGACGGGAGCCCTCGACATCGCCGCCGCCCCGGTCGGGCTCGACGAGGTGCTTCCCGCCGCGCTCACCAGCCTCGGCGCCCCGAACGGCGCCGTCCTGCTCGACATCGACGACACGCTGCCGCGCGTCCTCGCCGATCGCGGGCTCCTCGAGCGCGCGCTCGCCAACGTGATCGCGAACGCGATCCGCTTCTCGCCGCCGGGGACACCGCCGTCGGTACTGGCCGGCGTCGTCGACGGGACGGTCGACATCCGGGTCGTCGACCGGGGCCCCGGTATCCCGGCCGAGGAGCGAGGCCGGCTCTTCAAGCCGTTCCAGCGCCTCGGCGATGCGGGCCAGAGCGAGGGCGTCGGGCTCGGGCTCGCGGTCGCGAAGGGCTTCGTCGAGGCGATGGGCGGCGAGCTCGAGGCGGACGACACTCCGGGCGGTGGGCTTACGATCGTCGCACGGCTCCGGGCGGCCGAATGACGAGGATCCTCGCGGTCGACGACGAGCCGCAGATCCTCCGTGCGCTCGCGACGAACCTCCGCGCGCGGGGGTACACGGTCGACCTCGCCGGCACAGGCGAGGCGGCGCTGACGCTCGCGGCGCGGAAGCATCCCGACCTCGTGATCCTCGACCTCGGGCTCCCCGGCATCGACGGCGTCGAGGTCATCCGCGGTCTACGCGGCTGGAGCGCAGTGCCGATCATCGTCCTCTCGGTGCGCGACGCCGAGCGGGACAAGGTCGCCGCCCTCGACGCCGGCGCGGACGACTACGTGACAAAGCCGTTCGGGATGGACGAGCTGCTCGCGCGGCTCCGAGCGGCCCTTCGTCGCGCCACGCCCGGGGAGGACGAGGCCGTCGTCGAGACAGCGGACTTCACGGTCGACCTCGCCGCGAAGCGCGTCACGACGCACGCGGGCGAAGTGCGCCTGACTCCGACCGAATGGCACGTGGTCGAGGTGCTCGTCCGCAACGCGGGCAAGCTCGTGACGCAGCGCCAGCTCCTGCAAGAGGTGTGGGGGCCGCAGTACGGGACGGAGACGAACTACCTCCGCGTCTACCTCGCCCAGATCCGCGCAAAGCTCGAGCCAGAGCCCTCGCGCCCGAGGTACTTCCTCACGGAGGCGCGAATGGGCTACCGGTTCGACGCCGACAGCACGCCGACCTAGAAGCGCGCCCATTCGTGCTCAGGCGATCGCGCCGCCCTCGGACTCCCAGTCCTGAACCGCGGTTCCCCCAAGGGCCAAGTGGACACCGATGTGCACCGGCTCCGAGCGCTGCGACGACTCGGCGCGCGACCTCCTCGATCGGTCGACATCGTGCGCGATCGCCTGCAGGAGGGCGACTCCGGCGAGCCACCATGCTGCGACGATCGCGGGGCGGGGGCCCGTCACCGAGGCCCAGGTCGCGATGTAGCCGCTCCAGAGCGCGAGCATCCACGTCATCGTGCGGCCGAGCACGAACATCTTCACCGGCAGGCGGAGCCGGCGCCCGCAGGCGTGTCGGCGGTCGGTCTGGTCATCGTTCCCCCTCATTCGTCGGCATCGATCTGAGACGAGCTCCCGGCGGTGCTTGATAGTCCAGTCCGCAGCTCGCGACCTCTGCGGCGCGGAGCACAACCGCGGGCTCCGGGCCTAGACCCCGCCTCCACAGGTCGAGCAATCGATCCGTCAGCAGCCCGCGAGTCGCGATGAACTCGTGCGAGGCCAGCGGCGATGGATGAAGCGCGGCCAACGCCCGGACGCAATCACGGCAGCGCGGCGAGCAGAAGCTGCTCGCGGTCGCCCGACGCCTGTCCTCCGACGTCGGTTCGGCGTCCTCCGGAAGCTCGGTTTGACAGAACGAGCAACGCAGCGGACGCGCGGTCGCGCTACGCCCCAGGGGCGCACGCCCGTCTCGATTCCGTTCGACCGCCTGCTCGCCGGGTGGGCGGAGCGTCCGCAGCGTGTCGGCCATGCTGGCCTTTCTTGAAAGTTGGGCGGGAACGTCTGAGATATTGCGACGTTGCGGCGCTCGTCCCCACCAAGCGTGCAACACCGACCCTGCTCGCGAACGGTAGCTTCGATTTGTCTCTGCGGCCCCGCCCGTTCGACCAGGTCCGGCCAGGACCCCGCATGCGCCTAGTTGAAGGCGCGGCCGCCGTTGACCCAGATGTTCTGGCCCGTGACGAAGTCGGAGCCCGGCCCGAGGAGGAAGAGGAGTGCGCCGACAAGGTCCTCGGGCGCCTGCTCCCTCGCGAAGATCCGCTGCGCGGCGAGCGTCGGCGCCATGTCCGGCTGCCGGTTGTCGTAGTCGCGGTCGAAGGCGATGTAGTCGGGGGTCAGCGTGTTGACGGCGATCCCGTCCCGGCCGAGCTCGCGGGCAAGCGCGCGGGTCAGGCCGACGATGGCCGCCTTCGAGGCGACGTAGTGCGCGAACCCGGGCGGCGCGGTCGGCACCGTCATCGACGAGATGTTCACGACCTTGCCGCGTTGCTGCCGCCTCATGGCCGGCGCCACCGCGCGGGTGCAGAGCCACGCGCCCTTCACGTTGACGTCCAGCACGCGGTCCCACTCCTCGTCGGGGATCTCCTCGAACGGCGTCTTCACGATCGTGCTGTACACGGCAGCGTTGTTGACGAGCCCGTCGATCCGGCCGAACCGCTCGAGTACGGCCTCGGCGAGCCGCTCGGTCGACGCGCGCTCGGTCACGTCGACCGAGACGCCGAGGTCGACCCCGTCCACGGGATCGAGATCGGCGCCGACCACCGTGTAGCCGGCCGTTGCGAGTTCTCGGCAATAAACGGCGCCGAGCCCGGAGGCGGCGCCCGTGACTATGACGACGTCGCTCACGGATCCCACTCGACCTCGAGCGACGTGAACCCTCGCGCGAAGAACACCGTCTCCCTGGCGGCGGGCGCGGTGCCGCGCCGGAGGCCAGGGAGCCTACGGATCAGCATGGGGAGCGCCGTGCGCAGCTCGAGCCGCCCGAGCGGCGCCCCGATGCAGAAGTGGATTCCCTTGCCGAAGGCGAGGTGCGCACCGATGTCGTCGCGCTCCGGCCGGTAGACGTCCGCGTGCGCGAAAACGCACGCGTCGCGGTTCGCCGAGGCGAAGTGCGCCATCACGCGCGCGCCCTCCGGAAGCACCGCGCCGCCGAGCTCGACCTCTCTCGTGGTCACGCGGAAGAGACCCTGCGCCGGCGACTCGAGCCGGAGGATCTCCTCGATCGCCTTCGCGGCAAGCTCGGGGTCGAGCAGGTGCTCGCGCAGCGTCGGCTCGTCGAACATACGGTCCAGCGCGCTCCCGATCGCACGGGTGACGGTCACGTGCCCCGCGACCATCAGGTCGAGCGGCAGCCCCGCGATCTCGACCGTGCTCAACGGCTCGTCGGCGCCGTCGTTCGCGGCGACCATCGCGCCGAGAAGGTCGTCGGCCGGATTCGCCCGCCTGTGCTCGACGGCGGCGACGCAATACCGCTGGAGCTCGACGAGCCCGCGGGCGTGGCCCAGTTGCTCGTCCAGCGGTCGCTCCTGCTGGAGCAGCAGCCAGTCGAGTCCCCACCGATGAACCTGCTCGAGATCCTCGCGCGGGAAGCCAAACAGCTCACCGAGCACCCGGAGCGGCAGCGGCCACGCGAACGCCTCGACGATATCCGCATGACCCAACGGCGCCAGCTCGTCGATCAGCTCGGAGGCGATCGCCGCAATCCGCGGCTCGAGCTCTGCGATCCGGCGCGGTGTGAACGCACGCGCGACGAGCCCCCGGATGCGGTCGTGCAGCGGCGGGTCGAGCTCGATGATGTACGGCATCTCGGGAAAGCCGTCGGCGAGCACCTCGAACACCTCTGGGGAAAGCGACGTCGACGAGGACTTGAGCGCGCCCGTCGACGAGAACGTCCGGTGGTCCTTCAGCACCGTGAGGACGTCGTCGTGCCGAGTGACAACCCAGAGGTCGAGCGCCGGCGCATGGAAGACAGGCTGCTCGCGTCGCGCGAGCGCGAGCACGTCGAACGGGTTCTCCCGCTGCTCCGGAGTCGTCGGATCGAACGGGATCGCCGCGTCTGTGGGCACGGCGTCAGTCAACACGGTCCGACGTTGCTCGGGACCGGGTTCACCCGTTGTGGACGACGTCCCTCCGTTGACGCGGCAGCCGACACGTGACAGCGTGCGCCCTGCATGTGCTGCCTCGCACTCGTCAGCGTCGGCCTCGGCCCTCGCATCGCGCTCGCGCTCTGGTGGATCTTCGGCGACCGCGTGGACCTCGCGTTCGGGTCCTGGATCGTCCCGCTGCTCGGCCTGCTGTTCCTACCCTGGACGACGCTCATGTACGTGATCGTCTGGTCGCCGATCGGCGGCGTAGAGGGCGCCGAGTGGCTGCTCGTGGCTCTCGGCCTGGTGCTCGACATCGCGACGTACAGCGCCCGCGCCGCACGCGGGAAGACCAGCTACTACTAGGCCGCCGCATGGGCAAGGGGCGGGCCGGCCGCCTCGCGAGTCACGACGGTGCGTGGCGGCTTTGGTGGGACGGCAGGACTGCCGATACCTCTCCCGTGAAGCCGAGAGGGATGAACTGGACGGACTCGTCGTGGCTCTTTCTCGTCGTCGCGGTCCTCGTCCTGTTCGTGCGCGGATTCGGCTAGCCACGAGCCATCCGGCCTCGCGGCCGTGCGTAGACTGCGGCCCGTGAGCGGGGTCCTCGTCGGATTCGACGACTCGGCGGCGGCCCGCCGTGCGCTCGAGCGTGGCATCGCCGAGGCGCAGGCACGGAACGCTCGTCTGATCGTGCTCTCGGTCTTCGAGGTTCCGCTCGACCCGCAGGTCGATCGGTTCTTCGGCACCCTCGACGACGTCGCCGACTGGGAAGGCCAGCCCATCGCGCCTCCGCCCGAGCTGGTGGGCCTGCTCGCGCAGGCCCGCGACGAGGTCGAGGCGGCGGGGCTGCACGCGGAGTTCATGTGGGCTGCCGGCGAACCGGGTAACGCGATTATCGAAGCCGCCCGGGACGCCAGGGTCGACACCGTCGTCCTGGGCGAGCACCACCACGGGTTCCTCGCCGGCCTCTTCGGATCGGACGTCGCGACCGCGGTCGAGCGCGAGCTCGGCAGCACCGTGATCGTCGCCTGAACTCACGGCCGACCCCTCGTGAATCGCACCACGGCGTTCCGCGAGGAGATCGTTCGCGACGGAGCAGGCGGCGGCCGGCTCGTCGAGGCGCCCCGCGACCGGGACGGGCGAGCCGATGACGACCACCTGAGGGCCGTCCTCCTCGAAGGGCCGCTCGAAGGTCGAGACCACGGTCGACGCTGAGAACGTGCCGAGCACGCGGAGCACGTCGTCACCGATGTTGCGCAAGCCGTGCGGCGCCATCGGCGGGACGAGCCCGACCTGGTGCGTCCCGAGCGTCCCGATCTCCAGCCGGGAGCCCGCACCCCCTCCGCGCGACCGCAGTAGGCTCTCGATCGTGACCGTCCAGCAATGGGTCGATGCGTACGCCCAGGCGTGGCGCGACCGCGATGCCGACGCGGCGGCGGCGCTGTTCACGGACGACTCTCTCTACCGCTCGCACCCGCTCCAGGAGCCGCACCGTGGCGCTACGGGCGTCCGCGCCTACTGGTCCGACGTCACCGCGACACAGGATCGCGTCGACGTGCGGATGGGCCTCCCGGTGGAGGCGTCCGACGGGCGGAGGGCCGCGGTCGAGTTCTGGGTGAGGATGCTGAGCCGGGGCGCAGAGGTAACGCTGGTCGGCATCCTGTTCCTTCGCTTCGCCGACGACGGCCGCTGCGAAGACCTGCGCGAGACGTGGCACTTCGAGCCCGGCGACCACGCTCCGCACGAGGGTTGGGGCGCCTGACCGGTCGCGCTACGGGATGCGCTCGCGGTGATCGTCCCTGTGCTCCTCGCGCCACTGCTCCTCGTATGCCTCGGCGTCGGCGAACTCTCGCTCGGTGCGGTCGCGGGCCGCAGCATCCTCGGTGGCGGGATGTTCGCCGGCCGCGACGCGGCGGCGTGTCGACGCGAACCCGATCACGACGAGCGGAACCGCGACGACGGCGAGGATGATCCACGGGATCACGACGTCAGCCTACCGCGGTCGCCCGTCGCGACGCTCGGTCGGAGCGGCGCTGTCTCCTGCCCCTGGGGTTGATCCTCTCCGCACGATGTCGTTTACTTGCGCGCCATGAACCAGGACAGCGGTGCAGCGGCGCCGGCCGCGCGCCCGTTCGGTGGGTTCGGCGTCGACACGATTCTCGCCGGGACGCTCCTCTTCGCCGGGGCGATCCTCTTCCTCTCGCTCGCGCCCTCCGCGTACTACGCCTACCTCGCGATCCACGTCCTCTCCGCCGTGATCTGGGTGGGTGGCGACGTGACGCTCACGGTGCTCGGAATCGTGTTCGAGCGGCGGGGCGAGGGAGAGACTCTCGGCGCGCTCGGCAGGATGGGTGCCTGGATCGGGACGCGGGTCTACACGCCGACGCTCGTCGTCACGCTCGTCTTCGGGATCATCCTGATGCAGAAGGGCAACTTCGACTGGGGCCAGTTCTGGGTGATCTTCGCGCTCGTCGGCTGGACGATCGCCGCGATCGTCGGGGTCGGCTTCGTCGGCCCGGAGCTCGGCCGGATCGACGAGGCCGCACGCATGCACGGACCGGATTCGCCCGAGGTGGCGATGCGCGTGAGACGGCTGTTCATGATCTTCCGGTTCGACACCGTGCTCCTCTTGCTGATCGTCGTGAACATGGCGGCGAAACCAAGCTTCTGACGCCTGTTCGGCGCGTCGGCGCGTTCTCGCGACCGGCGCCTACGTGGTTTCGGCCATCGTCCCGGGCTCGAGTTGAGTACCGTCGGTCTCCGAACCAGGCGCGATGAGGATCTTCCCCGCGGCGCGACCTTCGGCAAGAGGGCGAAGTCCATCGTCAACGAGCACCTCGAGAGCAATCCGCGGCCCTGCGGCAACGGCAGCGACATTGCTGGACGCGAGCAGCTGTAGCGCTGCGGGGATGTCGGAGTCACAGATGTGGGCGACCGACGTGAAGATGTCTACCTCGCGGACGATCATTTGCGTGAGGTCGATCTGACGGGGCGCGGCATGTAAGCCGACGAGGAGCACCCGACCTCCGCGGCGCACGCCGACGGTCGCTGCCGCGGGCGCGTGCGCAGCGCCACTCGCCTCGATGACGACATCGAAGCCGATACCGTCGGTGAGCTCCAACAGGACTTTTGCCAGATCGTTGCCGGTCGCGTCGACCACCTCGTGGGCACCGAGCGCCGACGCAGTGGACAGTCGCTCGGCGTCGATGTCGATCGCGACAAGCCGTCCCCCGACCGCTCGCCGTGCTGCGCCCGCGACGATGAAAGAGCCGATGCCGCCGACGCCGATGACCGCGACCGACTCTTCGGCACCTTGTGCAACCCGTGACAGCGCATGCAGCGCAACCGCAAGGGGCTGTGTCATCACAGCCGCGTCGTCGTCGCAACCGGCCGGGACCGCATGGCAGATCGCGGCCGGGGACGTGACGTACTCGGCGAGCCCGCCGTCGACCTGCAGACCCAAGGTGCGGTACTCCGCGCACAGGTTCGTCCGAGAGCGGAGACACCAGTGGCAGCGGCCGCAGGAGATCCCCGCACCGGAAACGACGCGGTCGCCTCGTCGGAAACCCGTTACCTCGGCCCCGAGATCGACCACGCGACCCACGAACTCGTGCCCGAGCACGACGCCCGGACGACATAGGACGGGACCATGATCCCACTCCGCGGCGTCCGTGCCACAGATCGCCGCCCGGATCACCTCGAGCACGACCTCGTCGGCGCGAGGGGATCCTGGATCAGAGACCTCCTCTATGCGGACGTCGTGCGATCCGTGGAAGACAGCCGCCTTCATTTGGTCAGCACTCGATCTGAACCTTCACGTTGCGGCTCGTGTCTCGCGCCGCCTCGAGGGCCGCGGGCGCGTCGTGGAGAGGGAACCTGGCGGTGAGCAGTGGCGTGGGGTCCAACCCGCTCGTGGCCATGAAGCGGATCGTGCGCGGCCACAGCCCGGCCGAGCCGATGATCCCGCGGACCTGCAGTGCCTTTGATTGCACGAGCCCGATCTCGGCGGTTGCTGTTCCGCCGACATCGATGCCCACGAAGACGAGTCGCGCGCCGAGCGCGGCGATCGGGAGGGCGCTCGCCATGGCGGCAGGCGCCCCGGCAGCTTCGATGACCACGTCGAAGCCCCGACTGCCGGTGACCTCGCCGGCCTGCTCAGCAAGTGGAGCCGCGCCCGGATCGAGAGCACGGCTCGCGCCTACTTCGAGGCCGAGCGTGCGGCGATGCGGTTGAGGCTCGATGAGGGTCACCGATCCGCCCATGCTCGATGCGGCCATGACGCAGAGGAGGCCGATCGGGCCGCCGCCGATCACCGCGACCTCGTCGCTCGCGTCGATTCCTCCCGCGGCCACGGTGGCCGCGTACGCGACCGAGAACGGTTCGACGAATGCGCCTTGTTGGAACGACAGCTCGTCCGGGATGCGATGGAGCCAGGACGCTTTGGCTACGAAGTACTCGGCGTTGGCTCCGCTGATCGAGAACCCGAAGTGGTCGTCGCCGTTGTTGACGACGCATTCGCCGACGACTCGATCGCCGCGCTGCAGCGTCGTCACGGCCCCACCCACTTCTGCGATCTCGCCAGCCCACTCGTGCCCGGGGATGATCGGATACGAGACCGGAATGATGTAACGGCCCTCGTAGAGCTCGAAGTCGGAATGACAGATGCCCACGTTGCGGGAGCGGACGAGCACTTCGCCGGCCGCGACCGCGGGTTTTTCGAAATCGGACACCACGGCCCGACGGGGTTCCTCGAAGACCAGTGCCTTCATCCGACGTCCCTCCTCATTGGTCGACCAGTACCTTGATCTCGTCCGCGGTCCCCGAAGCCAAACGCGCAAAGGCATCGGGCGCTCCGTCGAGATCGACCTCGCTCGTCACGACTCGCTCGACCGGGAGATCACCGGCTGCGATCTGTGCGGCGATGCGATCGAAGTCGTACACCCAGTAGCACCAGGTCCCGACGATCGTGAGATCATGGAGCGCCCAGAGCATCGGCTCGACGGTTGCCTCCCCGACGAAGAGGCCGGTCTGGGCGAGCGTGCCGCGGCGGCGAAGCGAGTTGATCGCGGACGAGAAGCCGTTGGGGTGCCCGGAGCACTCGATCGCCACGTCCACTCCGAGGCCGTCGCTCTCGTCCCGCAGGAATTCGGGGACGTCGAGTTTCGCGGGATCGAGCACCGTGGCGACCCCCAAGGCCTCCGCGCGCGCGCGTCGTGCAGTATTCGGCTCGGAGATGTACACCGTCGACGCGCCGGCGGAACGGGCACAGAGTGCCGCCAGCGCGCCGATCGGACCAGCCCCGGTGACGAGCACCCGGTCGCCAGGGGCAACGCCCGCGCGCTCGACCCCGTACGCCGCCACCGCGGTCGGCTCGATCAGCGCTCCCTGGCGGTAGCTGACGCCGTCGGGGAGTGGGACAACCTGGTGTTCGGCGACGGTTGCGACCTCGGCCATCCCACCCCAGGGGTGGGATAGGCCAACGCAGGCCATCGTCGTGCAGAGGTGCTGCAGCCCGCGCCGGCAATACGCGCATGTCCCGCAGTAGGCGAGCGGCATGATCGAAACGCGATCCCCCTCGGTCACCCGCGTGACGCCGGCGCCGACCCCGATCACGTCACCCGCGAACTCGTGCCCGAGGATCTGAGGGTTACGAGCGCCGGTGAGGGGATGCGGCTCGACGGGTGTCACGATCGGGCCCGCGACGTACTCGTGGAGGTCCGTGCCGCAGATGCCGCACGTCACAACACGTACGACAACCTCGCCGTCGCCCGGATCGGGAGGTTCCGGCACGTCCTCGATTCGGAGGTCATGGGCAGCGTGGAAGCGAAGAGCCCTCAAGGCAGCCCCGCCTCGTGGTGCGCCGTGCCGTGTCGAGCGTGAGGGTTCACGGCACGATCCGTGCCTCTCGCAAGCGCGCAAAGAGGTCGGTGAAGGACGATTCGGTATCGCGAACGCCGAGGAACCCGAGCCGTCTGCTGCGCCCCATGTCGGTGAAGGTCTCGATCGTCCGTCCGAGATCTGCGTCCGTGTGCCACCACGAGGCAAGGCTCTCGACGTTCGTGTCTCGAAGACCGTGTCGACGCACGATCTCGGGCCAAACGTCGCCGGCGTCGGCCATCTGCTGCTCGAGCGGCGCCGGTTCGCCGTCGAACGGGACTGCCTCCACCCCAAGGGCGTCGGCGAGTCGCGGCCACATTCGTCGCCAGCGGAACACGTCACCGTTGACGATGTTGAGCGCCTCGTTCGCCGCCGCGGGTGTCGTCGCTGCCCAGACCAGGTGGTCGGCCAGGAGGCCCGCGTCGGTGACGTCGGTGACTGCTTCCCATTGCTCGCTCGAGCCGGGAAAGTGGAACCCGCGCCCGGTCTCGCGACAGATTGCCCCGTAGACGGCGAGGGTAACTCCCATGTTCATCGCGTTGCCGAGCGCCCAGCCGATCAGGGTGTGGGGACGATGAACGGTCCACGTGAAGCCGTCGCGCGCCGCAGCCGAGAAGAGCACGTCCTCCTGGACGTAGTAGAAGTTTTCGTACGGCAGTCGCGGCTGTTCCTCCGAGAATGGCGTATCCGGTTGAGCCTTCGCGTACGCCTCGAACGGTCCGAGGTAATGCTTGAGGCCCGTGACCAGCGCGACGTGTTGGACGGACCGCTCACCGGCGACGGCGTCCAGCAGGTTCACGAGCATGCGACCGTTGACGTCGCAGTTCTCCGCCTCGGTCGCCCGGCGTGACCACGTCGTGAAGAACACGTGAGTCGGTGCGGTGCCGCGCACCACGGTCTCGACCTCGTCGGCGTCCAAGAGATCCGCGCTGAGCGGTGTGATCCCATCGTCGACGTCCTGCGGTCGACGGCAGAGACCGAGGACCTCCCAACCTTCGCCCAGCAGCCGTCGTGCGACATTGCCTCCGCTGATGCCCGTCACGCCGACGACGAGTGCACGCCGGCTCAATGCAACCCCACCCGGCGGTCGCCACGACGTTGCCAAAGACTCGAGAGAATCCTCATCTCACTCCCGAGCGCCTCGCCGCCCGCGGACAACCCAGATCGCGCGGACGGTTTCATCACCGTCGTTGCTGAGTCGGTGCGGTGTCGATGACGAAAACGTCAGCGAGTCGCCCGGCCGGAGGACGACCTCGTCGGCACCGACGACGACCCGTAACCGGCCGGTGAGGACGTGCACGAACTCGTGGCCGTTGTGCCGTACGAGATTGTCGAGAGGACTGGAAGCATCGCCTGGCTCGTATGTCGTCTCGATGAACTCGACGTCTTCCTCGGACCAGAGCATCAACCGCTTCCATTGGACGCCCGACTCGAGCCTGATCGCCCGCGTTCTCTCGGCGCGCTGCACGGCGACCCCGGGCACCGCCGCGCCGGTTGGCGAATCGGAAGACGAAATCGTCGCGAACGGTCTGCGTTCTGGCGATTGCTCCAGGTCGAGCACTTCGTCGATCGTGACCTGCAACTCCGACGCGAACGCGCACAGCGTGCGTACCGAGGGCTGATTCTTGCCGGTCTCTATCTTCGAGATCGAGCTCGGCGAGAGGTCGAGCCTGCGCGCGAGCTCGCGGAGCCCCACGCCGTGGCGAAGGCGGATCGCGCGCAGCCTGGGCCCTACGACAGGTGTCGGCGCGCTCGGCGCGTCGCGGCGATGGGCGCCGGAGCGAGCTTGCCGGCCCGGATGCGGGTGCGCGGGGACGGGATTCATGCCGCGACCTACGCGTTCCCCTGGACGTGGGCGCTGCGGCGCACCTGGCTGTAGATGATGGCCGCGGCGACGATCAGGAGGCCCTGGAAGATGTACTGCCACTCCTGGTTGAGGCTGAGAAACGTCGTCGCGTTGAGGACTTGGACGCTGAGGCCTGCACCCATGAGGGTGCCGATGAAGGTGCCTCGTCCACCGAGCAGACTCGTGCCGCCGAGGACGACGGCGGTGATCGAGGTCAAGGTGTACCCGGTGCCCTGGCCGGGGCCGCCGGCCTGGCCGGGGTCGCCGACCCCGAGCTGGGCGAGAAGGACGACCGCGCCGAGGAATGTGAGCAGCGACGCACCGACGTAGCCGAGCAGCGCGGTCTTGTTCACGGGCACGCCGACCCGACGTGCCGACTCCTCCTCCGACCCCACCGCTCGCAGGCGGAGTCCAGACCTTGCCCTGCGGAGCCAGAGCTCGAGGCCGAGCGCGCAGACGACGAAGACGACGAACGCGACGGGGACCGGGCCGATCTTCGTGGAGATCCGATCGGTCACCGAGACGGCGATGTACCCGTCGGGCGCATCGCGCAAGGTGAACGCCAGGCCGCCCAGCGCGATGTACGTCACGAGCGTCGCGGCCACGGGTGTGAACTTCGCGAACCGGATCAGCGACCCGTTCACGAGCCCGACCGCGAGGGCGCAGCCCAGCATGGCGGCGAACCCGAGCACCCACATCCCGACCGATTGACCATCGAGGATGAAGAACGACGCCACGACGACGAGGAACCCGGCCAACGGCCCGACAGACAGGTCGATGCCGCCAAGAAGCAGCGCGAATGTCTGACCCAGCGAGATGAAGCCGAGTGCCGCGCACGCGAACATGACTGACGTGATGTTGAAGTCCGAGAAGTACCGGCCGTTCTGCGTCCAGACGTACGCGCCGAGCGCGATCATGACCGCGGCGAGGACCAGGACAGGGGCGTAGTCGCCCTCCACGAAGCGTGCGAACCGCGAGGTGCCTGTACGAGCTCCCGCCCGGGCGGAGGTGTGAGCGGTCGCGCTGATCGCCGCATGGACGATCTTCTCTTCCGTCACGTCCTGCCCCTCGAGAGTCGCGACTGCGTGCCCGCGAGACATCACGATCACCCGGTCGCACAGCCCCTCCAGCTCGATCGTGTCGCTCGACGCGACGACAACCGGCACACCGCGCGTCGTGATCTCCCGCAGGATGCGATAGATCTCAGCGCGTGCGCCGACGTCGACGCCCTGGGTCGGCTCGTCCGCCACGAGGATCGCCGGGTCGGAGAGCATCGCGCGCGACATCACGACCTTCTGCTGGTTGCCCCCCGAGAGGGCGGAGACCGGCGCCTCGAGCGACGGCGCCGTGACCGCCAGCTCCGAGAGCTCGCGCTCGACCGCGTCGACCTCCCGATGACGACTCACGAACGGCCCGACCGTGAGCCGGTCGAGCGCGGTCAATGCCGCGTTCTCGCGGACGTTCAGGTCGACCATCAAGCCCTCGGTCAACCGGTCCGCCGGCATGTAGGCGGTGTTCTCCGCTCGTGTACGCCGTGAGAGCTTCTTCTCGCCGACGCTGACCGAGCCCGTCGACCTGTCGAGCCCGGCCAGCGCGCGGAGGAGGGCGCGCTGGCCGTTCCCGACGATGCCGGCGATGCCCACGATCTCGCCCTTGCGTGCGGCGAACGAGACGTCGTCGAAGCCTCGGCCGGACAGCCCTTCGACGCGTAGCACGGGGCCATCGTCGTTTTGGGACGGGTGCTTTGGCGGGAACGTCGCGTCGAGCGTTCTGCCGACGATCAGCGCGAGGAGCTCCTCGTCGGAGATCGCCGTGACGGCTGACGTTCCCCGGACCTTCCCGTCTCTCAGAACCGTCACCCGATCGGAGATCTCACGAACCTCGGCGAGCCGATGCGTGATGTACACGACTGCCGTGCCGTCGCTCGCCACGTTGCGAACGGCGCTGAAGAGGAGGTCGACGGAGTCCTGGGAGAGCGGCGCCGTCGGCTCGTCGAGGATCAGGAGCCTCGGGTGCACGGCGAAGGCCTTCGCGAGCTCGAGGAGGTGTCGCTGCGCGACGCTGAGCGACGAGACGCGGTCTTCGAGATGACCGGAGAAGTGCACGTCGGCGAGCAGGGAGCGCATCGCCCTCGCCGACTCCCGATGCCGTCGCTCCAGGTATTCCGGCGCGACCGCGACACGGATGTTCTCGGCGACCGTCAGGTCGGGGAGGAGCGCCGGATGCTGATGGACGATCGCGACGCCGAGGTCTTGCGCGACCGCGGGTGTCAGGGGACCTACAGGCGTACCTTCGAAGAGGATCGTTCCCTCGTCTGGTGCAGTCGCGCCTGAGGCGACGTTCATCAGGGTCGATTTGCCGGCGCCGTTCTCCCCGAGCAAGGCGTGTACCTCGCCCGGCAGCACGTCGAACGTGACGTCCGTCAGTGCAGCGACGGCGTCGAAGTGCTTCGTGATGCTGCGGAGCGACAGCGTCGGCGGCGCGGCCGACGCGGTGAGCATCGCCGAAGGGCTGGTAGTTGTCTCGTTGACCACGGTTGATGTCTGGGTCACGAGCAGTGCACGCGGCGGGGCGACCGCCGCGTGCACCGCTTCGCTTCGTCCCTATCCCTTCACGAGCTTGGCCTGGGCGGCCGCAGGCAGCTCCGCGGAGAGGTAGATGTCGCCCGGCAGTTTCGGCTGGCATTCCACGGGGTGGGGCTTACCGGTCGTCGAGTTCTCGAACACGAGCGACGGGAAGTGCGTGCTCGCGGGCTTCTTGCCGCCCGTGGCGAGCGCCACCGCCCAGTCGATCGCGAGGCGAGCGTGGTCGTTCTGCGTCGAGACCGTGAACAGCTTGAACGTCGGGTTCTTCGCGACGTTCTTCTTCCAGAAGCACCCGAGCACGTTGCCGTCCGACGCCGCGAGCGCAGGGATCTTGCGGCCGCTCTTCGTGAACTCGGGCAATGCGCCCACGAGCGAGGGGCCGAAGTCCGACACGATCACATCGATCTTCGGGTACTTGGCGATCGCCGCCGACAGCACCTTCTGGGTCAGCGCTGGATCCCAGTTGGTCACCTCGAACGGCTGCTCGCCGATGAACTTGTACTTGTGCGACGGGTCGAGGATCTTGTGGAGCCCCTGGTTCTCCTCGACGCCCTGACTGTTGCCCTTCGGGCCGCTGAGCATGAGGACGTTGCCGCCCTTCGGCAGCACGCGCCTGATCCACCTGCCCCAGTTCTCGCCGGCCTGGGCAAACGGCGTGTCGATGAAGACGTTGTAGTCGACGCCGGCCTTGCCTCCCGGAGTCACGCGATAGGGGACGGTCACCACGCCCGCCTTGTACGAGCTCCGGAGAGCCGGGAGGATTGCCTTTCCGGCGTCCGGAAAGACGACCAGCGCGTCGACGCCCTTGGCGACCATGCCCTGGATGTCGGAGATCGCCTTTTGTGTGTTGCCCTGCCCGTCGGCGTAGTCGATCGACGTGACGCTCGGACACTTCTTCGCCTCGGCGCGCGCCGATGCGGTCGTCACGAGACGCCAGCTATTGCCTCCGAACCCATCGGTGAAGCCGAGCTTGATCTTCTTCGGCCCGCACCACGACGGGACGGCGTTCGTCTGTGCAGACGACGCCGTCGCGCTGACGAGCACGCCGACGCTGAGGAACGCGGCCGCGAGCAACGCTCCTACTTTCCTTCGGGTCATCGTACGACTCTCCTTCCTCCTCGGGGGGTGTCACCTCGGGTAAACCCGTGGGTCGTCTCGGGTGGTGGTCTCAGGTAGGTGCAACCTTTGTTGGGCGGCGTCCGACCAGTCGGCGAAACAGTCCGCCCCAGTTGACGGTGTAGAGCGCGACGCCGACTGCCAGCGCACCTGCCTGCACCAGGGTGCGAGTCGCGTATGACACGCCTAGCGCGAGGACGAACTGATCGAGCTGGGAGAGGAAGAGGGCGGCGACTGCGGTCGCGATCAGGTTTCCGCGACCGCCGAGCAGCGACGTGCCGCCGAGCACGACCGCCGCAACGGTCGGGAGGAGGTAGTTGTTGCCCTCGTAGGCGGTCGGCTGGTTGACGATGCCGGCGTGCATGAGCGCTGCAAGGCAGTAGAGGACTTGCGCCCACACGTAGGCGGCGCTCCGATGCCGCCTCACCCGGAGGCCGGCCGTCCGGGCTGCAACCTCATTTGCGCCGACGCCCTCGAACCGCCGGCCGATCGGCGTCAGCTTCACGACCGCCGTCACGGCGGCCGTTGCGGCGACCGCGAAGTACACGGGCGCAGGAATGCCGAGCCAGAGCCCACCTCCGACTCTGGCGAGGCGCGCGGTGGTTGTCGTCGGGATCCCGGCCGTGTACCAGAGCACTGCACCGAACAGGAGGGCGTTCGTGCCCAGCGTCGCAACGATCGGGTTGAGGCGCATTCGGCCGACCAGCCACCCGTTGAGCAACCCAGCTGCGATGGCAGCGAGGAATGCGATACCGATCGCAGGCCAGAGGCGTGCGTTGTCGCCCGCCGGATACTTGGTGAGGATCACCACGTAGAGCGACAGGCCGCCGGCTACCGACAGGTCGATGCCGCCCTGCATGACCACGAGCGTCTGCCCGAGTGACGCAATTGCCAGGGCTGCCGCGAAGGGCAGCATCGTCAGCAAGGTGCCTCTCGTGACGCTCGACGACGCGGCGAGCTCGCTCACGACGAACAGTGCGATCGTCGCCAGGCTGACCGTGGCGAGGCCGCGTGACACGACGCGCCTTGACCCCCGTGGGACAGAACGTCGCGGCTCGGTCGAACCGGCCTGTTGCGCCCTCGCCATCACCTAGGCGGCCGATAGTAACGTGTCGTTCACGTGTTCACAAGTAGTAAAGTGAACACTCGCTATACGTTCGTCACCATTGAACAGAGCAAGTTGCTGGTTGGTGAGGATCAGGAGATCGACGTGGGCGGCCGGGTACGAGACAAGGTGGTGATCGTCACGGGAGGCGCCGGCGGCATCGGCTCCGCCGCGTGCAAGGCGATCGGCGACGAGGGCGGAAAGGTCGTCGTTGCGGACCTCGACGCAACGCAAGCTCGCGCTGTCGCAGACGACATCGTCGCGAACGGCGGGATCGCCGAGTCCATCGGCGTCGACGTCACCGATCGCGTGCAAGTGCAGGCGATGATCCGAATGGCCGTCGACACGTTTGGAGAGCTCAACGTGATCTTCAACAACGCCGGCATGAACCGCCCGCGGGGCTTCATGGATGTCGACGAGGCGAACTTCGACGAGATCGTCCGTGTCAACACCTGGGGCGTGATCGTCTGCACGCAGGAGGCGGCGAAGCAGATGATCGCGCAGGGCTCCGGTGGGAAGATCGTCAACACCGGTTCGATCGCGAGCCGGCAAGGCTTCTGGGACTTCGTCCCCTACTGCGTGGCGAAGTTCGGGATACTCGCGGTCACCCAGGCAACCGCTCGCGGGCTGATCGAGCACGGGATCACGGTCAACGCCTTTGCTCCCGGTGTCGTCGACACCCCGATGTGGATCGGGCTCAACGAGGACCTCCGAGCGATCCACGGCGAGCCCAAAGACGCCGATCCGATGCGGGAGTTCGCCGGAGGGACGCTGATCGGCCGGGCCGCCGCCCCAACGGAGCTCGCGCCGTTCCTGGTGTACCTCGCCTCCGCCGAATCGGACTACATGACCGGGCAGATGTACATGGTCGACGGTGGGCAGATCCTTGTCTGAGGCGCCTGCCGCCCATCACCACGCACTCCACAGACCACGGACGACCTTAGGGGGCGCGACATGAAGGGCCTGCATCACGTCGGCATCACGGTCAAGGATCTCGACGCCTCGATCCGCTTCTACCACGACATCCTGGGTCTCGAGTTCTCGAACGAGCCCAGTCCGTGGTTCGAGGGAGCCGAGCTAGGCGATGCAGTCGGCGTTCCCGGAGCTGCACTGCGTCAGGTGAGCCTCCTACTCGGAGACACCACATTCGAGCTCCTCGAGTACAAGAGCCCCCCAAGTGAAACCACCGCGCCGCTCAAGTCGAGCAACATGGGAGCCTCCCACGTGGCGTTTCTCGTCGACGACATCGATGCGAAGAAGGCCGAGCTCGAGGCCAAGGGCATCGAGTTCTACAGTCCGGTCAACGTCGTCGACGACGGCGTCCTGGCCGGCTGGAGATGGGTGTACTTCGATGATCCGGACGGCTATCCACTCGAGCTCGTCGAGGTCGCGTACTACAACCAAGAAGAGCGAGCCAGCGGGATCGCGGCGTATCTCTCGTCGCGGGCGTAGAGCGTCTCCAAGGGGATCGGCCGTCAACAGGGCCGAGACGCTGAACGTGGTACTTTCACGAGCCGTCGCTTGGCCGACAGGCGGGCCAGGTCAAGGATCGTCGGCGCCTTGCACGTTAACGACTCCTAGACGTGTTCGTCTAGGATGAACACCAGGATGGATGTGACGAACGGAAGGCCGAAAGCTGGGCGGGGGAGGCGAGCGGGCACCGCCGAGGGAGCGATCGTCGACAGGGCGAGCCTTCACGACGACCTTGGTCACCGTCTCCGCCAGGCCCGCGAACGGAAGAACATCGGGCTGCGCGAGCTCGCGAGGCGCTTGGGAGTGTCCGCGAGCTTGATCTCGCAGATCGAGACCGGGAAGTCGGAGCCTTCGATCAACACGCTCTTCGCGATCGTCAGCGAGCTCGAGCTCTCGGTCAACGAGATCGTGTTCGAGCCGAGCCAGGACTCTCCGCGATCGGGAGAGGTGTCCGTCAACGCACAGGGTCGCCCACAGGACAGTCAGGACGAGAGGCCCAGCCCGGCCGTCGTCGCCAACGATCCAGGTTCGCCGGTCCAGCGAGGCTTGAACAGGACGTCGATCAGCCTCGAGTCCGGCGTGAGTTGGGAAAGGCTCACGTCACAACCCGACCACAACGTCGACTTTCTCCTCCTCCGCTATCCGCCCGGGAGCGAGTCGACACCCCCTCACTCGCTCATGAGGCACAACGGGACGGAGTACGGCTATATCCTGTCCGGCAGGCTCCTGGTGACAATCGGGTTCGAGACCTACGAGATCGGCCCGGGCGATTCGATCGCCTTCGACTGCACTCAACCACACCGCTTCGCGACTGTGGGAGACGAGACGGTCGAGGCCGTTTGGTTCGTCCTCGGTCGACGCGCAACGCTCTCGGTTGACGACGCGCCGGTCGTCTAGCCAGTCGCCCCTTCGTCCTCTCGCCGCGTCACGAAGCCCGCCTCCTCCAAGCTCGCAGCGCCCGCGTAACACCACGCCATGACGACTTCGGAATCCGAGTCGTTCTCGAAGCCGTGGTACTCATTCTGGGGCACGAACACCGCCTCGCCGGGTCCGAGCTCCACCGCGTCGTCGCCCACATAGGCGACGCCCGATCCTGACACGAGGTACTCGACCTCCTCGGCGTTCGGATGCCGGTGCAGCTCGTGTCGGGCGCCAGGCGGGAAGTGGGTGACTCCGAACACCGTCTTCGAGGACCCCACGCTGTCCCTGGTGATCAACCAGCGGACGTCCATGTCCACCCATCCCCGCTCGGGGATTCCTGGATTCGCCTCGGCTTCACGGACGGACGCCTTGTAGGGATGCTCGCTGACCCTGTTCACCGTTCGCCTCCCGCGGTTTGGTTAACACCGTTCGACTGGACTGTACGAGACCGGCCTTCCCGGGGTCAAACCGTGGCCCTTTGGTCAGGTCTGCGGTGATAGCGTTGTGCGCCTGATGCGGTCGGCCGTCGTTCTGTACACGCTCAACACGGACGCGCGGACGCCGACCTGACAGGAGTGCTGCCGCGTGAGGGAGTTTCTCTCCGACAACGAGGTCCCGTTCGAGGATCGCAACATCCGGCAGAGCGAAGAGGCGCGCGCCGAGCTTGCGCAGCGGTCGGCCGACATCGTCGTGCCACAGCTGTTCTGGGGCGACGTCCACATCGTCGGTTTCGACCCGGCCGCCCTCGACCAGCTGGTGCACGCATACAGGACGGCCGCGGTGTGATCGAGCCGCCGGGGAACTCGCTGGCGACGTCCCAGGGCGCGCGGGTGGCCGAGCCAGGCGACGACCTGGTCGAGGGGCTGGAGGCGCTGCTGGCGCGGATCGCCGACGAGATCTCCTTCAACGACGCCAAGGGCACGGCGCCGTATCGCCTCGGCATGCACGACGGCCTGCGCTTCGCGGAGGACGCGGTCGCCGACCTCCTCCGTCGTCACGGCCGCGCTGCCGAGACTGCAGACAGGCCCATCGACGCCTGAGCGGCGCGTACTACGCAGACTGACGGCGAGCGGGCACGGACGGCCGTCTCGAGCTGGTCATGATGACGAGGCCTGGTCGTCGGGCTGTGTCCCGGGTGCGGGATCGTCGGGCTGTGTCTCGGGTGCGGGGTCGTCGGAGGCGGCAAGCTTGCGCGCCTCTTTCTTTTCCTGCTTCCGCATGCGCTTCTCGAGTCGCGCCATCTCACGGGCGCGCTTTGCCTGTGTCACCTGTGCCTTTGATCGCGCCATTCGTGTCCTCTCGTCTACGGCTTCATCGAGCGTGTGCGCTGTCGCGGCTCGTCACCTCGGTCTCTGCTCGTGCTCCACGTATGGAGACGAGGCGAGCAAGACCTTCCCGACAGCTGTCGGTCCGCTGCGGGATAGCTCCCACGACGAGCCGAAGCCGCCGCGGTCAGGAGCGCTCGCCCGAGCGGGACCGCGTGGGGGGGCCGGCTTCGGCCACGTACGGGAGCAGCGCCATTTCCCGGGCCCGCTTGATCGCAACCGCGAGCTGTCGCTGATGCCTACGACACGCACCGGTCATCCGAGGCGCACGGATCTTTCCCCTTTCGGAGATGTAGCGCCGCAACTGGTTGACGTTCTTGTAGTCGACTTCGCGCACCTTGTCCTTGCAGAACAGGCACGACTTGCGCCTCAACGGCTTCCCGGGGCCACCGGCACGCCCAGGGCGCGATCCCGTCTCGCCGTCCTTCCTCGGTCTCGCTTTTTTCGCGGCCACGAACCGAGATTACAGTGAGCGGCTCCGGCGCGTGGGGAACTCGCCGTCCGAGCGCGCGAGGATGGACATCCCGCAGGCCGTCGCTACGCCTGGGAGAGGCCGCGCCGGAAGGCGCTGCGGAGCTCGTCGATCGTTCCGGCGGCGAGCGTGCGGTATGTCACCTCCTCCTGCTCGGCCCGATCGAAGAGGTCGAGGAACGCCGCGATCTTCGGCTCTGGCCGCACCGGCCTGCGGCCGGGCCGCCACCCGTAGCCCTCCTCGAGCCGAACAAGCTGGGCGCGCTCGTCCGCGGTCAGCGTCGGCTCGTGCTCGGCGAGCAGGCCTGCGAGCTCGTCCCGCAGCTCCTCGGCTCGGTCGGCCATTCGACTACCTGAGCCGGTAGACGATGCGGCCGCGATCGAGGTCGTACGGGGATACCTCGACCTTCACGCGGTCGCCAGGTCCCATGCGGATCCGATAGCGCTTCATCTTCCCGGCTGTGTAGCCGATCATCTCGTGACCGTTCTCCAGCGTGATGCGGAACATCCCGCTGCGAAGGGACTCGGTGATCTCGCCCTCCATCTCGAGCTTCTCCTCCTTCACGGCGATGGCCGCCTCCTTTCGTCGCGAACGAGGGACGCGCTCGGCGCCCGTGGCCGCGTCGACGGGCACGGGCTACTGAATTCCACCCACGCGACGACGGAGACGGTGATCGACTCCGGTCATGCGTCCGACGGTTTGCGGCGGTCTCGCGCGTCGCGCATCTGCTGTGCTTCACGGCTCCGCGCCGCCTGCGTCTCGCGGTCGCGCGCCTGCTTCAGTTGCTTGACGAGGACGGTCCGAAGCTCGGCAAGGCCCGAGGGCGGTGGGTCGGGGAGGACATCGATGATCCGCGCGCGGTCCGAAGGGCTGAGGGAGACGAGGTCATTGCCGTTCTTGACGGCCAGCTCGAGCTTCGCAGCAAGGTCGTCGCCGTTCAGAAGTCCGGCAAGGAGCTGGACCTGGTCGGTCCGCACTGCGACGCCGGAAAGATGCATGCCTCGCACCCTACGCGCCAGCGGTGCCTTGCGACGGACCGCCCGGCGTCTCGCTGGCGGGCAGATCGTCCGGCGAGCGCGCACCGAGCGAGCGAGCGAGCAACGGGAAGTGCGGGCCGCCCTCGGCAACGTTTTCGGCGACGCTGCGACGAGCGAGCAGCGAAGAGGCCGCTCTCGCGGCCTCTTCGTCGTGTCGAGCGGCGGTCGGCAAACGGCCGAACGATCTACTCGATCGGGATCTCGAAGCGAGTGATGATGCCGGGGTCGCCGCCCCTCGCGAGGAGCTCTGGATCGGGATCACGAGTCGCGACCCATGCATATCCGTGTTCGGGGTAGGCGACGACATCCGGGAAGCCCCCGGCACTCGTCGCGAGGATCTGAGCGGGTTCTTCGGTGGGGTTGCTGAACGTGTGGAGCCCCGCACGTCCCTCCGGGCAGAAGACGAAGTCGCCCGGAGCCAACTCCTCTTCGCCGTGTTGGCTCCGGAAGACCGGCCGACCGCTCAGGACGAAGAACATCTCCTCGGCTCCGAAGTGCATGTGAATCCGCATCCCAGGCGCGTCGGGCGCCAGCTCGTACAGCGTTGCCCCCATCCTGGCGCCGTCCGGCCGCCAGAAGACTCGATGCCGAGTCCCGTCTTCCTCGTCGTCTCCGTCCCATGCGTCGGAGAACAGGTTCTGCCGAATCATTCCGTGTACCTCCACGTCGTAGCGGTGGCACGCAGCATCCGAGGCCGCCTCGGAAGCAGCCTCGGCGCCTGCGCCGATCACGCGCGGCGGTCGCCGCGTCTGACCGCTATCTCGTCGCCGGGTCCACGGCAGGATCGTAACGATCGCCGAGTCGGATGCGAGCGCTGGATCAGGAACTGCACATCGCTACCCAACCCTCGTCGGAGTGCCTCACCGGATTCCCTGTTCACTCCACGACGCGTCACCAGGACGCGAGTGCGTGCGAAGGCGCGACGTGGGAGCGTCCTCGCGCGACACGTCCCTCTTACGACCAACCCCGACCGCGACCGTGCCACATGCGCGCCGCAGCGCGAGACGGCCCGATCCGGTCTCGAGCGGTATCGGACGGATTAGAGCTTCCGTGGCAGAACGAACTGTGTCAGCCAAGCCGCACCCGGAGACACGTCTGTCCAGCGCTCGACGCCGGTCTGGAGCTCGGCGAGCGCGCCCGTCGGGAGATTCTCTCGCGCCTGTTCCCGCAGCGCGCCCGGCGCAGCCAGCAGGAGCACCAGGTCCATCAGGCCCGGGTTGTGGCCCACGAGCATTGCCTCGTCGACCTCTCCGGGGAGTGCTCGGACGCGCGCGAGGAGCGTTTCGGCCCCGGCCGCGTAGAGAGTCCCCTCGACCCACACCGTGGGGTCGCCAAGGCCGGGGAGGACACCCTGAAGCGTCTGTTGCGCGCGCACTGCATCCGAGCAGACAACGAGCTGCGGGCGAACGCCATGCTTCTTCGCCCACCGAGCCATCCGTCGTGCCGCCTTGCGGCCCCGAGGTGCGAGTGGGCGGTCGCGGTCGCGAAGCGTCGGGTCGTCCCACGCCGACTTCGCGTGACGAAGCAGATAGATGCGCTTCACCAAGTCACCATAGGAGCCACAACGACCGCGCGCTCGCCGACGGAGGTGTCCGGTTCACCGGCAGCGGATCGGCGGGATTGAAGACCGTCTGCGCCGTGTTGGAGCGTTGTCATCGCGGCCGAGGGCTACCTCTGGGCACGGACCCGCTACGAGGGCGCCCCATTCGCTGAAGGAACAGAACGCTGACCAAGACACGCAATCTCGGTCTGAGCTCGAATCCGAGAGCGGCCGACGGGCCCGAGCCGCCGCCAGGAGCAGCGGCGGGCTCGGGCCGATATTCGGCGGTGCGAGTCAGTCGCGGATCTCGAACGGCACAACCGCGATGTTCGAGGCAACTCCGTAGGCCTCGAGGTCGACCGCGTTGATGCGGCCGTCGTGGTTGGAGTCGGGGACGACCGCGGGAGCGTCGTTGTAGATCCCGTCCTTGTTCTTGTCGGCAGCGACCGCGACCCTCAGCACGGAGCGGACGTTCTTGCCGAAGCTGGGGGCTCCGACGATCCAGGTGTCCCAGATCTCGTGCGTCCTCTGGTTCGTGAAGCCGGTCAGGTTGAAGAGGTTGGCGAGGTTCTGAGCGTTCTTGGCGCCGACCGTGGTGGTCGACAGGAGCACGATCAGGCCTGGCACCTTGTCGTCCACGCCGGGCGCGAAGGCGCCGGGGAAGGGACCCTGATTCTGGTGGGTCGTCGGTCCGGTCAGCTGGAAGTCGGCCCCACTCGCCGCGAGGCTCGGGTACCGGACTGCGAGATCGACGAGGAAGCCCTTGCTCTGCTTTCCGGCGACGTCGCCGACCCGCGGTGAGAAGACGTCGAGCTGGACCGGCGAGATCGCTTCCTTCGAAGCCTTCTTCCCGTTGGCCGCAGTCGCGGTCGTCACGACGACGGCCAAGAGCGCGACGAGCGAGATGACGGTGAGCAGCGTTCGCTTGTGCATCGGAATCTCCTTTTCTTGGAATGGTTGCTCGGAACCAAGGACACCGAGAGTGGGCGTCTATTCCCGGAGAGCGCGATCCGACGTGCTTCACGCTCCCGACGGGCGGCGGGATCAGTGAGAACGGCACGGAGCCTTCCCCTCCCAGGACGCGGGGCCCCCAGGTCGGAGGCCCCGCGCGCACTGCCGCCTATCGATGCTCTAGGAGCGGCGGATGCCGTTCACGAAGAGCTGGACCGCACCGGCCGCCAGGCCGCCTGCGTCCACCGTGTCGTTCCCCGCGAGGGTGTTGACCTCGAGCCGATCGTTCGCGACCTCCGGATGGAGGACGTTGACCGTCGAGGCGAGACCGCGCACCCTCGTGGCGCCGGCGTCTCCGTCGACGTGGATCGTGTCGTTCCCGTTCGTGCCGTTGACGACGACGCGGTCGGCCGCTCCGTCGCCGGTGGCGCCGCCAAGGGCGCCTGCGAGGTCGACGTTCACACTGCCGACGTCGGTGCCGCTGAGGTCGTTGACTGTGACCAGATCAGCGCCGCCGAGGGCGTTGAAGTCGACTGTCTCCACCCCGGCGGTATCCATCGTGATGGTGCCCTGGGTGCGGAAGAAGCGCAGCCGCTCATGGTTCGCCGACAGGTCGACCTGCTCGGGGCCGCCTGCGCCGTTGAAGAGCATCGTGTCGGAGCCGTTCTGACCCTCGACGATGTCGCTACCGTCGCCGGGATCCCAGACGAACGTGTCGTCGCCGTTGCCCAGCAACGCCACGTCGTTGCCGCCGTTTCCGTCGATCGAGTCGTTGCCGTTGCCGCCCTCGAGCCTCTCCGCTCCAGAGCCTCCGGCCAGGATGTCGTTCCCGTTACCGCCCCGCAGTGTCCCGGCTCCGGCTCCCCCGACCAGGTTGTCGTCTCCGTTTCCGCCGTCGATCGTCGTCGCGATGGTGTCGGTGAAGACGCCGTTGCTCTCGTCGATGCGCACGCCGTCGTCGCCGTTCCCGCCGTCGACGGCGATCGTCCGAATCTCCGCGCGCGCGAATCGGAAGTCGGCCGAGCCGTCGTCACCGACGTCGACCTGCAGGATCGCCGGATTTCCGCTCTGCAGGCGAAGTGCGAGCCTGTCGCCCGCATTGGTTCCCTCGATCGCGAGCTCGCCGTGCGCGAGTTGCGGATCGCCGACTGCCGCCTCCTTCCGCAGGTGCGACGCCTTGTGGGCATCGTGGGCGGGCGCGGTGCCGTATGCGACCGCGGCCCCAGCCGTGCCGCCGAGGGCGGCGATCGCGGCCACCGCCGAGACCGCCAGAAGCGCCGGCCGCACTGCACGCGAGTCGTGGAGTCGAATGAAGTTCCTCATGGCTTCCTTTCGGTGTGGATTGACCTGTCGTCCGTTAGAGACACCGGCGAGCGGCGGCTATTCCCGCGCGATGCCGCCGCTAGGCCGCGATCGAGCGCGACCCCCCGGCCGAGGAGACGGTGAGTGCGAAACGCTCACGCGCGCGGGACACGAGATCGTCGACCTGCTCGGCCGAGCGCTCCGGCTGACCGGAGATCACGATCTCGTCGGCCGGAAAGATCGTCAGTGCGTCCGCGATTGCCTGTAGGGGATCGGCGTCGCCGACGCGACCCTCGACGTGCACCACGGTTCGCTGCAGCTGTCCGACGACTGCGGCCAGCCGCTCCTCCGCTCGACGGCGAGCGGGATCTTCGTCCGACAGCCAGTGCCGGAACCAGGAGTTCAGTGCCGGCGCAACGACGAAGACGTCGGCGTGCGCCAGCCCACCGGGTGCGACAGGATCGATGACGACGACGAGCACGTTCGTCTGGCGGGCTGCGCCCCGAAAGCCGGGGAATTCGCCCAGGAGGGCGAGTCGAGCAGGCGAACCGGCGCGCCCGCGCTGCCGATCGTCGCCGGGTCCGCGGACGATTCGCCCGGAGACCGCCTGATGGGTCCGTGATGCGCTCATGCCTTCTCCTCTCGAAGTGGTTGACCTCTCCTCGGCTTGAGACACCGGCGGCGGGCCGCCTATTCCCCGACGCGGCCGATCGCCCGCTCAGACGCGGGGCGCGAGCGAATCCCCGCCGAAACACGGGAATAGCAGCGACCGGAATGGTGTCCTCTTGAGCGAGATGGTCTTACGCGCTGTTCACCTGGGTTCGCCCTGCGGCTGCGCCGACGCGTGCGACACGCGAGTCGGGACGGCGAGGTTGCGCTCCGCACGGGTCGGCCGGGCCCGTCGAGAGCCGGACTTCGGGCGCCGCAGACCGGCGCGCCCGGGGCTACCTTTCTGGGTGCCGTGTCGATGAGACGCCGTCGGGCAGACGAGGCTGGTGATCAGGAGATCGCTGAGCTGGCGGCGCTCGCGGACGGGTCGCTCGCACCGGAACGGCGTGTCGCGCTCGAGACGCGAGTGGCTGCGTCCTCGGAGCTTGCCGACCGACTCGCCGAGCAGCAGCAGGCGGTCGCGCTCATGCGGAGCGCTGCAGAAGAGGTCGAGGCGCCCGCGTCACTGCGTGCGCGCATCGAGGCGCAGCGACGTCCACGCCCCGGCCGGTCACCCCGCCGTCTCGTCCTGGCCGGTGCCGCTACGACCGCCGCGCTGGTCGTCGCGGTGGGGGTGGCCGTGAGCGTGCTCGATTCGGGCACCTCGGCCGAGACCTTCCACGCTGCCCTTGCACCGACCGAGCTGGCGTCCGGAGCCGCGGGCGAGGCGACGCTCACCAAGACCGCCTCGGGCTGGCGGATCGAGCTCGATGCCACGGGGCTTCCCCGCCTCGACGCGGGACGCTTCTACGAGGCATGGCTGAAGGACGCCGCCGGCGTGCTCGTGCCGGTCGGGACGTTCAACGAAGGTGAAGGGGTCACACTCTGGGCTGGGGTATCGCCGAAAGACTTCACGACGCTGACCGTGACGCGCGAGCGCGCCGACGGAGATCAGACCTCGTCTGGCGAGAAGGTGCTCGTCGGCCGCGTCGACACGGGGGACTGATCGGGCGCGTTGTGACTCAGGTTGCGCCGCCCTCGACCCGGCGCACCACCTGTTGGCGAGCGCGGTAGAGGCGGCTCATCACCGTGCCCTCGCGGATGCGCAGCGCCCGTGCCGCCTCCTTGTAGGAGAGGCCGGTGACGTCCACTGCCACGAGGACGTCGCGGAAGTCACCCGGAAGCGCAGCGATCGCCGCGTAGAGCTCGGCGGCTTCGAGCGCGGCGTGCGGCTGGACCGCGTGCGGGTCGGCAACGAGGTCGAGACCGTCGGGAAGCGGCTCGGGACGGAGTCGACGGCTCTCGGTCCGCTTCTGGTTCAGGAAGGTGTTGCGCAGCGCGCGCAGCAGATAGCCGAGGTCGTCCTCGTTGCGGAGCAGGCGCGGGCGGGCGAGCAGGCGGGCGTACGTTTCCTGGACGAGGTCCTCGGCATCCTCGCGCGAGCCGCAGAGCGCCCACGCCGCTCGGTAGAGCCGGTCGACGTGGTCTCCGAGTCGGGCGGGGTCGAGCGTGCGTTGCATCTGAAGACGACTTGTAGGTCCGGGCGAGCATAAGCCGAACCCGACCGCCGTGACAGGGATGCTCTAGCGCCCCGCCAAGTCCACGCTAGCCCTTCGGCGGGACACGCGACGGATCCGCACCCTCGCGACGCGACCTCGGAGACCGCGTGAGACGAGGGACATGGCGTTCTCCTTTCGCCCGAGGCCTGCCTTGCAGCTACCCGAAGGGCTCGGGTACCTGCTCAAGGTTCCAGCCGAGGCCTGGCGCGATGTCGCGGGCAATCGTCTCTAGCATCGCGGCGTTGTAGTCGACGCCGAGCTGACTGGGCACCGTGAGCAGGATCGTGTCAGCGGCGCGAACGGCGGCGTCCTCGGCGAGCTCCTCGGCGATCCGGTCGGGTTCCCCGGTGTAGCTGCGTCCGAATCGGCTGATCGCGCCGTCCAGCCAGCCGACCTGGTCCTGGTTCGCGTCGGCGCCGAACAGTTGGCGGTCGAGGTCGGAGGTGATCGGGATGACGCTGCGGCTCACCGAAACCCGCGGCTGCCGGGTGTGGCCGGCCTTCGACCACGCCTCGTGGAACAGCGCGATCTGCTCGGCCTGGAGCTGGTCGAACGGCACCTGTGTGTCCTCGAGGAGCAGCGTCGAGCTCATCAGGTTCATGCCCTGCTCGCCCGCCCACACGGCGGTCTCGCGTGAGCCCGAGCCCCACCAGATCCGCTCGCCGAGACCGGGCGACTGAGGCTGGACCGCGAGCATCGCGTCGCCTGGGCGGCCGCCGATGTCGGCCCGGACGACGCCGACGCCGGCGATCGCCGTTCGAAAGAGTGCTGTCTTCGCCCGCGTCTCGTCGGCATCGATCGAGTAGCCGAACGCTTCCGCTCCGCGCCAGGCCGGCTCGGGCGAGCCGCGGCTGATGCCGAGCTGGAGCCGGCCGCCTGCGAGCAGGTCCGCCGCTGCCGCGGTCTCCGCCATGTAGAGCGGGTTCTCGTAGCGCATGTCGATCACGCCCGTGCCGATCTCGATCCGGGTCGTCCTGACACCGATCGCCGCGAGCAGCGGAAACGGCGAGGCGAGCTGGCGGGCGAAGTGGTGGACGCGAACGAAGGCCGCGTCGATCCCGATCTCCTCGGCGGCCACAGCGAGCTCCAGCGTCTGCCGGTGCGCGTCGGCGGCCGTGTGCGTCAGACCGCCGCCTGGATGCCACGCACCGAACGAGAGGAAGCCGATCTTCTTGGGACTCGTCATGCGTTCACCCTTGGGTTACTTGCGAGCCCCGCGGCGCGTCCAGTACCGAATGAAGTACACGGGCACCGCCACACCCGCAACAAGGAACGCGGCGACCCCCCAAGCCGTCGCATGACGACTGCCATGCTTGGCCGCGTGCGCGAAGACGCCAGCCGAGATCGCCGCGGCGAGCGCGACGGCGATCACGAACGTGACGGGGTCGACCGAGGCCACGACGCCACGATACGGGAGCACCGTGGATACAGACGGACGCCGAAGCGCCGATCCGGAGCCGACCGCCGCGGCCGACACAAAAGGCGCGGTGCCCCGCCCTTGCGGTCAGCCGGCGCTACGGATGGATCATCTCGTGGACAGGGAACTCTTTGATGTCGGGCGGCCCCTGCGGTTGGACACCCGCCGCTGCCATTCCTTCGGTGATCCGCACCGAGAAGACGTCGAAGTCCTCGCGGGACTCCCAGAAGTCGATGATCCCCCAGCCACCGTCGATCTGACCAGAGGCGTGAAAGAGGAGCCCTTTCGGCGGCGTGCGATCGGGGTTGATGTGGTCGTGACCCTTGTCGAACTGCTCCTGACTGATCCCCGGGAGCTTGATGCGGATGCCGATAGCCATCTCCAGCCTCTCTTTCGGTAGGGAGCCCCGACCCTACGCCTCCGAGAGAGACATGCCGAGCCACACTGAAGGCGTTGCTGAGGAGACCTCCGCCTGAGCCAGTGTTCGTGAATGTCACCTGAGCCCGGGTTCGAGTCCGCTCGTTCCCTCCTGGATCCCGATGGACGCAAGCGAAGAGGCCGCTCTGCCGACCTCTTCTCGTGTGAGCGGCGGCCGACGAACGGCCGCACATCTACTCGATCGGGATCTCGAAGCGAGTGATGATGCCGGGGTCGCCGCCCCTCGCGAGGAGCTCTGGATCAGAATCGCGAGTCGCCACCCATGCATATCCGTGTTCGGGGTAGGCGACGACGTCCGGGAAGCTCCCGGCACTGATCGCGAGGATCTGAGCGGGTTCTTCGGTGGGGTTGCTTGGCACGTAGGCATCCGAGGCCGCCTCGGAAGCAGCCTCGGTGCCTGCGCGGATCACGCGCGGCGGTCGCCGCGTGTGACCGCTATCTCGTGCCGGATCCACGGCAGGATCGTAACGTTCGGCGACCCAGATGCGGATTGACGCCACGCCTCAGACCGATGAGGGGTCAGCCTCGCCTGGCCGAGTGTGCGGGAGTGTCTCTGGAGCGCGGCCCAGAGGGAATCATCCTCGAGCTGGCGGAGCGGATCGGCTGAGGGCTTGGGAACGCGCCGCCCTCGCGGCGAGAGAAGCCCGACCACGATCGCGCAGACGACCGGGTCACTCACGTGGTCTACGACGTGCGCACGGGGTAGCGCAGATGCGTGACACCCACACCGGCGACGACTGTCGGATTCCCGAGGACGACCGGTGTGTTCGCGAGGTGGTCGAACAGCCGCACCCCTGCGCCGAGCAACACAGCAGCCAGATCGATGTGGATCTCGTCGAGCAGCCCGGCGTCCAGGCACTGCTGGATCGTCTGGGCGCCGTGCACTCCCACGGACTTCCGGCCGGCGGCCGATTTCGCGCGAGCAACGGCGCTTTCGATGCCGTCGGTGACGAACTGGACCGTCGAGCCGGGCCGTGGCCAGCCGTCGGGCACCTGGTGGGTGGCGACGAAAGCGGGAATATCCCACGGGTGCTGGCCGCCCCAGCCGTCGGCGCGCTCGAACGTGCGCCGACCGGTAAGCATGGCGCCGATCTCGGCCGTCAAGCCCCTCAGGTGGTCGGCGCTCGGCGCAGAGACGCGGAACGTCATGCCGGACGTCGTGCTCGCTGTGGGAACCTCGACGTCGCCCGCGAAGTACCAATCGAAGACTTCGTCGACCCCGTCGTCCGCGTCGGCGACGTACCCGTCGAGAGACATCGACATGATCGCGATCACCTTTGTCATGAGTGCAGCTCCTTTCGCGACACGAGCGCGGCCAGGTTGGTCGCGGCGGACGCTCGATCCGATCCGGGTGACGTCGGTTCGGTCACCCGGCGCCGCCGCCGGGGTCATTCATCGTGGTCGGCGGTGGCGGGTGCATACCGCGGGCGCCCGGCGGGCCGATAGACCTGGATCGTTACGCCCTTCGAGTCGGCTCGCGAGTCGACCAGGTCGAGCGCAATGTCCGGGCCGGCGTCGGCGAACAGCCGCGCGCCCTGACCGAGGACGACGGGGACGATGAGCAGGGTCAGCTCGTCGACGAGGTCGTTGTCGAGCAGCCACCGGATCAGGACGCCGCTGCCGTGCACCTGCAGCTCGCCCCCCGGCTTCGCTTTCAGCTCGCCGACGGCCGCCGCGAGGTCGCCGGAGAGGAGGGTCGTGTTCGCCCAACGCGGGTCGGAGAGCGTGTTCGACACGAGGTACTTGGGCTTGGTGTTCAAGGCATCTGTGATCGGGTGGTTGCCCGGATCTTCCGCCGCGGCGCGGGCCCGCTCCTCTGCGCCCCAGTAGCCGGCGAACAGCTCGAAGGTCCGGCGGCCGAACAGGAACGCGTCGGCGCGCTGGTAGGTCTGGTTGATGAACGTCATCGTTTCGTTGTCGGCCACGCCCATGGCCCAGCCGCCGCGCTCGAATCCGCTCCTGCGATCCTCATCTGACGCGCCGCCGTTTCCCTGCATCACTCCATCGACGGTGACTTGCGTCATGGTGGTCAGCTTCATGGGTTTGTCCTTTTCTCGTTGTGGTCTTTCTCGTTGTGACCGCACGGCGGCGCCGATCTCATCGGTCGCCGCAGAGTCCGTCCGGCGAATTCGGCACGGCGATCTGAATACGAAGCGAACTGGTCTCTTCAGGCTGGGCGCCGCGAGTCGAGTGCCTGTCGGACCTCCGCGAGGATCTCGTAGGAGTGGACGCGCGCCGAATGGTCGTGGATCGCGGCGGCGACGATCAGCTCGTCCGCCATGGTCTCGGCGACTACCGATTCGAGGCCTTCTCGCACGGTGTCCGGCGATCCGACGTACGAGCGGCTCAGCATGTTCGAGACGTGGGCCTTCTCGGCGGGAGACCAATGCTCGTCGATGTTGTCGACGGGGGGCGGGAGCTGACCCCGGCTGCCGCGGATCACATTCGTGAACGCCTGCTGCGCGGACGTGAACAACCGCTCGGCCGTCGTGTCGTCGTCCGCTGCGACGACGTTCACGGCGACCATCGCGTATGGCTCCTGGAGTTGCGCCGAGGATTGGAAGCGCGCGCGGTACACCTCGAGCGCCGGGAGCAGCAGATCGGGCGCGAAGTGCGAGGCGAACGCGTACGGGAGGCCGAGCGCCGCGGCCAACTGCGCTCCGTAGAGGCTCGACCCGAGGATCCAGAGCGGCACATGCGACCCGACGCCGGGAATCGCGAACACCGTCTGTCCGGGGAGTGGATCGCCGAGCAGCGCCTGGAGCTCCAGGACGTCTTGTGGGAACGAGTCGGCGCTCGGATCCTGCCGCAGGGCGCGCAGCGTGACCTGATCGGTGCCGGGCGCGCGCCCGAGACCGAGATCGATCCGACCGGGATGCAGCGCCTCCAGCGTCCCGAACTGCTCTGCGATCACGAGCGGCGCGTGGTTCGGCAGCATGATGCCTCCCGCCCCGACCCGGATCGACTCTGTCGCGTCGGCCAAGTGCGCGATCACGACCGACGTCGCCGCGCTCGCGATCCCGCTCAGGTTGTGGTGCTCCGCGACCCAGTAGCGCGTGTACCCGAGGCGCTCGGCGTATCGGACGAGATCGATCGAGTTACCCAGCGCCTGTGCCGGCGTCCCGCCCTCCACGATCGGCGCGAGGTCGAGGATCGAAACGGGCAGCACACGCCGAACATACCCACGAGACCCGATCGCGACTGCCGCTGCCGAGAGCAGCAAGCTCGGCTGCGCGAGCATGCGGGGCATGTTCCTCGAGCCAAGCCCCGAGCTCGGAATCGGCGCTTCTACGCTCCCGGCCTGATGGGTGCGGCGCTCGCATGGGGCATCGTCGCCGGCTCGCCGCTCGTGTTGGGCGGCGTTCATCGCCCGCCGGTTTCCGATCAGCCAGCGAATGCTCGGGCTGATCATGGCCTTTGGCGCTGGAGTGCTGATCAGTGCCGTCGCCTACGAGCTCTTCGAGAGGCATTCCTGACCTCGGCGGGCGATGGCGGCATCGCGCTCGGGCTCCTCGCAGGCTCGGCGACCTTCTTCGCCGGCGAGGTCATGATCGACCGTCTACGCGCTCGCGGGAGCAGAGGCTCGAACGACACGCAGACGTCGGGGGCGGGCGGTGCGTTGACGCTCGGCTCGGTCGGATCGACTCCGGCGCCGCTCCGCGAAGCCAACTGCGGACCCTGGCGACGTCGTGGTGCGGCTGCTCCCGAGAACCGCGTGGGTCGTGTGGGACGAGGCTTGTCTCGCGCGTGTCCGCCTAGTATCCGGCGACCCACGAGCAGGAGGAACACGCATGACCAATGTCCTGGCGCTGACGTGGTTCGGCGAGTCGATCCTCGTCGCGGTCGTGCTCGTCGTCTACGCCGCGGTGATCTGGATGATCGTGGACATCCTCCGGCGGCCGGACTTCTCCGGCGTGGAGAAGGTGCTCTGGATCGTCGCCGGGATCGTGTTCAGCATCGCGACGCTGATCGTCTACGTGCTCTGGGTGCGAAAGCGGGATTACTCCCGATGACGGCGACAGCCGCGCCGACCGAGGGGACGGGCCGGAACGTGGTCGCCTGGCACGGGCTCACGATGGACGAGGCGTGCAAGAGGCTCGGCGTCGACCCGGCCCAGGGCCTCTCGCCGGGCGAGGTCGAACGCAGGCGCGCGGAGGTGGGGCCCAACAGGCTCGCGGCGGCGGCGAAGGAGCCTGGCTGGCACGCATTCCTGCGCCAGTACCGCGACCTGATGCAACTCGTCCTCGTCGGAGCCGCGATCGCCAGCATCGCCGCGCTGCAGGAGTTCAGCACCGGGATCGTGATTCTCGGGCTCACCGTGCTGAACGCGGTCCTTGGCCTCAACCAGGAGGGCAAGGCGGCAGAGAGCGTCGCGGCGCTGCAGAAGATGCTCGTCATCAGGGCGCACGTCCGGCGTGGCGGCGAGCTCCTCGACGTGCCGGCCGAGGAGCTCGTACCAGGCGATGTCGTCGCCTTCGAGGCCGGGGACAAGATCCCGGCCGACGGGCGACTCCTCGTCGCGGCCACGCTCGAGATCGAGGAGGCAGCGCTGACCGGCGAGAGCGTCCCGGTCCTGAAGGCGGTCGCCGCGGTGACGCGCGACGAGGTCCCGCTCGGCGACCGGCTGGACATGGCCTACATGAACTCGACCGTGACGCGTGGGCGTGGCGAGATGGTGGTGGCGGCAACCGGGATGTCGACCGAGGTCGGCCAGATCTCGCGAATGCTCGGGCAGGTCGAGCAGGAGAAGACTCCGCTGACGCGCCAGCTCGACCAGCTGACTGTCGTGATCACCAGCATGGCGGCGATCGCGCTTGCGCTGGTGGTCGTTCTCGGGCTGATCCGCGGAGAGTCATTCGACGATCTGTTCCTGGTCGGGATCAGCCTGGCGATCGCGGCGATCCCGACGGGGCTCCCGGCGGTCGTCACGACCGTACTCTCGCTCGGGACGCAAGCTCTGGCGGCGAAGGGCGCGATCGTGAAGCGGTTGCGGTCGGTGGAGACCCTCGGCTCGACCTCGGCGATCTGTTCGGACAAGACGGGGACGTTGACGCTCAACCAGATGACGGCGCGCCAGCTGGTCGTCGCGGGACGGCGCTACAACGTCGAGGGGGAGGGGTACTCGACGAACGGCAGGATCCTCCACGTTGCGGACGAGACCGACGTTCCGCTGGAGCCGTACCTCCTGCCGATGGCGCTCGCAAACGACGCGGCGGTTCGCGAAGGCGAGATCGTGGGCGACCCGACGGAGGCGGCGCTCGTCGTCCTCGCGGCGAAGGGAGGTATCGACGTCGACGAGACGAGGCGCGTGTACCCGCGCATCGGAGAGGTGCCGTTCGACTCCGAGTACAAGCTGATGGCGACCTTCCACGAGATGGAGGAGGAGGGCCGCAGGGTCGTGCGCTGTTTCGTCAAAGGCGCGCCCGACGTGCTCCTCGCACGCTCGGCGCACGTCCGCGATGCCGACGGCTCGACTGTTTCGGCCGATGCCGTCCACGATCGTGTTCTCGCCGAGAACGACCGGCTCGCCGGAGAGGGCCTCCGCGTGCTGGCCGTCGCCGCTCGCGACCTCGATCCGGCTGTGTTCGACCCCGATCGTCCGCTGCTCGACGAGGTGCAGGGGCTGACGCTGCTCGCGCTCGTGGGCATCGTCGACCCGCCCCGCAAGGAGGCGAGGGACGCGATCGCCCATTGCAAGGAGGCGGGGATCCGCGCCCGCATGATCACCGGAGACCACGCGACGACTGCCGCCGCCATCGCAGCCCAGCTCGGGATCGAGGGGCGTGCGCTGACGGGCACGGAGTTCGCCGCGCTCACCGACGAGGAGCTCGACCGGCAGCTCGACGAGATCGGCGTCGTGGCGCGCGTCGCCCCCGAGGACAAGGTGCGCCTCGTGGAGCGGCTGAAGGGTCTCGGCAACGTGGTCGCGATGACGGGCGACGGGGTCAACGACGCGCCTGCGCTCAAGCGCGCGGACATCGGTGTCGCGATGGGGATCACCGGCACCGAGGTCACGAAGGAAGCGGGCGACATGATCCTCACCGACGACAACTTCGCGACCATCGTGACGGCGGTCGAGGGCGGGCGTGGGATCTACGACAACCTGATGAAGTACGTCCGCGTCCAGCTGATCATGCTGGGCGGCTTCATCCTCACGTTCGTCGGCGCCGGCATCTTCGACGTCGCGAACGGGACGCCGCTCACACCGCTCCAGATCCTGTGGATCAACTTCGCGGTCGACGTCCTGCTTGCGATCGGGCTCGGCTTCGACGCACCCGTTCCCGGGCTGATGCGGCGCGCGCCCCGCGACGCGGGCGCGCCGATCGTCGACCGCCCGCTCGGCATCCGGCTCGTCGTCGCGAGCGTGCTGATGGCATCCCTCGCCCTCGCCGTGGTCGCGTGGGGTGAGCATCGCTACGACCTCGTCGTCGCGACGACCATGGGCCTGACGACGCTGTCCCTGATGCACGTCGCAGCGGCCCTCGAGGCGCGCGAGCCGACGGAGACGATCTTCAAGCGCTACACGATCGAGAACCGCCGGTTCGTCAAGCTCATCGGCGCGGCGCTGGCGCTCACGTTCCTCGTCACCGCGCTCGCCCCGCTGCAGCGGATCTTCGACACAGTCTCGCTGACGAGCGCGCAGTGGGGGGTCTGCCTGCTCGGCCCGATCGTGTTCCTCGCGGTGGCGGAGAGCGGCAAGCTCGTGGAGCGACGGGGCGGCCCGGGCGATCCCGCTGCGCCCCCCGACCTGCACTGACACGGACGGCGGGATGTGGGTTGCTCGACACTCCGCAGGTCGTCAACCTTCCCGGCGGCGCGAATGGGGTTGCGTTTCTGCGCTCGCCGTGCAGCCGGTGGGACTCCGCCCCCTTTTGGTTCATCGACGAAACTCGTTGCCGAGGAACAGCACGCTCGCCTGCGCCAGTGTTCGGGAATGTCCCCTGAGCCGGGAGGCTACGGTCGCGGACCGAGGCGATAGAGCACGTGCCGCGAGAGCGGGTGTCCAGCCGGGAGCAGGGGGTGGCTGAACTCACCGGCGTGCGTCATTTCGAGACGCTCCATGACCGCGATCGAGCGGGCGTTCGCAGGAACGGTGAACGACACGATCTCGTCGAGTCTTCCGTTGTCGAAGCCGAAGGCGACTGCGATCCGTGCGGCCTCGGTCGCATACCCGTTACCCCAGGCTGCGCGGGCGAGCCGCCAGCCGATCTCGATGCACGGCGTGAAAGGGGCATCGAAGGTGTGCTCCAAGAACCCGACGTATCCGATAAACGGCGCGACTCCGGGTACCTCGACAGCCCACGATCCGAAGCCGCGTTCAGCGAACAGTGGCACGATCCGCTCCCGCACGAATCCGTCTGACTGTGCTCGGGTCAGCGGCGCCGGGAAATACTCCATCACGCGCGGATCGGCGTTCAACTCAGCAAACGGCTCCAGGTCCCGTTCGAACCACCGCCGAAGCAGAACGCGCGTCCCACGCAATTCGGCGACATCGCCTTGCGCCTCCAGCCACTCAAGCCCCGGAGTTGTACCCCGCTCAACCATCTCATCTCAGACGCTAACGCGTCCAGGATCGAGCAGCATGCCCTGTGCCAGCGTGCACCAATGTTGCCCGACGACGAGATCCTGATCGTCGACAGCAGCACATCCCGCGTGCGCTCGCCGTTCCTACGGTTCGAGCTTCGTTGGGTCGTGTTCGTAGATCCAGGCGATCGCCGATTTCGAGAAGTCGGTTGATCCGGTCGCCATCTGTGCGTCGCGTTCCTGTTGTTCGGGGCCGTCGGGGAGGTGGAAGCGCGTCTTGTTGGCAGCGGACACTGCCTGAACACGTGAGGCGCGGGGTAGCCGGAGTTGCTCGTAGCGGTGGAGGGCGATCGGGACGTCTGCGCGGCTGGTGCCGACGAGGCAGGCCGTCAGCGTTGCGCCGTCCTCGATCGCCTGTGCAGCGCCTTGCGCCATGAATGGCAGCATCGGGTGGCAGGCATCGCCGAGGAGCGTCGTGCGCCCGACCGACCAGCGTTCGAGCGGAGGCCGGTCGAACAGCGCCCAGATGAACGTCTCGTCGACCGCGGCGATGATGGCGCGTACCTGGGGGTGCCAGCCCTCGAACTCGGCAAGCGCAGTCGCGACGTCGACCTTGTCGATCCATGACTCGCCCGTCCAGCTGTCCTGCTCGACGGCCGTGGCGAAGTTGACCAGCTGCTTGTTACGCACGAAGTAGTGGACGAAATGCCGACCGGGACCCATCCACACATCGCACGTGACCTCGAGATCGAGATCGCTCAAACGCTCGGCCGGGATGAGGCCGCGATAGGCCGCACAGCCGGTGAAATGGGCGCTCCGCGGGCCGAACAGGATCCGCTGGACCGTCGAGTGGATGCCATCCGCGCCGACAAGCGCGTCGACGAGGACAGACTTCCCGTTCTCGAAGTCGGCCTCGACGGCGTCGCCGTGATCGACGAGCCCTACTAGCCGGTGCCTGACGTGAACGCGCTCCGATGGCAACGCTCGAAGCAAGGTGGCCAGCAGGTCGGCGCGGTGCATCTGGTACCAGGCGAACCCGAAGGCGTCGACAACCGCGTCTGCGAGCGGGGTACGCAAGAGGGTGCCGCCGTCACTCCAACGACGCTGATGTAATGCGAGAGGCCGCACACCCATCGCCGCCAGATCGTCGCCAAGCCCGAGTCCGTGCAAGACGCGGGTCGCGTTCGGACTCACCTGGATCCCCGCACCGACCTCGCTGACCGAACTCGCCTGCTCGTACACGTGCACGTCGAACCCGGCCCGGTGGAGCGAGAGCGCAGCAGCGAGGCCGCCGATCCCGCCACCGACGACCCCCACCGAAAGCACATCGCCCATGTAACAAACGATACGCCCCAGCCGGTATCTCTCACCGTCGGCGAGATGACGGCGCCCGTGCGCGAGCGTGCGGGAAGGTTTACCGGCGGGGTCAGATCAAGGTTCGAGGCCGCGACGCCTTCGTCGGCGAGCGTTCCACTCCGCGTACGCGGCAACGGCGACTCCTGCGATCACCAGCAACACCGTAACGATCCAGCCCCACCGCAGAACACCCGCGACGGTGAAGAAGATGCCGGCCGGAACCCAGCTCCAGTGGATGTGCAGGCCGCGCGGGCGCACTACCGGATCAAAGCCAGACGGTTCCGAGCGCGCAAGCTCGCGTCGAGGGCCGAGAACACTCGGCTGGCCAGCGTTCGGGAATGTCACCCGACGATGGCCGTCTCCCAGTCCTCTGCGTGTAGGCGCATATGCGCTTCGGCACTCGCCCAGATCTCGAAGTGATCCGTGCCATATTCGCGCCACAGTCCGCCACAGCGCGAGGCGACTCCGGCCGGTCTCGAGCGGCCGCGCCGTCCGCGCCGACGACAAGCGGCGACGCGAGGTCCGTCTGAACGCCGAATCGTGGCCCAGCGAGCGGCGTCCGAGATCGAACCGACGAGCGTGGGGCTGCGACACCGCACAGCTTGAGGCGCCTCGCTAGAGACGCCGCGGCTGCCTCCGCCGGCGAGGGACGTCGCGCCGGCGGCCACAGAGCGCCGCCGCCCGCGGCGTCTCGCCGTAAGCCGAGGTCAGCCGACAGCGCTCGGCGTTGCGCGCCGCCGTGCGCCGGCCGTGATGGCGAGCGCCGCCAGGGCAGCGAGCAAGGCGCCGACGACGAGCAACACGATTCCTGTCCAGAGCGCCGAGTCGAGCTCGGCTCCGATGCTCAGCTCGGAGGAGACTCCTCGCGATCCGTCGGAGTTCATGACGACGGCCCTCCAGCTGCCGTCCTTCGGCTCCCACTCGAGCGTCTGCTCACCGGGCCCGCTCGTGGAGGCGACCCAGAAGTCCTGGTCGCCGGGAGGAGACGCCGGTGCGTCGCCAGCGCGGTGCGAGTACTCCGGGTCCTTTCCGATGTCCGTCACGACGGAGCGCTCGACGCCGTTCAGGTACTCATCGACGTCGGTGTCCCTGGCGATTCCGACGAAGACGTCGCGATCGCTCTCGCTGCGGATGCGGACGTCGCCGAGGATGGCTCGCGCGGCGCGCTCGGAGCCGCCGAAGTCCACGTCGACGCTGTCGGAGACGATCGCGTAGGCCGCCGTGGAGAAGTCCTCACTCGGGGACATCAGGAAGCCGTCCTCGTCGCGCTGGGTCTGGTCGACCACGACGAGGGCCGCGCCGCCCGCGAGCAACCCGAGCGAGACGAGCGCGGCGATGACTCCCACGACGATGAGGACGACGCGCCCAGCCCTGCCTCGCTGAGGCGACGCGGTCGCGGTCTGCGCTACGCCGGGCTCGGCGGCATGCGCCGGCTCACCCGACGCTGCGATCGCCTCTGGCCCCGTCGGCGCTTCCGCTGCCACGGCCGCTGCTCCAGCCGGGTCGTCCCCGCCCTGGTCGAGCCGGAACGGCGGATAGGCGTCGGTCATCAGGCCCGCATACGCGATGACCCGCGCCACCCAGCGGTCGAGGCCGAGGATGAGGTCGAAGAGACCGCGCGGATACCGCGCCATGAACAGGAGCGCGATGGCTGCGAAGAGCACGAGGGCCCCGATGAGTCCGCCCCCGTACCACCAGTGCGCACCGTCCCAGTCCTCGGCTTTGCCGGCAGCGGAGCCTGCGCCGCCGAGGAAGATCCCGAGCAGGATGTACTGGGGGATTGCGAGCAGCCACCACTTCACCAGGACGAGGCCCCGCGAGAGCCGCTCCGGGTAGGCAATGTCGAGCGTCGCCGGGTAGTCGGGTGCCGCGTCGAGCGTGAACGGCGGGTAGCGGTCGGTGCCAAGGGCGCCGTACGAGTAGTACGAGACGCGCCAGGTCCAGCGCAGCACGCCGAGGTTGAAGTCGAAGATGCCACGCGGGTAGCGCCCGGTGAAGAGGATCGCGAAGAAGGCGACGATCGTGAGCACGAGGAAGGCGACCCAGAGGAAGAAGAGCACGATGAAGTGCGGGATCGCCAGCAGCCACTTCACCAGCCAGAGCCAGCGGCTCAGCTGCGGATCCAGACGACCTTCGACCCGAACCGGATAGGCGGGGCGCCCTTCCATCCTCGCACCTCCTCGAGCCTCGAGTCCGGACAGTCTTACATGGGGCGTGAGCCAGTGGGGAACTCCATCAGGTCATGCCCGCCGGCCGAGCGGCTTCGCCTACACGCCAAACGTGCCCGGCAGCGCGAGTCTGAGGTCGCTAGGAACGAACGGCGTCGAGCAGGTCTTCGAGCTGGGCGGTTGCGACGCAGATCGTGGTGTCGGCCGCTCCGTAATACAGTCTGACCTCACCTGACTGCGGGTCGTGCACGAGCCCGCAGGGAAACACGGTGTTGGGGATGTCCCCCTCGCGTTCGTACGGGGCCGACGGCCCAAGCACCCAGTTCGACGCGCGGTGCAGGACATGTGCCGGATCGTCCAGGGCCGTCAACGCGAGGCCGACGCGATAGATCGTGCCGGAAACGGTCTCCTTGACTCCGTGATAGATCACCAGCCAGCCGGCGTCCGTGCGGAGTGGTGGCGGGCCGATGCCAATGCGAAGCGAGTCCCACCAGGCGCCGTGTCGGGGCTGCATGACTTGTTCGGGCGAGCCCCAGTTCGTCAGATCGTCCGACCGAGAGAGAACGACCTCGCCTCGTGAGCCGCCATAGGACGTCATCGGCCGGTGAAAGAGAACCCATTGTCCGTCGACCCGCTCCGACAGAACAGCGGCGTTCTTGTCCTCGGGTTGGCAGATGATTCCAATCCGCTCGACCGTCCGAAAATCCGTCGTCGCGGCGAGATAGACGGCCGGGCCGCTCGGTCCGTAGGCCGTGCACGTGATCAACCAGCGCTCTTGCTCAGCCACCCAGACTGCACGTGGGTCTTCGAAGCCCCATTGCTCGCTTTCGATCCCGTCGGCCGGCGCCAGCAGCGGCTCCGGAGCGATCGACCATCCGCTCAGGCCGTCCGCCGAACGAGCAACTCCGAGATGGGAAATGCCTCGGCGATCCTCAACGCGTGCGAGCACGACGGTTTCACCGTCGACGATCGCTGCGGCAGGGTTGAAGACGGCGTTGATCGGTCCCGCCCAGTCGGCGGCAGTCAGGATCGGATTGCCGGCGTGACGCTTGAACACCTCGTGGTTCGACATCAAGCCGCTTTGGCCCGGCTCTTGCGTCGGGCGGGTGCAGGGAGCGCGGCGGCGTCGAGGAGCAGGTGGGCGCGATGGAACGCAAGCGTCGACTCCGCCCCCTCGTTTGCGTTGAGGCTGGTCTCCCCGAGACCGTCGCTGCAGCCTCCCGTTGCGAAGTCGTAGAGCGGTCGGTCCAGCCGGTTGCGACCGAGAAACCAGTCGAACGCACTGCGCGCGCGCGACCCGTGCTCCGCGTCGCCCGTCACGACGAGCGCGGCGAGCTCGGCCTCGACCAATGCGGTTGCGTCGAGCGGCTGCTCATCGCCCTCACCGGGTGCGGGCTCGTCGCGGTCGCGACCGTGATGCCCGGGCAGGCGGAGCAAGCCGTCGCCGAGCCCACACGCATCGCCGAGCCATGTCAGTGACTCGAGACCGAGGGCGACGTCAGGCTGTCGCCGCAGCGCCGAGCCGCCGACGATGAGCGCCTGCGAGAGCCGCGCATTGTCGTACGCGAGCCGGTCCTCGAACCACAGCCACGATCCAGACGCCGACTGGCGGTAGGCCATGACGAGCTGGTCGACGAGCCGCTCGAGCAGCAACCGGGCGTCGTGATCGAGACGATCGGGGTCGAGGCGAGCGAGGCCGAGAACGGTGTAGGCGGCAGTGCGAAGCGAGACCTCCTGGCGAAGCGATGGAACGAGTGTGTCCAGAAGCGTCCGCGAAGGGCCGGAAATCGCCGGGATCCATGCAGTTGCGAGGATTTCACCCAGCGCCCAGATCGTTCTACCTACGTGGTCGCCGACGTGTGGCTCGTCGAGCCAACGCCTGTCGTAGCCCATGAAGTTCCGCATCCCCGCCCCTTCAGGCCCGGCAGCGAACTGGAGGAAGGCGAGCGAACGACGAAGGATGGGGGTCCACTGACGGTCGGGAGCGCGGCCGCTGAGCTCGAGGGCGACGACGGCGAGCCGCGATACGTCGTCGACGCAGTACCCCGTCTCCCAGTTGGGGATGGCGCCGTTGGCGTGTTGGATGATTCCGACGTCGTCGACCAGAGTCAGGAGATGATCCGTGCTCACCGATACGAGCTCGAGCTCGACGATTGGGATCGGCTCACGACGAGGTTGCGCCGTTGCAGCCTCCAGTAGCACGGCGGCGGTATCGGCGGCAACCGCCGGCCACGCGAGCCCAGCCCCGATCCGCCGCGCCTCCGTTCGGGCTGCAGCGAGTGACTCGGGACTCTCGATGAAGTCGCAGACCGCGTCGGAGATTGCCTCGGTGTCTGCGAAGGGGACGAGCTTTCCCGCCCCCGAAGCGAGGATGTCCTTCGCGTACAGGTAGGGCGTCGAGATCACGGCGCACCCTGCCGCGATGGCAAACGTCAACGCCCCGGATGCGACCTGTTCCGGGTTGCGGTACGGCGTCACGAAGACATCGGTCGCGTGCAAAAGGTCTGCCAACTCCTCAACCGGGAGAAAGCGATCGTCGAACTCGACGTGATCCGCGACGCCGAGGTCGACCGCGCGCCGTTCGAGGAGCAGCCGATACTGCTCACCTTCGCGTCGCGCCACCTCCGGGTGTGTTCTGCCCGCGATGAGGTACAAGACTTCCGGATAGCGCTCGACGATGCCGGGAAGCGCGGCGAGCACTGTTTCGATGCCCTTTCCTGGAGAGATGAGCCCGAACGTGGAGAGGACGAAACGCGATCGAAGGCGATCGAGAGCCGGTGACCCCTCGCGTCCGTTGCGACCTTGGCGACCGAGGACGACCGGCGCTCCGTGTTGCACGACGCGGATCTTCTCCGCTGCACACGCGCCCATCTGCAGAAGCAGTCCTCTGGCCGTCTCCGTCATGACGATGACTCTCTCCGCCTCCTCGCACAGTGCGGTCAGCACGTCGCGTTGGTGATCTGTCGGCTCCGAGCGCACGGTATGGAGCGTGAGGACGAGTGGTCGAGTCAACTCCTGCGCGAACGAGAGAACGAACTCACCGTCGGCTCCACCGAAGATCCCGTACTCGTGCTGCAGGAGCACCACGTCGATGTCGATCCGGCCCAGGAGCCTTGCGGCGCGAACGTAGTCACCTCGTACCGCCTGCGACACCGTTGCGAGTACGTCAATCCGCTGCGGGCTCGACGCCTCGTCGACGATCGCGACCACGCCAACGCTCCTCACGCCCGGGACCGCGAGAAGCGACGTCCGAACGTCGAACGCGAAGGTTCCGATCCCGCACGCGCGCGGCGGGTACGTCGAGAAGATGGCGGTACGCACGGTGCCCGTGCGCCCCTTTCGTCAGGTGTCCGGCGTGCTGGGGCTCAACCGCCGTACAGCCTGGCCGGGTCGCGCCTCATGGTAGCCGACGAGCTCGTGAGGCACGACGTCGTCACCGGTGGGGCGCTTTGTCTTACCGCCTCGAAGTCCAAAGGACTGACGGCCATCAGGCGGTTCGGCGAGTCTCCGGGTCAGACATCGAGCGACCGGCCGTGCTTCGCGGCAGCGCGCTTTTCGGTCCGGCGCTCTTTCAGCGTCTTCTGTGCCGGCTTCTTCCCCGGCTTCTTCGGTTTCTGCGAGCCCTTCATCACATCCTCCTCGTCCGTGGACACGACGGCCGTTGCAACCGGGTCCTGCGTACGCGCGGGGTGGCAGTCGAAGAGGAGGACCTCAGAGCCTCGGCGGCGACGGCGCAAGGCGCACGCGTAGACCGAGTATCGCACACGTCCTTCGGCCAGGCACGGCGGCCCGCCTCGGCGGCCTTGTATCATTGGCTGTCGAACCAAGGAGGCGGCAATGGAAAGCCTCGACGAAGTCCTCCGAGAGCGTGTCGACGCGTTGACCGGCTCGAGGAAAGCTCGGCTGCTGTCCACGACGGGAACCCAGGCCGCGATCGCCGAACTGATTGCACGGAGCGACCGGCTCGAGAAGGCGCTCGGAGAGATCTCCCTCCAGGTCGAGACGCTCACCGCGGCACAGGAAGGCGGCGCGTTGGCGCGCGACGAGGCGCGGGCGTCAGACCGCTAGGCGGGGTGGCCGACAACGAGCCGGTTCCGGCTCTTCCAACTGACGGCCTGCGTGTAGCGATGCTCGCCCCGATCTCCTGGCGGGTGCCGCCCCGTCACTACGGCCCGTGGGAGCAGTTCGTGTCCCTCCTCACCGAAGGGCTGGTTCGGCGCGGAGTCGACGTCACGCTCTTCGCGACGGCGGACTCGCTGACAGCCGCTCGACTGGTGGGCACCGCGCCGACGGGATACTCCGAAGATTCGAGGGTGGACGCGAAGGTCTGGGAGGGCCTTCACATCTCGACAGCGTTCGAGCGAGCGGGGGAGTTCGATGTGATCCACAACAGCTTCGACTTCCTGCCGCTGACGTACAGCGGTCTGGTCGAGACGCCCGTGGTCACCACGATTCACGGTTTCTCGTCCGTGGAGATCATGCCGGTCTTCCAGAAGTACAACGCGGAGGGGTACTACGTGGCGATCAGCGACGCGGATCGACACGAAAGCCTCGACTATGTGGCGACGATTCACCACGGCATCGACATGCGGGAGTTCGAGCTGGTGCGCAGCCCGGGCGACTACCTGCTGTTTTTCGGGAGGATCCACCCCGAAAAGGGAACCGCCGAGGCGATCGACGTGGCAGAGAGTGCTGATCTGCCGTTGATGCTCGCCGGGATCATCCAGGACCAGGAGTACTTCGAGCAATTCGTCGAGCCCCGGCTCGACGGCAAGCGGATCAGGTACCTCGGACCTGTTGGTCCCGACCGTCGCGGCGACCTGCTCGGCGGGGCACGAGCACTCCTCCACCTCGTCAACTTCGAGGAGCCTTTCGGCTTCAGCGTCGTCGAGGCGATGGCTTGCGGGACGCCCGTGATCGCACATCCGCGTGGATCGATGCCGGAGATCGTTCGCGACGGTGTGAACGGCTTCCTGGTCGATTCACTCCAGCAAGCGGTCGCCGCGGTCCACGCCTCGACAGACCTGGATAGGAAGGCGACGCGAGCGTCGGTCGAGCACCGCTTCGCCTCGGACCGCATGGTCGGCGACTATCTCGCCGTCTATCACGATGTCGTTGCGCTCCACCGTGCGCGACGCGCCGGCCACCGCGATGTCCGCTGACCCCGGGCCCGCGAGAGAACGTTTTCGGCTGGGCGTCAACTACTGGCCGGCTCGGAAGGCGATGGGCTGGTGGTCGGACTTCGACGACGCGGAAGTTGCAGCCGATTTCGCGCGGATCGCCGCCAGCGGTCTCGACTCGGTCAGGCTCTTCCTGACCTGGGCGGACTTCCAACCGGCCCCGGACAAAGTGGATCGACGCATGCTGGCCCGACTTGTCGCGCTGGCGGATCTCGCCGACGGAGTGGGTCTCGCGCTCGTTCCCACTCTCTTCACTGGCCACATGAGCGGCGTGAACTGGATCCCGTCGTGGGCGCTCGGAGGGACGGACGGTGACGATCGCTTTCGGGTGGTCTCCGGAGGCAGGGTCACGGGAGCCGGACTGCGGAACTGGTACTCGGACGACGTGATCGTCCGCGCTCAGGCGTTGTTTGCGGGCGAGGTGGCCTTAGCCCTCGCCGGCCACGAAGCGATATGGATGTGGGATCTCGGTAACGAGAACTCGAATTGCGTCCTACCGCCGAGTCGGTCATCCGCCCGGGATTGGCTGAGACGGATGGTCTCGGCGATCCGCACATCGGACCAGAGCTCCCTCGTCACCGTCGGTCTGCACATGGAAGACCTGGCGGAAGATCGCAAGCTCGGTCCGCAGCAGGCCGCCGAGGAAGGTGATCTCCTCTCTATGCACGGGTACCCCAGCTATACCCCCTGGGCGGACGGCCCCACCGATGAGCATCTGCTGCCCTTCCTCGCCAATGTGACCCGGTGGCTCGGCGACGGCAGGGACCTCCTGTTCTCGGAGTTCGGCCTACCGACCTACCGCCGCGGCGACCCGATCGGGGAGGAAGCCAGACGCCAAAGCGCATCCCCTCTGATCGAGGAGGAAGCTGCGGCCGCCTACACCAAACGAGCCCTTGCGGCGCTCCAAGAGGCGGGCTGTGCGGGCGCGATGCTCTGGTGTCACAGTGACTACGACTCCGCCCTCTGGGGGCGCCCGCCTCTCGACCTTGCAGTCCACGAGCGCTCGTTCGGATTGTGGCGAGCCGACGCATCGCCCAAGCCGTCCCTGGCTGTTGTGGAGGCGTTCGCGGGGGCTCTCAGGGTTGCCGCGCCCGAGGACTTCGCGTGGATCGATCTCGATCCGGAGGAGTTCTTTGTCGCTCCCTCGGTCCACCTCCCGCGCCTCTACCGACGCTATCGAACGCGGGAGCCGGCATACGAGACGCCGACCGGTGGCCCGCGTCGTCTTCCGTCCCGTCCCCGGCGCTGAGGAGTTCGCCCTCGGAGGCCGTGGCGACGCGCTCGTCGGCGCGGAGGGGTCATCCCGGTCTCGCGGCGATCCCTCGTTGGTCGATCGCCGAGCCGAGTGCGCGCCAATCTGCGTCGGTCATCCGGGTCTCGGCGAGGTAGACCGAGAAGCCGACCGTCCCGGCGCGTGCGAGAAGGTCGACATACGTCGCGACGTCCACGGTTCCCCGGAGACCGATGTGCATGCCGATCGTGGGGTGGATGTCGTCCCGCGCGAAGACGCCGCGCGACCCCGCGACGCACGCAGGCGGTGAGCCCTCCTCCCCGATGTCGTTCACGTACGCCTGCGGCAGGAAGGCTGCGCCGGCACGGCGCCAGGACGCCCAGTCGATGTCGTGGTGGTCTGGCCGGCAATACGAGGAAACACCGAGCGGGAACGGCGACGGCCTCAGTGTGCGGAACATCCCGACGAAACGGCTAGACCGTCCGCTTCGCTCGTCGCTCGGCCCGTCGGCGCCGCTGAACTCGTACTCGACCTCCGGATTGGCGACATAGAAGTCGAGCCCGTAGCGCGCCACGAGCTCGCTCCCGAGCCTGGCCTCTGCCTCCGGCTCGGTGCGGAGAACGCCCCAGCCGCCGACCGGCAGGCCGCTCGCGAGCCGGAAGCGATAGACCCAGTCAGCCTCCACCAGATCCTCAACGAGCCCGTCGTGCAGCCGCACCGCGACCCAGCCGAACCCGGCCTCGCGCAGAATGCGGCCGAGCAGAGTCGGCTCGACGTCGGTCTCGTGCCATACGAGCGCGCCCGCCGACCTCCACGAGAACGCAACCGACGCGGGCGGTGGAGGCGTCGGCTCAGGGGGCGCGGCCGGTGGTGCCGTCTTCGGTGGAGGCGGCGTCGGTGGGGCGGGCGTTGCCGGCGGGGGCGCCGTCGGGGCAGGAGCGCGCGGCGGAGGCGCGGCCTGCTCGCCGCCTCGGAAGAGAAGCTCTGCCGTGAGTAGGAGCGCGCCGATCGCGACGAGCACGGCGCCGACACGGGCGGCGCGGGACACTGCGAGCCGCGAGCGCCGGCGCATCGCCGCAGGCTAGCCATGGCCCTGTCCGCGCAGCCGCCGCCCCCAACGAGCGCTCGATCAGCGAGGCCGTCCGGAAAGCGCTCGAAAGTCGCCTACTTCGTTCGGGCGGATTCGAGCGGATCGGAGCGGAGACGCAAATCTCCCCACGCGACGCCCGGCAGCGCCTGTAATCCGCATCGATGCGGCGCAATCCCGTTGACGGAGCGGCGCCGGAGTCGAACCGACCGAGCGTGGGCGCCGTCAGCGGTCTGACGCCACAGCGGTTGCCACAATGGAACGCGCTCGGGGTCGCCCAGGATCCGTCCATGCGCGCCTACGCGAACTGGCGTCGACCCGCCGGCCTGCCGAGGACCTGTTCGCGGCGCCCGTTGCACGTCACAATCGGCGCGAGCTCATGTCTGCGGCCTCTGTCATCGGACGTGACGACGAACTCGGTGACGTCGAGGCGTTCCTCGCGCGAGTCGAGGATGGTCCGAGCGCTCTCGTCCTTTCCGGCGAGCCGGGGATTGGGAAGACGATCCTCTGGCAAACAGGCGTCGAGGATGCCCGTAAGCGTCTCGGCCGGGTGCTGATCTGCCACGGTGTCGAGGCCGAGGCGTCGCTTTCCTTCGCCGGACTCTCCGATCTGCTCGGCAGCGTGCTGGTGGAAGCAGGTCCCTCGCTTGCGCCCCCGCGACGGCGCGCGCTCGAGATCGCGCTGATGCTGGCCGAGCCGGGCGAGGTGGCACCGGATCCGCACGCGATCGGGCTGGCCGTGCTCGACATCCTGCGCGTACTTGCCGAGCAGGGGTCGGTGCTGGTCGCGCTCGACGACGCGCAGTGGCTCGACCCGGCTTCGGCCGCGGTGCTGCAGATCGCGCTTCGACGCCTGAGCGACGAGCCGATCGGCCTCCTCGCGACCATGCGGAAGGCTCCAGAACTCGGGGAACCCTTCGAGCTGGAGCGCGCGTTCCCGGACGGGCGGCTCGAGCGAATCTCGCTCGGCCCGCTGAGCCTCGGCGCCGTCCACAGCCTCCTCACGGAGCGGCTGGGCCTCGATCTGACTCGGCCGGAGCTCGCCCGCGTTCGGGAGGCGACGGCGGGCAATCCCTTCTTCGCGCTCGAGCTGGGACGCGAGCTCGTCCGAACGAACACG
>CAVOSU010000003.1:0-33800 GCA_963698935.1 uncultured Actinomycetes bacterium
CCGAACCTCGGCCGGACTTGTGCGTGGGTACGTTGTCCGCCGTGGCTGCGATCGAGACCGAGGGACTGGTGAAGGTCTATCGCTCGCGCGGGAGCGAGGTGCGGGCGCTCGACGGCGTCGACCTCGAGGTGCAGGAAGGCACGGTGCTCGGGCTGCTCGGGCCGAACGGCGCGGGCAAGACGACGACCGTCCGGATCCTGGCGACGCTGCTCCGGCCGACGCCGGGCGCGCGACCGTCGCGGGCTTCGACGTCGTCGCCGACGCCCAGGCCGTCCGCAAGGGTGATCGGCCTCTCCGGCCAGTACGCGGCCGTCGACGAGAACCTCACCGGTCGCGAGAACCTCTGGATGTTCGGCCGCCTCTACCGCCTCTCGAGCGCCGACGCCCGTCGCCGGGCCGACGAGCTGCTCGGTCAGTTCGGCCTCGAGGACGCCGCCGAGCGCGTCGCGAAGACCTACTCGGGCGGCATGCGCCGCCGGCTCGACCTCGCGGCTGCCCTCGTCGGGCGCCCGCAGCTCCTCTTCCTCGACGAGCCGACCACGGGCCTCGACCCGCGCGGCCGGCTCGGGATGTGGGACGTGATCCGCGATCAGGTGCGCGAGGGCACCACCCTGCTCCTGACGACGCAGTACCTCGAGGAGGCCGACGCGCTCGCCGACGAGATCGCCGTCGTCGACCACGGCCGGATCATCGCGCGCGGCACATCCGATCAGCTGAAGGCCCAGCTGGGCGGGGAGCGCATCGAGGTCGTCGTCCGGAACCCCGACGACCTCCCGCGGGCCGTGGCAACACTCGCGCCGGATGGGGACGGCTCGTGCGACCGGCACACGCGGCGCGTCACCGTTGCGGCGCGCGGCGGGGCGCAGGAGCTCGTCGACGTCGTCCGCCGCCTCGGCGAGGCGAGCATCGAGGTCGACGACGTCGGCCTGCGCCGTCCGACCCTCGACGACGTGTTCCTCACCTTGACCGGCCACGCGGCCGAGGAGGCCGAGAGCGGCGAGGAGGACGAGCGGACGAGGAGCTCGCGGCGTGAGCCGCCGGGGTCAAGACCAGACGCCCGCGCGTTCCTGGGGCGCCGCTCGCGGCGCGGGGCCGGAGGGCACAGTATGAGGAATACGGGCCCGGAGAGCACCGTGCCGCGAGCGGCGTCAGGCCGCCGCGGAGCCGGGCTCCGCCCGGCGGGAGCGGCGGCCGGCCAGGGGCGTGCGTGAGCGCGTTCGCCGAAGCCGTCTCCGACGGGCGCGTCATCGCCTGGCGGAACCTCAAGCGCATTCCCCGGATCCCCGAGCTCGCGATCTTCGCGGTCCTCCAGTCGATCATGTTCGTGCTGCTGTTCGCGTTCGTCTTCGGCGGCGCGATCCCGCTCCCGGGTGGCGGCAGCTACCGGGAGTACCTGATGCCCGGCATCTACATCCAGACGCTCGCGTTCGCCTCGATCACGACCGCGATCGGGATGGCGGACGACATGAGCAAGGGCCTGATCGACCGCTTCCGCTCGCTGCCGATGGCGCGCTCCGCGGTGCTCAGCGGCCGGACGACTGCCGACGTCGTCTACAACGCCGGGATCCTCGTCGTCCTGATGCTCTCGGGCCTCGCCGTGGGCTGGCGGGTGAACGGCACGGTCGGTGAGTTCGTCCTCGCGGTCGTGCTGATGCTCCTCTTCACGTTCACGATGTCGTGGATCGGCGTGCTGCTCGGCCTGCTCGTGAAGACGGTCGAGGTCGCCCAGCAGCTCGGGTTCCTCGTGATCTTCCCGCTGACGTTCGTCTCGAACGCCTTCGTCCCGACCGCGACGCTGCCCGGGATCCTGCAGCCGATCGCGGAGTGGAACCCGGTCAGCGCGCTCGTCTCGGCGACGCGAGATCTGTTCGGCAACCCGAACCCGTACCCGTCGGACTCGTGGCCGGGCGAGCACGCGCTGCTGCTCTCGTTCGTGTGGACGTTCGGCCTTCTGGCCGTGTTCGCGCCGCTCGCGGTGCGGCGCTATCGCTCCATCGAGCGGTAGCCCCGTCCTTCCATCCAGCCTAGGCTCCGGCCGTGGAGCGGTTCGGTCGGCGCGACTTCGTCGTCCGGGGCGGGCGCGTCGCCGTCGGCGCAGCGCTCGGCCTCGGCCTCGCGAGCCGGGCGGAGGCGCGCGCGCTCGACGCGCTCGACCAGCTCGACAGCGTCTTTCGAGGGCCGCTCCTGCGCCCAGGGAGCGCCGGGTACGGCGTCGCGCGGCGACCATGGAACGCACGCTTCGACGACGTCCTCCCCCGCGCGGTCGCGCAGCCGCTCGACACCGCCGACGTCGAGGCGATCGTCCGCTGGGCCGTCGCCCACGACGTGCGGCTCGGCGTCCGCTCCGGTGGTCACTCCTACGCCGGCCTCTCGTCGACCAGCGGCGTGCTCGTCGACCTGGGCCGGCTCTCCTCGGTCACGGTCGGGGCGGACGGCCGCGCGGCGATCGGCGCGGGCGCGACGCTCGGCTCCGTCTACTCGCGACTCTGGGCGGCCGGGCAGCGCACGATCCCCGCCGGCTCGTGCCCGACGGTCGGGATCGCCGGCCTCACGCTCGGCGGCGGGCACGGGTTTGCCTCCCGGGCGTTCGGGCTTGCCTGCGACAGCCTCCGGAGCGTGCGGATCGTGACGGCCGACGGTCACGCGCACGACGTGTCCGCGGGGTCGCGGCCGAACCTGTTCTGGGCCCTTCGCGGCGGCGGCGCCGGGAGCTACGGCATCGTCACCCGCCTGACGTTCGCGACGCGCAAGGTCGGCACGGTGACGACGTTCGTGCTGCGGTGGCCGTGGGCGGCAGCCGCCGACGTGGTCGCGGCATGGCAGGCGTTCATGGAGACCGCTCCCGACGCGCTGACGACGACGCTGGCGCTCCGCGTCCCGTCGACGACGGGCGGGGCGCCGACGATCGTGGTGAACGGCATGTTCCTCGGCCCGAAGCCCGGAGCGGCCGCCGCGCTGGCGGGGCTGACGGAAGGCGATCCACCACCGGCGACGACGAGCCTCGTGCAACGGACGTACGGCGCCGCGATGACCTACTTCGCGGGCGGCCAATCCGAGCCGCGGCGCATCGCGGGCAGCTCGCGCGTCGCGCGGGTGCCGCTCGGGCCGAAGGGACGGGACGCCCTCGTGGAAGCTGTCGAGGAGCGGCATGCCGACCCACGGCTACGTGGCGGCGGCATCGTCCTGTTCGCCTTCGGAGCGGCTGTCGGAAAGGTCTCGCGGACGGCCACGGCCTACGTCCACCGCGATGCCCGCTTCTCCCTCGAGCTGCTCGGCCTCTGGACGAGCCCGAGCCCGGCTGTGGAGACGGCGAACCTCGCCTGGATCAGGCAGGCCCGCCTCGCACTCTCGCCGTACACCTCGGGCGAGGCGCTGCAGAACTACGCCGACCGCGCCCTCGCCGGCTGGAAGCGCGCGTACTACGCCGAGAACCTCGAGCGCCTCGTCGCGACGAAGCACGCCGTCGACCCGACGAACCGCTTCCGCCACGCCCAGAGCATCCCGACCGCGCTCTGACGACGTCTACGATCCCGGCCGGCATGGACCTCGACCTCACCCCCGAGCAGGAGCTGGTCCGCGACACCGTCCGCGGGTTCGCGCGCGAGCGCGTCGCTCCGCTGGCCGAGGAGCTCGACCGCGAGTCCCGCTTCCCGGTCGAGCTCGTCCGCGAGATGGCCGAGCTCGGGTTGCTGGGCATCCCGATCCCCGAGCGGTTCGAAGGCGCGGGCGGCGACACCCTCTCGTACGCGCTGGCGATCGAGGAGCTGACGCGCATCGACTCGTCCGTCGCGATCACGGTCGCGGCGCACACGTCGCTCGGGACGATGCCGATCTTCCTGTTCGGCTCCGAGGAGCAGAAGGAACGCTGGCTGGGCGACCTCGCCTCGGGTCGGCGTCTCGCCGCCTTCGGTCTCACCGAGCCCGATGCCGGGTCGGACGCCGGCGCGGCCCGCACGACCGCCGAGCTGCGCGACGGCTCGTGGGTCGTGAACGGCTCGAAGATGTTCATCACGAACGCGGGGACCGAGCTCACGTGGGGCGTGACGATCACCGCGCGCACCGGGGAGGACGAGATCTCGAACCTCGTCGTCGAGAACGGGACGCCCGGCTACGAGCTCTCGGCGCCCCTTCACAAGCTCGGCTGGCGCGCCTCCGACACGCGAGCGCTGACGTTCGCCGACTGCACGGTGCCGGAGGAGAATCTCCTCGGCCCGCGCGGGAAGGGCTTCACCCAGTTCCTCGAGATCCTCGACGGCGGCCGCATCTCGGTCGCGGCGATGGGCGTCGGCCTGGCGCAGGGGGCGTACGACCTCGCCTCCGCCTACGCGCGGGAGCGGACGCAGTTCGGGAAGCCGATCGGGCGCTTCCAGGCGATCGCGTTCCAGCTCGCCGACATGGCGGTCGAGATCGAGGCCGGCCGCCAGCTCGTCTACCGGGCCGCCTGGCTCAAGGACAAGGGACGCCCCTTCGCGCTCGAGGCGGCGATGGCAAAGCTCTACACCGGCGAGCTCTCGCACCGCGTCGCGAACCAGGCGCTTCAGATCCACGGCGGGTACGGCTTCATGGACGAGTCCCCGATCTCGCGGCTCTACCGCGATCAGAAGATCCTCGAGATCGGCGAGGGCACGAACGAGGTGCAGCGCATGGTGATCGCGCGGCACCTCGGGCTCGGTTAGAGACGGATGAGGCGCCCGGGGGGGCCGGGCGCCTCACGCACACGACAGGTCGAGGCGGTTAGGCCGACGACCCGTCGTTCTCGACGACCTTCGAGTAGTCCGTCAGGCCGAGCGGGCTGACGTTGAGCGAGTCCTTGATCGACGACCGCTCCAGCTGGACGAACGTGTACCAGTAGATCGGCACGATCGGCATGGCGCCGTCCTTGCCGACGAGCTTGTCCTCCAGCTGCTCGTACAGCTCGAACCGCTTCGCGTTGTCGGGCGTCTTCCGCGCCTGCTCCACGAGCGTGTCGTAGGACGGGTCGCAGAAGTTCGTGTTGTTGTTCCCCGAGCCGCAGGTCCAGAGCTCGAGGAAGTTCATCGCGTCGACGTAGTCGGCGATCCAGCCGAGCCGGAAGGCGTCCATCGACGGGTCGGGCGGCGGGCCGAGGAACTGGAGGTACTGCGCCCAGTCCTGCTGCGAGATCGTCACGTGCAGCCCGAGCTTCTGCCACATCGACTGCACCGCCACTGCGATCTCCTTGTGGCCCGGCGCGTTGTTGATCAGCAGCGTGACGTCCTTCTGCGGGTTCTTCACCTCGGACATCAGTTGCGTCGCCTTGTCGACGTCACCGTGCGCCGGGAGCCACGGCGAGTTCGCCGTGAGCGTGTCGAAGCCCGGCATGCCCTTCGGTGTGAAGCCGCTCGCCGGGAGCTGGTCGCCCTGGGCGATGTTGTCGATGATCGTCTGACGGTCGATCGCCAGTGCCATCGCGCGGCGCTGCTTCACGTCCGGGACGGTCTCGACGTTGACGCCGTAGTAGTACGTGCCGAGGCCGGGGTACTGGGAGTACTCCGGCGTCTCCTTGAGCCGCGGCAGGTCGACCGGCGGCAGACCCTGACCGGACGTGTCGAGCTCGCCGGCCTCGAATGCCCGGAGCGCGGTCGTGCCCTCCGTGATCATCGAGCCGTTGATCCGCTGGAGCTTCACCTGGTCGGCGTTCCGCCAGCCATCCCACTTGACGAGGTCGAGCCGGGAGTCGTGGGCCCAGCGCGCGAGCTTGAACGGCCCGTCGCTGACGATGTTCGCCGGGTCGGTCCACTTGCGGCCGAACTTCTCGACCGTGGCCCGATGGACCGCGAGGAACGACTGGTGGGCGACCTGCTGCACGAACCACGGCTGCTGTGACGTGAGCTCCACCTGCAGCGTGTGGTCGTCGAGCGCCTTCACGCCGACCTTGTCGCGGAGCGCGTCGCAGTTCTCCTTGCACGCGTTGTACTCGGCCGCTCCGACGATCCCGAAGAACTGGTACGCGTAGTCGGCCGCGAGCTCCGGCGAGATCGTGCGCTTCCACGACCACTCGAAGTCCTGCGCGGTGACGGGGTCGCCGTTCGTCCAGCGGCCGTCGTCGCGGAGCTTGAAGGTGACGGTCGTCCCGTCGTCGGAGACCGTCCACGACTTCGCGAGATTCGGGATGGGCTCGAGATCCTTGTCGAGCTTGACGAGCGGATCCATGATGTTCGTGATCACGTCGCCGGACGTCGTGTCGGTCGCGAGGCCAGGATCGAGCGAGGGCGGCTCTGCGCCCCAGTTGATGTTGATCACCTGATCGATGACGCCGCTGCCGTTCCTCCCCGTGTCGCCACTACTCCCGCAGCCGACGGCGAGCACGGCGAGGGCCGCAACCGCGGCGGCCTGGACCACACGCACGGTTATCCTCATCAGACCCTCTCCTTTCCGGTTCGTCGACTCGCCCCAGCGTCGCGCGGGGCCCGTGTGTCCACCTTGCCAGTGCATCGTTTTGCCTTACAGAAACCTTGCTCCGCGCGAACGACTGGGACGTTCACGGCGGCTTTCGGCCTGTTCATCGCGCTGGCGGCCCCCGGAAGCGCCCTCGCGCACGTGACGATCTCGCCGACGTACGTCGAGGCGGACACGACGTCGACGATCCGCTTCGAGACGCCGAACGAGCGCCCCCCGCACGCCACGGTCGGGCTCGTGATCGACGCCCCGCCGGGCGTCGCCTTCGAGTCGGCGCCCGCCCCGCCGGGCTGGAAGCTCGACGTCCAGACGACCCGCGCGCGGTGGACCGGCGGACGCATCGAGGGCGTCCGGACCGTCGCGTTCCCGATCCGCGTCCTCGCCCGGACGCGGGCCGGGAACCAGATCTTCCGAGCGGTCCAGAGCTACGACGACGGCCAGCAGGTGCGCTGGCCGGCGACGCTCTCGGTGCTCCCCGCAGAGGGCGACAAGGCCCCGTCGCAGCACGTCGGACGCGCACTCGCGGCAGGCGCGGCGGGGCTGCTGCTGCTCGTCGGAAGCTTCCTCGTGCTGCGGCTGCTGCGCCGTCCTCCGCTTCAAGAGAGATAGTGAAGACGGGTGCTACGGTCGGCGCCCGTGCTCTTCGCACAGATCCTCAACGACGATCTCGGGTGCGCCTCGTACCTCGTCGGCTGCGAGGAGTCAGGCGAGGTCGTCGTCGTCGATCCGCATCTCGCGATCGAGCGGATCCTCGCCGAGGCAGATCGTCTCGACGCGCGCATCGTGCGGACGCTCGAAACGCACACGCACGCGGACCACGTCTCCGGTCACGGCCGGCTCGCTCTCGACCACGGCATCCCGGTCAGCATCCATCCGCTCGCCGAGCCGGAGTACCCGAGCGAGCAGCTCGACGACGGGATGGAGATCGACGTCGGGAACGTTCGCCTTCGCTGCATCCACACGCCAGGGCATCGGCCGGAGCACTGCTGCTTCGCCGTGGCCGACCTGACACGCTCGGAGGAGCCCTGGCTGGTCCTCACGGGTGACTCGCTCTTCGTCGGGGACGCAGCACGACCCGATCTCGCGGTCGATGCGATGGAGGGCGCGGAGGGGCTGTTCCACTCGCTCCGCCGCCTGCTCGAGCTGCCGGACGGCGTCGAGGTCTTCCCGGGGCACGTCGCCGGGTCGCTGTGCGGCGCGTCGATGAGCTCGCGCGCGTCGACGACGATCGGCTTCGAGCGCCGCTTCAACCCCATGCTCTCGCTCCCGGACGCCGACGCGTTCGTCGCGGAGTCTGCCGGGGTGTCGTCGCCGAAGCCGCCGAACCTCGCCCGGATCGTCGCGCTCAACCGCGGCCCGTTCGCGCCCATCCCGCCAGTGCCTCCCGAGCTCCCGGCGCCGCCGGAGGGAGCGCAGCTTCTCGACGTCAGACCGGTCGAGGCTCACCTCGCGGGGCATCGGGCGGGCGCGATCAACGTGCCGGTCTCCGGCTCGAGCTTCTCGACCAAGGCGGCTTTCGTGCTCGACGCTGCTGCGCCCCTCGTCGTCCTCGCCGCCGACGCCGACGAAGCGCTGCATGCGGTCGACGGCCTCCGCTCCGTCGCGTTCGCGGATGTCACGGGCTACGTGCTCGGTGGCGGCGACGAGACGACCGGTTTCGTCACGCTCGACGAGCTCGAGGCCGTGATCGGCTCGGGCGCGACGATCGTCGACGTGCGGGAGAAGGACGAGCGCGACGAGGGCTACATCCCGGGCAGTCGTCATGTGCCGTACCGGCTGATGCGGTCGTGCTGCCCGGACCTCCCCGAGGACCAGCCGCTCTTCACGATCTGCGGCTCGGGGCCGCGGGCGGCGATCGGCGCAAGCGTCCTGCGGGCCCGCGGCTACGACGCGCGCCCCGTGGTCGACGGGGGGATGACGGACTGGCTCGCCCGCGGCTCGGCGGCCGTCAGCTTCCGCCGCTGTGGCTCCTGAGCCCGTCGGCGAGCTGCGCGAGGCGGGCGCGCGCGTCGAGCTGGAGGAGAAGCTCGCGCGAACGGCTGGCGTGGAACACCGCAGACTCGCCGTCGCCCGCGGCGAGCGCGTCGCGCGCGGCGAGCACACGGCTTTCGGCCTCGAACGGACGCGCGCCGAGCTCCCGCAAGATCTCCGCCCCTGCCGCGGCCTCGCCCGCGTCGATCGCCCGGGCTGCCACGAGGAACCGCGACCCCTCGGGCTCCGGCAGCGCGAGCAGCGCCCCCGAGCGCCCGAGTCGCTCGAGGGTGAGCGCGATCGCGACCGTCCACCAGCCCGGGGCCACGCCCCACGGCCGGTTGCGCCTGCGTGAGAGCAGCTCGTCGAGCATCGCTCCCGCCTCGTCGTCGACCCCGGCCCGGACGAACGTCCAGGCGCACAGCGAGCACACGCCGAACACGGCCTGGTCGTCGTTTCGCTCACGGGCCGCCGCCACCTGGCTCCTCGCGGTCTCCACCGCCTCCTCCGCGCGACCGTCCCGGACGAACGCGAGCTCGGCGAGCACGAGCCTGAACAACGGCTCCTGGTAGAGGCCCCCGGTCCGGTCAGCGCGCTCGAGCTCGGCGATCGACGTCGCCGTGGCCTCGTCCCAGTCGCCGGCGATGAACTGCGCCTCGACGAGGTTGCCGAACGCGAAGCCGCCCGAGCCGCCGATCATCCCCATCCGCTCCCCGATCGCGATCGCCTGGCGCGCCGTTGCGATCGCCCCCTGGACGTCGCCGACCTCCAGCAGCACCGAGCCGAGGTTGACATAGGCACGCCCGGCCTCCGAGGGGTCGCTCGTGAGGGCCAGCTCCGCAGCCTCCTCGAGGTCCTCACGAACATGTCGGTAGTCGGCGAAGTTCGCCTTCGCCGTCGCGCGGGTGATGAGCGCGCCGACGCGAACCGCCTCGACACCGATCGAGGTCGCGAGCTCCATCGCCCGTCCGGCGAGCTCGATCGCCTCCTCGCTGTCGCCCGCGAGCATCGAGCGGCGCGCCGCCTGCGCGAGGACGTGCGCCTCGTGCCGCGAGCGGCCGCCGTCCCCGACGAGCTCGAGCGCACGCGCCATCCAGGTCGCGCTCCCGGCTCCGTCGCCGTGCTGCCAGAGCCCGAAGGAGAGGTCGGCCGCAGTCGCCGCCGCCTCCAGGCGATTGCCGTCGTCGAGCAGCTGCTCGAACGCACGCCGCAGCTCGTCGAGCCCCGTGTGCTCGGTGAACGTGAGGGCCTTGCCGAGCGCCCGCAGGGCGCGCGCGTCGAGCGTGTCCTGCCGCAGCGTCGTCGCGGCCCGGAGCGCCCGCACCGCGGCGGGGTAGGCGCCGACCGCGAAGGCACGCATGCCCGATTCCCGCAATGCGGCCGAGGCCGCGGGCACGAGCTCCGCCGAGTCGAGCCCGGCGCTCCGCGAGAGTTCGATCGCCTCGACGTAGTGGTGCGCGAGGAGCTCCGCCCGGTCCTCGCGGCGATCCTCGGGCAGGGACTCGATCCAGCGGGCGACCCGGACGTGGCGCTCGATGCGGTCGGGGCGAGGCAGCTGGGCATAGACGGCGTCCCGCACGAGGCTGTGCACGAACGCGTGCTGCGTCGCGCCGGCGACCGCCGACTGCCGCTCCCGGCGGAGGAACTCCTTGCGACCGAGCGCTCGGAGGAGCTCCTCCACCTCGCCGGGCTCACGCGTCGAGACGACCTGGAGGCCGTCCGACCAGACGACCCCGCCCATCACGGCCGCGTCGCGCAGGAGCTCCTTCTCGGGATGCGGGAGGAGGTCCACGCGCGCGGTGACTATTCCGAGGACCGTGTCCGGCAGCCCGGCGAGATCGCCGCCCGAGGTCCGCATGCGCACGAGCTCCTCGGCATACAACGGATTGCCGGCCGCGAGCCCGACGACGTTCGCCCTGAGGTCGGCATCGGCCGGGTCCCTCCCGAGCAGCGACTCGACGAGCCGCTCGACGTCTCCCTCCGTCAGCGGCCCGAGCGACACGGTGAGCGCGTTGCGCTTCCCCCCGCCCCAGCCCGGGCGGCGCTCGAGCAGCTCCGGTCGTGCGCAGCAGACGACGAGGAGCGGTACGCCTTCGACGAGGTCGACGAGTCCGTCCACGAACTCGAGCAGGCCGTCGTCCGCCCACTGGAGGTCGTCGATCACGAGGACGAGCGGCCGCTGCTCCGCGAGCGACTCGAGGAAGACGCGCCACCCCGCCTGGAGCTCCGTGCGGCGGTCGGCGAGCGCTACGTCCTCCGCGACGAGCCCGACGAGTGGGCGCAGGCTCGCCTCGACCCAGCTTCGGTCGCCTTCGTGGACGACGTCGGCGACCATCCGGCCGAGCTTCTCCGCGGCGAGCGCGGCGGTGTCGTTCTCGCGGATTCCCGCCTGCGCCTTGACGATCTCCCCGAGTGCCCAGAACGTGACCCCGTCGCCGTAGGGCAGGCAGCGGCCGTACCGCCAGGTGATGATCTCCTCGTCCTCGGACGCCGCCTCGCGGAGCTCGATCACGAGCCTGCTCTTCCCGATCCCGGGTACGCCGACGAGGGTCACGAGCTGCGGTGAGCGCTCGACGCGCACGCGGGCGAACGCGCCGAGGAGCAGCGCACGCTCGTTCTCCCTCCCGACGAGCGGAGATGACGAGTCGTCGTCCCCGGGGCCGGAGACGCGGCCCATCGCCTCGACGGCCTCCCACACCTCGACCGGGTCGGTCTTCCCCTTCGCCGCCACGGGCTCGTGCTCCCGGTAGACGATCGCCCGCTCTGTCGCGCGGTGCGTGGCGGCGCCGACGAGGATGCCGTCCACCGGCGCTCCCGCCTGGATCCGCGCCGCGGTGTTCATCACGTCGCCGGCGACCATGGACTCCCCCTCCGCCGTGCGCGCGTCGAGCGTGACGAGCGCCTCGCCGGTCGCGACCCCGACGCGCACGTGGAGGTCGAGGGCGTCGTCCCGGTCGTTCCGCGCGGCGATCGACTCCCGAGCGGCGAGCGCCGCACGCACCGCTCGCTCGGGGTCGTCCTCGTGGGCGGTCGGAGCACCGTACACGGCGACGACCGCGTCGCCGATGAACTTCTCGACCGTGCCTCCGTATCGCTCGAGGTCCCGCCGCAGGGTCTCGTGGTAGCGACGGAGGACCGCGCGGACGTCCTCGGGGTCGAGACGCTCGGCGCGTGCGGTCGAGCCCACGAGGTCGACGAAGACCGCCGTCACGATCTTCCGCTCCTCCCGCGCGCGAGGCTCGGCGGCGAGTGCGGCGCCGCAGGCGTTGCAGAACCGGGCATCGTCCGGGTTCGCGTGCGCACACCGGGAGCAGACGAGCACGGGCCGAGTCTATTGCGGCTTCGAGGCGCCTCAGCGAAGGCGGCGCACGGTGTAGCCCGCGTCGGCGAGCTCGCGGATCAGCGCCTGGGAGTGCTCCTCGTCGCGGGTCTCGAGAGTGAGCTCCGCCTCGGTCTCGAGCACGCCGATGTTCCGGCCCTCACGGTGGTGCTGGATCGCGAGCACGTTCGCGCGATGTCCCGCGATCAGGGAGACGATGCGCGCCAGCTCGCCCGGTCGATCCGGGATCAGCAGCGCAACGACGAGATGGCGTCCGGACACGGTCAGCCCGTAGCGGACCACCGAGTTGAGCGTCGTCGCGTCGACGTTCCCGCCGGCGAGGACCGCGCAGGCGGGGCCGTCGCCGCCGGCGCGACCGGCGAGGATGGCCGCCACCGGGGCGGCTCCCGCCCCCTCCGCGACGAGCTTCGCGCGCTCGAGGAGCAGGACGATCGCCTCGGAGATCTCCTCGTCGTCGACCACGACGACGTCGTCGAGGAGGTCCTGGAGGATCGTCGCCGTCAGCTGGCCCGGATGCTTGACGGCGATTCCGTCCGCGATCGTCGAACCCGTGGGCGTGCGCCCCGCCAGGGGCGCGCAGGCCGCGGCCTGGACGCCGACGATGCGGATCTCGGGCCGCAGGGCGTCCAGCGCGATCGCGACCCCTGAGGCGAGCCCTCCTCCGCCGACCGGGATCACGACGGTCGCCGGCCCTTCCGGAAGCTGCTCCGCGAGCTCGAGCCCGAGCGTCCCCTGCCCGGCGACGACGCGGGCGTCCTCGAAGGCATGCACGAACGTCGCGCCGGTCTCCTCCGCGCGTGCCAACGCGAGCGAGGCCGTCTCGTCGAAGCCCTCGCCCGCCAGCTCGACCACGGCGCCATAGCTGCGAGCGGCGTCGACCTTCGCCATCGGCGCGGACTCGGGGACGAGGATCGTCGCTGGGATGCCGGCCTCGCGCGCCGCCCAGGCGACGGCCTGCCCGTGGTTCCCGGCGCTCGCCGTGACGACGCCGGCTGCGCGCTCGTCCGCCGAGAGCTGCGCAATCGTGTTGTAGGCACCCCGAATCTTGAACGCGCCCGTCCGCTGGAGGTTCTCGGCCTTGAGCAGCACCGGTCTGCCCGCGAGCCGCGAGAGCGTCTCGGACGAGAACACGGGCGTGACGCGAGCGATGCCGGTGAGCCGCTCCTGCGCCTGGCGGACGTCCTCGATCGTCGGGCGCACAGGCGTCATCCGTCCGCTCCGGTCACCGCGTCGACGACGAGCGAGACCGCGGTCAGGGGATCGACCTCGCGCCGCGACACGCCTTCCACGGCCGCCCGCACGTCCGGGTCACTCGCCATCGCCTGGCGCGCCCGTTGGCGGAGGCGGGCGACGGCGAGCGTCTCGACCTCGCCGCTCAGGTTCCGCTCACGGCGCCGCGCGAGCTCGCCGTGCTCCTCGAGGCCGGCGCGACGCGCCTCGAGCGCCTCCCACAGCTCGGGCACGCCCTCTCCGCGGACCGCGTCCGTCAGGAGAATCGCGGGCCGCCGCTCGCGGTCGGGGTCGAGCGCGACGATCGAGCGGACCTCCTGCAACATCGTCTTGGCGCCCGGGTGGTCCAGCTTGTTGACGACGATCACGTCCGGGATCTCCATGATCCCGGCCTTCAGCGCCTGCACCGAGTCGCCCGAGCCGGGCATGAGGACGAGGAGGACGACGTCGGCGATTCCGATCACCTCGACCTCGCTCTGGCCCGTCCCGACGGTCTCGAGGAAGACGACGTCCTTTCCGGACGCGTCCACGAGGAGCAGCGCCTGGAGCGTGGCCTCGGCGAGCCCGCCGAGATGCCCGCGCGTCCCCATCGAGCGGATGTACACGCCCGGATCGAGGAAGTGGTCGGAGAGCCGGATCCGGTCGCCGAGGAGCGCCCCGCGCGAGAAGGGGCTCGACGGGTCGACCGAGACGACGCCGACGGAGCTCCCTGCCGAGCGCACCTCCCCGACGAGCGCGCTGACGAGGGTCGACTTGCCGACACCGGGCGGCCCGGTCACCCCGATGGCTGCCGCCCGTCCTGTCCGGGGGTACACCTCGCGGACGAGCGCCTCGGCCTCGGGCGCGCCGTCCTCGACGAGCGTGATCGCGCGGGCGAGCGCCCTGCGCTCACCGGCGAGCACGCCGGCGACGAGCTCCTCGTGCGTCCACCCGGCGCGAGCCACCGACCGCACTCTAGAGCTAGTTCGCAAGCGGGATTCCGCGGGAGCGGAGCCCCGCGCTCGGATCCCCGCGTGCGGCGAGGCACATCCCTGAAGGCCGTCGCTTCGCTCCCGCTGGCGCTGCCGCAGACCCGACACCCGGGCCTCTCCGCGGTCTACGACCGCGTCCGTGTCCCGTGCTCTGGGGGCGCGAGCGCGACGTCCGAGACGCCGTTCTCCTGTTCGCGGCGGCGGGTCTCGTCGATCTCCGTCATCAGCGACCGGATCCGCTCGAGACCGGCGGGCTCCGCCGGACGAGCTGCGCGGGCGTTCGCCGAGGGCCGCGTCAGCACGAGCGCCAGGATCGTGGAGACGAGGTACACCGCGCCGGCGGCCGCCCATGCCGCCCGCGCCCCGGCGCCGTCCACCAGGAGCCCGCCGCCGGCCATTGCGAGCCCGAGCACGCCGTAGTACGTCGACATCAGCACGGCGAGGGCCCGACCGCGCATCGCATCGGGCGCTCCCTCCTGCACCAGCAGCTGGTTGCACACGATCGCCGCGCCGTTCCCGATCGTCGCGAACGCCGCAAGCACGGCGGCGACAGCGACCGTCGGCGACGCGGACGCCACGCCGAACCCGACCGCCATCACGAGCAACGACCCCGCGTAGAGCGCGCGCATCCCGAAGCGCTCGAGCGCCGACGCGGCGAAGAAGCTCCCGACGACGAGACCGAAGCCGGTCGCGCCGACGAGGAAGCCGAGCCCGATGTTCCCGCCGTCGAGGTCGTCTTTCACGAGCGGTACCTCCGCGACGTTGACGAACCCGGTCGCGAGCGCGGAGACGTTCCAGGCGACGAGAACGGTGAGGAGCGGCCGGGAGCGGAAGACGAGCCCGACCCCGGCCCTCAGATCCTCCCAGTGACCCTTCGTGATCGGCTCGTCCGAGCGGAGCGAGGCGGCAGGGATCCTCGCGACGAGCGCCGCCGAGAGCAGGAATGTCGCGGCATTGACCCAGTAGGCGACATCGGTGCCCTGGATCGCGAGCAGTCCGCCCGCGAGGACCGGGCCGAGCATCCACGCGACGTGCTCTACGGTGGAGAGGAGCGAGGTGGCCTGTTCCCTGTCGTCTTCGCTGACGAGGTTCGGGAACGCCGCCCACGCGGCAGGCCTGAAGAAGCCGGTCGCGATGCCATTGACCGCCGCGAGGACGACGATCAAACCGGGCCGTTCGACGAACGGCAGGGCGACGAACGTCGCCGCGCGGACGAGGTCCGAGACGATCATCAATCGTCTGCGGGACAGCCGGTCGACGAGCGGCCCGAGGGCAATCCCGATCACGACGATCGGGATGAAGTCCGCGATCAACAGGGCCGCGAGCCAGGCGCCGGAGCCCGTTCGGGCGAAGATGTGGACCGAGAGCGCGAGCGCCGCGAGGTACGTCCCGACCGCGGAGCCGGCGGTCGCCCAGAACAGCAGCGCAAAGCCGGGATTTCGGCGAAGAGGGGACAGACGGCCAGTGGCTCGGTCGGCCACGCGAGGACGCTACCACCCGAGTCGGGAGGCGAACAGTGGCCGGAAGGGACACGGGCCGCGCGGGCGCGACGGCCGCGCGCGCCTCGTCAGGCGACCGGGCCCTTCGGCTTGGCCGCTTTCGCCATGCGACCCGCCACGATCAACGCGAGGACCTGCTCCTGCCTGGCCGGCACGGCAGCGCCGAGAGACGTGACGACGAGGGCGGACTGCATCTGTCCGTGCTGGAGCAGCACGGCGTCGAAGTAGGCCCGCACGGTCCGCGACTTCCCCACCGCCAGCGTCGCCACGACGCGATAGGCGATCACGTTGGGAGCCACCTGGGGGAAGGGGATCCGCTTCGCCGAGACGATCGTCACCTTCTGGGCCGCGGGCGACGTGAGCCGCACGAGGTCCGCGAAGCACTGCACGGCGGCGGCGGTGCCCGCACGTCGCCAGGCGGCGTTCGACTCGTGCTGGGTGCGATAGACGGACGCGGACGAGCCGATCGCCACTCCGAGCGTGTCCTGGCTGAAGTCCGGCGAGCTCGCGTCGCCGGTGACCGTCAGGTCGGACTCGTCGACTGCGCCGCAGCGAGCGCCTCTCGGGCGCGCTGCGTCGGACGCCTTGTGCGGGACGAAGCCCGTCGAGAGGTCGCTGCGCTTGAGGACGATCGCCTTTGCGATCGCCTGCCCCTTTGCGGTGAGCGCCTTCTTGGGCTCGCCGTCGGCGCCGAGCGCCGGTGCGGCCAGAGCGAGTGCGAGGAGGGACACGGCGAGGGCCCGCACGAGCCCACTGTACTCCCGCGTTCCTGCCACGTCCCCGCCCGGACGCCGGCGCAGCCGGCAGTCCGCTTCAGGGATATGCCGTCGGCCCGGCGCAGCCGGGCCAAGCGAGTTTGCGGCATCCGTTCCGCGAGAAGCGAGAACGGATGCTCGCAGGCAGAATCACCGCGGGTCGTAGGCGAGGTTCTGGCGGAGCCAGCGCTCGACCGTCGCGAGGCTCTCGCCCTTCCGCTCGGCGTAGTCCTCGACCTGGTCGCGACCGACGCGGCCGATCGAGAAGTACCGGGCGGAGGGATGCCCCAGGTAGAGGCCGCTCACGCTCGCGCCCGGAGTCGTCGCGAACGACTCGGTCAGCTCGAGCCCGGCCTCGCCCGCGTCGAGCAGCGAGAAGAGCGTTCCCTTCTCGGAGTGGTCGGGGCAGGCCGGGTAACCGAACGCCGGGCGGATGCCGCGGAAGCGCTCGCCGACGAGGTCGTCGCTTCCGAGGTGCTCGTCGGGCGCGTACCAGGCCCGACGCGACTGCTGGTGCAGCCACTCGGCGAACCCCTCCGCGAGCCGGTCGGCGAGCGCCTTGACCATGATCGCGCTGTAGTCGTCACCATCTCGCTCGTACGTCGCGGCAAGCTCGTCGGCGCCGTGGATGGCGACGGCGAACGCGCCCATGTGGTCCTCGAGGCCCGTCTCGCTCGGGGCGACGAAGTCGGCGAGCGACCGGTTCGGCCGGGAGTCGTCGTGCGCCGCCTGCTGCCGCAGCATCGGGAAGCGCACCCCGCCCGCGCCGTTCTGCAGGACGATGTCGTCGCCCTCGGCCGCCGCCCGCCAGAACCCGTGCACTCCGCGCGCCTCGAACAGCCGCTCGGCGACGATCCGGTCGAGCAGGGCATTCGCCGCGTCGAACAGCTCGCGTGCAACCACGCCCTTCTGGGGGTCGTCGAGGATCCCCGGAAATCGTCCCTTGAGCTCCCAGACGTGGAAGAAGAACGTCCAGTCGATGTACCCGCGGAGCTCCTCAAGCGCAGGCTCGACGACGCGCCGCCCCACGAAGGCGGGGACAGCGAGGTCGTCGGCGTGCCAGGCGATCGGGGTCCGTCGCTCGCGCGCGGCGCGAATCGGCAGGAGGGGTCGCCGCTCGCGCTCCGCGTGGAGCGCGCGCAGCCGCTCCTGCTCTGCACGGTTCTCCACGTCGAGCTCGCCTCGGCGCACGGGGTCGAGGAGCCCGTTCACCACTCCGATAACGCGCGAGGCATCGAGCACGTGGACGGTCGGCTGCGCATATTCGGGCGCGACTCGCACGGCGGTGTGCTGGCGCGAGGTCGTGGCCCCGCCGATCAGGAGCGGCAGCTCCAGCCCCCGACGCTCCATCTCCTTCGCGACCGAGACCATCTCGTCGAGCGACGGCGTGATCAGCCCCGAGAGGCCGACGACGTCGCAGCCCTGCTCGACCGCGGTGTCGAGGATCGTCTCCGCCGGAACCATGACGCCCAGGTCGACGACCTCGTAGTTGTTGCACCCGAGCACGACCCCGACGATGTTCTTCCCGATGTCGTGGACGTCGCCCCTCACGGTGGCGAGGACGATGCGCCCGGCGGCGCGCCTGTTCCCCTCCTTCTCCGCCTCCATGAACGGCTCGAGATAGGCCACAGCACGCTTCATCGCGCGCGCGCTCTTCACCACCTGCGGGAGGAACATGCGACCCGAGCCGAAGAGGTCGCCGACGACGCGCATGCCGTCCATCAGCGCGCCTTCGATCACGTCGAGCGGCCTGGCCGCGGCGCTCCGGGCTTCCTCGACGTCCTCCTCGATGTAATCGACGACCCCGTGCACGAGCGCGTGCTCGAGCCGCTTCTCGACGGGCGCCTCACGCCACGAGAGGTCTTCCTCGCGCCGCGTCGCGTCGCCTGCGTAGCGGCTCGCGAGCTCGACGAGACGCTCTGTCGCGTCGGGCCGGCGGTTCCAGATCACGTCCTCGACGTGCTCGAGGAGCTCGGGCTCGATGTCCTCGTAGACCATCAGCAGCCCCGCGTTGACGATGCCCATGTCGAGCCCCGCGCGGATCGCGTGGTACAGGAACGCCGCGTGCATCGCCTCGCGGACGTGCTGGTTGCCGCGGAAGGCAAAGGAGAGGTTCGAGATGCCGCCGCTCGTCCGTGCGCCGGGGCACCGCTCCTTGATCAACGGAAGGGACTCGATGAACGCCTTCGCGAACTCGTTGTGCTCTTCGATCCCGGTCGCGACGGCGAGGACGTTCGGGTCGAAGACGATGTCCTCGGGCGCGAACCCCGCCTCGTCGATCAGGAGCCGGTACGCGCGCTCGCAGATCTCCACCTTGCGCGCGACGGTGTCCGCCTGGCCCTCCTCGTCGAAGGCCATCACGACGACCCCCGCCCCGTAGCTGCGCACGTGCCGCGCGTGCTCGAGGAACGTCTCCTCACCCTCCTTCAGCGACAGCGAGTTGACGATGCCCTTGCCCTGGAGGCACTTGAGGCCAGCCTCGAGCACCGACCAGCGCGAGCTGTCGACAACGATCGGCAGCCGTGCCGCCTCCGGCTCCGTCGCGAGGAGATTGAGGAAGCGGTTCATGACTTGCTCGCCGTCGAGCAGGTCGGCGTCCATGTTCACGTCGAGGGCGTTCGCGCCGCTGCGCACCTGCTCGAGCGCGACCCCGACGGCCTCCTCGAGATCGCCCGACTCGACGAGCGAGCGGAAGCGGGCCGAGCCTGTCACGTTCGTCCGCTCGCCGATCATCACGAAGCCCGTGTCGGGCCCGATCTCGAACGGCTCGAGACCGCTCCACCGGGTCGCCGGCGCGTGTGCAGGGACGCGCCGCGTGGGGATCCCCTCCACGGCGGCCGCGATCTGGCGAATGTGCTCGGGGGTCGTGCCGCAGCAGCCCCCGACGACGTTCACGAGCCCGTCCTCTGCGAACGCGCGGAGGTAGCGGCTGGTGTCGGACGGCTGCTCGTCGTGCTCGCCCATCGCGTTCGGGAGCCCTGCGTTCGGGTAGCACGAGACGTACGTGTCGGCGACGCGGGAGAGCCCTTCGAGGAACGGACGCATCTCCGTCGCGCCGAGCGAGCAGTTGACGCCGGCGATCAGCGGCCGTGCGTGCTCGACGGAGACCCAGAACGCCTCGACCGTCTGCCCCGAGAGGTTCCGACCGCTCTTGTCGATCGCGGTGAACGACAGCCAGAGCGGCAGATCGGGCGCCACCTCGCGCGCGGCGACGATCGCCGCCTTCGCGTTCAGGGTGTCGAAGATCGTCTCGACGAGGAGGAGGTCGACGCCGCCCTCGGCGAGCGCCGCGATCTGCTCCGCGTACGTCTGCTCGACCTCGTCGAAAGTGACCGACCGGAACGCCGCGTCCTCGACCTTCGGCGACACAGAGAGGGACACGTTCAGCGGGCCAAGCGCGCCCGCGACGAACCGCGGCCGCTCCGGCGTCCGCTTGGTCCACTCGTCGGCAGCGGCGCGCGCGAGTCTCGCGCCCGCCAGCGACATCTCCGCGGCCAGGCCCTCGAGCGCGTAGTCCCCCTGGCCGATGCTCGTCGCGGTGAAGGTGTTCGTCGTGGCGAGGTCGGCGCCGGCCGCGAAGTACGCATCGTGGATCTCGGAGACGATCTCCGGCCGGGTGAGGTTCAGCAGATCCGGGTCGCCCCGGACGTCGCGCGGGTGCTCCCTGAGCAGCTCACCGCGGTAGCCCTCCTCCGAGAGCCCACGGCGGTGGATGAGCACGCCCCAGGCGCCGTCGTGGACGACGATGCGCTCGTCGAGGATCTCGCGAAGCTGGTCGATTGCGCTCACCACGTCTCCTTCGGGGCCGGCCGCCGCATGCCTAGAGAGGACCCGGCGGGGTGAGCGCGGGGGCTCTTAGGCGTGTTCTGCCCCCGGGCGGATCTGTCGGCCATCTACCCGAAGAGTAGTGACGCCCCGTTATCCGACTGCACCGGGCGTCAGTCGCTCTTGCAGAAGCTGATAGCCCCATGTACGGCTGATGTCGAGCCGGCGGGCTAGCTAGAGGCCGACTTCCCCGAAGCGTGCGCGTACGTAGAGCCTGGGCGCCAACTGCGGCGCTAACGGTAAGAGCCGAGACGTCCGGCGTTCAGGCAGCCCACCCGGCCCCTTATGGTTGAGGCCTACCGGCTTGCTCAGGGGGTGCCTCAGCAGCCCAATTGGCGATTCCCTGCCGCGAACTGCTTGATGTCCTGGCCGGAGATCGCGAAGCACCGGGTTCTGACGCGAGCATGCATTCCAACGGTGCACCTGTAGATCGTTGATTGGCCATTGGCGAGCTGGGCTGCACCAACCGCGGTGCAAAGCGATGACTCTCCAACCCGCTCCGAAACTCGCTCAGAAACACTCGCCGCCGCGAACGGATGCGAAGCAAAGATCGCGATCACCCCCGCAACGCACGCCGCAGCCAGAATCGCCCCCAACTTCCATGAGGAAAGAAACTTGCGCCAACCCGTCTCGTCTACATAGTCGACTACTTCGTCGCCTAGACCTTCCGCACCCGCGACGTCGTGCGGCAAGACCACCGTCGTCTGACCCACCATCCCACCCCCCTACGTCTGCGCCACGGTCCCCAACCGCGACTGCAATCGCACCCTAGGCGCTCCACCGCGAAAAGTCAGCCGCCGTGGCACGACCCCACCGCGGGCGAAGTCTCGCAGGACGTCCGTGCGGTGCGACTCTCCTCGATATGGGCTGACTTCAACCGCCTAGGCGTGCGGGACTCGGCCGCGCTGCCCGAAGATCAGCGCAGACGGCACACTCGATCTGTCCGCCGCGCTCACGGATGCCGAGGACATCAGCGCCGCACAAAGCGTGACCGGGACGCTGCGGGTGCTCGAGATGACGTATTGGCCGGTCTGGTGCGCGTCGCATCGCGGTCCGGGGAGTGTCGAGCAGCCGGGCACCCACCTAGTAGATCTCCATGACGACCGGCCCAACCGGGATCTCGGCGCCTGCGTCGAGCGCCGCCGACGGCGTCCATGCGAGGAGCACGAGCGCGCCGACCGCCATCGCGTGCCAGCGATCTCTCGGCCTCGCCGTGATCCACCCGAGCGACGCGAGGGTTCCGGCGACCGCCGCACGCACGACCGAGGGCTGCCAGCCGACCGCGAGCGCGTACGCCAGCACGACGAGGATCGCCAGGCCCTCTCCGACGAGCCGGCCGATCCCCGCGATCCGCGCCAGCCAGACGACACCGACCGCGGTGATCGCGACGTTCTGCCCCGACACCGCAAGCAGATGATGTCAAGAAGTCAGAACGAAAGAAGGCACCCCCGCCAAGGTGCCTTCTAACCCGTCAGCACACCGCCAATAGGAGGGGCGGCGCCGGCTGGTCATACCTCTTTATTAGACGGTCATACCGGCTCCTGATGCCGCCTATCCGAAGACCTCTTCCTTCGTATAGAGGGTGGCTGCTGCAAAGCCGCGATCCACTCAGCTTCCGATCCCGAGAACGTGAGCTCGGCCCTCTTCAGTCGCCAAACGCGATAAGGCGACGGGGCCGGCGTTTCCCCTCTTGGCCCCCAGCCACGTCGGCCCCGCCAACCAATGCCATCGGCTTCGTCCCGTCGAGACAAATCGCCCCATGTGGGGGTCGCCAGAAACGGAAATCGATTCTTGCGGGCACGGCCGAGTCGCGACGCGACGCCGAGGCGGTTGTTTGCTGGGCGCGAGAGGCATAGAACTGCTCTTTGTGAGCCGGTCAGGCCCGGCGAAACTACGCGGAAGGAGGAAAGGGGATGATCGGAGCCATCGTCACCATCGGCCCAGGGGAGAACCTCGACCGCCAGCGTGCCTCAGCGGTCGCCGAACGGGAGGCACCCATGTTCGAGGGCATGGACGGCCTCCGAAGCAAGGTGTTCATGTGGGACGACGAGGCCGGGACAGTCACCAACACCTACGTGTGGGATTCGGAGCCAGCCGCCCGCGCATTCTTCTCGTCGCCGGAGGTCAAGGCGAAGATCATCGAGCTCTACGGGGTCGAGCCGCACGTGCGGTTTGCCGAAGTGTCGGCCGTAGTCGATAACAGGGTCGGCGTCGCATAGGGCGGGATCAGACCGCCTTGACGCGCCAGAATCGGAAATCGATTCTTGCGCGCGCGGCCGAGTCGATGACGCATGGGCGGTGTCGTTCGCCGCGACACCCGCTTGAACCCGACAGCCCCCGATAATCGGTGGTCTAGTGAATTCGGGGCATCTCCCGGTGCTTCTACACGCGGCTGCGCATGAGGAAGAGCGTCAGCGCGATGACTGCCGCCGCCGCCAGTAGAAGGCCGTCATCCAGAGCCCAGCTGGCGCTGAAGAGCGAGTCGATCACGACGCCAGCGAGGACGAGGATCAGCGCGATCACCAACCCGACTCGAAGCCTGTGGATGTCCATCCGGCGGCGCATGAGCTCAGGGTGGCACAACGTAGGCGCAGCGAGCGACTCGGACCGCCTATCCGTCACACGTTGAACCCGAAGCCGAGGAAGAGCAACCAGACAAGCACAACGAACAGGGCGATCCCGACGAACAGTCCGGCCGCGAACCATGACCATCGTCCGCGAGGAGTTCTCACGGAAGGAGCCTCCCATTGCGTCGATGAGGCCGTACGCGCCGAGGGCTCCGAGCTTCCCCCGCGCCCGACCGCCCTCTCCTGGAGATGACGCCCTCTCGAGAGAGCGTTCCGCGGCCCTCGCTCTTTGCGGCGTGGAGCCCTCGACGCAGACTCGGTGTGCCCGGACAGCACCTGTCGGCAAACCGAGCGAGGTTGAAATGATCCGCTCTGAGCGAAGAAAAGCGCCGCGATGATAGGCGGGGCCACTCTCACCCGAAAGGGTGGTCGCGGGCGGGCACGGAAGAGCAGCCCCGCCACGCGAATCTACAACGTCGCCGACCCGAGGTGTAGGTGGAGTGGGCGATTCGAGATCTAACCCACACCACGATGTGGGCGACGCGGGACGGCACGGTGGAGGCTGGCGATTGGCTCCTTGGGCTGGCCACCCCGAGCACGGTCTTGATTACGGGAGCAAGCCCTGCGACCGCCAAGCAAACGGCGAACAACGTTCATCTCGATAACCGACCAGCTAACGACGCTCTCAAGCTCCGTGACTCGGGGAGTGACATCGCGCTCGTTGGGGACGCCCACTATCACCCGGGCGGGAGTCCTCGCCCCTCGACCAATGACTTCAAAAGGGTGGGAGCGCGGATTCACCACGATCAACAAGGGCGACTACCAGCCGACCTATGTGGGGTTGATTGCCACTGGTAGACCGGCCAGTCCGACCTTCCATGCTTGGGCTGTTCGCAGGGTGGACGGCCAGTTGGTCACCAAGCCTGCACTGGTCAGAGGACTCTAGGGGCGAGGGGCGGCATGTGCCGCCCTCGCGAGTTCCCAACTACACGCTGATCAATCCTAGTCGTCGTCGGAGTCGTCGCCGCTCTTGTCCTTGTGGGACTTCACGCACTGACCGAAGTTCTTGTAGTCCTGCGCGAACTTCGACGCATCTGCCTGCTGCTGCTTCTTGCACTCGGCGGTCGCGGCGTTCGTCTCGGCCGCGTCCTCACGCTTATCAGCCTTCGCGCTGGCGGTCTTCGAGACGCACTTCCCAAAGGCGTTCTTCTTGTTCTTGTTCGTCCCGTACAGCGTCGCGAACTGCTCCGTGCCCTTCGACTCGCGAACGGCCTTGCAGTACTTCGCCGCGTTCTTGAAGTCCGCCGGTGTCGGATCAGCCGCCAAGGCGCTGGGCACCACAACCGCCGCGACGAGCACCGCGACCATGAGCAACCGTCTCATCTCTCTGTCCCCCCGATTTGCAGGAATCCTTGGCTTGAAGTATCGGCAGACGGTCGGCTCTGCACAACCCTGCCAACTAAATGATCACGGGGCGCTTCGCATGGATGCGACTGTGGTAGTCGAGCGTCGTTACGGGTCGGTCCGAGCCTCAGCCGGGCTTTCGGCTGAGCCGCCACTTCTCGTCGGCCAACAGAAGCTCGCGCATGTCCTGGAGCTCGGCTGGCGCACTGTCTAGCGCCCGCAGGATCTTTGCCCGCTCCTCCGTTGTCAGGCCGACAACGCTTGCCCGGAACAGCAGCGCCCTCTCGAGCTTTGCACCGACCGGCTTGTCCACGATCCGAGCGAGTTCGCGGATGCGCCGCTCCTCGACCGTCACCCCACCAAGCATCATTCTCGTGCCGCCCCCTTCCCCTCGGCGGATTCTAGGCGAGTTGCCGCTGGCGATGGGTAGGGGGCGGCATCGGCGTCGAGAACGAGGACCAATCCGGAAGCACCCCCGTCCAGCGCCGCGAGAGAGTCGCGGGAAATCAAAAGCTAAATCAGAAAATTCAGGGTGGTGAATTCAATGCCTCGAGGCGGAGTAAGGAATGGGGCCGTCGGCCGAAGACAACATTGGCGGCCCTCGTGGATTCTGGTGGGTTCAATTGGGAGTCTCGCCTCCACAGACAGCTACTCCTCGAGGGGGACCTCTCATCCACCCATCTGAACTACAACCGGCTTTTGATGATCCAAGAGTCGTACCGGCGGTGTGGCGGTGTCGGGCCAGACGCGGTGCATGTGGCGAAGCTCTTGCTTCTGAGGTAACCCCACCAGCGTCGTAAAAGGCCGACGCCTCACTCGTCCGAGGGATTGCATGCCCCTTCCGGGTTACTACATTGCGGGCATGGGGGCGGTCGCCATTTCATCGCAGGGCTTGGATAACGAAGTACACCTGCCGGGTGCGGCCGAGAGCGATGAGCGCGTCCGTAACGTTCTGGGGCTCATCGGCTCGTATCGGATGGGGGCTGCACTCGACGCCGAGGATCTGTACCCAACGCGCAGCACAAGCGCCCCGCCGCCCGAGCCCGCGGGCTAGCCCGCAGCCTTCGGCCTCCGTCCTCTACGGGCCACCTGACGCCCTCCGAGCTTCTCAGCCTCAGCGCCGACAGCCAGTTGGCCGCCTACGGGATCGAGATCGTGTGGTGATAGGCACGTCTCGCGCAGCGAGAAGCGCCCGCGGACCTACCCCGTCGTCCGACCGGAAACCGAGAGTTGGTTCTCGGCGTGCTGGATGCGCTGCTCGAGCTGCCAGCGGTCGGCCGTCGACTCGCCGGCCTCGACCTTGGCGAGCTCCGCCTGGGCCTTCTCGAGCTGCTCACGGGCGCGGTCGTCGTCGATCTCCTTCACCGACACGGCGTCGTCCACGAGCGCCAGCGCGCGGTCGAGCTCGACCTTGAAGAACCCCGGGCCGGTCGCGAACTCGAGCACCTCGTTCGCACCGACGTGGACGCGGGTCGACCCGGCCTTCAGCGTGGCCACGAGCGGCGCGTGCCGTGCGAGCACTCCGATCTCGCCGGCGGCGCCGGGGACGATCAGCATGTGCGCGTCGCCCTGGAAGACAGGCCCGTCGGGCGTGACGAGCTCGACGTCGAATGTCGGATGGTCTGTGACGTCGGCCATGGACTCGAGGCGCGCTGCTACGCCGCCGCCGCCTTCTCGAGCGAGCTCGCCTTCTCGACCACGTCCTCGATCGGGCCGACCATGTAGAAGGCCGACTCCGGCAGGTCGTCGTGCTCGCCCTTGATGATCGCGTCGAAGCCGGCGATCGTGTCCTCGAGCTTCACGTACTTGCCGGGCGTCCCTGTGAACTGCTCGGCCACGAAGTTGGGCTGCGAGAGGAACCGTTCGACTTTCCGCGCACGCGTGACCACGAGCTTGTCCTCGTCGGTCAGCTCGTCCATCCCGAGGATCGCGATGATGTCCTGCAGCTCCTTGTACCGCTGGAGGATCTGCTGGACGCTCGTCGCGACGCGGTAGTGGTCGTCCGAGACGATCCCCGGCTGGAGCGCGCGGGACGTCGAGTCGAGCGGGTCCATCGCCGGGTAGATCCCCTTCTCGACGATCGCGCGCGAGAGCACGGTGGTCGAGTCGAGGTGCGCGAACGTGTTCGCCGGCGCCGGGTCGGTGAGGTCGTCGGCGGGGACGTAGATCGCCTGCACGGACGTGACCGAGCCGGTCGTCGTCGACGTGATCCGTTCCTGCAGCTGGCCCATCTCCGTCGCAAGGGTCGGCTGGTAGCCGACCGCGCTCGGCATGCGGCCGAGCAGCGCCGAGACCTCGGAGCCCGCCTGGACGAAGCGGAAGATGTTGTCGATGAAGAGGAGCACGTCCTGCCCCTCGTCCCGGAAGTACTCGGCCATCGTCAGGCCCGAGAGACCCACCCGCAGGCGCGCGCCCGGCGGCTCGTTCATCTGGCCGTAGACGAGGGCGACCTTGTCGATCACGCCCGACTCGCTCATCTCGAGCATGAGGTCGGTGCCCTCGCGCGTCCGCTCTCCTACGCCGGCGAACACGGAGACGCCGCCGTGCTCCTTCGCGAGGTTGTGGATCAGCTCCTGGATGAGCACGGTCTTGCCGACGCCGGCGCCGCCGAAGAGGCCGACCTTGCCGCCCTTGATGTACGGCGCGATCAGGTCGACGACCTTGAGGCCGGTCTCGAAGATCTCGATCTTCGGCGAGAGGTCCTTGAAGGCGGGCGGGTCGCGGTGGATCGGCCAGCGCTCTGCGTCGGCGGCCAGTGGCTCGCCGCCGTCGATCGCCTGCCCGATCACGTTCCAGAGGCGTCCGAGCGTCGCCTGCCCGACCGGTACGGAGATCGGCGCCCCGGTGGCGCGCACCTCGATGCCGCGCGCGAGGCCGTCGGTCGAGTCCATCGCCACGGCACGCACGCGGTCGTCGCCGAGGTGCTGCTGCACCTCCGCCACGAGCGTTCCGTGCTCGAGCTCGATCTCGAGCGCGGTCAGGATCTCCGGGAGGCGCTCGGGGAACACGGCGTCGATCACGACGCCCTTGATCTCGACGATCCTGCCGGTGTTGTCGCCGTTGCGCTCTGCCATGTTCTCTCTCGGGCTCCTCGGGTGCGAAGTGGGCGCTGGAACAGGCCCGCAGGCAACGGGCCAAAACCGGCGCGAGTGTAGTCGACGCCAGCCTGCGGGGCCTGCGGCAATAAGATCGTGACACGGTGCTAACCAGCACCGCATTCGCACGTCTATGTTCTTCGTGCGAGCCCTAGCGATCCTGCCGGAAGCGTGCAACCGGACGCGCCAGCACGTGTCGCTGCGCCTCGACAGGCAGCTCTCCGAGCTCGAAGTCGCGGTCATGGAGAACCACCTCGCACGCTGCCCTGCATGTCGTTCGTTCGCGAACGAGCTGGAGGGGGTGACGGAGGCGTTGCGCGAGGCCGATCTCGTCGAGCCTCCCATTCACTTCGAGGTGCCGCGCCGGCCCGCGCGCGTGGGGGTTTCCCGCGCGGGCGCAGCCGCCGCGGCTGCGATCCTCGTCGCCGTCGCGCTCGGCGGCGTCATGGGCCTCGGCCCGGACGCCCCGGCGGCGGACGGCTACCTCTCCAACGTGCAGGGCGCCCAGGAGCGGCTCTCGGTGACAGAGCACTTCTCGCTCGTGCCCGACGGGTCGAGCGCCGCGCCGTCCGTCACGCCCCGGGCGTCGCGCGGCGGAGCGGACAACGGCTGGGCTCCTCGACCGAGGGGCGGTAGACAGTCGGATGACGGAGGTGGACCGTATGTAACGACGACGGGCCGCGGCAGGCGGAACGGGCGGGCGCTGAACGGACTCGGACCGCTCAGGGACCGTGGGCCCAGCTTCGGCTACGATCGGCGATCCTCTTCGCCGTCAACCGCCGAGAAGGTGCTTGACAGGGTGAAATCCTCAAGGAGGGAAGGAATGCGAAAGTCCAAGAGATGGGCATGGTGGGCAGGTGCCGCCGCGCTCATCGCCATTGCCGTCGCGGGCTCGGCGATCGGGGCCACGGGTGCGAAGACCCAGGTGCTCCGCGAGTCGATCGGCGCCGAGCCGCCGTCGCTCGATCCGGGTCTCGCGACCGACACGACGTCGTCGAACATTCTCCTGAACATCATGGAGCCGCTCGTGAAGCTCGGCCCCGCGCCTGAGCTGAAGGCGCTTCCGGGCGCGGCCTCCAGCTGGACCGTCAAGGGCAAGGTCGTCAACATCAAGCTGAACCCGGCCGTCAAGTGGACGAACGGTCAGCCTGTCACCTCCGCGGACTACGTCTTCTCGTGGCTGCGGACGATCTCGCCGGAGCTCGGTGCGGACTACGCGTACCAGTTCTACGGGATCCAGGGCGCCGAGGCCTACAACGGCTGCGACCCCGGCAAGGCGAACTGCAACGCGCTGAAGAACAAGGTCGGGATCAAGGCGAACGGCAAGTACGGCCTCCGTCACGCTGACCTCGCCGCAGCCGTGGTTCATCCAGCAGATGTCGCACCACTCGTTCCTGCCCGATCAACAAGGCGGCCGTGACGAAGTACGGCAACAAGTGGACGGAGCCGCAGAACATCGTGACCGACGGGCCGTTCAAGCTCTCCGCGTGGAAGCACGACGCGTCGATCACGCTCACGAAGAACACGAAGTGGCGCAACGCGAGCTCGGTCAAGCTCGACCGGATCAAGCTCTCGATCATCACCGACGCCTCGACGGCCCTGAACGCGTTCAAGGCCGGCAACATCGACGTCGACACGACGGGTTTGAACCCGTCGACTTCCAGGACCTGAAGAAGACCGCCTTCGTGCAAGATCTTCAAGGCGCTCGGCACGTACTACTACGGGTTCAACGTCAAGAACATCTCTGACGTCAACCAGCGCCGCGCGATGTCGTTCGCGATCGACCGCAAGGCGATCGTCAAGTACATCACGCAGCGCGGTCAGGTCCCGGCCCGCGGCTTCACGCCGCCCGGCATCGCCGGCGGGCCCGGTGATCCTCAAGAACGCCTATCTACCCGCCGACGCACGAGTCGGCGAAGGCGAAGGCGTTCATGGCGCAGGTCAAGAACCCGAAGAAGGACATTCACCTCTACATCAACAACTCGCCGGGCCACATCAACATCGCCACGGCAGTCCAGGCCTTCTGGAAGGAGCTCGGACTGAACGTGCAGATCAAGGTCCAGGAGTGGAAGCAGTACCTCGAGTTCCTCGGCCCGCCGCCCAACAGCGACGTGGACGTCTACCGGCTCGGGTGGATCTATGACTACCCGGATGCCCAGAACGGCCTCGTCCTCTGGACGTGCGGCTCGGGCAACAACAACACGAACTGGTGCAACAAGAAGTACGACGCGCTCATCGCGAAGGCGAACAACACGCCGAACGCGAACGCGCGGTACCTGATCTATCAGCAGGCCGAGAGCCTTCATCTCCGGCCCGAAGGGCGACATGCCCCTCATGCCGATCTACTGGTACACGTACACCAACCTGCAGCACCAGAACGTGAAGGGCTTCTCATCAACCCGATGGACCAGACCGACTACTCGACAGGTCTCCATCGGCTAGCACCTGGACCAGCCGGACATCTACGATACGGGCAGGGCGCACCTGCGCCCTGCCCGTATCACGTCGGGTCCGAGGATGAGCTGAAACTAGATGCTCGCGTTCATCATCAGGCGGATCGTGTGGACGATTCCCGTGCTGCTGCTCGGTCATCCTGATGACGTTCGCGATGATGAAGCTCATCAAGGGGAACCCGTTCCAGGTCACCGACCGCCCGGTTCCCGAGTCGATCCAGCGGAACCTCGACCGGAAGTTCCACCTCGACAAGCCCTGGTGGCAGCAGTACCTCTACTACGTTCGCGACACGGCGCGCCTCGACCTCGGGCCGTCGCTCGTGCAGCGCAACCAGGACGTCAACGACGTCATCAAGGAGCACTTCCCGATCTCGATCAAGCTCGGCCTGATGGCGATGGGCTTCGCGATCATCGTCGGGATCCCGCTCGGAGTGTTCGCCGCCCTGAAGCACAACACGGCCCTCGACTACACGGCGATGGGGATCGCGAACCTCGGCTTCGCATTACCGAGCTTCCTCGTCGCGACCCTGCTCATCTACTTCTTCTCGTTGCGGCTCAAGGACTACACCGGGTTACCGACGAACGGCTGGAACGGCCCGAGCTCGTGGGTCCTGCCCGTGATCGCGCTCGGCATCTACCCGATGACGTACTTCGCGCGGCTCGTGCGGGGCACGTGCTCGAGACGATGCAGCAGGACTACATCCGCACCGCGAAGGCGAAGGGGCTGCGCTGGCGCATCGTCGTCGGCAAGCACGTCCTGCGGAACTCGCTGATCCCCGCCGTCACCGCCGCAGGCCCCGTGCTCGGCGGCCTGATCACCGGCTCGTTCATCGTCGAGACGATCTTCGGGATCCCCGGGATCGGCAGGTACTACGTGACCGCAGTGACCGGGCGTGACTATTCGGTCGTGATGGGTATCACCGTCCTGTTGTCGGTGATCATCATCGTCGCGAACCTCGTCGTGGACATCCTCTACGGCTACCTCGACCCGAGGATCAGAGATGAGCGAACCTGATCTCGCCACCACCGAGACCGCCCCCCGGCGGAGCCCGGGAGGGCTCGACCGGCCGTTCCTGCAGCGCCGAGCCGAGTTCGAGGAGGCGCTCTCCCGCAACGCGAGCGCCCGTGGCGCAGAGGCCGGTGCCTCGCTGCCGCGCGCGTCGCTCTGGGGCGACGCACTCCACCGCTTCATGAAGAACAAGGCATCGGTGGTGGCCGCGATCGCCTTCCTCCTCCTGCTCGCCTTCGTGATCTTCGTACCGTGGCTCTCCAACGAGGACCCCTACGCGCTCGACTTCTCGCAGGCCTACCAGTCGCCGAGCTGGGCGCACCCGTTCGGAACGGACGGGTTCGGCCGAGACCTCCTGGTGCGCACCGCGCTCGGCGGCCGGGTGTCGTTCGCGATCGGCTTCGCCGCGACATTCGCGATCATGGTCGTCGGGATCGTGTACGGCGCGACCGCGGGGTTCCTCGGCGGCCATGTCGACAACACGCTGATGCGCTTCCTCGACGCGCTCTACGGCCTCCCCTACCTCCCGTTCGCGATCATGACGCTCGCGGTGTTCGGGACCGTGAACTTCTGGACGATGGTCGTCGCGCTGACGATCGCCTCCTGGTTCACCACCGCCCGCGTGATGCGCGGCCAGATCTTCACGTTGAAGCAGAACGACTACGTACGGGCGGCGTACGCGGTCGGCGCCAAGGGCCCGCGTGTGCTCTACCGGCACCTGCTGATGAACACGCTCGGCGTGATCATCGTCTTCGTCTTCCTCGAGCTGCCAGGCGTGATCCTCGGCGAGGCGTTCCTCTCGTTCCTCGGGCTCGGGATCAACCCGCCGAAGGCGTCCTGGGGCACGCTCGCACAGGACGGCTACACCGCCTACCAGGCACACCCGTACATCATCGTGATCCCCTCCATCTGCATTGCCTGGCTCATCCTCAGCGCCTTCTTCATCGCCGACGGCCTGCGCGACGCGCTCGATCCGCGGACGAAGGAAACCTGAGTTGGCGCTGCTCGAAGTCGAGGACCTCCGCACCTACTTCAAGACCCGCGAGGGCGAGGTGCACGCCGTCGACGGCGTCTCGTTCGAGGTCGAGGAGGGGTCGGTGCTCGGGATCGTGGGCGAGTCCGGCTGCGGCAAGTCCGTCACCTCGCTCTCGATCATGGGTCTCGTGCAGCCCCCCGGGCGCGTGGTGTCCGGCTCGATCCGCTTCGAGGACCGGGAGCTGACCACGATGTCCGACAAGGCGCTCGAGGACGTCCGCGGCAAGCAGATCGCGATGATCTTCCAGGACCCGATGACGTCGCTCAACCCGACGCTGACCATCGGCACGCAGATCACCGAGACGATCCGCCGCCACCTCGGGCTCTCCAAGGCAGACGCTGACAAGCGCGCCGTGAGCCTCCTCGAGGAGGTGCACATCCCCGACGCCAAGCGGCGGCTCCGCGACTACCCCCACCGGTTCTCCGGAGGGATGCGCCAACGCGTGATGATCGCGATGGCGCTCTCGTGCAGCCCGAAGCTGCTGATCGCCGACGAGCCGACCACCGCGCTCGACGTCACCGTCCAGGCGGGCGTGCTCGAGACCCTCGACGAGCTCCGCCGAGACCACGGGATGACGATGATCATCATCTCGCACAACATGGGCGTGATCGCCGAGACGGCCGAGCAGGTGCTCGTCATGTACGCCGGCCAGATCGTCGAGCAGGCGTCGGTGACCGATCTCTTCGACCGGCCCGAGCATCCCGTACACCGAGGCGCTCCTCGGGTCGCTCCCGCACATCGACGACCACGACCCGCGGAACGACCGCCTGGCGACGATCCCGGGTCGCCCTCCGGATCTCCTCATACCGCCCGAGGCGTGCCGCTTCGCGCCGCGTTGCAAGTACGCAGGCACCGACGACTGCAACAAGGTGCAGCCGGAGCTGCGCGAGATCCGCACTGGGCACTGGGTACGCACGCAGCATCCCGCCTCCGAGCGCGCCGCCGAGCCCGTGGGAGCGAGATGAGCACGGTCGAGCACGACGGCGGGCACGAGCGAGACCTCACACAAGGGCGAGCCGCTCCTCGTGGTCGAGAACCTCAAGAAGTGGTTCCCGATCAAGAAAGGGATCCTGATCGACCGCACCGTCGACTACGTGAAGGCGGTCGACGACGTCTCGTTCGAGATCTACCCCGGCAAGACGCTCGGCCTCGTCGGCGAGTCCGGCTCCGGCAAGTCGACGACCGGCTACTGCGTCCTCGAGCTGCTGAAGCCGACCTCCGGCTCGGTCCGGTTCCTCGGCGAGGAGCTGACGACGATGAAGAAGGAGGATCTTCGGCGGATGCGCCGCGAGATGCAGATCGTCTTCCAGGACCCGTACGCGTCCCTCAACCCGCGCATGACGGTCGGCGAACATCGTCGCGGAGCCGCTGCTCGTGCACAAGGTCGGGAATCGGCGCGCGCCGGCGGAAGACGGTCGAGGAGCTGCTCGAGGTGGTCGGCTTCAACCCCGACTTCGTCAACCGGTATCCGCACGAGTTTTCGGGCGGCCAGCGCCAGCGCATCGGGATCGCACGCGCGCTCGCGCTCAACCCACGGCTGATCGTCTGCGACGAGCCTGTCTCCGCGCTCGACGTGTCCATCCAGGCGCAGATCCTCAACCTGCTGAAGGATCTCCAGGGAGAGTTCGGCCTCACCTACCTCTTCGTCGCGCACGACCTCGCGGTCGTCCGCACGATGAGCGACGACATCGCCGTGATGAACAAGGGCAAGATCGTCGAGGCGGGCCCCGCCGAGCGCGTCTACACGCAGCCGCAGGACGAGTACACCAAGGCGCTGCTCGCCGCCGTGCCCGTGCCCGACCCGCATCGCATGCGCGAGCGCAAGGAAGAGCGTCGCAAGCACAAGCATGCGCTCGCAGAAGCCCTCTGAGCGGCAGCTCCGCGGCGTCACCTTCGTCGTCGCCGGGCTCCTCGCGTTCCTGCTCGTCGTGACCGCCGCGGGCGTGCTCGCGCGGACGAGCTCGGGCGGCACGAACGCGAAGGTGCGCCCGGTCTGGACGTGGTCGCCGCCGATGCCGCATCGCCGCAGCTACACGGCGTCCACCGAGATCGGCGGGAAGATCTACGTCGCGGCCGGCATGGTCGGCAACAGCGGTCGCCCACTCGACCTGTTCGAGCGCTTCGACCCGAAGACCGACAGGTGGAGCTCCCTCACGCCGCTCTCCCACGAGTTCAGCGCCGCCGCCGGGGCCAAGCTCGGGCAGACGTTCTACGTGATCGGCGGGAAC
>CAVOSU010000004.1:0-46034 GCA_963698935.1 uncultured Actinomycetes bacterium
CGCGCTCGCCGACGCCGTGCTCGACGGCCTCGACGACCTCGACCTCGGCGACGTCGGATCGTTTGTGCACTAGGGTTGGGAGCCGCCGCGCCGGCCCGCGGCTCCCACGATGCCGATCGACTGGACCACCGTTCCGGAGGCCGACGCCGTCGGCCGCGAGCTCCATGCCCTGATGGCAGAGCTCTTCCCGATCCCGCGGAGCCTCACGGGGAACGGCGTGCGCGCCACGCTCGCACGGATCGGGCAGGACGTTCCGCTCGAGACCGTCGAGCTCCCGACCGGGACGCAGGTCTTCGACTGGACGCTCCCACGCGAGTGGAACGTCCGAGAGGCCTGGGTGGAGGCGCCGGACGGGACGCGCGTGATCGACGTCGCCGACTCCTCGCTGCACCTCCTCGGCTACAGCGTCCCGGTCGACACCACGCTCGACCTCGCGGCGCTCCGGAAGCACCTCCACACCGACCCTCGCGATCCCGACGTCGTGCCGTACCGCACGTCGTACTGGGCGGAGCGCTGGGGGTTCTGCACGTCCCGACGCGTCGCCGAGGCTCTGCCCGAAGGGACGTACCACGTCCGGATCGACGCGACCCTCGACGACGGCCACGTCACCTACGGCGAGGTTGCCCTCCCCGGAGAGAGCGACGACGTGTTCCTCCTGACGACGACCGTGTGTCATCCCGCACTCGCGAACGACAACCTCTCGGGGATCGTGCTCCTCGCCGGGCTGGCCCGGATCCTGGGTGCGCAGGATCTCCGACACTCGTTCCGACTCGTCTGGAGTCCCGGCACGATCGGCCCGCTCTGCTGGCTGCACACGAACCCGTCGCTCGTCTCGCGCGTCCGTCACGGGTTTGCGGTGTCGTGCGTGGGCGATGCCGGTCCGCTCACCTACAAGCGGAGCCGTAGAGAGAACACCGCGGTGGATCTGGCCGCCGGGCTCGTGCTCCGTGGCCGACCCGGCGCGACCGTCCGCCCGTGGGCGCCCTACGGCGGAGACGAGCGCCAGTTCTGCTCGCCGGGGTTCGACGTTCCCTTCGGTGCGCTCTCTCGAACGCCCGCCGATGCCTTCCCGGAGTATCACTCGTCCGCCGACGGCCTCGATCTCGTCCACCCTGAGGCGCTCGGGGACTCGCTGTACGCTGCGCTCGAGATCGTGGACGCCCTCGAGCGGAACGAGGTCTTCGTCAACACCTCGCCGTACGGTGAGCCCCAGCTCGGGCGACGCGGGCTCTACCGCTCACTGGCCGGGGGCTCGAGCGAGGAGGGCGCGCTCCTTTGGGTCCTGAGCCTCGCCGACGGGAGGACTAGCCTCCTCGAGATAGCGGACAGATCCGGCCTGGATCTTGCGGTCATTTCGGGCGCGGCAATGCGCCTTGAGGCGCGCGACCTGCTCAAGAGGGCAACCTGAGCACTCGACGTTCCCATGTCGCACTCGTCACTGGTGGTGGAAGCGGCGTTGGGCTCGAGATCGCACGAGCACTCGGCGTCGACGGACATGCCGTGGCGATCATGGGCCGCTCGCGTGAGCGACTCGCGATTGCGAAAAAGGCGTTGCACAGCGATGTTCCCGAGGTATCCACCTTCGAGGGCGACGTTAGAGATGCGGCCTCTGTCGACGCTGTCGTCCGCGGTGTGAACGATGGCCTCGGCTCAATCGACGTAGTCGTTCACGCCGCCGGTGTTTCCGCGGCGATTGGATGCACGTGGGAGGTCGATCCGCTCGTTTGGCGGGATGACCTCGACACGAGCGTTCTCGGAGCATTCGTGCTCGCGCAGCGAGTTGTCCCCCAAATGCTCGATCGATCGGTTGGTCGCTTGATTGCGTTGAGCAGCTACGCAGCCGTTCGTCCCGCACCACACCAGTCCGGCTATGCCGCCGGAAAGGCAGCCGTGGTGAGTTTCGTCGAGTCGCTCGATGCCGAGCTCTCTGGTACTGGCGTGCACGCCTTTTCGGTGACGCCGGGCTTCGTGCAGACGGAGATGACCGAGGCGATGGCAGCGACCCCGTGGTTCGCGGCGCTCGCGGAGCGTCGCGATGATATTCCACCCGAGCGCGTGGCAGGGCTGATCAACCGGATTGCACGGGGCGATGCCGATGCGTTGTCCGGACGGTTCCTGCATGCGCTCGACGACCTCGACGAGCTGGTGGCGCGCGTCGTGGAAATTGAGCAGGGCGAGCTCTACGCCCCTCGCCTCCGGCGACTTCAGCCGCGATCAGGCATGTAGTCGGGCCAGGACCGGTCGCGCGCGCCGATCGTCCGGTCGTGGGTCGCAGGCCAGTCGATCCCGAAAGCGGTGTCGTCCCACCGCACGCCAGAGGCCGACTCGGGCGCGTACGGCGTGGAGATCATGTACGTCACGTCGCTCTCGTCCTCCAGCGTCTGGAAGCCGTGCGCGCAGCCTTTGGGGATGTACAGCGCCCGGCCACTCTCGGAGTCGAGGCGGAAGCCGACCCACCCGCAGTAGGTCAGGGACCCCCGCCGAAGATCGACCGCGACGTCGAAGATCGCACCGCGGCTGCACCGCACGAGCTTCGCCTCCTCGTGTGGGGTACGCTGGAAGTGGAGTCCGCGCAGTGTCCCGGCGCGGGGATTGCGCGAGAGGCTGCACTGGGCAAGCTCGCCCGTGAGACCGGCGCCGGTCATCTCGTCCCGGCACCACGTGCGCGCGAACGAGCCTCGCTCGTCGACGTGCTCCTCGAGCTCCACGACGACGACTCCGGCGATCGCGGTCTCGACGAACCGCACGTCAGCGTCCGACCCAGCGCAGGTCGTCGTCGAGGAGGTGCTCGTCGAGGAGATGGCGGAGCTGCCGGAGCCGAACGTACGAGCGCCCCTCGAACGCCTCTTCGGTGAGCCCGACGGCGCGATATGCGTCGATGAGCTCCTCGGCGCCCCGCCGTGCGTTCCAGTCGAGCTCGAGATCGGGAAAGGCCCGTCCCAGCGCCGAGAAGTCGACGCGATACGAGCGCGGGTCGGGCGAGGCATCGCCCGCGAACTCGACGTCGCAACCCGTCACCTCGGCGAGGACCTCCGCGAGGTCGCGTACGAGATAGTTCTGGGCGTCGGAGCCGACGTTGAACGCCTTGCCGCCGACGAGCTCGCTCGGCGAGTCGACCATGCGGAGCGCGACCTTGGCGAGGTCTCGGACGTGCAGGAGTGGGCGCCACGACATGCCGTCGCTCAGGAGCCGGATCCGCCCGGTTACGTGACTCCACCCGGCGAGGTTGTTGAGCACAATGTCCAGCCGCAGCCGCGGCGAGACGCCGTAGACGGTGGCGTTCCGCATCGAGACGGTCGTGAACCCGTCGCCATCGAGGCCGCGCAGGGCTTCCTCGGAGCGGACCTTCGACTCCGCGTAGGCGGTGAGCGGACGAAGAGGCGCGTCCTCGGCGAGCAGCGCGTCTGCTCCGGACGCCCCGTACATCGAGCAGGAGGAGGCGAACACGAATCGCGACACCCCCGCGGTCTTCGCCGCGCGCGCGACGCCCACCGTGCCCTCGTGGTTGATCTCGTGCGTCAGCTCGGGGCTGAGGTCGCCGAGCGGGTCGTTCGACAGGGCCGCGAGATGCACGATCGCCTCGAAGCCCTCGAGGTGCGCCGGCTCGACGTCGCGCACGTCCACGCGGAGCCGCTCCGGCTGGCCGTCGTAGACGCCGAAGTCGCAGCCGTCGTAGTAGCCCGTGTCGAGCCCGACGACCTCGTGCCCGTGCTGCTCGAAGATCGGGCAGAGGACCGAGCCGACGTAGCCTGCGCTGCCGGTGACGAGAACCCTCACGAGCCGGCCTCCGGTCCGTGCGCGAGGCTCAGCTTGCGGGCGACGAACGCCTCGGCGTAGCCGCTCGGGGCCCTGCACTCCATGCCACGGATTCTCATCAGGCCGCGAAACACCCCGACGTCGTACCAGTCCTTGCCGCGCTGGGTGCCGAAGTGCCCGCCGAGCAGGTCGAGCTTCTCGTCCACCACGGACTCCTCGAGCGGGACGTAGACGTTCGGCCTGCCGGTGTCGCCGTCCCACTTCGGGATCTCGAACTCGAGCACGACGTGATCCCGGAAGGTGTTCCACGTCAGCTCGCAGACGAGGCGGTGATCCTGGTGGAGGTCGTCCCGCGTATGCGTGAGGACGAGATCCGGCTGGACACGGCCCTTGAGCTCCTCGAAGGCGTCCTTCACCTCGGCCGCCGTGTGCGGGAGGTACCCGTCGCGGAAGCCGAGCACCTCGATCGAACTCGCGGCCGCACCCGCGAGGAGCACCTCCGCGCTCCGGCGGGCCTCGTCCGCCCGGTCGCCCGACGCCGCGAGAACGACCCAGTCCACGGCGAGACCCGGATTCGCGCGGGTGAGCGAGAGGATCGTGCCGCCGCAGCCGATCTCGAGGTCGTCCGAATGCGCGCCGATCGCGAGCACGCGGCGGAGGGGCGTGCCGCCCGCAAAACCGAGAGAGAGCATCACCCGACGGGCGATTCGGCTGGGTCGAGGCCGACACGGAGCCACGGAGCGCGACCCGAGTCGAGTAGCCCCTCGAGCGCTTGCCGGTCCTTGATCGTGTCCATCGGCCCGAAGAACCCGTCGTGGGTATACGCCCCGACTCCGCCCCGCGGGATCAGCTTCGCGAACGTCTCCTCGACGAGCTCGTCGCCAGGCGCGATCCAGTCGAAGATCTCGCGCTTCATCACGAAGAAACCGCCGTTGATCCGCACTCCCGACGTGTCCATCGACCGGACCTCGCGGACGGTCCCGTCCGGATCCGCCTGCACGAGGTGCGCGTGGAACTGCGGACGCACGAGGGCGAACATGATCATCTTCCCGGAGGCCTCGAACGTTCGGGTGAGCTCCGGCAGGTCGACGTCCGCGAGCCCGTCCCCGTAGGTCGCCATGAACATCTCGTCGCCGCCGAGGTAGGGCTCGACGAGCTTGAGGCGCTCGCCGATCGTCGAGCGCGTCCCGGTGTCCGCGAACGTGATCCGCCACGGGCCGCCGTCGCGGTTGAGGATCTCGACCTCGGGCTCCGCGCCGTAGCCCTCGAGCACGAAGTCGTGCATGAGCGCCTCGTTGTGACTGAGGAAGTACTCCTTGATCACGTCGCCCTTGTAGCCGAGGCACAGCACGAACTCGGTGTGTCCCCAGGCGGCGTAGTACCGCATGATGTGCCACAGGATCGGGCGATTGCCGATCCGGATCATCGGCTTCGGGATGCGCTGCGTCTCCTCGCCCATCCGCACGCCGAGACCGCCGCAGAAGATCACGACCTTCATCGCGTCGCCGCCTGTTCCACCCTGTTCATCCCTCTCCTCGTCCCCCCGAAGTAAGGCCGACGTCGGCGGGAGCGTCAAGCCCGGTCCGGCTCGTCGAGGTACTGCGCGAAGGGGATCGGCACGACCAGGCGGGCTCCCCATTCCGCCGTGTACGCCAACTGCTCCGAGATCTCGCTCGCGAGATTCCAGGGCAGGATCACGATCACGTCCGGCCGCGTCTCCGCGATCTTCTCCGGCGGGTGGATCGGGATGTGCGTCCCCGGGGTGTGCTTGCCCTGCTTGTACGGGTTCCGGTCGACCGTGTAGTCGAGGAAGTCGGTGCGAATCCCGCAGTAGTTCAGCAGCGTGTTCCCCTTCCCCGGCGCCCCGTAGCCGACGACCTGCTTGCCCCCACGGCGCAGGCCGATCAGGAGGTCGAGGAGCGCGCGCTTCGACTCCCGCACCCCCTCTGCGAAGCGCGCATACGACCCCGGGTCGCGCAGTCCCTGCGCATCCTCGCGCGCGAGTACCTCGGCCACGGCCGCCGACGGGCTGTCGCCGGCCCCCGCGTGGCGGAGGAACACCCGCAGCGAGCCGCCGTGGCTCTCGAGCTCCTGGACGTCGACGAGGTCGAGCCCCTGCGCGCCGAAGATCGCGCGGATCGAATGGAGCGAGAAGTAGGAGAAAGTGCTCGTGGTAGATCGTGTCGTACTCGAGGTGCTCCACGAGCTTCGCGAGGTGCGGGAACTCGAACGTCGCGGTGCCGTCGGGCGCGAGGAACGCCGCGACGCCGGCGGCGAAGTCGTTGATGTCGGGCACCTGGGCGAGGACGTTGTTCCCGAGGACGAGGTCCGCGTGCCCGCGCTCGCTCGCGAGCCGCGCGCCGAGCTCCGCCCCGAAGAACTCGGTGATCGTCTCGACACCTCGCGCGACCGCTGCCTCGGCGACGTTCAGCGCCGGCTCGATCCCCAGCACGGGGACGCCCTTCGGGAGGAAGTGCTGCAGGAGATACCCGTCGTTCGACGCGAGCTCGACGACGAGGCTCTCCGGCCCGAGCGAGAGCCGCTCGCACATCTCCTCGACGTACTTCCGCGCGTGCTCGACCCACGAGTCCGAGTACGCGGAGAAGTACGCGTACTCGCTGAAGATCTCCTCGGGCGCGGCGAGCTCGGGAATCTGGGCGAGCCAGCAGCGCTCGCAGACCCGGACGTGGAGCGGATAGAACGTCTCGCCGACGCTCGAGCTCGTCGTCGGTCAGCACCGTCTGGCAGAGCGGCGACTTGCCGAGATCGACCATGGTCAGCCGCAGAGGCGCCGCGCAATGACGGCAGACGGTGGCGCCGGGCACGGCGTCCCGGTCCACAGCAGTGAGCGACTGCGCCTCGGCCATCTCCTCCATTCTCTCCACGGGACCCCGGATGTCGACCCTTGACCCGTCCGCGGGCCGTCAGCCTGCCCGACCGAGGAGGACACACGCGTTGTGCCCGCCCAGACCCATCGCGTTCGACAGGGCGACGTCGATCTCGGCACGGCGCGCCTCGTTGGGGACGTAGTCGAGGTCGCACTCGGGGTCGGGCGTGCGGTAGTTGATCGTCGGCGGAAGCACACCGTCCCGGAGGGCGAGCGCGCACATCATCGCCTCGAGCGCGCCGGCCGCCCCGAAGCAGTGGCCGCTCACGGACTTCGTCGACGAGACGGCGAGTCGGTACGCGTGGTCTCCGAAGACCTGCTTGAGCGCGCGCGTCTCGGCGAGGTCCCCGAGCGGCGTCGACGTCCCGTGGGCGTTCACGTACCCGACCCGCTCGGGCTCGACACCGGCGGCGGCGAGCGCCGCGCTGATCATGTGCGCGACGCCGGTCGCCTCGGGCTCGGGCTGGGCCAGGTGGTGGGCATCGTTCGAGGCGCCGTACCCAAGGACCTCCGCGTACACCGTCGCCCCGCGCGCCCGTGCGGCGTCGAGGTCCTCGAGGACGAGGATGCACGACCCCTCCCCCATGACGAATCCGGCGCGCGTCGCATCGAACGGGCGCGACGCCAGCGTAGGATCCTCCTCCTCGGCAACGAGGCCCCGCATCGCGCAGAAGCCGGCGAGGATGAGCGGGATGATCGGCGCCTCGGTTCCGCCGGCGAGCACGACGTCCGCCTGCCCGCGCCGGATCGACTCCGCCCCCTCGCCGATCGCCGTCGAGCCGGTCGCGCAGGCGGAGACCGGCGCATAGTTCGGCCCCGTGATCCCGAGCTGGATCGCGATCTGGCCGCTCGCGGTGTCGACGAGCACGGACGGGATGAAGAACGGCGAGACGCGGTCTCTCCCGCGCTCGGCGAGCACCTGCTGCTGCTCGGCGATCGTCGCGATGCCGCCGATCGCCGAGCCGACGAGTATCCCGACGCGCGAGCGGTCGATGTCCCCGTCGATGCCCGCGTCGTCCCAGGCCTGCTGGGCCGCGGCGACGGCGAGCAGGACGTTCCGGTCCATCCGCCTCGCCTCCTTCGGGGGGACGAGGTCGCCCGGGTCGAAGCCGCGCACCTCGGCGGCGATCCGCACGGGGTACTCGGAGGCGTCGAACGCCTCGATCCAGCCGACGCCGCTGCGCCCCGAGACCGCGGCGTCCCACGTCGACGGCGCGTCGAGGCCCAGCGGTGTGACCGCTCCGAGGCCGGTGATCGCCACCCTGCGCATCGGGCGGAGCCTATCGGCGTCGGCGCTGGACACGACGACGGGCAGCGCGCCGAGCTTGGTGCTCGCGGGTGGCACGCGAGGGTCGCAGGGTGCCCGTTCGCCGTGTGCCCTCACCGTATGCACGGGGCCACGTCATGGGAAGGCGTGTCCGCGAGGTCGTTACGGTTCCGCACATGGGCCGCGCGCGCAGGAGCAGCGAGCCGGTCGAGCGCCCCGCGAGCCTCGATCGCTCGATTCCATTCCCGCCGATGGAGGCGGAGCTCGTCCGGGAACTGCCCGCCGGCGACGAGTGGCAGTACGAGCCGAAGTGGGACGGTTTCCGCGGGCTCCTCGAGAACGCCTCGGGCGACCTCAGGCTCTGGTCACGGAACGCGCGGCCGCTCCTCCGCTACTTCCCCGAACTCGCGCCGCTCGGCGACGTCCTCCCCCCGCGCTCGGCGATCGACGGCGAGATCGTCATCGTCCGCGACGGCGTCCTCGACTTCGACGCGATGCAGACCAGGTTGCATCCCGCGGAGAGCCGAGTGCGCAAGCTCTCGGCCGAGATCCCGGCCCGCTTCATCGCGTTCGACCTACTCGTGTGGGACGGAGTCGAGCACTGGCAGGCGCCGCTTGCGGAGCGCCGGACGACGCTCGAGAAGGTCGGCACCGACCTGACGCTGTCGCCGTTCACGCTCGACCTCGACGAGGCGCTCTCCTGGCTCGACTCGTTCGAGGCGATCGGCCTCGACGGCGTCATCGCGAAGCGCCGCGACAAGGCCTACGCGGCGGGCTCGCGCGAGGCGGTCGCGAAGGTGAAGCCCGAGAAGACGGCCGACTGCGTCGTCGCGGGCCTCCGCTGGAAGGCGGACGGCGAGCGGCGTATCGCCACGCTCCTGCTGGGGCTCTACGCCGACGACGGCGAGCTGGACTACGTTGGCTCCGCGGTCGTCGCCCCCGCGCGGCACGACGAGGTCGCCGAGGCGGTGATGCCGCTCCTGAAGAACGCGCCCGAGCGACGGTTCTCCGAGCCGAACCGCTGGGGCGGCGGCGAGCTCGAGGAGACCGCGGTGCGGCCCGAGCTCGTGGTCGAGGTGCGCTACGACAAGGTGCAGGGGCGACGCTTCCGCCACGGGACGAAGCTCCTGCGCGTGCGGCCCGACAAGAACCCTGCGCAGTGCACGTGGCGCGAGCTCCGCCCGCCACTCGAGGCGGGCGACCCGACGCTGGCGCGGCTCCTGGGCTAGGCCGCGTCGGTCGGCTTCCTCGCGCGCGAGGGCTGCACGCGAGGCGGCTCGCCGGGCATCTTCGGGAAGTTCGGCGGGTATGGCGCTTCCCCCTCTCCCGCCGCCTCCTCGCGCTCCACCCAGCCGAGGAGCACCTCGAGGTCGCAGACGACGTCGTCGATACCGGCCTGGACGTCTCCCAGGCGGGCAAAGCGCTCCTGCATGGAGACGAGCGTGAAGTCCTCCGTCTCGACGTCCGGGAGCTCGTCCCACGTCACGGGCGCCGAGACCGTCGCGTCGGGACGCGGGCGGACGGAGTACGCGGAGGCGATGGTGCGGTCGCGGGCGTTCTGGTTGTAGTCGATGAAGACCTTCTCGCCGCGCTCCTCCTTCCACCAGGCGGTCGTCACGAGCCCGGGGGCGCGGCGCTCGATCTCCCGCGCGAAGGCGAGCGCGCAGCGCCGCACGACCGGGAACTCCCAGTTCGGCTCGATCCTCACTGCGATGTGGATCCCGCGGTTGCCCGAGGTCTTCGGCCAGCCGACGTAGCCCATCTCGTCGAGGGTCTCCCGGACGACCGCTGCGACGTACTTGCCGTCCGCGAACGTCGTGCCGGGCTGCGGGTCGATGTCGATCCGCAGCTCGTCGGGACGGTCGACGTCGGCCCGTCTGGACGGCCACGGGTGGAAGTCGACGACCGCGAGGTTCGCCGCCCAGACGACCTGCGCCACCTCCGTGACGCAGAGCTCGTCCGCGTGGCGGCCGGACGGGAAGGTGACGCGGGCCGCCTCGACCCAGTCCGGGCGCTTCTCGGGGACGCGCTTCTGGTAGATCTGCTCGCCCGCGATCCCGTCCGGGAACCGCCGCAGCTGGGTGGGACGCTCCCGGAGCGCGCGGACGATTCCGTCGCCGACTGCCAGGTAGTAGTCGACGAGATCGCGCTTCGTGTGGCCGGCGTCGGGGAACAGCACCTTGTCCGGGTTCGTGACCTTGACGGTGCGCTCGCCGATCTCCAGCTCGACGAACGGAGAGGCCATCCACGGACCCTACTGGCCGCACGCGCTGCGACCGTGGATCTCGATTGGACATCTTCGAGGTGGACATGTCCTCGTGCCTGGCACGCCGTTCCGGTCAAAATCCAGGTTGCGTGTGCAGCGAACCGCATCGAACCGTCGCCGGTCAGGTCATTCCCCGTCTCCGGGGAGCATGTCCAGCGCGAACGTGGCTTCGTGCCTGGCACGTGCGGTCAACGCCGGATAGCCGAGCCACTTTCCAAAATGAAGTATCAAGAAGCCCTGTGGTAGCCTCGCGCGCGAGTCACGTCCCCTCGTGAGGAGTCGATCGACCATGCGGAAGCTGTTCATCTCGAGCCTCGTGCTCGTTGCCGCGGCCGGGCTGGCAGTCGCTGCGACGGCGCTCGGCGCCCGCTCGACCGCCACGGCCATCCCTGGCTGCGCCCCGGGCTCGCTGAACCTGATCGAGGACGGCGTCCTCACGATCGGGACGGACAACCCGGCGTTCCCGCCCTGGTACGGCGGCGGGGAGAAGACGAAGCCGTGGAAGGTCTCCGACCCGTACAGCGGCAAGGGCTACGAGTCCGCCGTCGCGTACGCCGTCGCCCGCCAGCTCGGCTTCGCGAAGTCCGCCGTGAAGTGGACCGTCGTCTCCTTCAACAACTCGTACCGCCCGGGCAAGAAGCCGTTCGACTTCGACATCAACCAGATCTCGTTCAGCCCCGCTCGCGCGAAGGCGGTCGACTTCTCGAAGTCGTACTACTTCCTCAACCAGACGGTCGTCGGGCGCAAGGGGAAGCCGATCGCGAAGGTGCGCTCGATCGCCGCCCTCAAGCCCTTCAAGCTCGGGGCGCAGGTCGGCACGACGAGCTACTCCTACATCGTGGACAACATCGAGCCGTCGTCCAGCCCGCTCGTCTTCGACACGAACGACGCGGCGGTGCAGGCGCTGAAGAACGGCCAGATCGACGGGATCGTCGTCGACCTGCCGACGGCGTTGTACGTGACCGCCGTGCAGGTGCCGGACGGCGTGATCGTCGGCAAGCTCCCGACGAAGGGCACGAAGGAGCGCCTCGGGATGGTGTTCCAGAAGGGCAACCCGCTCAGGGGCTGCGTAAACAAGGCGCTCGACCGGCTCTGGCGGAACGGGACGATCAAGAGCCTCCAGCGCGTGTACCTCGCGCGCACGGTCGCGCCGGACCTGAAGTAGTTCCCCCTGGACGGGAACCGGAGCTCCCGGATCCTCGGCGGCGCGACCGGCCGCGGCTCGAGCGAGTCGCGGGCGGTCGCGATCGCCGTCCTCTCGACGATCGTCTTCATCGGCGCGATCGTCGTCGTCGTCACGCAGTCGCCGGGCTGGGCCGAGTTCAAGGCGTACTTCCTCAACGGGACGTACTACCGCGACTCGTTCCACGAGATCGCGACCGCCTTCGTCGTCAACATCCGGATCTTCATGGTCGTCGAGGCGGTCGTGCTCGTCACGGCCCTCCTTCTCGCGATCCTGCGCAGCCTGCCGGGGCCCGTCTTCTTCCCCATCCGCGCGCTCACGGTCGTCTACGTCGACTTCTTCCGCGGCGTCCCGACGATCCTCGTGATCCTGATGCTCGGCCAGGGCATCCCGGCGCTCCAGCTCTCGTGGCTGCCGACCGACCAGATCTTCTGGGCGAGCGTCGCGCTCGTGCTCGTCTACACGGCGTACGTCTCCGAGGTCTACCGCGCGGGGATCGAGTCCGTGCACCCGAGCCAGGAGGCAGCCGCGCGGTCGCTCGGCCTGACACGCACGCAGGCGCTCCGCCACGTCGTCGTCCCCCAGGCCGTGAGGCGGGTGATCCCTCCGCTCCTCAACGACTTCATCGGGCTCCAGAAGGACACGGCGCTCGTCAGCGTGCTCGGCATCGTCGAGGTGCTGCGCCAGACCCAGATCGACCAGGCCGCGACGTTCAACGGCACGTTCTACCTCGTCGCCGCCACGCTCTTCGTCGCGATCACGATCCCGCTTGCGCGGTTCACGGACTGGCTCGTCGCGCGCGACCGCCGTCGGCAGCAGGCCGGCAGGCTCGCGTGAGCGAGGCGCTCCGCATGGAGGACGTGCACAAGGCCTTCGGCAAGCTGGAGGTGCTACGGGGCATCGACCTCGCGCTCGAGGAGCACGAGGTCGTCTGCCTGATCGGCGCGTCCGGCTCCGGCAAGTCGACCCTCCTGCGCTGCGTCAACCTGCTCGAGCCGATCGACAGCGGCCGAATCGTCGTCGGCGGAGACGAGGTCACCGGCCGCTCTGTCGACGTGAACCGCGTGCGGCGCGAGATCGGGATCGTCTTCCAGGCGTTCAACCTCTTCCCGCACATGACCGTGCTCGAGAACGTCATCCTCGGTCCGCGCAAGGCGCTTGGCCGCTCGAAGGCCCAGGCGGTCGCCGAGGCGGACCGCCTGCTCACGCGCTTCGGACTCCTCGACAAGCGCGACGAGTACCCGGACCGACTCTCGGGCGGGCAGCAACAGCGCGTCGCGATCGTCCGCGCGCTCGCCATGCACCCCCAGCTCCTGCTCCTGGACGAGGTCACGAGCGCGCTCGATCCCGAGCTCGTCTCGGAGGTGCTGGACGCGATCCGCGAGCTCGCGGAAGGCGGGATGACCATGCTGATCGCGACGCACGAGATGGGGTTCGCCCGGGACGTCGCGAGCCGCGTGTGCTTCATCCACGAGGGGCGGATCCTCGAGGAGGGCCCACCCGAGGAGATCTTCGCGGCTCCACGCGAGGAGCGCACGCGCCAGTTCCTGCAGCGGATCGTCGCTGCGGGAAGGATGTAGCGCGGCCACTCGTTATCGTTGCATCGTGCTCCAGGACTCGCATCGCGTCGACGTGTCGCTCGAACCTCTCGACGAGTACCTCGTTATCCAGCCGACGAGCGACGAGACCGAGACCCGCGCGGGGCTGATCCTCCCCGCCTCGGCTGCCGCAGCTGCCGCCTGCCGGACCGGAATCGTCACCGCGGTCGGCTCGGACGTCACCGGTGTCGAGCCCGGCGACAAGGTGCTGTACCCCCGCGAAGCTGGCTACGAGGTGCGGCTCGGCGGGATCGAGGTCAAGGTCGTCAAGCGCGACGATTTGATCGCCCGCGTCCACGATTAGCGTGACCCTCGGCAGTCCGGCCCGAGGCGGCCGATATCCTGCTCCCGACCCGGAGAAGTGGCCGAGTGGCTGAAGGCGGCGCCCTGCTAAGGCGTTAGGTGGGGTAATCCCTGCCTCGAGGGTTCGAATCCCTCCTTCTCCGCTGACGTTTGTCCGCGAAGCGGAATCCTCTAGCGCCGATTCCGCAGCTCCATCCCCGCCCTTCGGACGGGGCACACGCCTAAAGGCGCCCGTTATCGCGGTCGCAAACCCGGTCTGCTGGAGTCTCGAGGGCCGCTACGCTACGCGGCTCGGAGGGGTGCCGGAGCGGTCGAACGGGGCGGTCTCGAAAACCGTTAAGGGTGCAAGCTCTTCGAGGGTTCAAATCCCTCCCCCTCCGCTCGAAGTCGTAGGCGGAGTACGCGCTCCGCTCCAGGGTGTCGCCGCCGCCGGGCGGCTACGCTGGACGCCTCGGAGAGGTGTCCGAGCGGCCGAAGGAGCGCGACTGGAAATCGCGTACGTGGTGAAAGCTGCGTCGCGGGTTCAAATCCCGCCCTCTCCGTACCGGCGGGGGAACGCTCAGTTCCCCCGCCCGCTCGGTCGGTCTCGGAGGTCGCCGCGTTCCCGGTTCAGCACCGCTACGTATGCGCGGCGGTGGTCGGCCCACCTGACCCCTTCCGATTGTGATGTTGTCCGTACCGCGAACGTCGGAGCGTTTCGCATTGCTGTTGGCGAATGTCGAGCCCGCGCCGGAGCTGAGCTCGGGGGATGGATGCGGTTTAGCAGGCGAGTTGGAACTTGAGGTTGTCACCGGCAAGGAGCTGCACGAGCCTCCCGGGCACCGAGGTGGTGGTGCTTACGCGCGGTTGGCCGGGCGCGATCCGGATGTTGTCGTCGGTGCCGATGCCGCCGCCGTTCTCCTGCCGCACCATGACGTGGTAGTAAGCCTCCCATGTCTGGCTGAAGATGTTGCCCCTGACACAGATGTTGCTCGGGTCGCGCGGGTCACCGGAGTAGCGTCCACCACCACCGTCGCAATCGTTCGGGGCGCACCACGAAAAGAAGATGTGGGCCGTGTTGCCGTTGTTATAGAACGTGTTGCCCTCGATCAGACCGTTTCGCGCGTAGCCACCAATGAACAGCGCCTCGGAATGCAAGTCCGTGTGCTCGCTCGTGTAGTTCTCGAACGTGCTGTTTCGGATGGTGAACCCATTCACCGGATCAGGAGCGGGAACAGCCCAGATGAAGTTCTGGCTGACCTGGCCCCCACCATCGAACACCGACCCGTCGATCACAACACCGTCAGCGCTAGAGATCCCAAACCCCTGCGCCCTCGAGTTGAGGAACTGCGCGTTCGTCGCGCCCGCCTTGAACTCGACGACTCCGTGAATGGTCGCCCCATCGATCCGGATACCGGGTCGGTTGATGGAGAGGTCGCCGTCGACTGTGAATGGGCCTCGCACGATGAGGGGACCGGGCGGCGCGACGGCAAGGGCGGCGGAAAAGCCGTCGTCGGTGTACGTGCCAGAGAGCGTCACAGTGCCTCCTGGGCCAACCTGGGGCGAAGGCGCCGGCGCTGGGGTGCGCGGAGGCGATGGGACAGGCGGCGGGGCGGGCGCCGGCGTGCTCGTACGTGGCGTGGGGGCCGGCGTCGGATTGGAGGGCGACGGTGTCGAACCTGCTCGTGGCGCCTCGTCGCGGGGCGAACCACTTGGCTTGGCGCCGGCGCGCTCCTTACCCTGAGTCGGAGCGGTCGTGGAGGAAGACGTATCGCCGCGTGGCTGCGCGATGTAGGCCAGGGCCGTCCACAACGGCGCGACTTTCTTGCCTTTGACACGCCGAAGCACCTCAACGGCGTAGCGTGACCCCTTCCAGAACGTCGCGCTTGTCGTCGCCTCGTCGAAAGTCTGCGACACGGCGACGCCGTTGCGGATGAACCGATAGCCATCCGCTGCGGCCTGGCGTTGCCATGCGAAAGTGACGAGCCTCGGCGTCTGTCTGATGAGGCGGAGCCGGAAATCAATCTTCTTGGCGGGCACGACGACGAGCTTCTGCCTCCGCGCCTTCGCCGGGGCCGGGGTGACGAAGGCACGCGCGCGCCGGATCGGGACGACGACCTTGGCGGTGAGACGGACGGCGTCCACCGCGTAACGGGAACCCTTCCAGAACGTCGCGGTCGTCGTGGAACCCTTCATCGTCCTCGCCACGACCGCTCCGTCGCGTACGAACCGGTAGCCGTCCGCACCGGGTTGGGGCTTCCAGGCGAAGGTGACGGTCCTCGCCGTCCGCGCGACTACGCGAAGAGCGAACCTCGGGCTGGGCGCCGGGACGGACACCAGGCGGCTCAGCCGCGTGCGCCCGACCGCCGGCGGCGGCGTGTAGACGGCGCTATGACCGCGCGTAAGCTTTCCGTGCTTCCCGCCGTGGAGGATGACGACCGTGTAGCGCTTGCCTTTCCAGAACGTCGCAGTCGTCGTCGACTCCTTCATCGTGCGAGCGACGAGGACGCCGTTTCGGATAAGCGCGTATCCGTCGGCACCGGGCTGACGTTGCCACGAGAGCGTCACCGTCCTCGCGGTCTGGGCGACCGGGCGAAGCGTGAAATGAGTCGCGGAGCCGGCTCCCGAGACCAGAACGAGCGCAGCAATGACCGCAGAAAGGACAAGCCTCATGCAAACCTCCGGCTGAACGCCGTATGATGTCACGTCCGGTCAGTGGGGGCCGCCACGGGGGCCGAGTCTGGCGCCGACGGACAGCGACGTTCACACTCAGCGCTCGCGCACGAGCCGGACGTGTGGAACGGGGAAGGCGCGATCCTAAACGACCCACGGGACGGCGTGCGTCGAGAACCGACACAGCCGCGTCTCCACTCGGGCGACGCGCCCGGCTCAACCGCCGAGGCGATCGAGCCGGGCGTCATCGGGCTCGAGGACGATCAGGGGCTCAGACCGCCTGCCGGAGGCACCGCGTTAGGCCACCGCGGTCGCCGCCGTGATGGCGGTGCGACTTGCTCTTGTGACCGCCCTTGCTCTCGCCCTGGTCGTCGTCGCCGTGCCGTCGGCCGAAGGTGTCGGCCCTCTCGTGGTGCTTGCTCTTGTGATGGTCGCTTGTCGTGCGGGCACGGCACTGCTCGACTGCCTGCTCGATCCGCTGGACTGCGGCGACCCGATCGGCGTCGCTCTTCATGCGCGCCATCCTCGAGACGCACTTGCCGAAAGCGTTCCGGCCATCGTGGTTGGTGCCGAAGGCGGCGCGGAACGCATCGAGGCCCATGTCCGCGCGGAGCTGCTTGCAGGCCTTCGCCGGGCTCTTCCCCTTGCCCTCACCCGGGCCGGGGTTCGTCCCGCCAGGCACGAAGAACGTCGAGTTGTTGATCTTGACGTTCCGCACCATGACCGTCTGCTCCTTGTCGGCGAACGCCCAGCCGGAGTCGACGACGAGCGAGATCCCGGTCACCTGGTAGCTGCCGACGAGCGCCTGCGCCTGCGCATAGGTCGAGACCTGTGTGCCGGCTTGCACCTGGCTCGTGTCGAAGCGACCGTCGGTCGACCCGATCAGGTTGCCCGACGCGATCCAGACGTTCGGCGAACAGCCCGTGAACGACGGAGCCGGGCCGAGGTAGACGAACACGTTCTTCGCGCCGGACGGCGCCTGCACCTCGATCTGGAAGCGCGGCGACCCGCCCGAGCAGTCGTCGTCGCTGACGTTGAACTCCGTGGACAGGGTTGCGATGCTCGAGAACGTCGTCACCCCGGTGCCGGTGAAGTTGGCGCCGGAGGCATCGTTCGCTGATCCCGAGTCCCCGGTGTTGGAGACGAGGGTCAGGACGCCGTTGCTCGTGGTGGCGCCGCCGAATGGCGTGCCGGTCGCGGCGAGCGCCGCGCCTGTGAGGACGGCTGCCAGTCCGATGACGGCAGCCAGCGTGATGGGTCGTCTCATGGAACCCCCTCTCGTTCGCGCCCGCGCAGGGTTGCCCGGGCCGGATCCTCACCGGGAGCCTTCCCTCGCGGGCGCCGCGCCGCCACGTGTCCGAACGAAATCCTTACGAGGCGCCGGCGACCGACGAGACGTACGCGGCGACGTCCTGGATCTGCTGTTCGGAGAGCTGACCGGAGAACGACGGCATGACGCCCTTGCCGTGCGTGACACGGTCGACGACGAGGGTCGCAGGCGGCTTCGCCTCGTCGAGGTTCGGCCCGACCGTGCCCGTCGCCCCGGCGTCGGCGAGCGTGTGGCACGACGTACAGCCCGCCGTCTCGAACACCTGCTTGCCGGCGGTCGCGTCTCCCGAGGGCGCCGCGGGGGTCGTCGTCTCACCGCCTCCTCCACCGGAGGCCGGCGGCGCGACCTCACCCGTGGGCTCGGCCTCGACCTCCTGCGTCTGTGCCGCCCACACCACCGTTGTCATCTGCGCGAGGAAGAGGACGGCCGACACGACGATGTATGCGTCGAGCCTCCGCGGGAAGCCCGGGCTCCGCTTGGGCACGAAGATCGCCGTGACGATCGCCCAGGCGATGAAGGTGATCGCGACGATCAGCGAGACGGTCTTCCCGAGGCTTGTGAGCGCCGCGACGAGCATCGCGAGGACGCTACCACGGACGTTCGGGCGGCTCGGCAGGGAGCGTTCCCCCTGCAAACCGAATAGGGTTCGAGCGCGGTGACTCCTGACGAGCGGCTCGAACGGTACGCGCGGTTGACGGTAGAGGTAGCTGTCAATCTCCAGCCTGATCAGTTCCTGCGCATCAACGCGGAGCCCGAGCATCTGCCCCTCGTTCGCGCGATCGGCAAGCTCGCCTATGAGCGCGGAGCGCGCTACGTCGAGGCCCAGTTCCGTGACATGCACGTGCGGCGCGCGCGCGTTCAGCACGCACCCGAGGACTCGCTCGACTGGAGCCCGCCCTGGTCGCTCGCGCTCGTCGACCACCTGATCGACACGCGTGGCGCGACGATCACCATCACCGGCGAATCGGAGCCCGAGCTCCTCGCCGATACTGACCAGCGCCGCGCCCAGCGGACACGCGCAAGGCTCGCGACCGAGAAGCTCCTGGACGCGGAGAACCGACGGCTGATCCAGTGGACGATCGTCGGCTACCCGAACGAAGGCTGGGCGACCGCGGTCTTCGGCGAGCCCGACGTCGAGCGCCTCTGGCAAGCGGTGGCGACCGCGACCCGTCTCGATGAGCAGGATCCGGTCGCCGCATGGCAGGAGCATCTCGACAGCCTTCGCGCCCGCGCCGCCCGGCTCGACGAGCGCCAGTTCGACGCGATTCGCTTCAGGGGGCCTGGCACCGACCTCTTCGTCGGGTTGTGTGAGCGCCATCGCTGGCTGACGGCGGCCGAGGTCAGCGTCGAGGGGATCCCGCACGTCGTCAACGTTCCGACGGAGGAGGTCTTCACCACGCCCGATGCGCGCCGGACGGAGGGGACGGTGCGCTCGACCTTCCCGCTCGCCCTCGGCGGCACCATCGTGCGCGGCCTCGAGGTCGGCTTCGAGGCGGGTAAGGTCGTCGAGGTACGGGCCGAGACGGGCCTGGAGGCGGTCCGGGAGGAGATGGCGACCGACGAGGGGGCGAGCTTCCTCGGCGAGGTTGCGCTCGTCGACCGTGAGTCCCGTGTTCGCAAGACGGGGATCGTGTTCTTCGACACGCTCTTCGACGAGAACGCGGCCTGCCACGTTGCCTGGGGCCAGGGAATCCCGACGGCCCTCGACGGTGGCGAGGAGATGACCGGCGAGGAGCTCGCGCGCTGCGGCTACAACGACTCGATCGTCCACACCGACTTCATGATCGGCGGCCCCGGCGTCTCCGCGATCGGGATCGAGAAAAGCGGCGCCGAGATACCGATCATCGAGGACGACGTCTGGGTGCTCTCGTAGCGCTCAGCGCGTCGGCGCCAGCACCCGGAGCACCGGGCCGTTCTCGAGTGGGAAGTACACGAGGTGGGTACGCGGATCGATCGCGACGGTGTGCGCTTCGTCGGCGAGCATCGCCTGACCGAGCTTCACGAGTCGCCGACCGCGCTCGGCGAACACCGCCACCACGCCGCTCTCCGCCGCCACGTACAGCCGGCGGACCCCGGGATCGAATGCGAGCACGTCGGGGCTCGAGCCGACGGTCTGCGTGTCGGTCGCTCGCAGCCGTCGGAGGTCGATCGTGACGAGGCGTGCGTTGCCGTCGCACGCGACGAATCCGAGCCGGCTTGGCGCGTCGACGTACAGACCGTGCGGATGATCGCACCCAGCGAGATGGATGCGCCGGACGACGCTGTGCGAACGAGGGTCGATCATGGCGACCTCGTCGCGTGTCTGCACGTCGACGAGGATCCTCCTCGCGACGGGGTCGAACTGGACGTTGCCTGCCTCACCGCCGAGCTCCACGGTCGCGATCCGAGCGCCGCTCCGGTCGAACACGGACTCCACGCCACCGCTCTCGTCGGAGACGTACACCTCCCGATCGATCGGGTCGTATGCGAGGCCGTCGGGGTAGACACCTGCCGGTGCACGCCGCAGCACGCGACCCGTCCGTGAGTCGATCGTCAACATTTCGTGGTCGTCGGTCGCCGAGGCGTAGACGCGGTGCACCTGCGGGACCGCGAGCACGCCGTGCACTCCAGAAGCCTTGACCGTCTGGACGACCCGGCGGTGACGGACGTCGAAGGCGAGTAGCCGCCCGGCGTCCATGTGCGCGATCCACAGCCTGCCGGTCGTGGGATCGATGCTCGCGTAGTCGAACCGGTTGCTCGGGCCGGGTAGCTCGACGTTCGCGACCGTCCGCAGTGGGAGCCCGTCACCTGCGGTGGCGACGGTCGCAGGGATCGCTGCAACTGCGACGATCAGAGCGGCCACTCGTGCGAGCCGGGTCATGCGCCCCACCTATGTGATGTTCCCGTTCTCGATCGCCTCAATCTCGCCTTCGCGTCATCTCTCTCCGACGCCGCTGAGCCAGCGGTCGGGCCGGTTCGGAGGCAACATGCTCACGAGGATCAGGATCACCACCGTCGAGCCGAAGTACGTGTAGAGAGAGGCAGTCCCCGAGAACTGGTGCGTGGCCGTCTGGCCGAACGCGAGACAGGCGAAGGCAAGGAGCGCCACGGCGAGACCGCACTGCAACAGCCATTTCTCGCGGTGCGGCAGGAACTCGAGCCGGAGCACGCTTGCGACGAGGAGGACGAAGACGCCGAACTCGAGGATCCCCAGGATCACCCATGCCGCGTCGGCGCCTGGGAACGTGTCGATGAACGTTCCGGCGAACTGCGTCTTGATCGCCTGCGGGGCGTTGCCGTTGTCGTCGAACAGCTTCTCCTTTCCCGAGTAGAACATCAGGCCGCCGACCATCAGGTAGACCCCGATGAGGATCGCCCAGTATGCGATCCCGTCGAAGATCGTCCCCTGGCCGACGACCGCGAACCGCTTCTCCTGCTTGGTTTCCATCGCTCCTCCTTCGTCGATCGTCCCTGCGGCTATATCTTCCGCCGATCCGCGGATGGACATACGGCGACGTCGCGGCTCTCCGATCTGCGGGCGGTCGAATATGTCCCAGCGGTTGTCGCAGTGCTTGGCTCCCAGTACTGTCCTGGGCGTATCGTGTGCGTCCGTTCGTTCTGGGCGTTGCGGCGGCCCAGGGAGGGGCATTGTTCGGCGGGTTGAGGTGGCGTCAGATTCGAATGCGGCGGTCGGGTCGACTGGCCTTCGCATGCGCCACCTCCCTCGTCGTCCTTGTGACGATCGTGCCCTCCGCGAGCTCCGCGCAAAGCGCGACGGGGCCTGTCGCGGCCTATGCGTTCAATGAGGGGTCGGGGACGTCGGCTACGGATGCGTCGGGTGGCGGGCTGACGGGGACGTTGACGAATGGGGCCGCGTGGGGGACGGGCCGCAACGCGGGCGCGGTCTTGTTGGATGGCGTCAACGACTTCGTCGAGCTGGGCAACCCGGCGGCGCTGCAGCTGACGGGCAGCATGACCGTCAGCGCGTGGGTCAACTCGGCGGCGTTCCCGTCGGATGACGCGGCGATCGTCTCCAAGCGCGCGAGTGGCGAGGTCGGCTATCAGCTCGACACGACGGTCGATCGGGGGCCGCGCACGGTTGGTTTCAAGCTGACGAACAGCGCCGGCGGCAACATGTTTCGCTACGGGGCAACCACCCTGCAGGCCAACACCTGGTACTTCGTGACCGGGGTCTACGACGCAGCCACGTCGGCGTTGCACGTCTATCTGAACGGCCAACTCGACGACGGCACGCTGGTCGGCACGGTCACCGCGACACAACGGAACTCCACCGCCAACGCCAACATCGGCCGGCGCCCAACGGGCACCACGTTCAACACCAACGGACGAATCGACGACGTCCGCATCTACAACAGAGCACAGACACCCGCCGAGATCCAAACCGACATGAACACACCCGTCGCAGGCGGCGCCGGCGACTCGATGGCGCCGACTGTCGCGATCAGCGCGCCTGCGAACAACGCGCAGGTGAGTGGCATCGTGAACGTGGCCGCTAACGCGAGTGACGACATTGGCGTCGCTGGCGTGCAGTTCCTCGTGGACGGTGTCAACGCGGGAGTCGAAGACGCTGCTCCGCCGTACGCGCTTGCGTGGGACACGCGGACAGTCTCGAACGGTGCACACATGTTGACGGCGCGAGCGCGTGACGCAGCCGGCAACTCGACGCTCTCTGCTCCGGTGCCCGTAAACGTGACCAACGCCAGCTCGTTCCAAAACGAGATCCTCGCGACAGGCCTCAACCTCCCGACGAGCATGTTGTTCCTCCCCGACGGCCGGATGCTGGTCGCCGAGCTTCCCGGTGCGATCAAGGTGCTCACACCGCCGTACACCAGTGTGGGCACGACACCTTTCTTGCAGCTGACCAACGTCGGCAACGACGGCTACGCCGGGCTGCAGCAGGGCATCTTCTCGATCGCCCTCGACCCGAACTTCGCGACGAACCACTACTACTACGTCTTCTACACGACGAGAACGCCGAATCGTGACCGGCTCTCACGATTCACTGCCAATGCCACCCTCACCACGACGAACCTGAACACCGAGGTCGTCCTCTATCAGGATCCGCAGGACGCCAACACCGAGCACCACGGCGGTGCGATCGTGTTCGGGAATGACGGGAAGCTGTACTTCACGACGGGCGATCACTTCCAGGGCGCCCCGTCGCAGGATCTAACAAGTCCGCGCGGGAAGATCCATCGCATCAACCCGGATGGGACGGTTCCGACAGACAACCCGTTCTACGACGGCAATGGGCCGAACGTCGACTCGATCTGGGCGCTTGGTTTGCGCAATCCCTACCGTGCTTACTACGACGCGCCGACAGGCAGGCTCTTTGTCGGCGACGTCGGTGGTAACGACGCCGCGACCGCCAAGGAGGAAGTCAACCTTGGCGGGAGGGGCGCCAACTACGGTTGGCCGAATAGCGAAGGCCCGTGCGCCAGCCCCTGCAATAGCCCGCTTTATTGGTATCCGCACAACGGGCGCGACGCTTCTGTCACGGGTGGCTTCGTCTACCACGGGACGCAGTTTCCGAGCGGCTACCAGGGCAGCTATTTCTTCGCCGACTACGCGCAGAACTGGATCAGGCGGTTGACGTTCGACACGAGCGGAAACGTCAACGGCGTCTTCAACTTCGAGCCGGTCGACGGATCCGTGGACGGGCCCTACGGCGACATCGTGTATCTCACGGAAGGACCGGACGGCGCGCTGTACTACATCGATCTCGGTTACTCCGACACGAGCGGCACCTTCGGCGTCAGCAAGATCCGCCGGATTCGTTTTGTGAGCGGGAACCAGGCGCCGATCGCGGTTGGGTCAGCGAATCCGGCGGCTGGGCCGTCGCCGCTGGCCGTCACCTTCTCGAGCGCGGGCTCGTCCGACCCCGAGGGCCAGACGCTGACCTATGCCTGGACGTTCGGGGACGGCGGCACGTCAACCGCGGCAAACCCGAGCCACACGTACGCGCAGCCCGGCCTGTACTCGGCGCGGCTCTCGGTTTCCGACGGCACCAACACGACGTTATCGACACCGATCTCGATCAGCGTCGGCAGCCCGCCGACGGCGACCATCCTCGCGCCCACCGATGGCGCCTTGTTCCGCGCCGGCGACGTCATCTCGTTCAGCGGAGACGCCACCGACCCTGACGACGGGACGCTGCCCGCGTCGGCATACACATGGACGATCGACTTCCTCCACGAGGGCCACGTCCACCCCGGCGCGGCACAGACAGGCGCCAAGAGCGGGACGTTCACGATCCCGACGAGCGGTCACGACTTCAGTGGCAACACCCGCTACCGGATCGCGCTCACGGTCACGGACTCGAGCGGTCTAACTGACACTCGCTCCGTGCTGATCTATCCACGAAAGGTCAATCTCTCCTTCAGCACGGCACCCGCGGGCCTCACCGTGTATCTCGACGGCATCGCCAAGACGACACCGTTCGTCTACGACACACTGATCGGCTTCAACCACACGGTCGAGGCACTCAACCAGGCCGCGGGTGGGACGTCGTACACGTTCGGCTCATGGTCGGACGGCGGAGCGCAGACCCACACGATCGTCGTGCCGGCGGCCGACCAGAGCTACGCAGCGACCTTCCAGGCCAGCGCGGCGCCACCGGCGATCGCGGCCTATGCGTTCAATGAGGGGTCGGGGACGTCGGCTACGGATGCGTCGGGTGGCGGGCTGACGGGGACGTTGACGAATGGGGCCGCGTGGGGGACGGGCCGCAACGCGGGCGCGGTCTTGTTGGATGGCGTCAACGACTTCGTCGAGCTGGGCAACCCGGCGGCACTGCAGCTGACGGGCAGCATGACCGTCAGCGCGTGGGTCAACTCGGCGGCGTTCCCGTCGGATGACGCGGCGATCGTCTCCAAGCGCGCGAGTGGCGAGGTCGGCTATCAGCTCGACACGACGGTCGATCGGGGGCCGCGCACGGTTGGTTTCAAGCTGACGAACAGCGCCGGCGGCAACATGTTTCGCTACGGGGCAACCACCCTGCAGGCCAACACCTGGTACTTCGTGACCGGGGTCTACGACGCAGCCACGTCGGCGTTGCACGTCTATCTGAACGGCCAACTCGACGACGGCACGCTGGTCGGCACGGTCACCGCGACACAACGGAACTCCACCGCCAACGCCAACATCGGCCGGCGCCCAACGGGCACCACGTTCAACACCAACGGACGAATCGACGACGTCCGCATCTACAACAGAGCACAGACACCCGCCGAGATCCAAACCGACATGAACACACCCGTGCGCAGGCCCCGGTGATCCGACCCCTCCGACGGCACCGGCGAGCCTGACTGCGACCGCGGTCGGCCCGACGCAGGTGAGCCTCTCCTGGTCGGCGGCGACCGACAACGTGGCGGTCACCGGCTACCGCGTCGAGCGCTGCCTGGGCGCCGGCTGCACCACCTTCGCCGAGATCGCCGCCCCCAGCGGCACCGGCACCACGTACAACGACACGACCGTCGTCGCCAACAGCACCTACCGCTACCGCGTCCGCGCCACCGACGCCGCCCCCAACCTCGGCCCCTACAGCCCGATCGCCACCGCAACCACCCCGACGTCCGCGGACACGACCCCTCCGACGGCACCGGCGAGCCTGACTGCGACCGCGGTCGGCCCGACGCAGGTGAGCCTCTCCTGGTCGGCGGCGACCGACAACGTGGCGGTCACCGGCTACCGCGTCGAGCGCTGCCTGGGCGCCGGCTGCACCACCTTCGCCGAGATCGCCGCCCCCAGCGGCACCGGCACCACGTACAACGACACGACCGTCGTCGCCAACAGCACCTACCGCTACCGCGTCCGCGCCACCGACGCCGCCCCCAACCTCGGCCCCTACAGCCCGATCGCCACCGCAACCACCCCGACGTCCGCGGACACGACCCCTCCGACGGCACCGGCGAGCCTGACTGCGACCGCGGTCGGCCCGACGCAGGTGAGCCTCTCCTGGTCGGCGGCGACCGACAACGTGGCGGTCACCGGCTACCGCGTCGAGCGCTGCCTGGGCGCCGGCTGCACCACCTTCGCCGAGATCGCCGCCCCCAGCGGCACCGGCACCACGTACAACGACACGACCGTCGTCGCCAACAGCACCTACCGCTACCGCGTCCGCGCCACCGACGCCGCCCCCAACCTCGGCCCCTACAGCCCGATCGCCACCGCAACCACCCCGACCATCCCTCCCACAGCCAGCCTCGTGGCCGCGTATTCCTTCAACGAAGGGACTGGGACGACGGTCGCCGATGCCTCTGGCACTGGAAACGTCGGGACGATCGGGACGGCGACCTGGTCGACGCTGGGCAAGAATGGCAGCGCGCTCAGCTTCAACGGCACCACTGCCCGCGTCACCGTGCCCGATTCTCCCACGCTGAGACTCACGAGCGCGATGACCCTCGAAGCGTGGGTCTTCCCAACCGCCGTTTCGAGCAGCTGGCGGGACGTGATCTTCAAGGGCGACGACAACTACTACCTCATGGCAACCAGTGCTAACGTCTCCCGCCCCGTTGCCGGCGGCATCTTCTCCGGAAGCTACGGTGAGGCGTTCGGGACGTCGGCGCTCCCGACGAACGCCTGGGCACACCTTGCCGCCACATACGACGGCGCCACTCTGCGTTTGTTTGTCAACGGCGCCCAGGTCGGCAGCAAGACCCAGACCGGCACTCTCGCCACCAGCTCGAACCCGCTGAACGTTGGTGGGGACACCTTCTACAACCAGTACTTCGCCGGCCGTGTCGACGACGTCCGCATCTACAACAGGGCGCTGACACTCGCCGAGATCCAAACCGACATGAACACACCCGTCGCCGCAGGCGCCTGATCCGCGGCAACCCTCGACTCAGTCAATCATTCGTGATCGGCTGCGACCGACGATGTCGCGTTGCCTCCTCGCAGAACGGACAGGTGCCGTCATCGGCTTCGGGGTAGCTTCTTGGGAGCCGGCGCGCTACGCCGCGATGGGCGGTCCGAACCAGGTGGTCAGTGCGTCAGCGAGTCCCAGCTCCCACGCACGAGAAGACCGTACTCCGCCTCCTGACCGGCCAGCCGGGCCCTCCGCACCCAAGCGTGCGATCACGGTGGGGGCTGTGCAAGCCTGGCGCCGTTCCCGGCACGAGGCAAGTCATGTCGTGATCGTGGGCTGAAGCCGGACGATCGCCTCGAGCCCTCCGTCGGGCCGTGGGTGCAACTCGATCTCGCCCCCATCGGCTCGCACGAGCCTACGGACGATCGTTAGCCCGAGACCGAAGCCCTCGTCTCCTCCTCCCGACCGCCAGAAACGGTCGAACGCGCGCTCGATCTCTCCGGCGGTCATTCCCGGTCCGCGATCGCGGACCGCGATCTCGACCCACCGCCCTGACCGGGCGGCAACGACGTCCACGTTCGAGCCTACGGGGGAGACCTCGAGCGCGTTTGCGAGCAGGTTGTCGAGGACTTGCTCGATCCGCCCTGCCGTGGCGGCGGCGAATGGCCGGCCGTCGACCTGCGCCGAGAGCTGCACTCTCTGTTCCGAGGCGAGTGCCGACCACGCCTCGACCCGGTCGGCGATGGCCTCGCCGACGTCGAGCGCGATCGGCTCGCTTGTGGCCCGATCCGCGCGGGCGAGTGTCAGGAGCCCGTCGACGAGGGAGCTCAGCCGCTCGACCTCGACGATCGCCGGCTCGAGCTCGTCGCTCCTCGTGACGTCCTCTCGAGCGAGGTTCTCGAGACGGAGGCGAAGTGCCGTCAATGGCGTCCGAAGTTGGTGCGACGCATCGGCGACAAACTCGTCCTGGGAGCGGAGGAGCGCATCGAGCTTGTCGACCATTTCGTTGAACTCGCGGGCGAGTTGCTGCAGCTCGGGCGGGCCGTCGAGCGGCGCCCGCGCCTGGAGGTTCCCTCTGGCGACTTCCCCCGCGGCGGTCTCGATCCGTCTGAGCGGCCTCGTGATCCAGCGCACGAAGCCGAAGCCGAGCGCAGCCGCGACGGCGAGGACGACGACGGCGATCGCCGCGAGGATCAGCCAGTAGCGGTGGATGCGCGCGTTGACCTCGGCCATCGGATACGTGATTCGCACTGCGCCGTGGACGACACCGCTCGAGGCGACGGGGACCGCGACGTAGAGCAGGTCGGTACCAAGGGTGTTCGAGTGACGAACACCGGTGGCGACGGTTCCTCCAAGAGCAGTCCGGATCTCGGGGCGGGTGGAGAAGTCGCCGCGGATGGTCCCGGCCGAGTCGATGATGCTGCGCCCCTTGGCGTTGACGACGACGACACGGCCGCCCGTGTCGCGCCCATACCGCGCGCCGAGCGCCTCGAGCGCCGGTGGAGCGGAAACGCCGCGCTCGAGCACGTCCTCCGAGAGCGAGCCGACGGCCACGGCATCGCGCTCGACCTTGGTCGTCAGGTCGTGCCGCTCGTTCCGCGCGAACGAGACGGCGAGCGGCGCCTCGAGCAAGGCAAGGACGACGACCGCGAGGATGATGTAGCTGGCGAGAAGGCGCCCGGTCACGGACGGGTGACAAGCCGCAGCCCGACGCCGCGAACGGTTTCGATCCAGCCCGGGTCGCCGAGTTTCTTCCGTAGTGAGGCGACGTGGACGTCGACGGTCTTCGTCGGCCCGAACCACTCGGTGTCCCACACCTCGCGCAGGATGCGTTGCCGGGAGACGACGTCGCCCGGTTCGGATGCGAGCAGCGCGAGCAGGTCGAACTCCTTCGTCGTCAGGTTCAGTGGGTCGTCCCCCATGGTCGCCCGCCGTGCCCGAACGTCGATCTCGAGTGACCCGACGTGGATCTGTGCGCGGTCGGCGCCAGGACGCGACCGCCGCATCACCGCGCGAATCCGCGCCAGTAGCTCACGAAACCCGAACGGCTTCACGATGTAATCGTCGGCGCCGAGCTCGAGGCCGACCACGCGGTCGACCTCCTCGCCTTTGGCGGTCACGACGATGATCGGCACGTCCGAGCGCGCGCGCAGCCGCCGACACACCTCGGTCCCGTCCATTCCGGGCAGGCGGAGGTCGAGCAGGACGAGATCGGGCAGGGCCGCCTCGAGCGCATCCTCTCCGGTCGAGACTCGTTTCACGTCGAAGCCCTCGCGTTCGAGCCCAGCCGTGAGCGGCTTCGCGATCGCGTCGTCATCCTCGACGATCAGGATCTTCACGAACCGATCGTCGCATGCACGGCCGCTCGCAGCGGGCGATCCGCCGAAGACTTACCCGGGCTTCACCATCCCTTACCTCCGCGTGGCCCGGGGCTTGCGCGGCGCCTCCTACGGTCGAAGCACTCACCCGCACGACCAGGAGGTATCCAATGGCTCGCAAGCACCGATTCTCGATCGTCGTCATGTTGGGCGCCGCGGTCGTCGCGGGATTCCTCGCCCTCGGTCGCAGCGTGCAGCTCGGTGCCGCGTCCAAGCCGGCTTCGACTGCGCAGATCTCGGCCAGGGCACGCTCGCTCGACCGCCTCGAAGCACAGTTGCGCCGCCAGCTCGCGGCGCTGCCGAAGGCGGCTCCGAAGGCGCAGCGTGTCGCGACCCGGTCAGCATCGCCCGGTGTCCTGTACGTCCGCTCGGCCGCTTCGCCCGTCTCGGCCTCCCACGGCGACGACGGCGAACACGGCGCAGAGGGCCACGACGGGGCGCTCGGAGAGGCGGGTGGAGATGACTAACCACGTCGTCCGGCTCTACACCGCGTCAGCCGCGATCATCGTGTTCTTCGTCGCATGGGCCGGAATCGCAGCCCGCCCGTGGGTCACCCCGGCGCCGGATCCGCAGGTCGCTGCCCTCGCGGAGCGTCAGCAGCGACTCCAGCGCGACGCGAAGCTCGTCCAGCTCATCGCGGCTCGGCGGGTATCAGCCAACCGCGCCGCCCAGATCGCCGCCCGGGCCGCAGCGCAGGCGGCGCCCGCTCCCACGGTGCGCATCGTGCACCTTCCACCGATCACCACCACGAGGAGCTCGTGATGTTGCGTCGCCGCTTCCGCGCGATGGGCACCGACTGCAAGCTCTTCCTGAGGACTCGGCCTCGTCCCGAGGCTCTTCGCGCGATGACCGAGGCCGAACGGGAGGTGCGCCGCCTGGAGACCATCTTCTCGCGGTTCGATCCCGACTCGGAGCTCTCGGAGCTGAACCGGCGCGGCACGCTGCGGGTCGGGCCGGAGCTGCTCGAGGTCGTCGGTCTCGCGCTTGCCGCCAGGGACTGCACCGGCGGCCGCTTCGACCCGACGGTGCACGACGCGCTCGTCGCAGCCGGATACGACCGCACCTTCGAGGAGGTGGCCGCTGAAGGACGCGGTGGCAATTCGCACGCGTCGACGGCTTTTCGCTGTGCGGGCGCGGTCCGCGTCGATCGCATGACACGGAGTATCAAGCTTGATCCCGGCGTCCGTCTCGATCTCGGCGGGATCGCCAAGGGCTACGCGGTGGATCGCGCCGCGCAGATCCTCGGGGAGTTCGGCCCGTGCCTGGTCGACGCCGGGGGCGACATCGCCGCCCGCGACGGCGGGTGGCCGATCGGGCTCGAGACCGGCGACGGCAGGCTCACGCTCGAGCTCGCCGACGGTGCCGTCGCGACCTCCGGCCGCGACCGTCGCCACTGGACGCGGGCAAGCGAGGAGCTCCACCACATCATCGACCCCGCCACCGGCTTGCCGGCTGCGGGGGACCTTCTCCGCGTGACCGCCGTCGCAGCGACGGCAACGGACGCGGAGGTGCGAGCGAAAGCCCTCTTCCTCGCCGGCGCAGAAGACGCCGAACGCGAGGCGAACGCCACCGCGACGCCCGCCCTGCTCGTCACGCTCGACGGCCAGACGCTCTTCGCGGGCGGCCTCGCATGAAGACCGACCCGACGTTCTGGATCCTCGCCCGATCGAGCGGCCTGCTCGCCTACGCGCTGCTGACCTCATCGGTGCTGGCCGGGCTGGTGCTCAAGGCGCGACCGTTCGGCGCAGCGCTGAAGGCCGCGACGGTGACCGACATCCACCGCTTCCTCGCCATGCTCGGACTCGGCGCCGTGCTTGCACACGCGTCCGCGCTCGTCCTCGACAGCACGGTGCACATCGGGATCGGCAGTCTGCTCGTGCCCGGCCTGGCTCCCTACCGTCCGCTGTGGACGGGTCTCGGAGTGCTCGCTGCAGAGTTGATGGTCGTCGTCTACGCCTCGTTCTCGCTCCGGAAACGGATCGGAGCGCGCAACTGGCGGCGCCTGCACTGGGCCACCTATCTCATCTTCGGCCTCGCCACCGTGCACGGCCTGACGGCCGGAACCGACAGCAGCCAGCCATGGGCTCTCGCCCTCTACGGCGGAGCGGTCGGTGCAGTCGTCGCCGCAACCGCGTGGCGCACGCTCGTCCCACCCACGAAAGGAGACACTCGTGCATCGCATCGAGATAGACCGCTCGTTGTGTAGCGGCTTCGGAAGCTGCGCGGAACTCGCATCACTGTCCTTCGCCCTCGGCCCCGACGGCATCGCCATCGCACACGAAACCGAGACGGACGACGACGCCGTCCTCGAAGCCGCAGCCTCGTGTCCCATGGGCGCGATCGCCGTCTACGACGAACACGGCAGACAGGCCGCCTGATGTCGCGCCGTGTCGTCATCGTCGGCGCCGGGCTCGCCGGGAGCCGCTGCGCGCAGACGCTCCGCGCGGAGGGCTTCGACGGACCGATCACACTCGTCGGCGAAGAGCCACACCCACCCTACGAGCGGCCCGCTCTCTCGAAGGAGTTCCTCGCGGGCACCCGCGAGGAAATCCTCCTCCAGCGGCCGACCGTCTGGGCCGACCTCGCGATCGACCTCGAGCCCGGGGTCCGGGTAAGGCGGATCGACACGACGCGCCGGCTCGCAAGCACGGCGCGCGGCGACCTCGAGTGGGACGCGCTCGTTCTCGCGACAGGAGCCCGGGCTCGGCGGCCCGCGGCCTTCGGCGGGAGTGGTGTCCATGTCCTTCGGACACTCGACGACGCGCGGCGATTGCGTGCCGAGCTCGTTCCCGGCCGACGGCTCGCGATCGTCGGATCGGGTTTCGTCGGCACCGAGGTTGCCTCGACGGCGGCCGAGCTCGGGGTCGACGTGACGATCATCGACCTGGCGAGCGTGCCGTTCGAGCGGATTCTCGGGCCGGAGGTCGGCCGCCTCCTCGCGAACCGCTACCGGGAGCACGGTGTCGACCTCAGGCTCGGGGCCGGGGTCGAAAGGATCCTCCGTGGGAGCGCCGGAACGCTCCGCGGTCTCCGCCTCTCGGACGGGACGGAGCTCGAGTGCGACCTCGTTCTCGTCGCCATAGGCGCCGAGCCCGCCGGTGAGCTCGTCCGCGGCGCCCCTGGCCCGATCGAGACGGATGAAGACGGCCGCACGCGGCTGCCGAACGTCTACGCCTGTGGTGACGTTGCCGCCCCGTGGAGCGCCGAGCATTCGCGCCATGTCCGTTTCGAACACTGGACGAGTGCGGCCGGGCAGGCCGCCCTGGTCGCCCGCGCGATCCTCGCCGCAGAGCCGGGGGCCAGGCCGACTCCCTACTTCTGGTCCGACCAGTTCGGTCTCCGGCTTCAGCACGTAGGCTCCTCAGAGGGATGGGAGCGAATCGTCCTCGACGGACATGAGACCTCGCTCGCGGCTCGCTACCTCGCGCAGGACGGGAGGCTCGTTGCTGCGTTGCTCGTGAACCGCCCTCAGCAGGTCGGATCGATCCGCCGCGAGCTCGCTCCGAAGCTCCTCGCCGCCTGACCATGCGCCGCCGGCCGGCACGCGCGCTTCTCATCGGAGCCGCCGCAGCGCTGCTTGTCGCCGCCGCGATCGGCGTGAACGTCGTGCTGCTCGGGTACGCGAATCGCGAGCCCGAGCCCGCCGGAAGGTTGAACCCGCGTACCAGTATCACCACGATGTCGACCACGCCCGTCCAGACGACGACGGCGGGCGACGACGGCTCGCGAGGCTCCGAGCAGGACGACTGACGAGGCGTACGCCGGGCCGTGTAATCGCGCAGTCGCCTACGGCGGCCGCTTGCCCGACAGGACCCGAGCCGTGCTGTCGTGCCGCTAGCGGACGTAGAAGTCCGCGAACTGACCGGTCTTGTAGTGCCCCGACAGGTTGCAGATGAGCGAGTAGTGTCCCGGCTTGAGCGTCAGGTTCAACGTCCTCGCCTGGCCTGGAGGCACACCGCCGATCTCACCGACGTTGCCGCTCTCGTCCGCCTCGTTGCCCTTGAGCAGGTTGCCTGCGGGCTTCGCTGTCTTCAGGACGACGAACTCGTGCTTGACGGTACCGATGTTGGTGACCACGAACCGCACCTTGCCCCTCGGTGCCCCTTGCGTCCCCGGGAAGACGCTGAACTCGTCAACCTGAACGGCCACGAGGGGCTTGGAGGTCACGGCCTCGCCGCTCGTGACCAAGCCCGAGGCGACGACCAAGGTCACGGCGGCTATCGCGACTGCGAGCTCTTTCATCTCGACCCACACCCTTCTTCTCGTTGGATGTGGAGCAGCGTGGCCCCTCGAGACGAGGGTGCCATCGGGGATTTCACGTACTCCCCGGCTCCTGCCCGGGAGGCGTAGTCAATGCGACGCAGGTACTGACCGACGCCGTTGCCGCTCAGACGACTCAACAGCCGTCGATCCGTGTCACGGCAAGTGCACCCACAGGTCGTCCCGATGCACGTGATCGAAATGCGTGAACGGTCGCACGAGTGCGTACAACACAACACCGAGGACGAAGAGAACAAACGCGAACGTCGCGATGATCCCAAGAACTGTGCTTACTTCCGCCGCGAGCATCACTGGACCTCCTAGCTCGACAGACCACTCATATCTCGGGTTCGCCTTCGTATCATCCGCAACGATCCTGATTCGACTGCGGGAAATCCCTGAATGAGCTGCGGCACTTCTCCCGGCGCCTAGCCGCGCAGGTATGCGTCGCCGGGGATCCAGTCCTCGCGGGGCGGCGCGAATGCGTCGAAAACGACACGGAGTCCCCGAGCGCCTCGACCTCGCGGGGGACGTCCCCGGCGATGAGCACGCTGGCCCGGCGTCGACGGCAATCAGCTGATGGCCGCGCCCACGAGGCGTCCGACTGCGAAGGTGACGGTCGCGGCGGCTATGCCGAACGCGACTTGGCGCAGCCCCGACCGGAGCCAGCTCGTGCCGGTGACGAGCGTGATCGCCGCGCCGATTCCGAACAGTGCGAGCACGCTCAGGACGGAGCTCGCGATGACCGCCGTCGTTCCTCCAAAGAAGAAGTACGGAAGGATCGGCACGATCGCACCGACGCAGAACAGCGCGAACGACGAGCCTGCTGCCTTCCACGGCGACGTACCTCGCAGCTCCGGATCGATGCCGAGCTCCTCACGTGCCATCGTGTCGAGGGCCACGCTCGGATTGGAGAGGATCGATCCCGCCATTCGCGACGCGTCGTCCTCAGGGATTCCCTTCGCGACGTAGAGCGCAGTCAGCTCCGCTTGCTCTGCCTCCGGATAGAGGTCGAGCTCGCGCCGCTCGATTGCGAGCTCGTGTTCTTCGTACTCACGCGAGCTTTGCACGGAGACCCACTCGCCGAGCGCCATCGAGCTTGCCCCCGCAAGCAGTCCGGACAGCCCGGTGATAAGCACCGTCGTGCGAGACAACTGCGCTCCCGCGACCCCCATGATCAGGCTGAAGTTCGAAAGCAGGCCGTCGTTCGCGCCGAGTACCGACGCACGGAGCGTGTTTGCAACTCCAAGCCGATGGCGCTCCTCGTGGCGCGAGGGCGCTTCGGCGACCGTGCTGGGTTGCGCGAGCATGTGTGCATGTGCGCGCTCCTCCGCCGCGATCGCAGCGCCCGCCTCGCCGAGCCTCCTGTATCGCGATTCCGCTGTGCTCTCCCCGGCCGTCAAAGCGGAGGCGAGGAAGCGCGGCCCGAAGCGGCGTCCGAGAAAGCCGAGGATCCGAGCTCTACGAGTCGGAACGACATCTTCGACCGCCGCGCCGAGCGCTCTGAGCCGCTCGGCACAAAGGGCCGCATGGCGCTCCTCCGCCTCGGCCAGGCGCGCGAACACGCCGTCGCCTGCGGAGTACGCGGCCAGCGCGCGGTAGACGTAGGCGCTGTCCACCTCGTCCTGACCGCTTGCCCGCCAGAGCGCGATTTCGCCTTCCCGCGTCACCCGCCAAGCCTACGACGCTCGGTCGCCGCGTCTGAGCCTTCTTCCCTTTCCGTCTATCCGTCGAGCCCGACGAAGTGCCACGGGCCCGCGAGATGCACGGTGGCGATCGCGAGGATCAGCCCGGTCACGAGCGATCCCGCCACCAGCCAGCGACGCAGCCCCGAGCTCGCTAAGAACAAGCGTGAGCACCGCGTGTACTTGTCGAGTGTGGAGGTATCGCTGCTTCGTGAGCAGCTGTTGGCTCGTGCGCCAGGGACGAACCTTGTGTTCCCCACTCCGGAGGGTGGGTCATGGAATCGTTTCCGCTTTGGGGATCGTCTGTGGCGAAGATCAGTGGCGGCGGCGGCGCGACATGATCGGGACGCGACGAGTGGTCGCCCTTCGGCGTTCGATGGGTTCACATTCCATTGGCTGCGGCACACGGCGGGCTCGCTGATGGCTGCTGCCGGTTATGACCCCGCCGTAGCGGCGGAGCGCATGGGGCACACGGACGGGGGAGCGTTGTTCCTGCGGACGTACAGGCACTTGTATGAGGGCGAGAAGCGTTCCCACGCCGCGCGCCTCGACGCGTTCGTCCGCGCGAGCTTGGACAAGGAATGGACATCGGCCCCTGGGAATCGGTCGGAATGGCTCAACGAAGCCGATTCCGGGGATGGGCGCACCTGGGATCGAACCAGGGACCTCTCGCGTGTGAAGCGAGCGCTCTCCCGCTGAGCTATGCGCCCGGGAGGTGCAAGGCTAGCGGAGCCTGCGCCCGGTCAACGGCTCGGCAGGAAGCCAGCGGCGCTACGGGCTCGCGGGCTGCGGCGACGCCTGGGCGTCCCGCACCGATACGGACGGCAGCCGCAGAATCGGAAGCGGTGGAGTGTGGCCCGGGAGTTTCCGCGGGATGCGAGCGCGAAGACGGCGCGCAAGGTCTGGGTCGACGAGCGCGAGCTCCGGGCTGACCCGCGTGATGTCCGGCGGTAGGGTCGTCTCGGTCGGTTCCATCGACGAGTTCATCGGCACGGATCGACTTCGACTCCAGCGCTCCGTCCCCTGCTCGAGCGAGCCGGACGTCGACTCTAGGGAACGGTGAGGCGCGCCTGCACGACCGCGACGGCGGCCGGGCCGCCCGGGCGCAGCGGCCAGACGTACCAGCGGTAGTCGCCCTTCGTAAGGGTCTCGGTTGCGGCCGGCGTGCCGCCAGCGGGCCGGGAGCTCATAGGCCGGGGTCGTCGTGCGTACCTCGAGCACCTGCTTGTCTCCGCGGAACAGCTCCAAGCGATAGCCGACTGCGCCGTTCACCGGCGCCCACGCGAACCGCTTCGGCTCTGCGGTTGCGGCGGGCGGCGGGGTCGCCTTCGAACGGCCGGCCTGGCGCGCGGTCTTGGCCTTCGCCGTCCCCTTCGCGGATGCACGCTGCGTCTTCCCCCGGCTTGTTTCCGGCTTCTTCCCCTGCTTCGTGATCGCTTGCTTCGCGCGAGTGCTGCTGGGAGCCGAGGCGGGCTTCTTCAACGGCCTTTGCCTCCCGCCTCCGCCGGCCGTGACCTTCGGGGCCGGGACGGGAGCGGCGACCGTTGGCGGAGCGGTGCCGGCGTCCTGGACGACGGCGGGGCCATCATCGCGCTCCGCGATGACACCGACGGTGATCACCGTCGCAGCCGCCGCACCCGCGACAAACGCCTTCGCGAAGGACCGGAACCGCTCCCCGCGTGTCGGATAGACGTAGACCGGAACCTGCTGCGGCGCCGGATGGACGACGGCGCCATGATCGGACGACCCGACGAGCTCCGGCGGCGGGGCAAGGGGCAGGGCGTCGTCCGGCTCCGGGTTCGGAACGGCCCGAAGGAGCGGCGGAGGCAGCTCGAGCTCGATCTCCGGGAGGAGCGCCCGGAGACGCTCTCTGAGCTCCGGATCGACGAGCACGAGCTCCGGGCTGACGGGCTCGTCGACCGCCGGCGGGAAGCTGGCGACAGACGTCACGAGGACGTCATCGGCGCTCGCCTGACCTGCCTTGACCGAGGAGGGCAGACGGCTCGACGCTTCGGCAACTGAGGGCGCGGCAATGCCCATCCGCGTCGGGAGTGTAGTCGACACCGTTCCGGGAGCGTTCGGCACGGCCCTCGAACCCCCTGCTACGCTGCGCGCGCCCGGTCGCGCTAGGTGGGGAGTCAGCGGTTCCCTGAACCCGAAATCCGCTCCAGCGGGGCCGAACGCCGTCCGAGGACGGCGGTCACGGGCATGGGTCGTCGACACGTTGCACTGACGGTCGGGTCCCGCGCACTGGGAGCGTTCGAACCGCGTCAGATCCGGAAGGAAGCAGCGCTAAGGACTCCCTCCCAGGTGCCGCGGCACCGCCCGACCCGAGCAGTCGGCGACGACACCACCCGGGGTCGCCCTGTTCGACGACGGAGCGCGCGGCCGGGCGTTCGAGCCGGCCGGGATCAGCGGTCTGCGAGAATGGCGTCGTGACAGCGCTGTACCGCAAGTACCGGCCCCTCGATTTCACGGAGGTCGTCGGCCAGGAGGCGGTCGTCCGGACGCTCCGGAACGCACTCGAGCACGACCAGGTGCGTCAGGCGTACCTGTTCGCCGGGCCGCGCGGGACGGGCAAGACGTCGATGGCGCGCATCCTCGCGAAGGCCTTGAACGCGGAGGGCGGGCCGACACCCGACTTCGACGCGAGCACCCGTATCGCGCGAGCGATCGCCGACGGGACGTCGCTCGACGTGGTCGAGATGGACGCGGCCTCGCAACGCGGGATCGACGAGGTGCGTGAGATCCGCGAGCGCGCCATGCTCCGCCCGGCCGAGGGCCAGTACAAGGTCTACATCGTCGACGAGGCGCACCAGCTCACGAACCAGGCGTGGAACGCGCTCTTGAAGCTCATCGAGGAGCCTCCGCCCCATCTCGTCTTCGTCTTCTGCACGACGGACCTCGCAAAGGTGATCCCGACCGTCCGCTCCCGCTGTCAGACGTTCGTTTTCCAGCGTCCCCGGATGCGCGAGCTCGTCCAGGCCCTCCGCACGGTGTGCGACGGAGAAGAGATCGACGCGCCCGACGCCGCGCTGTCCCTCATCGCCCGCAGTGCCGGTGGCGCGTACCGTGACGCGATCTCGACGCTCGACCAGCTCTCGGCGGCGACCGGCAAGTCGATCTCGGTCCAGGACGTCCTGCAGCTCGGGACCGCGGTCGAGGAAGACGTCCTCTTCAGGCTCTGCGACACGATCGTCGATCGCGACGTCGCCGGCGCGCTCGTCACGCTCGAGGAGTTGGCGGAGCAGGGGCTCGACCTCGCGCAACTCACCCGCGATCTGCTCGAGCACCTCCGCCACCTGCTGCTCGCCCAGCACCTCGGCCACGTACCGGATTCGCTGCCGCTGACGGAGGAGTCGCGCGAGCGGCTGCGCGAGCAGGCGAACCAGCTCCCGGAGCCTACGGTGGTGCATCTGATCGACCTTCTCGCGGTCGTGCTCGAGGACGAGCGACAGGGCGGCGATCCTCGGCTGCCGCTCGAGCTGGCACTCGTCAAGGTGACCCGGCCCCAGTCTGACCTCGCACGGGAATCGCTTGTCCATCGGGTCGAAGTGCTGGAATCACGGATGCACGCCGGTTCACCCGCCGCGGAGTCGTGGGGCCCCTCCCCCGTTCCCGCGCCCGCGGCGGGCCCGGCACCTGTGGCGCCGGAGGGTGAGCCGACGACGCACGCGCCGCCGGACGTGTCGCTCGAGCAGATGCAGGAGGCCTGGTCGCGCAGCGTGCTCCCCGCCGTGAAAGATCGCTCGATTCCCGTTGCGACGCTCCTCGCGGAGGCCAGCCCGACGGAGCTCGAGGGCGACACGCTCACGCTCTCGTTCCGGCCCGGCGCGGAGTTCCACCGCATGCAGGTCGAGGAGCCCGGCAATGTCCAGCTCCTCCGCGACGCGCTCTACGACGTCACCGGACGCCGCCTGGCGGTCGTGACGGCGGTCGCCGACTCGGCCCACGAGGGCGACGCTGTGGAGGAGGCGCCCCTCGACGAACGGGGGTTCATCGCACTGCTCGAGAGCGACCTTGACGCAACCGAAGTAGAGGAGTCCTCGTGAAGCTGGATATGAACGCCCTGCTCAAGCAGGCGCAGGAGATGCAGCAGCAAATGGCGGAGGCCCAAGCCGCCGCGAAGGACGAGATCGCGGAGGCCTCCGCCGGCGGCGGCATGGTCACTGCCAAGGCGAACGGCGCCGGGGAGCTCGTCGAGCTCAGAATCGATCCGCGCGCGATCGACCCGGATGACCCGGAGATGCTCGGCGACATGGTGCTCGCCGCCTCGAACGAGGCGCTCCGCGCCGCAGCACACGCGGTGGAGGCGAAGCTCCGCAGCCAGATGCCCGACCTCGGAGCGCTGGGGCTCGGCGCCTGACGAGGTGGACCCGGGTCGCTCGCCTCGTCGGCGAGCGACCCGTGGTTCTAGTACGCCGCTCGCCCGCGGGCGAGCGACGGAATCGTGCGGAGGATCAGCCGCACGTCCTCGCCCAGTGACCAGTTCGTGACGTAGAGGTAGTCGAGCTTCGTCATCTCCTCGAACGGGATGTCGCTCGCGCCGAGCACCTGCCAGAGGCCGGTGATCCCGGGGCGCAGGCTCAGGCGCCGTCTCGCCCACCGCTCGACGTAGCGATCCTCGTCGAGGATCAGCGGACGCGGCCCCACGAGCGACATCTCGCCGCGGAGCACGTTGATCAACTGCGGGAGCTCGTCGATCCGGGAGCGCCGCAGGAACCCTCCGACGCGCGTCACGCGCGGGTCCTCCGGCACTTTGAACATGCGCGGATCGTCCTCCCTGTGCATGTTGAGGTGGGCGACGTCCGCCTTCCGCGTCTCTGCGTCGACGACCATCGTGCGGAACTTGAAGATCCGGAACGTCCGCTCGTCCTCCCCCATCCGCACCTGCCGGAAGAAGACCGGCCCACGCGTGTCGACCTTGATCGCGATAGCGGCGGCGAGGAAGACCGGCGACAGGACGATCAGGCCGAAAGTCGCTCCCATGACGTCGAAGCACCGCTTGAGCAACCGCGAGGAGTTGGAGAGATGCGGCGGCGCGAGCCCGACGAGTGGGATGCCCTCGATCGCGTGGAACTCGGCGCTCGCCCCGAGCACCTCGAACATCCGCGGGACGATGTCGACCTGCACTCGCTGATCCTGGAGCAGCCTGATCACGTCGAGCGTCTGCTCGTGAGAATCGTTCGAGAAGGCGATGACCACACGATCGACACGGTGCTGGTGGACGAGCTGCCGGATCTCCGTCGTCGTCCCGAGCAGCTCGAGCGGCGGCCCACCGTTCTGCAGTGCGCCCCCGTCGTGGTCGACGAAACCGACGATGTTGAGCCCGTAGCCGCGGTGCTTGCCCATCTTCTCGGCGAGCAGCCGCGCGACGTTGCCCGAGCCGACGATGAGGACGTTCTGCACGTACGAGGCCTGGCGTCGGCCGACCACGCGGATGAGAACGCGGAAGAGCCAGACGAACCCGATCGCGAGCGCCCAGAACACCACGATGCGATCCAGCGTCGGGTGAGCCACCTTGATCACGTGCGTTCCGACGAGGAATACCCAGGTTCCGATCGTGACCATCTGGAGGACGCCGAAGAAGTCGTCGACGGACGAGTGATCGGTGCGCTCCTCGTCACGGTCGTACAACCCATGCAGGCGCGCGAGAATCACCCACAGGGGCAGGCTCGCGCAGAACAGGACGAGCTCCCACTGCGGCACCACGGTGTCGACGGGCGTCGGCGCCGCAACGATTCGCTGCGCGACGACGAACGCGGCCACGAGCCCGACGATGTCCGCGAGGAGCAGCAGTCGACGCATGAGCCAGCCGCGGCTCGAGCGCCAGGTCGGCTCCCGCAGGACGGCGTAGTCGGCAGATGCCGCTACGGCCTCAGGTGAGACAGCACTCACGTTCCCCTCCCCCGAATTACTGCTTGCCCCCCACGCGACTCACCCGTGAGCGACTCGCCGTTGACGTTCCGTTTCCCCGCTCCTCACGATACTCCGAAGGGGGAGGTCCGCCAACCTCTTGTGAGGGATCTAGCCTCTCGTCCTAACAGGACCTGAACTTCTGGGGAGGGTGAGCCGGCGCGAACGTCTGGCGGGCCGCGGCGGACCGGCCCGGGCAGCCCTACCGGGCGGTCGGCGCGACCGCCGCGAGCAGCAGCTCGGCGATCTGGATCGCGTTGAGAGCCGCCCCCTTGCGCAGGTTGTCGCACGAGAGGTAGAGAGCGACGCCATGGGGCGACGCGCCGTCGCGGCGGATACGCCCGACGAGCACCTCATCGGCACCCGCCGCCGCGGCCGGTGTCGGGAACCCCGGCAGGTCGAGCACGCGCACGCTTGGTGCCTCGCGGAGGACCGCGGCGGCCTCGTCCGGCTCGATGGGCCGCTCGAGCTCGACCCAGACGGCCTCGGAGTGGCCGACCATCACCGGCACGCGTACACAGGTCGCGGAGACGGGAAGGTCCGGCAGCTCGAGGATCTTCCTCGTCTCGGCGCGGAGCTTCGCTTCTTCGTCGGACTCGTCCCCCGCCCAGGTCCAGTCCATCGCGAGGTCGTGGTCCTCGGGCCGCTCTCCGGCGAGCGCGGTCATGCGCTGCGCGCCGGCACCCGAGACGGACTGGTACGTCGAGACCCGGACCTGCGCGAGACCCGCCGCCTCGTGAAGCGGGTGCAGGACGCATGCCAGCGGGATCGCGCAGCAGTTCGGGTTCGCGACGATCCTGTCGCGATCAAGTGACTCGCGCGCCCGTTCGCCGTTGACCTCCGGGACGACGAGCGGATAGCCGTCGAGCAAGCGATACGCCGACGACTTGTCGACACACGTCGCCCCGGCCGCGGAGGCGATGGGAACGAGCTCGCGGCTCGCGGACGTGCCGACCGAGAAGAGGAACAGGTCGACGTCGCCGGCGCCAAGCGCTTCGTGCGTGGCCTCCTCGACGACGAGCTCGCCGTCGCCGAACCGGACCCGCCTACCGGCGGATCGGGCGGACGCGAACGCGCGCACGTCGCCATAGCCGCGCTCGGCGAGGAGCCCAAGTGTCACCGTGCCGACCGCGCCGGTCGCGCCGACGACGCCGATCCTCGCGCGCACACTCATGCGGCCTTGTTCTAGCCGAAGCCGCGGTGTCCCTGCGCCCTCACGCCGGCCGACGTCCTGCGAGGGCGCGGCCGAGGGTCACCTCGTCCGCGTATTCGAGATCGCCGCCCACGGGGAGACCGCTCGCGAGGCGGGTCACGGAGACGCGATCCCGAAGACGGTCAGCGAGGTATGCAGCCGTTGCCTCGCCAGTCATCGTCGGGTTTGTCGCGAGCACGACCTCCTCGACGCCGTCGGCACCGACCCGGTCGAGGAGCCGCTCGATCCGGAGATCGCCGGGCTCTACGCCGTCCAATGGGGAGAGCGCGCCCCCGAGGACGTGGTAGAGACCGCGGTACTCGTGCGTCCGCTCGAGAGAGAGGACGTCGACAGGCTGCTCGACGACGCAGATCACCGTCCGGTCGCGGCGAGAGTCGGAGCAAACGCCGCAGAGCGCCTCCTCGGTCAGGTTGCCGCACTCGCGGCAGGGACGGACTCTCGCCTTGACCTCCGCGATCGCCGAGCCGATGGCGTTCGCCTCGTCGGCGGGCGCCGCGAGAATGTGGAACGCGAGCCGCTGCGCCGTGCGCGTGCCGATCCCGGGAAGGCGCGTGAGCTGCGCGACGAGGTTGTCGACCGCGGGGCTCAGCACGCGTCGAGCGTACCTTCCGTCCCGGCGCACGGGCCGATCCGGAGCCTCGCCGGTGTGCTCCGGTTGCGTGTCACTCGATCGAGCGACACCTTCGATCGCCCGAACGAGGGGAATGTGTCGGTTTGCCCGAAACGCCTGGAACGACGTCATTTCATGCGCCTGCCGCCGACTTTGGTCTGGGTCGTCCTGGCCCCCGCTCTTTACGAAAGTACCCCAAAGAGGGGTACAAGATCCTTCGGGAACCTCCGAGGGAAGGCACATGCCTAGCCGCCGCTTCTCCCCCTCCCTTTGGATGGTCCTGCTCCTCGTCGCCGCCATCCTCGTGCCGACAACGCTCGCCGCGTCGCGCGGCGACAAGACGTTCTCTACCCGAAACGCGTACAACGACCGCCGCGCGCCCAAACCGGTCAGCTCCCTCAACGTCGAGGCAGCCGACAGCGCCAGCGTGACGCTCGACTGGTCCCGAACCTGGGACAACGTCGGCGTCGAGGGCTACGGCGTGTACCTCGACGGGGCTCGCAAGGGCCAGACGGCGTCCACGGATTACACGTTCGATCAGCTTGTCTGCGGCAAGGGCTACACCCTTGGCGTCGATGCATTCGACGACGCAGGGAACCGGTCCCGCACGACGTCGACGTTTGCCTCCACCGCCGCGTGCGGCGACGTAACGGCGCCGAGCGCGCCGAGCAACGTGCGCACCGTCGCGAGCACCGAGACCCAGGTGATCCTGGCCTGGTCGCCGTCCACGGACGACTTCGGAGTCGTGGGATACGGGTTGTACGTCGGTGGCTTCTGGGTCGGGCAGTGGAGCGAGCCGTCGGCCACGATCACGAACCTCTCTTGCGGCCAGACCTACCAGATCGCAATCGACGCGTCGGACGCTGCCGGCAATGAGTCCGCTCGGACGAACGCCTTCTTCTCGACCGCGCCATGCTCCGACCACACACCGCCGTCGACGCCGACGAGCCTCGTCGTGTCGAAGTCGAGCACGACCGGAGTAACCCTGAGCTGGGCAGCCTCCACCGACGCCTCGGGTATTGCCGAGTACGGCCTCTACCGGAACGGCTCGAAGGTTGGCACCACCACCGGCACGACCGGTGACTTCGCCGGCCTCCAGTGCGGCACGACGTACACGCTCGGCGTCGACGCGTCCGACAAGGCGCAGAACCGGTCCGCCGTCGCGTCGCTGACTGGCGCGACCGCGCCCTGCGCGACGACCACGCCTCCGCCGCCGACGACACGAGTGTGCCGACGACCCCGCCGAACCTGCACACGACCTCGGTGACGCAGACTGCCGTCGCTCTCGCGTGGGACTCGAGCACAGCGACAAACGGCATGTCCGGCTATCAGGTCTTCCGCGACGGCGCGAAGATCGGTGAGGGCCCCGGGGTCCACGGCGGCTACACGAACTCGTGGAACGACAGCGGCCGCACGTGCGGCACGAGCTACCAGTACGCGGTCGCGGGCGTCGACTCGAACGGCAACGTCGGAGCCAAGTCCACGCTGACGGTCTCCACCTCGGCGTGCGACGCGCCCTGCCGCCGCCCGTGGAGACCACACCGCCTCCCCCGACGGGAACCACGCCGCCTCTCCCGACCGGGAACCACGCCGCCTCCTCCGACGGGAACCACGCCGACCGGGCTTTCGGCTCCGCCGAACCTCCGGACGTCGTCCGTGACGCAGACCTCTGTCGCGCTCGCGTGGGACGCGAGCAAGACGGCGGACGGCACAGCGGGCTACCGGGTCTTCCGCGACGGAACGAAGCTCGGTGACGGCCCGGGCGTGTACGGCGGCTACACCAACTCGTGGAACGACGCGGAAGGACGTGCGGGACGAAGTACGTGTACTCCGTCGTCGGTATCGACGCATCCGGCAACGCCGGTCCCGCGTCCACGCTCTCCGTCACGACCGCGGCATGCGATGCGACGACGCCGCCCCCGCCCACAAGCTCGCCACCTCCGCCCTCGACCGATACGACCGCACCGACGAAGCCCGCCACCGTCACGGCATCCACGAGGACGGCGACCAGCATCGCCCTCACCTGGCAGCCGTCGACCGACAACGTCAGCGTGACGGGCTACGGCCTCTACCGTGGCGGCTCCCGTGTCGCGACGGTCGACCACCACGACGTGGATCTTCAGCGGTCTCACCTGCAATACGAGCTACACCTTGGCCGTCGACGCAGTCGACGCGGCGGGCAACCGCTCCGCGCAGGCAGTGGTGATGGTCTCGACGACCGCCTGCGCCGACACGCAGGCACCGACCGCCCCGACGGGTTTGAGAGCGTCCAACGTCACGGGGACGGGCGCGACACTCTCGTGGTCGGCTTCCACCGACAACGTCGGCGTGACCGGCTACGACGTGCTCAGCAACGGCTCGAAGGTCGCGTCGGTGACCACGCCGTCCTCGACGCTCTCCGGGCTTTCGTGCGGCACGTCGTACACGTTTGCAGTCGTCGCGTCCGACGCAGCGGGCAATCGCTCCCCGCAGACACAGCTCGTTACGTCGACCGCGGCTTGCCCACGACTCCGCCGCCCTCGGGTGTTGTCGAGCTCTCCGGCAGTGTCAGCCCGTCGACGGTCGCCCAGAAGATCGCGGCGGCTCCGTCGGGGCCCGTGACCGTGCGATCCGCTTCGGGCGGAACTGCCACGATCACCGGTGATGTTCAGCTCTCGCGCCAGAACGTCACCTTGGACCACTTGACGGTGAACGGCATCGTGACCTTCACGTCCGGCGCGTCGGGCTCGAAGTTCACGAACGGCGCCAGCGATGGGTTCGACGTCCGCGGCGCGGACAACGTCACCGTCGAGGGGGACACCTTCGACGGAAAGTGCCAGCGTGCGCAGAACTGGGTGATCGAGGAGCCGGCGGGCCAGGTCCCGAACGGGACCACGATCAGGAACAACACGTTCCGCAACTACTACATGTGCTCGGATTCGAGTGTGCACACCGAGGCGTTGTTCATCGCCTACTCCGACGGTGGCGTGATCGAGGGCAACACGTTCGAGGACAACGGTACGACCGCGCACGTCTTCTTCTCGTACGTCGGCGCGAACGGGAGCCTGGACACGAGCGACTACGCCCGGAACTGGTGCGTGCGCGGGAACACGTTCCGGCGAGCCATCAACCCGTGGTACTCGATTCAGTTCCAGACCCGAGAACCCGGCGTCGGCGAACACGAACGTCGACCCGACTTCGAACTCGTCGGATCGCACGCTCGTCGGCCCGACCACGACCGAGGCCGCCGAGCACACGAAGAGCTGCTGAGCGTCGTCGCCGACTCCGTCTCGGACACTCGTGTTGCGTGCCCCGTCCGGGGCACGCAACGCGTCGGTCACTCGCCGTGACGGACTGCGACGAACGACTTCGGCATCAGCAGGAAGCGCTCCCGTCGGATCTCGCCGTCGGGGAAGAGCTCTCTCATCTCGCGGTAGGACAGCAGCCGGTATTCGTCGATGAGCGCGTCGACCTCTGAGGCGGTCGGCTTGAACGCAAGGCCGTAGACCGTCCCCCAGCGTGCGACCCGCGGTTGCCACCGCCGTGGGAGCCAGTGGACGAAGAACCCGAGCCAGTGCGGCTCGAAGGGGAACGACTTCGCCGGCGTCTGCACGTAGTACGACGGCGCAACGCGCCGTACCTCGGCTGCGAACCGCTTCTGGTTCTCGTACGTGTGGAGATGCTCGATCGTCGAGTTCGAGAAGCAGATGTCGAACTCGTCGTCGTCGTAATGCAGGTCGCAGCCGTTCCCCGCAACCCACTCGATGTTCGACGGACGAGTCGTCGCCGCGCTCGGGAACGGTCAGGTTCAGCAGCACGATGCGCGACGGAACGTCGACGAATCGCCAGTTCGTCTCCGTGCCTCCGACGTCGAGAATGCCCGACGCACCCGTCGGCGCGAACTCGTCGACGAACGCTTCCATCCGGCGACGACGAAATCGA
>CAVOSU010000005.1:0-266909 GCA_963698935.1 uncultured Actinomycetes bacterium
TGCTGCGAGGCAGGCAAGGATCGCTCCAGGAAGCGTAAGCCGGATCATGATGTTCTCCTTTTCCTCGCAAGGGCGGTCACGCCGTTTCGGTGCGACCGCCCTTGCGAGACTCTCTTCAGCTTGCGAGCACGCGCTCTAGCCGACGGGTCCGAGCGCTGGCGGCGCCGTGACCGGTTCGGTTGGCTCGTCACGCTCGACAGAACCGCCGTGCTCGAGGTGTGGCAGCCACTCGAGCCACGTCGGCAGGTACCAGTTCCACTCGCCGAGCAATTTCATCGACGCTGGTAGGAGGATGGCGCGGACGATCGTCGCGTCGATCAGGATCGCCGCGGCGAGACCGACGCCGAACTGCTTGAGGATCATCATCGACAGCGTCGCGAAGATCGCGAAGACGCCTACCATGACGATCGCGGCGCTCGTGACGACGCCGGCCGTCGTCTTGATTCCGTGGGCGATCGCCTCGTCCGTGCTCATCCCCTTGTCGTACGACTCGCGGACGCGGCTGATGATGAAGACGTGGTAGTCCATCGACAGCCCGAAGAGGATCACGAAGAGGAGTATTGGGAGGAAGGGATCGATCCCGCCGGTGTACTGGAACCCCAGGAGTCCTTTCCCCCAGCCGTGCTGGAAGACGAGGACGAGCACGCCGTAGGCTGCCGCGATCGAGAGGAGGTTGAGGACGATCGCCTTCGCCGCGATCACCAGCGATCGGAAGGAGGCGAGCATCAGCACGAACGCGAACAGCAGCACGAACCCGAACACGAGCGGAGCGACGGTCTTCATCTGGTCGTTGAAGTCCTTCGACTGGGCGGTATCGCCTGTAACAGCGACCTCGGCGTCGGCAAGGGTGCCGAGCGTGGTCGGGACGATCTCTTCGCGCAGCGCCGCGAGCGCCGCATTCGAGGTGGAGTCCGTTCCGTTGCCCTCGACCGGAATCGAGACGCTCGCGACGGTTTTCGCGGGGTTGACGTCCACGTCGATCGGCTCGTTCATGACGCCGGTGGCCAACGCGCGCCGCTTGAGCTGGCCAATCGCGTCGCGGACCTGAGGCGCTTCGACGTTCGGCGTCTTGATCACGACGTTCGCCGCGATCTCGGTGCCCGGGAATGCCGCCTTGACGCGGTTGTAGCTCGTCAGGAACTTCTGCGGATAGCTGTCGATGCTGGCCTCGGCCGTGTGCAGCTGGAGTGCCGGGACTGCGAGGGCGATCAGCAGCCCGCCCGCTAGCGCGACCGACAGCACCGGTCGCCTGAGGACGCGGTCGATGATCGCTCCCCAGATCCGGCCTTCGCCGTCGTTGCGGCGGAGCCGGTGGACGAACGGCACGCGCACCCGGTCGACACCGTCACCGAGCTTGGAGAGGAGCGCCGGGAGCACCGTCAGCGACCCGAGCATCGCAACAGCGACCACGGTCATCGTCGCGACGCCGAAGGATGCAAAGCCGGCATCGCCGGTGAGGAACATGCCCGCCATCGCGACCAGGACCGTTGAGCCCGAGATGAGCACCGAGCGACCGGACGTCGCCGCCGCCGCCTCGAGCGCGGCTTCCTCGCTGCGACCCGCTGCACGTTCTTCGCGCTCCCGCTTCAAGTAGAACATCGTGTAGTCGACGCCCACGGCGAGCCCGATCAGGAGGATGATCGCCGGTACGGAGTCATCCATCGGCAGCACCTGGCTGAAGAGCGCGACCAGGCCCATGGTGCCGAGCACGGCGGTGAGTCCCAGCAGGAGGGGGATTCCGGCGGCGACGAGCGCGCCGAACGCAAATACGAGGATGAGCAGTGTCAGCGGAACGGAGAAGAGCCCGGCCTTCTTCAGGTCGTCATAGAACGCGCCCTGGATCTCTTTCCCGGTGCTCTCTCCGAACGACCCGACGTAGAAGGCGGGGTTCGCCTTCTGCACCCCGGCCACCGCGTCGACGATCGGGTCGACCTTGTCGGCCGCCCCATCCGACGGCCCGCGGATCTCGGTCGGGACGAGCACGGAGTGCTTGTCATCGGAGATCTGGCCGCTGTTGTCCGCGTCGTAGGGTGACTCGACCTTCGCGACCGCGTCGAGCGTCGAGAGCCCGGTGATGACGGACCGCACCACCGCCCTGAACTCGGGATCGTCTGCGCTGAGCGAAGGGTTCTCGATCAGGACGGCCTCGCCCGCCGGCTGTTTGAAGTCGTTGTACAAGATCGCGTCCGCCCGCCCGGACTCACCCGGGCCGGACGTCTCGAACACGATGCTCTTCATAGGCGATACGAAACTGACAGCGAACAACACCACCGCGAGGGCTAGCCAGCCGAAGATCGCCTTCTTGCGGTGGTGCGCGCTCCAGCGCGCCATCCGCGCGGCGAAATTCGTCGGCCGTCGAGCTGGAGCCGGAACGACCGCATGCTTCTGGGTCGAAGGCTCGTCGGAGTCGTCCTGCACGACACGTGTCTTCATCGCCTGCTCCTCTCGCGATGCGGGATCACCCACGCTCGCAGCTCGGAGGGTGGAGCGGAAGACGGGAGACTTGCCGTTTCGGGGGGCGGGTTTCTGGTGTCCTGCGACTGCCCGCGCTCAGGCGCGCAGGTAGAGGAGCACTGCCAGCACGCGGCGTGACTCGCTCCCGCTCGAAGGGAGGCCGAGCTTGCCGAAGATGCTGGAGACGTACTTCTCCACCGCGCGGAGCGTGATCACGAGCTTGTCCGCGATCCCCTGGTTGGAGCGACCCTCGGCCATCAGCTCGAGCACCTCGCGCTCGCGCGGCGTCAGATCTTCGAGCGGGTCGTTGCTCCGGCGCTTGGACAGAAGCGTCGAGACGATGATCGGGTCGATCGCCGAGCCGCCGCCCGCGACTCGCCGAACTGCGCCGATGAACTCCTTGACGTCGCTGATGCGATCCTTGAGCAGGTAGCCCGCGCCCTCGGCCGACTCTGCCAGGAGCTTCATCGCCAACCCGACCTCGACGTACTGCGAAAGCACGAGAACGCCCACCGACGGATGCTGGGCACGGATCTCGAGCGCCGCGCGGAGGCCCTCCTCGCTGTACGACGGCGGCAGCCGGATGTCGACGATCGCGACGTCCGGAGAGAAGCTTCGCACCTTGAGCAGGAGATCCTCGGCGGTCTCGCAGCTTCCCACCACCTCGAGCCCACTCTCGCGCAGCAGACGCTCGAGTCCCTCGCGCAGCAGGACGCTGTCCTCGGCGATCACGACGCGCATGGAATCTCCGCTCTGAGCCTCGTACCGCCACCCGTAGGGCTCCAGATCCGAAGTCTGCCCTCAAGAGCTTCGACTCGGTCGGCGAGACCGCGCAATCCCGAGCCGAGCTCGGTGTCGGCCCCACCGATCCCGTCGTCAACCACCTCGACCACGACCTGGCCGTTCGTGCGAACGACCTCCACGGTGGCCGAGGTGGCGTTCGCGTGCTTTCCCACGTTCGCGAGGCTCTCGGACACGAGGTAGAACGCAGCGACCTCGAGACGCTCGGGACATCGGCGCTCGAGCTTGACGTTCAGCCGTACGGGCACCGGTGCTTTCGCGGCGAGCTGCTCGAGCGCAACCGCCAATCCATGCCCGCTCACGACGGCCGGATGGATGCCGCGCGCGACATCGCGCAGTTCTTCGAGTGACGTGGCGATCTCGCGCCTCGCCTGATCGAGGCGCATGCTCGCTTCGCGATCGCCGCCCACGCGCTCTTCGAGCAGGCCGAGCTCGAGCGACAAGGCGATCAGCCGCTGCTGCGCACCGTCGTGCAGGTTGCGCTCCAGTCGCTGCCGCTCCTTCTGCCCTGCCTCGATGACCCGCGAGCGCGATCCCCGAAGCTCTTCCATGCGCGCCTTCAACTCGACGTTCAGTCGTCCGTTCTCGAGTGCGATGCCGGCCGCAGCGGTGACGGCATCGAGCAACTCGGGCTCATCGGCCAGGGCGGAGTCATGCAACAGCGCCGCCACATGCGCCCCGTCCCGGTCGATCAGCGTCGTCCCCCGCCCGCTGCCGGAGCTCGGCAGCTTCACCGGCCGACCCTCGAGATCGGCCCAGCTTCGAAACTCGGGCAGCCAGAATGCGAGCGTGAGCGACGGGTCGCCAAGTGCACGGGCGAGCGCGTCGCGGAGATCCGTCGGCGCGGGATCCGCACGCAGCTCGACGAACAAGTGTCCGACACTCGATCGAGCGAGACGGGCACGTAGAAGCGCGAACAGGAACGCAAACGGTGCGATCCCGATCACGGCGTATGCGACCCGCCGGATCGTCTCCATCCCGGATGGATCGAAGATCGACGCGATCAGGAGAACGGGGATCGCCACCAAGGCAAGCGCGAAGGCATCGATCAGCAGAGCGAGCGAGCGGCGCAGCGGCCGGCCCGTATCTCGCCGCCGTGCGACGAGAACGGCGATCCCGGCCAGGGACAACGCACTCACGGCGACGAGCGCGACTCGGCGCACAGCCAGGGCGGCACCAGGCTCTGAAACGACCCCGAGCAGGTTGTGCGGGCTCGGGTCACTGAGCATCATCACGACGAGGCCGAGACCAATGGCAGCCACGTACGCAGCTGCGACGAGCGTCCGCTCGAACCAGCGTTCGAGCCGGCCGCTCGGGAACGCGAGGAAGACATGGAGGAAGAGCACCGGCGGCAGCAGAGAGGCCGCCATACCGATCGTGTACGGAACGTCGATCGCGTACGGAAGCGCGAGGCTCGTCCAAGAGAGGTGTGAGAGAAAGGCCGCAAATCCTGCTGCGACCATCAGCGGTCCGAATCGGCTCTCGGGCCGACACCACCACGCGATCAGACCCGCAAGGATGTACGAAAGCACGATCCAGTCGACGGTGACGGCTCGCGCGACCGGCTCGGGCGAACCGTCGCTTGCCAACGCAAGCGCGAGTGTGGCACCGGCTGCCGCGCAGCCGGCAAGGCCGATCGCCCACAGCAGCCAAGGCCGCGGCGCTCGAGCGACACCCAAGGCGAGATTCGACGCGAGCGCCGAACCGGCCATCTCTCTCGCTCCTTTCCGACCCCCGGTTGCCGTCGAAACTGACGGAACCTCTCAGGCGCGACCGCTGGATCGGGTCGGCGCGGGCCACGGATGAAAGGAGGCGCCTTCCAACCAGGATACTCCGGTTGGGGACAGTTCTGCGTTCGATGGCAAAATGCTGTGCGGGAAGCACGCCCACGAAGGAGAGCTGCAGGCCGTAACCACGCGCCGCTTGCCGCGTTGGCTTCTTCGTGGCGCCGGGCGGATTCACAGAGGGCGCACAGAAGGCGCCCCAGCCTCGCGCTGTCTGCCCGTGCGGCTCCGCCGGCCCGGCTGCCCGCGCCCCTCATGTGCTACACAGCCTCCTCCCCCGCGATCAGGAACAGGGACTCCGAAGCGTTCTTGGGCGTCTCGAGCGCGCCCACCACTCTTCCTCACGCGCGCACGAGCGCGGACGCGAGGCTCAGCTGATCGGACCGTTCCCCCGCGATCATCGGAGTGGGCTTGGCGGCCCGAAGAATGATGGCCCGTGAGGCAGCGGCAGCTGAGTACGCTGGCGGCGTGGCTGAGGAAGCACGCCTGGTCGACACGGGCGCAGGGCTCGTCCCGCAGGGCGATGGCTGGTTCGTGCTCAACGTCCGCGACGCCGCGTGGATGCGCAACGACGTCTTTGGCGCGCGCTGCGGCTTCGAGGCCGATGGCCGCCTTGTGAAGGAGCGGCCGGAACTCGAGGTACAGCAGCACGCGCAGGTCGGCTTCAAGCTCCATGTCCTGCACCCGGACAAGCCCAGCACGATGTACCACCGCGAATCAGGTCAGGAAGACTTCCTCGTCTTGAGCGGCGAATGTTTGTTGATCGTCGAAGGCGAGGAGCGGCGGCTGCGGGCGTGGGATTTCTTCCACTGCGCGCCGAACACGACCCACTCGTTCGTCGGCGCCGGTGAGGGTCCCTGCGTGATCCTGATGGTCGGCGCGCGCACCGAGCAGGGCACGATCCTCTACCCGCGGCACGAGGTCGCGCTCGGGCACGGAGCCGGGGTCGAGCAGGACACGCCCTCGCCGCAGGTGGCGTACTCGCCCTTTCCGCACTGGCGACTCGGGCGCCCCGACGGATGGGCCGAGCTGCCGTGGAGCCGTTGAAGCAGTGTTACCTGCAACGGTCGGATGTGCAGCACGCGTCTGCAGCGCCCTCGCCATGATCTGACATCCGTCTGACACGCCGTCTCGGCGACCTGATCGAGATGGGGCCTGGTCGGCGTGGCAAGCAAGTACATAGGTGGCCCTGACTTCACCACGCCACCGGAGACCTCGGAGCTCGGCGTCTAGCACCGACAGCTCGAACGTGTTGTCGGTCGGGGTGGAGGTCGATGCGGAGCGCGTAGGCCGACGAGATCGTAGATCCCTTCCAGAAGGTCGTCGTAGCCGCCGTGGTCTGGTCCACCCAGAAAGTGATGATGTTCAGCAGTGAGGCCTTCTGGGTAGCACCACCACGCCAAGGTGGGGCAAGGAGAACAGCCGTGGACGAGCGAACGCGACGAGTGGCTGAGAACGAGAATCTGTTTAGGCAGGTGAACGAACACGTCGTCGCTGGTGGAAGGCGACCTGCAGAGACCTTCGAAATCGTCTGCGAGTGTGAGGACCTGAGCTGTATGGATCACCTTCGCGTGACGACGGAGGCATACCAGCGCGCCCGACGCGAACCAACCGATTTTCTGCTCAAGCCGGGCCACGCCAAACCCGAGTTCGAAACAGTCATCGAAAGTCACGAGGACTTCGAGCTTGTCCGCAAGACCGGCGCGGCCGCTGTGCTGGCCAAGCAACTCGACCCTCGTTCGTAAGACCCTCGACGGCTAGACACGTGACGGCCGGAGACGACGCGTCGACTGCCATAGCGCGCGACCCGAGGTGACCATCCGCCCGCCTGGTTGTCATCATCGCAACCTCAAGTCCTCGTCGAGCTCGTAGAACGTCTGAGCTCGGGCTGCACGGTGTCATCTCTCCTCTCTCAACGACTGAATTGTCTTGTGGACTCGGAAAACATCGCCGCGGCGCTCCGGCCGTGCCGTGTTACCGGGCGGAGCTGGCGAGCGTCGCGTAGCGGGGTTGGAGCTGGGACTCGTAGAACCGGAAGAACCCCTCTTGGTCGGCGCCGACCTGGTGGAGGTAGACGTGCGTGTAGCCCGCATCGAGGTACTCGTCGATCGCCTTTGCGTAGGGCTCCGGATCGGGGCCGCAGACGATCGCGTCGGCGACGGAGTCCTCCGTGACCATGCCCGCCGCAGCTTCGAAGTGGGACGGCAGCGGCAGTTCCTGGCCGAGCGGCCCCTGGAGCGCGGCGTTCGGCCAGCACTCGAGTGCGGTCCGGCGTGCATCGCTCTCGCGCTCCGCCCAGCACACGGTGACCTGTGCGTAGCGAGGCTTCCCCGCGCCGCCCGCCTCGTCGAACGCCCCCACAGTCGCCTCGTCGGGCGCCGTTCCGATCAGCCCGTCGCCGATCCGAGCGGCGAGCGCCGCCGCCTCCTTTCCGCCCGCGGCCACCATCACGTCGACGGGCTCGTCCGGGAGCGTGTAGATCCGCGCATTCTCAACGGTGTAGTGGCGGCCACGGTGGCTGCTGAGGTCGCCGCTCCAGAGCAGACGCATCACCTCGACCGCCTCCTCGAGCATCTCCCGCCGCAGTTGGGTCGAGGGCCAGCGCTGTCCGAGCACGTGCTCGTTGAGGTTCTCGCCGGTGCCGACGCCGAGGAAGAACCGGCCGGGCAGCATCGCTGCGGTGGTCGCCGCCGCCTGCGCGACGATCGCCGGATGGATACGGAGTGTGGGGCACGTCACTCCGGTGCCGATCACGAGTCGCTCGGTCGCCTCAGCAATCGCCCCGAGGACTGTCCAGACGAAGGGACTCTGCCCCTGCCGGTCGATCCACGGATGGAAGTGGTCGGAGATCAGCGCGAACCCGAACCCCGACTCCTCGGCCCGCGTCGCATAGCGGACAAGATCAAGCGGTCGATGCTCCTCGCTCGACAGCGCGTACCCAAGCGTCATGACGGCCTCCCCGGGTCGTGTGTCGGACGCTTTGCCCTGTGCGCGGGCGTCCTAAACCGCAGGCGTCGGACGTACCACGCGGGGTTTGAGGCAGGCCCGTCGGGGAGATCATCCGATCGGCCCTTGACGGTGCTCCCCTGGGTTACGACTCTCGGGACGCGCCCAGGCTCCTGGCCCCCGGGTTCGCCCGGGGGCCTTTTCCTTGCGCGAGTCAGGCCGGATCGTCTGGATCAGGGGGCTCAGGGTCAGGCGGTGGCAGCGGGTCCGGTCCTGGGATTGGCGGTGTGGGCTGCGGGGTTGGCTCGGGTCCGGGAAACGGGCTCGGCGGCTGCGGTCCGATTGGCATGCGTCACGTATCCCCGGCCGGTCGTTCGGCCAAACGGTGCTCAGAGACTTCCCTACGGCTGTCACTGATATCCGCAAACGGAAGCATTCGGCCGTCCTTTCAGTCAGGCAACTGGCGTCATCCGCCAGGTCATGCTCGCCCGAGAGAACGACTACGGCAGTGCCGGGAGCCTGTCATTCGACCAGAACGTCTTCGAGCCCGGGTGCCACACGTCGGCGCCCCTTCCGCACAGAGGTCGAACCTGGCGCAACTCATGACGAGTGCAGCGGCGGAAGGAGGGGGCGGTTGCTCGCAACTCTACCTCGCCGATCCAAGATGAACGCATCGCGTCTCCGAAGCGCAGGCCGTCCCTCGATCTGAGACGGCTACCTCTCCGCAGTAGCGCGCCCTTTGCCGCTGTGGAACCCGGGGGTCCGGTGTGCCAGCACGTGGCGTAGGCCGCTAATAGCAGCCACAACTGCGCCCGCACCGGCTATGACGAGCAAGACGCTTCGCGCACGGTGTCCCTTCTTGCGCTGCATCCGTTGGCCGGCACTGTCGAGATCGTCAAGCATCGCGCGGAGGTTCTTCCGTAGTTTCGTGTCGGACGTCAGGCGTGCACTGATTCCTCCAGCGTCTATCTCCTTTTTCAGTCGATCGCTTGCCTTCGTACCGTGGCCGACTGCGGCGCGGATGTCTGCACGCAGGCGCTCGTCTCGCACGACTTCGTCGGCATAGGCGACAGCGTCACGCAATGCTTGCTTCGCCTTGTCGATTTGAGTCTTTCGGGTGAGGCTGGGCATGTTCTCCCTCCGTCCGTTGGCTTAAGGCCAGGAGTACCCCTAGGCCTACTCCGCAAACGGATTTCGACAAGGAAATGGCGGCGCACCGCGCGGATCAGCCTGCGAAGTCGGAGCCTCCCATCAGGCCGGCTCGACATCCTGCTCCGGAAAGATGACGGTCGGCACCTCCTCTTCAGCGGGATCCTTGTCCCTCACGATCACGCGATCAACGTAACGACCACGCTGGCCTGAGAACGAGGCTCGCGCGCGTGCAGGTCTCGCGGGAATACCCCTGTCGGCCCGTCGGCCCACGGAGGAACCGAGTCTGGGTAGGCCTCGCTCGTAATGCCCACCTGTTCCTCTCGCCCGCACGCGCGCACACGCGAGACGAGGGCGCGCTCGAGGGTACCCCCACCCACCCCCCTCGCTGACGTGATCGAGACGGGGCCAAAGTACGAGAGCCGGCGCGCCGGGCAGTCACCGCGATCGAGGTGTGACCGGAAGTGCGGGAGCGGCCGGGGCAGAGCTAGCGAGTGCCAGCCGCGAAGAAGCGCTCGCGCCTCACCAGCCTCGTCGACGTAGGATCGCTCCGTGCCGGGTTGGCTGGAACAGACGCAACGGCGTCTTGAAAATGACATCGACGGTGTGGGTGACCTTGGATTGTCCCCGGCAGATGTGGAGCTGCTGCTCGAGCTCGCTCGGGAGGCGGCGCACGAAAGCGGCGAGCGCACGAACGCTCCCCTTGTCTCCTACCTCGTTGGGCTCGCCGTCGGCCGGAATCCGAGGGTCACCCTCGGTGAGGCCGTTGCTATTTCGCTGGGCAGAGACGCATCGCGGTGAGTTTCAGCCCGGTGGGGTGTGGGCCCTTTTCAACTCGCGACCAACGCTTGGGGACAGCTTTCCTTGATCTTTGTCCGGAGCCATTTCCAGCGTCGCTCGGCCTCTTCCTGTCCTTCGGTCGCGGCGTGCAGCAGCCTCTCGTCGCGTGCGGCCTGTGCGACCTGGTGCAGAACCACCCAAGCAAGCTCCGCGCCGTGTGCGAGCACGTACAGCCGCTGGAGGTCTATGAGGAGCAGAATGCCGGGGGCCTCGTTGTCCGAGGAAAGAACGGAGGCCCGTTCGGAAACCTGTTTCTCGGTGTCCGTTCTCGGCGCGTCAGCTTCGTATCGCTCGGCATGCGGGACAAGGAGTTCCACCTGGTGGGCGCAACGTGATGCGAGGAGATGCGCGACGTGGTACACGTCTACGTCGGGGGCATGCCGCTCCGCGAGGGCTCGGAGCGCGTCGGCGAGCGCCATTTCGGCGTCATACACGTCGTCGAATACGCGAGCGGTCTTCGTCATCGGCTTGGCCTGCCTCCCGCCGGCTCCGGGAGGACGGGTTCTGAGGCTGTGGTCGTGGGTGCCGGCGCAGGAACGCCGCCCGAGTCCGCGATCTTGGTGACCCGCACGGCGCCCGATTTCAGCAGGGGTTGCTTCGATACCGGATCCCAGGCAAGCAGCGTGAGTTCGTTCGCCGCACGCTCGTGGCCATTATCAGGACCCCCGCCGCCCCATGATCCGTAGTGGAAGGGGACGAAAGCGACGCCCGGACGCATGCCGGAGAGGCGAGCACGCGCAACGATCGCGCCCCGTGGCGACTCGACCCGGACGACGTCGCCCTCGCCAATCCCGAAAGTCGCCGCGTCCACCGGCGCGAGCTCGACCCACACGTCCGGTGCCGCCTCGTCGAGCTCTGCGACGCGGCCCGTCTTCGTGCGTGTGTGGAAGTGGTAGACCGTGCGTCCGGTGACGAGGCGCAGCGGCAGATCATTCGACGGCTCCTCTGCCGGAGGGACGTACTCGACGCCGTGAAGAATTGCCCGGCCCGCGGGGTTCAGGTCGGCGAACTCCTTCCGTTCGCGCGCTGCGCCGGTCAGGAAGTCGTGACCGTACTCCTCGCACTCCTCGATAAACGTCTCGAACACGTGGTCGGTGTAGAGCCGCTCCGTGCCGTCGGGATGGCTTTCGTTGCACGGCCACTGGATGCCCGGGCTGCCGCGCAAGCGGTCGTGGCTGAGCCCCGAGTAGTCGCATAGCCGGCCACGGGTCATTTCGCCGAAGGCGGCGAACGCCTCCTCGGCGGTCGTCCACTTGATCAGTGGTTCGCCGTCGCGATCGCGAAGCCCGAGGCGGCGCGCGTACTCGACGAAGATGTCGAGATCGGGGCGCGCCTCGCCAGGCGGATCCACGGCCTTCTCCGAGAGATGAATGGTGCGGTCGTAGTTCGTGAAAGCACCCGTCTTCTCGCCCCACAGGGCAGTGGGCAGGACGACGTCCGCGAGTTCGCCGGTCTCGTTGAGGAAGGCGTCGCTGACGACGACGAACAGACTCTCTTGTTGCAGGATCGAGCGAACGCGGGCGAGGTCAGGCAACGACACGGCGGGGTTCGTGCCGATCACCCAGAGGAAGCGGATCGAGCCTTCCTCGGCGTAGCGGAAGATCTGCATCACGTGAGTCGGCGGCGCCCAGTGCGGGATCTGCAGCGCTTCGACGTTCCAGAGCTTGGCAAGTTGTTCGACATGCGCAGGGTTCTGCCAGTTGCGGACGCCGCCAAGGTCGCCGTCGGCCCCGGTCTCGCGCGTGTTCTGGGCGGTCGGCTGGCCGTTCATCTGGAACGGTGCACACCCGGGCCGGCCGATCATCCCGCGCAGCAGGTTGATGTTGTTGACCTGCACCGCCGACGCGGTCGCCTGGTGCGACTGGTACACGCCCTGCAAACAGGTGGACACGAGCCGCTCAGCCTCGCCGATCACGCGGGCCGCGGCGCGAATGTCGTCCGCGGAGACACCGCAGATCTCCGCCGCGCGTTCCGGGGTGTAGCTCTCGACGGTCTGCGCAAGCCGTTCGAAGCCCACCGTGTGAGCGTTGACGAAGTCGACGTCGATTCGCTCGTTCGCGATCAACTCGTGTTCGATCGCGTTGAGCAACGCGAGATTCGTGCCGCTCTTGATCGGCAGATGAACGGTCGCGCGCTGCGCGACCTTGGTGCGCCGCGGGTCCACGACGACGAGCCGCGGCGGGGCAGAGCCCGCGAGGCGGTCAAGAATGCGCGCCCACAGGACAGTCTGCGTCTCGGCCACGTTGTGCCCGACGAGGAGAAGCGTGTCGCAAAGGTCGATGTCCGTCAGCGACCCGGGATCGCCATCCGAGCCGAAACTCTCCTTCAGGGCGGCATCCGCCGTCGCGGTGCACAGGCGCGTGTTGCCGTCCAGATGCGGAGTACCGATACCTCCCCGCACCATCACTGCGAGGGTGTAGTAGTCCTCGAGGAACAACTGGCCGGAGTTGTAGAAGCCCATACCGAGTGGGCCACGCTCGTCGAGCACGCGCCGCGACTGCCCTACGACGAGTTCCATCGCCTCCTCCCACGCGGCTGGCTCGAGTGCGCCTCCGCGCCGAACGAGCGGCGTCGTGAGCCTGTCCGGGGCGTTGTTTGCCCGCCAGCCGTGGAGCCCCTTTGGCCCCAACCGGCCGCGATTCACCCGGTCGCCCGCGCGGCCTCGCACACCGACGATGCGGCCGTCGTGCACGGCGATGTCGAGGCCGCAGCCGTTCGAGCAGAGAACACACGCGGACGGAACCCATGACACCTGCTCCTCGTCCACGTCGGGCTCGAGCAGCGTATCGACGCGCACCGTCCACTCCTCGCCCGGCGCGAACGGGGTGCGCGCGCCCCAGATATCCGCGATCCGACCGTCCACCGTCCGCGTTCGCACCGCGTACGGATACCTCGTCCTGCGAAAGCCAAAACCCGTGAAGTCCGGGACGAGGTCGAAGGGGAGTGCTAGGTAACCGAGGAGAGCGACCAGGATCAGCTTCCGGCGTCGCGGTACACGCGGGTCGCGTGCGAGTCGGCTGACGAGCACGATGCAGTCGGGGATGAAGGTCGCGAGCGTGCGGGCCTCGCCACGGCGACCCGCGAGCACGAGAACGACCACGAACGCGGCGTACACAAGCGCCAGCACGGCTATGCCGACCAGGAACCAAGTCCACCAAGGCATCTTGGAACCTAATGCCTAGATTCGACGGTCAGACGGTTTGCAGCACGGGCGGCGCGGACCTTCACGAGCGCCGCGACTTCGCCCCCGGGTGCCCACACTAGTCGACGAGCTTTTCTTGACCCCGGCGACAGGTGGGCCGGAGTTGGATGCTGCATAGCGCCTGAGGGTGGAGGGCAAGACGAGTATGCCGCTCTTCCGATAGGTATCCACGACCTACGGAACGCGCTCCGCGAGGACCTCCACGGCGTGGGCGTCGAGGCGGCGGACGGCTAGGCGGGAAGTTTCTCGGTTTCTGGCGGCGAAGTGGATTCACCGCCATGGAGCACTCTCTTTGCGCAATCCGGACAGAGTGGAATGTCGCCGAAGGAATCCGACCACCACTCCAGACGCTCCAAACCCAGAGGCGCGCTGCAGGACGTGCAGCAGTGCCCAGTGCCCGGGACCTCCTGCGTCGGAGTCACGCGAATGATGTTCCCCGAACACGAGACCCGGAAACGGGGTCAGAAGAACGCGTTCGGCAAGTGCGTCTCGCAGACCGCGAAGGCGAAGGCCGAGAAGCGCGAAGACACGGCCGAGACCAATGCCACCAACGCCGACTGCAAGAAGCGGACGCGGCGAAGTTCGTGCAGGACTAGAAGAACTTCGGCCAGTGCGTGAAGGCCGCGACGGGTAATAGGGACGACGACTAGGCTGCTTTCCTCCTTGGGTGGGAGTGATGGAGGGCGGCCGAATCGGCCGCCCTCCATCGTTCAGGCCACGAGCCGGATCGAACGGGAGAGCCAGACTCGCCGAACACGCTAGATCCAGCGTTGACTGCGGGCGGCCGAGAGTACGAGCACGGCGATGCCGAGCATCGCGGCGATCACCACCCAGAACACCCACACCAGGTCGAAAAAGCCGACCTTAAAGTTCATGCCCATTACCCCTGCGAGCACGCTGGCAGGCAGGAGAATAACCGTGACGAGCGTGAGTAACTTCATGATGTCGTTCGTCCGCTGCCCGATGCGGGCAACGAGCAGGTCGAACGAGCCACGCGTCGACTCCTTCGCCTCTCGCGCCGCGTCCACTGCTTGCATGACCCGGCTCTCGATGGCGGCGAACCGCTCCGCCGAGGTCTCGGTCGAAAGCAGATCAAGCTCAGGATGGGCCAGAGCCACGATCACCTCACGGTGCGGGGCGAGCGCACGTCGCAGCGTCCCGATCGAACGACGGAGCTCCACCAGCCGCGCCAGCTTGTCGGACACGTCCTTTGGAATGTCCGACATGACCTGCGCGTCGAGCTCCTCAAGTTCGCTCTCGACCTGCTCGAAGGCACGGAAGTAGCTAGTGACCACCCAATCGACAACCGCCGCGACAAAGGACGGTGAGTCGAGCGCACCGACCTGACCTCCCCCTTCAGCGCGCTCGCGGAACTCTTCCAGCACCTCGATCTCCGCTTCGTGCGCTGTCACGACCCAGTTAGGGCCAAGCACGCATTCGACGGGACGCAGGACAGGATCACCCCCCTCGCCGCTGGCCACGTACAGCGTGAGATGCATGTGCTCGCCCGAGTCCACCAAGGAAGCGCGGCTCGGCTGCTCAAGCAACCTGCGTGCCTGCTCGTCGCTCAACTCGAAGGTCTTCTGTACGGCCGCGACCTCCTCCTCGGTCGGATCGCGCAAGGCAAGCCACAGCAGCGCGTCCTCCCCGAGCCGGCCGAGTGCGGTTCGCAACTCCTCCTCCCGCCTGGACTCCCGCTCGTCGAACACAAAGAGCGTCAGCATCTCTCGTTGATTCCAGAGACCGATGCGTTTCCCTGTCCGGAGGGTTGGTGGCGTCCTAGGACGCGGCCTCGGCCAACTTCTTCGCCCGCTCACCAGGCCTGATCCGCAGCTCCCCGACACTCGGATCGATCTCAACCCACTTGTTGAGGGCGAGAGCGCGCAGAGCCTCTCGGACGCGAATGTGGCCACTGCCCCCGATGCGGCACCAGCAGCTGCCCAGAGTGAGTCAGGATTTGGAGAGACGGAGAGAAAACGAGCCGTGCCACCCTCCCTGCCGTCGTTCAGGGCAGCCCGGCCGGAACTGACTCCCTGCGGCAAAGCTAGCGAGCCAGCCTCGGCTGGCACGACCCCTCTCAGTGAGATCGGACAGAGTTGGCTACGTCACGTAAACCGCCCTGGTGGCCGCTCCACCGGCTGAATGATGGCCTGAGTTAGAAGCTTTTGGTGGTGCCTGGTCATGGGGCGCCCGTCGCCTTTCAGGACTCAACGGCGGGCGCCCTCTGTGTAATGCTGGCCCGCACAGCGCCCGCCGGCGGATGTGGAGTGTGGGTTTCCCCTCCTTGGGTGTGTCGGTCGGCGGGCGTTCCCCTTTACGAGGGGTCGGGCCGCTACACGGATGCGACGCAGCAAGAATCGATTGCCGGTTCTGGCGACCCCCACATCGGGCCATTTTTCTCGAAGCACTCAGACGATGGCACTAGTTGGCGGGGCCGACGTGGCTGGGGGCCAAAGTGGGGAACGCCGGCCCCGTCGCTACCACTGCCAGTCACGCGGCTGCGACGCGTCCCGAGCTAGGGGGCGACCTCCGTCGCCGCAGACACGGAATACCGACCCTAATGGGCGGCACAGAGCATCTCCAATCAGGAAACAAAGGAGACTCGCAGGACGAACCGACAGAGACTTGCGGCGTCAGTCGGCTGCGCCGAGACATGCCTTCGCGGTTGCGGTGGCTCTAACAGAAACGCCTCGGCAAATGGCCTAGGCCGTTTTTCTACGAAACTGTCTACCGGGCAGTTACCGCCGGGAGAAACCGACGCCTCCGACCAGCACGAGCACCAGCAGGACGATCAACAGGATCACGAGCCAACTCACGAACCCTCACCTCCCGACTTCGACTGTGGGGCGGAGTGTTTCCCGTAGTCACCGCACACAAACTCGGGCCTTGACGGTGTAACTGGGACGGTTCCGGGTAAAAACGGCTCTGGCGTCAATCGACAAGGCGGCGGCACGGTGCGCAACGACAACGAAGGGCTCGAACCGAGCGAACTCGAAACAGACGATGAACCTGGGGACGGGTCAAAGCGAGACTGGCCGCAACTGTCAGAGCTCGACCTTGATGTTTGCGTCAAGCCCTTACATCTCCCAGGGTCGAGGCTCAAAGGCGAGGACGAATGAGTGTGCTTAGCGGCGGAAGAAAGAGACGTAGACGGTCGTCAGTCACCGTTTGGCTATGGGTAGTGGCGGCGACCCTTGCGAGCTGTGTCGCCGCTGCGGCGGTAATCGCTCGGATCTAGTCGTTTCCACCGCCTAGAGTCGCTCTGGTCGCTCTGCCAAGCTCCCTCGAGGCTCTCGGGCGCGAGGGTTTCCGTGCCCGCCGCGCCGACCGGGCGGGCATCGGAAGTGAACCCGCTTAGCGGTTCGGCTCGTCGTCGCTGTCGACGGGGTTCTTCGCCTTCTCCCAGAGGTCGCCGGCCTTCTCCTTCGCCTCGCCCCAGGTTTCCTTCAGCTCGCCTCCGCCTTGCTTGGCCTTGCCCTCGGCCTGATCGGCGTCACCGTCGGCGCCGACCTTCTCCTTCGCATCACCCAGGTCTCCTGGAGCTCGCCCTCGCCCTGCTTCAGCTTCCTTCGATGCGATCGTCTTCCATTTCTTGCGTCCTCCTCGAGTGTATGAGGGCCTGGAGATTCGCTTTGCGGCCGAGCGCGAAACCGAAGCGTCGCGAAGTTTGGCTAGACGTCGGTTGGGGACTCGCTTGGGCCGGGAGGCGGTGCGGCGTTGGTCAGGGAGAATTCGTCTGCGGCTGTCTTGCCGCGTTCGACTCCCGTGCGCACGTCGCGCCGGACGTCGTCTTTGACTTCCAGTCCCTTGCTGTAGGCGTTCTCCAGCAGACGTCCGGCGACGTCGCGTCCGCCGAGACCGAATGCGAGCGCCATCCCTAATGCGACCGCTCCGACGATGGCCGCGTACGTGATCACGACGATGTTGGTGGCGATCTTCAGCTGGTCGAGGATCATGAACGCGGCGATCGCCATCACCAGCACGGGGGCCACAGTGCGCACGATCCCCCCGGTCGGCGTGTCCCCCATCGTGCGGTTGATAAGGGTCACGATCGCGCCCGCGATCAGGCTGGCAACGATGAAGATCAGAAGCGCAGCGAGCACGTTCGGGATGTACGCCCAGACCGAGTGCACAAGGTCCTCGAGCGCCTTGATGCCAAGCACATCCACCGCAATGGAGACCGCGCCGAGGAACACCGCCCAGAAGGACAGGGTGCCCAGCAGCCTCGACGGGCTCTCGATCACACTGAGCACGTAGCTGCCGCCTGCGCCCCGCTCGATCAACTGGTCAAGCCCCGCGCGTCGGAGAGCGCGCACGACCAACCCGCCAACGAACTTGGCGACGATATAGCCGAGCATGAGAATGACCAAAAAGCCGACGAAGCGTGGCAACCACAAGAAAAACTCGTCCCACGCCCTGTCAACGCTGTCACTGAAATCCGCAATCGGAAGCACCCGTCTACCTCCCCAACCTTCGATTCCAAGATGTGCGGTCACCTACGTGACAGCACCGGCTGAGTACCCAACGTGCCCCGAACCAGAAACGTCTCCGGGATCGCCTCACCGTGGGCCACCCACAAATGTGCCTGTTAGGGGACGCCGAGCACTTGGCCGATGCCCGGGCGACGGAGAACCTGACGGCCGGTGTGGTGGCTGACCTCGCTGGCGGCAGCAGGGGGATCGCTGTTTGAGGGTCGCGCTTGCCGGGGACAGAGGCCGCGATGAGTATGCGCGAGGCTCCGACGCCGCAGCCGGAGCAGGAGGAGCCCCGGCTGCGAGATCCCGGCCTGGGAAGCCTAAGCGCCCGGGACTACCGCGCCGTCTTCGTCCGGGCTGCCAAGGAGGCGCTCAACGACCACTTGACGAACCTTGCCGCCGCGCTCGCCTATTACGCGTTCCTCGCGATCCCCTCCCTGCTCCTCGTCGCGGTCGGAGCGTTCAGCCTCTTCGCCGGGCCTAACGCTGTCTCAGAGCTCGTCGACCGGCTCTCGGGTGTCATGCCCCGCGAGGCGGTCACGCTCGTCAACGACGCTCTTCGGCGACTCACCGAGCAGCAAGCGAGCACGGGCGTAACGATGGCCGCCGTCGGTTTCATCCTCGCGATTTGGTCGCTCACGGGCGCGATGCAGACCCTGATGTGGGCGCTAAACGAGGCTTACGACCGTGACGAGACCCGTGGCTTTGTAAAAAGGCGGCTGACAGGCCTCGCGATGGTGGTGCTCATGCTGCTCGCGTTCGCACTCGCGTTTGGCTTGCTCGTACTTGGACCACACCTCTCGGGCTGGATCGGCTCGGCAACCGGCGCAGAGGCGCTTGTCCAGTGGCTGTGGTGGACGGCCCAGTGGCCGACCCTCGTGCTCGGCCTCCTGTTTGCATTCGCGACGATCCTCTACCTCGGCCCAGATGTTGACCATCCGCGATGGAGCTTCCTCACCATCGGCACCGCGTTCGCCGTCCTCGTCTGGCTACTTGCCTCCGGCGCCTTCGCGGTCTACGCGAGCGCGTTCGGCTCCTACAACAAAACGTGGGGCTCCTTGAGCGTGGTAATCGTCATGCTCATTTGGCTCTGGCTCAGCTCCCTCGCCCTGCTCCTGGGCGCCGAGCTGAACGCCGAGACCGAACGCTCCCGCGAACTCCGCAGGGGCGAACACGCCGAGGCCAAACTCACCGCACCGCCCAAGGGATAAGCCCCTAGGACCGAGCTCTCCGATGAGCTATGCCGCCACGTCGGCATCACCCGGAAAGGCTCGGCTGGTGCCGAGCCTTCTGCTGACCCAACAGCTCCCCGAGCCGGATATTCCCGCGGGAGCTCTGGTGCGACGGTATCGCCGGCCTTGTAACGGCAGCCGACAAGCATGCGCTGCCGGCGAGACGGTTCCTCCTTGGTCTCGCTCTGCGGCGGCTCCCGGCCCCTCGTCGAGTGTCTGAAGCACTAACGAGTGGGCCGAGCCGCCTGTTGGTCTGGCCTGCCTGCTCGCCGAGCCGGATCCGCTCGCGATACTGCTTCTTGACAATATGATTCAAGCCTGGCCGCGAGCCGTGTAGCATCCGGAGTGGCAGGTGGGATGCCGCTTCGCCTGGGTAGGTGTGACGAAAGGACCTCTCCTGTTTGGGCGCAGATGCACTCGACGGGCGATCGTGGCCGCATTCGCACTCGCGGTGGCGTGGCCCGTCGCGACGGTTGACGCGGCTACGACCCGAACAGCAGCCGTGCCCGCGAAGCTACTCGGCGTCTGGCACAAGACAATGACCCAGGCGGATTGGCATCGCGCCGGGGTGTCCCGCGATGCGGGTGTCTACACGTTCGTGATCAAGAAGACCGGCGCCGTAACCGTGTACCGGCCGGGCGACTACGGAACGAGCTGCGGGAGCTCCTGTAGCGACTTTACGACGACATTCAGGCCGAGCGATGGCCGTCTAAGACTGGGACCCGTGCCCGTCTGCTCTTTCGGAGGGATCTACAGTTGGCGCCTGGCCGGGAGGACGTTGATCGTGGCGCCCGTCGCCGACACAAAGTGCGTGGTTCGCGAAACCTTCTTCAGCGGTCGCTGGAAGCGCTGACGCTTCCGGTTGTCGGAGGAACACGCGCACGAAGCTGAGCGTCGTACGCGGAAAGCAACTCGGACACGTCAGGCACCCAGCGAACCTAGACCCCACCACACAAGTCTCGAGCACGGGTGATGGGTATCTCTCGTTTCCTGAACCGAGCGTCGCACTCGACGTGGCGACGGAAGGCGAGCCCGACCATCTCGTCTGCGTTCTCGGAGGGGAAGATGTCGGCCGCCCGCAGGTCGAACTCGGGACAGCGGACGAATCCGAGCCGCTCGTAGAGCCTGACGGCGTCCGTCAGCAGCGAGATCGTGTGGATCCCGAGCGTCTCCGCGCCGACGTCGCGGGCTCGCTCGATGCAGCGCCGGACGAGAGCCTCGCCGATTCCGGCACCGCGCATCCGGGGAGCCACCGCGAGCGCGCGGAATCCGGCCCAACCAGCCGGGAGGTTGCTCCAGCCCTCGAGACGAACGTCCGCGTAGAACGCAATCGTCCCCACGATCCGTCCGTCGTGCTCGGCGACGAGCACCTCGGCCTCGGCGAACCGCGGATTCACGTCGGCGAGTTCTTCGAGGTACGCATCGAGGATCCAGTCGGAGCCCGATCCGCGGTACGGCTCCAGGGCCGGGGCGAACAAGGCTGCGATCTCTCTCAACTCGCGGGCGCGGGCGGGCCTGATCGGAATCGGCTGGTCGGCGTGCCAGGGGTCCGGACGCGGCGACGTCCGGACCCCACTTTCTCGCTTAGGCGTGTCGAAGCCGTCCATCGTGTCTGACCAGGCTGACACACACGAGCACGGCGCCCATCGCCGCGATCCCCGTGACGAGACCGAGCGCCGCCGTCCACCAGGCGAAGCCGTCGTCGGACGGCGAGAGACGCGGGATCGTCGCGGCGACCGGCGCGGGTGCCTTCGACCAGTAGTCGTTGGCCGTGCGGATGGCCGTGCGGATCCCCGGGTCGAGGCCCTGTACCGCGACCGCATCCGCGTGGTCGCGTGCCCAGCCATCTCCGAATGCGGTCGGCACGAGCGCGAGCGCGATCGTGACGAGAACTGCCGCGACGGCCGTCCGCCGGGCGAGAAGTCGAATCGGGTGACGCATGTCGCTCTCCTTCTCCTTCAGTCGGTGATGCTCCTGATAGGAGTAAGATATACTCCTACTAGGAGCAAATGTCAAGACGGCCGCTCACAACCACGTCGTTCGCGATCCTGGGGCTTCTCGCGGTCCAGCCCTGGGCGACGTACGACCTCGCCAAGCTGATGCGGCGCTCGCTCCACTTCTTCTGGCCTCGCGCAGAGAGCAACCTCTACGCCGAGCCCAAGCGGCTCGTCGCCGCCGGCCTCGCCGAGGTCCGCGAGGAGTGGAACGGCGACCGGCGGCGCACCGTGTACTCGATCACCGACCAAGGGCGGGAGGCGCTGCGAGAGTGGCTCGCGACACCACCGGCCGCTGCGCGGGTCGAGTCGGAGGCCCAGTTGCGGCTGCTCTACGCAAACTACGGCTCCAAGGAAGACCTCCTCGGGACGATCCAGTCGATCGAGGACGACGCGCAAAAGACGATCGACCACTACGCCCAGCTCGGGACCGAGTACGCACGCGGAGAGGGACTCTTCCCCGATCGGATCCACGTGAACGCGCTCGTCGCGTCGCTCTCGATCGAGCAGGCCCGCGCCGCCGTGCGTTGGGCGCGATCGACGCGTAACGCCGTCGAGACATGGGAGACGACCGAGCAGCCCGACGTCGAATGGGCCGCCAAGACACTGCGTGCACGCAGCGCATGAGCCAGACGACGACTAGCGCCGCCTCTCCCCGCATTAGCGTCGGCTGCCGCGCTTCGTCCGCGCCTGCTCTCCTCGCGCGCCGCTCCGTCTTGCAGGGCGAGGAGCACTGGCGCTGCGCTTCTGTTCGATCGTCGGGGCGAGCCTGTCCGTCTCGCCAGGGGCTGGCCGATCCCGCTCTGAGACACTTGTGCCCCTGACGACACGCCCGTCGCCGACGCCGGAGGACTATTGGGGGGAGCGCCGACGGCGGCGTGTCGTCTTCTTGCGAGCTCGCGGCGACAAGCTCGCCCGCACCCGAAGCGCAAGGGGGGATGCGCCCCGGCCGCACCTTCAACGTACTCCTCTCGGACGATCGGCGCGCTCTGCGAGCTCGACGGTTTCCCGCAAGCAGCGAGTCGCGGCGACGCCGCGACGGCACTTGAGAGCGCCATCGTCACTCGGCCTTCGATGTCAGGCTCGGAGAGGCGGCGTGCGTTCGCGTTCGATGGTTCGAGGTGCATTCGCCGACGCTAAAGCGGGCCTGCCGTGAACGACGCGCTCCCGGCTGGCCTTACCAGCAAAGCCGCTCCTTCGGCGAAGCGGACGAAGCATGAACTGAGGCCCCCCGCCGTGGCGTCGGTGCTCGGTCAACCGAACGGCGCCATTCGGATGCTCAGGTCGGTGAGGGCGAAGCGGTGCAGGTACCACGCCCGGCCGCGAGGGACCTGCTTGGCCTCCGCGCGCCACAGCGCGGCGAATTCGCGCTTGAAGCCCAGCCGCGGGAACTGCTCGACTACCCGCCTGCGGATCGCGTCGGGGATCTCGTTGCTGTGCGAGCCGAAGACGTCAACTGCCGCGCCGGCGGACATGAGATAGGCCTCGGGGCCGGAGTCAAGCCCGACACCGGGGCTGTGATGCATGGCGATAGCGTTGGTCACCACCTCCCGGCTTTCGGCGGGCACTCCGTGGCGGTCGGCGAACTCGCGGGCCAGCGCCGCGCTGCGCACGGTGAAGTCGACGTGCGGGACGGGGCTTGGAAGCCCGGTGTCGTGGAACATCGCGGCGAGGTACAGCAACTCACGGTCGAACGAGATCCCGCGTCGTGCGGCGATGGCGGCTGCCCAGGCATAAGCACGATGGGAGTGATTTCGCAGCGCCGGAACGAGGAGGTCCTCGGCGGCCTCCTGCGCGTCTCGGGCCAGCGACGAGTCCGGGGGCGTAAGCCGCGCCGGTTCGATGGTGGTGCGGCGTCCCGAATGCACGCGCAGGGCCATCGCCAACCGGCCGACCAGGATGCCGAGCTCTTCGCGCAGCAGCGGCCGGGCCAGCGTCACGCACTCGCGGACGGTGAGCACGCCGCCGGTGCGCTCGGTCCATCCGATCGACCCGAGCGGGTCGCTGGAGCCTGCGCGGCCGCCGCAATCGGCGGTGGTGGGCCCAGACATCGGGAGCGATTCGGGTACGGCGCGGTGTTCGTGACCCTGCATCTCACACCCTCTCTTCCGCTGGACTGCGAGGGCTGGTGTGTCGTTCCTCCGCGAGCCCACCGATCTGCTTCGAGATGAACTCCGCATCATCCCTCACCCATCCGATTAGCGCCGAACCGCGCGTGTGCTGCCATGTGAGGCCAAGGAAGTAGAGGCCGGGGATCTCGGTAACGCCGCGTCGGTGGCGGACCGCGCCGTCCTCCTCGAAGACCGGCAGGTGGATCCAGGAGTAATCCGGGCGGTATCCGGTCGCCCAGACAACGGCGTCCACGTCGAGCGTGCCTCCGTCGGCGAAGCGCACCGACCGTCCTTCAACGTCCACGACGCGAGGTCTTAGCTCGACGCCAAAGCGGCGGCGGAGCTCGCGCGGGCTCGAGCCGATCAGCGTGTCGCGACCCCGCAGCCGCTTGCCGACGCGGGAATCGACACTCGCACGGAAGAACCCTGACGCGCTGAGCCACCAGAACAGATCGCGGCCGAGGAGCCGTTGCGGAAGTGGTTTCTGGCGCGAGCCGATCGCTAGCGCAACGCGATGTGTCGCAGAGAGCTCCTTCGCGATCTGGAATCCGGTGTTACCGCCTCCCACGACAAGAGCTGTCCCTGCGGGAATGTCAGTCGCTCTGCGGTACCCCGTTGCATGCGTCTGGAACACGTCCGTGGGAAAACGCTTTGCGACCTCGGGGACGAATGGCGCCTGGAATGCGCCGGTGGCGACGACGACCTGGCTGGCAAGAATGGTCTTGCCCGCGACGTCGAGCCGGAAGCGAACGCCGTCTGCCTCCAAGCTGCGGACAGGTGAATGCTCTTCGATCGGTAGGTCGAAGCGGGCAGCGTAGTCCGTGAGGTACGCGATGACCTCGTCGCGGGTCGGATAACCGTCGGGGTCTCCTGGGAAGGGAAGCCCCGGAAGGCTGCTGTAGCGACGGGACGTGAACAGGGCGAGCGAGTCCCATCGCGCTCGCCACGCGGACGCGATCGTGCTCGCTTCGAGGATCAAGAACTTCTGTTCCTGTCGCTTCAGGAAATAGCCCATCGCCATGCCCGCCTGGCCGGCGCCGACGACGACCACGCCATGGCCTGACGTTGGCTGCCGGTTTGCCTCACCGGATGCGTTCATCATCAATCGCGTTCCCTCGCAGGCCGTCGCAAAAACACCCGTCCTTCAGTCCGAAGCTGCATCAGACGGGGTGCATCACGGCGCGGGCCGCACCTGCACGATCGCTGCGACCTTCGCGCGGCGGGTGGCGGAACGAGGTCGACCATCTCGACCGCTCTGGCCTTCGACGGTTCTGATCGAGCCGCGAGAGCGGAGGACTAGCTCGCGAACCGCTCGGGGTTCTGCGCGAACGTCCCTGCGCACGTCAAAGAGCAGAAGAAGTACGCCGTGCCGTCGTACGTGAGCTGCCCCGGTGCGCGTTCGGGATCGACGGCCATCCGACACACCGGGTCGACAGGGAGGCTCCCGAGCGACTCGCCAACTCTGAACACCGCGAAAAGATCGATGGGCTCGCTCACGTTTCGGAGGCTCTTACGGCCTCGCGACTCGAAGATAACCCCTTCGAGATCTGGCGCGAGCGCGGCCGTCTGTCCCGTGACCAGCACCTCGCCGCCCGCGGCAGCCGATGAGACCCGAGCCGCGAGATTGACGCTCGCGCCGAAGTAATCGCCATCCCGTGCGATCGCAGGGCCGTGATGTAGGCCCACGCGCACCGCCGGACTTCCATGCTCGCGCATCGCATCGTGGGTGATCCATAGGCCGAGTCGGATCGCCTCTGCAGGGTGGGGAATGCGGAGCATTACGGCGTCTCCGATCGTCTTTACGTGCTCTCCCGCGATCCGAGGTAGTCGCGAGTCCACTGCACCTGAGAAGGCGGCGACCAGCTCCATCGCGGCCTCGTCACCGTGAGCCTCCGTCAAGGCGGTGAAGCCGGCGATGTCTGCGAACAGGAAGGTCGCTGCTGTATCTGTCACGAGATGTATCTACCAGGCGAGGCCCGAGCCGTGGATACGACTCGAGCTGCACGGCGTCGTGTGCGGGCCGTACAGCACTGGTTCATCAACAACGAAAGGGCCGCCGGCGACAGGAACCCGGCGGCCCGGCGCCGTGCGACCACCTTCGCGTACCCGCTCGCCTTGACCATGTTGCAGACGGTGACTGGCGCGGCCTGGGCCGAGCCGGCGAACTCTGTGACAGCGAGCGCCGCCGTTACAGCGAGAAGTATCCGCTTCACTGGACCCCTGCCCTGTCGTTAGAGATCAGCAACGTAGCGTCGGGCAAGGGGGCGCACACGGCCGGAAGGCTAGGACTCTCCCCTCTTCCAGCCTTCAACCCCCAACTCGGTCACCGACAGGTTCGGTGGCTCTCGATCGCCTCACCGTTCATCGCGCACACGCGCCCACGCGAGGCGACTAGCACCGGGACGGGCGATGAGAGCGGGAACGGTCAGGTTCAAGTTGCCTTACGACGTGGAGCGATGAGCGCGCCGAGAATCCCGACCGCCAGCACAAGCTGCAGGTACGCCGAGAAACGCCCGGCGCGGTGCCAGCCGAGCCGGTCGTGAAAGAGCTTTCTGCCACCCGGACGCAGGAAGGGGAAGACGTGCTCGAGGTCGGGGGCGGAGCTCGCCGCGGCGCCAAGCGTCGCCGGATCGAGTGGGCCTCGGCGCGCGGCGATGAGAAGGATGCCTGCGACGCCGCTCGCGATCTCAAGGCGACTCGAGTGAAAGTCCTGGTGCGGTAGGCGGTCGCCTGCGAGGTGGAGGACCGGCCCCATGAGGAGCGCCGCAAGTCGCGACCTGCTCGCCGCGCCGGCGGCGGCGCCTGTGGCCACGTGGAGCGCGACGATCACGGCTGCCCTTCCGAGCAGATTGCGCGCCGCGGCTCTAATCCACCGCGCAAGCGATGCTCTCTCCGACGACCGCCACGACACGATTGAGCGGCTTTGGTGAGGACGGTCGTTCCTCTCGATGGTGGGCGGTAGCAGGCCAGGCATCCCATGTGCCCGCGTGTCGAGCACGGGCGGCGTTTGACTCAGACGGCCGAGTGCTCCGTGATTGACCCGGTTGGGCTCATCGTGAACGCGTCAGTGAAGGGAAGGAAGGCGCGCAGCCCGCCATCGTCGATGGAAGCGACGACCCGCAGGTCGCGGTGCTCCTTGTCATCCCAGAAGCCCTCGAGCTCGACGTGATAGGTGGCGCCAGACAGCGCTATGACGTCCGAACGCTCCCGCTTCCCGGCAAGCCGTTCCGCCAGCTCGTCGTATCCCGCGGCCTGAAGTTTCAGAAACTCGGCCCGCAACACGCCCTTGGCTTCCTCGTCACTCATGGATCACTGTCTACCCACGCCGCGCTGATGCCAACACCGGCCGGAACGACAGGATGTGAGACGAGACCCAAGCCCGGGCTCCATGTCGGGGTGTTGCGTGCGACTTGGCACTACTCATTCAAATTGCGCGGCTCGTGGTGAATGAGACTCCTCAGGTGCGGCATCACCTCACCGAGCTGGGAGAAGGGTAGAGCTACGCAGATGAGATTCAGATCAGCAGGCGCCAAGCGCGCCGGTAGATTCGATGCACCACTGGCGAGAGGAGCGGCGATGGCGGAAGGATTGGCGGAGACCCGGGTCGGTGTGTTGGGAACGGGTGAGGTTGGGCGGCGCCTGGCCTCCGGGTTCCGGGGACGTGGCCATGAGGTGACCATCGGGTCGCGCGACCCCGAGAAGCCGGAGCTGCGCGAATGGCTGTCCACAGAGGGAGCGGGGATCCAGGCCGGCACCTTCGCCGAGGCGGCCGCCGGCAGCGAACTGGTGGTCTTGGCCGTTCTCGGTGACGCGGCAGAGGAGGTGATCGCCGACGCGGGCCGAGAGAGCTTCGCCGGCAAGGTCGTGATCGATGCGATGAATCCGCTCGATTTCTCCGGCGGCTTTCCACCAAAGCTCTCGATCAGCGGGGAGGACTCGCTCGGCGAGCGTGTCCAGCGCGCACTGCCCGACGCCAAGATCGTCAAGGCGTTCAACATCATCGGCAACCCATACTTCGTCGACCCCAGCTTCAGCGAGGGACAGCCGACAATGCTCATCGCCGGAAACGACGCCGACGCGAAACGCACCGTCACCGACCTGCTCGCCGATTTCGGCTGGTCCGACATCGTCGACATCGGCGGCATCGATGGCTCACGTGAGCTCGAGGCGATCTGCATCGCCTGGGTGAAGATCGGTGGCGTCCGCGGCGCCTGGGATCACGGGTTCAAGCTGCTTGTCGGCTAGTCGCAGGCTGGCGTGAACCGGTCAGGCCCGGGCGACCAGGCCCAAGAGCCATCAACCCGCCGCGATCAGGCCCAGCGCGATGCTTCCGCGAAGGCATTGGGGTACAAATCCGTTCGCCCCGAGCGGTTGCCCGGGCCGACCAGGTCCCGTCGCTCGCGATCCCGTCGCCGTCATCCGCGATCGGTTCGGAACGCACGCGCCTCGGCGAGTTCTTGGAGGCGCGCATGGGCATCAATCCCAACCTTGGTCGGAACCTTCGTCCAGCCGCCCGGACCGAGCTCCCAGGCGAGCACGTCGTCCGAGAGGTTCACAGCGAGGATCTCCTCCAAGCGGGCTGCAAGCTCGGCGTCGGTCACCGGCGCGACGCACTCCACGCGGCTGGTGAGATTCCTCGGCATCAGATCGGCCGAACCGATCCAGTAGCGGGGCCCTCGCGCATCGCTCCCGAACCGGAAGATCCGCGAGTGCTCGAGATACGAGCCCACGATCGAGCGGACTCGGATCCGCTCCGACAATCCGTCGACGCCGGGACGCAGGCAGCAGATGCCGCGGATGATCAGGTCGATCGAGGCTCCGGCCGCCGAAGCGTCGTAGAGCGCGTCGATGATCTGCGGGTCGACCAGGCTGTTCATCTTCATGACGATCCGCCCGTCCGACGCCTCGGCCTCGCCGCGGATGAAGTCCAGCAGCCTGGGTCGAAGCGACCCCGGGGCGACGAGAATCTTCCGGTAGTGGGCACCGTTCGAGAAGCCCGTGAGACTGTTGAAGAGGTCGGCGACATCGGCCGTGAGGTCCGGGTCGGCAGAGAGCAGCCCGACGTCTTCGTACGCCGTGGCGGTTTGCGGGTTGTAGTTGCCTGTGCCGATGTGGCAGTACCGCCGGATGCTGGCCCCTTCCCTCCGCACGACCAAGACGGTCTTGGCGTGGGTCTTGAGGCCGACGACCCCGTACATGACGTGGACTCCCGCTTTCTCGAGAGTCCGCGCCCAGGCGATGTTCGCCTCCTCGTCGCCCCGCGCAGTGAGCTCGACCAGCGCCACGGTCTCCTTGCCTGACGCTGCCGCGCGCATGAGCGAACGCACGATCGGTGCCTCGCCCTCGCCCGAGGTCCTGTAGATCGTCTGCTTGACGGCGAGGACGTCGGGGTCGTCTGCCGCTTGGTCGACCAGTGACTCGACTGAGGTGGCGAACCGGTCGTAGGGGTGGTGGACGAGCACGTCACGTTGGCGAAGGACCTCGAAGAGGTCGCGCGGCTCTCCGTGCGCGGGCGCGAGCAGCGTCGGCGTGACGCCGTGCCACGGCCGCCCCTTTCGCGACGGCCGGGTCAGTTCGGTCAGTGACCAGAGCGAGCCATGGTCGACGAGTCCCTCCATGACGTACAGGTCGGAACGCTTGAGGCCGAGCTCTCGAAGCAGCGTCGTCCGGAGGTCTTGCGGCATCGAGGCGTCGACCTCCAGGCGGACGGCTTCCGGCGAGCGCTGTCGGACCCTCAGCAGCGACTCCAGCGTCTCGAGCAGATCGTCGGCTTCGTCGACTTCGATCTCGACGTCGGCGTCCCGTGTCACCCGGAACGCGTGCCGACCGACGATCTTCATACCGGGGAACAGTCGATCGAGGTGTGCGGCGATGAGCTGCTCGAGCGGGACGAACCGGCGCGTGCCTGGGACCTGGATGAAGCGGGGCAGCAGGGACGGGATCTTTACGCGCGCGAAGCGCTTGAGCGAGGTGACAGGGTCCCGCACGATCACGGCGAGGTTCAGTGAAAGATCCGAGATGTACGGGAAGGGATGCGACGGATCGACGGCCAGTGGGGTGAGGACTGGATAGACCCGGTCTTCGAAGACCTGCGTGAGGTCCTCTCGTTGTCCTTTCTTGAGGTCGTCCCAGTCAGCGATCTGGAGGCCGCCGGCCGTCAGTCCCGGGCGGATGTCTCGCTCGAAGATCTGCGTTTGGCGTTCCACCAGGGCCACGACACGGTCGCGAATGGCATCGAGTTGCTCTCTCGGGGTCATTCCGTCGGGCGAGCCGCCGCGGACGCCGGCGACCAGTTGCCCGCGGAGGCCGGAGACACGAATCTGGAAGAACTCGTCGAGATTGCGACTGAAGATCGCGAGGAACCTGGCGCGCTCGAGGACAGGACGGCCTTCGTCCTCGGCCATCGCGAGAACGCGCTCGTTGAAGTCGAGCCACGAGAGCTCGCGATTGAGAAAGCGGGACTGGGCCCCGGAACGCGGCGCGGTCGTCGCGAGTTCGATGTCCGTCGCGCGCTCGGACTTCTTCTGGGCCTTCACGCCGGTCTTCGCCTTCACTCGTCGGACCACCCCGTGTCCGTCGTCGGTGCCCTAAATTCGGCGGAAGCGAGCGTCGCTGAACGAGTACGTGGCGAAGGCAATCAGCCCGGCCGCGACGAGCCCCAGGAGAAGGGGACCGTACGGCTGATGCAGGAGCTTGGCCAGCGCCCCGTCGATCCCAATGGCCGAACGCGCGTTGTAGTCGACGGCCGCCTTGACGAGAAAGGCTCCCGCCAGTGTGAAGACGACCATCCGCGCGAGGTGCCCGACGAGCCCGATCCACCCGATCCACGTCCTGGTCAGCGGTCCCATCTCCTCGGTCTTCGAGTCGGCGAGAAAGTCCTTTGTGAGGCCGCGGTACCCCTGATAGAGGCCGACGCCTATCAAGACGAGTCCGGCCGCACCGACGATCCATGTCCCGGCGGGCCAGCCAAAGACGCCTGCCGTCGTCTTGTCAGGACTGGCCGAGGCCTTAGGCGAGCCGGCGAGAATCCGGACGGCGATCACGCACATTCCGAGGTAAACGAGACCGCTGGCAAGCGCAGCGACTCGATCGAACCCTGTGTCCGAGCCCTCGGGGCCGCGCCCCATCGCCGCGCGGACGAATCTCCAGAGCGCGTAGCCACCGAGGCCGATTGCAACGAGCGTGAGCAGGACCTTGCCGAAGGGCTGTTGGGCAACGGTGTGAAGGGCACCCTGCTGGTCCGTGAGCTTGCCGCCGTGTCCGAGCGCGAGCTTGAGTGCGAGGACTCCGATGATGGCGTAGATCAGTCCACGCGCGACGAACCCCGAACGCGAGAGCCATTCGAATCCACTCGATTGGACGACGCCTTCACGAGCCGCCCGGGCAGTGTGCAATGCATTGCTGTTCGAGGTGTTGGTCATGTCCTTTGCCTCCGCTCTCCGCATGCGCGCGCGGTCAGCCGCCCTCGCGCACACGCACCGTGATCGCCCTCGGCTCGACCTTTGCCTTGAGATGCTTGACGGTCGTGCGCTCACCACCATCGAGCTCGTACCGGACCTTGCGGCTCAGCTCCACCTCGACCTTCTCGGCTTTCGTGGTTTGGACGAAAGGCGAGCTGCTGGTCGCACCGATCGCGGTTTTGGCCATCGTCCGTGCCCATTGGCCGATGCCCTCGGCATTCGTGACGCCGAGCTCGAGCAGACCGTCGTCCGGGCGCGCGTTGTCGAATACCTCGACCCCGCCGAACAGCGAGCCGATGTTCCCGATGAGGACGCAGCTCGCCTTGCCCTTGTACCAGAGCTCGCCGTTCACCTCGATCCGAGCCTTGAAGGGGTCGCCCCGCAGCTGCTTCGACGCCGTCCAGATGTACGCGAGGCGGCCGAAGCGGTCCTTCAGCCCGCCGTCGGCATCCTGGATCATTTGCGCGTCGAGTCCCGCTCCCGCCATGACCGTGAATCGCTCGCCGTTGATCTTTCCGACGTCGAGCTCGCGCTCCGACCCGTGCAGTCCGATTTGCACCGCCTCGGGGATGTCCTGCGGAAGGTCGAGGCTGGAGGCGAACAGGTTCGCCGTTCCCGCCGGGACGATCGCGAGGGGGACCCCCTTGCCGGCGAGGACATCGACGCACCGCTGCACCATTCCGTCGCCGCCCCAGACGAAGATCAGGTCGGCCCCGTCCTTCAGCGCTGCACGGACACGCTTGGGCGCCATGCGGCTCTTCGGCACCTCCGACCAGATCGGGTCGGCCACACCGGCGCGGGAGAGGGTCTCGCGGAGCTCCTCGAGCCCTCCACCGATCGTCTTGCCGGCATGGGCGATCACTGCGACCTTGCTCATGCCCGCGCTCGATTCGCCTCGTTGGAGGCACGAGCGTCTCGTCGATCCGCAGCGGCGCCCGCGGCGCGCGCGGCGAACACGGTCACCATGAGCGCGCCCGCGCCCAGGAGCAGGCCGGCGAGGCTGTCCGTCAGGTGGTGCATCCCGCGGTACATGCGGGCCCACGCGACGAAGAGCGGGATCGCGACCAGAAGTCCGCATGCTGCGACGGTCACGCTGGTTCGACGGGCGCGCGACGCGAGGATGAGCAACAACCCGCCGTACAGGGCGAGTGCCGCGGCCGTGTGCCCAGACGGGTAGCTCGCGTCGACAGGAAGGCTCTCCAGGCGATCGACCTCGGGGCGATCGCGGTGGACGATCAGGGTCGTCGCGCGGTACGCGCCCGACTCGATGCAGATGACGAATAGTACGAAGGCAGCAAGACGCCAGCGACGGAGAGCGACGAACACGACGAGGAGCGCGCCCACGACCACGGGAATCACGACTCCACCGGCCAGCGTCGAGCCGATCCAGGACAGATGCTCGAGAGTCGGGTCGCGGTGGTCGGCCAGCCATCGATTGATGCTCTCCTCCCATGCGGCGAACCCGCCGATCGGCAACAGCAGCTTCGTCAACACGAGCCCCACACCCGAGATGAGGGCGAGGAGAGCCGCATATCCGAGTGCCACCGCCGCCAGGAAGACCGCTACCGGCCGGTCTGTCCCGACGTGCCGGGAGAAGGAATCGGCCCAGGATTCGGGCCTTGCCTCGAGCAGCGGCACGTCCGAGGCCGTAGGGCGCCGCGAGAGGTCGGGTTCCGCTGACCCGTCCGGCATGCTGTCGAACGTTGCCACGTCGACGGGTCTCTCGAGCGTCGCCATGCCGGCGGGTTTACCCCCGCGGGATCATGGACAACCCTCATGCCTGTACAGGCCGTATTCATTACGAGAGGCACGAGTGATTCACAGATGCCGATTTTGATCCTCTTGCTCGTCGCGATGATCGCGGGATCCGTCGTGTACCTGGTGGGAAGCCGATTTCCGACTCCTGTGGTCGGCCAGGCTCCCGCGCAGGCTGCAGGACGGAAGCTCGGGCAGGAAGCGGTTCGCCATCCGTGGTTGTCGAGGACTCTCCGCAGCCGTCTTGACCCCGCGACCGCAACAGGTCTCGCGCTGACGGTCGCGCTCGCAGCCGCCATCACTGGCGGTCTCGTGCTCGGACTGCTCGCCTACCTCATGCGGACCAACGCCCAGCTCGTGGAGATCGACAACAGCGTAGGCCAGTGGGAGGTCGATCACGCAACGCATCTCTCGACGCAGGCGCTCCAGCGGGTCACGGATCTCGCCGGCACGTACGTCGTGGTCGTCGTCATCATCGTCGTCGCGATCGCCGAGGTCGTGCGCATCCCCAACAAATGGGTGCCGGTGTTCCTCGTCTGTGTCGTCGTGGGCGAGATCGTCCTCGTCACGACGATCAAGCAGGCGCTGGACCGGGTGCGGCCGAGCTTCAACCCGGCCGCAGCGACGCTCGGCCCGTCGTTCCCCAGCGGCCATTCGGCGACGGCGGCCGCTCTCTATGCGGCGGTGGCGCTCGTGCTGGCGCGTCGTCGAGCACCGCGCACACGTGCCCTCATCGCGGGGGCGGCGGCGGCGGTCGCGGTGGCAGTCGCGTGCAGCCGCGTGATGCTCGGAGTCCATTGGCTCTCGGACGTCATTGCGGGCCTCGCTTTCGGATGGGCGTGGTTCGCGATCTGCGCGATTGCGTTCGGCGGCCGTTTCCTCTCCTTCGGCGCGCCGTTGAAGACCGCAACCAGCATCGCCGTGTCCGACGAGAGAACGTCTGGCTCGTCCACGGCAGTCCAGCCGTGACGACGGCTGCCATACCCGCGCAGGGCGGGCACTGACGGCTTGTCGGGCGATTGGCCTCGCGCCGAGGCATACGATCATCGACGATGTCCGTCGCTGCGCCGGGGCGTGATCTGCTCGTCGGACCGTTGCTCCGGTATGCGGGAACGACGACGGCCACCGTGTGGGTCGAGACCGCTGACCCGGCGGAGGTGACCGTCCTCGAGCATCGCGCACGGACGTTCGCCGTCGAGGGGCACCACTATGCGCTCCTCCTCATCGAGGGTCTCGAGCCGGGGACGGTGACGCCGTACGACGTGCGTCTGGACGGCCGGGTCGTCTGGCCTCCCGACGACGGACGGCAGCGCCCCGTGATCCGGACGCGCGAAGGAGACCGAGAGGCACGGCTCGTCTTCGGCTCCTGCCGTGTCGGGGCGCCCGAGCGACCGCCGTATTCGCTGTCGCGGGCCGAGCACGAGGAGGGACTCGAGGTCGACGCTCTCTGGGCCTATTCGAGAAGGCTCCAACAGGGAGAGGTTCCCTGGCCCGACGCGCTCCTGCTGCTCGGCGACCAGGTGTACGCCGACCTCGTTCCGCCGGAGACTGCAGCGTTCATCCGCTCTCGCCGTGACGTAGGCAAGCCTCCGGGCGAAGAGGTCGCCGACTTCGAGGAGTACACCCGCCTCTATCGCGAGTCATGGTCGGACCCCGACATCCGCTGGCTGCTGTCGACGGTGCCGTGCGCGATGATCTTCGACGATCACGACGTCAGTGACGACTGGAACATCTCCGACGCGTGGGTCGAGGAGATGCGGGCGCTTCCGTGGTGGGGCGATCGAATCACCGGAGCCTTCATGTCGTACTGGCTCTACCAGCACATCGGGAACCTGTCGCCCCCCGAACTGGCCGAGGAGATGCTCTTGCGCGTCGTAGGCGAAGACGAGGACGCCGGAGCTCGCCTGCGGGCGCACGCCAGGCAGTGGGATCGCGAGTCCGCGGCGACCAGGTGGACGTACTACCGCGACTTCGGACGGTCCCGGCTCCTGGTGATCGACTCGCGCGCGGCGCGCGTCACCGTCGAGGGGCGACGAGACATGGTCGACGAGGAGGAATGGGAGTGGATCGCCGAGCACGCCCGCGGTCGATTCGACCACCTGATACTGGCGACGACGCTGCCGGTCTTCCTGCCACCGGGCATCCACCACCTCGAGGCGTGGAACGAGGCCGTCTGCGATGGCGCGTGGGGTGCGTTCGCGCAGCGTCTGGGCGAACGGCTCCGGCGCGCCGTGGACCTCGAGCACTGGGCCGCGTACCAGCGCTCTTTCCGCCATCTCACGGAACTCCTGCGATCGATCGGCCGCGGCGACGAGCCTCCGGCCAGCATCACCATCCTCAGCGGTGACGTCCACACGAGCTACGTCGCCCCGGTCGACCTTGGCGCGGATTCCGGCTCGAGCCGTGTCCACCAGGTCGTCTGCTCGCCCTTCCGCAACCCGCTCAGCCCTTCCGAGCGCCGCGTCGTGAAGATGACGGGTTCACGTCCTGCGGCTGTCGTCTTCTCCGCACTTGCTCGCGCGAGCGGTGTCAAGGCCACGGCCGCGAGATGGCGGGTCTCCAGCCGACGGACGTTCGAGAACTCGATCGGCGAGCTCACCCTCGATCGACGGCACGCACACGTCACCCTGTTCCGAAGCGCACGCGGGCCCGAGCCGGAACACCCGGCAGGCCTCGTACGCATGTACGAAGCGGACCTGACCGGGCCGAGGCCGGGCGCCGGGGTGTAGGCCCTAGCCGTCGACGAGGAGGCTCTGGATCGGGCCGAGCAGTCGGCGAGAGCGGCGTGAGACGCCGGGGAGCAGGCGGAGCCTGTGCGTGGGAGGTGAGCCGGCCCGAAGCCGCGTGAGCTGCTCAGAGGCGATCGGTCGCCAGACGTCGTCGACGAGCGTCGCCGGATCACCGGCGACCGCGTCAAGGGACAGCTCCAGGTGCTCGGCCCACAGACGGCGTCGCGTGCTCGCGGCCAATGCGGGGTCGTCGACGACGAGGTTCACCTCCGTGTCGTTGAAGAGCGAGTGCTCGTTGAGGTTCGCCGACCCGAGGGTCAGCCAACGGTCGTCGACGATGCCAATCTTGGCGTGGACGTAAACCGCCTCTGCCGTACCACTACCTCGCGCAACGAGCGTGCAGCAGAGAAGCCGGCCATCGACATCGGCCTCGCTGAGGACCCCGAGCTGGCCGCGGGTGTCGTCCGCGCCGGTGCTCGGGTGCCCGGGCAGCACAACGACCATCCGAAACTCGTCAGAGGGCGGCCTTCTGAGCAGCTCCGCGAGGATTTCGACGATCTCGCTCGACCACAGGAACTGGTTCTCGAGATACACGAGAGTACGCGCCGCGCGGAGGGCCCCGGCGTACGCCTCCAGGATCGAAAAGTCGCCGAGCGGGAGGCTGCGGTAGACGCGTTCAGGCACCGTTCGCACGACCTGCACCGTGACATCCCCCGTCGGCTCCGCGGGCTCCGGGGAGGCCAGCCGCTCGCCGGTCACCTCCACCCAGCGCATGCCGAAGTGTCGCGCGACATCGGCGACGACGGGCCCCTCGACCAGCATCGTCGCGTCGTGCCAGCCGGTGCCGTTCCGGACCGGGTGGCGAATGCTGTCGAACCGGTCGCCAGCGAGGTCGGTGAGGTCGATACCGCCGACGAACGCCTTCAGGCCGTCGAGAATCACGAGCTTCTCGTGATGACAGTGCATTGGCCGCTCACGGCGATCGGTCGCGACACGAAGGCTCGTACCGTCAGCAAGGTCACTGATCACCGCTTCGACCTGGCGCCGGCCGGGCCGGAACAGGGGTAAGGGCGCCCCCGCCCAGGCCAGAAGACGCACCTCCACTCCGCGTTCAGCGGTCTGACGGAGGAGCTCAACGAGTGCCTCGCGGTCGTGTCCCCGGGTGAGTTCGAACCCTGGGCTGAAGAACCAGCCCGCGAGTTCGACGGAGCGCTCGGCGGCCCGAACTGCGGTCGCGATGCGCGGCAGTGCAACAGCTCCATCCACCAGCACCTCGATCCGATTGCCCGCGCGGGGAGGGAACCCATGCGGAGCGACGTACGCCGCACGCGCATCCAGGGCGGCCTCCCAGCCGACCCGTCGCAAGCGACGGCGATGATGTCCTCGCACCGAGCGCTCGACCGCGTCCCCGAGGGCCGAGTCGACACGTCCGAGCGCGTCCGCGAAACGCGACGGTGAACGAACGGGCGTGGAGACCTTGCTTCTCATGCCGAGGATGGGGATGTCGGTCTTCTTTTCCCTCACTCACCGTCGGAAACCGCGGCGCAGAAGCTGCTCTTCACGACGGTTGGCGAGACGTGGCCACTTTCCTCGATGCGCGAAAAGAGTTCCGAGAACAAACGCCCTGCAGCAGTCACCGAGCCGAACGCCATGGAGCTGAGCTTTGTAGAGATCGCAGAGGCTCTCGACACATGTCTTGATCGCGCTCGTCTCTCGCGGCCGCTCTCGCAGTCGTGTCGTTCGTCCTCCTGGCATGGGCAGCGCTGATCCCACGGGCTCTCGGCATCGGATGCGTCGGCCAGGTGATCGTTCTCCCGGGGATGGGTGGACTTTTCCCGTCGCCGGGCGTCGGGCGTCTCAGGCGGTGGCCTTGACGCTTTCGTTGCTGACACGCGTGGCGATCTTCTCCACGAGTTGGAGAGCCTCCTTCTCCTCCTTCAGATTCGCGTCGAGCAGCTCGACCGCTTCGTCTTCGCCGAGCGCCTTTGCCATCCGGCGCAGACCCTCGTACGCGGCGATCTCGTAGTTCTCGGTGCGAGCTGCCGCACCGAGGTCGACCGCGTCGATGAGGTCCGCCGACGTCTCCTCGACCATCTTGTCGTGCTCTGCCTTGAGGCCCTCGAACGCGATGCACCTCTCTGCGGACGCCTCTTCGCCGAGCGACTTGAAGACCTGCTCGACGTTGCTGACGTGACCACGGGTCTGCGCGAGATGATCCTTCAGCGCGGACTCAAACTCGTCGTCCTGAACCTCCGAGATGAGCTTGGGCAGTACCTCGTCAGCCAGTTGACGCTCGACGTACAGGATGTCGCCGAGCTCATGAAGAAACAGTTCGCGGGGGCTCGTGATCTCGGACATGGATCGCTCCTTCGTATTCGATAGAGGAGGTCCACGTGTACCCCGCTCAGCCGCCCGCCAACCCCGAGGGCCCACCGGCATGGTGCAGCCCGCTGCACGCGATCGCGTCCGCTACCGGACACAGTGTCTGAAAAGGCGTCCCGGCTGGTCGTCGCGAGGTCGCTTGTCGTACCGACCAAAGCGCGCGCCCACACTCGTTCGCGGTTTTAGGCACGCCTCCAGAGGGCATCTCACGGTCCTCACCCGGAATCGAGGAGGCCATGGGAATGGACGACGATCGCGTCGAAGGGAAGCTGAAGCAGGGCGAGGGCGAACTCCAGGAGACCTGGGGCGATGCGAAGGAGAAGGTCGGCGCCGACGGTGAAGCCGATCAGTCTCAGGGCAAGGCCAAGCAGGGCGAGGGCGAGCTGCAGGAAACCTGGGGCAAGGCCAAGGAGAAAGCCGGGAATCTTTGGGAGAGGGCCAAGGACGTCGTCGACCGCGACGACAAGCCCAACCGGTAGACGACCTCGCGATAGGCCTGCCCTGCGCCCGCGGGGCGGGCCTCGAGCCCTCTGGAGTACCAGAAGAGGGAATCGAGTAACCGAGCCAGCGCTGCCCCTCGTCGGCTAGTCCTTGTTGCGTTGCGCCGTCCTCACTGCGTCGCGCCGAGATGGCCGCCCGCCCGGCGCCGTCGCCGAGACCACCAACTGCCGGACCTCAACCCATTCCGCTTCCAGTGTGATGGTCTCAGCCGTGAGCCGGTCGCGCTCCTCGAAGTCGGCCGTGCCGAGTAGTTCCACGCCTGGCGGAACTTTCCCGCGCTCGTATCACGCCGTGCAGCGAGCGCCCGATCACGTTCGCCCAGACGTCTTGCACCGGCGGCCGAGTGCTCCACCGCCGGCGCCGACACCGTGATGCTCTGAACCGACTCGAACGAACCTCCCGGCGAGCGGGCCTGGCTCCCGCTCCAGAGCGGGTCGCGGGAACCGAGGCTCATCAAGGTTCCGCCGCGGTAACGGGATCTCCGTCGATGAGGGTTGCTCCGATGCCGTCAGCGAGGAAATCGCCGGCACCGGCACCGGCCAGCGGGAGCCCAGCCGCCCGCGCGAGCTCGGTCAGCTCCCCTCGACCGCGCGCAGACGCTGTGGCGTCGTAGCTGCGAGACGTAGAAGCCTTCGAGAGCCCGCGCCGAGACACGCCTTCGCTCGACGGGCGAGGCGAGAGGGTTACCGGTTCAGCAGGTGCTTGACGCGGTCGAGCCAGCTGACGTGACCGCGGCGCTGGTCGGGGGCAAGCGGCTTGGCTTCGACCTGCTGTTCGGTGGCCCTGATGCTTGCCTGCAATGCTTCCCGTTCCTCGTCGGGCGTCCCGTCCCAGGCCAGCAGGGCACGGGCCTGGTCGGGTGCGAGCCTGCCACCGGGCAGCTGCCAGCAGTGCAGATACTCCTGCAGCTCTTCCTGCGTGCGGCTTTCGGAGGCCTGTCTCATCGCCGTGGCTCTGAGTACCCGTCTTCTGCCCGTGCAAATCGGCTTCGGTTCGCCGCGGGCCAGACGGTCCGGGCGATCAGTCGGCGGTACGCCGCGTCTCGAGCACGCGCTCCAGATCGAGCCGCTCCGCTGCATCCAGCGCCCTCTCCGCCGCCCTGCGCGTGTCGCGCCCGAAGACGCCGCGGAACAGCCACTTCCGTGCGAGCTGTGCGAGAGGCAGATCGAGGCCTGTGACATCCGGCTTTCGCTTCGGCGCAAGGTAGAGCTCGACTGCGAGCTTCTTGACGAGCCCCGGATCCGCCGGCGTTCCGGTCGCCTGCTCGAGCCGGTACGCGAGCAGCGAACCGAGGACGCGCACCTCCCGCACGCCGGCCCGCGTCGTCGTCGTCAGCGAGACGGCCGTCGAGGCGACGAGCACCCACGGCACGCGGGTGAATCGGGCGCCGCGGGCGACGATCCGTACGGCCGGCGTCGCGACGGCGACGAAGCGTTGGACGCGGTCCGCGACGTCTTCCATCCCGTCGTCGGCGGCGATGAGGAGCTTGCCTTCGGCGGCCGTGGCGACGCGCTCGTCGGTGCGGAGCAGCCGGTCGACCAGGTCGTCGACCAGGTTCCCTGCAGCGCGGACGAGCGCGGAAGTCATCACCTCGTCCTGGATCGACTGGCGGTACGGCTCGAGGCTCACGCAGCTGTCCTACCCCATCGCACCGAAATCCCACCTCCTGATTCGACCCGACGCCCAGGGCGCGAGCATCCCCGGAGTGCGCAAATCCTCGATAGTTTCGCCCGAGGCACCGGAAAGCCCTTGCGGTCGATTGCCTGCCTGGTTGTTCGCGACGTCTGCGACCAGGCGGCGTAGGCTGATGCCGATGAGCGACACGCCGCGGCGAAAGTGGTTGGTTCTGGCCGTCGTCGGCGCTGCGTTTTTCATGACGATCCTCGATGTCGCGATCGTCAATGTCGCGATTCCGTCGATCCAGGAGGACCTTCATATCGCAGAGTCGACGGTGCAGTGGGTGATCACCGCGTACGCGATCACGTTCGGCGGGTTTCTGTTGCTCGGCGGCCGGATGGCGGACCTGCTTGGACGGCGGCGCATCTTCCTCGTCGGCCTCGTGCTCTTCACGCTTGCGTCGCTGGCCTGTGGCCTGGCGTCGAGCGCCAACGTGTTGATCGCGTCACGCGCAGTTCAGGGCGTCGGCGCGGCGATCATCTCGCCGGCCGCGCTCTCGATCGTCACCACGACGTTCAGCGAGGGCGCGGAGCGGAACAAGGCGCTCGGGATCTGGGGTGCGCTCGGCGGCTCGGGCGCGGCCGCGGGTGTTCTCTTCGGCGGCATCCTGACGAAGTATCTGGGCTGGGAATGGATCTTCTTCGTGAATGTGCCTGTGGGCGTGCTCGTGTTCGCGCTGACGCGGCCGATCGTTCCCGAGAGCCACGCGGACCTTGGACATCGGCGCTTCGACGCGGCGGGCGCCGTGAGCGTCACCGGCGGTCTGGCTCTGCTCGTGTACGCGATCTCGAAAGCGCCCGACGTCGGCTGGGGGACGGCCCGAACCATCGGCCTGCTGCTCGCCGCTCTTTTGATCCTTGCCCTGTTCGTCGTATGGGAATTGCGTACGACCGCGCCGCTCGTCCCCTTCGGGATCTTTCGGATCCGCACACTGACCGGCGCCAACAGCGTCGGGTTGCTTCTCGGCGCGACGATCTACGCGAACTTCTTCATTCTCACGTTGTACGTCCAGGAGATACTCGGCTGGTCGGCGCTCAAGACCGGGCTGACGTTCCTGGCGACTGCAGGCACGACGGTCATCTGGGCAGGCGTGGCGCAGGCTCTCGTGACCAAGATCGGTGTTCGTTCCGTGATGACCGTCGGGTTGGCGGTGTTGGCGCTGGCGGTGCTCGGCTACACGCGTCTGCCGGTCGACGGTCACTACTGGCCCGATCTGCTGCCGCTCTATCTCGTCTTTGCCCTCGGGCTTGCGTTCGGGTACATCCCGGTCACGATCGCTGCGTTCATCGGGGTCCCGCCTCACCAGGCCGGGTTGGCATCCGGGTTGCTGAACACGAGCCAGCAGATCGGGGGTGCGGTCGGCGTCGCCATCACGTCGACGATCTTCGTCTCGCAGGCAAAGGCCGGAAACTTCACCCCGGAGGCCTTCACGTCCGGCTACCACTGGGCCTTCGCTGCACTCGCGGCGTTCGCCGCGGCCGGTGCGATCTTGGCGTTCGTGTTCTTCCGCGGAGTCCATGTGCCCGCTCCCGAGGGCGAACGCGCGACGGTCTCCGTCTGAGAGACGACTGGCCCTCAGGTCCGCCGATCCGGGGGCTCGACGAGAAGCCCGAAGCTGTACAGACGCCACTCTGCTGCCAGCGGCGACACCTCGAACCGCGCCGCAACCTCCGCGGCATCCGGCGCCGCAGCCCACGCCTCCCGCACCGCGGCCTCCGGCATGAGCAGCTCGGCGCCGAAGACGTTCGCCTCGCGCTCGAGATCGCGGTCGGCGTCCTGGGCGAGATCGCGCGAGCGGCAGAAGGTCGGCTGCTCCTCCCCCACGTCCGCGAGCGCGTGGCAGATCCAGTGGCCGAGCTCGTGCGCGATCGTGAAGCGGTGGCGGCGGGTCGGGGTCTCGCCGCTCATCGCCTCCGCGGCGTTGACGAGGATCAGCCGCTTCGAGGGGATCAGCATTCCCGAGCACTCGCCGAGGTCGCGCTCCTCGATCCGCAGGCCGAGCAGGTCCTCGGCGATCGACTCGACCGGCACGGGGATCTCCGGAGCCGGATACGTCGCGAGATACTCCGCGCGAAGCTCGTGCGCGCGAGGGTCTGAGTACCTGGTCGGGGCGGCCTTCAACGGAAAGTTCGTCTGACGATCAAGAGCGAGTCCATCCTCCCGGAATCGGCTTCCGCACGTACCGCCCTTACGGCCAGGTCCATCTAGCCTCGCGCTGTGCCGGACGGTTGGGGGAGGGACGGATCGGGACTGACGGCACTGCGCACCTGACAGTAGTGCGAGTCACGACCGTTGTCCACGGACGCCGGCGCGGCGGCAGGTTGCGCAAAGGAGGCCCGGCCACGAGCGACGCTGCCGCCGACGACGCGAGCCGACGTGAGGAGGTACCCGTCCGGGGTCACGACGACCGCGCTTCCGCTCCGAGGACCCGCCGAGTCGGCTTCGGGTCCCGGATCCAGGACGAGGATCCTCGGCTGGCGCGCTGTTGCGCGCTGCGGCACGATCCCACCGCCGAACGTGATGCCGACGAGGTTCAGAGTCCTGCTCGCCGCGACCGCCCTCGCCCTGCTCGTCGGAGGGGGGATGCCCGGCGCGGCCGTGACCGCGGCGCCGCGGGCGACGCTCGTCGCCGACTCGGTCGGCGGCATTCTGTCCTGGCAACGGAACGCGCGTGACGCCCTCGCCCGCGGCATCGACCTCCGCATCGACGTGAGGACGTGCCGCCGGCTCGTCACCGAGGGATGCGCCTACGACGGCGAGCGCCCGCCGAGCGCACTCGATGCGATCCGGGACCTCGGGTCGGGGCTCGGGCGGGTCGCCGTGATCGACGTCGGCTACAACGACGCCCCGAGCGGGTTCGCGGCGGGCATCGATCGCGTCATGCGCGCGCTCCTCGACGCCGGTGCCGACCAGGTGGTCTGGATCACCCTCCGCGAGCGCCGTCAGAGCTGGGCCGAGATCAACGACCAGATCCGCGAGGCGCCGAAGCGCTGGCCGCAGCTGACGGTCGGCGACTGGGAGCTCGAGAGCCGCGTTCACGACGACTGGTTCGTTGACGGGATCCACATGACCTGGACCGGCGGAGCGGCGTTCGCGAGCTTCCTGCGGCCCCTCGTCGTCACCGCGTGCCGGGCCGCGTGCGCCGATGGCGGCTCGATGCTCACCGTCGGCGGGCCCCTCCGCCGCGCGCGGACGGGTGTGCGCTACGTCGACCGGCTCCGGATGGGCGGCGGCACCCCGCCCTACCGTGTGTCGGTCAAGGGGCTGCCGGCACCCCTCCGTGTGCTCGGCGACGGGACGATCCTTGGCAAGCCGAAGGCGCAGGGCGTCTATCCGCTCGACGTCGAGGTCACGGACGCCACCGGCATCCGCAACGACGCAACCGTAGTGCTGCGCGTCGTCCGCCGGTGAGCATCCGTTCTCGAGCCGACGCCGGCGCCACACGGAGGCCCTGCCGCCGGGCCTCCGGGAGATCGCGCCGCCGCGGCTACGGATACGCGACGACCGTGACCGGGACGTCAGGGTTGGCGATCGTCGAGGAGCCGCCCGTGTCGTTGACGACGTTCAGGATCCCGCCCTTGCCGTTGGCCGGGTCGAGGAAGATCGTGAGCAGGTCGTGGAGGCTTCCGGGCGGCAGGCCCGTCGGGACCTCGAAGGCGTGCGCGGCGAAGATGTCCACGCCCTGGTTGAAGAAGCTGTAGCTGCCCATGCCCCAGCCCCCGAAGGTCTTCACGCCGTCCGCGACCTTGAACGCGGGCCAGCCGGGGACACCGGGCGCCTGCATCCATGCGGCCTGACTCGGCGGGTCGTAGGGCATCTCGTTCTGGAAGAAGACGACCTTGCCGTTCTCTCCGTTCCAGATCACCTCGTCCTTCTGGTAGTGCTCGACGAACAGGCCGTAGGCGGTGACCGTCGTCGCCGTTCACGATCACGCCCGTGTCGGCGGTGTTGGCGGTCCAGCCGACGCCGTTCCCGTGGTCGGCGCGCCACGCCCAGATGTCGTCGAGCAGGACGTGGTCGCTGTTCACGACCAGGCTGGTCTCCGCCTTGCCCGGGGTCGCGCCGCCGATGCGGAAGAAGACGTCGTGCAGCGAGGTCGGGTCGGCGGGATCGCTCTTGTGGGCGTGCGGCGTACCCACCTGCAGTAGCACGGGCGAGCTGACCGGACCTGCGTCGAAGACCAGCCCGGAGAGCTCGACGCCCTTCACGTCGCCCACCGTCATAGCCGCCTTGCCGTTGGAGGGCACGAGCGTCGGGAAGCCGAGGCCGAGCACCACTGTGTCCGGCCGCTTCACCTCGATGGCTCTGTCGAGCTGGTACACGCCCGGCGTGAAGATGACGTCGTCGCCGCGCGCGAGCGCGTTGTTGATCGCCTTCGCGCCGTCCGTCGGCTTCGCGATGAAGAAGTCGTCGATCGGGATCGAGGTGCCGGCGGTCGGCCCGGCCTCCCAGGACGCCCCAGCCGAGTCGCGCTGGACGGAGGGGACGAAGACCGCGTAGCTGCCGTTCGCGTCGACGTAGAGATACGGCGCATCCCGCGTCACGGGACTGGTCGGGAGCGTCGTGTAGGGGCCGCCGCACGAGGCCTGTGCGGGAAAGCACTGGGCCGGTGCGCCGGCGACGCCCGAGAAGACCTGGTTCCAGACGCCGTTCGACCAGCCGTCGAGCGTGCTGTTGCGAACGAGCCATTGCTGTTGCGAGCCGTTCACGATCGTGCTTCCGTCGAACCGCGAGTCGGCGATGAAGCCGCCGCTTGCGAACGACGGGCCCGTGCAGTAGTCCATCAGGGTGGCGAAGCCGTTCACGTGGACGCGGCGCATCGGGGAGGCCTGCGAGACCGCCCAGAACTCGCCGTCGTAGCAGCCGAAGCCGGGCGTGTTGACGTCGATGGTCAGGTTCGACAGGGAGCGCCAGAAGTTGTTCAGCGCGACACAGGAGTTGTTGCTGTCGCACTGGTTGCGGACGTAGACGGATCCGTTGACGACGACGTCGCCCGGGGAGCGGCCGAGGCCCGCGACGGCCGTGTAGTAGCCGACCTGGAAGTTCAGGGGACTGCCCGCCGTGCCGTAGGTGCCGGGCTCGAACAGCAGCGCGTAGCGCTGCGTCCCGAACTGGTTGGGCACCTGCTGCGCGGCGATCGCGTCGACGCGCGCCTGGATCTGGCTCGTCGGCATGCTCGGGTCGAAGATCACGACGTTCGGCCCGAGGTCCGGCCGGCCCGGACCGGCGGACGGCTCGGCGGACGCTGCGGCTGTCAGCCCGAGCGCCGTGGCGACGACGGCGGCGAGGAGCACGAGCCGGCCTCGCCTCCCCCGGGATCCTTCGGTCGAAGAGGAGCGGTGGAGCGTGGCGTTCGCTCGCATGACGGCGGACCTCCTTGTGCAACAGGCGATATCCCAGATCCTACGACCGCGGGGACGCGCAGAGCGCGGCCTCAGTTCTCGACGGTGACGAGCGTGCCGATCGGCGTGTAGGGCCACACCTTCGCCGCTGCGTCGAGCGGGAGCTCGACGCAGCCGAGGCTCTGCGGCGTGCCGAAGCTCGCGCGGGGGAAGGCATGGATGGCGTCGCCGCGGTTGAAGTAGCTGATCCAGCGGATGCCGGGATCGTGGTAGTGGGTGCCGTCGGGGTTCGTGCCGCTCATCGTCCCGAGCGGGATGTGCTCGAAGACCGGGAAGGAGCCGAGCTGGGTCGGCGCGGCCGGCACGCCCGTGTTGCCCGGCGAGCGGAGGACCGTTTGCCCGTTGTGCCAGAGGGTCAGGGACTGCGGGACCGAGCGGTGGACGTAGACGTAGCTGTAGCCGTCGGTCTTCCTTCGCCCGGCGAGCGTGTCGGAGAGGAGCGCGCCCCACACCTTCGGCCCCACGAAGCCGTCGACGTCGAGGCGGTGCGTGTCCTCGAACATCATCACCGCGCCACGGACGATCTCGTTCCACTCGCCGGTCTTCCAGAGCGCGTGGAGCTCGTGCGGCGTGTTGTCGTAGCGCCAGCGGAAACGCCCGGCCGGGGGGTCGACTGTTGCGGCGAGCTCGCTCCGCGCGGTCGATCTCGGCGGATCGGCGGCCGGGTTCCACGTGAGCGGGAGATAGCCCGCCTGCGCGAGCAGCTGCTCGAGCCGCAGGATCGTGCCGTGACGCACGTCCCACTCGAGCGTGCGGGTAGTGCGGCGGCCGGATGCCTGCGGCAGCTCGACCGGCTCCGGGAGACGGACGGCGATGTGACTGCTCAGCGGATACCCGAGCCCCCGGGGCTCGAACGACAGCGTATGGGCGTCGAGGTGGCGCCAGCGACCGGGCGCAGCCGGAGCGATCGCCGGCAGGCGGTTGCCGAAGATCGCGTGCACCGGGCGCGAGAACGTGAGCGTGATCGGGCGGCCGGGATCCAGCATGGCGCCGGCAGCGGGCTCGACGAGCGCCTGCGCTCTCGGACGCGCCGGGAACCAGCTCAGCCGAGCGGGCGCGGGCATCCGCTCCCAGGCACGCGGCGCAGCGGCGACCGAGACGCTTCCCGCCCGTTCCTGTGCCGTTGCCGAGACGCCGACGTCGACCGCCTCCCGCGCACGCGCGAACCGCAGCGTGCGCTCGTGACCGTGCACGCGCAGCACGGCCTTCCGCACCGGCGTGCCGAACTGCGCGACGATCGGCTCGCCCCGGTCGACCTCGAGCCAACGTCCTCGCAAGCGTGCGCTCGGCGTGCGAAGGACGCGCGTGACCGACGCGGTGCGGCCGACGAGCCAGCCCGCCCAGCCCGGGCGGCGAGCAGTCACCTCGACGGTGAGCTTCTCGCCGACCCGAAGCGGCTTCCGCGGCCATAGCGTCCCGTGCCGGACGTCGACGGGAATCACGCTCCCGTCGGGCCGGCGGACGACGACCTTCGAGACATGTCCCGCGTAGCCGGGCTCAACGACGCGGGCCAGCGCCTCGGCGTCCGCCTCGACGCGCGGGTCGGGCCACCAGAGCAACGCGGCTCCGGCCGCGAGCGCGCCCGCCGCGACGACCGCTCCAAGGGCCCAGAGGGCCACGCGGGCACGGCTCCGGCGGCGGCGTCTGCGTCTGACCGGCTCGAGCGTCACAGGGTCCTGCATAGCACGAGCCTGCGAAGGACTTGCTCGGCGGCGCCGCGCGAGCTTCGGTTCACCGCACCCCGAAAGAGCGGTTGGCGCCCGGCCCAGCCTTCCCCGCCGCAGCCACCGTGTCGGAGTACGACCGAACGAGCGAAGGAGGCACGCGGGATGGACGCAGCAAGCGCAGTCGGCGAAGTTGGACGGTTCGGCGGGGAGAACCGCAAGTGGTGGACGCTCGCGGCGGTGTCGCTCGGGCTCTTCATGATCATGCTCGACAACACGGTGGTGAACGTCGCGCTGCCGTCGATCCAGCACGACCTCGGTCTCTCGCTGTCCGAGCTCGAATGGGTCGTGGCGGGCTACGCTCTGACGTTCGCCGCGTTCATGCTGACCGGCGGCAAGCTCGCCGACCTGCTCGGGCGGCGGCTGATGTTCGTCGTCGGCCTCGCGGTGTTCACCGCCGCTTCGCTTGCCTGCGGGTTCGCCTCCGGGCCAGAGATGCTGATCGGCGCGCGTGTCGTGCAGGGCATCGGCGCCGCGCTGATGAACCCCGCGACGCTCTCGATCATCACCGCGACGTTCCCGCCGCGGCAGCGCGGCACCGCGATCGGCATCTGGGCCGGCGTCTCCGCGCTGGCGCTCGCGATCGGCCCGCTCGTCGGCGGCCTCCTCTCCGAGCACGTCGACTGGAGCTGGATCTTCTTCGTCAACGTCCCCGTCGGCGTGCTGGCGATCGTGGCGGCGTATCTGTTCATCGACGAGTCGAAGGACACCTCGCACGGGCAGCGGCCGGACGTGCCCGGGCTTGCCACGTCCGCGATCGGGCTGTTCGCGCTCACGTACGCGCTGATCGAGGCGAACTCGCACGGCTGGGGGTCGACGCGCATCGTCGGCGCGTTTGCGATCGCCGCCGTGTCGCTCGTCCTGTTCGTCGTGCTCGAACTCACACAGCGGCGGCCGATGCTCGACCTGAGGCTCTTCCGCAACCCGACGTTTTCGGGGGCGAACGTCGCGATGCTGCTTGTCGCGCTCGCGATGTTCGGCGTGTTCTTCTACGTGTCGCTCTACGTCCAGCAGATCCTCGGCTACTCGCCGGTGCAGGCGGGAGCGAGCTTCCTCCCCGCGACGCTGCTGATCGCGTTCCTCGCGCCGTTCGTCGGGCGCCAGAGCGACCGCATCGGCTCCCGCTGGCTGACCGGCGCCGGGATGCTCCTGCTCGCCGTGTCGCTCTTCATCTTCTCGCGGCTCGACACCGGCTCGACCTACTGGGCGATCCTCCCCGGCCTCGTGGTGATGGGCGTCGGCATGGCGATGACGATGACGCCCACCACGGCGGCGGCGATGAGCTCCGTGCCGCGCGACCAGGCGGGTGTCGGCTCGGCCGTGCTGAACAGCATGCGTCAGGTGGGCGGCTCGCTCGGGATCGCGATCACGGGCGCGATCGTCGCGCACGTCAGCGCGAGCTCGCTCGCGGACGGCAACACGCGGCCGGTCGCGTTCGTCGACGGATTCCAGGTGGGTCTCGAGGTCGCGGCGGCGATTGCCGTTGCCGGGGCGGTCATCGCCGTCGCGACCATGCGCTCTCACAGCCAGCGCCGGCCCGACGTTCCGCTCGAGGAGCCGGCGCTCCAGGAGGCGGCCTAAGACGACACGCGGCGCCCGCCGAGCTCAGGCGGGCGCCGCGACCGGCAGGCCGTGTCGGGCAGGCGTTCCCCGCGCTCGGCGTCGAGCGCTCGGAGATCGAGCCCGTGCCGAGCTCCCAGGCCACGCCGTCCTGGGCGCGTAGTTACGCCCGGCGGACGGTGACCGCGGTGCCGTAGGCGGCGACCTCGGTCATGTTGCCGCCGAGCTCGTTGCAGTCGAAGCGCATCGCGATCACGGCGTTCCCGCCCGCCTCGCGGGCTGCGTCGCGCAAGCGCTCGACGGCCTGCAAGCGGCTGTCCGCGAGCATCTTCGTGTAGCCCTTGACCTCGCCCCCGACGAGCCCCTTGAGCTGGGCGCCGATGTCGGAACCGATGTTGCGGCTTCGCACGGTGAGGCCGAAGACCTCGCCGAACACCTCGTCCACCCGGTAGCCGGGCAGGTCGTTCATCGTGGTCACGGTGATGTCGGGCATCTGACGCTCCTTCGATCGCTCGCCGTTTCGGAGCCGTCAGTGTCGTCCACGCCGCTCGAGCGTGAGGCAGGTGCCCGGCGCGTTTGCCGGACACCTGCCTCTGCACGTTGTTACGAGGCTGCGAGCTCGCCGACGTACGTCGGCGCCGAGGGGGTGCCGAAGCCCGTCGTCATGTCCCAGCCCGCCAGCGTCGGCCAGCCGGGGACGGGGCCGACCGTCACGGCGTTGCCGTCGCCGTTGTAGTCGAACAGCCGGTTCGAGTCGAGGTTGCCGCTGATCACTCCCGCGGCGCCCTGATGCACCGGGGTGACGTCGACGAAGGCGCCGCTGCCGATCGAGTAGAGCCTCTCGCCGACGTTGCCCAGCGGGGCCTTCACCATCGCCTTGCGCCGCTCGTTCGCGAGTGCGGTCAGCGCCGCGACCTGCGGGCTTGCGGCGCTCGTGCCGCCGATCAGGTAGAAGCCCTGGTCGGCCGGGGCGAGGAACGACTGCAGGTCGACCAGCACTGCGCCGTTGACTGCGGCATTCCAGCTCACGTCGGGTGTGCCGCGATGGTCACCGCCGACGACCGACGCAACTCCGCTCTGCCAGCTCGGCAGCGGGTAGAGGGCGCTCGGGCCGCCGCCGGTCGCGGCGGGGAGCCACGACTCGTTCCAGACGACGTTCGTCGCGCTTGCGTTCGCAGTCGACTGGAAGTAGGCCGAGTTGAAGCTGCCATCGGCATTGAACGGGACGTCGCTCTGCGGATTCCAGCGCCAGCCGAACTGGAGCTGGGTGCCGCCGACCGAGGTCACGTACGGGCTCGACGCGGGCCAGCCCGCCGTCGGGAACGAGAACGAGCGGCTGTCCTTCTGCTGCTTCGACGCTCCGGTCGTGCCGTCGTCGCCCGAGGCGGCGAAGAACGAGTCGCCCTTCGCGATCCCGCGCTGGAAGACCTGATCGAACCGATCGTCTGCACCCCAGCGGCGCCGCCGAACGTCTGCTCGGCGACCCCGAGGCTCATCGAGAAGACCGTGCCCGACGGGTACGTGTCGATCGCCTGGTCGATCGCCTTGAAGATGTTCGGGAAGCCCTGCACGCCGAGCGTCTCGGCGGGTGGGACGGCCAGCAGCACGATGTGCGCCTTCGGCGCGATCGCATATGCCCACTGGACGTCGAGCGCGGCCTCGCCGGCCCAGCCGGCCGCCGAGCCGGGCCCGGACTGGCCGTTGGCGTTCGGATTGCCCTTCTCCTGCGGGTTCCCGATCGGGAAGACCTGCTCGAAGTCGGGCTGCGGGAAGCCCGCCATGAACGTGTCGTGAAATGCCTGCAGCTCCTCGGCGGCGCGCGGGCTGCCGTACGAATCGACGAGGACGATCGTCTGGCCCGCGCCCTGCTCCGGAAGCTGGTCGACGCCGTACGCCTCGCGGATGTCGCTCGGCAGGTAGCAGTGGAGGTTGCCGCCGGCCGCCGTGCAGCCCGACCAGCCCGGGTTGTCCGCGACCCAGCTCGACTGGACCTGCACAGGCCCGCCCGGCGCCTGGAAGGCCGTCGGGCTGAGGCGAGTCGCGGTCGCCGCGCCCGCGGGCGCGGCAGTCGCCGCGACGATCGCGAGCGCGGTCGCGAGCGCCGTTGTCACTCCTAGAAAGGTCCTACGCATTGCTCCCCCTTCCGTGTCCGTGCCGTGCCGCCGGTCGACGGCAAATGGGCGAATGGGAAACCATATCGGCGTGCGTTGTACGCGGGCGCAGGTTCGCCGCGCTCCGGCTCGCGTCGTGCACACTGGCCGCGTGGCGACGATGAAGGACCTCGACAAGCTCGCCCTCGCGCTCCCCGAGGCCGAGAAGGGGATCGAAGAGGGGCGGCCGTCGTACCACGTCGGCGGCAAGTACTTCTGCTTCCACCGGCGAGCGCGGCGGGACGCCGTCGACGCCGACAGCGGCGAGCGACTGACCGACGTGCTCGTCTTCCGTGTCGCCGACCAGGACATGAAGGACTTCGTGCTCGCCGACGACCGCGGGGTCTGGTTCACGACGCCCCACTGGAACGGCTACCCGGCGGTGCTCACGCGGATCGCGTCGCTGAAGCAGATCGACCGCGACGAGCTCGAGGAGCGTCTCGTCGAGGCGTGGCTGACGCGGGCGAAGAAGCGCGTGGCGAGCGCGTGGCTCGCCGAGCACCAGGCCGCCGAGGACTAGACGCTCGCCCACCCGGGAAGATGCCGCGCCCGGCGCGCGTCTTGAGGGCGTGCCGTCGCCTCGTGCGGCGTGGCGCGGCACCCGGTGCGGGTGGAGGATCGGGGGGCAGGCGGCACCCCTCCGCCCGCACCGGTTCCGCTGGACAGGCATGAGACAATCGTGACGAAGGCGGGAAGATCACGGCCCGGCCGACCGTCTGGTTGGACGTGCCGCTCTCCCGTGCGGCGCTGACGAAGGAGGCCTTAATGGAAGGCACGCAGACGAGCAGCACAGCGGTGCTCGTCGCCCCGGAGGACGTTGAGGGACGTTCTCAGGCGGCCACCGTCTCGGTGGCACGCGAGGAGATCGAGGAGGCACTCGCCTCCGACGAGTCTCCCGAGCTGATCCTCGAGGTCCAGCTGCGCGAGACCGAGCGGCGTGAGCTGCACGTCGCGTGGGAGCGGAGCGACCTCCAGACGATTCTCGCCGGCGCAGGTCCCGGCAGGGTCACGTTCTCGTTCGATCCGTCAGAGCTCTATCGGGCGCTCGAGCACCCGGACTTCGAAGGCCATGGCTTCCGTGAGGCAATCCTGCTGACCGTCGCGGCCGCCTCCGCGTCGGCCGCCGTTGCCGTGACGACCGCCCAGGGCGGGATCGTCGAGGGAACCGGTGCAGGCGGCGCGGCGACCACGGCGATGGTGGCACCCGGTCACGCAGAGGCCGGAACCGCGGCGACGCTCGCGACCGCGGCCACGATCAACGACGAAGCGGGTCTCACGGCTCGTGGGGTCGGCGTCACCATCCCCGGTGCGGACGAGACGACCCTCGCCGCACGCGGGATCCAGGCACCGGCCGTCTCCGTCGGTCACGACGAGGCGCTGACGGCAGCGACCCTGGCGAACCCCGCGGCCGCGAACGACGAGGTAGGGCTCGCCGCCCGCGGGATCGGAGGGACGATCCCCGGCGCGGACGAGACGACCCTCGCCGCACGCGGGATCCAGGCACCGGCCGTCTCCGTCGGTCACGACGAGGCGCTGACGGCAGCGACCCTGGCGAACCCCGCGGCCGCGAACGACGAGGTAGGGCTCGCCGCCCGCGGGATCGGAGGGACGATCCCCGGCGCGGACGAGACGACCCTCGCTGCACGCGGGATCGAGCAGCAGCCGACCCCGGTCGGCCACGACGAGGCGACGCTCGTCGACCGTGGCGTCGAGAGCGCGCCGGTGGCGGTCGACTCGGGCACCGGGCTCGAGCTGCCCTCGGTCGACGCGGGGACCGCGGCACTGGTGGGAGGGCTCGCAGGCGCAGGCCTGCTGCTCGTCGGCGGCACGTTCGCCGCCCGGCGACGGGTTCACCCGCTGTAACGCATCGATTCGGGAGGGCCGCTCTGCGGCTGCGGCCCTCCCGGACGTGCTCGTGCGTCGGGCTCAGGCGTCGCCGAGAAAGAGGCGGTCGAGCGCGTCGCGCGCGGCCGGTGCGGGATCGGCGCCGGCGACGAGCGCCGCCTCGGGAGGCTCCTGAACCCGAAGCGACCCGAAGGTCTCGGCCGAAGTCGTCCGGTAGTACGCCATCGCGCTCCCGCCCCGGCGCGTGACGAGCGGGCGGATGAGGTTGCGGACGCTGGTCGAGAAGACGCCCCGCAACGCATCCCAGACGCGCTCGTCGATCGGGTGAGGATCGAGCACGCCGCCTTCGAGCTGCTGGTAGTAGCGCTTGAGGCGAGGTAGATCGTCCACTTCGAGCCGCACAGCGAGGTCGTCGACCACGTCGTCGACCTTGCGCCCGCGGCGCTTGCGCAGGGCGAGGAGCCCGGGCTCGCCCTCGAGGCGGGCGCGCATCACGGCCACGTCGTCCTCGGACGGCTCGGGCGGGGGGATCGTGCGGAGGAAGGCGTCGACCAGGCGTGCGAGCTCGTCCGCGTCGTCGCCTGCACGCGCCAGGTAGGCGGGGAGGTCGGGCCGCTCGCCGCGGACGTACGCGGCGGCGAGCTCGTCGAAGAGGCGATCGACGTCAGGCATCGTCGCCCATCAGCTCGCGCAGGCGCTTCCGTGCGTGGAAGAGACGCTGATCGACGTTGTTCCGGGTGGTGCCGAGGCGCTCGGCCGCCTGTTGGGGGCCGAGTCCTTCGAGGTAGACGAGGGTGCACGCAGCGCGCTCGATCTCGGGCAGCTGCGCGACGACCTCACGGAGCCACAGCTCGGAGACCACGAGGTCGCCGGTGTCGTCCCCGGCGAGCTCCAGGTTCTCGGGGAGCGGCGAGTCCGTTCGACGCCCGGCGAAGAAGTCCGCGAGCGTCCACTTCGTCACCTGGTACACGACCACGCGGTACGGGATCCCCTCGTAGCGCTTCCCGGCCTGGAACTCCCGGAAGAGCCGGAACATCACGTCCTGCGCGACGTCGTGCCCGTCGTGGACGTTCTTCGTGTCCTTGATGCAGCGCGCGATGATCGCGAGCTCGTACTTCGCGAGCAGGCGCTCGATCCGGCCGTCGGCGAGGAGGTCGGCATCGTCATGGTCGCTCCGGGAGGGACTCAGCACCGGGATCCGCGCGATCTTACGCGGCGGCGGCGCGGGCGCCACGGCCGCTCTCGAGCCGGTCGTCGAGCGCGGGGTCGATCACGACGGTGATCCTGCGCGAGAGAACGGCGAGGGGCGCGGCCTGAGCCACGCCCCTCGCGTCGGGGTGACGACCCGAGACGTCCGGTCTACGCCGCCGCCTCGAGGGCCAGCTCCTGCTCTGCCTCGTACGTCGGAGCCACTGCGAGCTCGTCCTTGCGGATGAGCGCGAGGGACACGACGACACCGGCCAGAGCGATCCCCGCACCGACCCAGAACGCCGCCTGGAAGCCCGAGGTCAACGCCTGCGGCACCGCGTCGCCCGCCTTCGTTGCGCTGGTCGTGTGCGCGACCGCCACCGAAGAGAGCACCGCGATACCCAGTGCACCGCCGATCTGCTGCGAGGTGTTGATCAGCCCGGAGGCGATCCCGGCCTCCTTCGCAGGCACGCCTGCAAGCGCCGCGATCGAGATCGGGACGAACGAGAACCCCATGCCCAGCGCGATGATCAAGAAGCCCGGCAGGAGGTCACCGAGGTACGAGCCGTCGGCGGAGACCTGCGTGAAGTACAGGAGCCCGACCGTGAGGAGGCTCATCCCGGTGACGAGCACCGGCTTGACGCCGACCCGCGTGACGAGCGTCTGGGCGACCATCGACCAGACGATCACGCCGCCCGCGACTGCGATGTACGCCACTCCCGTCTTGAGCGGCGAGTAGCCGAGCACCTGCTGCATGTAGAGCGTCAGCATCAGGAACATCGAGAACAGCGCCGTGCCCAGGATGAAGCCCGCGATGTTCGCGCCGCTGACGGTCTTGATCTTGAAGATCGAGAACGACATCAGCGGATCGGCCGTGCGGAGCTCGCGGACGACGAAGCCGGCGAGCAGGGCGACGGCGGCCGCGAAGACGCCGATCGTCTTCGCGGAGCTCCAGCCCCAGTCGTTCGCCTGGGTGATCCCGTAGACCGCCGTCGAGAGGCCGCCGGTGACGAGCACCGCGCCGAGGGCGTCGAAGCTCTTGGCGGTGGCATCACGGCTCTCGGCGAGCAGGACGGGCGCGAGCGCGAGCGCCGCGATCCCGACCGGGATGTTCAGGAAGAAGATCCACTCCCAGCTCAGGAGGTCGGTGAAGATGCCGCCCAGCAGGACGCCTGCCGCGGCACCGAAGCCGCCGACCGCTCCCCAGACGCCGAGCGCGATGTTGCGCTCCTTGCCCTCGGAGAAGGTCGTCATCAGGATCGAGAGCGCGGCCGGGGCGATGATCGCCGCGCCGAGACCCTGCACGGCCCGTGCGCCGATGAGCGACGTCTCGCTCCACGCGAGCGCCGCCAGGAGCGACGCGGACGTGAAGACGACGAGACCGGAGATGAACATGCGCCGACGCCCGAGAAGGTCGGCCGCCCGCCCGCCGAGGAGCAGGAAGCCACCGAACACGAGCGCGTACGCGCTGATCACCCACTGGAGGTTCTCCTGCGAGAACCCGAGATCCACCTGGATCGAGGGAAGCGCGACGTTCACGATCGCGATGTCCAGAACCAACATGAACTGGACGACGCTCAGGAGCGCCAGCGCGAACCACCTATGCCTTGCGGAAGCAACCATGGGTCGTCACCTTTCGATTGGCTTACGCTCGGCACGCTAGCGGTTCTGCTTTCGATTAAGAAGTACGGTCTTCCGTACTAAGAGTGCGGAGAACCGAACCCATAGCGTTGGCATACAATGCGGGCATGAAGGCCTACCACCAGTACTGCCCCGTCGCGCACGCGCTCGACCAGGTCGGAGACCGCTGGGAGCTCCTGATCGTGCGAGAGCTGATGCTGGGACAGCGCCGCTACACCGATCTCGCCGAGGCGCTTCCGGGGATCGGCTCGAACATCCTCGCGACCCGCCTCCGCGACCTCGAGGAGGCCGGAATCGTCCGCAAGACCAAGCTCCCGCCGCCCTGGGCCGTGACGGTCTACGAGCTGACCGACCGTGGGCGCGAGCTCGACGGCGTCCTGCGGGCGCTCGCCTCGTGGGGCGCCCGCACGCTCGGCCCCCCGGAGGCCGGCGATTGCTGGAGCATGTACGCCGTCCACGCGCGCTTCCGCCCCGCGCAGGCAGTCGACGGCACGTACGAGATCCGCTTCGTCGACGGCGAGACGATCTCGCTGCAGGTGACGAACGGTGAGCTCGTCGCGATGAAGCTGCCGGCCGAGGAGCCCGACCTCGTCGTCGAGGCGGCGCCCGAGGAGCTGCACAAGGTGATCAGCGGCGACGTCGGGGCGCGCACGGCCGTCTCCGAGGGGCGCGTGAAGCTGCTCGCCGGGTCGGCGACCGAGCTCGGCCACCTCGCAGCGATGTTCGCGCCCTACGGGGACGCGAGCGCCGTGGCTGCGGCCTGACGACACCCGGTGCGTGCGGGCCGTGCCCGCCCGACCGCTCCGTAGGATTCCGTTCGTGGCGCGGATCGAGGACTACGCCCTGATCAGCGACCTGCAGACCGCCGCCCTGATCGACCGCGAGGGGTCGATCGACTGGTGCTGCTTCCCGCGCTTCGACTCGGGCGCGTGCTTCGCGTCGCTCCTCGGCACGCCCGACCACGGCCGCTGGGTGCTCGCCCCCACGTCCGAGCTGACCTCCAGCTCGCGGGCCTACCGGCGCGACACGCTCGTGCTCGAATCGACCTACGAGACGGCCGAGGGCGTCGTCCGCGCGATCGACTTCATGCCGCCGCGCGGCAAGGCCCCGGACATCGTCCGGATCGTCGAGGGCGTCGAGGGGTTCGTGCCGATGCGCTCGGAGCTCGTGATTCGCTTCGACTTCGGCCAGATCGTGCCGTGGGTGCGCCGCGTCGACCACGCGCGGGTCGCGATCGCCGGCCCGGACGCGCTCTGCGTCCGCACGCCCGTCGAGTTGCACGGCGAGAACCTGACGACCGTCTCGGAGTTCTCGCTCGCGCCGGGCGACCGCGTGCCGTTCGTCCTCACGTGGTACCCGTCGCACGAGCCGCTGCCCGAGGAGATCGACCCGGAGCAGGCGCTCGAGGACGCGATCCGCTACTGGCACGACTGGGCGAACACGTGCGTCCACTACGGCCCGTATCACGACGAGATCCACGAGTCGCTCCTCTTCCTCAAGGCGCTGACGTACGAGCCGACGGGCGGGATCGTCGCCGCGCCGACGACGTCCCTGCCGGAGTGGATCGGCGGGGTGCGCAACTGGGACTACCGCTTCTGCTGGCTCCGCGACGCGACGCTGACGCTGCTCGCGATGCTCCAGGCCGGGTACATGGACGAGGCCGTCGCGTGGCGGGCCTGGCTGCTGCGCGCGATCGCGGGGGATCCCGCCGACGTGCAGATCATGTACGGGCTCGCCGGTGAGCGGCGCCTCGAGGAGCGCACGATCGAGTGGCTTCCGGGGTACGAGGGCTCGGCGCCCGTGCGGGTCGGGAACGCAGCCTCGACGCAGCTCCAGCTCGACGTCTATGGCGAGGTGCTCGACGCGCTCTACCAGTCGCGCGCCCACGGCGCGCCGGCGGACGACAACATCTGGTCGCTTTCGCGAAATCTGCTCGCCTGGCTCGAGGAGAACTGGCGGCGGGAGGACTCGGGACTCTGGGAGGTGCGCGGCCCCGCCCGCCATTTCACGCACTCGAAGGTCATGGCCTGGGTCGCGTTCGACCGCGGCGTGCGGGCCTGCGAGGACTTCGGTCGCGAGGGGCCGGTCGACCGCTGGCGGACGATCCGCGACGAGATCAAGGACGAGGTGCTCGAACGCGGCTGGAGCGACGCGAAGCAGTCGTTCACGCAGTCGTACGAGTCCGAGGCGCTCGACGCGAGCGCCCTCGTGATTCCGATCGTCGGGTTCCTCCCGGCGACGGATCCGCGGATCGTCTCCACGGTCGCTGCGCTCGAACGCGAGCTCCTCGTGGACGGCCTCGTCTTGCGGTATCGCCCGGAGGACGAGGGTATCGACGGGCTTCCGGGCGGCGAGGGCGTCTTCCTCGCGTGCTCGTTCTGGCTCGTCGAGGTGCTTGCGCTCCAGGACCGGGAGGACGAGGCGACCGCGCTGTTCGAGCGCCTGCTCGCGCTGCGAAACGATGTCGGCTTGCTCGCCGAGGAGTACGACCCGCGTTCGGGACGCCAGCTCGGGAACTTCCCCCAGGCGTTCACGCACCTCGCGCTCGTCGAGGCGGCGATTGCCCTCGGCGAGGGTCGCGGGATCCGCGAGGGGACGTAGCGCGGAGACACGGGCCGTCCGACGGCTTCGGCATGATGGCTGCATGTCGTCGCCTGGTAAGGCAACGGATCGTCGCCGCGCTCGGGGGGCCGGCGATGCGCGGACGTTCGTGTGCAACTCCCTCGCCGCGAAGGCCCAGTCTGTCGCGGAGATCGAGGCAAAGCTGGCGGCGCGCGGAGTCGCGGCGGACGCGGCGGCGGGTGCGATCGAGGAGGCAAGACGCCTCGGGTACCTCGACGACGGCGAGCTCGCCGGGCAGCTCGCACGGGGGTTCCGGGCGCGCGGCTACGGCCGGCGGCGGGCGGCGCAGACGCTCCGGCGGCGCGGGCTGCCGGAGGCGACGGCGCGTGCGGCGGTCGAGGAGGCGTTCGACGACGTGGAGGAGGACGCGCTTGCCGCTCGTGCCCTCGGGCGGCGCGCGGTCGACGACGACAGTGCGCGCCGGCGGGCGGTCTCCTTCCTCGTGCGGCGTGGGTTCTCGTCCGCGGCGGCGTGGCGAGTCGTGCGGCACGCACGGTCGCCGTAAGGCGGCGCGGCGCACCGGGTGACTCCCTTCAGACGAAAGGAGCATGCCCTTGCACACCACCACGCTGCCGTTCCAGGTCGGCGACCCCGTGGAGCACCGCGGGATCGTCGTTGCCCCACTGTTTCCGCTGCGAGACCCGCTCGCGCGGTATGTCACGCTCGAGACCGCGCTCGCACGCGGCCTCTCGATCACGGAGACGAGCGAGGCGGGCGACGTGCCGGAGCTCGTCGTGACCAATCCGTTGCCGGACGACATCCTCATCTACGACGGCGCCGAGATCGTCGGCGCCATGCAGAACCGGATCCTCAACGTGAGCGTTCTCGTCGCGGCGGGCTCGACGATCCGCATCCCCGTCTCGTGTACCGAGCAGGGACGCTGGCGGTCGATCTCGACGATGTTCTCGCCCGCTCCGCACATCGCGAACACGGAGCTTCGCCGACGCAAGGCGGCGGCTCTCGCCGCGACGCCACTCGCCCGTGGAGTCGCGCAGCGCGACGTCTGGGAATCGGTGCGGGCGCAGGGGGAACGCATGGGATCGCGCTCGCCGACGGGCGCGCATCGTGATCTGTTCCTCGCGCGCGAGCGCGAGCTCGAGGCGCTCGAGCCGGCGTTTCGCGCAGAGCCCGGCCAGTGCGGCGCGGTTCTCGGGCTGGGTGACGCCCTGTGCCTCGACGCGGTCTCCCGGCCCGACGCATTCGGTGAGATCTGGCCGAAGCTCCGCCGCGGCTACCTCCTCGACGCGCTCGAGCATCTGGACCGGCCGGCGACGCAGCCGAAACGGCTGCTCGGGTTCGTCGACGAGATCGCGGACTCCCTCGTCACGCGCGGGGCGTCGGCCGGGCTGGGCTCGGACCTCCGGCTGAAGGGCCCCGGGGTCCTCGGCTCAGGGCTGGAGCTCGACGGGGAGACGATCCAGCTCTCCGCGTACACCGCGCTCGAGCAGGTCCCGCCGACGACGGACGGAGGCAGTTCAGTCGCCTAGAGGCTTGAGAGAGTCGAGCGTTTCGCGAACGTGACGGAGCTCGGTCTCGAGGGCTGCCACGCGGGCCTCGAGACCGGGCTCGGCCGTCCGGACGGGCGTTGCATCATCCGCGTGCTCCTCGGAGGTGTCCCCACCGAGGAGCTGGCGGTAGCGCTCCTCTTTCTGACCCGGCCGGCGTTCCAGCCGCTCGACGAGCTCGCGTCCGGCAAGCGTGTCGAGTGTCTGATGAACATCGTCGAGGCTGCCAAAGCGATGCAGCCGCTCCGTCCGCTGCTTGAGCTCGCCTGGCGTCTGGGGGCCGCGGAGCATCAGGACACAGAGCACCGCGACCTCGTCGGCCGCGAGGCCGACCTCCGTGTCGAACAGCTGGCGGTACTTCGCGGCGCGGCTCCCGGCGCCGCTCGCCAGCCGGGTCCACCCCCTGCGCGCAAGGCGCTGAAGCGCGTCGTGGATCTCGCCCTCGTCGTAGAAGACCACCGGATCGCGGTTCGTCGTCTGATTGCACGCGAGCCGGAGAGCGTTGAGCGAGAGCGGGTACTGGTCGGGCGTCGTTCGCTGCTTCTCGAGCAGGCACCCCAGCACGCGCAGCTCGATCGCGTCGGCGTCCATGCACGCAGAGGGTACGCCCGCTTCTCGGACGGGAGTCGGGGGTAGCGTGGGTGAGCAGGTGGAACCGCCGATCCCGGAGAGCTACGTCGTCGCGGAGCGCCTGCTCGCAGGCGAGTACCCGGGCGCAGCCGATCCGAACGCTGCCGAGCGCCGGCTCCGTGCTTTCGCGGAGGGCGGCGTCACGACATTCGTCGACCTCACCCACCCCGCGGACGTGCTCGCACCGTACGAGCACCTGCTCGGGAGGGACGCGAATCGGATTCCACACCCGATCGTCGACCTCGGGACGACGACCGTCCCGCACATGACGCGGATCCTCGACGACGTCGACGCCGCCGTCGGGGACGGTTGCGCGGTCTACGTCCACTGCTGGGGCGGAATCGGTCGCACCGGGACGGTCGTCGGGTGCTGGCTCGTCCGGCACGGCCTGGACGACGGCGATGCGGTGCGGACGATCGCCCGCCTGCGGCGCGGCACACCGGATGCGTGGGCCGCATCGCCCCAGACCGCAGCCCAGCGCGCGATGGTGACGGAGTGGAAGCCCGGGCGCTGACCGACCTCGTCGATGCCGTGCTCTCGCGCTCGTGGCGTCACGACTCGACCCTGCACGGCGACGACCACTGGCGCTGCGTCGCCGCGACCGGCCTCGCGCTCGCACCCAGGCTCGGCGACGTCGATCGGACGATCGTCTTCTGCTTCGGGCTGCTCCACGACACGCGACGCCGCACCGATTCGTTCGATCCCGAGCACGGCGCTCGCGCGGCGTCGTTCGCGGAGGAGTTGCGCGAAGAGGGCGTGCTCGTCCTCGACGACGGACGGTTCGAGCGCCTTGCGGCGGCGCTCGTCGACCACGCGAACGGCCTCGTCTCGGCCGACCCCACGATCGGCACCTGCTGGGACGCGGATCGGCTCCATCTCCCCCGCGTCGGGATCCGTCCGCGACGCGAGCTGGTCTCGACCGAGGCCGCGTGGGGTGAGGCGCCGGCGGCGGCGGCCGAGCTGCTGCGCACCGCCGGGGCGCCGTCCTGGGTGACGCTGGTCGTGTCCGTGACGCCGCGTCCTTGACGGCGGCCGCGCGGCACGCGAGCGGACGCGAGGAAACACATCTGGCACGAAGTCGGCACGGACACGTGACGAGCCCGCGGGCACGCTCTCCTCATGCCCGACCACGCAGCGAGCCACGACGAGGCGCAGTCGCCTTCCGCCGCCCAACCGGAGCCATGCGACGGCCCGGCCGATCGGCCCGGGGGATCCGCGCACGGCTGGGTGGCGCTCCCGGTCGGACGGGCGGACGCAGGACCCACGATCGCCGAGCTCGTCGACGCCGTGAGGGCGGCGGGAGGAATGGTCGGCGGCGAGGCGCTCTACGACCCGCGCTACGAGGCGGAGATGCGGAGGTTCCTGATCAGGGCGCTGGAGATGGAGGGGATTCCCGTTCCGAAGGGAGGTGGTAGGCCATGAGGAGCGCGTCGACGTCGGCACCGTCGCGGCTGTAGTGCGCTCGCCGTAGGCCCTCGCGCTCGAAGCCGAAGCTCACATAGAGACGAATCGCGGGCTCGTTCCATGGGAAGACGTGCAGCTCGAGCTTGCGGATCCCGGCGTCGTCCGCCCACTCGACGGCGGTCGTGAGCAGGGCGCGCCCGATTCCCTGCCGGCGGTACTCCGCCGAGACCATCAGCCCGAGATCGGCGACGTGCGTGCTCGCAGGGTGCGGGTCGCGTGAGATGGAGAGGCGTCCGACAACGGTGTCTTCTTCGTCGTCGACGGCGACGAAGACGGCCGCGTCGGTGTGTCGCCGCACCGCCTTCAGGTACCGGCGCTCGTCGGACGCGGTCCGCCACGTCTCGGTCGTCAGGAGCCACTCGCCGGGCTCGCGACCGATGGCAGCCGCGAGGCGCACGAGCTGGTCCGCATCGGGCGGCTCCGCGCGTCTGACCGTGATCATGGGACGACGATCCCATGCCCGCCGCGCCGGGGGTCGCCGGCGGCGCCCAGGGTCACGGCCGAGCGTCGCTCGACCGCGGACGCCCCACCGAAGAAGAGGTTGCGATCGTCCCAGCGGATGACGTCGAAGCCGTCGTCCTGCAGCGCCTCGGCCACGCCGTCAGTCCAGCCGCCCTCGAGGTGCACCGTGCTGCCGTCGACGTGGAGCCTCGGGCGGGCAATCGCCTCCGCCACGGCAATGCCCTGTCTCGCGACCGCAGCGACGACCTGGAGGATCGCTCCCGACAGGCGGACCGACCCCGCGCTGCCGACGACGAGACGAGGCGCGTCGTCCTCGAGAACGAGGGTCGGGGCCATCATGCTCGGCAGCCGCGTGCCCGGCTCACGCGGGCCGGTGCCGATCACGTCCAGCTCGCCGAGCATGTTGTTGAGCTGGAAGCCGTGGCGGAACACGCCCGAGCCGGAGCCAAGCGTCGAGGAGATGCCGACGGCCGCGCCATCGGCGTCGACCACCGAGACGTGTGTCGTGCCGGTCGGCTTGAGGCCGGCCGCAGCGCCGGGCCCCGCGATGCCGTATCCGGCCGCGAGCGCGGCTGCCAGCGAGCGCGCTTCCTCGGCCGAGCCCGAGGGGTCGTCGGAGCGGTCCTCCAGCGCCTCGAGCCCCGCCTGGACAATCGCGCCTCCCAGCGAGGGCGCCGGCGTCGTCCGCACGGTCGCCCCAGCGAAGCCGCATTCGAGCGGCTCGCGCACCTCCACCTCATAGGCAGCGAGATCCTCGGCGAGGTCGGGCAGCAGCAACGCGATCGCCTCACTGCGCGCCTGCTGAAGGAGGCGAAGCGCCGGGACGATATCGCTCGAATCGACGGACCCTGGCACCCCGTAGATCCGCCGGCCTCCGGGCTCCCGCTGGAGGATCGCGACGAGAATCTCGTGCAGGTAGACCTGTGCGGGGCTTGCGGCGAGTGTCCGCCCGGCGAGCTCGAGCGCCGGCACGAAGAGCCGCTCCCACGGGAGCCGCCCGCGGCGGAGATGGACCTCCAGGAGGCCTGCGACGACGCCCGGCACCGCGACCGACGCCTCGCCGACGTGGAAGAGCTGGGTCGAGGAGCCGACGAAGTCGATCTCGACCTGATCCATCTCGGCCGCGGCCCGGGAGGGCACCGCGAAGAAGCAGTCGAGCAGGACGGCGCCCGAACCCGGCTCGTGCAGCAACGCAAAGCCGCCGCCGGCCGGGCCGGTCAGCGGCCCTTCGGTCACGAAGGCCGCCAGGGTCGCTGCGACCGCTGCGTCGACGGCCGTCCCGCCTTCGCGCAGCGCCCAGGCCCCGGCGTCGGCCGAGTGCCGGTTTCCCGCCGCAACAGCTCCGCGCATGACGGAGAGCGTAGAACGACCGTCCCGGACGGGGGGAGGAGGACGTGCACGACCCCCGGTGTGCCACGCTAGCGGCGTGGCTCGCGCACCCTCGAGCAACAGTCCGATCCCCGTCACCGGGGTGAGCGAGGTGGTGCTCGAAGTGGTCGACCTCGACCGCGCGCTCCGCTTCTACTCCGAAGTGCTCGGCTTGCCGGTGATCTCCCGCCGTGAGGACGGGGAGCGTGCATGGCTGATGGCCGGCATCGGGACACGCATCGGGCTGTGGCGTCCGCAGGTCGGAATCGCCGGCGGACGCGGCGGGGTTCATGTCCACTACGCCTTCCACCTCGACGACGGTGCGTACGACAACGCAGTCGCCCGGCTGCGCAGCTTCGGCTACGAGCCCGAGGAGCACGCCTTCGACGACCAGGGCCGGGCCGCATACGTCGACGACCCCGACGGGAACGTCGTCGAGCTCTGGACGTGGGACGTCGCAGGGCACCTCGCCTGCCGAGAAGGAGGAGCGGAGGGCCGAGGCCGGCTTCAGCGCAGGAAACTCGGCAGCTCGCTCTCCGGCTGCGACGAGGCAGGCCGGTAGCCGCTGTCAGCCGCCGACCGCGCGCTCGGGAAGGATGGGGTGAAGGACGTCCGTCTCGGGCCGCCGAGGCCCGTCGCGACGACCGTGACCCAGACCTGCCCGGCGAGACGCTCGTCCACGGTCGCGCCGAAGATGATGTTCGTGTCGTCCGTCGCCGCCTGGCGCACGACCTCCGCGGCCTCGTTGACCTCGAGCAGCGTCAGATCCTCGCCGCCCGCGATGGAGAGGAGGATCCCGCGCGCGCCGACGATCTCGGTATCGATGAGCGGCGAGCGCAGCGCCCTCTCCGCCGCCTCGCGGGCGCGTCCGTCCTGTGCCTCTGAGTAACCGATCCCCATCAGGGCGGAGCCGGCGTCCGCCATCACGGTGCGGACGTCCGCGAAGTCGAGGTTGATCAGGCCGGGCATCGTGATCAGGTCGCAGATTCCCTGGACGCCCTGCCGGAGCACGTCGTCGGCGATCTTGAAGGCGTCGATCATCGACGTCGAGCGGTCGAGGACCTCGAGCAGCCGGTCGTTCGGGATCACGATCACGGTGTCGCACGCGGCGCGGAGCTCCTCGATCCCGGACTCCGCCGCGATCCGGCGACGGGTGCCCTCGAACTTGAACGGCGTCGTGACGATCCCGACCGTGAGCGCGCCGAGGTCGCGCGCGATCTTGGCGACGACGGGTGCCGCACCGGTGCCGGTGCCGCCGCCCTCGCCCGCCGTGACGAAGACCATGTCGCTGCCGCGCAGGGCGGTGCGCAGGTGGTCGAAGCCTTCCTCCGCGGCACGACGCCCCGTCTCGGGGTCGGCGCCGGAGCCGAGGCCCTGGGTGATCGACTGCCCGATGTGGATCTTCGCGGGCGCGTCCGAGAGCTCGAGCTGCTGCGCGTCGGTGTTGACGGCGACGAAGTCGACCTGCGCGATCCCTGCGTCCATCATCCGGTTGACCGCGTTGATCCCGGCTCCGCCGACGCCGACGACACGGATCACGGCGAGGTACGAGGCCACGTCGCCCGCGACGTGGAGGCGAGGCGCGCTCTCGGGCATCGGCGCGACGAAGCGGCTCGCGGGAGGCGTGTACGGCTCCGCAACGGGCTCGTGCTCGATTGCCGGCGCGACCTCCGCGACGGGCTCCGAAACCGATGCGACCGCCGGCACCTCCACGGGCGCAAGCGCTTCGGGCGCGCGCGACACTGGCGGCGCTGGCTCGGGCCCTGGCTCCGGCCGGCGCTCGACGGGCTCGGTCCGGGACAGCTCGAACTCGTAGACGTGCTCGACCGTCGCCTCGAGCGTCACGTCCTCCGGGCGGGTGTCAATCGGACGCTCGGGCTGAACCGGCTGGACCTGCTCGGGGCGGGTCGGCTCGGGCTGCGCCGGCGCACCCTCGCTCTCGAGCTGCTGCTCGCCCTGCGCCCTCTGCGCGGCCTCGGTCGCGCGGAACAGCTCGGCGAGCGGTCCCTCACGCATGCTCGCGCGCTTGCGCGCCATCCTGGGCCTCCTTCGCAGCGACGACTTCGCGCGCCAGCTCGCGGTATGCCTCCGCCGCGGCGCCGGTCGGGTCGTACTTGAGGACGGAGCTCCCCTTCACTGGAGCTTCCGCATATCGGACGGTCTTCCTGATCCGCGTACGGTAGACGAGCTCCCCGAAGTTCTCCTCGAGGATTTCGATCGCTTCGCGCGAGTGCAGCGTCCGCGCGTCGAACATCGTCGCGACGATGCCTTCGACCGCGACGTGCGGGTTGAGGTTCTCGCGCACCATCGCCAGCGTGTTCTCGAGCTGCACGAGGCCGCGCAGCGAGAGGTACTCGCACTGCACCGGGACGATCACCCCGGTCGCGGCGACGAACGCGTTGATCGTCAGCAGGCCGAGCGACGGCGGCGTGTCGATGAGCACGAAGTCGTACTGCCCGCGCACCTCCGCGAGCGCCTTCTCGAGCGACCGCTCGCGCCCGATCAGCGCGCTCAGCGCGAGCTCCGCGCCGGCGAGGTCGATCGACGCGACGGCGAGGTCGACCTCGCGCTGCTCGATCACCTCGGAGATCGGCACGCGGTGGACGAGCACGTCGAACATCGACCGCTCGATCGCGTCGGGGTTCAGCCCCTGGCTCATCGTGAGGTTGCCCTGCGGGTCGAGATCGACGATCAGAACGCGATGACCCATCTCATGGAACGCGACGCCGAGGTTCAGGGTCGTCGTCGTCTTCGCGACGCCGCCCTTCTGGTTCGCGAGCACGATCACGCGCGTCGCGGCACGTGTCGCCCCGGTGGAATCCTCCATCGGCTGGGGGGCCGCCGCGGGGGCGTCGGAGACGTCGGGGGGAGTCTCGGGCGCGGGCTCGCTCACGACCGGCTCCGAGAGCCGCTCGACATGCCCGGAGTCGCGCTTCGGCTCCGGTGCAGGCGGTGAGCCGCCGGGTCTCGGCAGCAGGCGGATGAGCCCCATGACCCCGCTTGGTTCACCGCGGTCCCTTCGACTCCTTCACGCCGTCTCAATCCTCGCCATCCCAGTAGTCCAGCACGTCGAGACGGCCGATCACACCCAGGCCGCGAAGCGAGACCTTGCCCGACCGCGGGTAGTACGTGATGTCGCGCGGATCGCGTGTCCCGTACGCGAGGAACGCGAGGTCCTCCTCCCCGGCACGGAACGCGTGAGCGACGCCGGTCCCGGCCGGGCGGGCGACGACGCTGCCCGCTCGGACCGGATGCTCCTCGTCGGGACCATCCGCGGTTGCGCCGCGCCAGAGCTCGAGCGTCCCCGTCCCGCTCGTGACGACGAAGATCTCCTCCTCCGCGTTGTGGCAGTGCGGCGGGTTGTGCAGCTTGCCGGGCGGGACCTGGAACAGCCTGAGCCCGGTCGCGAACGACCCGGCCGCGCGGCCGAGGTCGCGCACGCTCCGCTCGACCGTCGTGCCCACACGCGTGGCCGGCTCGACCTCGTCGACGTTCACCACGTGGGCCGGGCGCTCGCCCAGGTCGCCGATCTCCGGCGGCCCGGCCGCCGCCTCCCGCTTCCACGGATGATCGGACGGGTCGCCCTGGAGCACCCACGTCGGGCCCAGCCACGAGACGCCCGCGCGGGGCAGCAGCGTGTTCCGGGCGTAATGGCGCTGCCCGAAGGCCAGGACGTCGAGGCCGTCGGCACCGGCCTGGAGCGTGTGCGCGTGGACCAGCGCCAGATGGACGAGGCAGTCGCCCGCACGGACGGTGAACGCCTGCTCCTCGTCTCCGACGCGCTGCACCGAGACACCCGTGCCGTCGAGGACGAAGAAGATCTCCTCTTCGGACCCCTCCAGGTGCAGGGGCGTCGACCACGCGCCCGCCGGCACGCGGATCCGCTTCACGCCCACCGTGACCGACTCGTCCCCGGTGAGCGACTGCCAGTCGCCGCAGATGTGGCCCTCTTCGCGTCGAACGACCGTCACGTCGTCCCAATGCGCGATCACGCACCGATCATGTCACGCGCCAGCGCCTCCCGCAGTCGCGCCACGGCAGCGTCTCCGGCATCACCCCCTTCCGTCCGAGCCCATGCCTCCGCTTCGCGGAGGAGAGCGCGGAGCTCGCCGAGGAGCTCGACCGGGCCCGCGTTCGCCCGTCGCAAGGACTCGATCCGCTCGAACCGCTCGAGCACGCTCCGCGCTTCCTCCATGGAGCGACCGTAGCCCTCTCCCCGTGACGGGTGTGTGCCGGCTTCGTGCCGATTTCGGGACGACGCCGACGCGCCGCCCAGCCCGACGAATGCGCCTACGACGCAGCGCGCAGGCGCTCGGGCCCATCGAGCCCGAGCAGCGCGCGGTCGAGGCGCGCGGTGAGCGCGAGCCGGTCGCCGTCACGCAGGACCTCGACGAGCGAACGCCGGACGGCCTCGCGGGCCGAGGACTCAGCCTCCTCGCCCTCGCAGAGCCGCTCGAGCGCGCAGTGGAGCGCCTCCCGACGGTCGGCGTCGGGCTCGAGGAGCACAGCGACCCGGAGGGGCCAGGTCGAGCCGAAGAGCGCGGCCACAGCACCGCGAAGCTGCTCGGACTTGAAGGGCTCGTGCTGGAAGAGCGAGAGCTCCCAGCGGTCGAGCGCCTCGGCGAGGGTCGTGTCGCCGTCCGCGAGCCCGAGCCGCACGAGCAGCTCGGCGGCGAGCGCCGCGCGGAACTCGTCGAGCCGGGTCGGCTCGCCGGGCGGCTGCGTCGCGGCGATCGGGAGGACGGGCCGGATGCCGTAGGGCCGTCCGTCGAGCGTCTCGAAGAGCACGGGGCCTGCGGCGAGCGGCGCCGCGGTCGCGAGCCGGATCGCGCTGACCGCGTCGGCGATCTCGGCGGGCGCGTCCGGCACGTCCTCCTCCGGGCCGAGCGCGGAACGGAGCTCGAGCACGCAGTAGCGGTCGGCCTCGCGACCGAACCCCAGCGGGAGCAGGCCGCGAGCCTCCGGCCAGTGGCGGGCAAGCTCACCGTCGGCCGCGACGCGGACGCGAATGCCCGGGCCGAGCTCGCGCTGGATGCCGCTCGTCAACCCGACGAGGGGAGCGACGGCCGCGTACGAGCGGCTCTCGCCGAACAGCGAGTGCTCCAGCTCCGCGTAGCAGCGCTCGAATGCCTCGTCGTCCCAGTCGAAGCCCCCGCACGCCTCGGCGACGCGCACGAGAAGATCGACGAGGACCGTGCGAAACAGCGCGTCGTCCTCGGACGGCTCGCGGCCGGCGTGCGCGCGCGCATAGATCGAGGCGGCGCGCTCGCGGTGCAGCTCCTCGAGCGCAATCGTCGCGTCGTCACGCCCGCGGAGCCGGCCGGCGCGGGCCTCGACGAAGTCGCGCACGAGCGGCCGGTACTCGTAGAGGGCGGGCCCGTCACGCCCGCCGTGCTCCTCGAACGCGAAGGGCAGCGCCTCGCCGGCGTCGTCGAGCTCGCGGAGGAGGTATGCGAACGCGCCCAGGGTGAACGCGCGGAGCGCGTGGTGGAGCTGGGGCGCGCGAACGGCCATGCGCCCCAGTTAGGGGCGACCGGCGGGATTCCTGTCCGTCGCGCGCGCGAGACGGATGAGCGCCTCCTCGTCGAGGACGACCGTGCGGCCGCGTCGGAGCTCCACGATCCCGTGCCGCTCCGCGTCGCGGAGGACGCGGTTGACGGTCGCGCGGGACGTGCCGGCGAGGGCGGCGATGTCCTCCTGGATGAGGGGAATCGCGACCGGTGCAGCGCCGCCGAAGACGCGGGCGAGCTCGAGCACCCTCCGTGCGACGCGGGTCTCCGCGCCGACGGTGTACGCCTCGACGAGCCGCTCCGACAGCGCCGCGACGCGCTCGGAGAGGAGCCGCACGAGAACCTCGTCGACAGACGCGTGCATCCGCGCGAGGCGCCGTAGCTCCGAGCCGCGCACGACGAGCGTCTCGCCGGGCTCGAGGGCGGTGACCGTCGCGCTCCGCTCGCCCTCGGTCATCACCGCGAGCTCGCCGAACGTCTCGCCCGGCCCGCGAATCCCCAGGGCGACGGTGTCGCCGAGCGGTGTCCCGATGCGGACGTCGAACCGGCCCTTGGCGATGAGGTGCACCGAGTCGGCCGGGTCGTAGCGGTGGAAGACGACCTCGCCGCGCCGGTACGTGCTGCGGCGCGCGAGCGCGAGGACCGCGCGGACGTCCTCGGGCGGAATCCCCTCGAACAGCCTCCATTCCATGTGTGTCGCAAGCGTTACACAGCCAGTGGCGCAGCGGCGCACGACGCGCGGCCGCTTCCTTCCTAGCGTCCCACCCATGGTCGAACGGTCGAGGCGGACGAAGGAGGCAGAGATGGACGACAAGTCCACACGCATGATCTTCGCGACGGCGGCACTCGCAGCGGTCGCGGCGGTGCTCGCAGGTCCCGCGGGCGCGTACATCCAAGAGGGCGACGGCGTGCAGCCGGTCGCCTCGCAGTCGGACGGCTGGCAGGCGCAGTCATCCGGCGACGTCGTGGTGCCCTATCTGAGCCAGGGACAGGGCGTCGACAAGGCCCAGTTCTCGGGCGCGGCATCGCGGAAGCTCGCCGGCCAGACAGCGTCGCAGCAGGGGCTCGACGTCGCGATCAAGACGGCGATGGCGTCCCGGTCGAACAAGGTGAGCCAGGTCGAGCAGCAGACGATCCCCTACCTCAGCCAGGGAATCGGCGTCGACGAGTCGCAGTTCGGCGGCACAGTGTCCGGGCGCCCCACCGGCGTTCACGCGGCACTCGTGAACCGTGACCAGAGCGCCTCGGCGGCGCAGTTGCCCCACGGCGCGCAGGTCATGCTCTCACCGCCGAGCGACTCGCGGTCGCTCGGACTGACCGGCGACTCGGCGCTGACGCGGGCATCGACGCCCGAATCGCAGTCGCTCGGGCTCACGGGCGACTCGCCGCTCACTCGCGTCTCCGCTCCCGAGCCCGAGGGGCTCACCGGGGACGGGGCGCTGACGAGGGTTCCCGGAACGGCCGCGACGGCCACGGTGTCCGGTGGGAACGACATCGACTGGACGTCCTTCGGGGCCGGAGCGGGAATGGTGGCGCTGATCGCAGCAGGGCTCGTGGGGATCCTGCTGACGACGCGCAGGCGCCACACGGTCGGCCTGCCGTAGGCGTAGCCGACATCGGGGGAGCGAAGACGGGGCGCGGCGGACGCCCCGTCTTCACGTCTGCACGGTGTTGAATTGGGCGATGGCCGACCGCCTCGCGGCGCAGCTTCGCTGGCAGGCCTCCGCCTGCGCCTCGCTCGGGTCGGGCTTCTACGCCGTGCTGCTCGAGCGGCTGGCAGACGATGCGGAGACGGGCGGGCCGACGGCTCGGGTCCTCGCCGGGCACGAGGACGACCCGATCGACTCCCTCCTCGCGCTCCGACTGCTCGGCGGCGTGCACCGCCGCGTCCTCCTCGGCCTCGAGCCGCTCCTCGCGAGCCACTACCCGAGCACCGGCGGCGACGGCGACGTCGATGCTGCGGCCCCCGTCGTGCTTGCCGTCCTCGACCAGCAGGCGGACGAGCTGCGGGGGTCGCTCGCGCGACCGCCCCAGACGAACGAGGTGGGCCGCGCCGGCCCGCTCGTCGGGGCGTTGTGGCACCTCCAGTCGATCGCGCCGCTACCGGTGCGGCTCTTCGAGATGGGCGCGAGCGGCGGGCTCAACCTCCTCGCCGACCGGTTTCGCTTCGAAGGCGCCCGACAGACCGGGCCGGTCGGTTCGCCCGTCGTGTTCGCTGACGTGTGGCTCGGCAATGTCCCGGCGACGGGCTCGCTCCTGGACGTCGTCGAGCGTCTCGGCTGCGACCGCCACCCGGTCGACTCGTCGACGGACGAAGGCGCGCTGACGCTGACCTCCTACGTGTGGCCCGATCAGCTGGAGCGGCTCGCGAGATTGCGCGGCGCCCTCACGCTGGCCCGCGCGAGCCCGGTCACGGTCGTCGGGATGAGCGCGGCGGACTTCGCCGCCGACCTCGCCCCCGCGGCCGGCGCGTGGACGGTGCTGTGGCACTCGGTCATGTGGCAGTACCTCGACGACGAGGAGCGTGCCTCGGTCCTCGGCCACCTCGAGCGCGCAGGTGCGGCGGCGGGCGACGACGCCCCACTCGCCCACATCGCGTTCGAGCCGAAACGGCTCGCACCGGACGCGGACCTCGCGTTCTACGTCACCCTGCAAACGTGGCCGGGCGGCCCCGAGCGGACGCTCGGCGTGGCACCGGCCCATGGGCTCCCCGTCGAGTGGGCCTGAGGGTCAGGGGCGCAGCACGGCGCGCTTCGGGCCGGCCAGGAAGCCTGCTTCGACCAGCAGCGGCAGGACCTCGCTCTCGACCACGGGACGACCGTCGAAGCGCTCGACCGAGAGCCGGCGCCCACGGTCGGCGCGCACCCACGCGACGAGAGCCTCGAGCGCCGGCCGCAACCACTCGGCCTCCGGCTCGCGCAGCGGGAGAAGCGAGCGCCCTCCGCGCTCGACATACAGGGCCGCCTCACCGCCGATCAGGACGACGTGCGCGCCGGCGACCCGCGCTGCCCGCGCAGCGGCGCGCCTCGGCCAGGGCAGGACGCCGCCGTACGGCTGCGCGGGATCCGCCGCGGCAAGCACGAGCGGCTCGTCGTCTTCCGCCTTGCGCAGCTCGCGCAGCCGCTCGACAGCGCCGGGCAGCGCGAACTGCGCGCCCCCGAGACCCTCGACGAAGTAGCCGCGCCGGCAGGCGCCGACGGTCTCGAGCGCCCTCAGCTCCCCGTAGACCGCGCCGTAGCCGCCGGGAATGCCCTCCGCGCGGACGCCGTCGCGCGTGACGATCCCCTGCCGCTCGAGCAGGAGCTCTGCGAGCGGGCGGCGGCCCTGCGCTTGTGACACGGTGTTACTTGCGGCGAACAGTCGCGACGCAAGTGACCACCGCCCGGCCGTCGCGACCTCGCCCGAGCCGCGCGAGCGTGAGAACCGGCGCGGCCGCCGCTCGGCGGTCGGCACCCCGTAGCGCCGTTTCGCGCGGAGCGGCGCCCAGGCGTCGTTCGTCACCTCGCCCGCCCAGACGAGCTCCCACAGAGCAGGCAACGCATCGGCCGGGTCGAGCTCGGCCGACGAGAGGAGGTCGAGCCAGAACTCCGCGCTCCGTGACAAGGCCGCGCGGAGCGCGTCGTGCGCCGGGCCGGACAGAGGCTCCCCCGCAGAGGGCGGGCCGAGGAGCGGCGCGTCCTCGCGGTAATAGAGGGCCACCCGATCGAGGCCCGCGCCGACCCACACGACCTCACCGGAGGCGCAGATCTGGTCGAGCGATGCGGGCTGGTAGCCGGGCACGCGTCGGGGCAGGAGCTCCGACTCCCAGAGCGACACGGGGAGCGCCAGCCCCTGCAGCGGCACCAGTGCCTCGCGCAACGTCGCCCGACGGTCGATCCCGTGCCAGCCCGGCAGGAACCGCCCGAGCGCGGCCCGCTCGGCTGGCTCGATCTCACGTCGCAGCACCGCGAGCGTGGCGCGGCGGATGCGGCGCAGCACGTCCGCGTCGCACCACTCGCGCTCGATGCCGCCGGGGCGGAGCTCGCCTCTGACGAGGAGGTCTCGCGCCTCGAGCCCGAGCAGCATCGACTCCGCGTCGTCCGGCTCCAGTGCGTACCTGCGAGCGAGCTCGCCCGTCGTGAACGGCCCGCGCGAGCGCGCGAAGCGGAGGACGACGCGCTCGAGCGGGCCTTCGACGGGCTCGAGGAACGCCTCGGGCAGGCCGCCGGGCGGCATCACGCCGAAGGCGTCGCGATACAGGCCTGCGTCCTCGGCCGCGACGAGCGCCCCGGCGGCGCCGACATGCGCGCGGAACGCGCGCCGCTCCCGCACCAGCGTCTCGGCGAACCCGGCGTCGACCTCGGCGTCGCGCAGCTCGCCCACACGGCGAAGGAGGTCGTGGAGCTCGTCGGCGTTGCGCGGGACGGGACGGAGCGACGACTCCACGTCGGCCAGGGCGCCGGGATCGAGCAGGTCGCGCAGCTCCTCCTGGCCGAGCAGCTCGCGGAGGAGCTCGCGGTCGAGCGACAACGCCTGGGCACGGCGCTCGGCCGCGGGCGTGTCGTCCTCGTACATGTACGTCGCGACGTAGTCGAACAGGAGCGACGAGGCCATCGGCGAGGCGGACGGCGTCTCGAGCTCGACGAGATCGAGCTCGCGCGACCGCAGCCCGTGGAGGATCCCGCGCAGCGCAGGCAGGTCGAAGACGTCCTGCAGGCACTCGCGGTACGTCTCGAGGATGATCGGGAACGACCCGTACGGCCGCGCGACCTCGAGCAGGCTCTGCGCTTTGAGGCGCTGCTGCCAGAGCGGTGTGCGCTGACCCGGCCGGCGACGCGGGATCAGGAGCGCCCGTCCGGCGTTCTCGCGGAAGCGCGAGCCGAACAGCGCGGTCCGCCCGACCTCCTGCACGACGAGGTCCTCGAGCTCCTCCGGCTCGACGAGCAGCTCCGACAGGGACGGCGGCGCGTCCGCGTCGGGGAAGTGGAGTGCGATCCCGTCGTCCGACCAGAGCGACTGCACCTCGAGCGAGAGCGTGTCGCGGAGCTTGGCCTGGAGCGCCATCGCCCACGGCGCGTGGACGCGGCCGCCGAACGGCGTCAGGACGCAGACCCGCCAGTCGCCGATCTCGTCGCGGAACCGCTCGACGACGACCGTGCGGTCGGTCGGCAGAGCGCCCTGCCGCTGCTGGTCGCGGAGGAAGGCGAGGAGGTTCTTCGCCGCGCGCTCGTCGAGGTGGTACTCCTCACGGAGCCGCGTCGTCGCGCGGCCGTCCGACAGGGCCGAGAGCGTGCGCGACGCCTCGCCGATCTTCCGCCCGAGCTCGTAGGGCCGCCCGACGCCCTCGCCCTTCCAGAACGGCACCGCGCCGGGGACGCCGGGCGCGGGCGAGACGAGCACGCGGTCGCGGGTGATCTCCTCGATCCGCCACGTCGAGGCGCCGAGCATGAAGGTCTGGCCTTCGCGGGCCTCGTAGACCATCTCCTCGTCGAGCTCCCCCACGCGCCCGCCGTCGCCGACCTGGAACACGCCGTAGAGGCCGCGGTCCGGAATCGTGCCCGCGTTCGTCACCGCGAGCCGGCGCGCGCCCTGCCGGCCCCGGATCACGCCGGCGGTGCGGTCCCAGACGATCCGCGGGCGGAGCTCGGCGAACTCGTCCGAGGGGTAGCGGCCCGCGAGCATGTCGAGCACGTTCTCGAGCTGCTCGCGCGAGAGGTCGGCGAAGGGGTAGGCGCCGCGGACGAGGGCGTGCAGCTCGTCGACCGCGATCTCCTCCTCCGCGCAGATCGCGACGACCTGCTGCGCCAGCACGTCGAGAGCGTTGCGGGGGATCGCCGTCTCCTCGATCGCGCCCTCGCGCATCGCCTTCGCGACGACCGCGCACTCGAGCAGGTCGGCGCGGAACTTCGGGAAGATGCGGCCCTTCGAGACGGCGCCGAGCTCGTGCCCCGCCCGGCCGACCCGCTGGAGCCCGCGCGCGACGGACTTCGGGCTCTCGACCTGGACGACGAGGTCGACGGCGCCCATGTCGATCCCGAGCTCGAGGCTCGACGTGGCGACGAGGCACGGGATGCGGCCGGCCTTCAGGTCCTCCTCGATCAGCACACGCTGTTCGCGGGCAAGCGAGCCGTGGTGGGCGCGGGCGACCTCTTCCTCCGCGAGCTCGTTGATGCGCAGCGCGAGCCGCTCGGCGAGGCGGCGGTTGTTGACGAAGACGATCGTCGACCGGTGCGCCCGGACGAGCTCGAGCAGCGCCGGGTACATCGACGGCCAGATCGAGTGGGAGGTTGCCTCGTAGCCGGGGTCCATCTCGACGCCGTCCTGCACGACCGGCTGGGAGAGGTGGTTGCGCGCGTCGAGGTCGCGCAGGTCCTCGACGGGGATCACGACCTCGAGGTCGAGCTCCTTCCGCTGGCCCGCGTCGACGAGCGTGATCTCGCCGCCGGAGCCGACGACCCACCGCCCGATCTCGGCGAGCGGCCGCTGCGTGGCGGACAGGCCGATCCGCTGGAACGGCTGCGCCGCGACCCGGGCGAGCCGCTCGAGCGAGACCGCGAGGTGCGCACCGCGCTTCGTCCCCGCGACCGCGTGCACCTCGTCGAGGATCACTGTCTCGACCCCGCGCAGCATCTCGCGCCCCTGCGAGGTGAGGAGCAGGTAGAGCGACTCGGGCGTCGTGATCAGGACGTCGGGCGGCTGGCGGAGCATCCGCTGGCGGTCGCGCTGCGACGTGTCCCCCGTCCGCACGCCGACCGCGAGGCTCGAGCGGAGCCCGGCGAGCGGGCCGCGGAGGTTCCGCTCGATGTCGTAGTTGAGTGCCTTGAGAGGCGAGACGTAGAGGAGACGGAGCCCCTCCCCTGGCGTGTCGTTGAGGCGGTCGATCCCCTGGAGGAACGCCGCGAGGGTCTTGCCGGAGCCGGTCGGCGCCTGGACGAGGACGTGCGCGCCCGTCGCGATCGCGGGCCAGGCCAGCTCCTGGGCAGGCGTCGGGCTGCCGAACGCGCGCTCGAACCACGACCTCGTCGCAGGCGAGAGCGAGGCGAGTGCGTCCACCATGCAACCGTAGCCACGAGGTCCCGGCCCGCGCGTACGGACGACCGTACGTTCGCCTGCAAGGGTCGTATCCTCCGCGCGTGATGTACGACGTGGCGATCGCCGGTGGGGGCACCGCCGGCTGCGCGCTCGCCGCGAGGCTCTCGGAGGACCCGTCGCGCACCGTCTGCCTCGTCGAGGCGGGGCCGGACTACGGCCCGTTCGAGGGCGGCCGGTGGCCCGCCGACCTGCTCGACGCCCGGGCGCTCGCGTTGTCGCACTCCTGGGAGACCGACCGCGAGGACCGCTCGCAGCTCCGCGCACGGGTGATCGGCGGCTGCTCCGCGCACAACGCGTGCATCGTCCTGCGCCCGCCGCCCGAGGACTACGAGGCGTGGGGGCCCGGTTGGAGCCACGCCGAGGTCGCGCCGTTCCTCGACCGCGCGGAGGCGGTCTTCGCGCCTCGGCCGTTCGCCGGGGAGGAGGTCTCGCCCTGGCACCGCGCGTTCGCGGACGCGGCCGGCGACGACGCGATCGTCCACACCGCGAACGTGCGCGGCACGACCCGCTGGAACGCGGGGTTCGCGTACCTCGATCCGGCGCGGTCGCGGGCGAATCTCACGATCCGGGCCCAGACGCTCGTCGACCGGGTGCTCGTCGAGGGCGGCCGGTCGGTGGGCCTGGCGACCGAGGGTGGCGAGGTCCGGGCGCGCACCGTGGTGGTCGCCGCGGGCGCGTACGGCTCGCCCGCGATCCTCCTGCGGAGCGGCCTCGATCCCGCGCTGCCGGTCGGGCTCGGCCTCCAGGACCACGTCGGGGTCGGGCTCGGGTTCGAGTCGACGGCCGTGCTGCAGGGCGAGGCGGCGCGCTTCGCCGCCGAGTACCCGGTGTTCATGGCCCAGGTCACGATCCGGGCGCGGTCGAGCCGCTGCGAGCCCGGTCTCTGGGACGTGTTCCACATCGCGGCGCTCGAGGAGGGAGCGGACGACCGGTTCGAGGCGAGCGCCGCGACCTTCGTCATGCGGCCGCGCTCGCGCGGCTCGGTCAGGCTCGCGTCCGAGGATCCGCGCGTGCCGCCCGTCGTCGACCACGGCCTCCTCGCCGACCCGGTCGACGCCGAGGTGCTCGCGGAGGGGATTGCCCACGTCCGCGCACTCGCCGCGAGCGCGGGGATCGCGCGCCTGGCCGGACGGGAAGTGCGGCCCGGGGCCGAGGTCTCGCCGGAGGAGCACGCCCGCGGGGCCGCGCGCGGGTTCTTCCACCCCACCGGGACCTGCGCGATCGGCTCGGTCGTCGACGCCGAGTGCCGCGTGCTCGGGGTCGACGGCCTCTACGTCGCGGACGCGTCCGTGATGCCCGAGGTGCCGCGCGTGAACACGAACCTCGCGACGGCGGCGGTCGCCGAGCGCGTCGCCGACGTGCTCGCCGGCGCGAACGGCTGAAGCCACGGTCCGAGTACGATCGACGCGTGGCCGCGCCCGACGCGATCCACTTCACCGGCGATCCCGACGCGGACGCGCTCCTCGCGCGCGACCCGCTCGCGCTCCTGATCGGGTTCGCGCTCGACCAGCAGATCACGGTGCAGAGCGCGTTCTCCGGGCCGCTTCGCATCCAGCAGCGGCTCGGGACGCTCGACCCCGCGACGATCGCGGCGACGGATCCCGGCCGGCTCGAGGAGATCTTCCGCGAGCGCCCCGCGATCCACCGCTTCCCCGGCTCGATGGCGAAGCGGGTCCAGGCGCTCTGTGCGCTCGTCGCGGACGAGTACGACGGCGACGCGTCGCGCCTCTGGACAGAGGCGAAGGACGCGAAGGACCTCGAGCAGCGGATCCGCGCGCTCCCCGGCTTCGGCGACATGAAGGTGCTGGCGCTGAGCGCGGTGCTCTGGAAGCGCCTCGGCGTCGAGGTCGCGCGCCCCCTCGCCCCGGACTTCCCCACGCTCGGCGACGTCGACTCGGTCGAAGCACTCGAGGCGTACCAGGCCGCGAAGCGCGCGTACAAGAAAGCCCGTCGAGCGGAAGTGACGAAGACGTAATTCGACTCCAACGCACCCGCGGCACGTCTGGTGAATGGGAGGCGGAGAGCCAAGGAAAGCTCCCTCTCCTGTGGGTGGCGAGTTACTTTTGCTCTCCGAGTCCGGCGGCTCGCGCTACGAGGCCGGCCTCGGCGCGGTCGGCGACCTGGAGCTTTGCGAAGATCGCCGACACGTAGTTGCGGACGGTCTTCTGGCTGAGGAAGAGCCGCGCGGCGATGTCTGCGTTCGTCCGGCGCTCGGCGAGCAGTTGCAGGATCTCCAGTTCTCGGTCAGTTAGCTGCGGAAATGCTTGGCTCGGGTCGAGTGTCGGCGTCGCTGCGAGGAATCGCCGCAGCCGGTCGGCGATCCCCGGCCCGAAGATGGCCTCGCCGTTCGCGACAGACCGGATCGCTCGGAGCGTCTCGTCCTGGGCGGCGCCCTTGAGCTGGTAGCCGCGCGCGCCAGCGCGGATGGCGGCGAACACAGCCTCGTCATCGTCGTGCATCGTCATCACCAGCACCTTGACGTCCTCGGATTCGTCGACGATGCGGCGAGTCGCGTCGATGCCGTTGAGCCGGGGCATGTTGATGTCCATGACGACGACGTCCGGAACGAGCGCGAGTGCGACCTCAACGGCCTCCTCGCCGGTCGCAGCCTCACCTGCCACCTCGGTGTCGGGAATCGACTCGAGCAGGGCACGGAGGCCGGCCCGGAAGAGCGGGTGATCGTCGGCGATGAGGATCCGGATCGGTCGGCTCATGCGGCAGTCTCATCCATCGCATGCCTTGGGAGCGACGCCGCCACGAGCGTCCCACCGCCCGTTCTGGAGCCGATCTCGCAGGTGCCACCGATCTCTGCAGCACGCTCCCGCATCGTGTGGAGCCCGATACCGGTCGACCCCTGTGAGAGACCACCTCCGTCGTCCGCGATCTCCAGCCGCAGCGCCGTCTGCTCGACGGCCACGCGAACGTTGCATGTCCGGGCGTGAGCGTGGCGCTTGACGTTCGTCAGCGCCTCCTGCGCGATCCAGAAGGCGGCCACCTCGACGGCGGCCGGGAGAGCGGGCAGCGCGCTCGGCGCGTCGATCGTGACAGTCGTCTCGGGCGAGGATTCCTGCGAGGCCAGTCCTCGGAGCGAGGCCGCGAGTCCGAGCTGGTCGAGCGCCGGCGGACGAAGTCCGTAGATCAGCTGGCGGACGTCTCCGATCATCGTCTGCACCTGCCGGGTGGCCGAGACGAGAAGCTCGTCCGCGCGCTCGAGATCCGAGTCCGTCAGGTTCCGGACTGCTTCGAGGGTGAACGTGAGACCGGCCAGGGCGGGCCCGAGCCCGTCGTGCAGGTCGCGACGGATCCGCCTCCTCTCTTCTTCACGCAGCTGGACGATGCGCTGCCGCGCCGACTGCAACTCATGCGAGAGACCGACCGCGTGCACCGCGGCGGCGACCTGCGGTACCAGGTCGACGATCAGGCGGTGGTCGCGCTCCCGCAGACGTTCGCCTACGCGTGGTGAGAGCCGGAGCTCGCCGACGGCGATGCCCTGGTGGACGAGCGGAAAGGCGAGGACGTCGGCGCCCGGCGTGCCGTGCTCGGCGGCGACCCTCGCTTCCCGTGGCGCGTCGGCTGCGATGGCGAGACCGACGTACTGCAGGGCCAGCGTCCGGCCGATCGTCTCGACGACGGTGGGAAACACGGCGTCCGGTCGTAGCGAGCTTGCGAGCGTCCGGCCGAGGCCGGCAATCGCGGCGTATGGGTCGTCCCGGTCGCCGTACATCAGCCGATTGACGAACCTCTGCATGCTCTCCCGCACGGGTTGGAAGCAGACGGCGACGATGCCGGTTACGACGAGGGAGACGAGAAGGTCGCCGCGAGACGACAGCGTCGCGCCCACCAGTCCGACGACGGCGACATAGCCGGCCACGACGCCGACGGTCAACGTGCCGTATACGAGCGTGCGATTGACGATGAGGTCTATCTCGTAGAGCCGGTACTTGAGAACGGCGACGGCGATGCCTGCGGGCAACGCGAGAAACGCCAGCACGGGCAAGACCTCTGCGCCTGGGACGACGCCCCACAACAGGGAGCCCACGACAAAGAGCGGCACGGCGAGGCCGAGCGACACGCCCACCCAACGAAGCTGCTGGCGCTCGTCACCGTCGGACCTTCGGTAGCGCAGTACGAATGCCACGAGCGACGCGCCGAGCCCGCCAACGACCAGGATCGCTCCGACAACGCCGGCCGCGATCACCGCGGGGCTGTCAAGCGCAAGCGGGTTGTCGATCGGCTCGGCCGCACCGACCTCGAACGTCGGAGAAGACCGCGACAGCGGCCGACGCGAGCACCGTCCCCGCCGCAACGGCGGCCGGAACCGGCCACTCCCGACGCGTTGCCAGGTGGCCGTCTGGCATGAGGAGGAGCAGTGCACTCAATGAGAGGGCAAACCCGGGAAGCCACCACCAGTTGTCGAACCAGGCGGCGGCGAGCCCACCCGGGAGAGAGCCGGGCTCCGCGACGAGCGCCTCGACGGCGTACGCGTACGATCAGACCCCCGATCGTCCCCCAGAGGGCCATGATTGCCAGCACCCAGGAAATCGGATGCTCAGGCCTGCGCGTCGTCAACAGGAGGCCGATCAGCGCGAGAACGACGTTGCCTCCGAGATAGACGAGCGTCTTGTAGGTGCCCGTGTGCAGGTCGAGCGCGAGCGCGACGACGAACCCGGCGGACGACAGGGCGAACACGGTCCACCCGAGCTTCGCCTTCCCCCGGCACGGAGGGTCGGGACGGCGATGCCCGCCTTCGCCAGGGTGTTCGTCACATGGCCCTGTCGATCCGCGCCATCGATCGAGCGTAGACGGGTTATTGCTACCCGGCCAGCGATGAGATGCGATCCGTGACGCGGATCGGGACCACGCCGGGACACTGCCCCCTGGCAGTAGGACGCACCGTGGTCGTACCGTCGTTACCGACCGGCGCACTGACGCCGACAGCCACGAGAGGAGCGGACATGAGCGATCTGGCAGTCACACGGGCGGGAGGCGGACAGGGACGCACGGCGCTGATACTCGCGCTCGTCTCGCTGCTGCTTTACGTCGGCGGCGGGTTCACCGTAGGCGGGATCTTCTGGGTCATCGGACCGCTCGTCGGGCTCGGCGCGATCGTCCTTGGCCTGGCCGCACGACACAAGGGCGGAGGACGCGAGGCGACGATCGCGGTCGCCATCGCCGCAGTTCCCGTCCTCTGGTTCGCCGCCTTCATGCTCGTCGCAGCACTCGACTGAGCCGCGATCCAACCAATTCGACCGCTACCCCTACTGGTCCCGGCGGATGGCGGTCGCCGCGATCGGCGTGCGCGGCCGACTCGACAGCACGACGCAGATAGAGAGCTGCTCGTACCCCGAGCAGGCGCTCTTGCACGCGAACCAAGGAGATACCGAATGGGACACAACTTCACACGCAGTCTCAGCGGGCCGGCGCTCGCTCTGATCGTCGCCGCCTCGGTCGGCCTCACGGCCTGCGGCAACGACGTCGGGGACAAGCAGGCGGCGGCGCCGACGAGGTTCGCCGTCACCGCGACCGAGGCCGGCAAGCAGTTGCGTCTCGCCGTCCCGAAGTCGGTGGCGGCGGGGCTCGTGACCGTCGAGCTGTCGAACAGGGGCAAGGCATTTCACGAGGCCCAACTCATCCGCATCGACCAAGGCCACACGCCGCAGGACGCGCTAAAGGTCATCGCGGCCGAAGGGGCGCCTGCGCCGAGCTGGATTCACCCAGCAGGCGGTACGGGTCCCGCGCCGCCGGGTGGCGAGCGCTCGGCGACACAGTGGTTGCGGCGGGGTAACTACATCGTCTACGACGCCCCCTTCCAGAACGAGGGCCGAGGCTTGAAATTCGGCGTGGCCTCATTCAAGGTCGAGGGCGAGGCCGACTACGGCGCCGAGCTGCCAACGACGGCGGCGAAGATCGAGGCGTACGAGTACGGCTTCAGGGTCTCGGGGCTGACCGCCGGCAAGAACACGATCGAGTTCTCTAACACCGGCCGGGAGCCGCACCACGTGATCGCGGTGCCATACGAGCCCGGCGCTACGCTGGCCGAGATTCGTAAGGCGTTCAGGGGAGAAGGAGGCGCCGAGCCGCCGCTCGACTACGAGAACACCTCCTACACCGCCAGGATCGCCGGAGGTGCAAAGCAGATCACCGAGCTCGCTCTCGACAAGCCGGGCAAGTACGCCCTGCTGTGCTTCGTCAGCGATCGCATGGGCGGTCCGCCGCACGTCGCGCAGGGGATGATCGCGGAAATCACGGTGCGCTGACCTACCGCAGCGCCCGGCGAGGGGAAGTTACGAACGCCTGGTTATCTCCGGCCGAGCCCATGAGCCGTACGGGCGCACGTCCTGCGTTCCGAGCTCCTTACCGGCTGACAGCTCGCGTTCGTCGCCAGCTGGAGGACGGCGGAGAGGCGCTCCGCCGGAGTCATTGCCGCTCGTCGATGCGGCCGACGATCGTGCCGCGAACGATTTGGGACGTAGAGGGCCGACGGGCGGGACGTCACCAACCGTCGGCCCCAAACGCATGCGTCAGGCTGCGAGCTGGATCCTCAGGACGACGTCGCTGGCGTCGTCCACCCCGGGCACTTCCTTGCTGGAGATCGTCCGGCCCGTGGCGCCCTGGTAGATCCCTGTGCCGTTGACGAGCTTGCCCGGGTTGCCGCTGAAGACCAGCTGGGAGCCGCCGATCGCAACGTGCGACACGCAGGACGGAGGCCCAGCGGCGCGGAACGTGCACTGCAGGTGCGAGCTTGCCGTCCACTTCTTCGCGTGGCGGAGGTGCGTCCCCGCGTACGCGAGCGAGTTGACGTCCAGGATGTCACCGGGCTTGGCCTGCGGGTACGGCGCATGGTCGATGACGGTGCCGCCGGGGCGGGTCAGGGTGATGGAGACCGGCTTGTCGAAGAACCGCAGCGTCTGCGTGCTGCTCGCCGCCTGACCGGCGGAGGGCAGCAGCGCGAGCGCGCAGGCGGCGACGAGCGGGAGGACGATCGAGCGGTGTGACATGGAAGGCTCCTTCGAGTCGTCGTGGACGTCTCGAGTGAAACAGGACGCCCGCGCGCTGTCGTCGCCCCCGGGGGCGAACCTGAGCTCACCCGGAGGTGGTAGTCCTCGGCTCGTCTGACGCGCGTGCCGACGGTGCGCCCGGGTAGACGAGGCCGACCTCGTAGGCGAGGACGACGGCCTGTACGCGGTCGCGCAGACGCAGCTTGGCGAGGATGCGCTTGACGTGCGTCTTCACGGTCGCGTTGCTGAGCACGAGCTCCTCGGCTATCTCGCTGTTCGAGAGCCCGCCCGCCACGAGAGTGAGCACCTCGGCCTCGCGCGGCGTCAGCTCGGCGAGCGCATCCGGCGGCGTCGCGGCAGGCGCGGAGCGCGCGAACTGCTCGATGAGGCGCTTCGTGACGCCGGGAGCGATCAGGGCGTCGCCGCGCGCCACGACACGAACTGCTGCGACGAGGTCCTCGGGCGGCGTGTCCTTCAGCAGGAAACCGCTTGCGCCCGCTCGGAGCGCGTCGTAGACGTACGCATCGAGATCGAAGGTCGTCAGCATCAACACCGCCGGCCGGTCGCCTCCGGAACCCGTGAGGAGTCGTCGCGTCGCCTCGAGCCCGTCGACGCCGGGCATCTGGATGTCCATGAGCACGACGTCGGGATCGAGCCGGTGGACGAGCTCGATCGCCTCCTGGCCGTCCGCAGCCTCCCCGCAGACGGCGATGCCGGTCTGGCTCTCGAGGATCGCGCGGAAGCCCGCACGCACGAGCGCCTGGTCGTCGGCGACGACGATCGAGATCTCGCCGTCGGCGTCGGCCGTGTGAGCGTGGTGCGCGGGCATGGGTGGAAGGTACTCCGCGGTCGCCCGGCGACGCATCATCCCAGGGTGGGACACGCACCTCGCCCCCGGGGACGATGACAGAGGCAGCCCGTGGTCGTAGCGTTCCGCCTGTGGACCGCCACCGGCGTGACCTGGCGATCGACCTCGGCATCTGCGCCGCGATCGTCGCCTACGGCCTGCCGCCGATGCTCGACGCGAGCGTGAACGACCCGCGCGCGACGACGATCGGGCCGCTGCTGATCCCGGCTCTTCTCGTTGCGATCCTCCTGCGGAGGGCCCACCCGCTCGGCGCCGCCTGCGTGTTCGCGGCGGGCTGCGTCGCCAGCGGGATCCCGACGTTCCACCAGTTCCGGCTGGTCGTCGCGGTCCCGGTCGCGGTGGCGATCCTCTTCCCGCTGTCGACCCGTGCTCCGCGCGGCCGCGCCCTTGCCGGTCTTGCGGCGCTCCTCGCAGGGCTCGCGTTCGTCGGTGCGACCGAGTCCGTCGTCCACGGCATGCCCGGCGCCGTCGGGATGGCCGCGTTCGTCGTGCCGCTGTCCCTCGCCGTCTGGGGCGCGGGCCGAATCGTCCAGGCGCGAGAGCGCACCGCGGCGGAGCTCGTCCGACGGTCGGAGCAGCTGCGCCTGCAGCGCGAGGCGACCGCCACGCTGGCGGTCGAGATCGACCGCGAGCGCCTCGCGTCGGAGCTCGACGTCGCCGTGCGGGCACGGCTGCAGGAGATGATCGAGCTGGCCTCGCCCGGCGAGCTCGCCGCGGCAGAGGCGAGGTCGCGGTTCTCACGGATCGAGGCGCTCGGGCGGGAGTCACTCGACCGAATGCGCACGCTGCTCGGCCTCCTGCGAAGCACGGACCGGGGAGCGCGTGCGCCCCGGCCGACCCTCGAGCAGCTCGACGCGCTGCTCGCCGCCGCACGCGATGCGGGGCGCTCGATCGACCTCGAGTTCGAGGGCGAGCGGCGCCCGCTGGGAGCCGGGGTCGAGCTCGCGGCGTACAGGACCCTGCAGCATGCGCTTGCGGTCGTCGGCGGTGCCGGGGACCGCCCCACTCGCATCCGCGTGCGGTACCTCCCCGACCGGCTCGAGCTCGAGGTCCGCGGATCGCATGCGGGGGGCGGCGCGGCGAGCGCAGCGCTGATGGCGGCGCGCGAACGCGTCCTCGCGCGCGGTGGGAGCTTCAGCGCGGAGACGCCGTCCGACGGGCTCCAGATCCTGAGCGCACGTCTACCCGCGGTGCCTGCGCATGCGTGACGTCGCGTCCGTGCGCCGAGTCGCCACCGGCCCAGGCGCCGAGCGGCTGCTGTTTCTGGGCTTCGTCGGTATGGCCCTCGCCGAGGAGTTGGCACGGCCCGACGCAGACCAGTCGCCGCGTGCGATCGCCTGGGTCCTGGCGCTCTCCTGCCCGCTGCTCCTCCGGCAGTCGCGGCCCGTCCTGGCCACGTGCCTGACGGCGGCGCTGATCGTCGCGCTTCCCGACCTAAGCGCATTCCCGCCAGGCGTGTTCGCAGTCGTGCTGCCGGTCGTGCTGTCCTACTCGTGCGGAGCCCACGCGGAGCCGCTGCCGGGCCTGACCGCGACCCTGGCCCTGTCGGCCGCGATCCAGGTGCACATGGGGTTCGCGGACGCGCCGAACCTCGAGATCCTGATCGGCACGCTGCCGCCCTGGTGGGGAGGGTGCGAGGTACGTCGCCGACGGTTGCTCGTCCGTCAGCTCGCCGACCGCACCCGGGAGCTCGAGGCCGAGGAGGAGGCGTTCGTCCGGCTATCGGTGCAACGGGAGCGTGCCCGTATCGCGCGCGACCTGCATGACATCGTGTCGCATCACCTCGCTCTCATGGTGGTCCAGGCAGGAGCTGGACGGCTTGCCGATCCCTGGCACGACGACAATGCGGCCGGCCACTTCGCGACCATTCGCTCCGCTGGTGTCGAGGCGCTTGCCGAGGCCGACCGGCTGGTGACCATCCTCCACCCTGACCGCAGCGAGCACCGGCGACTGGGGCCGCTGCTCCGCCGCGCCCGCGAGCTGGGCGCGCACGTGGTCATCACACCTTCCGACCTCGTGCTTGCGCCGGAGGTCGAGGCCGCCGCACACCACATCGCCCGCGAGGCGCTCACGAACGCGATGAAACACGCCCCGGGGGCTCCGCTCGAGATCCGGGTGGAGCTGTCGGGCGACGAGCTGGCCATCACCGCGCACAACGACGCCGTGACGACAGCATCACCCCTCGCCGCAACCGGATCGAGCCTCGGGCTGACGGGGATGCGTGACCGGGTCGAGGCGTTCGGCGGCACCCTCTCCGCCGGCCCGGATCCAGGCGGTGGCTTCTCCCTGTGCGCGCGGCTGCCGGTCCAGATGCCTGCGGAGCTCGCTGCGGCTTCGTAGGCTGCAAAGCGGGCACACGAGGCCGAGCTCCGCGCCCGCCCAGCCGCCGGCTGACGTCTGACGTCTGACGTTGGACTGATTTGTTGACATGGCCCGCGGTCGCCGTGGCGGATGGTTTGGATCGTGCTTGCGAGCGCGGGGGCGGCTTGCGCGGCGGTAGTGGCGTCCCAAGCCACCGGAGCGATCACCGCAAGCGCGAACTGACCTGGCTCGGTGCACGGCCCTCGACCTGGCGTACCCTTGAGTGCGATGGCGCCTCTTCCCGCACCCGCCGGCTGACGTGCCGGTCGAGCTGCGGACGCTCACAGACGGCGGGCAGGCGGCCTCTGAGGTCGCGGGAGAGATTGCGACGTTCCTCAACGACGCGCACCAGAGCCTCGAGCTCGCGCTCTACGACGTCCGGCTCGAGAGCGACGCCGGCGCGCTCGTGCTCGCCGCGCTGCTCGCGGCACACCAGCGCGGCGTCCGGGTACGGCTCCTGTTCGACGTCGACCATCCCGGCCCGATCCCGGTGCCGCCGCCCCCGGAGACGCGACCGGAGGCGATCGAGGCCCTCCCCGTCGAGACGCGCGGGATCGCGGGCGTCCCGGACCTGATGCACCACAAGTTCTGCGTCCGCGACGGTCGAGACGTGTGGACGGGCTCGATGAACTGGACCGAGGACTCGTGGACCCGGCAGGAGAACGTCGTCGTCCGCGTGCTGGGGTCCTCGCCGCTCGCCTTCGCGTTCACGCTGGCGTTCGACGAGCTGTGGGAGCGTGGGACGGTCGAGGGAACGGGCACGGTGGAGCCGCGGCCGGTCGTGCTCGACGGTGGCATCGAGGCGCGTCCGTGGTTCACGCCGGGGTACGGCGACGCGCTCTCGCACCGCGTCGCGAAGGCGCTCGGCCGTGCGCGGCGCCGGATCCGGATCGCGTCGCCGGTGCTCACCGCGGGGCCGATCCTCGGCACCCTCGTCGAGGTCGTCAACGAGCAGCGCTGCGAGGTCCGTGGCGTGATCGACCAGACGCAGTCCGACGACGTGGTGCGCCAATGGGGACAAAACGGCGTGAGCGCGTGGAAGATCCCGCTCCTGCAGACGATCCTCGCGCGCGGGTCGTTCGCCGCGAAGCGGTCGACTCCCTGGTCACGGGACGGCGTGCAGGACTTCATGCACGCGAAGGTCGTCGTCGCCGACGACATGTCGTTCGTGGGCTCCTTCAACTTCTCGCGCTCGGGCGAGCGGAACGCGGAGAACGTGGTCGAGCTGCACGACGCCGGGATCGCAGACCGGCTCGCCGCGTACGTCGACGAGCTCAATGCCCGCTACCCCCGAGCTCAGGACGCGTTGTTACTTGTCAAAGTGAAGTAACGACGCTATACATGTTGAAGTGTCGGTGGAGGCGACCAGGGAGAGCACGGCGGCCGCACGTCGCGCGCGCGCCCGCTCGGCCGAGCCGCCGACCCTCGAGCTCGTCCTCAAGCGGAACGCCGTCGAGCGGCTGAAGCGCGAGAAGAGCCCGCTCGGGATCCTCGGCGAGCTGCCGGCCCTGATCGCCATGGGCTACGCGGACATTCCCGAGGAGGACATCGTCCGCATGAAGTGGTGGGGCCTCTACCACGACAAGCCGAAGGTCGGCACCTTCATGCTGCGGATCAAGCTGCCCGCCGGCCGCCTCACCCCGGCCCAGCTCCGCGCCGTCGGGCGCCTCTCCAACGAGCACGGCAAGGGCGCCGGGGAGCTGACGACCCGTCAGACGATCCAGCTCCACAACCTCACGCTCGCCTCGCTGCCCGACGTCTTCTCCGAGCTCGACCGGGTCGGCCTGACGACCGCGGGCGGCTGCGGCGACGCCGTCCGCAACACCACCGGCTGCCCGCTCGCGGGCGTCACACGGCACGAGCTCTTCGACGTCACTCCCGTGCTGGACGACGTGACGCGCTTCTTCTACGGGAACCCCGACTACTCGAACCTGCCGCGGAAGCACAAGATCTCGATCTCCGCGTGCGCCGACCGCTGCAACGCGCCCGAGATCAACTGCATCGCGCTGGTCGGCTGCATCCGCGACGGCGAGAACGGCTTCGGCGTCCTCGTCGGCGGTGGGCTCTCGTCCGTCCCACGGCTCGCCCGCGAGCTCGGCGTCTTCGTGCGCGTCGACGAGGCGCTCCCGGTGCTGCGCGCACTGCTCGACGCCTGGCAGGAAGACCTGCGCTATCGCGTCTCGCGGGTCAAGGCGCGGCTCAAGTTCATGGTCGACGACATCGGCCCGGAGGGGATGCGCGCAGAGCTGGAGCGCCGGCTCGGGTACGCCCTGCCCGACTTCGAGCTGCCGCCCCACCCCGGCACGCGCGCCGACCACCTCGGCGTCACTCCCCAGCACGAAGAGGGCGTGGTCTCGCTGGGGATCCCTGTCCACGTCGGCCTGCTCTCCGGTGACCAGATGCTCGCTCTGGCCGACGTCGCCGAGCGGATCGGCGGCGACCTCCGCGTCACCCGCCAGCAGAACATCGTCGTCACCGCGATCGCAGCGGCGGACGTCGACGCGACTCGCGCGTCGATCGAGGAGGCAACCGGCCTGTCCTTCGGCGCCAATCCGATCCGCGGTGGCTCGATCGCCTGCACGGGCGAGCCGCACTGCAACTTCAGCGTGACCGAGACGAAGACCCGGCTCGATGCGCTGATCCAGAGCCTCGAGCGGCGCTTCGGCGACGACGTCGCCCCCCTCCGGCTCGCGCTCGACGGCTGCCCGCATGCCTGCGCGCACCACTGGGTCGGCGACATCGGCTTCCAGGGCTCCACCGTGCGCGACGACGTGGGGAAGCGCCACCAAGCGTACGAGGTGTACCTCCGCGGCGGGCTCGGCGCCGACGCGGCGATCGGGCGGGCGTTGTTCCGGCGGGTGCCCACCGGCGAGCTCGACGGGGTCGTCGAGGGGCTGGTCGCCGGCTGGCTCGACAGCCGGGGACCCGACGAGTCGTTCAAAGCGTTCGCCGACCGCCTCACCGATGCGGAGCTCGGCGCGCTCGCCGGCCGCGAGCCCGCCGCCGCGCGCGAGGCCGCATGACCTCGGTCCAGCTCGACGACCTGGAGGCGGGCGAGCTCTCGATCGAGTTCGAGGGCTGCGAGCCGTGGGAGCTCCTCGAGTGGTCGTTCGACCGGTTCGGCGAGCGTCTCGCGATCTCGACCTCGTTCCAGGAGGGCGGCGTCGCGCTGATCGACATGGCGTACGCGATCGACCCCGAGGTGCGGATCTTCTCGGTCGACACGGGCCGCCTTCCCGAGGAGACGTACGAGCTGATCGAGACTCTTCTCGAGCGGTATCCGGGGCTGCGCCTCGAGCTGCTCCAGCCCGACGCCGGGCAGCTGCAACGCCTCGTCGACCGCAACGGGCCGAACCTCTTCCGCCGCTCCGTCGACCTCCGGCTCCTCTGCTGCAACGTCCGCAAGGTGCAGCCGCTCAACCGCGCGCTCGACGGGCTCGACGCGTGGGTGACCGCGCTCCGCCGCGACCAGTGGGCCTCCCGCTCCGACATCCGCAAGGTCGAGATCGACCACGACCACGAGGCGATCGTGAAGCTCAACCCGCTGGCGGAGTGGACGGAGGAGGAGGTCTGGGAGTACATCCGCGAGCACGACGTCCCCGTCCACCCGCTGTACGAGCGCGGCTTCACCTCGATCGGGTGCGCGCCCTGCACGCGCGCGATCGCGCCCGGCGAGCCCGCCCGCGCCGGTCGCTGGTGGTGGGAGACGAACGCGCCGAAGGAGTGCGGCATGCACTGCGCGATCGAGACAGGCGGCTTCGAGCACGAGCTGCACGCGATCCTCGGCGACGAGGCGCACGCGTGAGCGGCGCGCTCGCCGTCAGCGGAGAGGAGCGCGAGCTCGCGCTCTCCGAGGTCGAGGCCGTGCTCGCCGCGGTGCCCGAGGGGGACTACCGCGCGCGCCTCGACGGGATCCACGCGGCGCTCGAGGACGGCAGCCCGGTCGACTCCGAGGACGCCGTCGAGCTCGAGCGGCTGGTGACGATCGCGCTCCAGTCGGGTCGGGCCCGCGCGCTGTACGGGCCCGGTGGCGAGCAGTCGCTCCTCCGTCTCTACCGTCGGCTCCCCGCAGGGATCGAGGCGAAGGAGAGCGCGGCCGCCGTCGGCGAGGCGCTGGATCAGCTCCGCGGGAAGCCGCTCGAGAAGATCGGGTTGACCGCAGTCGGGCCTGGCAGCCACTCGCTCAGCCTCGAGGCCGGCGGGATCCGGCTCCTCGTCCACCTCGACCGGAACGGCGCCCGGCTCGCGAGCGTCGAGACGAGTGGCTGAGAAGCGCTACTACATGGCGTGCCTGGACCTCGAGGGACGTCGGGCGCTCGTCGTCGGCGGCGGGACGGTCGCGCGCGAGAAGGTCGAGGGACTACTCGCCTGCGGGGCGCGCGTGACCGTCGTCGCGCCGGAGATCGACGCCGAGCTCGACCGCCCCGGTGTCGAGCTCCTGCGCCGGGAGTACCGCTCCGCAGACCTCGAGGGACGGCTCCTCGTCGTCGCCGCGACGTCGACGTCCTCCGTCAACCGGCAGGTGTTCCGCGACGCCGAGGCACGCGGCCTCCTCTGCAACGTCGTCGACGTCCCCGGCCTGTGCAGCTTCATCCTCCCTGCCGTCCACCGGCAGGGGCCGATCGCCGTGGCGGTCTCGACGGGCGGCGCCTCCCCCGCGCTCGCGCAGCGGCTGCGCGACGACATCGCCGGGGTCGTCGGTTCCCGGCACGCCGAGCTCGCCGACGAGCTCCGCGCGCTCCGGCCCTGGGCCAAGGAGCGCTACCCGACGTACGAGGCGCGGCGGGACTTCTTCCAGGCGCTCGTCGCGGAGCGGCTCGGGTGAGCGTCGCGCTCGTCGGCGCGGGCCCGGGCGATCCAGGGCTGATCACGGTCCGTGGCCTCGACCTGCTCCGCACCTGCGACGCGGTCGTCTACGACCGCCTCGTCGCAGAGGAGCTCGTCGACCAGGCGCCCGAGGACGCCCTGCGGGTCTGTCGCGACGGGCTCGACCAGGAGGCGGTCGACGGGCTGCTCGTCGAGCTTGGACACGAGCTCGACGTCGTGCGGCTCAAGGGTGGCGACCCCTTCGTCTTCGGTCGGGGCGGCGAGGAGGCGCTCGTGCTCGTGGAGGCCGGGATCGACGTCGAGGTCGTGCCGGGCGTCTCGTCGATCGCAGCGGTTCCGGCGGCGGCGGGGATCCCCGTCACGCACCGCGGCGTCGCCGACCGCGTCACGATCGCGACCGCGCACGCCGCAGACGACTCGGAGCCGGACTACGAGAGCCTGGCGCGCACCGGCGGGACGCTCGTCCTCTTCATGGGCCTCGGCAGGCTCGAGGAGCTCGCCCGGGGGCTGATCGCGGCGGGGCTGCCCGCCTCGACGCCGGCCGCCGTCGTCTCCCGCGGGACGCTCCCCGACCAGGCGACGATCGCCGCACCGCTCGCGGACCTGCCGGAGCGTGCGGCGGGGCTCCCCGGCCCGGCGCTCGTGGTCGTCGGCGACGTCGTCGCTGTCCGCGAGCGCATCGCGCCCGCCGCCACGCTCGTCGCCTAGCCGACGCCGGCGAGCAGGAACGCGCGCGACTCGCGGAGCATCTCGCGGGCGATCACGAGCCGCTGGACTTCCTGGGTGCCCTCGTAGATCTGCGTGATCTTCGCGTCGCGCATGAACCGCTCGACCGGGTACTCCTTGACGTAGCCGTAGCCGCCGAGGATCTGCACGGCCTCGGTCGTGACCTCCATCGCGACGTCACCGCACATGAGCTTTGCCATCGCGGATGCCTTGGTCAGCTCCGCCTCGGGGACACCCGCGTCGGCCATCCGCCCGAAGCGATACAGGAGGCCGCGCGCGGCCTCGGTCTTCGTCTCCATGTCCGCGAGCTTCGCCGCGATGAGCTGATGCTCTGCGATCGGCTGCCCCATCGTCTCGCGGGTCCGCGCGTATTCGAGCGCGTAGTCCGTCGCGCCCTGCGCGATCCCGAGCGCCTGGGCCGCGACGCCCGGCCGCGAGCGATCGAGGATCCGCATCGCGAGCGTGAAGCCCGTCCCCTCCTCACCGAGCCGGTTCGCCTCCGGCACGACGCACCCGTCGAAGACCAGCTCCCCCGTCGTCGAGCCCGCGATCCCCATCTTCTCCTCGAGACGCGCGACCTCGAACCCCGGCGTCTCCGCCTCGACCAGGAACGCGCTGATCCCCGCATGACCCGCGTCGGGATCGGTCTTCGCGAACACCGTGTAGAGGCCCGCGACGCCCGCGTTCGTGATGAACCGCTTCGACCCGTCCAGGACGTACCCGCCCTCGACCCGCCGCGCCGTTGTCCGCATCGCCGCCGAGTCCGAGCCCGAGCCCGCCTCGGTCAACGCGTACGCGGCGAGCACCTCGCCCGCCGCGAGCCGCGGCAGCCATTGGGCCCGCTGCTCGTCGGTCCCGCCCAGCTTGAGCCCGAGCGAGCCCAGCTCCTGCACCGCGAGGATCAACCCGCTCGTCGCGCAGACCTTCGAGACCTCCTCGATCGCGACGAGCGCAAGCAGCGTGCCCGTCCCCGTCCCGCCGACCTCCTCGTCGAACCCGAGGCCGAAGACCCCCTGCTCACGAAACAGCTCGACCACGTCCCACGGGAACTCGTGCGTCGCGTCGATCTCCGCCGCCCGCGGCGCGATCCGCTCCCGCGCCAGCGTCCGCACGAGCTCGCGGAGCTCGCGCTGCTCGTCGGTGAGTCCCCCGTCCCAGGGCACCGCCGCAGTCTACGACCGAGGGCTTGCGCGCGTTAGCGCAGCTCGGCCGGCTCGAACCGGTTGACCTCGACGATCTTGTCTGCCGGGACGTTCGCCCGCCGGGCTGCCTCGAAGATCGCGTCGGGCGACGGCGCCTCGTACAGGCAGTACGTGCGCAGCTTGTCGGCGGAGATGAACGAGAAGAGCCAGTCGACCCCCTCCTCGCCGTTGACGGCGTCGATCGCGCGGACGTCGTCCCCGGTCAGCTCCAGCCGGTCGGCGAACTTCCGCTCGATCACGTAGAGAGGCATCGCAGATCCTCCTAGGAAGAGACCTCGGTCGGGACGAGCCCTCGGCGAAGAGCATAGCCAGCCGCCTCCGTGCGATTCGCGCAGCCGGTCTTGCGGAGGATCGAGCGGACATGGTTCGCCGCGGTGTGCTCGCTGATGTGGAGCAGCCGGCCGATCTCGCGGTTCGAGCGGCCGCGGGCGAGCTGCACGAGGATCTCGAGCTCGCGCGGGCTCAGCCCGTCCGGCAGGCTCGGCGCGGCCGGCTCGGCACCCGTGCCGAGCTCCGTCGCCCGACGGAGCAGCGAGGGCAGGCCGACGGTCTGCGCCAGACCGATCGCGACGCCGAGCTGCGCCCTGGCGTGCGCGGCATCATCCCTCGCGCCGCGAGCCAGCAGCATGCGTGCGTACGCGTACGCGGTGTGTGCGAGCCACGTCCGGGCGCCGAGGCGCGTGTTGAGCGCGATCGCATCGTGGAAGTGCTCCTCCGCGCGGTCCCACTCCCCGAGCACCGCTGCGGTCGTCCCGAGGTAGCGGTCCATCGCGCCGTAGCAGGCGACGAGGTGGCCGATCATCACGTTCGAGCCCGCGTAGACGGCGAGCTCGGGGTAGACAGCCTGCGCGCAGCGCTCGTGCTGCAGCGTCGCGCAGGCATCGGCGAGGTACACGAGCGAGCCGAGCCAGAGGGACGGCCGGAACGCGCCGAGGCCGTCGGCGAGGATCGCGTCGAGCTCGCCGCGCGCATCGGTCTCCATCCCCAGCTCGGCGAGCAGCGCGGCGAGCCCCGGCCGCCACGCGCCGTCGTGCGCCTGGCCGGCGAGGAGCCTCACGACCGGCGCGAGCTCGGGCAGGCGACCCTGCTCACGGCGAATACCGAACATCTGGATCCCGAACGTCCCCGAGGCGTCTCGTCCGGTGAGGAGATTGCCCCACTCGCGCGAGCGCACCGCGGCAGCCTCCGCCTCGACGATGTCGCCGTCGCACAACGAGAGGGCGCTCGCATAGTGCTCGGCGACGTGGAGCGCGAACGGCTGGCTCAGTCGGCTGGCGATGGAGAACAGCTCCGTCAGCGCGTCGCGGGCGGCATGGTGGTCGCAGAGCACGACGTACGACGGGACGAGCCACGAGGCCGCCTCTCCCCAGATCGGGTCGTCACCGAGCTCCCGTCCGATGTCCCGGGCCTCGTGGAGCATCCGGTTGACGTCCTCGTTCAGGCTCGACCCCCGCGCCCAGTACGACATCGAGAGCACCGCGCCGAGCGTGTGGCGGTCGCCACGGCGGCGGGACATGGCCACCGCCTCGTCGCGGGCGAGCGCCGCGCGGGCGTTCTCGCCCCGGAGATCGAGAGCCCGGGCGAGCCCGCCGAGGGCCCGCGCGCGGAGCTCGGAGTCGCTGTCCGAGAGCGCCGCCGTCGCCTGCTCGAGCAGCTCGACCGAGCCCGCATCGTGAATCGCGGGCCGCCAGCAGGCCTCTTCGAACCCGATCGCCGCGCGCGTCAAGAGCTCGGGGTCGCCGAGCGTGCGCGCGAGCTCGGCCGTGCGCGTGAACGCGTCGAGCGCCGCGTCGGCGTGACCCGCACGGTGGCACGCCTCGCCGAGCTGGAGCATCACGGCGCCGCGTTCGTGCGGGTCCCGCACGCCGAGCTCGAGGGCGATCTCGAGGCGCTCCTCGGCCTCCCCGTACGCGAGCGCCGCGATCGCCGACTCGGCCGCGAGCAGGTTGTAGGAGACCGCGCGCTCGACGCCGCCGACCGGCGCCGCCGCGGCGAAGTGGTGCGCGAGGGCTGCAAGCACGGCGCGACTGTCGCTCCCCGCCCGGCCGTGCTCGAGCGCCTCCGCGACCTGGAGGTGGAGCTCGGCCTTGTGCGCTGCCGACGGCCGCTCGTCGACAGCCCGGCGCACGAGCTCGTGCTCGAAGCGGTACGCGAGCCCGCGGCCGGGCTCCTCGACCAGCAGGCCGCTGCGGACGGCTTCGTCGAGCGCGCCGACGAGCTCTGCCTCCCCGCTCTTCGACGCACGGCGCACGGTGTCGAGCTCGAAGTCCGCTCCCATCACGGCGGCGAGCTCGAGCGCCTCGTTCGCCTCCGCGGAGAGCCGCGCAAGGCGCCGGTCGACGCCCTCGCGCACCGTCGTCGGGACGCCGAGAGCCGCCGCGGCCCGCGCGAGCCGTGCCCCGTGCGGCCCGATCTCGACGGCATCCGAGGCGACGAGCTCCCGCCACAGCTCGGTGACGAGGAATGCGTTGCCACCGGTGAGCTCGCCCATCGCCGCGGTCAGCTCCGTGGACGCCTCGGCACCGGTGGTGAGCCTGACGAACTCCCGGATGTCCTCGGGTGACAACCCGCCGAGCCGGATCCGGGCGACGCCCTCGGTGCGGTACACGTCGACGAGCGCCTCGGCGAGCTCCGCCGGGACGTCCGCTTCGGCGTCGCGGAACGTCGCGACGAGCAGCATCCTCGCGTCCGCGCCCGAGCGGACGAGGTGGCGGATGAGCTGCAGGCTCGACGTGTCGGCCCAGTGGACGTCCTCGAGCACGAGGAGCACCGGCGACTCGGCGCTCACCGCCACTAGGAGGTCGGTGACCGCGGTGTGGAGCCTGTGCCGCTCGGTATCGCCGTCCGCGGCCGCCGGCTGCGGGAGCTCCCCGATGCGCGACTCCAGGTCGGGGAGCAGGCGCGTCAGCTCTCCGGCGCCCGACCCAAGGAGCGCGCGCAGGGCGGCCGGCTCGAGCTCGCGTACGAGGTGGTCGAGCGCCGCCGCGAACGGGCCGTAGGGAAAGCCGACGACGCCGTTGCAGTCGCCGTAGAGGACGACCGCGCCCTGATCGGCGACGTCCTGCGCGAGCTCGCGCACGAGGCGGCTCTTGCCCGAGCCCGGCTCGCCCGCGACGAACGCTGCGCGCCGCCCTTCCCCGGTCGACCGGGGCATCAGGGCGAGGAGGGTCGCACGCTCCCGAGTGCGTCCCGCGAAGGCGAAGGCGGGCGAGAACCGGAGCGGGCCCGGCAGTGGGGCACCGGTGCTCATCGGATGATCAATCTTGATCATTGCGCATCGACGGGCGCGATGAAAGTCGGTCAGCCTCGGTCATGACACGACGCACGTCGCCTCCTACTCTCGACCGACCGACCAGTACGACGAGGAGGAGGACGCATGAGCACGACCGTTTCCGCGCTCGAGAATGCACGGGCCGCGCTGCCGGGTTTCGGCGACAGGCTGATCGGCCCCGACGACCCCCGCTACGAGGAAGCCCGCACGCTCTTCAACGCGATGATCGACAAGCGACCGGCCCTGATCGCGCGCTGCGAGACCCCCGACGACGTCGCGGCCGCGATCCGCTTCGCGCGCGACCACGACCTGCGCATCGCCGTCCGCGGCGGCGCGCACAACGGCGCCGGTCTCGCGAGCGTCGACGACGGGCTCGTCATCGACCTGTCGCCGCTGAAGTCCATCGCGGTCGACCCGGCCGCGCAGACCGTCCGCGTCGGCGCGGGCTCGGTCTGGGGCGAGGTCGACGCGGCGACGCAGCCGCACAACCTCGCCGTCCCGACGGGGATCATCTCCTCGACGGGCGTCGCCGGCCTGACCCTCGGCGGCGGCCATGGCTACCTCGCCCGGCGACACGGGCTCACGGTCGACAACCTGCTCTCCGCGAAGCTGGTCCTCGCAGACGGGTCGCAGGTCACCGCGAGCGCGGACGAGCACCCGGACCTGTTCTGGGCGATCCGCGGGGGCGGCGGCAACTTCGGCGTCGTCACCGAGTTCACGTTCCAGGCGCACCCGCTCGAGACCATCGTCGGCGGCCCGACGTTCTGGGCGATCGAGAACGCGGACGAGTTGCTCATGGCATACCGCGAGTGGCTCCCCTCGGCCCCGCGCAACGTGATGGGCTTCTTCAACTTCCACACGATCCCGCCCGTGGCGGAGGCCTTCCCGGAGGAACTCCACCTGCGCAAGGTGTGCGGCATCGTCTGGTGCATCGACGCCTCGGACGAGGATGCGGAGGCCGCGATGGCCCCGCTGCTCTCGATCGCGGAGCCCCTCATCCACGGCGTCGGGCGCATGCCGATCGCGGCGCTGAACGGCGCGTTCGACGGCCTCTACGGCCCCGGCGACCAGTGGTACTGGCGCGGCGACTTCGTCCGGGAGATCCCCGACGAGGCGGTCGTCCTCAACCGCGAGTGGAACGAGCGCATGCCCGGCTTCAAGGCCGGCACGCACCTCTACCCGATCGACGGCGCCGTACAGGATGTCAAAGCCGAGGACACCGCCTGGGCGTATCGCGACGCGACCTGGTCGCAGGTCTTCATCGGCTGCGACCCGGAGCCCGCCAAGGCCGACGCGCTGCGCGAGTGGACGATCGGCTACTCGGAGGCGCTCCGGCCGTACGCCGCGGGCGCGGGCTACGTCAACTTCATGATGGACGACGAGGGCCAGTCCCGCGTGAAGGCGACGTACGGAGCCAACTACCCGCGGCTCCAGCAGGTGAAGGCGGAGTACGACCCGGAGAACATCTTCAGGGTGAACCAGAACATCCTCCCCGCGTGAGGCACGTGCCCGGGGGCCGGCGCCCCGCGACCGGTCCCCGGGCACCTCCCCGCTCGTCGTCGCCGCGGATCAGGGAAATGCCGGCGCCCAGAGCCGCGAGAGAAGCACGGCGCCCGCGAGACCGAGGGCCGCGGCGGCGACGAGGAGGAACGTCACCTCGGTCCGCCGCTCGGCGCGGCCGAGCCGCGAGCCCAGGTCGCCGTACGCCGACGAGAGCGCCGGGGCCGAGCGAGCCGCGAAGTACTCGCCGCCGGTCGTCTCCGCGATCGTGCGCAGCGTGTCGCGGTCGGGCGACTGGGCGAATCCGAAGATCCCGTCCTGACCAGCCCGGGTCGTCCGTTCCGAGCGCGACCGTGTAGACGGGGATCCCGGCGCGCGCCGCCATCGCCGCGCCCGCCTCCGGGGGCAGGATGCCGCGGAACTGGCGCCCGTCGGAGAGGAACAGGATCGTGACGCCGGGGATCGCATCGCCGGCCGGCACGGCGCCGCCGCGGAACGAGTCCCGCGCGAGCTCGACCGAGCGGGCGAGCGCGTCGCCGATCGCGGTTCCGCCGCCGCCCGACTGGAACGGATTGATCGCGTCGATCGTGTCGTGGAGCACCGTGTGGTCGTGGGTCGGCACCGCGGCGACGGTCGGCTCGCCCGCGAACGTGACGAGGCCGACGCGGAGCCTGTCCGGGATCCGATCGAGGAACGCCTGCGCCGCGGCCTTCGCGGCCTCGAGCCGCGAGGGGGCGATGTCGTCCGAGAGCATCGACCGCGAGGTGTCGACCACCAGGACGACGGTCGCGTTCTCGACGGGCACGATGCGGTTCACGTGTGGACGGGCGAGCGCGAGGCAGAGCAGGCCGAGGACGGCGAGGAGCAGCCCGCCGACCACCCACTCGCGCCGGCTCGAGAGAGGCCCGCTGACGCCGCGCAGCACCTCGACGTTCGTGAATCGGACCGGGTAACGCGCACGGCGCTTGCGGAGGAGCACGAAGCCGAGGACGAGCGCCGGCAGGACTGCCAGGGAGAGGAGCGCGAGCGGACGGTCGAAGCTCAAGCGATCGCCACCGATCGTAGCGTCCTGGTCGTCACCCTCCGCGCGACGCGCCAGTCACTACGCTGGCGCCCGTGATCCTCGCGAACGGCGTGATCCGCACGATGGACGCCGTCGCTGCCGACGTGCGCGGCGCTCGCGCTCGCGGGTGACCGGGTCGTCGGCGGGGTCGGGGCGCACGAGAACGCGCTGCCGACGCCGGAGCGCGTCGACCTCGGCGGACGCTGCGCCCTCCCCGCGTTCACCGACGCGCATGTGCATTTCCCCACCTGGTCGCTCGCGCGGCGGGACGTCCGGCTCGAGGATGCGGCCTCGCTCGCCGAGGCGCTCGCCCGGGTCGCAGCGCACCCGCGCCGGGGAACGTGGCTGCGCGGGACGGGCTGGCGGGACGCTCTCTGGGCCGAGCACCCGTCGCGCGAGGCGCTGGACGAGGTGACCGGCGAGACACCCGCGGCGCTGTGGTCGAAGGACTACCACTCGCTGTGGCTCAACAGCGCAGGGCTTGCACGGGCGAACGGCGACCTCGAGGTGCCCGGCGGCGTGGTCGAGCGGGACGGCGCCGGAGAGCCGACCGGGATCCTCCGCGAGGAGTCGGCGTGGCGCTTTCGCGACCGCTACGTCGCAGTCTCGGAGGACGAGTGGGTCGCGGCCACGCGCGAGGGGATCAAGGTCGCGAACGCGCGAGGCGTCGGTGCGATCCACGACAAGGACGGCTGGCTCGGCGCGAACGCGATCTTCGCCCGCATCCACGAGAACGACGGGCTGACGCTGCGCGTCTGGCAGTCGCTCCCGCACGATCGCGTCGGGGAGCTCGCCGAGCTGCGGATCCGCTCCGGGCTCGGCGACGACTACCTGCGCCTCGGCTATCTGAAGGCGTTCATGGACGGGACGCTGGGCTCGCAAACCGCATGGATGCTCGACGGAAGCGGCGTGGTGATCACGAGCGGCGAGGAGCTCGTGGAGATCGTGCGCTCGGCGGCGGCTGCGGGCTGGCCTGTCGCCGTGCACGCCATCGGCGACCGTGCGAACCGCGAGGCGCTCGACGCGTTCGAGACGACGCGCGACCTCTGGCAGCCGCTCGGGCTCCGCCACCGGATCGAGCACGCGCAGTGCCTCGATCCGGCCGACGTCGGTCGCTTCGCGGAGCTCGGAGTCGCGTGCTCCGTGCAGTACAGCCACGCTCCCTCCGACCGCGACCTCGCGGAGCGCTTCTGGGGCGAGCGGCTCGACGGGACGTACGCGTTCCGGTCGCTCACCGAGAGTGGCGCGGTCGTCGCGAACGGCTCGGATGCCCCCGTCGAGGAGCTCGACCCGCTCGCCGGGATCGCGGCGGGCGTGCGCCGGACGATCGACGACCGGCCCGGCTGGCGCCCGGAGGAGTCGGTCACCGTCGAGCAGGCGCTCCACGCGACGACCGTCGCGCCCGCCTGGCTCGCGGGCGACGAGCGGCGCCGCGGGACGCTCCTCCCCGGCCGGCTCGCGGATCTCGTCGTCCTCGACCGCGACCCGGTCGCGTGCGAGCCCGACGAGCTCCCGTCGGTGGAGGTGGTCGCGACCATGGTCGGCGGCCGCTGGGTGCACAACCCGCCTCCCTGGGACTGAGCCGTACGGAAATCCGTACACCATCCAGGCGCGGTCCTCCTTACACTTCGTGACATGGCCACGCAGGCCGAGTCGACCCGGACGATGCTGCCCGTCCACGAGGCGGGCGAATGCTCGGTCGCGGCGACGAGCGAGATCGTCGGCGCCAAATGGACGGTGCTGATCGTCCACGACCTCTCCGAGGGCCCGCGACGCTTCACCCAGCTGGAGCATGCGTGCGCGGGAATCAGCCCGCGGACGCTCGCCGAGCGCCTGCGATGGCTCGAGGCGGAAGGCCTCGTCGTGCGCCGGAGCTACGCGGAGTCGCCGCCGCGCGTCGAGTACGAGCTGACCGGCAAGGGCGCCGCGCTCCAGCCAGTGATCGACGAGATGCGCAAGTTCGGGCACGAGCAGCTGGGCTGCGCAGTGCATTCCCACTGACGTGGAACCGCGCGAGAGCTAGGACGAGCGGCGAAGCCGAGCGTCCTCGCCCCAGAGGCGGATCAGCTCGACGGCGGTCGCCGCGGCCGCGGCCATGTCCTGGACGGACGCCCACTCGCGCAGCGAGTGGTAATCCTGGCCGCCGGTGAAGAGATTCGGCGTCGGCAGCCCGCGCTCGGTGAGCCGCGCTCCGTCGGTGCCGCCGCGGATGATGCTGTGCACCGGCTCGACCCCCGCGCGGCGGATCGCGGTCTCGGCGGCCACGACGATCTCGGGGTGCCGGTCGAGCACGCTCCGCATGTTCCGGTACTGCTCCTCCACCTCGAGCTCGAACGACGCCTGGGGCTCCCGCCCGACGACGTCTGCGGCGAGCCGCCGGACGAGGTCGACGTGGTCCGCGAGCTTCTCGTCGTCGTGGTCGCGCGCGATCAGGACGAGCGTCGCCGAGGAGGCGTTTCCGGCGATCCGCGCCGGATGCACGAACCCCTCGCGCTCCTCGGTCGTCTCGGGCGAAAGCGTGTCACGCGGCAGCGCGGCGACCACGTCGGCGAGCAGCTTGATCGCGTTGACGAGCCGCCCCTTCGCCGTGCCCGGATGGACGCCGACGCCCTTGATCGTGAGCTTCAGCTGGTCGGCCGAGAAGGTCTCGATCTCGACCTCTCCGAGACCGGAGCCGTCGAGGGTGTAGGCGAAGTCCGCGCCGAACCGGTCGAGGTCGAAGTGATCCGTCCCGCGGCCGACCTCCTCGTCGACCGTGAACCCGATGCGCGCGGTCGCGCGCGGCGCGGTGTCGCGGGCGAGGTAGGCGACCGCGGTGACGATCTCGGCGACGCCCGCCTTGTCGTCCGCGCCGAGCAGCGTCGTGCCGTCGCTCGTGACGATGTCGTGACCGACGCGCGCCGCGAGGTGCGGCAGCTCGCTCGGGTCGAGCACCTGGCTCGGGTCGCCCGGCAGCCGGAGCGGGCCGCCCGCGTATGCGTGGTGGACGACCGGCGCCACACCTGTGCCGGGTGCATCGGGCGAGGTGTCCACGTGCGCGATCAGGCCCACGGTCGGCGCGCTCTCGACGGTGCCCGGGAGGGTCGCGAACACGTATCCGTGCTCGGTGAGCTCCACGTCTTCGAGGCCGATCGCGCGGAGCTCGTCCACGAGCAGCCGCGACAGGTCGAGCTGCTTGGCGGACGACGGGTACGTGGTCTCCTCCACGGACGCCTGCGTGTCGATCACGACGTAGCGGAGGAACCGCTCGAGCACCTCGTCCGCGAGCTCCGCCGCGAGAGGGCTTGCGTATCGCGCCCCGTTGCTCCGTGCGGCCGCCTCAGCCAAGAGTCCCCAATCTCCGCAGCAGCTCGACGATCGTGGCGAGCCCCTCGCCGAGGGCGGACGCGGGGAAGTTCTCGTTCGGCGAGTGCATCTGTGCCGTCGGCCGGCTGAACCCCGTGACGATGGCGGGCACGCCGCGCTCTGCCAGCGTCGCGACGACGGGGATCGACCCGCCGCTCCTCGTCAGGACCGGCCGCGTGCCGAGCACGTGCTCGAACGCGTCCAGGCCGAGCTGCACGACCGCGGACTCCGGATCGATGTACGCGGGCTCGCCGGTCGACCACAGCTCGACATCGAGGGCCGCACCCGCCGGCGCTGCGTCGCGCAGGAGCCTCTCGAAGACGGGGGCGATCTCTGCGGTGGATTGACCCGGCGCAAGCCGGATCGAGACGTTCGCGACGGCCTCGACGGGGAGCACGGTCTTCTGCAGGTGCGGGGAGCCCGACTCGACCCCGTTCACGCTGACCGACGGCTCCGCGGTCGTCCGTAGATGGAACTCCTCGGCCGCGTTTGCGTCGGCGGGACGCGCGCCCTGCCCGTCGAGCTCCTCCGTCCCGGTGGGCAGGGCCGACCACCCGGCGACCTCGCTCTCGGTCGGCGGGATGATCCCCGCGCGGAGCGGCTCGGGCAACCGCCCGTCCGGCCCGGGAAGCACCGCCGCGAGCGACCGCATCAGCACCTCGACCGCGTTGAGGGCGGCGCCGCCGACCATCCCGGAATGGAGGTCGCGCTCTCCGGTTCGGACGCTGACGTGGAAGTAGCAGATCCCGCGCAACGCCGTGCAGAAGCTCGGGAGCGTCTGCGTTGCGTAGCCCCCGTCGAGGATCACCGCGGCGTGGGCCGGCCCGGTGTCGGCCTCGGCCCAGTCGCAGACCGAGTGGCCCCCGACCTCCTCCTCCGCGTCGATCATGAAGCGCACGGTGACGGGGAGCTCGCCCGCCGCGGCGAGGAGCTCGGTCGCCTTCAGGAGCATGAAGAGGTGCGCCTTGTCGTCGGCGACGCCGCGTCCGACGAGGAGGCCGTCGCGCTGGGTCAGCGCCCACGGGTCCGACTTCCACAGATCGAGCGGATCGGGCGGCTGCACGTCGAGGTGCGCGTACGCCAGCACCGCGGGAGCGTCGCCCCGAGAGGCGGGGACCTCGCCGAGGACGAGCGGCCGGCCGGCCCGCTCGGCGATCTCGACCTCCCCGCCGGCGGCGCCGATCCGCGCCCGCGACCCAATCCGCCGCACGGGCGAGGTCCGCCGCGTGCGCCGGGTCGGCGCTCACGGACGGGATCGCGATCAGCTCGCCAAGCTCGGCGACGAGCGCATCGTGTGACGGCAGCACGGGCGCGATTCTACGTGGCGGAACCCATGGTTCCCCCACGAACCCCCTCCTTCGCGCAGCTCATAGATCGCCGTGCCTGACCTCCCGGCCGGCAAAGCCGGCCTCCGGTCGCCCTGCGATGTGCACGGAACCGCGAAAAAACCGACAGCGAACGCAGTCGCGGCCGCGAATGCGGACGCCTTTAGGGGTGTGCCCCGCCGGAGGCGGGGATCAAGCGGCCGGGATCCGCGCGAGCGGATTCCGGCTCGCGAGCAAGCTCACGGCACGTCGCGGACGCTCGCCGCCTCGGCGAGCACGCGAAGCTTCTTCAGGCTCTGGTGCTCGATCTGCCTGATGCGCTCGCGCGTGACGTTGAACGCGCGGCCGACCTCGTCGAGCGTCCGCGGCTGCCGGCCGTCGAGGCCGTAGCGCAGCTCGAGCACCTGCCGCTCCCGCGGCGAGAGCGCGTCGAGGATCGCTCGCAGCGCGTCGCGTCGGAGGCTCACCTCGGCCGCCTCCTCTGGCAACGGCTCGGACTCGTCCGTGAGGAAATGCCCGAACTCCGACTCCTCCTCGTCGCCGACCGGCTTTTCGAGCGAGACGGGTGTCTGCGCGCTGCGCTTGATCTGCTCGACCTCGTCGATGCTCAGGCCGAGGTCGATCGCGATCTCGAGGGAGGTCGGCTCGCGCGCGAGCTCGGCGCGGAGCTTGCGCTCGGAGCGGTTGATCTTGTTGAGCTTCTCGACGACGTGCACCGGCATCCGGATCGTCCGCCCCTTGTCCGCGATCGCGCGGGCCACCGCCTGGCGGATCCACCAGGTCGCGTACGTCGAGAACTTGAAGCCCTTGCGCCAGTCGAACTTCTCCGCGGCGCGGACGAGGCCGATCGTCCCCTCCTGGATCAGGTCGAGGAAGGGCAGCCCCTGGTTCCGGTAGCGCTTGGCGATCGAGACGACGAGTCGGAGGTTCGCCTCGACCATCGCCTGCTTGGCGGCGTGCTCTCCGAGCTCGATCCGCTTGGAGAGCTCGACCTCCTGCGCGGCGGTCAGGAGAGGCACCTTGCCGATGTCCTTGAGGAAGAGCTGGAGTGTGTCGGTCGAGACTTCGGTCTCCGCTGCCCACGCGCGCTCTCGCTCTTCGTCCGCCGCCGTGTCGGCGCTGACGACCTCGATCTGCTCCTCGTCGAGCGCGCTGTACAGCGCGTCGATCTGCGCGGGGTCCAGGTCGAGCTCGTCGAGAGCAAGGGCGAGCTCGTCGGCGTCGAGCGTGCCGTTGGCACGGCCGTGCTCGAGCAGCGCACGTGCTTCGTCCGACTCGAGCCCGGCCTCGCGGACCGGGCGCCGGGCGTCGGGTGTTGCGCTCAGGATCGCCCCCCTTTCCGTCGCTGGCTAGGAAAGGTACCACCGCGTTCACATCCGTCAACGATGACAACAGGCTCAGACGCCGGCCTTGTGCAGCTCCGCGAGATACCGCCGCGCCTGACCGGCGAGCGGCGAGGCCGGCTCGGCCGCGATCGCCCGCTGCAACTGGCGCTTTGCCTCGGGGGCCTGTCCCGACCAGAGGAGCAGGAGACCGAGGTGGAAGCGCACCGTGGCCTTGTTCGGAAAGGTCCGGGTGAGCGGCCCCAGACGCGAGAACGCGTCCGCCGGACGTGCTTTGTCGAAGCGCCCGACCGCGTTCGCGACCTGGGCATCGACATCGCGCGGCGCATCGCGCGCCGCCGCGGCGAATACGCGCTCCGCCGATCTGGTCATCCCGAGCCGCTGGAGCGCGGATCCGTACAGGAGCTTCCCTGCGACGCTCTGCTGCGCGCCCCGCTCGAGCGTCCTTAGCTGGGCCGGCGGGGAGAGCTCGTCGAACCCGTGCGGCAGTGGGGCGGTGGAGACGAAGACCGGGACGCCCGGCGCGTACTCGGGATGGAGGAGGTTGCCGGCAGTGACGGCATACGCCGTATCGGGCTCGTCCGCAATCGCCTGGCGCCACGCCTCCTGCGCGCCCGCGAGCCCCGACCAGAAGAGCGCGACGCCGAGGTTGAGCTGGACGACGGCCTGATCCGGATGGAGGCCGGCGAGGCGGTTCATGCGGTCGACGGTCTCCGCGGGCCAGCGCGCGAAGGCCTCGCCGACCCGCGCCTCGACCGAGTCCCAGCGCGCGAAGTCGCGCGCCGCCTGGGCTCGCTTGCCCGCACCGTACGCTGCCGCCGCGCGGCGGAGCGCACGCGCCTCGGCGTCGGTGCGGACGCCGAGCGCAAGCGTCAGGGGAGGCGGCCCCGGCCGGCGCTGCGGGCCTGCCGCCGCCTCCGGGGTCGGCCCCGTCTGCAGCAGGACGAGCCCGACGACGACTGCGACCGCGGCCGCGGCCGCGGCGGCGGTGAGGGCGACGACGCGCGACCGGGCCGACACGCGGTCACGGTAGCCGCGAACGATCGCTATATTCTTGAAAGTAATGGCGACCTACAGGGAGCTGCTCACGCAGGCTCGGGCCGAGATCGACGAGATCACGACCCCCGAGGCGAATCGCCTGCTCACCGACGGCGCACCGCACGTCTTCGTCGACGTCCGTCCGCGCGACGAATGGGACGAGGGGCACCTGCCGGGCGCCCTCCACGTTCCGCGGAACAACCTCGAGTCGCGCGTCGAGGCGCTGATCCCCGACAAGACGCAGACGCTCGTCGTCTACTGCGCGAGCGGGACCCGCTCCGCGTTCGCGACGAAGACGCTGCGCGACCTCGGCTACGAGCATGCAGTCAACCTCGAGGACGGCTTCGTCGGCTGGAAGCGGAACGGCTATGACGTCGTCACGCCCGCCGCTCTCACGGCGCCGCAGCGCGCGCGCTACGCGCGCCACCTCCTCATCCCGGAGGTCGGCGAAGAGGGCCAGCAGCGCCTGCTCGACTCGCGCGTGCTGCTGATCGGCGCGGGCGGCCTCGGCTCGCCCGCCGCCCTCTACCTCGCCGCGGCAGGCGTCGGGACGATCGGCGTCATCGACCCAGACGTCGTCGACGACTCGAACCTCCAGCGCCAGATCATCCACTCGGCGGAGGACCTCGGCGAGCCGAAGGTCGACTCCGCGAAGCGCACGATCGAGGCCCTCAACGCCGACGTCGACCGTCGTTCCCTTCCAGGAACGGCTCACCTCCGAGAACGTCGACGCGATCCTCGCGCACCGCTGGGACGTCATCGTCGACGGCACGGACAACTTCCCGACGCGGTACCTCGTCAACGACGCGTCCGTGTGGCACGGGGTCCCCGTCGTCCACGGCTCGATCTACCGCTTCGAGGGCCAGGTGACGGTGTTCGACCCCGCGAACGGCCCGTGCTACCGCTGCCTCTACCCCTCGCCGCCGCCGCCGGAGCTTGCCCCGAGCTGCGCCGAGGGCGGCGTTCTCGGCGTCCTGCCGGGGATCGTCGGCTCGCTCCAGGCGAGCGAGGCGCTCAAGCTCCTCCTCGGCGTGGGCGAGTCCCTGGCCGGGCGGCTTCTCCTGTTCGACGCGCTGCACACGACCTTCGACGAGGTGGCGATCCGCAAGAACCCCGAGTGCCCGGTCTGCGGCGAGCACCCGACGATCACCGAGTACATCGACTACGTCCAGTTCTGCGCCGGGGGGACCGTGAACGCATGAGCGTCGTCCGGATCCCGCCCACGCTGCGCAACGAGGTCGGCGGCGCGCGCCAGGTCGAGGCCGAGGGCGACACGGTCCGCGAGGTGCTCGACGACCTCGTCGACCGCCATCCTGCGCTCGCGCCTCAGATCCTCCAGGACGGCGGCATTGCGCCCTTCGTCAATGTCTACGTCGGAGGCGAGGACGTCCGCACGCTCGACGGACTCGACACCGAGGTGCCCGTCGGCGGGACGGTGATCCTGCTCCCTGCGATGGCGGGCGGCTCGTCGCCGTCGTGGTCGCGCCCGGCTGTGGCGTCCAGCCTCCTCGACCTGGTCGGCTCGACGCCGCTCGTCGAGCTGCCGCGACTCTCGCCGAAGCCGTCGGTGAAGCTCTACGCGAAGCTCGAGGGCCAGAACCCGACCGGCTCGATCAAGGATCGCGTGGCGAAGGCGATGATCGAGAGCGCCGAGGCGTCGGGTGAGCTCGAGCCAGGGCGTGCGCTGCTCGAGCCGACGTCCGGGAACACCGGCATCTCGCTTGCGCTCGTCGCCGCCCTCAAGGGCTACCCGCTCACGTGCGTGCTGCCCGAGAACGCGACCCCGGAGCGGAAGCGGCTCCTGCGCCTGTACGGCGCAGAGATCGTCCTCTCGCCCGCGGCCGAGGGCTCCAACGGCGCCGTCCGCCTCGCGCTCGAGATGGCCGAGGCCGACCCGCGCTGGTTCGTCCCGTTCCAGTACGCGAACGAGGCCAACCCGCGCGCGCACTACGAGGGCACGGGCGCCGAGATCGCCGAGGCGCTCGAGCGGGTCGACGTGCTCGTCGCCGGGCTCGGCACCGGCGGGACGCTGATGGGCGCCGGCGAGCGGGTCCGCGAGGCGTTCCCCGACGTCGTCGTCGCTGCCGCCGAGCCGCTTCCCGGCGACCCGGTGATGGGCCTCCGCTCGCTCGACGACGGCTACGTGCCGCCGATCCTCGACGTCGCGAAGCTCGATCGCAAACTGATCGTCTCTAACGAGGAGTCCGTCGCCGCGGTGCGAGACCTCCTCCGCCTCGAGGGAGTCTTCGGCGGCGTCTCCTCCGGCGCCGTCGTCGCTGTCGCCCGGCGCCTCGCGGCCGAGCTCGAGGAGGGCGTCGTCGTGACGATCCTCGCCGACGGCGGCTGGAAGTACCTGAGCGCCGACTTCTGGGACGCGGACGAGGACGCCGTGGCCACGTCGATGGAGCGCACGGTTTGGTGGTGATCCCGGCCCGGTGGTGATCCCGGCCGCCGTGCGGTCGGCGATTGCCGAGCACGCGCGCGCCGAGCTCCCGAACGAGGCCTGCGGGCTGCTCCTGCTCGAGGGGGACGTCGCAGTCGAGTACGTGCCCGGGGAGAACGCGTCTCCGTCGCCGTACTACTTCGAGCTCCGGCTCGACCCCGTGGCCTGGGCCGACCTCGGCGACAGGGACGTCGAGCAGGCGGTCGTCCACTCGCACGTCTCGTCGCCGCCGCGGCCGTCCCGGACCGACGTCGAGCGCATCGGCCTCTGGCAGGGCCGCCCGTACCTGATCTACTCGGTCCGCCTCGACGAGCTCGCCGCGTGGCGAATCGTCGACGGGGGGATCGAGCCCCTGCCGCTCGCGGCGGGCGTCAGCGAATCGTGAACGACCCCTTCATGACGCTCTTGTGCGGGTCGCAAACGAACTTGTAGGTGCCCTTCTTCAAGGTGACGGTGAACGTCTTCGTGCCCGTCCCGCCGACGGACGTCTTCACGTCCACGCCGGGGCCGGTGAGGTGGAAGTCGTGGCTCGACGACTTGTCCGCGACGACGATCTTCGCCTTGCCGGCCTTCGTCGGCTTCGCCAGCTTGATCGTGAAGCCCGGTCCGACGCTCCCGTTGTAGACCGGAGTCGCGGCGGCGGCCGGCGCGGCGGCCGCCAGCCCGACGAGGCAGGTGGCGACGAGCAATCGTTTCATCGAAGTCTCCTCTGGGAGGGGTCTTTGTCGTCTACGCGGGAACGTCGCCGCCGGATTCGCTCGAGGCCACCACGACCGTCCGGCCCTCGGCGGCCGCGCGGTACAACGCCTCGATCGTGCGCGCCTGTCCGACCGCGTCGTCGCGACCGAGCAGCTGCGGGCCGCGGCCCTGAGCCGCGTCCGCGAGGTTCTCGAGCTGGAGCCGGTACGAGTTCGCCTGCCGCACGTCGACCGCCTCGGGCCTCGCCGAGGCCCTCGCCGTCGGGGCGCGCGAGCAGCACCGCGCCGCCCCAGTCGACGCGGAACGGCGCCTCGACAGTGATCGTCCCCTCCTCGCCGACCACCTCGACCCGCTGACGCCGCGGGGAGCGGAAGGACGCCTCGAACTGCCCGATCACGTCGTCCGCGCAACGCAAGGTCCCGTGGAGCGCCATGTCCACCCCGGTCGAGCCGATCACCTGCTCGCCCGAGACGCGCTCCGGCTCGCCTGCGAGCAGGCGGATCGCGTTGACGCAATAGCAGCCGACGTCCATCATCGCGCCGCCGTCGAGCTCGGGGAGCGCGCGCACGTTCGTCAGGTCCTCGAGCGCGAACGAGAACGTCGTCTTGACGACCTGGAGGCGCCCGATCGCGCCGCCGGTGACGAGGTCGCGAACGACGGCGGTCTGCGGATGGTGGCGGTACATGAAGGCCTCCATCAGCACGCGCCCCGCCGCGTCGGCGGCGGCGAACGCCGCCTCGGCCTCGGCGGCGCGGCGCGTGTAAGGCTTCTCCACGAGCACGTGCTTGCCCGCCTCGAGCGCGTGCATCGTCCACTCGTGGTGCATCCCGTTCGGCAGGCCGATGTAGACGGCCTCCACGTTGTCGTCGGCGAGGAGCGCCTCGTACGAGCCGTGCGCGCGCTCGATGCCGTGCTCGGCGGCATAGGCCTGCGCCTTCGCGCTGTCGCGGCTCCCAACCGCGACGAGCTCGACGCGGTCGGTCTCGCTCGCCCCACGGAGGATCTGCGCGTTGATCGCGGCGGTGGAGAGCAAACCGAGGCGGAGCGGATCCATGGGCGGGATTCCTACCACGTCGCCGGTGTACGCTCGCCGCGATGGAGGTGACCCGGATCGCCGACGGCCTCTGGCGCTGGAGCACGTACTACGGCGAATGGCGGGACGAGGTGGGCTCCGTCTACGTCGAGGCGGACGACGCGATCGTGCTGGTCGACCCGCTGGTACCCGAGGAGCGGGACGAGGCGGAGCGGTTCTGGCGCGCACTCGACCGCGACGTCGGGCGCGCGCGGGTGCGCGTCCACGTCCTCGTCACCGTGTTCTGGCACGTGCGGAGCGCGGCCGCCGTCGTCCGCCGCTACCGCGGGCGACTCCATGCGGCGTCCCGCGCGCGGGCTCCGGTCGAGCGGCGGGCGGGCCTGCGCGCGGACGTCTTCCGGCCAGGCGACCGGCTCCCGGCCGGCGTCGAGGCGCTGCCGAGCGGCCGCGCGACGGAGGTCGTGCTGTGGGCTCCGGCGCACGCGGCGCTCGTCCCCGGGGACGTCCTCCTCGGCGACGCGTCCGGCGGCGTCCGCCTGTGCCCCGAGTCGTGGCTTCCGTCCGGAGTTGGCCACGCCGAGCTCCGCGACGCTCTTGCGCCCCTGCTCGAGCTCCCGGTCGAGCGTGTGCTGGTCTCGCACGGCGAGCCGGTGCTCGAGCACGGCCACGCGGCTCTTGCCCGGGCGCTCGCGGCGTGATCGCGGACGCCCACGTCGACCTCCTGATGGAGGTCGCGTACCGAGAGCGCCGCCTCGACGAGAGCGACGTCTTCGCTGCGACCTGGCTGCCGCTCCTGCAGCAGGGGGGCGTCGGGCTGCAGGTCTGCCCGATCTACGTCGACATCGTCGTCCAGCCGGAGGGCGCTTTGCGCGAGGCGCTCTCGCTGGCGGCCTCGTTCCATCGCGCTCTTCGCGAATGCGCCGGCGACGTCGTCCAGATCTCGACCGCCGCGGACCTCGACACGGTCGAGGCGGGCGAGCGCATCGGCCTGATGCTCTCCCTCGAGGGTGTCGAGTGCTTCGGTGTCGAGACCTGGCCAGCTGATCTCTTCCACGCGCTCGGCGTCCGCATGGCGGGGCTGACGTGGAACCGGCGGAACGCGTTCGCGGACGGCGCGGCGGAGGACGGTGGCGGGCTGTCGCGACTCGGGCGCGAGCTCGTCGACCGGCTCGTCTCGCTCGGCGTGATCCTCGATCTCGCTCACGCGTCGCGCGGGACGTTCGCCGAGATCCTCGAGCGTGCAGGCGGCGCGCCGCTGCTCTGCTCGCACGGCGCCTGCCGTGTCGTCTACGACACTCCACGGAACCTCGACGACGACCAGCTGCGCTCGCTCGCGGCGGCCGGCGGGCTCTTCGGGCTGATGCTGCACCCCATCGCGATCGGGCCGGAGCGCAGGACGCTCGACGGGGTCGTCGACCACCTCGAGCACGCCACGGAGGTGATGGGGCTCGAACGGGTCTGCCTGGGGGGCGACTTCACGCAGCGTCTCTGGGAGGCGATGCCACCGCCGCCCGAGACGAAGGACGGGCTGCTGCCGCCCGGGATCACTCCCGGGCTCGGAATCGAGGGCCTCACGGGCCCCGAGCACTACCCCGCCCTCGTCGAGCGGCTGGCGGCGCGGGGCTGGGCCGACGAGGAGGTCGCTGCCGTGACGGGCGGCAACCTCCTGCGCTTCCTCCGCGCCTCGTTGCGCTGAGGGCCATCACGCCTCCCGCGCGACCGGCAGCGAATCGCGACGGAGCCGCAGCGCGCGGCGACGCAGCGCCACGCCGCGACGCTCGAGGACGTGGCGCGAGTGATGGACGTGGACGCCGCGGTCGCTCGCGGTCGGGATTGACGCTCGAGGAGGCCGCGACGCTCGCACGCGATGTCCGCTCAGACGCGCTCGACTGAGCGTCAGCCGAGCAGTGCCTCGATCTTCGCTCTGACGACTCCCCACTCCGCTGCGAGCGGGTCGACGAGTTCGAAGTGCCCTGCGTCGGCCAGCGCGATCAGCTCGACGTCGCCGCCGGCGTCCTTCGCGGCCGCGGCCGTCGCCTCGTTCGGCCCCCAGTGCACGTCCGCCGTCCCGCACATGAGCACGGTGCGCACCGGCCAGGGAAGGTGCAGGCGCGGCGATGCCTCACGCCAGCGCTCGGGCGCCCCGTCGGGACCGGCGTCCAGAAAACGCCTTGCGAGACCCCGGTCGGCTCCCGCCGCGTCGAGCATGTGGAGATCGACGACCCCAGCGAGCGAGACGACACCGCGGATGCGCACCCGCGTCAGCTCGGCCGCCAGAAGGGCGAGCTGGCCACCTGCGGAATGCCCCACGACGACAACGCGGTCGAGGTCGAGCGGATGCGCCGCCGCGAGCGCCGACACGTGGTCGAGCGCGAGCCTGACGTCGTCACGCGTTCCGGGCCAGCCACCGCCCGGATCGCCCATCCGGCGATACTCGACATTCCACGTCGCGATCCCGTGCGCGGCGAGGTCGACGCACAGGTGCCCTGCGTGCGTGAGGTTGTGGATCGCCTGCCAGTACCCGCCGTGCACGACGACCACGAGGGGATGCGGTCCGTCGCCGCCGGGCAGGCGCAGGTCGCCGAACTGCAGCGGCTCTGGGCCGTAGGCGATGCGGGCGTCCGCGTCGGGAGGCGGGGCGTCCGTGAGGATGTCGGCGCTGTCCCGTTCCGTCATCGGCCGACGTCGCGCAACGCGGGATAGAGGGCGCGATAGCGCGCTGCGAGCTCCGCGTACGCATCGCGCCACGCCGGGTCCGGCTCGACGACGTCGGTGACGCGCACGCAGCGGCCCACCGCGTCGTGGACGTCGGAGAAGAGGCCCCCGGCGACGCCGCCGAGCAGCGCCGCGCCGATCGCGGAGCCCTCCTCCGAAGCCGTCAGCTCGAGCGGCACGTCGAGGACGGATGCGACGATCTTTAGCCAGAGGTCGCCTCGCGCGCCGCCCCCCGACACGCGCGCGGCCCGCGCGTCGACGCCGAGCGAGCGGAGCAGGCCGAGGCAGTCCCGCAGCCCGAATGCGACCCCCTCGAGCACCGCGCGGACGAGCGCTCCGCGATCGTGGCGGAGCTCCAGACCGACGAAGGCGCCACGGGCGTCGGGGTCCGCATGCGGCGTCCGCTCGCCGGCGAGGTACGGCAGGAACACGATGCCGCCCGCCCCGGGTTCCCATCCCTCCGCCTCCTCGACGAGTCGGTCGAACGGGACGTCCGGCGCGAGACGCTCGTGGAACCACTGGAGCGAGCCTGCGGCCGAGAGCATCACGCCCATCGCCTGCCATGCGCCCGGCACGGCGTGGCAGAACGCATGCACCCGGCCGGCCGGGTCGTGCTCGTACGAGGACAGGGGCGCGAGCACGACACCCGACGTCCCGAGGACGACGGAGAGGACGCCCGGCCGGTCGGCGCCGACGCCGACCGCGGCGGCGGGCTGGTCACCTGCGCCGGCCGCGACGGGGAGGCCGTGTAACAGTGTGTTGCTTTCTCTGACGACGCCGGCGCGATCTGGCGACTCGAGGACGGACGGCAGCCAGGCGGCGGGGAGGTCGAGGGCCTCGACCACGTCCTCGCTCCAGGTGCGGCGGCCGACGTCGAGAAGGAGCGTCCCGGATGCGTCCGAGGCGTCGGTCGCCCATTCGCCCGTGAGGCGGAAACGGACGTAGTCCTTCGGCAGCATCACGCGGGCGATGCGCGCGTACGCGTCGGGCTCGTGCCGCCGCAGCCAGAGAAGCTTCGGCGCGGTGAACCCCGTCAGCGCGCGATTGCCCGTGAGCTCGACCAGCCGCTCGACGCCCATCTGACTCTCGATCTCGGCGCACTCGACGGCCGTCCGTTGGTCGTTCCAGAGAATCGCGGGGCGGATCACACGGTCGCCGCCGTCGAGCGCGACCAGGCCGTGCATCTGCCCCGAGAGCCCGATGCCCGCGACCTCGCGGCCCTCGGCGACCTCCCCGAGCGCCGCCTGTGCCGCATCCCACCAGTCCTCGGGGTCCTGCTCCGCCCACCCCTTCTGCGGCGTCGAGAGCGGGTAGCCGTGCGACGCGGCGGCGAGCACCTCGCCCTCGGGCGACAGCGCGATCGCCTTGACGCCCGTCGTGCCGACGTCGAGGCCCACGATGGCGGTCACGGCGTCAGGCGCCGAGGGCCGCGTAGACGAGCTCGTAGGCGCGGATCGCGTCCTTGCGCGACTGCGCCTCGCGCAGCGCGGCGTCGTCGATCCGCCCCGAGACGTCCCAGATGAAGCGCCACTGCTCGACGCTCCTGGCGACCGCGGCGACGGCGTCCTCGGTGTAGGGGTAGAGGTCGAAGCCGAGCCGCTCGCCGTGTTCGCCGTAGCGCGCCCGACGCAGCTCGACCGCGAGCTCGAGCGTCTCCATGAACGCGGTCGCGCCGACCATGTTGTCGTCGTCGAACGTCCCCCAGCCCGAGTTCGCGTGCTGGTGTCCGAGGAGCCCCTCGGCGGCGAGCAGCGCGGCATACTCGGCGAGGCTCTCCCCGTTCATCAGGAGGTGCTGCCAGTCCATGTTGACCTGGACGTTCGTGATCCCCCGGGCGCGCAGCGTATGGATCACGTGGAGCGTCATCCCGATGTTCCGCATCAGGATCTTCATCGCGGGCTCGGAGTTCTTGTGCTCGAGGAAGAGCTTCACGCCCTTGGCCTCGCACGTCTCCGCGGCCTCGGCGATCCCGTCGATGAACCACTCCCACGACTCCGCGTAGGGCGTCTGAAACGGGTAGTTGTAGCCCTCGATCCCGGGCCAGCAGACCATGTTCGCGCCCACCTCGCCTGCGAGCTCCGCGGTCTCCCGCGTGATGCGCCGCGCCTCGGCGCGCACCGCAGGGTCGGGCGAGACGAGGCCGCCGCGGCCGAAGCGCGGGTCGAGGTGGAGGCCGGTGCAGATCGTATAGATGCCGTGCCCGTCGAGCGCGTCGCGCACCTCGTCGAGGTTCTCGTGCGAGCAGCTCGCCCGGGTAGTGGAACTCGTAGTCGTCGATCAGGTCGCCGAGCCCGTCGACGGCCCGGCGCACGCGCTGCACGGTCGTCTCCCCGGCGTGCTCGGGCTGGTAGCCGCCCGGAACGAAGCGCGTGACCATCGGCCCGAGGGCCCAGATCCCGAGGCTCGTCCGCACTACCTGCCGGCCCGCTGGAGCCTGCGGCGCAGCAGCGTGTCGAGCGTGACCGCGGCGAGCAGAATCGCGCCCGTGACCATGTACTTGATCGCGGAACTCCACCCGGCGAGGTCGATCCCGTTCGCCAGCGTCGCGATCACCAGCGACCCCATCAGCGCGCTGATCACGCGGCCGCGCCCGCCGAACAGGCTCGTGCCGCCGATCACGGCCGCCGCGATCGCGTCGAGTAGGATCGTCCCGCCGCCCGCGTTCAGGTCGACGGAGTTCAGCCGCGACGCGAAGATCACGCCGCCGAGGCCCGCCATCGCCCCGGAGATCATGAACACGATCAACCGGATGTTCCGCACGTTGATGCCCGCGCGACGGGCCGCCTCGGCGTTCCCGCCGACCGCGTAGACGTGACGGCCGAAGGTCGTGCGTTCCGCGACCCACGTCCAGAAGACGAGCAGCACGATCACGAGGAGGAACGCGACCGGGAAGCCGCGCTCCTCGTTCGCCCAGTAGACGACGCCGAACGCGATCACCGCAAGGCCGACGATCTTCGCCACGACGAGCACGAGGTTGTCCGTGAGGATCCCGTGTCGCCTGCGACTGATCACCCCCGCCAGCGTCGCGATCACGAACAGGCCGGTCGCGATCGCCGCGATGAGGTAGCCCGCGGTGTCCGAGAAGAAGTAGTTCGCGACGTTGTTGATCAGCGAGTCGTCGATCACGATCACGCCCTGGTCGCCGATCGTGTAGAGGATCACGCCCTGCCAGAACAGGAGCCCGGCGAGCGTGACCACAAATGACGGCACCCCGATGATCGCGACGAAGCTGCCCTGGAACAGTCCGATCAGGGCGGTGACGGCGACCGCGATCGCGATCGCGGCGACGCCGCGCACCTCCCAACTCGAGTCCGGGAACTGGAGCTTCGCGACGACGACGCCGGCGATCCCCGAGACGTAGCCGATCGAGAGGTCGATCTCGCCGAGCAGGAGGACGAAGACGACGCCGATCGCGATCGTCGTGACCGCGGCCATCTGCACCATCAGGTTCGTGAAGTTGCCCGCGGTCAGGAAATTGCTGTTCACCTTGTAGAAGACGAGGGTGATGATGATCAGCGCGACCACGACGGGCATCACGCCGACGTCTCCGGCTTTCCACGCCTCCCACTTGCGCTGCGCGATCGCGCGCAGGCTGTTCGGGTCGGGTTCGTCCGGCGCCTGTGCCGGGGCCGCCCCGACCGCCAGGTCGGCCTCGGTCACGCGGGTGCCTCGGGCTGGGCGTCGCGATCGTCGATCCCGGCGACCTTGGTCGTGACGCCCGCGGTGATCGCGTGCACGACCTCCTGCTGGGTCGTCTCGCTCCGCTCGAAGATGGCGGCGTTGCGCCCGAGGCGGAGTACCGTGATCCGGTCGGCGACCTCGAAGATGTCGTGGAGGTTGTGCGAGACGAGCACCACCGAGAGCCCTTGCTCGGCGAGCCGCCTGACGAGGTCGAGCACCTGGCGCGTCTGCGCGACGCCGAGCGCGGCGGTGGGCTCGTCGAGGATCACGATCTTCGAGTTCCACATGACGGCTCGCCCGATCGCGACAGATTGGCGCTGGCCGCCCGAGAGGCTCGCGACCTGCTGCCGGATCGACCGGATCGAGGTGACGGAGAGACCCCTCAGCACGTTGGCGGTCTTCGCCTCCATCTCCGGCTCTCGGAGCCGGAAGATGAGGTCGTGCGCCTCGCGGCCGAGGTACATGTTCTGGACGACGTCGAGGTTGTCGCAGAGCGCGAGATCCTGGTAGACGACCTCGATCCCGAGGCGACCTGCGTCTTTCGGGCCGTTGATCGAGACCTGCTCCCCGTCCGCGTAGACGTCGCCCGCGTCCATCGAATAGATGCCGGCGATGCACTTGATCAGCGTCGACTTGCCGGCGCCGTTGTCGCCGACGAGCGCCATCACCTCACCGGCCCGCACCTCGAAGTCGACGTTGTCGAGCGCCGCCACGGCGCCGAAGTGCTTCGAGACGCCTCGCGTCTCGAGCACCGGTGTCGCGGTGCGCTCGGCGGTTGGTAGGGCCGTGACTGCACTCACTCGCTGGACTCCTGTTCGAGCGGGTGGGGGAAGCGGTCGCGCCGCTTCCCCCACCCGGTTGGTGTTGCCTAGCAGTACTGCTTGTACGAGCCGACGCAGACCTCGGACTTCTTGAGCTGGCCGTCCGTGTACAGCAGGTTGATGTTCCTCTTCGTGATCCAGATCGGGGTCGCGAGCACCGACGGCACGTTGCGCACGCCGTTGTTCGTCGTCCCGTTGACCTTCGGCGAGCCGCCCTTGATCAGGGCGATGGCGAGCGTTGCCGCCGCCGGCGCCTCGATCTTGGCGGGCTTGTACACCGTCCCGGACTGCCAGCCCGAGATGATGTTCTGCGCGCCCTGCGCCGTCGCGTCCTGCCCCGACAGCGGGATCGGCTTGAGCTTCTTCGCCTTGAGGGCCGTCACGACCGCGTTCGCCAGACCGTCGTTCGCCGCGGCGACCGCGTCGATCTTGTTCGACGTCGAGACGAGCATCTGCTCGAAGATCGTCCGCGCCTTCTGGTTGTCCCAGGCGGGCACGCCCTGGTCCGGGCCCTTGGTCGCCTTGCCGCTCTTGATCAGCGGATCGAGGACGCCCGCGTAGCCCTGGGGCGGGCCTTTGAACAGCTTCGAGTTGTTGTCCGTCGGGCCGCCGTTGAGGTACGCGATGACCGGCTTCTTGCCGGCGCCGAGCAGCCCCTTGGCCGTCATCGCGGCCTTGACGCCCTGACCCATCAACCTGCCGACCACGGGGTTGTTGAACGAGACGTAGTAGTTCGCGCCCTTGCAGCCCGTGTTGAGCCGGTCGTAGTCGATCGTCCGCACCTTCCGCGCCGTGGCGGCCGCGATGATCGCGCAGCCCGAGCCCGCGTCGAGGCTCGTCATCAGGATCACCTTGGCGCCGCTCGCGAGGCACTGGTCGGCCTGCGAACGCATTCTCTGAGCGTCACCCTCGGCGTTCACGACCGTCGCGGGCACGCCCGCCTTCTTGAACGCGGCGATGAACGTCGGGCGATCCTGCGTTTCCCAGCGGACGGACGACTTCGTGTCCGGCAGCAGGACGCACGCCTGGATGGTCGCCGACTGTCTCGCGCTCCCCGCAAGGGCGCCGCCGACCGCGAGGCCGACGACCAGAACTCCCGCTGCGAGAGCGATGACGAACTTCTTCACTCGTCTCCTCCTTTTTGCAGTGCCTCCGCGCGAGACGGTACTCCGTCGCGCGCACTCCTTCAAACACCGTTGTCCAACTCTCAGCGGTGCCCGATCCCCACCTCCTCTCCGCGCCGGTCGCGCGCAGACGCGGGTCGGTGTCCGTCTTCGTGACGGGACGTCGTGGCGACGATCCACGGCGCGTCGAGCACCCGCCGCAGCGAGAGCGCCGCGGCGCCGCGGACCGCGGCGCCGTCGCCGAAGGCAGACGGAACGACGGTGAACGTCCCGGACCGCGCGGCGAGCGAGCGCTCTTCGAGCGTCTGGCGGACGCCGTCCGCGAGCCACGGTGCGAGCGGGCCGAAGCAGCCGCCGAGCACGACGGCCCGGAGGTCGAGGAGGTTGAACGCGGACGCCAGCGCGATTCCCAGCCAGCGCCCTGCGTCGTCGAGCGCGGTGAGGACGGCGGGCGCACCGTCCTGCGCACGACGGACCAGCTCGTCGGTCAGGCTCCGCGGGCGGCCGGCCACGGGGGAGATGCCGGCGGCCCGCGCGATGGACTCCTGACCGACGAGCGTCTCGACGCACCCGCGGCTGCCGCAGGCGCAGGCTCGGCCTTCCGGATCGACGGAGATGTGCCCGAACTCGCCGCCGAAGCCGTGCGTCCCGCGGAAGAGGCGACCGCCGAGCACGATGCCGCCGCCGACGCCGACCTCGCCGAAGACGCAGACGAAGTCGTCGATGCCGACCGCCGCGCCCGTCCAGTGCTCGGCAAGCGCCGCGAGGTTCGCCTCGTTCTCGACCACGACCGGCAACCCGAGCCGCGACTCGAGCTCGGCGGCGACGGGCAGGTCGGCCCAGCCCATGTTCGGCGCGAGCACGACCGTGCCGGACGCCTCCTCCACGAGGCCCGCGACGGCGACGGTGACGCCGGCCGGCCGCAGCCCGTCGGCCGCGGCGGCGTCGAGAGCGTCCCGCAGCGCCTTGCCGATGCGGTCGAGCACGACGCCCGGAGCCGAGTCGCGGTTGTCGCGGTTCGACCGGCGCTGGTAGCGGACGGTGCCGGTCAAGTCCTCGACCGAGACTGCGAGGTAGTCGACGTTGACCTCGAGCCCGACGCCGACCACGACGTCGGACAGCTCGAGCGCCGCCCCGGGACGGCCGATGCCGCGCGGGACCGTCGTCTCGCCGGTCTCGTAGAGCAGGTCTCGCGCGATCAGCTCCGAGACGAGGCTCGAGACGGTGCCGCGCGTAAGACCGGTCTCGGCGGCGATCTGCGCCCGCGAGCGCGAGCCGGAGGTCGCGACGTGCCGCAGCACGACGCCGAGGTTCGCGCGCCGGACGGTCGTCTGGTCCGCCGGGTACGCGGCACCACGATCGAACGTCATTCGCGCGGTTCGAGGCAGAAAGGAGTCATCCGGAGTGGCGATTTGTTTGTGGAGTGGACAAACTAGGCCGATCGGCGTACGTCTGTCAACAGCGACGATGGGGTCGGACGCCGGAGATCCCGCCGCGCTGCGGTCGTCAGCTCAGGCGTCGCACGACGTCGTCGAGCGGCCGGCGGTTCGCGCGCGCGCTCCATTCGGCGGCGGTGCGGGACTCCGGATCGCGTCGGCGCTCGGGCACGCCGAACGTGAGGACGATCGCCGGCGTCTCCTCCTCGCCGAGGCTCAGCGCGGCGCGAACAGCGTCGCGATCGGCGAGCCCGTTCGGGCAGGAGGCAAGGCCCTCGTTCCATGCGGCGAGCAGCATGTTCTGCGCCGCACGTCCGGCGTCGAACGAGACCGACCCCTTGCCCGTCACGACGACAGCGACGACGAGTCCCGCGCCGAGGACGTTGTCCGGGGCGTACACACCCGCAGCGAGCGCCTCGACCCGCGCGCGGCTCTCGACGATGACGAACGTCCACGGCTGTCTGTTGGAGCCCGAGCCGGAGAGGCGACCCGCATCGAGGATCCGGGTGACGACCTCGTCGGGCAGTCCGACGGGTTGGTACCGCCGCTGGTCCCTCCGGCTCGTGATCGCCAGGAACGTGTCCACGTGAGTAGCCTAGTGCCCCTCCAGGCGATGCGATCCATGCCCCTCGAGCACGATGAGCGGCGCCATGCGTCGCCCTCGGTCGTCTCGATACCTTCTGGTATCGGGACTCCCTGCGTCCTAGCCTGGCTTGCTCCTCGTGCTCGAGGAACGAGGCAGCATCACCTGGAGAGGCACTAGCGCGCGATGACGGAGCAGGCCACCGTGAGCCTCCTGCGCTGGCTTCGCCGCCAGCTCCGCCAGCCGACGCCGCAGCGTGAGCACCTCGAGGCGGCGGTGGTGAACGACGATCCCGCCGAAGCGCGTCGGCTGCTCGACGGGTTCGACTTCACGGACGCCCAGCGGCGCCATGTCGAGGGGCTCATCGACGAGTGGGAGCGGACCCGTGCCCGCCGCTGAGCAGGAGGAAAACGAGACGGTCGTCCGCCGGATCTTCGACGCGTTCGCGCGGCGCGATGCGTTCGCGCTCCGCGGGCTGTTTGCCGCCGACGCCGTCTGGACGGTTCCCGGCGACGGCGCGATGGCCGGCGTCTACCGCGGGCCGGAGGCGATCTTCCGCTTCCTCGGTCGCCTCCCGAAGGAGACCGACGGGACGTACCGCTCGGAGCTCGTCGACGTGCTCGCGAGCGCCGGACGGGCCGCGGCGCTCTACCGCGCGTCCGGTCAGCGGCTGGGCAAGCGGCTGGACCTCGATCAGGTGCTGCTCTTCCGGCTCGAGCGCGGTTCGGTGACCGAAGTGCTCGCGCTCCCGTCCGACCCTGCGGCGTTCGAGGAGTTCTGGGCGCGATGACCACGCCCGCGCTCGCCACCGATCGCCCCGCGATCCGCTTCCGCGGCACGACCTACCCGGTGCTGCTGCCGACCGTGCGGGACCCGCGACTGCAGCTCGCCGCCGTGATCGTGACGCTCCAGGTTCTCGGCCAGACCGTCTTCGACTTCCGCCTCTCCATCGCGCAGATCCTGATCTCCCTCGTCACGTGCGCGGTGCTCGAGGTCGGGATCGCGCTCCACCGGCAGCAGGTCCTCATGTGGCCCGCGAGCGCGCTCCTGACGGGGAACGGCGTCGCGTTCATCCTCCGCGTGCCGGGAACCGAGCACGGGGACTGGTGGAGCACGAACGGCTGGTGGATCTTCGCCGGCACCGCCGCGGTGTCGCTCCTCTCGAAGTACGCGATCACGTTCCGCGGGCGGCACATCTTCAACCCGTCGAACTTCGGTCTGGTCCTCTGCTTCGTCCTGCTCGGGCCCGAGCACGCCGACCCGCTGGCGTTCTGGTGGGGGCCGATGTCCGTGTGGCTGGCGCTTGCGCTCGTGCTGATCGTCGGCGGCGGGCTGAAGATCCTCTCGCGCCTCAAGCTCGTGGGGATCGCGGTGGGGTTCTGGCTGACCTTCGCCTCCGGGGTCGCGGTGCTCGCGGCTGCCGGCCACGAGATGACGGCGCCGTGGCATCTCGGCCCGATCGCCGGGTCCGACCTCTGGTGGCTGCTCGTCACGTCTCCCGAGGTCCTCGTCTTCCTCTTCTTCATGATCACCGACCCGCGCACGATCCCCGAGACCGGGCGCGGGCGGCGGATCTACGCGATCTCGGTCGGGCTCGTCGCGTGTCTCCTGATCGCTCCGTGGACGACCGAGTTCGCGGCAAAGCTCGCGGTGCTCGGCGCGCTGACGGTCGTCTGCGTGGCACGGCCGCCCCTGCTCCTGCTCGGCGCCGGGCGACGCCTGGACACTCTCGCGGAGCGTGTGCGGACGGCGCCCCGAGCGGCCGTGCTCGGGGCCGGAGTGCTCGCGGCCGCGCTCGCGGCGGTCGCCCTTGTCGCGGCGGAGATTCCCTCGCGAACGCCCGAGGCGCTCGCCGCGCCCATCTCGACGGGCCAGGTGCCACGGGTGACCGTCGAGCGGTCGGAGGGTCTCGCGACGATGGACGAGGCGACGGCCCGTCGGATCGCGGCCTCGCTCGTCGCCGACCTCTCGCATGGCGCCGACGCCTTGCGCGAGCGCGACCGCGCGATGGCGCGCGAGGGAGCCACGGGCGCATGGCTCGCAGACCTCTGGCGGCGGATCGAGACCGCGCGGGGCGGGACGATCGAGGTTCCCACGTACGACGCGGCGTATGTCCGCCTGCGCCTCGAGCCCGGAACCGGCCAGGGCCCGCCTGTAGTCGTGGCGACGCTGACCGGCACGACCCAGTCCGCCACGTACGACCATGTCGGTGGAACCCCGGTGCGCCGCGGACAGCCCGAGCCGGTGGTGCGCACGTTCGAGATTGCCTCGAGCGACGGCCGCTACCTCGTGTCGGCGGTGCGCGGCGCCTCCGCGACTGCGCCGGCGGAGACGGTGCAGGCGTCGTTCCGACTGGAGGACGTCGCCCCGAGCGTGGGGCTCGTCTTCCACCAGGGCTCCTTCCGCTACGGAACGGACAGCGGCGACGTCACCGCGATGATGGGCGGAGGGCTCTGCTGGCTCGACTACGACAATGACGGCTGGCTCGACCTCTACGTCGTGAACTCGTACTCGCAGGCGGACGCCGCTCGCTGGAACGCGGCCGGCGGCCTCCCGCAAAGCCGCCTGTACCACAACGTGCACGGCCGGTTCGAGGACGTCACCGCGAAGACCCACACCGGGCTGACGCTGCGGGGGAGCGGCTGCGTCGCCGCGGACTTCGACGGGAACGGCACGACCGACCTGCTCGTGACCGCGGCCTCGTACGACCCGCAGCGCAACGCCTACGACGCCCTGCTCTGGAACAACGGCAACGGGACGTTCACCGAGGGGGCGAAGGCGGCGGGGATCGACCAGTCCGGCTGGCACACGGGTGCGGCGGCGGCGGACGTGAACGGCGACGGACGACTCGACCTGTTCGTCGCCGGCTACACGGACGTCAATCATCCATTCCCCGGATCAGAGGCAGGCTTCCCTGCGGACCACGCCGCGGAGCGCGACCTCCTCTACCTCAACGAGGGCGGCAAGGGCGGGCACGCCCGGTTCCGCGAGGTCGGCCGCGCGGCGGGGCTCGAGCCGCACGGCCTCGACCACGGGCTCGGCGCCGTGTTCACGGACGTGAACGGCGACGGCCGCCCTGACCTCTACGTCGCGAACGACCTCGACCCGAACCGGCTGTACGTGAACGAGCCCGCACGGAACGCGCTCGGCTTCCGCTTCGTCGAGGAGGGACGGAAGCTTCACATCGACGACCCGAACGCGGGGATGGGGATCGCCGTCGGCGACTACTCCGGCGACGGACTCCAGGACCTGTTCGTGACGAACTCGCGCGGCCAGCTCCACGCGGCGTACCGTGCACGGGCGGGGCGCCCCTACGCCGACGCACGACCGGCTTTCGTCGGCGCGCTCGGCCAGCAGTACACGGGCTGGGGGGCGAGCTGGGCCGACCTCGACCTCGACGGGAGCCCGGAGCTCGCGATCGCGAACGGCGCGATCCCGGTCACGAGCCTCGCGAAGGACGCGCAGCGCATCCGCGTGGTGACAACGGACGCGAACGCCATCCGCGCGCTCGACACCGGCCCGTCGGAGCCACGGAACGGCCGCGGCCTCGCGGTCGCGGACTTCGACAACGACGGCGACCCCGACATCGCGGTCAACTCCATCGGCGGCGCGCTGCAGCTGTTCCGCAACGATGGTGCGAAGGGGCACTGGCTCGAGGTCGGCGGGCTCGAGCCGGGCGCCGTCGTCACGGCGACCCTGCCCGACGGCCGGCGCCTCGTGCGCGAGATCCACGCCGGGTCGAGCTACCTCTCGTCCGAGGATCCGCGGGCAGGCTTCGGGCTCGGCGCTACGACCCGCGTCCAGGAGCTCGTCGTACGGCGACCGAACGGCACGACGCAGAGGCTGCAGGACGTCGCCGCCGACCGGCTCGTGACGGTTGACGCTCCCTGACGGACGGACGGCGGTCTCAACCGTTTCGGAAGGGCCCGACCGTGGGCGGCCGGAGGGCGGCTTGGCCGCCCGAGAGGCCAACGGCGGGCGGCGTCGGCGCGCGGCGGAGGAGCGCCGCGTGGGGAACCAGGGGTCCCCCCGACGCGGCTATCCGCCCCAGCTGGGCTCGCGCCCGGAGGCGCCGAGCGTCTCGAGCACGACCTCGATCAGCGTGTTCGAAGAGAGCACGTGCTCCCGTGCGAGCGCCCGCGCGGCCGTCGCGCTGCCCGCCCCGATCGCCTCGCGGATCGCGCGGTGCTGGAGGTCGTTCTTCGCGTAGAGCTGGTCGAGCTCGGCGCGCGCGCGCCAGACCCGGTCGCCGATGAACGTGCGCCGCGCGCTCTTCGCGATCCGCTCGACGAGCGGCAGCTCCGCGACCCGGTAGATCACGTCGTGGAAGGCGTAGTTCGCCTGCATCCACTCGACGAACAGCGTCGCGTCGCCGGTCACGCCGCTGCGCGCCTGGTCGCGGAGCTCCAGGGTCAGCTCGCCGAACCGCCGCTCGACCGAATCCATCTCCGCAAGGTGGTCGGGGGTCATCTTCGGCGTCGCGACCTCCGTCGCCAGGGCCTCGAGCTCGGCGCGGACGAGGAACGCCTCGTGGAGCTCGTGCGCCGAGATCGAGCGGACGCGGACGCCCCGATTCGGCTCGAACGAGACGAGACCGAGCGCGGCCAGCCGCCGGAGCGCCTCGCGGACCGGCGTGCGACTGACATCGAATCGCTCGGAGAGCATCTCCTGGCGGAGCACGGTGTCGGGTGGGATCAGCCCGCCGACGATCTCGTCCTCGAGGACGCGCGCGATGTCGTCGGCCTTCGTCGAGATGGTCGTCACGCCGCGGATTCTAATGCTCGAGTCCTATGTTCCTTGTTTTGGATCCGAAAAGACGGGAAATGCCCCTTGTGTCCGTCATGACGCTTGATTAGGATCCCAAACACTGGGAGTTTGGATCCAAGAGGAGGCTCGAATGCCCGAACCGACCCGCCCGTACACGTCCGAGGACGTCGAGCGCCTGCGCGGCTCGGTGCGCGTCGAGCACACGCTCGCGCGGCTCGGTGCGGAGCGACTCCGAAGGCTCCTCGCCGAGCGCGCGTGGGTCCCGGCGCTCGGGGCGCTCACGGGTGGACAGGCCGTGCAGATGGTCAAGGCGGGCCTCGAGGCGATCTACCTCTCCGGCTGGCAGGTCGCGGCCGACGCGAATCTCGTCGGCGGCACCTACCCCGACCAGAGCCTCTACCCGGCGAACTCGGGGCCGGCACTCGCACGTCGCATCAACAACGCGCTCCTGCGCGCAGACCAGATCGCGCACGCGGAGGGAGACAAGGGCACGCACTGGCTCGCCCCGATCGTCGCCGACGCCGAGGCTGGTTTCGGTGGCCCGCTCAACGCGTTCGAGATCATGAAGGCGTACATCGAAGCCGGCGCGGCCGCCGTCCATTTCGAGGACCAGCTCTCGTCGGAGAAGAAATGCGGCCACCTCGGCGGGAAGGTCCTCGTGCCGACGAGCCAGTTCGTGCGGACGCTCGTCGCGGCGCGCCTCGCCGCCGACGTCCTCGACGTGCCGACGCTGATCGTCGCCCGCACCGACGCGCTCTCTGCGTCCCTCCTGACGAGCGACGTCGACGAGACGGATCTCGAGCTGTGCACGGGTGAGCGGACGGCGGAGGGCTTCTACCAGGTCCGCGACGGGATCGAGGCCGCGATCGCACGCGGGATCGCATACGCCCCCTACGCCGACCTCGTGTGGTGCGAGACGTCGACGCCCGACCTCGACGAAGCGGAGGCGTTCGCCGCGGCGATCCACGAGCACCACCCGGACGTGCTCCTCGCGTACAACTGCTCGCCGTCGTTCAACTGGCGCGGCCACCTCTCGGAGAGTCAGATCGCGAGCTTCCAGAGCGACCTCGCGGCGATGGGGTACCGGTTCCAGTTCATCACTCTCGCCGGCTTCCACTCTCTCAACCTCTCGATGTTCGAGCTCGCGCACGGCTATCGAGGCGACGCGATGACCGCCTACGTCTCGCTGCAGGAGCGCGAGTTCGCGCTGGAGGAGGCCGGCTACACGGCGACGCGCCACCAGCGCGAGGTCGGCGCGGGGTACTTCGACAAGGTCATGGAGGCCGTCTCCGGCGGCGTCTCGTCCACCCTCGCCCTCACCGGCTCGACCGAGGAGCAGCAGTTCCACGCCGAAAGGAGCGCCGCATGAGCAGCAGCAGCGTGCTGATCCGTGAGAAGCCCGTGAAGCCGAAGACGGCCGCGCCCGCCACGGCGGCGGAGCGGCCGACGATTCTCACGCGGGCCGAGGTCGCTCCGTGCACGTGCCCGGAGCCCTGCGAGCGCGACCACGAGCACGATTGACCCGCTCCGCGGGTCAATCGTGCTAGATACCCCGCGTGCGAACAGACGACGTCCTGACGCCGGAGGCGGTCGAGTTCCTGACCGACCTCGAGCGCGAGTTTCGCGACGGGCGGGCGGAGCTGCTCGCGCGCCGCGCGGAGCGCCACGCACGGCTCGCCGGGGGCGAGCTGCCCGAGTTCCTCACCGAGACCACGTCGGTCCGCGAGGGCGACTGGCGGATCGCGCCGTTCCCTGACGAGATCGCCGACCGGCGGGTCGAGATCACCGGGCCGGTCGACCGGAAGATGGTGATCAACGCGCTCAACTCGGGCGCGCGGGTGTTCATGGCGGACTTCGAGGACGCCAACTCGCCGACCTGGGAGAACTGCATCGAGGGGCAGCGCAACCTCACGGACGCGCTCGACCGCACGATCACGCTCGACACGGGAGAGAAGCGCTATGCGCTGAACGACGAGCTCGCGGTGCTGTTCGTGCGCCCGCGCGGCTGGCATCTCGAGGAGCGCCACTTCGAGATCGACGGCGCCCCCGCGTCCGCATCGCTGTTCGACTTCGGCCTCTACTTCCTGCGCAACCACGCGCGGAACGGCCGCTACCTCTACCTCCCGAAGCTCGAGTCGCACCTCGAGGCGCGTCTCTGGAACGACGTCTTCCGCTTCGCGCAGGACCGGCTCGGCGTCCCGCAGGGGACGATCAAGGCGACGGTGCTGATCGAGACGATCCTCGCCGCGTTCGAGATGGACGAGATCCTCCACGAGCTCCGCGAGCATTCGGCCGGGCTCAACGCCGGCCGCTGGGACTACATCTTCAGCGTGATCAAGAAGCTCGGGCACCGGCCCGAGTTCGTCCTGCCGGATCGGGCCGACGTGACGATGGCGGTGCCGTTCATGCGCGCGTACTGCGAGCTCCTCGTCCGCATGTGCCATCGCCGGGGAGCGCACGCCATGGGCGGCATGGCGGCGTTCATCCCGTCGCGGCGCGATCCAGAGGTGAACGCGGTCGCGCTGGAGAAGGTTCGCGAGGACAAGGACCGCGAGGCCTCGCAGGGCTTCGACGGCACCTGGGTCGCGCATCCGGATCTCGTGCCGGTCGCGCTCGAGTCGTTCGACCGCGTGCTCGGCGACCGGCCCAACCAGATCGATCGCCAGCGGGACGACGTCCGGGTCACCTCGGCCGAGCTCCTCGACGTCGCCGCCACACCGGGCGGGATCACCGAGGACGGCCTGCGCAGCAACGTCTCGGTCGGGATTCAGTACCTCGCCGCCTGGCTCCACGGCTCCGGCGCCGTCGCGATCAACAACCTCATGGAGGACGCGGCCACCGCCGAGATCTCGCGCTCACAGATCTGGCAATGGCTGCACCACGGCCGGATCACCGCCGACGACGTCCGCCGCATCACGGACGAGGAGATCGGGAAGCTCGGCAACGGCTACGACGACGCCCGCGCGATCTTCGAGCGCATCGCGACGCAACCGGACTACGTCGAGTTCCTGACGCTGCCGGCGTACGACCGGCTCGTCGCGACGTCGGGCTAGCCGCGCTCCCATGCCAAGCCGGCCGCCAGGACGACCTCGTCCTCCGGCGCGACCAGCTGGAGGTTCCCGATCGCGAGCCCGGCCCACCCGAGGAGGTTGACCCAGCGCGTGAACGACGAGAACGGGAGCCGGAGCTCGAGCTCATCGGCGTCCTCCGGCGGCCAGTCGACCGCGACGCACGGGCACGCGAGGAGGTCGACGTCGGGCTCGAGGCGCCTCCACTCGTGGAGCGAGCGGTACGCCTCGTCGAGCGCGTCGGCGGGGACGTCGAGGGTCGACTCGAGCTTCGCACGGATCACGCTGCCGTATTCGTCCGCACGCGCGGGGAACGTGGCGGCGTGCGCTCGACCCGCCTCGTGCAGGAACACCGGCCACGTGTCGACCGCCGGCGGCGGGATCTCGGTCTCGACCACCCGCGCGCCGAGCGCCTCGAGTCGGTCAGACCACGCGTCGACCTGGTCGCTCCTCTCCGTCTCCCGCCCGTCGCCAAGTCGCGGCGCGCGTCGCAGGAGCCCGACCGTGCGACCCGCGAGCTGCGGCTCCGGGACCGCCCGCCCGCTGAGGACCGACCACAGCGCCGCCGTGTCCTCCACGGTACGGGCCATCGGCCCCACGGTGTCGAACGACGGGCAGAGCGGATAGACCCCGTCGACCGGGATCCCGCCCCATCGCGGCTTCAGCGCGACGACGTCGCAGGCGGCGGCCGGGAGTCGCACCGAGCCGCCGGTGTCCGTTCCGATCGCGAGGTCGCAGAGGCCCGCGGCAAGAGCCGCCCCGTTGCCGCTGGACGAGCCACCCGTCGTCCGGCCGGGATGGGCGGGGTTGTGGACGGTGCCGTACCACTCGTTCGCGCCGAGCACCCCCCACGCGAACTCCGCCAGATTCGCCTTCCCGACCACCGCGGCGCCCGCGTCCAGCACTCGTTCGACGACGATCGCGTGTCGCTCGGGCACGTGGTCTGCGTAGATCTTCGAGCCGTACGTCGTGCGAATGCCCGCGGTGTCGACGAGGTCCTTGACGAGAAGCGTGCGTCCCGCGAGCGGCCCGCTGGTCGAACCGGTAAGTGGCTCTTCCAGCCAGGTGATGCCGGCGTTGTACGGGTCCGTGCGAGCCCCCACGACCACCGACACTACGCGCGCGGCTCGCGCCGTGGGTCAGCTCTGGCGTCGGGCGGCGGCGATCGAGCGCGCGGCGTCGAGCGCCGCGTCGATCGTCTCCTGGCTCGCGCGGTCGCCGACCATCACGTTGACCTGGTAGTCCAGGCCACGGCGGTTGACCTGCGCGACGGCGCCGCGGTCGGCGAAGCACTGAAACGTGCCCCGCCGCAGCTTCAGCCCCGAAAGAGGCAGGAACGAGCTGACGCCGGTGGGCTCGCGCCAGCCGATCACGACCACGACCGCGCCGTCGGAAGGGACGCGGTACGTCGAGACCATGCAGTCGCTGTCGACGGTGCGCACGCCGTCGCTGCCGATTACGAGCACGGTACGCGGATCATCCGTCGGCGACTGGGGCGCTGGCTGGACTCTCGACCAGCCGTCGGGCAGCGCGATCTCGACGCCGCCGCCACGGACCGTGTTGCCCGTCGCGGCCGTGCTCGCGACCGCGAAGACGCCGACGGCGAGCGCCGCGGCAGCAACGACCGATCCTGTCCGCAGTCCGTTCATCTTCCGGCCCGCACATCGTACTTGTTTCCATCCGGACTGGAAGAGGGAAAAGCCCCGCACAGCGCGTACATCACAGAACCTGCGCGAACCGGCGCTCGACTGGCTTTCGCAGCCCCAAGCACACCCTCCCGGGAGTCTGGCCAGGATGCACGCTCGGAGTAGAGTTCGGCCCGTGAAGTCCCCCTTCCCGCCTCGCGTCGCCCGCTGAGGGGCCGCACACCGACATGCTTGGCCGCCGCCGCAAGACAGCAGAAGCCCCGCACGCGGGCCCCTACCCCCACGGCTGGGAGGTCCCGGCGCGGTTCAACTTCACGCGTGACGTCATCGAGCCGCTCGCGAAGACCCACGGCCGCGCGGCGCTGACCTTCGTCGATCGGGAGGGGATCGTGGACCGCCGGAGCTTCGGCGAGATCGCCGGCGACGCCGCTCGCTGGGCGCACCTGCTGCGTACACGGCTCGACCGCGGCGACCGCGTGATGATCCTCACCGGCAAGGTGCCCGCCTGGCACGGCGCGATGCTGGGATCGCTGAAGGGCGGGCTCATCGCCGTCCCCTGCTCGGAGATGCTCCGCGCTCGCGATCTCGCCTTCCGCGTCCGTCACTCGGGCGCCAAGCTGCTCGTCGCCGACCGGTCGTGCGAGGTCGAGGTGCAGGAGATGCTCGAGCAGCTCGACTCACCTGTCCCGGTGCTCTATCTCGACGAGGCCCGAAGCGAGCTCGCACGGTACGTGAACCGCGCCCCGACCGAGGACACGACGGCGGGCGAGCGCGCGTTGATCCTCTACACCTCGGGGACGACGAAGGAGCCCCGTGGGGTCGTCCACACTCACGCGTACACGTGGGCGCTCCACTCGCAGGCCGAGCACTGGCTCGACGCCCACGAGCAGGACGTCGTCTGGTGCACCGCCGGGACCGGCTGGGCGAAGTCGATCTGGAACGTGCTGATCGGCCCCTGGTCGTGCGGCGCCGAGGTCGTGCTGCACCAAGGCGCCTTCGATCCGGAGGACCGGCTTGGCCTGATGCAGCGGCTCGGCGTGACAGTGCTCTGCCAGTCGCCGACCGAGTACCGGCTGCTCGCGAAGCTCGACGGCCTCGCATCCGCGCACCTCCCGAGGCTCCGTCACGCGGTCTCCGCCGGCGAGCCGCTCAACCCCGAGGTGATCGAGCGCTTCCAGGACGCGCTCGGGATCACGGTGCACGACGGGTACGGCCAGACCGAGAACTCGCTGCTCGTCGCCAACGCGCCGGGAATGGAGGTTCGTCCGGGCTCGATGGGGCTCCCGACGCCCGGTCACGACGTCGCGGTGATCGACGACCACGCGCAGGTCTGCGGCCCGGGTGTCGAGGGCGACATCGCGCTGTTCGGCCGGCCGCCGACGCTGTTCGCGGGGTACTGGGATGCGCGCGACGACACCGACGGTGTCTTCCGCGACGGCTGGTACGTGACCGGCGACCGCGGCGTGTCGGACGAGGAGGGCTACCTCTGGTTCGTGGGTCGCGCGGACGACGTGATCCTCTCCTCGGCGTATCGGATCGGCCCGTTCGAGGTCGAGAGCGCGCTGCTCGAGCATCCGGCGGTGGCGGAAAGCGCGGTGGTCGGCGCGCCTGACGCCGATCGCGGCGAGATCGTGAAGGCGTTCGTCGTGCTCAGACATGGCTTCGACCCGACCGCCGACCTGATCGGCGAGCTGCAGGAGCACGTGAAGAACGTGACCGCGCCGTACAAGTACCCGCGGGAGGTCGCGTTCGTCGACGAGCTGCCGAAGACCGCGAGCGGCAAGATCATGCGCTCGGAGCTGCGCCGGCAGCCCGAGACCGGGTACCCGGAGCCGCGCTCCCTCGTGATCCCCCTCCCGGTGGACGAGACCGAGCGTGCGCGTTCGGAGACCGACGCGGCCGAGGAGGCGAGGGAGGCCGCGAGGGAGTCGGCCAGGCGCGAGGCGGCGGCAGCCGCGCAGCGCGCCGCCGCGGAGGCGGCGAGACGGGATGCGGAGGAAGCCGTGCGCCTCCACGACGAGGCGGTGCGCCGGGCGACCGCCGAGGCAGCGCGCCAGGAGGCCGTCGAGGCCGCCCGCAGGGAGGCCGAGGACGCTGCTCAGCTCGAGGCCGAGGACGCCGCGCGCCTCGCCGCCGCGGAACAGGCACGCCGCGACGTCGAGGAGGCCGCGCGCGTCGAGGCCGAGGCCGCGGCTCTGCGCGAGGCCGAGGCCGCATCTTTGCGCGAGGCGCAGGAGGCCGCGCGCGCGGCCGCCGAGGCCGCCGCAGCCCGGGAAGCGGAGGAGGCGGCACGACTCGCCGCCGAAGAGCAGGCACGCCTCGAAGCCGAGGACGCCGCACGCGCAGAAGCGGAGGAGGCGGCGCGACTCGCCGCCGAAGAGCAGGCACGCCTCGAAGCCGAGGACGCCGCGCGCGCCGAGGCGGAGGCCGCCGCGCAGCGCGAAGCCGAGGAGGCGGCGCGCCAGGCGGAGGCCGCGCGACTCGCGGCGGAGGAGCACGCCCGCCGCGAGGCCGAGGACGCCGCGCGGCTGGACGCGGAGCACGAAGCGCGGCTCGCCGCCGAGGAGGAGGCCCGCCGTCAGGAGGCGGAAACGGAGCGTCAGCGCGCAGCCGAGGAGGCGTTGGCCCGGATCGAGGCGGCCGAGCGGGAAGCAGCGCGGAGGGAGGCGGAGGAGGAAGCCGCGCGCGAGGGCGAGGGCGAGGCAGCGCTCGCCGCCGCGACCGCCGGCGGCGACACGATGGGCCGGCGGGAACGCCGCGCCGCCGAGAAGCAGCACAAGGAGCTCGAGAAGCAAAAGGCCAAGAACGAGGCCGAGCGGAAGAAGCGCGCAGAGATCGAGGCGAAGGAGCGTGCGAAGGCCGAGGCCGAGCAGCGCAAGCGCGACGAGATCGAGGCGAAGGAGCGCGCGAAGGCCGAGGCCGAGCAGCGCAAGCGCGACGAGATCGAGGCGAGAGAGCGCGCCAAGGTCGAGGCCGAGCAGCGCAGGCGAGAGGAGGCGGCCGCCGCCGAGGAGGCGAAGCGCCAGGAGAAGGAGGAGCGACAGCGCCAGAAGGAGCTCGCGAAGCTCGCGAAGGGGAAGGGCCTCGGGCTCGGACGGCTTCTCGCGCGGGACGAGGACGAGTTCGACGAAGACGACACGCCTGTGGCGCCGATCGAGAACATCGTCGAGCGCCTCCAGCCGTACGCGCGGCAGACCGACTCCGTGACGCCCGTGCCTGCCGCCTCGCCAGAAGAGCAGGACTCGCCGGACGAAGCGCAGGACCCGTCGGACCTCACCACGTGAGCCAGGTCGTCGAGGCGCCCGGCCGGGCGCCGCAGCCGACGATCGAGGACGACCGGGTCGAGGACCGACCCTGGATCGTGATTGTCTGGAACGACCCGATCAACCTCATGAGCTACGTCACGCTCGTGCTCCAGAAGCTCTTCGGCTACTCACGCTCCAAGGCGACGCAGCTGATGCTGCAGGTGCACAACGAGGGCAAGGCGATCGTCTCGTCGGGGACGAGGGAGAAGGCGGAGCTGGACGTTTCGCGCCTCCATGCCCACGGTCTCTGGGCCACTATGCGCCAGGATTAGTGGTGCGACGGCGAGGGATCAGAGCACGCAGGGACGGCACGTACCGGGTCGAGCTTCCGGACGCGGAACGCGACGTCCTCGCGGCATTGCCCGAGCAGCTGCGCGAGGCGCTCGACGCCGACGAGCCGACGCTGTACCGGCTCTTCCCCCCCGCGCACGCGGAGGACGACGCGACGAACGAGGACTACGCCCGACTCGTCGGCCCCACCCTCGTCGACGGGAAGCTGCAGGCGCTCGCCGAGCTCGAGCGGACGGCACGAGCCACGCGCCTCGACGAGGAGGAGCTCGGCGCGTGGCTCGGCGCGATCGAGAGCCTTCGCCTCGTCCTCGGCACGCAGCTCGACGTGACGGAGGAGAGCTACGGCCCACTCGACCCGTCCGACCCCGATGCGCCGCGTCTTGCCCTGTACCACTGGCTTTCCTGGCTCCAGGAGGAGATCGTGCAGGCGCTCGCGGCGACGCTTCCGGATCCGCCCGAATCGGGGTAGGGCGTGCCAGGCACCTGGCCACGTTCGCCGGGGCCATGTCCGCCGAGGCGGGGCTGCAGACGCGTCAAGGTGTCCGCAATGGCCAGGAAACCGTGCCAGGCACGCAGTCATGTCCGATCTGGGCGCGACCCGATCGGGCGACACCCCACGCCGAGGCGCAGCCGACGTCCACTACGCTCCCCCTCGTGCCCAGCGCCGACACCGTCGTCTTCGTTCCGGCGTGGAACGAGGAGCGGAGCCTCCCCGGTGTCCTCGACGAGCTCCACACGGGACTGCCCGACGCGGAGGTGCTCGTGATCGACGACGGCTCGACCGACGCGACCGCCGCGGTGGCTGCGGCGCACGGCGCCATCGTCGTCTCGTTCGGTGAGAACCGAGGGCTCCGCGCGGGCATCGCCGCGGGCTACCAGGAGGCGTACGACCGCGGCTACTCCTACTGCGGCCGGGTCGACGCGGACGGCCAGCATCCCGTCGACGAGCTCGTGCGGCTGCTCGAGCTGGTCGAGTCGGACCGCTGCGACGTCGCGGTCGGCTCACGCTTCGCGGAAGGCGACGGGTACGGCGCCGACCGATACGAGCCGTCCCCGGCGCGGCGGTTCGGGATCGGTCTGCTCCAGAAGGCAATGCACATCCGGCTCGGTCGGCCGTTCCACGACCCGACCAGCGGCATGGCCGCGGTCAACCGGTCGGCTATGCCCGTGATGGCGCGGCCGTACGCCAGCGGCGCACCCGAGGTCGAGGCACTGCTCCGACTGAAGCAGGCTGGCCTCCGGGTCGAGGAGGTCGCCGTCCACATGCGCGAGCGCTCGCACGGCGAGTCGAAGCTGCAGGGCAAGAAGGCGATGAAGCTCGTGCTCACGGTCGTCGGCACGCTGCTCTTCTTCCGCTGGCTCCGGCACCGGAGAGCGTGACGACCCGCCTGGTCGTCGTCCTCGGCTACTCCGACGGCGGCGGCGCCGGCCTCCACCCCATCTGCGCCGCGCGGCTCGCGCGGGCGGCGGAGCTGAGCACGGCAGACGACGTGGTCGTCCTCTCCGGCTGGGCGCGCACGGCCGGCTCGCAACCGGAGGCGCAGCTCATGCGCGCGGCCTGGCGGGGCGCTGCGCGGGAGGTCGTGGTCGATCCCGACGCGCGGACGACCGTCCAGAACCTCGCGAACGCGCTCAACGACGTGTTCCGCGTGGACGCGAGCGAGGTCGTCGTGGTCACCTCGTCGTGGCACGCGCGTCGCGCGACCGCGGCGATGCGCTGGTTCCTCCGGCGAAGGGATGTCGGAGTCCGCGCGGAGTCGCCGCGGGGCCGGTCGACGCGCGCCGCGCTGCGGGAGCTGGCGCTCTGGCCGCTGCTGCCCTTTCAGCTGTGGCAGGCGGGCGGTCGGGCCAGGAACTGAGAGCGCACGCTACGAGCGCTCGGCGTGGATCCGCTGCTTCGCCTGGCGCAACGGGCCGCCGCCGCGCCCGGCTCGGGCGGCGAGCGCCTCGGCAAGGATCGAGAGCGCCGTCTCCGCCTGGCTCTCCGCACCGATGTCGAGCCCGCACGGCCCGCTGATCCGTTCGAGCTCCGTCTCGCTCGCGCCTGCCTCGAGCAGCCGCTCGCGGCGACGCTCCTGGTTTCGACGCGAGCCGAGCGCGCCGATGTAGAAGGCGTCGGTCTGGAGCGCTGCGAGGAGCGCCGGCTCGTCGAACTTGTCGTCGTGCGTGAGCACGACGATCGCAGTCTGATGGTCGGGTGCGACCTCGGCGATCGCCTCGTCCGGCCACTCGGCGATCAGCCGGTCGGCGGAGGGGATGCGCTCCGGGGTGAGGAACGTCGCGCGCGCGTCGGCGACGATCGCGGTCCAGCCAAGGAGCTTTGCCCCACGCGCCAGCGCCTCCGCGGTGTCGACCGCGCCGTAGACGAGCAGCCGCGGCGGCGGGCCGTACCACTCCGCGAAGACCTTCCCGTCGTCAGCCTCGAGCAGCCGGTTCCGGCCGCGGCGCACGAGCTGGTCGAACTGCCCGGTCGCCCAGGCAGGCACCCCGTCGCCGAGCGTCTCTGCGCCCTCCACGAGGAGCGACTTCGCGCCGACGCCGGTCCCCTCGACGACCGTGAAGAGCACCGCCCGCCCGCCCTCGTCGCCGAGCCGGGCGAGGCGCTCCAGCAACGTCACTCGACCGGCTCCACGAAGACGTCGATCTCGCCGCCGCAGGGGAGCCCGACGTCCCAGGCCATCTCGTCCGTGATGCCGTAGTGGAGGAGGCGCGGCTCCCCGTCCTGCATGACGGCCATCGCGTTGTCGAAGACATCGCTCTCGACGCAGCCGCCGGACACGGATCCACACATCTTCCCGGTCTCGGAGACGGCCAGGCTCGTGCCGATCGGCCGCGGGGCCGACCGACGCGTCGCCACCACCGTCGCGACGACGACCTTCTCGCCCGCGTCACGCCAGGCTTCGACCTCGGGCAGGATCTCCTTCACGCTGCGTGCCTCCTTTCGATGCCTGCGACGACCGTCGCCAGCTCCTCGAGACTCCTCAGATTATGCCCCGCGAGGAACCTGTCGACGAAAGGCAGCGCCGCGCGCATCCCGCCGGCGAGCGGCTGGTAGTCGGGGTTCCCCTTGAGCGGGTTCACCCAGATCACCGCATAGGCGGCCCGCGCGAGCCGCGCCATCTCGCGCGCGACGAGGGTGGGATCCTCGCGCTCCCAGCCATCCGAGGCGATCACGACGATCGCGCCCCGTGACAGTCCGCGCCGGCCATAGACCTCGTTGAACTCGCGCAGCGATGCGCCGATCCGCGTCCCGCTCCCCCAGTCGACGACCTCCTCGGTGCAGCGGGCGATCGCGGCCATCGGATCGCGCGTCGCGAGGTCGGGCGTGAGGCGCGAGAGTCGCGTGCCGAACGCGAAGGCCTCGACCCCGCGCCCCGCGCCGACCGCAGCGTGCAGGAAGAGCAGGAGGACTCGCGCGTAGCTGTCCATCGAGCCGGACACGTCGCAGAGCAGCACGAGCCTCCGCGGCACCTCCTTCCGTGCCCGCAGCGGTCTGTCGACGGGGTCGCCGCCGGTGCGAAGCGAGCGGCGGATCATGCCGCGAACGTCGAGACGTTCCCCGAGCGGGTCGCGTCGGGTCCGCCGAGAGCGCCGGAGCGGTCTCATCGACGCGATGCGCGCGATCAGGTCGCGTACCCGGCGCAGCTCTTCGTCGGTGAGCTCGGCGAAGTCCTTGTCGCGGAGCAGCTCCTGACGCGAGGCGCCCGCCTCGATCGCCTCGTCGTCCGGCTCCTCCTCCCCGTCGCTCCCGGCCTCGCCGGCCGTCCCGTCGACGACGTGGAGGGCGGGCTCGGGGCTCTCGTCGCGCGCGGGCGGAAGCACCGGCTCACGCAGGAACCACGCTTCGAATGCGCGGTCGAAGATCGCCAGCTCGTCACGGCGGGAGACGAGCGTCTGGCGGAGCGAGAAGTACACGTCGTCGCGGGACTCGAGATCGACCGCGTCGAGGGCGCGGAGCGCATCCGTCAGCCGGCCCGGCCCGATCTCGAGGCCGGCCTCGCGCAGCACGCGGCCGAAGGTCACGACGTGCCCGACGATCGCGTCGCCCGCGGCCACGGCCGCTACGACGCCGTCGAGGCGGCGCGCGCCTCCTCGACGAGGCGGGCCAGCGTCGCGTCCCGGACCGCGTCGATGTCCTCGTGGTACTTGAGCACGGAGCCGAGCGTCTGCTGGACGACCTCGGCGTCGAGCTCACGGCGGCCGAGCGCGTCGAGGGCCATCGCCCAGTCGATCGTCTCTGCGACGCCGGGGGGCTTGGCGAGGTCGAGGCCCCGCAGGCCGCGCACGAAGGCCGCCGCCTCGACGGCGAGGCGCTCGGGAATCCCGGGCACCCGCAGCCGGACGATCGCGATCTCCCGCTCGATCGACGGGTGGCCGATCCAGTGGTACAGCGCGCGGCGCTTGAGCGCGTCGTGCAGCTCGCGGGTCCGGTTCGAGGTGAGGACCACGGAGGGGCGTCGGCGCGACCGGATCGTGCCGAGCTCGGGGATCGTGATCTGGAAGTCCGAGAGCACCTCGAGCAGGAACGCCTCGAACTCCTCGTCGGCACGGTCGATCTCGTCGATCAGGAGGACGACCGCATCGTCCGAGTCGATCGCCTCGAGCAGCGGGCGGCGGATCAGGTACTCCGGCCCGAAAAGCTCGCTCTCGGTCACCGTCCCCTCCTGCGCCGCGCGGATGTGGAGGAGCTGCCGCGGGTAGTTCCACTCGTAGACCGCATGGGCGACATCGAGGCCCTCGTAGCACTGGAGGCGGATCAGTCGCGCGCCGAGCGCCGTGGCGAGCGCCTTCGCGGCCTCGGTCTTCCCCACGCCGGCGTCGCCCTCGAGGAGCACGGGCTTCTCGAGCGCGAGCGACAGGTAGAGCGCGGTCGCGAGCCCGCGGTCGGGGAGGTAGTCGGCCTCCCGGAGCGCGGCCTCGAGCTCGTCGATCGACCCGTGCGCCACGCTCGCAGCGTAGCCGGGAGACGCGCCCGCGCCGGGATGCGTGGCCGCTACGCCGCGTCGCGGTCGAGGAGGTCGGAGGCGAGGTCCGCCGACCGGGCCAACGAGCCGTTCTCGACCAGCTCGTCGATCGCCACCGAGGGGTCGATCAGCTCGGTGACGCACACCTCGAAGACGCGCATGACGACGAAGGTGAGCGGATCGAGCTCGATGCCGGATCTGCGCAGAAAGGCGCCCACATCCGCCGCCTCGCGCGCGAGCGCGTCCTCCATCGCGGTCAGCGCGAACGTCACCTGGAGCTCCCGCTCCTGGCGCACACGTAGCTCGTCGGGCAGCGGCTGCCCCGTTTCCTCCGACCCCGTCACGATCCCTCCCGGACTAGGACGTCGGAAAGGCGCGAAAGGCTGCTCGCCCGTCGCATTCGGCACTCCGACCGGCCGGTCTCCACCCCGTGGATGGGGCTACCGTGACGCCGTGACGACGCTCGGAACGACCGCGCCCGAGGATCTCTGGCGGGCGTGGTCCTTCGACCCGTTCGTGCTCGTGCTCGCGGCCGTGGCCGTCGCGTTCTTCGTCTCCGGCTGGCGCCGGCTGCGGAGACGACGCCCGGAGCTGGCGCCCCCGTCTCGCCTCGCGCTGTTTCTCGCCGGCGTCGCCGTCGTCGTCGTGGGCCTCGTCTCGCCGCTCGACGCGATCGCCGAGGAGTACCTCCAGTCGGCCCACATGCTCCAGCATGTGCTGATCGCCGACCTCGGGGTCGTGCTCGCGCTCCTCGCGGTGCGGGGGCCGCTCTCGATGTTCTTCCTCCCGCGCGACCTCCTCGTGCCCCTCGCGCGGGCGCAGCCGCTTCGCCGGGCACTCTCGTTCCTGCTCCGTCCACGAGTCGCCGTGCCGCTCTGGATCGCGGTCATGGTCGTCTGGCATCTCCCGACGATGTACGACGCCGCGCTCCGGCACCCGGCCGTGCACCGCGGCGAGCACCTGTCGTTCGTCGTCGTGGGCGCGCTCGTCTGGACGCTCCTGATCGATCCGGCACGGCACGGGCGGCTGACGCTGAACGAGCGGCTCGGGCTCGCCGTCGTGCTGTTCTGGGTCGGGCAGGTGCTGGCCTACCCGTTCGTGTTCGGCTTCGAGCCGTACTACGACGTCTACGCCGACCAACCGCACCGGCTGCTCGGTCTCTCGCCCCTCACCGACCAGAAGCTCGCGGGCCTCGTGATGATGATCGAGCAGGCCGCGACGCTCGGCGTCGCGATCGTGATCCTGCTCAGGCTCGCCCGCCGCGGCAGGGCGACCCGGACCGTGACACCGGAACTCGTCGAAGGCCCCTGATGCCGTCGCCCTGGTCGATCCGGCTGGAACCGGTCTTCATCGTGCTCGCGGCCGTCACGGCCGTCCTCTACGTGCGCGCCTGGCGCCGGGCTCGGGGGCCGTGGTGGCGCGCGGCGTGCTTCGGCGCGGGCCTGGCTCTCGTCGTCGGCGCGCTCAACTCGCCGCTCGGGACGATCGCCGTCGAGTACCTCGTCCTGTTCCACCTGCTGCAGAACGTGATGATCAGCGACTGGGCGCCGCCGCTCCTCCTGATCGGGCTCACGCCGGCGATGCGCGCGAGCCTCGCCGCGCGAGGGGGACTGGCGATGGAGAAAATCACACGACCGGCGATTACGCTGTCCGTGTGGCTCGTTGCCTGGTACGTCATCCACCTGGGCGGGGTGTACGACGCCGCGCTGCGCAACACGGTCCTGCTCGCGATCGAGCACGCCGTCCTGATCGCGGTGGGGCTGCTCTTCTGGTGGCCGATCATTTGCGACGTCCCGCGATCGCTCGCGACGATCGGGCGCATCGGCTATGTCCTCGCGGCATTCGTGCTGTCCGCGTTCCTCGGCCTGGCGCTCACGTTCTCGCCGCCTGTCTACGGCTACTACAAGGACCTGCCGGACCGCCTCTGGGGCATCACCGCGCGACAAGACCAGAACCTCGGTGGGATTCTCATGTCGACGGAGCAGGCCGTCGTCTTCTTCAGCGCGATCGTCTGGCTCCTCGGCCGCCTGCTGCGGGAGGAGGCGGAGGCGGAGGAGCGCCTGGCCGCCGAGCAGCGAGCCGCCGGTCTGCGCGAGCACTGACGCAGGCCCTCTGCGCCGCAGAGCGCGCCGGCGGGTAGGACGGTTCGACCGATGCGGCGCGTCATCCGGTGGGTGGATCCGGAGGGCTACGTCTCGGTGGGTGTCGAGCACCCCCGCGACGGAGAGTTCAGCCTGCTCCGGGGTCTCGAGGATCCCACGCGGCTCCTGCAGGGGGAGTCGTTCCCGCTCGGCCCGCGGGTCATGCCGGTCGACGCGTTCAGCCTCGAGCTCGAGCCGGGCCTGACCCTCATCTCGCCGATCGACCCGCCGGAGGTCTGGTGCGCCGACGGCACGTACGACACGGGCGACGCCGAGCCGATGGAGTCCAGTCCGTTCCGCGAGGTCTACGCATCGGTCGCAGAGAACCACAGGCCTTTGCTCGTCATGAAGGACGCCGGTGGCCGGCGAACGGTCGGTCCCGGCGACGCGATCGGCATCCGCAGCGACTCGACCTGGACCGTCCCGGAGCCGGAGATCGCACTCGTCCTCGGCAGCAAGGGCACGATCCTCGGCTACACGATCGCGAACGACGTCACCTCGCGCGAGATCGAGAGCGGCGAACCCGCTCTTCCTCACGCAGGCGAAGGTCCACGCGGGCTGCTGTGCGATCGGGCCGTCGATCTTCGTGCCGGAGTTCGAGCCGGCGGGCTTCCAGATCCTCATGCGGATCACCGACGAGGAGGGCGAGGTCCTCTACGAGGACACGGCGACGACGGCGCAGATGACGCGGTCGTTCCAGGATCTCGCCTCGTGGCTCCTACGCGACAACCCCGTCCCGGCAGGGACCGTCCTGCTGACGGGGACCGGCCTCGTCCTGCCGGACGAGCTGAACCTCCTTCCTGGGCACTGGGTCGAGATCCACGTGCCGGAGATCGGGACGCTCGTGAACCACGTGGTGCTCGCCTCCGACCTCGTCTGACGGCGCCCTGCCTGCGCGGCGCGCCGCCCGTGCTCGCTAGCGTGCGCGATCGTGAGCACGACCCGACTCGTCGACCTCGCGGCGCTCCCGGGCGCACGGGAAGCGGACGAGCGAGCCGCCGAGCTCGCCCTGCGTCTTCCCGATGAGCTGGTGCCGCTCGCACGGATCGCGCTCGACTACCGCTGGTCGTGGGATCCGGACGGGGAGGAGCTGTTCCGCTCGCTCGACCCGCACGGCTGGGAGATCAACCTGGCGAACCCGGTCCGCCAGCTCGCCGACATCGCGCCGCACATGGCGTCGCGCGCGATCGCCGACTCCGCCACCCGGGAGCGCATCGCCCGGCTCGCCCGCGTCCTCGAGGAAGATCGCGCCCGTCCAGAGGCGCGGATCGACGGCCTCGACGGGCCGGTCGTGTTCGTCTGCGCGGAGTTCGGGATCCACCGGTCGTTGCCGATCTATTCGGGCGGCCTCGGCGTCCTCGCCGGGGACATCCTCAAGGCGGCGAGCGACCGCGGGCTGCCGATGATCGGCATCGGCCTGCTGTACCGGAGGGGGTACTTCCAGCAGCGGGTCGACCGCGCGGGCCTCCAGCACGAGTACTGGCTGCAGACGTTCCCGGAGCGGCTCCCGACCGTCCAGGTGCTCGACGAGGCCGGGCGGCCACTGCGGCTGACGTTCCCGCTGTTCGGCCGCGAGATCGCATTCCACGTATGGCGCGCCGAGGTCGGGCGCGTGCCGCTGTACCTCCTCGACGCGGAGCTCGACGAGAACGACCCGGTCGACCGGTGGATCACGGCGCGCCTCTACGAGGGGAACCCGCACACGCGGCTCGGCCAGTACGGCCTCCTCGGGATCGGCTCGGTGCGAATGCTCCGCGCGCTCGGGATCGATCCCGGCGTCCTGCATTTCAACGAAGGCCACCCCGCACTCGCGGCGCTCGAGCTCGCCGCCGAGGCGGTCGCCGCCGGCGAGCCGCTCGACGACGCGCTCGCCGCCGCCCGGGAACGGTGCGTGTTCACGACCCACACCCCCGTGGCGGCCGGCAACGAGTCGTACGAGCCCGGCTCGTTCCTCGAGGCGTTCGCGGACGTTCCCGCGCGGCTGGGGATGGACGACGGCAGGTTCCTCGACCTCTGCCGGGCGGAGCCCGGGACCGACGAGTGGCCGGGAATGACGCCGCTCGCGCTGAGGATGAGCCGCCGTGCGAACGCCGTCAGCCTCCGCCACGAGCAGGTCGCGCGCGAGATGTGGCGACCGCTGTTCAACGCCACCACCGGGGACGACGTGCCGATCACCCACGTGACGAACGGCGTCCACCTGCCGACCTTCCTGGCGCCGCCGCTCCGGGCGCTGCTCGACCGCCATCTCGGCGACGAATGGGTCGCGCGGGCGGCCGACCCTGAGACGTGGGCTCCCGTCGACGACATCCCCGACGAGGAGCTCTGGGCGGCGCGGAACGACGCGCGGCGCCAGCTCGTCGAATACGTCAAGGCGAAGAGCGTGCAGGATCGCCTGCTCCGCGGCGAGGACCCCGAGAGCGTGAGGGCGGCCGCCGAGACGTTCGCCGAGGACACGTTGACGCTCGGGTTCGCGCGACGGATCGCGACGTACAAGCGCCTCTTCCTCCTCACATACGACCCGGAGCGCGTCCGCCGGATCTTCGCCGACGGCCCCCCGGTGCAGCTGGTCGTCGCCGGCAAGGCGCATCCGCTCGACGAGAACGCGAAGCAGATGCTCGTCGACGTGTTCGGCCTGTCCCAGGCGGTCGGCCTCACCTCGCGCCTGGCCTTCCTGGAGAACTACGACCTCTCGGTCGCCGCGCCGATCGTCGGCGGCTGCGACGTCTGGCTCAACGTCCCGCGGCCGCCCCTCGAGGCGAGCGGGACAAGCGGGATGAAGTCTGCGGCGAACGGCGGGCTCAACCTCAGCGTCCTCGACGGTTGGTGGTGGGAGGGCTACGAGAGCGGCGAGGGAGGCGCGAACGGCTGGGAGATCGACGGCGCGGCACCCGAGGGCGAGGACGCGGCTGCCCAGGACGCGCGCCACGCCCACGCGCTCTACGACCTCCTCGAGCAGCAGGTCGTCCCGCTCTTCTACGACCGCGGCGACGACGGCATCCCACACGAGTGGCTCGCGATGGTCAAGCGATCGCTCCGCACGAACGGCCCGCGCTTCTCCGCGGCCCGCATGGTCGAGGACTACGCCTCCTCGATCTATCCGCCTCCCGCCTGAGCCGACGCCTCGCGCGCGGCAGGTCGCGGCAGCGCGGAGACGAAGAGCGTGAGCAGCGCGAGCAGCGCGACGCACACCCACAGCACCGCGTCGAACGAGCCGGTCACGTCGCGGACGGCGCCGAGCACGAAAGGCGAGACGGCGGCGACGGAGTAGCCGATCCCGAGCATCATCGCGACGAGCGCCGCGACCCGCCGGCCGCCCTGCCCCAGGTCGAGCGGGAGCGTCATCACGAGCGAGAACATTCCGCCCTGCGCGATCCCGGCGAGCAACGCCCAGAGGTACGCGGCACCCGGAAGCAGGATCAGCGCGGCCGTCCCGAGCGCGAACACGACCGCGCATCCGAGCAGCCACGGCCGCCGGCCGCCCCGGCGGTCGGAGAGCCAGGGCAGGACGAACGACGCGGGAATCGCCGTGACGCTGAGCGCCGCGACGAGCCCGCCGGCCGCATCTTCGCTCCAGCCGCGCTCGACGTATGCGTCGGGCAGCCAGGCGATCAGCCCGTAGTAGGAGGACGACATCGAGACGAAGATCAGGACGAGCAGCCACGCGGTGCGCGATCGCCACGGCAGCCGTGGAAGGACGGCGGCCGGGCGGACGTGCGCCTCGCCGCCCCGCTCCAGCACGACCCACGAGACGGCGACGACGCACGAGGCGACCGAGAGGGCGATCAGCGCGCCGCGCCACCCGCCGAGAACGGCGGCGAGCGGCACAGCGACGGCCGCGGCGATGGCCGAGCCGAGCTGGATCCCCGTCGCGTAGACGCCGGTTCCCGTCGCCGGGCGCTCGGGCATGGTTTCCCGGACGGCGAGCGGCGCCGTCGCGTTGCCGATGCCCATCCCGATCCCGAGCGGCAGGGTCAGCGCGATCACGAGCCACGTGCTCGGGACGACGCCGCGCAGGATCCCGAACACGCCGATCAGCACGAGGCCGATCGTCATCGCGAGCCGTGTCCCGAGCCATGCCGAGAGAGACGCGCCGACTGGCGCGAACAGTCCCATGCAGAGGACGGGGATCGTCCCGAGGAGCCCCGCGACCGCGTGCGACGTGTCGAGATCGTCCTGGATCTGCCCGATCAACGGGCCGATGCCGACGACCTGCGGTCGCAGTGCCAGCGCCGCGAGGAAGAGGCCCGCCAGCGCTCCCTTCGTGGAGCGCGACGTCAGGACTCGGCGGCCTTGGACTCGTGCCGCCCGCTTGCGAGCCGCGCGAACGCCTCGACGTGCCGACGAGCCGCGCGTCCCGCCGCACCGGGCTTCCCGGAGCGGATCGCGTCGACCAGCGGCGCGTGGAGCTCCGCCGCCTCCTCGGGCTCGACGGACGTGCCGTAGAGCGTGATCGTGATCGGGCCTTCGACCCCGAGCGACTTCCAGCACTGCTCGAGGATCGGATTGCCGGCGGCCTCGACGACGAGCCGGTGGAAGGCGATGTCGTGCCAGACGAGAGCGTTGAGGTCCCCGCGACGGGCCGCATCCCGCATCGCCTCGACCTCCGCCTCGAGGCCGCTCACGTCGCCGGCGAGACGCTTCGTCGCCTCCTTCGCCGCGAGCTCCTCGAGCGCCGCGCGGACGGGATAGACCTCGACGAGCTCCGCGTTGCCGAAGCCCTTGACCCTGGCGCCCTTGAACGGCTCGGACTCGATGAGCCGCAGGAGCTCGAGGTCGCGGAGCGCCTCGCGCACCGGCGCCTGACTGGTGCCGAGCTCGGCGGCGATCCGAGTCTCGACGATGCGGTCGCCGGGCCGGAGCTCGCCGCTCGCGATTCGCTGCAGCAGGAGGTCCTTGACCTGCTCGCGGAGGACAGTCCTCGAGATGCCGCTCATCGGCAGAGCGGGCCGTCGGCGGTCACCCCGCGACGACCGGGTTCGTCAGCGAGCCGACCCCGTCGATCTCGATCGTGATCTCGTCCCCGGGCTCGAGCAGCCGCGGCGGCTTGCGGAAGATGCCGACGCCTGCCGGGGTCCCCGTCAGGATCAGGTCGCCGGCCTCGAGCGTCGCCGTCTGCGAGGCGTAGCTGATCACCTCGTCGACGCCGAACACGAGGTTCGCCGTCGTCGAGTTCTGGACGACCTCTCCGTTGAGCAGAGCCCGGATCGGGAGGGCGTGCGGATCCGGGACGTCCGCCCTCGGCACGAGCGGGCCGACCGGGCAGAACGTGTCCGGCGACTTGCCGCGCGTCCACTGGCCGTCGCCGAACTGAAGGTCGCGCGCGGACACGTCGTTCGCGACGACGTACCCCGCGACCGCCTCGAGGGCGTTCTCCTTCGAGACCTGCTTGACCGTCATGCCGAGCACGACTCCGAGCTCCGCCTCGTAGTCGCATTTCGTCACGGTCGGCGGGATCACGATCGCGTCACCGGGGCCGATCAGCGCCGTCGTGAACTTCGCGAACAGGAGCGGCGCCTCTGGGAGCGCGGCGCCCTGCTCCTGCGCGTGGTCCCGGTAGTTCAGCCCGACGCAGACGATCTTGCCCGGACGCGGGATCGGCACCGCCATGACGGCGACCCTAACGGATCGCCGACGTCCATCGGCTCCCGATCCGCCGGGGCGGCCGGAAGCCGCCAGTAGGATCGCCGCGTGGCCCTCCCGCCCGGCTTCGTGGACGAGCTCGAAGAGGCGCTCGGCGCCGGGTTCGTGATCACCGAGCCGGAGCGGCTCGCGACGTACGACTGCGACGGGCTGACCGGCTGGCGCGCGCAGCCTGCCTGCGTCGTCCTCCCCGGCGCCGCCGGCGAGGTGCAGGCGGTGCTGCGCCTGTGCGCCCGCGAAGGCGTCCCCTTCGTCGCCCGCGGCGCGGGGACGGGGCTCTCGGGTGGCGCGCTGCCGGTCGCGGACGGCGTCGTCGTCTCGCTCGCGCGGATGAACCGAATCGTCGAGGTCGACGTCGAGAGTGAGCGTGTCGTCGTCGAGCCCGGAGTGGCGAACCTCGACGTAACCCGCGCAGTCGCCGGCGAGGGGTATTTCTACGCCCCCGACCCCTCGAGCCAGCAGGTCTGCACGATCGGCGGCAACCTCGCCGAGAACTCCGGCGGCGCCCACTGCCTCAAGCACGGGTTCACCGTGAACCACGTGACTGGCGCGAAGGTCGTGCTCGCCGACGGCGAGCTGCTCGAGCTCGGCGGGAAGTCGATCGACGGCGACGACGGGCCTGACCTGCTCGGCGTGGTCGTCGGCTCCGAGGGCACGCTCGGCGTGGCGGTCGAGATCACGCTTCGCATCGTGCGGCAGCCAGAGGTCGTCGTCACCCAGCTCGCGGCGTTCTCGTCGATCGACGCGGCGGGCGAGGCGGTCTCGCGCGTCGTCGCGGCGGGGATCGTGCCGGCGGCGATGGAGATCATGGACAGCGTCACGCTGGAGGCGGCGGAGGCCGCCTACGCGCCCGGGTATCCCGAGGGCGCGCGGTCCATCCTCCTCGTCGAGCTCGACGGCGTCGCCGCGCAGGTGGCACTCGACACGGAGGAGGTCGACGCGATCTGCCGCGCCGCCGGGGCGTTCGAGCTCCGCACGGCGAGCGACCCGGACGAGCGCGCGCGACTCTGGCTCGGGCGGAAGGGGGCGTTCGCGGCGATGGGCCGTGTCTCGCCCGACTACTACGTCCAGGACGGCGTCGTGCCGCGCACGCGCCTCCCCGGTGTCCTCCGGCGCATCGACGAGCTCTCCGCCGAGCACGGCCTCCGGGTCGGGAACGTCTTCCACGCGGGTGACGGGAACCTCCACCCGCTGGTGCTCTACGACGGCGCCGCGCAGGGCGAGGTCGAGCGGGCGAAGACGCTGGCCGACGCGATCCTCGCCGCGTGCGTCGAGGCCGGCGGCTCGCTGACCGGCGAGCACGGCGTCGGGGTGGACAAGGCATGCGCGATGCCGACGATGTTCTCGGAGCGCGACCTCGAGACGTTCGAGCGGCTCCGGCTCGCATTCGACCCCGAGGGGCTCGCGAACCCCGGGAAGGTCATCCCCACGCCGCGCCTCTGCGGCGAGGTCCCGGGGCCGTACCGCGCACACCCGCTCGAGCGGCTCGGGCTCGCGGAGCGATTCTGATGCGGCCCGAGTCGATCGAGGAGGCCTCCGCGCTCCTCGCCGGCGCCGCGCGGGACGGACGGCGGGTCCGTATCGGCGCCGACCTCCAGACGGACGGGCTCGGCCGAGTGTTGGAGCACGAGGCCGGCGACCTCACGTGCACCGTCGAGGCCGGGATCCGGCTGTCCGCCCTCCAGGCGTCCCTCGGGCGCGCGGGCCAGCGACTCTCCCTCGACCCACCAGGCGACCCGACGATCGGCACCTGCCTCGCACGGAGGCTCTCCGGCCCGCTCTCGCATCGATACGGCACGCCGCGGGACCTCGTCCTGGGCGTGACGCTCGTGCTCGGCGATGGCACAGTCGCGAGCGCCGGCGGGAAGGTCGTGAAGAACGTCGCGGGCTACGACCTCGGCAAGCTCGTCTGTGGCTCCGAAGGTCGACTCGGGCTGATCGCCAGGGTCGCCCTCAGGCTTCATCCGCTCCCGGCCGTGTCGGCGACGCTCGTCGTCGAGACCGACGACCCGGCAGGCGTCGTGCGAGAGCTTCGGCGCTCGCACCTCCAGCCCAGCGCCCTCGACGTCCTCCACCCCGGCCGCGTCGCGGTGCTGTTCGAGGGCCGCGACGCGGCGGTCGAGGCGCAGCTCGGGACGGCGCGCGCGCTCGTCGGCGGCGAGGTCACCGACACCGCGGTGTGGGGCGAGGCGCGGAGGCGTCAGGACGAGGCGCTCGGCCGGCTCCGATTCGTCCCGGGCGACCTTCGCAACGTGCTCTCGACGCTCGACGAGGCCGTGGTCCGGCCGTCCGCGGGGATCGCGTACGTCCCGGAGCGGATCGGCGGAGTCCCGCCCGCCGCGGCGCGGCGCGTCCAGCGGGCGCTCCGCGAGCGCTTCGACCCGGCAGGGGTGTTCGCGTGATCGAGGAGCTCGCGAAGGCGTGCGTCCACTGCGGCTTCTGCCTCCCGACATGCCCGACGTATGTCCTCTGGAGCGAGGAGATGGACTCGCCGCGCGGCCGGATCCAGCTGATGGAGAAGACCGCGCAGGGAACGCTCCGGCTCAGCCCGGCAGTCGTCGAGCACTTCGACCGCTGCCTCGGGTGCATGGCCTGCGTCACGAGCTGCCCGTCGGGCGTCCGCTACGACCTCCTCATCGAGGAGACCCGGGCGCTGGTCGAGCACGAGCACCCGCGGCCGCGGGGCGAGCGCCTCCAGCGGCGGCTTCTCTTCGCGACGCTGCCCCACCCGCGCCGGCTGCGTGCCGCGCTTCGCCTCGCGTCGCTCGGACGCCGGCTGCCCGCACCCCGGTGGGCACGGCCGATGCTCGACCTCGCGCCCGCCTGGCGCTCGGACGCGCGACCCCCTGCCGTCACGCCCGCGACCGGGACGACCGCCGGCGCCGTCGGCCTGCTCACGGGGTGCGTCCAGTCGGTGCTGTTCGGCGACGTGAACACGGCGACGGCGCGCGTGCTCTCCGCGGCGGGCTACGAGGTGCACGCGCCGGCGCAGGGGTGCTGCGGCGCGCTCTCCCAGCACGCGGGTCGCGCGCGCGAGTCGGCCCGTTTCATCGAGCGCCTGCGCGCCCGCTTCGACGGCATCGAGTCGATCGTGGTGAACGCCTCCGGGTGCGGGTCACACCTGAAGGAGCGCGGCCTGCCTGCCCTGGACGTGACGGAGGCGCTCGCAGATGCAGTATTCGCGGAGCTCCATCCGCTCGAGCTGACCGTCGCCTACCAGGACTCGTGCCACCTCCGCCACGCGCAGCGCCTGCCGGCCGCCTGGAAGCCGCTGCTCGAGCGAATCCCCGGCCTCCGGGTCGTCGAGCCCGCGGAGCAGGATCTCTGCTGCGGATCGGCCGGGATCTACAACGTCACCCAGCCGGACACCGCGCGGGACCTCGGCGACCGGAAGGCGAGCAACGTGCTCGCGACTGCCCCGGACGCGTACGCGAGCGCCAACCCGGGGTGCCTCGTGCAGGTCTCGCAGGCACTGGGTCGCGCAAGGCACGCGCTTCCCGCGCTCCATCCGGTCGAGTTGCTCGACGCCTCGATCCGGGGCGTGAGCGCGGTGGACCTGCTCGCGCAGGCCCGCCGCTGACCCGCTCTCGGTTGAGGGCGGCATCGCTGTTGCGCACGACCCCCGTACGCGGTCGACCGTGATCCGCGTCGTCAGGCCCGGCGGAGGCTAGGAGGCTCGCGACCCTCGAGGCGGTCGATTCGCGCGTCGAGGAGATCGAAGCCGCGATGCATCTCGTCCCGCAGGGCATCGAGCGATCGTGCGACCCAGAAGGTCTGCAGCCCGATCACCGCCGTCATGACGCCGATGACCGTCGCTGTCTGAGCCCACTCCACACCGTCATGCTGCCCGTCCACGGCCGGCCTGTCCAGATGGCCGCTCAGGACACGGCGGCTTCGACGGGCCGTAGCTCGTCGAGGCGGTCGACCGTGGCGAGCTGCGGGAAGAGCCTCGTCCAGGTGAGCGCGACGCCGATCGTCACGATGCCGCCCACGACGACGGCGGGAACGGCGCCGATCAGCGCGGCGGCGACACCCGACTCGAACGCACCGAGCTCGTTCGACGCGCTGATGAAGACCATCTCGACCGCCGTCACGCGGCCGCGCAGCTCGTCGGGCGTGACGAGCGGGAGGATCGTCTGGCGGAGAACGACGCTGACCGTGTCGACGGCGCCACCCACCGCGAGCGCGGCAAGCGAGAGCCACATCGTCTCCGAGAGCCCGAAGACGACGATCGTGAGGCCGTAGAGCGCGACGACGATCATCAGCGTCCTGCCCGCATGACGCCGCACGGGACGGTGGGCGAGCACGAAGGCGGCGCAGAGCGCGCCGACCGCGGGCGCGGCCCGCAGAACGCCGAGCCCCGCGGGGCCGACCTCGAGGACGTCGCGCGCGAACACGGGGAGCAGCGCGACCGCGCCGCCGAACAGCACGGCGAACAGGTCGAGCGAGATCGCCCCGAGCAGCACCGGCGTCCGACGGACGAGGCGCACGCCGCCGAGGACGCTCGCGAGATCCGGGGATCCCGCGCCTGCGCCGTCGCGGCCGGCATGCATCAGGAGCACCGCTGCGAGCGAGACGAGCGAGAAGAAGGACGCGACGCCGTAGACGAGCTCCGGATCGAGGGCGAACAGCAGCCCGCCCAGCGCAGGCCCCGCGATGACGGAGAGCTGCAAGGCGACCGACCGCTGCGCGAAGGCTTTCACGAGGATCGCCTGGGGCACGAGCGACGGCGTCATCGCGCGGCCGGCAGGAGCCCCGAGCGCGGTGGCGACGCCTGTCACGAAGGCGAGCGCGAAGAACGGCCACGTCTCGTCCGCGCCGGAGCGCGTCACCGCGAGCAAGCCGATCGCGACCGCGGCGTCGAGGCCCGTCGCGAGCGCGAGCACTGTGCGTCGCGGGTACCGGTCGCTGAGGTGCCCCGCGGGGAGGGCGAGCAGCGGCAGCGGCAGGAACATCGCCAGGCCGACGATCCCGAGGTCGAGCGGGTCCGAGTGGATCGCGTAGACCTGCCAGCCGATCGCGACGAACGACATCTCGATCGCGAACGCAGTCGCGACCGTGGCCCCGACGTAGAGGGCGAAGTCGCGGTGGCGGAGGGGCGAGTCGCCCGCGGGCCGTCGGCGAGGCCAGGGCACGCGAGACGCGGTTACGCGGCTTCGGTCTCGTCCGGGGCGGCCGGCTCGGTCTCGAGGAACTCGACCTCGAGGCGGAGGATCCGAGAGCCGCTCGTCTCGAGCACGGTGAAGTGGAGCCCGCTGTCGTGGACCTCGTCGCCCGACTGGGCGGCCCGGCCGAGGTGGCCGAAGACGTAGCCCGCGACGGTGTGGAAGTCCTCGTCGTCGAGCGCGGTGCCGAACTGCTCGTTGAAGTCGTCGATCGTGAACGACCCGGAGATGCGGATTCGCCGCTCGTCGAGCTGCTCGACCGACTCGTCGGGCAGGTCGAACTCGTCCTCGATCTCTCCGACGATCTCCTCGAGGAGGTCCTCGAGCGTCACGATCCCCGCGGTCGCGCCGTACTCGTCGACGACGACCGCCATGTGCTGGTTCGCCTTGCGGAACTCGGCGAGCAAGGCGCCGAGATCCTTGTTCTCGGGCACGACGTACGGCGGCCGGCCGAGCTCGGCGAGCGACGACGGAGCGCCGGCCGACCCGTTGTGCAGCGACGCGACGAGGTCGCGCACGTGGACGATCCCGATGATCTCGTCCAGCGACTCGCGGAACACGGGGTAGCGCGTGTAGGGCGACTCGAGCATCGCCGCCATCGCCTCGTCGAGATCGAGGTCGACGGAGAGCCCGGCGACGTCGGGCCGCGGGACCATGACGTCGGCGACCTCCTTCTCGGCGAAGTCGAAGACCTTGTAGAGCATCTCGCGCTCGTCGAGCTCGATCTCGCCGTGCTCGGTCGAGACCTCGAGCAGCATCTTCAGCTCGGCTTCGGAATGCGCCTCGCCCTCCATTGCCTTCGGGTCGATCCCGATCGCGCGCTGGGCGAGCTCGCTCGACCGCTGGAGGACCCAGATCAGCGGCTTGAAGACGAAGAAGAAGAGACGTACGGGCCCGGACACGCCAAGGGCGACCCGCTCCGAGTAGCTCAGCGCGACGCCCTTCGGCACGAGCTCGCCGACGACGACGTGGAGGAAGGTGATCACGAGGAACGCCAGGAGGACGGCGAGGACGGTGGCGAGCCACTCGTCGAACAGGTCCGAGAGCACCCGCTCGCCCAGGGCGCCGATGCCCAGCGAGGTGAGCGTGACGCCGAGCTGCATCGCGGCGATGAAGTGCGGCGGGTCGCTCGTGATCCTCAGCACCGAGCGCGCCGTGCGGCTGCCCTCGTCCGCGAGCTCCTTGATCCGCGTGCGCCGGACCGTGACAAGCGAGTACTCGCCGGCAACGAAGAATGCGTTGAGCAGGATCAGGAGGACGACGCCGAGCAGCTCGAGACCGACGGACATCTAGCCGACCAGGAGGCGAAGGGGCACAGACGTGTCAAGGCGACACGTCGCGTCGACCGGAACTGCAAAGAGGCTCGTGCCCTGCGCCCCACCTGCCGGGGCACGGGTACTGGGCGGTCGCTCGTCGTCCACTACTGCGCGGAAGTATAGGTAACGGCTTCGGCGGTCTCCTGCCGCCGGGCCCGTCCCTCGAGCACGAGGCGTTCGAGATGGGAGAGCGTCTCGGCGACCGCGAACCGCCGAGCGGAGGGCTTCAGGTCGTCGCCGAAGAGGGGGAACGAGACGTCGTACGCGCTTCGCGGCTCCTCACCCAGGGCGGCCGCGGTGACGCCGAGTCGCTCGGCGTGATGGTCGATCAGCTCCCGTGCACGGCCGACCGGGTCGGTCAGCGGGTCGCCGTGACCGGGGAGCGCAAGGGTCGGCTCGAGGTCGATCGTCGCGTGCAACGCCTCGAGGTAGTCGCCGAGTGGATCGGGCCGGCTCGCCGGCCAGAGCCCGACCGTCGGCGAGATCCGGCCGAGCAGGTGGTCGGCCGCGACGAGCACGCCGTCGCGGAGCAGCATCAGCTGGCCGTCGGCGTGACCCGGCGCGGCCACAGCCTCCCAGCCGGCGACGAGGTCGCCCGGGTCGAGGAGGTCGGGATCCGGCCGGTAGCGGACGAACGGGCGGTAGGCAGAGCCCTGCTGGATCAGCTCGTCCGTCATGTCGGGCGGCACCCCGTGGCGGCGGAACCACTCGACGAGCACGTCGCCCCAGTCCTCTCCGCCCCACACGAGCGCGCACTGCGCATAGTCGACCCGGCCCTGCGAGACCGACGCGCCCGTCAGCTCGGCGAGGTCCGACGCCGCCCCGACGTGGTCGGGGTGGAAGTGCGTGATCACGATGCGTCGAACGGGCTCGCCGTCGAGGGCGGAGAGCTCCTCCGCCCACCGCTCGCGCGCGTCCGGGAGTCCGAGCCCTGTGTCGATCACCGTCCACCCGTCGTCGCCCGGGAGGACGTACGCGTGGACGTGGCCCGGCCGGTTCGGGAGGGGGAGCGTGACGCGGCGGATTCCACCCTCGAGCTCGTCCATCGCCACAACCCTATGCCCGCGCGTCGCGACGCAGGACATGTCCCAGGAGGCCGTCTTGACAAGAAACGGTGTCTGACACCGTGCTCACCCCTCTCGTCGCTTCCGCGGTACCAAGCCCCCGAAAGACGGGAAATCTCATCGTCTCGTTGAAGCGCCGCCCTTTGAGACTGGAGGAGATGGCTAATAGCATGCATAAGCCTTGTTCATGGGTGGTACCGTTCGCGCCGATGGAGCGGAGCGTCCAGGAGCTCGTCGGCGAAACCGACGTCGAGTCCCTCTCCGCGGGGGACGTGCTCGACGCGGCACTCGAGCGCCTGCCGGCGATCGCGCTCGCGTGCTCCTTCCAGAAGGAGGAGAGCGTTCTCATCGACATGCTGCTGGAGCGACAGCCCGGCGCGCGCATCTTCACGCTCGACACGCACGTCCTGTTCCCCGAGTCCTACGCGCTCTGGCGCGAGCTCGAGCAGCACTACGGAATCCGGATCGAGGTCCACGAGGGCCCGTCGCTCGGCCGCCAGGCCGCGATCCACGGCGAGGCGCTCTGGGAGCGGAACCCCGACCTCTGCTGCTCGATCCGCAAGATCGCGCCGCTCGCGGAGGCGCTGTCGGGGCTCGACGGCTGGATCACCGGCGTGCGCCGCGACCAGGCGCCCTCCCGCGCGGGCACACCGAAGCTCGGCTGGGACGACCGACACGAGCTCTGGAAAGCGAGCCCACTCGCGGACTGGACCGACGACGACGTGTGGGCCTACGTCCGCGAGCGGGACATCCCCGTGAATCCGCTCCACGACCGGGGCTACGCTTCGATCGGCTGCACGCACTGCACGGCGCCGGGCGCCGGCCGGGACGGCCGCTGGGTCGGGACCGGCAAGTCGGAGTGCGGCCTCCACGCATGAGCGTCACCGACCCGATCGTCCGCCTCTCGCACCTCGACGTGCTCGAGTCCGAGGCGATCCACATCATGCGGGAGGTGGCCGCCGAGCTCGAGCGGCCCGTGCTGCTCTTCTCCGGCGGGAAGGACTCGATCGTCCTGCTCCGCCTCGCCGAGAAGGCCTTCCGTCCGGGGCGTTTCCCGTTCCCGCTGATGCATGTCGACACGGGCCACAACTTCCCGGAGGCGATCGAGTTCCGCGACCGCCGGGTCGGCGAGCTCGGGGAGCGGCTCGTCGTCGCCTCGGTGCAGGAGTCGATCGACAAGGGACGGGTGGTGGACGAGACCGGCCCACGCGCCTCGCGCAACCGACTCCAGACGACGACGCTGCTCGATGCGATGGTCGAGCACGGCTTCGACGCGGCGATCGGCGGCGCTCGTCGGGACGAGGAGCGGTCGCGCGCGAAGGAGCGGATCTTCTCGTTCCGCGACGACTTCGGCCAGTGGGACCCGCGCGCGCAACGTCCCGAGCTCTGGAACCTCTACAACGGCCGGATCCGCAAGGGCGAGCAGGTGCGGGTCTTCCCGATCTCCAACTGGACGGAGCTCGACGTCTGGCAGTACGTCGCGCGCGAGCGGCTCGAGCTGCCGCGGATCTACTTCGCGCACGAGCGCGAGGTGTTCGAGCGCGACGGGATGCTCTACGCCGCCTCCGAGTTCGTCGAGCGCTACCCGCACGAGGAGCCATTCACCGAGTGGGTTCGCTTCCGCACCGTCGGGGACATGACGTGCACCGGCGGCACCCGCTCGCGCGCGGGGACGATCGAGGCGGTCGTCTCCGAGATAGCCGCGACCCGCGTCACCGAGCGGGGCGAGACGCGAGCGGACGATCGTGTCTCGGAGGCGGCGATGGAGGACCGCAAGCGCCTCGGCTACTTCTGATGGGCACGATCGACCTCGCCGACCTCCTCACCGGGCCCGCCGCCTCGAGCGAGCTCCTCCGCCTCGTCACGTGCGGCTCGGTCGACGACGGAAAGTCAACGCTCCTCGGCCGGCTGCTGTACGACACGAAGCAGGTGATGGCCGACCAGCTCGAGCACGTCGAGGAGACGAGCGAGCGCCGCGGCGACGGCTACGTGAACCTCGCGCTGCTCACCGACGGGCTCCGCGCGGAGCGCGAGCAGGGAATCACCATCGACGTCGCCTACCGCTCGTTCGTAACGCCGACCCGCCGCTTCCAGCTCGCCGACGCGCCTGGCCACATCCAATACACGCGCAACATGGTCACAGGCGCTTCGACGGCCGACGTCGCCGTCGTGCTCCTCGACGCGCGCAAGGGCGTGATCGAGCAGACCCGCCGCCACGCGTACATCTCCGCGACGCTGGGGATCCCCCACCTCGTCTTCGCGGTCAACAAGATGGACCTCGTCGACTTCGACGAGGCTCGCTTCCACGAGATCGCAGCCGACCTCGAAGCTCTCTGCGAGCAGCTCGGCGTGCGGGACGAGCTCGCGATCCCGATCGCGGCGCTCACCGGGGACAACGTCGTCGAGCGCTCCGAACGGATGCCCTGGTGGACCGGCGGCACGTTCCTCGAGCAGCTCGAGCGGATCGAGATCGCGGGTGACCGGGACGCCGCGCACCGGCGCTTCCCCGTGCAATGGGTGATCCGCCCGATGACCGACGAGCATCACGACTACCGCGGCTACGCCGGCGAGGTCGCGGGCGGCGACTGGCGCACCGGCGACGACGTCGTCGTGCTGCCCTCCGGCCTGCGCACGACCGTTGCCGCCGTCGAGACCCACGACGGGCCGCTCGACGTCGCGGTGCAGGGCCAGGGGGTCGTCGTCCGGCTGACAGATGCGATCGACGTCGCCCGCGGGGACATGCTCTGCGACCCGGTCGACCCGCCGCTTGTCGCGCGGGAGCTCGTGGCGACCGTCTGCTGGATGAGCGAGCGACCCGCGGAGCAGGGCGCGCGGCTCGCGATCAAGCACACGACGCGGTGGGTGCGCGCAATCCTCGACGAGATCGTCTCCGTCCTCGACGTCGAGACGCTCGAGCAGGTTCCCGCCGAGCGGCTCGCGCTGAACGACCTCGCGCGCGTGCGGCTCCGCCTCTCCGCCCCGCTGCTCGTCGACCCGTACGACGTGAACCGCCCGACCGGTGCGTTCATCCTCGTCGACGAGGCCACGAACGAGACCGTCGGAGCCGGCATGGTCTCGTCCGCGGCTGCCTAGCTAGAGCACTAGGCTCGAACGAGCCCCGCGCGGTCGCGCAGGATCTCCTCCGCCTCGCGCACGATCCGCTCGACGACGACACCCGCAGGCTCGACGCGGTCGACGAGCGCCGCACTCTGGCCCGACCAGACCACGGCCTCCTCGGTGTCGCCCTGGGCGCGCGCCCGGAGCGCCTGTGCGAGCAGCTCCTCCCGACGAGCTCGCAGCTGGCCCTCCCGCGCGGTCCAGCGCTCGATGAGCCGGTTGCGCAGGACGCGTCCGTGGGCGCCCGGCCAGATCAGGCCCGCGAGGAGGTCGGGCACCTCGGACAGCAGTGTCTCGTGCCCGTCGCTGGCGACGAGGGCGCTCTTGTACGCGTCGGACACGGGAGCCTCCTCGGTGGCGAGAAAGCGCGTCCCGAGCAGCACGCCTTCGGCGCCGAGCGCGAGCGCCGCCGCGAGGCCCGCCCCGTCGGCGAAGCCCCCGGCCGCGAGCACGGGCACCGGCGCGACCGCACGTGCGACCAGAGGCACGATCACGATCGACGCCATCAGGCCGACATGACCACCGCCCTCGGTTCCCTGCGCGACGATCACGTCCGCCCCCGCCTCGGCCGCGGAGACCGCGTCGGCGAGGGTCGGCACCATGTGCACGACGACCGCCCCGGCCTCGTGTGCGCGGTCGAAGATCTCGCGGAGATCCTGCTCGGGCGATGGCCACGCCGTCGAGAAGACCGCGGGCCGCGTCGCGAGGACGGCGTCGACGGACTCCGCGCTCTCGAAGAGGAGCAGGTTGAGACCGAACGGCCGGTGGGTCCGCGTGCGGATCTCGGCCGCTGCGGCGGCTATCTCGTCCGGCTCGAGACGGCTGACGCCGAGGATGCCGAGACCGCCCGCCTCGGAGACCGCAGCGACCAGCCGCGCGTCGGTGAACCCGCTGCTCATCCCACCGAGCGCCACGGGCTGGGTGATGCCGAGGGCCGTCGTCGCGCGCGTTGTGATCACGGGTCCTCCCGATTCGACCGCGTCAGTATCGCTCGACAGATCAGAACGTATGTTCTATCCTCTCGCGATGCGAATGGAGTACCGCGAGGAGCCGTGCCGGAGCGCGCTGAACCGCGTCAAGGGCATGCCGTTCACGTGGTCGCTCAATCCGTACAGCGGGTGCGCGCACCGGTGCACGTTCTGTTACGTCCGCGCGTTCGAGGCGCGCGCCGAGCGGCCGTCCGACGAGCGCTACGGACGGTCGATCCGCGTGAAGCCGAACATCGCCGAGGTCCTGCGACGCGAGCTCGGGCGTCCGTCCTGGAAGCGCGAGAGCGTCGCGATCGGAGCCGCCACCGACCCGTACCAGCCCGCCGAGGGACGGTTCCGGCTGACGCGGGCGTGCATCCGCGAGCTCGGCGCGGCGCGGACGCCGTTCTCGCTGATCACCCGAGGGCCGATGGTGCGCCGCGACATCGATGTGCTCGTCGAGGCCGCGACCCGCACGAAGGTGCACGTGAGCTTCTCCGTGCCGACGCTCGACGAGCGAATCTGGCGGACGACGGAGCCGGGCACCGCGCCACCGCGGCGCCGCCTCGAGACGGTGAGGCTGCTCGTCGATGCGGGGATCGACACGGGCGTCGCGCTCGCGCCTATCCTCCCCGGGCTGTCCGACGACCCCGCGCTCCTCGCGGAGGTCGTCCGCGAGGCGCGGGCGGCGGGCGCGACCGGTGTCTGGGCGAACGTCCTCCACCTGCGGCCGGGGACGCGGGAGCACTTCCTCGAGGCGCTCGCACGCGACTGGCCCGAGTTGCTGCCCGAATACGAGCGCCTCTACGCAGGCCGCGCGTACCTGCCGTCGAGCGAGACCGAGCCCGTGCGCGCGACCGTGCGCGGCCTCGCGCGGGAGCGCTCGCGGCCGAGGCGGCCGCCCATCAGACCGGCGCCCGAGCCCGAGCAGCTCGCGCTCGCCGTGTGACGCGCGAGGAAGGCGTCCCGTCCGGCTCGTAGAATCTCCTCACGTGACCGAAAACGGCGAGATCACCGTGATGATCGCCGACGACCACGAGGTCGTTCGCGAGGGGCTCCGGCTCGCGCTCCTCCGCTCGCCGCACATCCGCGTGGTCGGCGAGGCGCCCGACGGGGAGACCGCGGTCTCGCTCGCCGAGCGGCGGCGGCCGGACGTCGTGATCATGGACTTGCGGATGCCGCAGATGGACGGCATCGAGGCGACGGAGGAGATCGTCGCGCGCGTGCCCGACACCCGTGTCCTCGTCTTCACGGCGTACAGCGAACGGGCGTTGCTTCAGCGCGGCCTCGAGTCGGGCGCCCGCGGCTACGTCCTCAAGGAGGCGCCGCACGACACGCTGCTGAAGGCGATCGAGAAGGTCGCCGCGGGCGAGACGTTCGTCGACCCGGCGCTGATCCCGTCGCTCGCAACCGGCCGCGACGGGCAGGAGATCCTCACCCAGCGCGAGCGGGAGATCCTCCAGCTGCTCGCCGACGGGATGTCGAACGCCGACGTCGCACAGCAGCTCTTCATCTCGCAGGAGACCGTGAAGAGCCACGTGCGTCACATCCTCGCGAAGCTCGAGGCGGAGACCCGCACGCAGGCGGTCGCCATCGCGCTCCGCGAGGCGATGATCGACTGAGGGCCTGTCCGGAAGATGGCTCAGAGCGGCTTGCAGGCGTCACCCGCCGCGATGCGGCGTCCTCGGTCGCGCCATATGTGCATATTGAGGCTCCCTGCGTCCTTGCCTCTCGGCGCGTGCCGCGTGCCATCCGCCGCGACACTTTCCGGACAGGCCCTTGAGCGAAGACCACCTCCTCGCCGAACGCCTGCTCGCGGAGCGGGCCGAGCGCCGGAGGATCGCGGAGCAGCTCCACGACGGCCCGGTGCAGCACGTCGCCGCGCTGTGCCAGATGCTCGACGCGGCCGTCCAGGCGCTCGAGGCCGAGGATGCAGCCGCCGGCGTGCGCCTCACCGCGCGCGGGCTCGCCGTCGCCCGCGACACGGCGGAGGAGCTCCGCGGGATCGTCGCGGGGCTCGAGCCGGTCTCGCTCCACGAGATCGGGCTCGCGGCCGCAGTGCGCGAGCTCGCGCAACGGACCGCGGGCCGGCGGGGAGCGAGGCTCGAGATCGAGGTCGACGACGAGGAGCTCGGAGAGGGCGCGAGCTCGAGCCTCTTCCAGGTGGCGCGCGAGGCGATCGACCAGGCCGTTCGCCGGGGCCCGCCGACAGCCGTCAGGGTGACGCTCGCGCGGACGGCAGCGGGCGGCGTGCAGCTCGAGGTGTCCGACGACGGGGCGCCCGAGCGCCGTCAGGCGGTGATCGACGGGCTCGCCGAGCGCGCGGCGGAGCTCAACGGCACGTTCGAGGCATCGCGCGACGGCCGCTGGACGACCATCCGCATCGTCCTGCCGCCCTCGGCTGCACGGCTGTAGACGACGTCGTAGAAGACAGGGGTTGCGACCCCGAAGGGGGCGCCTTCAGGGGTCTGCCCCGCCGCAGGCGGGGATCAAGCGGCACGATTCCGCCCCCGCAGAGTCGTGCTTCGCGAGCTATTCGAGAGGCTCGTTCTGGACGTTGTTCTCGTCGGCGTACTGCTGGACGAGGGGGTTGATTACCCCGGCGCCCTCGGGGAAGGCGTAGTTGATCTTCACGAACGCCTCCCACTTGTCGGGGAGCGCGTCCTCCGGGAAGATCGCCTCGACGGGACACTCCGGCTCGCAGGCGCCGCAGTCGATGCACTCCTCGGGATCGATGATCAGGATCCGCTCGAACTCGTGGATGCAATCGACCGGGCAGACGTCCACGCACGAGCGGTCTTTGATGTCGATGCAGGGCTCCGAGATGATGTACGTCATCTCCGGCGAGCCTACCAACGAGGCGCGAGGGCGATCAGCTCAAGCGTCGGCGCCGACGAGCTCGTCGACGACCGCGCGCGCGCGCTCGACGAGCGCGGACTTCACGATCACCTGGTCGAAGCCGGCGGCGTGCGCGCGCTTCAGTCCCCGCGTGTCCGTGTGGTTCGTGAAGCCGAGGATCGGCGTGTCCGGCCAGGAGCCCGCGACGTCGTCTGCATCGACCCGCGAGATGTCGCAGATCACGAGGTCCGGCGGGTCGGCGCTGTCCGAGGTCACGAGGCGGTATCCGCTCAGGGGGCCTTCCAGCCTCGAGCGGATCATGAGGTCGACCCCGACCAGCAGGATCGTCGCCATGTTCGGGGTTCTAGCACGGCCGGGGGACTCGGTGTGAGCCTCGCCGAAGGCCTGGAGCTGATGCGCGCCGAGCGCTGGTTCGACGCGCACGAGGCGCTCGAGGACGAATGGCGCACGGCGCAGCCGCCCGAACGCGACTTCCTCCAGGGCCTCGTCCACGTCACGGTCGCCTGGCACCACGCCTCGCGCGGAAACGCGCCCGGTGCGTCGCGGCAGCTTGCGAAGGCGACCCGGCGCCTCACGCCCTACGCCCCGGAGCACCGAGGCGTCGACGTCGCGCGCATCCTCGGCCAGGTCGAGGCGGCGGCCGCGAGGATCGAAAGCGGGAACCTCGACCTGATCCCGGTCCGGATCTAGACGGCGGCCGCGGAGGGTGCTCACGCGGCCGAAGGCCGGCTTTGCCGGCCGGGAGGCCGACGTTGCTTGGACCGGGTCACCGACCGAAGGAGGGGGCTCGTGGGGGAACCATGGGGTTCCCCCACGTTCAAAAGACCGGATCCAGGCCGAGCCACTCGAAGAGGCGGTTGACGTAGATCCGGAGGATGTAGAAGCGGCCGAAGAAGAGCAGCAGGCCGAGCGCGACCATCACGAGGCCGCCGCCGAACTGGATCGCGCGGTAGTGGTCGCGCAGCCAGCGGAACGCGCCCATCGCCCGCGCGAAGAGCGCCCCGGCCAGGACGAACGGGATCGCCAGGCCGAGCGAGTAGACCGCGAGGAGGGCTGCGCCCTGGAGCACCGTGTCGGACGAGCCCGCGAGGACGAGGATCGCGGCGAGCACCGGCCCGATGCACGGGGCAGCGCAGACCGCGAAGGCACCGCCGAGGAGCACGCGCGAGCCGCGCGAGCGGGCGCCCTGGACGAGCCCCGCGCCGACCAGCCGTTCGGGCCAGGGCAGCAGGCCCATGAACGCGAGGCCGAACACGACGAGCACGAAGCCGGAGATCTGCTCGAGCAGGAACTGGTTGCGGAGGAGGCTGCCGCCGACGAGCGAGGCGCCGACGCCGAGAAGGACGAAGACGGCCGTGAAGCCGAGCACGAACGGGACGCTCGAGATCACGACCCGCCGGGCGGTGCCCGGCCGGCCGAGCTCGTCCGCGCTGACTGCGGAGACGGCCGACAGGTAGCCCGGCACGAGCGGCAGGACGCACGGGGCGAGGAACGAGAGGAACCCCGCGAGCAAGGCGACGGGGATCTCCGAGGCGTTCACGGCTCGAAGCGGCGGAGCTCCGCGTCGACACGCCGCTCGAGCTCGGCGTCGAGCGCAGCCGGCGTCGCCTCCTCACCGTCCGTTCGACGGCGGCTCCAGCCCCAGGCGATCAGGCCCACGCCCACTGCGCCCGCCACGAGCAGCCCGAGCGGCACGAGCCAGGCGAGCAGGTCGAACCCGGACTTCGGCGGCTCGGACAGCACTCCAGGGCCAAACTGGTCGACGAGCTCCGCCTTGATCTGCGCCTCGCTCGCACCCGCGGCGAGTCGCTCCCGGATGTAGCGCTTCATGCGCTGCGCGACCGGCGCGTCCGACTGGTCGAGCGTCGTCCCGCAGACGGGGCAGACGAGCTCGGCTTCGAGGTCGGAGGGGCTCGGCGCCGCCGTCGCCGTTCCGGTGAGGAGCGCCGCGACGAGCGCGCAGAGCGCGAGCGCCCGGATCACGACTGGTCGCCGAGCGCGAGCGCAATCCCGCGCTCGAACGCCTCGCGGTTCCGCTCGATGTCGACGGCGCCGGCGATCCGCTCACCGACGAGCTTGCCGGTGCGGTCGACGAAGAAGGTCTCCGGATACCCCTGGATCCCCCAGTGGCCGATTGTCGATCCCTTCCCGTCGTAGACGACGGGGTACGTGATCCCGTAGCGGCGCATGAACCTCCGCGCATCCTCGCGGAAGTCCTTCACGTCGACGCCGAGCACGACGAGGCCCTGCTTGCGGTACCGCTCGTACGTCTGCTGGAGGACGGGTGCCTCGTCCTTGCACGGGCCGCACCAGGACGCCCAGAAGTTCACCACGAGCGGCTTGCCCCGGAGAGCGGCGAGCGAGAGCGTCCCGTCGCGGTCGAGGCGGTCGAGCGAGAACGCCGGCGCGTGCACGAGCTCGCCCTTCGCGAGCTTGTCGGCCGCGCCCTGCTCGTTGTCGAACGCGACCTTCCAGACGAGGAGCCCGAGCAGCGTCGCGACGCCGGCGATCGCGATCACCTGGCCGACGCGCTGGACCTTCCCGGTCACGCGCGAACGATGAACACAGGCGTCCCGAGGTCGACGTGGTTGAACAACCACTCGGCCTGCGGGATCAGCATCCGGATGCACCCGTGCGAGGCGGAATAGCCGACCGACGCCGCATCCGGGGTTCCGTGGATCCCGACGTACGGCGAGGAGATGCCCATCCAGCGCGTGCCGAGCGGGTTGCCGGGGCCTGGCGGGACGGGCTGCTCGCCCTCCGCCCAGGCGGAGCCTTGCGGCGGATACCACCACGGGTTGCGCTGCATGTTGACGATCTCGAAGTTCCCGATCGGCGTCGGATACGCGGACTGACCCGTCGCTACGTGGAACGTGCGCGTCAGCTTCAGGTTCTTGTAGAAGAGCAGCTGGTTCGAGCTGCGCTCGATCACGATCGCGGTGCCGAGATCCTGCTCGGTCACCTCGGGCCGGAGCGCCTGGTACGGAAGCGCGATCGGGTTGCGGCGATGCTTGCGCAGCGCGAGGGAGATCTCGCGACCGGCGACGAGCTGCTTCAGGCGGCGGCCCTCCACGGACTTCCGTGCCACAGGGCGGACCCCCTTGAGCACGAGTGCCGCGTCGACCGCGTCACGGTCGGTCTGACGCGCGATTCCACTCAGGAAGCGGTCGAGCTTCGCATGCGCCACGTCCACGCTGAGCGGGACTTGGTAGCCCTGCTGCCTGACGCGAACTGCGAGCCCGACGGCCTTGTCGAGGTTGAGCGACGCCCCGAGCTGCTTTGCCGGGACCCGGAGCTTTCGCGTCGGCGAGACGACCAGCGTGACGGGGCGGCCGAAGCGCTCGAGCACGAGCTCGCGCGCCTCCGCCTTCGTGAACCCGCCCACGAGGACACCGCCGATCGTGACGCCAGGCTGGATGAGCTTCGTATGCCGCGTCGGCGTCGTCGGGAGCGTCGTCGTCGGCTCGTCGATCGGCGGCGGGATCGTCGGCGTCGTCGGGATCGTGTCGTCGGCGCCGGCCGTCGCCGCGAATGCGACAAAAAGCACAACTGAGCAGGGAAGAATCGCGAGCGTTGCCAGGCGGCGCATGCGTCGATGAGTGTAGCGGGAGCCTGGACGGAGTCCGGTAGGGACCGTGGTCAGCCGAAGAGCCGAGGGTCGTTCGTGATCACGCCGTCCGCACCGGCGGCGACGACCCGCTCGAGCTCGGCCGGGTCGTCGACCGTCCACGCCAGCACCGGGATCCCGATCGCGTGCATGCGCGCGATCGCCGAGCGCGTGGCGAGCCGGTGCTGGAGCATCAGCACGCTCGCACCCGCCCTCGCCACCATCCGCGGGAGGAGCCGCGGGGCGAACGCGCGCGCGGCGGTGAGCCCACGCCCGACGAGCGGCTGGAGCACCGGCCGACGGGAGACGCCCAGCCGATCCTCGGGGAACGTGAAGCCGACCCGCACGGACGGCGCCTGGCGCGCGACCTCGCGGAGACTCGCGACGTGCGTCGAGGACACGACCGTGCGCTCGACGACGCCGAAGCGCTCCAGCGCCGCGCAGAGCTCGTCGAGACGGGTCGTCAGCTTGAGATCGACATGAAGGCCCACGTCGGGCGCCTCGTCGGCGAAGTAGGCGAGCGCGTCGTCGAAGGTGGGCAGCTCGGGCGCGACGTCGCGCAGCTCTTCGAGAGAGCGCGCACGGACCGACCCGGTCGCCGCTCCGTGGCTGACCTCGTGCAGGTGGTCGGAGTGCGCGAGGACGAGCGGGCCTCGCCGGAGATCGAGCACGTCGAACTCGACGAGGTCGACGCCGAGGTCGACCGCGGCGCGGAGGGAGCGGAGCGTGTTCTCGGGCGCGAGATTCGCAGCGCCCCGGTGGCCGATCCGCAGGACGGGGTCGCCGTCACGGCGCCGCAGGTCGATCACGCGGCGTTTCTCCGTCGCGCGGTGCGGAGCCACCACCAGGTGAGCGCCCCCAGGATGATCGCCTGGAGCACGGCCAGCGCCGCGGTGATGCGCGAGACGTCCACCCAGAACTGCTCGGGGTAGATGCGGATCAGGGTGTCGGCGTTCGAGAACTGCCACGAGTCCCCGGAGAAGAAGATCTCGTGGAAGCGGACGAAGAACCCGTCGAAGCCGAGGAGGATCACAGGCACTGCGAGCAGCGCGATCGCGAGCGTCGCGAGCGAGCCCGCCAGCAGCCCGGCGGGTACGGCGGTGCGGAGCCTCGTCCGCCAGAGCACGAGGCCGAGCACGACGATCGCGATCAGCGCGACGAGCTGCGCCCGGAGAGCGCCGACGAAGAGCGTCCGGACGTCCTGCATGTGAGTCAGCTCCCGCTCGACGAACGCGGGTGACCCGTTGGGCAGCGTCGCACGCTCGAGGAGGACGATCCCCTGCGTGCCCGGCTCGATCGACCGGAGACCGAGCTTCGCGAGCGATGTCCGCTGCTCGTTGGTGAAGCCGTAGAGGTCGGGCGGGAAGCTGTCGCGGCCCAGCTCCCACTCCACGAACGTGTCGGTCGCGAGCACCCGGAAGCCGTCCACGACGAGGATCGCGGGGACCGCGAGCGCGATCAGGACCGCGATCGTCCACGTCCCGATTCGCGCCCAGGCCGGTGCGGCCGGAAGCGCTAGTGCCACGTCCGGTGATGCGGCCACGTATCTGGCGGGCGAGGAGCAAGCCAGGCTAGGACGCAGGGAGCTCCGATACCAGCGGGTATCGGAGCGACCGAGGACGACGCATGGGGCCGCTCGTCGCACGCCAGAGACCTGGAGGGCGTTGCCGGACGTGGCACTACAGCCCGAACAGCCGGCCGATCTCGCGCCACGTCGTCGTCGCGAGCACCACGAACCCCACCAGGAGGAGCACAAGCACGAGCCAGAAGCGCGCGCCCGCCATCCGCGTGCGGCGCCGATGCGCAATGCGGGCAGCCCGACGAGCGCGATGGACGTGGTACGAGCGCCGGACCGCGTCGGGGTCGAGCCCCGGCGGCTCCTGCTCGATCGTGTGCACAGCTCCTCTTCGAGCCCCCTCGAGTCCCTCGTCTGCCACCGGTGAAGCATACGACCGCGCACCCGGCGCGGGCGTCGGGGATACTGTGCCGCGATGATCCGGGAACGGCGCTTCGACCCGGGCCTCTACGGTCTCGGAGACGGGCTCGGGCTCGTCTCCGGCATCGTGCTGGCCGTCTCCTCGTTCACCGGCTGGTACACGGGGGAGGGCCAGGGCGTGACGATCTCCGTGCTCGGCTGGAACACCGGCGTGCTCGGCAAGCTCGTGCTGTTCGTCGGCCTCGCCGTCGTGCTCGTCGTGGTGCTCCGGGAGCTTGGGATCGAGCCGCCGGCCGCGCTGCCCCAGAGCCTCGTCACCGTCGCTCTCGGCGCGTTCGCGACGATCTTCGTCCTCGTGCGCGTGATCTCGATCCCGGACGATTTCTTTTTCGCGCATCGCGGGATCGGGATCTGGATCAGCCTCGTTGCGGCGCTCGCCGTGATCGTCGCTGGGCTCCTCCAGGCCACCGAAGAGCTTTAGTCACGTGGGGGAACCCATGGTTCGGACGTGGGGGAACCCATGGTTCCCCCACGGACCCCCTCCTTCACGTGGAAGGTCCCGCCGGGCCGCTGGCCTCTCGGGCGAATGAATCGCCCTTCGGCCGCCACGGCAACCGTGCTGAACGGCCAAGACACCCCATCCGATCGAAGGGTCTACGGCGACGTCTGCGGCAGGGGCGGGAGCGTCCGGAGCGACGTCTGCGTGCCGCCGGGCACCGGCCGGTCGTCGAGCGCGAGGCCGAGCGCGACGCCCAGGGCGAACAGGACGACGGCCGCGACGACCGCTGCGAGCACCCGCGGCCACGTGCGCCGTTTCCGCGCCGCCCGACGCGCGACGCGGGTGTCCGCATCGAGCGTCAAGGCTCGTAGTCCTGCGCGCCGCGGCTGTAGGCGTGGAAGGCGGCGTCGCCTGCAAGGGACGCAGTCCGAGCCCAACCCTTCGACGGCGCCTGCTCGCCGACCACCGTCAGCAGCCAGCCCTCGGCGCCGCTGTATGCGTCCGCGAGCTCTGCAAGGGTGAACGTCCCGCCCACGCGCCGCCGGAGCTCGTCGGTGACGACGTCGAGCTGCCGGTGCAGCACGTCGGCGCGGGCCGGGTCGGACGCCTCCTGGACGAACCGCCGATGCCCTTCCGCCCACTCCCGCCTGGCACCGTCGACGGTCGTCATCGGGGCGATGCTAACGAGAGGTCGCTGCAGCACTTCGGGGGCCACCGCTCCGGCACCTCCTCGAGGATCGCCTCACCGAGCTCGTACCGGGGTCGTGCGAGGGCAAAGGCGACGTGGGCGTGAAGGCACTTGAGCGCCGCGGGGTTCCGGGAGCCTCCGATCCCGAGCTCGAGCGCCGCGCCGCTGTTCGGCCCCTCACCCGCAGCGAGCTCGCGGCGGATCTCGCGCTGCTCCTCTGACGCTCGCTCGAGGTCGGCGCGCAGCCCTGCGTCCGCCTCGACCGCGGCGCTCCACCGTTCCACGCCACCGGCGGCCTCGAGACGCGAGACGGCGGAGACGAGATGGCGGCACGTCAACCAGTACGTCGTCGGGAACGGCTCGCCGTCGGGCGCGTAGGGCGCCTGCTCCGTCACCGCCGGGCGACCGAATGGGCAGCGGACGACTACACGCCTGAACGCCCGCGGCTCGCGGCCAAGCTGAGCGGCGACGACGGCCCGATCGTCCACGACCGGGACGGTAGCCCGACGACGCGACTCAGCCGCCGGCGTGCTGCTTTGCCCAGGCGGCCGTGCCCTCGACGATGAAGAGATGCTCACCGGGGCGGACGTACCCGATCCGCCGTGCCTGGCGGGCGAGGCCGTCGACGCTCGTCTCCTGCTCGAGCCGCGTGGTGAGGCGGGCGCGCTCGACGCGCAGCATCGCGACCTCTGCGCGACGCTCGTCGAGCTGGTTGCGCGTCTCGAGGTACGAGTCGATCGGCCTGACATAGAGGAACCCGACTGCCGCGAGGACGACGAGCGGGAGCACCCAGCGCGGAATCCGGCGGCGCCGCAGGCGCCTGCGCGGCGTGCGCGCCCTCGTCCTGCGTCGTTCTGCGGCCTGTTCCCTCTCCGGCACGCGACGGACTTCGACGCGCGCCCGCGGGCCCCTGTCAGGCGAGGTCGACCTTGATCACGTTCGTCGAGCCGGGGATGTTCACGGCGGTGCCCGCCGTGATCACGACGCGGTCGCCCGATGCGACCACGCCGGCGTCGCGCGCCGCGGCGATCGAACGCGACCAGAGATCCTCGACGTCGGTCGTCTCCGGGATCGAGAGGGGCGTCACGCCCCACTCGAGCGCGAGATGCCGCAGCGACTCGCGTTTGTGCGTGAGCGCGACGATCGCCCGCTGCGGGCGCAGTCGGGCAACTGCCGAGGCCGTGTGGCCCGAGAACGTGGGCACGAGGATCGCACTCGCGGAGAGCGCTTCTGCGACGTCGCAGGCAGCGTTCGACATCGCCTGGTCGATCGTCGGCTCGTCGTCGGCGGTCGGGATCTCGTGGCGGTAGTCGAGGCTCGGCTCGACGGCCAGCGCGATCCGGTCCATCACCCGCACCGCCTCGACCGGGTGCTCACCGACGGCCGTCTCGCCGGAGAGCATGATCGCCGAGGTTCCGTCGAGGATCGCGTTCGCAACATCGGACGCCTCGGCCCGCGTGGGCTCCGGCGAGTGGATCATCGACTCGAGCATCTGCGTCGCGGTGATCACCGGCTTTCCGCGCTCGAGCGCGGCGAGGATGATGCGCTTCTGCAGGAGGGGAACCTCGGCCGCACCGATCTCGACCCCGAGATCGCCGCGGGCGACCATCACCCCGTGGGCCTCGGCAAGGATCTCGTCGAGAGCGGCAACCGCCTCGGACTTCTCGATCTTCGCGATCACCCGGGCCTGGGACGCGCGCGCCTCGATCAGCGTGCGAAGCGCCTTGACGTCGGCCGCCGAGCGCACGAACGAGAGCGCGACGAAGTCGACCCCGAGCCCGAGCGCGAACTCGAGGTCGTCGAGGTCCTTCCGGGTGAGCGACGGGATCGGCAGCGGAACACCGGGCAGGTTGACGCCCTTGTGTGGCCCGACCGGACCGCCGACGACGACCAGGCAGCTCGCGCGGCCGCGCTCGACGCGCTCGACGCGAAGCCGGATGTGGCCGTCGTCGATCAGCACCTCGTACCCGGCGCGCAGGACGGATCCGAGCACGGAGGGGCTGACCGGGAGGTCGTCGCCGGTCGCGACGTCCTCGCCGGCGATCACGACCGTATCTCCGTCGGTGAGCTCGACGACGCCCGGGATGTCCCCGACGCGCAGCTTGGGCCCCTGAAGGTCGGCGATCAGGGCGATCGACCGTCCGGCGTCCGTCTCGGTGGAACGGACGACCTCGGCGGTGCGCGCATGGTCGTCCTGGGTGCCGTGCGAGAGGTTCAGCCGCGCCCCGTCCATCCCGGCCTCGATCAGCGCCGCGACGACGGCCTCCGTCGACGAAGCCGGCCCGATCGTCGCGACGATCTTCGTTCGCCGGGTGTGGCTCGTCACCGGGTTCAGGGTAGACGCGTCGGCGTTCAGGAGGCCGCCCTGGGGAACGCGTCCCACCCGGGATACCGCGCCTCGTCTCCGAGCTCCTCCTCGATGCGGAGGAGCTGGTTGTACTTCGCGACGCGATCGGAGCGTGCCGTCGCGCCCGTCTTGATCTGACCGGCGTTCGTCGCGACCGCGAGATCGGCGATCGTCGTGTCCTCGGTCTCGCCGGAGCGATGCGACATGACGACGCGATACCCGTTCCGGTGCGCGAGCTCGACGGCGTCGAGGGTCTCGGTCAGCGTCCCGATCTGGTTCACCTTGACGAGGATCGCGTTCGCGACCCGCTCTGCGATCCCACGGCGCAGGAACTCGACGTTCGTGACGAACAGATCGTCGCCGACGAGCTGCACGCGGCCGCCGAGCCGGTCGGTGAGCGTCTGCCAGCCCGCCCAGTCCGACTCGCCGAGCCCGTCCTCGATCGAGACGATGGGGAAGCGGTCGCACAGGTCGGCCCAGAGCCCGATCAGGCCGGCGGAGTCGAGGGTGCCGCCCTGGCGCTCGAGTCGGTACGCGCCGTCGTGGTACAGCTCGCTCGTCGCGGGATCGAGCGCGAGCGCGACGTTCTCGCGGTGGCCTGCGCGCTCGGCGGCCTCGAGGATCGCCTCGCAGGCGTCGTACGCCGACTCGAAGTCGGGCGCGAACCCCCCTTCGTCGCCGACCCCGGTCGAGAGGCCGCGCTCCACGAGGAGCTTCTTCAGGTGGTGGTACGTCTCGACCCCGATCCGGAGCGCCTCCGAGAAGGTCTCCGCCCCGGCCGGGACGAGCATGAACTCCTGGAAGTCGAGGCTGTTCTCCGCGTGGGCCCCGCCGTTGACGACGTTCAGCAGCGGAACCGGGAGGACGTTCGCGTTCGTCCCGCCGACCCAGCGATACAGCGGCAGGCCCGCATCGGCGGCAGCCGCCTTCGCGACCGCGAGGGAGGCCCCGAGGATCGCGTTCGCCCCGAGCCGCGCCTTCGTCGGCGTCCCGTCGAGGTCGATCAACGTCCGGTCGATCGCGCGCTGGTCGTTCGCGTCGAGGCCGAGGATCGCCTCGGCGATCTCGCCGTCGACGTGGGCGACGGCGCGGGAGACGCCCTTCCCGAGCCAGGCGTCACCGCCGTCGCGCAGCTCCACGGCCTCGCGCTCCCCGGTCGACGCGCCGGACGGAACCACGGCGAGGCCGAATGCGCCCGAGTCGAGGCCGACCTCCACCTCGACCGTCGGGTTCCCGCGCGAATCGAGCACCTGGCGTCCGTGGAGATGGACGATCTCGCTCATGGTGTTCTCGTCCTCACGGTCGAGAACACTAGAGAGTGCCTCGCTGCGGGGAAGCGTCTAGGTGCGATCGGCGGAGCCGAGCGAGGCTTTCGCTCGCTCGTACCAGCGCTCCTGCGCGTCGAGGTCGAGCTCCGTCCACGTCTCCCCGGCCTCCGCGGCGAGGCGCTCGGCGAGCTCGATCCGCTCGCGTGACCGCCGCGCCGCCGCTCGGAGCGCCAGCTCCGGATCGACGTTCACGAACCGAGCGACGTTCACGACGCTGAAAAGGACGTCCCCGAGCTCCGCCGCGACCCGCCTGTCCGGCTCTGTCTCGGCCGCGGGCCGACCGGCACGCGCGATCTCTGCGAGCAGCTCGTCGAGCTCCTCTCGCAGCTTCGCGACGGGGCCGTCGAGGTCGGGCCAGTCGAAGCCGACGGCTGCCGCACGTCGCTGCGACTTCCGCGCGAGGAGCAGTGCCGGCAGCGACGCGGGGACGTCGTGGAAGATCCCGCTGCGCCCCTCCTGCTCGGTCTTGATCGTCTCCCAGCGCGCGCGAACGTGGCCGGGCGTCGCCGCTTCGGCCGTCCCGAAGACATGGGGATGCCTGCGGACGAGCTTCTCGTGGACTCCGCGTGCGACCGCGTCGAGGTCGCCTTCGCCCTGTTCCTCCAGCAGCCGCGAGAGGAAGAACACCTGGAAGAGCAGGTCGCCGAGCTCGTCGCGGAGCTTCGCCGGATCGTCGGCGAGCGCAGCCTCCGCGACCTCGTAGGCCTCCTCGACCGTGTGCGGGACGATCGTCCTGGCGGTCTGCTCGCGGTCCCACGGGCACTCGACCCGCAGGAGAGCGGTGAGCTCCCTCAGCTCGTCGAGCGGATTCCCGTCGGCCACGGGCCGGCCGCTAGAGGCTTGATCTGAAATGGGCGCTCCGTGGGGCCGTCTCCGGCCAAGTCAGGTCGGCTCCGCGCCCGCAGCGCAGGCTGGACGCCTTCGCAAGGGCGCGGACACGGCTCGCCGCCGTGCCTGAGGCGGCATCCACGCCCACGCACGAATTTCGCATCGAGCGTCTAACCGCTGGTGGTGCCGGTGTCCGTCGTGGTGGTGTCGGGCGGCTCGTAGCCGGTCGCGTAGGAGACCTTGCCCTTGTACTCCTTCTCGACCTTCGCGACCCAGGCCGAGACGGCGTCGCTCTTCTTCTGCTGGAGGAGCTGCGACTTGATCTGCGTCCTGACCTCGGTGAACGGGGTGACCCGTCCCGGCTTGACGTCGGTGAGCGGCTGGATCAGGTGGTACCCGTACTGCGTCTTGACCGGCTTGGAGAGCTCGTTCGTGTCCAGCGAGAACGCCGCCTTGTCGAACGGCGCGACCGTCTGGCCCTGGCTGACCGTCAGCTTGCCGCCCTGGTCCTTCGAGCCCGGGTCGAGCGACTTCTCCTTCGCGAGCGTCGCGAAGTCGGCGCCGCCCTCGATCTCGCTGCGGATGGTGTCCGCCTCGCCCTTCGTCTTCACGAGGATGTGGCGCACCACGCGCGACTCGGCGACCTTGTAGCGGGAGCTGTTCTGGTCGTAGTACTGCTGGGCCTCGGCGTCGGAGACCTTCACATTGCCGGTGACGTCCTTGTAGATCCCCTCGGAGACGAGCTGCGCGCGCGCGTCGTCGCGGAGCGCGGCGAGCGTGTACGACTGCGCCTTGAGCCCGGCCTCGAACTTCTTCTGGTCGCCCCCGAAGTACTGCTTCTTGACGTCGTCGACCTTTTTCTGGATCTGCGCGTCGGTGATCTTCACGTCGAGCTTGTCGGCCTCGCGCGAGTACTCCGCGCGCTGGACGAGGAACGCGACGGCCTGCGTCTGGAGCGACTGGTACTCGGAGGTCCCGGCCTTGGGGAACTGGCGCTTCTGCGCGGCGTACGTCTTCTTCGTGCGCGTGAGCAGCTCGTCGAGCGTCGCCTTCTGGATCGGCGTTCCGTCGACGACGGCGACTGCGTCGGGCGGCACCTCGTCGGTGCCGCCGCAGCCGGCGGCGATGACGATGAGCACGGCAAGAGCCGCGGCGGCGAGCATGAGCGAGCGCTTCATCAGGTTCCTCTTTTAGGCGACGTGCGGTTACGGACGCGTTACGACGGGTTCGGAAAACGTACGGGCACGGGCTTTTCCTCGTGCTCAGCCGTCCCGGCGAGCGGCAACGATAGCATCGGCGAGCGCGAGCGCCCCCTCCAGCCCATCGGCCCGGATCGCTACTTCCTGGCGCGCGGACGTGTAGATCGCCGTCTCCGCCCGGGCCCGCAGAGCACGGAGCTCAGAGGCCGCGAGCGCGACCGGCCCGACGGTGACACGGCCGCCCCGGAACACGAGGTAGTCCGCGCCGACGAGGGCGAGTGCGAAACGCGCCTCCTGCAGTCGGAAGAGGTTCTCGACCGGCTCCGGCAGCGGCCCGTACCGGTCCTCGGTCGCGGCCCGGAGCTCGCGGAGCTCGTCCTCGTGCTCGGCGAGCGCGACCCGTCGATGGAGGTCGATCTTGAGCGCCTCCGCCTGGACGTACGCCGCTGGAACGTACGCGTCGACTCGGGCGTCGATCCGCACCGGTCGAGCGACCACGCGCTGCTGGCCGGACAGCTCCGCAACAGCCTCGTTGAGCATCTCGACGTAGAGCTCGAAGCCGAGCGCGGCCACGTGGCCGGACTGCTCGGCGCCGAGGAGGTCGCCGGCTCCGCGGATCTCGAGATCGCGCATCGCGATCTGGAACCCGGCGCCGAGCTCGGTGTGGTCCGCGAGCGTCGCGAGCCGGGCGCGCGCCTCGGGTGTGAGCTCGCTCGCGTCGGGATAGAAGAGATACGCGTGCGCGGTCACGTCCGAGCGACCGACCCGACCGCGGATCTGGTACAGCTGCGCGAGCCCCAGGGTGTCCGCGCGCTCGACGATCAGGGTGTTCGCCTGCGGGATGTCGATCCCCGACTCGATGATCGTGGTCGAGACGAGGACGTCCGCGTCGCCGGCCAGGAACGCGTGCATCCGCTCCTCCAGCTCCCGCTCCGGCATCTGACCGTGCGCTGCGAGAAACCGCAGACCCGGACAGAGCTGCCGTAGCTTCTCCGTCGCCTCGTCGATCGACTCGACGCGGTTGTGGAGATAGAACGCCTGCCCTCCGCGGGCGTGCTCCCGCTCGAGCGCGACCCTGACGAGCTCGTCGTCGAGCTCGCCTACCGTCGTGCGGATCGCGCGGCGCCCCTCCGGCGGCGTCTCGATGACCGAGATGTCTCGAAGCCCGGAGAGCGACATGTGCAGGGTGCGCGGGATCGGCGTCGCCGACAGCGCGAGAACGTCCACCTCGAGCCTGAGCGCGCGAAGAAGCTCCTTCTGGCGGACGCCGAACCGCTGCTCCTCGTCGACGACGACGAGCCCGAGCTCCTTCGGGATGACGTCGCGCGAGAGGATCCGGTGCGTGCCGACGAGCACGTCGACCTTGCCGTCCGCGAACTCTCGCAGCACCTGCTTCACCTCGGCGGGCCTGCGGAAGCGGGAGACCATCTCCACGCGCACCGGGAAGTCCCGATACCGCTCTCGGAAGGTATTCCAGTGCTGCTCGGCGAGGATCGTCGTCGGACAGAGCAGGAGCACCTGGCGCCCGTTGACGGCGACCGCGAAGGCCGCACGGACCGCGACCTCGGTCTTGCCGAAGCCGACGTCGCCGCAGACGAGCCGGTCCATCGGGCGGGGCGCCTCGAGGTCCTCCTTGACCGCTTCGATCGCGCGCTGCTGATCGTCGGTCTCGCGGTACGGGAACGACGCCTCGAGCCGCTCCAGCCAGTCGCTCTCGAGCGTGTGGGCCGTCCCCTCCGCGCGCTGCCGCTGCGCGTAGAGCTGGAGCAGCTCGCCCGCGAGCTCGCGGACGGACGCGCGGGCGCGGGCCTTGAGGTTCTGCCAGGCCTTGCCGCCGAGCCGCGACAGCGCGGGCGCCGACGCGTCGGCGCCGATGTAGCGCGAGAGCTTCCCGACCTGCTCGTGGGGGACGAACAGCCGATCCTCGCCCCGGAACGCGAGGTGGAGGTAGTCGCGCGTGACGCCGGCCACCTCCTTCGTGTCGAACCCGAGGAGCTTCCCGATGCCGTGATCCTCGTGGACGACGTAGTCGCCGAGCCGCAGCTCGGCGAAGCTCGCGAGCGCCCTCCCGAGCCGCGCGTCGGCGCGTGGCGGGCGCTTGCGGAAGACCTGCGTGTCGGGCAGGAGCACGATGCCCAAGTCGCGCGAGACGAAGCCGCGCCGCGCGGGGACGACTGCGAACCGAACGCCCGGGTCGGCCGGCAGCTGCTCGCCGGGCTCCAGCAAGGGCGCGTCGACCTTCCGCAGGAGGCCGGCTTGCCGCTGCGCCTCGCCGACATGCGCGAACGACACGACGACCCGATTCCCGGAGCGCACCAGCCCGGCGAGCTCGTTCTCCGCCTCGCTCAGCCCGCGGGCGGCGATCGCGGGCCGCTGCGCCTCGAACGAGTGCGCCTGCGAGCGCGGGAACAGATCGAGCTGCGTCGCCGCCTCGAGGTCGAGCGGCGCGAGACCGTCCTCTTCCCAGGCCCTGCGCACGTCGTCCGGGCTCCAGACGAGATCCGGCGGCCGATCGACCGCCGCGACGAGGTCGCCGGGAACCTGGACAGCGGAACCGTCGCCCTCGTCATCCGGCAGCGACGGCTCGTCGAGGTCGCGGCGGCGCTCTCCCGCCGGGTATACGACGGCGGCGTCCTCGGAGTGGAGGGCGCGCTGGGTGAACGGAGAGAACGCGCGGATTTGCTCGATCTCGTCGCCGAAGAGCTCCACCCGCAGCGGCTCACGGCCGGTCGAGGGGAAGACGTCGACGAGGCCGCCGCGGACGGCGAACTGCCCGCGCTCTTCCACACGGTCGACCCGCTCGTAGCCGGCGAGCGCGAGGTGCTCCGCGAGCCCGTCGATCCCGGGCTCCTCGCCGACGCGGAGTCGGAGCGGCGCCGGCCGGGCGTCGACCGGCGGCAGCCATTCGCCGAGCGCGCGCGCGGACGCGCAGACGAGGCCGCCCGCCGCGAGGACGTCGAGCGCCCGGTAGCGCTCCCCCACGAGGTGCGGCGGCGGAGTGAGGCCCGAGTCCCAGCCGACCCCACGGCTCGGGAGGAGTGCGACGGGCCCGTCGCCGGCAAACCACGAAGCGCCCTCGGCGGCATCGCGCGCGTCGGCGTCATCGGGAAGCAGGACGAGCAGCGGCCGCTCGAGCTCGGCGTGGAGCGAGGCGAGAAGCAGGGGAAGCACCGGCTCTGAGACGCGAGCGCGCGTCGGCAGCGCCTTGACGAAGGCCTGGAAGCGGTCCTGCCGCCGCAGCTCGTCGACGAGCGAGGAGAGCGGGGTTGTTCGGGCGACGACCTGGTCCATGGGGATCGGCGGGGATCGCGCCCCGCCCGGGCCATCGTACTCGGGCCGCGAGGTCCGGCCGCCGCCCCCGGCCCACCTCCGCACATGCCCCCAGGGGCACCCCAGGTGCCCTGTTGTCAAGCTATCGACGGACCCGTCACGGATGGGTGCCGGCTTTGTGCCGGATGGGTGTACGAGACGATTCGCCCGTGCCGGACGCGTGTCGCATCTGCGAGCTCAACGCCGACATCGCCTCACTGCCGTCATGCGAGCGGCTGTATGTCGACGAGCACTGGCGCGTCTCCCACGGTTGGACACGTCTCCCCGGTTGGCTGCTCGTCGCATCGCGCCGTCACGTGACGGCGCTCGACGAGCTCGACGTCGACGAGGCTCAGGTGCTGGTTGGATCCTACGTTCGGCGAGCATCGCCCTCGGCAGGTTCTCGGCTGCGAGAAGACCTACGTGATGTTGTTCTCGGAACACCCCGGGGTACCGATACGTCCACGTCCACGTCGTGCCGCGGATGCGTTGGTTCGGTGAGGCCGAGCGCTCCGCCGCGGCTCTCCGGTTCCTCGCGGCCCCGGAGGAGGAGTGGGTGCCAGCGGACGAGCCCGAGCGGCTGGCCGCGGAGATCAGGAGGGCGATTGAAGGGCAGCCGGCATAGCCCTGCACGCGGTCAGGCTGTCGGGCTCAGTTGAAGCGGCGCTGTGTCTCCTCGAGGCCCTCGGCGACGAGGCACTCGACCGCGTCGGCGGCCCGGGCCACGATCGCCTCCGAGTCGTCCTCCGGCGCGAATCCCGACAGGACGTAGTCGGAGACAGGGCGCGGGTCGCCGCGGCCGGGCCGGCCGACGCCGATGCGCAAGCGAACGAAGTCCTGCGAACCGAGCCGCTGGGCGATCGAGCGCAGGCCGTTGTGTCCCGCAAGGCCACCGCCGAGGCGCGCCTGAAGCCGCGCGGTCTCGAGGTCGACGTCGTCGTGGACGACGAGGACCTGCTCCGGCGGCAGCTTGTAGAACGAGGCGGCCGCCTGGATCGACGTCCCCGACTCGTTCATATACGTCTCGGGCTTCAGGAGCCCGAGCTTCGCGTTCCCGACCCGTACGTCGGCGAGCCGGCCGCGGAACTTGCCCTTGAACGCCCCCTGGTGCCGTCGCGCGAGCTCGTCGGCGACCATCCAGCCGACGTTGTGCCGATCGCGCACGTGCTCAGCGCCGGGATTCCCCAGCCCTGCGACGAGCAGATCCACGGACGCACCGACCTCTTCCCGACGGAAGAGGCGCACGGATCACTCCGTGCCGCTCTCCGAGCCGCCGTCGGAGTCCTCGGCGCCGGGCTCGCCCTCCGTGGCCTCGGCACCTTCCTCGCCCTCGGCGGCCTCCGCCTCCTCCAGCTCGGCGATGCCGCGCGGCATCGAGCAGTTCGCGAGCACCGTCTCGGCGTCGTCGAGATACGTGACGCCCTCGATCGCCGGAAGGTCTGCGACGCGAAGGATGGCCCCGACCTCGAGGGGAGCCATGTCCACCTCGATGTGCTCGGGGACACTCGTCGGAAGCGCCTCGACGCGGATCTCGCGCGTGACCTGCTGGACGACGCCGCCCTGCTTCGCGCCCGGGGACTCGCCGACGAGCTGGATGTTGACCGTCGCCTGGATCGGCTGGTCGAGCCGCACCTCGTGGAAGTCGACGTGCGTCAGCGTGCCCCTGATCGGGTGCTGCTGGTACTGCTTGAGCACCGCGTGGTGCGGGGTCTTCTGCCCTTCGATCACCACGTCGACGATCGCGTGCAGCCCGGACGGCCCCGTCAGCGCGGTACGAAGCTCCCGCTCGGCGACCACGATCGCGCGCGAGTGCCCCTTGCCGTAGAGGACGCCCGGGATCAGGCCATCCTGGCGGAGGCGCCTGACGCGGCGCGAGCCGACCTGATCGGCTCCTCGCTCGACGACCTGCAGGGTGACGCGTTCGCTCGACATCGGCGGATCATCGTAGCTGAGCCCCGGAGTGGAGTACGCTCGCGCGGTGGCCGCGGGGCCCTTCACGGTCGACCTTGCCGACGGACGCCGGCTCGAGGGCTGGGACTCCGGCGGGCCGAAGGCGCCCGGCCTGCTGTTCCACTTCGGCACGCCCTCGGCAGGCCTGCCCTTCGCACCCCTCGTCGACGAGACGCTCGCCCACGGCCATCGCTTCGTGACGTACTCGCGGCCCGGCTACGCGGGCTCGACCAGGCTCGAGGGACGCTCGGTGGCGGACTGCGCGTCCGACGTGATCGCGCTCCTCGACAGCCGCGGGCTCGACCGGGTGCACGTCGTCGGCTGGTCGGGAGGCGGCCCGCATACGCTCGCGTGCGCGGCGCTGCTGTCCGACCGCGTTGCGTCCGCGGCGACGCTGGCGAGTGTCGCGCCGTGGGGCGCCGACGGCCTCGACTGGCTCGAAGGCATGGCGGAGGAGAACCTCGACGAGTTCGGCGCCGCCGTGGAGGGTCCCGACGCGCTCCGGCGGTTCCTCGAGCCGATCGCCGCCGATCGGCTCGACGTGGCGGCGGAGTCGGTGGCCGAGGGCCTCGGCGGGCTGCTGACCGACGTCGATCGCGCTGCGCTCACCGGGCCGTTCGCCGAGTTCCTCGCCCAGGCGATGCGGGCGGCGGTCTCCTCCGGGCCGTGGGGCTGGATCGACGACGACCTCGCCTTCGCGCGCAACTGGGGCTTCGCGCTCGCGGAGATCGGCGTGCCCGTCACCGTGTGGCACGGCCGGCACGACGCGATGGTCCCGACGGCACATGGAGACTGGCTCGCCGAGCGCATCCCGGGCGCCCGCCCGAGGATCCTCGAGGACGAGGGCCACCTCTCGCTCGTCGTGCGATTCGGCGCGGTCCTCGACGAGCTCTTGGCAGCCGGCGCCTAGCCTCGGAGTGCGCCCGGCTCTGGGTTGGCGTCCACGTCCCTCCCCCATCGGCGTGCGATCCAGCGCGCGAGGGGCGGGGCGGCGAGCAGCATCACGAACGTCCGGATCAGCTGCACCGAGAGGATGAACGTCGTGTTCGTCCGACTGCCGACCGCGAGCGCGAGCACAGCCGACAGACCGCCCGGAGTCGTCGCGAGGTAGCCGTCGAGGCGACTCACGTCGGCGACCGAGGCGAGCACGATCCCGAGCGCGGCGCAGGCGGCAAGGAGCACGAGGATCATCGCTACCGCCGCGGGCAGCAGGGCACCCGCCTGCCGCAGGCTCGCCGGCGTGAACCGCAGGCCGACCTCGAGGCCGATCAGCGCGAACGCGACGAGGACGACCGGCTCGTTCGCGCCGACGGTGAGAGAGCTGCCCGACAGCGCGAACGCTGCGGCGACGACCATCGGCCCGAGCAGCCCGCCCGCGGGCAGTCGCACGAGGCGCGCCAGCGGGATGCCGATTGCCGTGCACAGCACGACGAACGCCACCCCGGTGAGGGAATCGGTCCCACCTCCGACCGGGGGGTGGGGCGTCGACTCGATCCCGAACACGACCGTTGCGACGAGCGGCGTCAGGGCGACGATGAGCAGGACGCGTGTGTACTGCAGCACCGCGACGAGCCGCTCGTCGGCCCCGAGCTCGCGGCTGATCGAGATGACCCCCGCCGCCCCGCCCGCGATCATCCCGAACGACGAGGTCGCCTGGTCGACCGGCATCAGCTTCGACAGGAGCAGCCCGGAGGCGACGCTGAGCGCGAGGGTCGCGACGCAGACCACGACGACCGCGACCGCGTTCGACGCGACCTCGCTCAGTGTCGACGACTGGAGGTACCCGCCGACCGTGACGCCGATCACGGCCTGGGAGAGCACGGTCGCCGGGCGCGGCAGATCGAGGTGCCAGCGTGCGAGGAGCGCGAACGCGAGACCCGCGGCAAATCCGGCAAAGAGCGGCGGCGTCGGCAGGCCGACCCGGTCGAAGGCGATCGCAAGCGCCACGACACCCGCCGCGATCGCGAGCCAGCGGAGCGCGGCCGCACGCCTGACGATCGCGGGGCTCATCCGCGCCGGCCGGTCACGAGCGCGCCGAGCGAGCCTGATCGTCCACCGCGAAACAACACGGGGTACATGATCCGTGCCGCTGGCAGGCGGCGCGCCGACACGAGCGGCAGTCAGCCCCGATTGGGGGTCGCGCCACCCGATCGTGCTGCACACGGTCCGGGGAGCGGGCCTGCGGTGAACGCCGCCCGAGCGCGCGCCGACATGTGCGCTCCGCACCCAGGCCCGCGCAGAGGCGAACGCCGTACGCCACGCCAGCGACGTCCGTCATGAGTGACGTTGGCTGGCCCTCGCATTCGCTGCCCGGCCTTGTCACGAACGTCGAGCAGGCATACGCTCGATGCTCCACCGGGGGGTGGGAAGGAGTGTCGTGGTGCGGCGCACGTTCAGTTGGTATGCGCTCGTGTTGGCTGCGCTTGCGCTCCCGGGCCATTCCAGCGAGGCCGTGGGCCCCGTGTACAACGACGTGACGAGCCGACCCACTCCCAGCCTGCGGTTGTTCCCCCGTGTCGCGATGCGCGGCCAGGCTGTGATGATCAGGGTGACCGACGTCAACGTGCCGTCCCTGGAGGTGAACGTGGTGGGAGGGACGTCGGTACACGGACAGGCGCTGCGCTGGAAACCGTTGCGCTTCAGCGACGGGGCATGGCGTGGGGCGTTACCGCTCCCGGCCCGTCGCGGCATCTATCTGGTCGAACTGCGTGCGCGCGCGGGTGGGCGCGTCATGTCTTCCGGTCATTGGCTCTTGCGGGTGTTTGCACGCGGCACGCAGTCGAGGCCGACATTCCGCGATCTGCGAGGGGTCGCGGCGTGGTGGGTGCGAAGCGTGCATCCCGGCGGAGTCCTCGTCGCAACGAGGCGCTGGCGTCTCTCGGTCGACGACCTTCGCGATCCCCGTCGACACCAGAGGCTCGTGATCGCATACACGCTCCCGGGGCACCGCGCCGTCAACGATCGACTTGGGGTGTTCGTGACCGCAGTCCGTGCCGGCCTCAATGGCCGATGGAGACTGCTCGAAGCGAGCATGGTCCCGTAGCTCGGCCGGTTGCGAGGGATCCCGCTACGGGGCTGCTCGCGTCAGAAGAGCTGGTTCTCGCCGCCGAAGATCGCGGAGACCGAGTCGTCGGAGAACACGTTCATGATCGTCTCGGCGAGAAGCGACGAGACGGTCAGGACGGTGAGGTTCTCCGGCTGCTCGCGCGGGTCGATCGGGACGGTGTCCGTGACGACGATGCCCGTGATGTCCTCGGCGCCTGCGAGATGGTCGAGACCCTCGCGGCTCAGGAGGGCGTGCGTGACATAGACCCAGACCTCGCGAGCGCCGTGCTCGCGGAGGGCGCGAGCGCCCGCGATGAGCGTCCCGCCCGTCGTCGTCACGTCGTCGCCGACGATGCAGACCTTGTCGCGAACACGGCCGGTGACCTCCGTCATGGAGACTTGCTCGGCCCCGAGGCGGGTCTTGTGCATGACCGCGAAGTCGGCGTCGAGCATCTCGGCGAAGCGCACGGCCACCTTCGCACGGCCCGCATCGGGGGCGACCGAGACCACGCCCTCGCCGTGGAAGCCGAGATCCCTGAAGTGCCGCGCAAACAGCTGCTGGGCCGTCATGTGGTCGACGGGGATCGTGAAGAAGCCCTGGATCTGGCCGGCATGAAGATCCATGGTGAGCAGGCGGTCGACGCCTGCGAGCTGGAGCATGTCGGCGACGAGACGGCCGGAGATCGGCTCGCGCGGCTTCGCCTTGCGGTCCTGCCGCGAGTACGCAAACCAGGGGATGACGGCAGTGATCCGCTTCGCGGAGGCGAGCTTCGCCGCCTGGATCATCAGGAGCAGCTCCATCAGGTGCTTGTCGACCGGCGGGCTGCCCGTCTGGACGAGGAACACGTCGGCGCCGCGAATCGACTCGCAGTAGCGCACGTAGGACTCGTCGTTCGGAAAGGTCTCCAGGTCGATCTCGCCGAGGTCGACGCCGAGCCTCTCCGCGATGCGCTCCGCGAGCACCGGGTGCGAGCGGCCCGAGAAGACCATCAGCCGCTTCTTCGGCGTCAGCGGAATCGCGTGCCCGGGCTTCAACGTCGACTCCGTCGAGGCGTGCTCGAAGCCGGGCAGCGCCTGCTCAACCGTCCCTGCGTCCACCGCGCCCCTCCTTCACGTCCTGCCTGGGCGGGAATCCCACGAGCGCGTTCTCGGGGACGTCGTCCGTTACGACCGTGCCCGCGGCCGTCCACGCGTCGTCTCCGAGAGTGACTGGTGCAACCAGGACAGTGTCCACACCGACCCTGACGTCACGCCCGATTTCGGTGCGCTGCTTCGGGCCGCCACCGTGCGGAAGGTTCACCGTGATCGTGCCCGCGCCGACGTTCGTGCGATCGCCGATCTCCGCATCGCCCATGTACGACAGGTGAGGCACCTTGGTGCCCTCGCCGAGCGACGTGTTCTTGAGCTCGACGAACGTGCCTGCCTTGGAGGATGCCCCGAGCACAGTGCCGGGGCGAAGGTAACAGAACGGTCCCACGAGGGCGCCGGCTCCGATCGCCGCGTCCACCGCGACGGCGTGGGGGCCGATCTCAGCGCCTGCCGCTACAGCTGTCGAGCCACGCAGCACGCTGAACGGGTGCACGACGGCATCTGCCTCGAGCGTCACCGTCGGCTCGATCCAGGTCGTCTCGGGGTCGACGATGGTCACCCCGGCGAGCATGTGCGCCTCGTTGATGCGGTCACGGAGGACGGCGGTCGCCGCGGCGAGCTCGACGCGCGTGTTGACGCCCGCGGTCTCCGCCGGATCGGGGGCGACGTAGACGCCGACGGTCGCACCCCCGTCGGCGACCGCACGCACAGCGTCGGTGAGGTACAGCTCGCCCTGGGCGTTGTGCGCAGTCAGCTGCTCGAGCGCGGGCCAGAGCGCGTCGCCGCGGAACACGTAGATCGAGGAGTTCACCTCGTTGATCGCGAGCTGCTCCGGTGTTGCGTCGGCGGCCTCGACGATCGCGACGACGCCTCCGTCTTCGCCGCGGACGACGCGACCGTAGCTCCGCGGATCATCCGGCACGAACGAGAGGACGGTCGCCGCCGCATCCGCCTCGCCGTGCACTCGGAGGAGCTCGGTGAGGCACTCCGTCGTGAGCAGAGGCGTGTCACCCGAGAGGACGAGAACGGCGTCCGCGTCTCCGAGCGCTCGGCGCGCCGCGCGCACCGCGTCGCCCGTGCCGAGCGGACGCTCCTGGATCGCAACCGCGACGCCGCCGAACGCGTCCGCGGTCTCCGGCGAGGCGACGACGACGAGGGGGTCGGGCGCCAACGGTGTCGCGGCCGCGACGACCCAGTCGACCATCCGCCGCCCCAGCAGGGGGTGCAGGTGCTTGGCGAGCCCGGACCGCATCCGCGTTCCGAGCCCTCCGGCCATCACGACTGCAGCGTGTCTCGTCGGCATCACGGGTTGACGATGGCTGGGGCGCCAGGATTCGAACCTGGGATCACGGGACCAAAACCCGTTGCCTTACCGCTTGGCCACGCCCCATCAAGGGAGAGGGAGTGTATCCCGCGAGGGGCGGGCTACCGACGGTCGAGCAGGATCGCCGCCAGCGCGACCGCGGCGAGCAGCACGACGGCGACGGCCGCCAGGATCACGAGCGCGCCGGCGAGCACGGGGACGAGCACGACGAGAAGCTGCGAGACGGCGGCCGTCCACGTCAAGACGCGAACATCTGCGCTCTCATGCTCTCTCCCCCAGCCCGCGTACGCGCCCACGGCGGCGAGCGCGAGGAGGACGACGAGCCACCACGGCATCACGCCTGCGATCACGAGGATGCCTTCCGCCGCCGCGATCGCGAGCGCGACCCGATACCGGTTGTGCCGTACGCGCCGGGTGAGCCGGCGTTCGCGGTGCTCGAGGAGGTACTGCTCGCTCATCGCCCTCAAGGTATCAGCGAGGTTTCGCGATCCAGGTCGCCGCGACCGGGGTGTCGAGCCGGTCCCGGGCCCGCTCGGCAGCCGCCTGATCGACGAACAGGCCGTAGACGATCGGCCCCGCCCCCGTGACGTCCGCCCGGAACGCACCGAGGCTCCGAAGCTCCGCCGAGAGCGGCGAGGATGCGAGGTCGTTCGGCGGGAGGGCGGCGAGGTCGGTCTCGGCGGTGAGGCTGCCGAGCGCCTGCAGTAGACCCGCGCGGCGGTCCTCGTAGCCCACCTCACCACGACGCTCGTCGAAGGCCGCGTAGACGTCTGCCGTCGAGCTCTTCGCCGCGCCGTAGGGCAAGACGAGTAGGACGGTGTGCCTCTGCGGCAGCGTCAGCGGGGCCAGCATCGTGCCGTCGCCGGTGCCGAGCTGCGGCCCGTCGCGGAGGAAGAACGGCACGTCGGCGCCGAGCCAAGCGGCGATCGAGTCGAGCTCGTCGGTCGGGAGCGGCGTCTCGAGCAGGTCGTTCGCGAGGCGGAGCGCGGCGGCGGCGTCGCTCGAGCCTCCTCCGAGTCCTGCGGCGACCGGGATCCGCTTGTCGATGCGCACCTCGAACCCCGAGTCAGCGCTCGTCCGTTGGGTCATCTGGTCAAGCGCGGCCCGGACGAGCGTGTCGTCGTCGAATCCGTGGACGCTCGTGCCGTTCGACCGCCGGACGTGGATCGTGTCCGCGAGGGTCAGGCGCTCCATGACGGTGACGACCTCGTGCATCCCCTCCGGCCGCCGACGGCCGACGACGAGCGTGAGGTTGAGCTTCGCAGGGGCGTCGAACGTGTGCCAGTCGCTCATCGGAGGAGCCGCTCGGTCAGCTCGACGAACTCCGACGGCTCGAGGGCCTCGGCGCGGACGTTCGGCCGATGGCCGAGCTCCACAAGCGTCCCGGTCACCTGCTCCCGGGTCGAGACTCCGCTCAGTGCAAGCGAGTTCGCGAGCGTCTTCCGCCGATGCGCGAAGCCGCCCGAGACGATGCGCGCGAGCTCGGCTGGACGAGGCGGGCCGGGAACTCGCTCGAAGGCGACGAGCGCCGAGTCGACGTTCGGCGGCGGTCGGAACACCGTGCGCGCGATCGCATGGAACCCGGTCCGGCGCGCGTTGAGCCGGATCAGCACCGAGACCGCGCCGTATGCCTTCGTCCCGGGCTCGGCGAAGAAGCGGTCGGCCACCTCCCGTTGCACCATCACGCACCAGCTCACCACCGTCGGAATCGTCGTCAGGCTCTCGACGACGAGTGGCGTCGCGATGTTGTACGGGAGGTTCGAGACGAGCTTGCCCGGCGCCGGGTCGAGCGCCGCGAGGTCGAGCGCGAGCGCGTCCCCGAAGACGAGCTCGACGTTCGTTCGCTCGGCGAGGGCGTCGCGCAGCGGTCCGTCGAGGCTCCGGTCGAGCTCGACGGCGTGGACGTGTGCGACCCGATCGGCGAGGAAGGTGGTCAGCACGCCGAGACCCGGGCCGATCTCCAGGACGACGTCCTCCGGCCGCAGCCCTGCGAGGCGCTCGATCACCCCGAGCACGTTCCGATCGACGAGGAAGTGCTGGCCGAGCGCCTTCTTGGGGGCGACGCGGATCACGCGTCGGCGAGGCCGAACGCCGCGGTCGCGTTCGCGTCGATCTGTGCCTCGAGCGCCGCGAGATCGTCGTCTCGGGCCTCGGCGAGCGCGGCCAGCGTGAGACGGACGTTCATCGGCTCGTTGGGTCGGCCGCGGACGGGCTGCGGCGCAAGGTACGGCGTGTCGGTCTCGACGAGGATCCTGTCGCCGGGGACACGTGCGGCGCTGGCCCGCAGCTGGGCGGCGCTCGGATAGGTGACGTTGCCCGCGAAGGACACGTAGTAGCCCCGCTCGAGGGCAGGCTCGAGCAACTCCGGCTCGGAGAAGCAATGGAGGATCACCGTGCCGCGGAACGGCTCGAGCGCGGCGGTGGTCGCGGCGCTCGCGGCGCGGCTGTGGATCACGACAGGCAGCCCGAGCGACTCGGCGAGCGCGAGGTGCTCGTGGAGCAGGGCGCGCTGCTCCCGCAGCGTCTCGGCGCCGTGGTGGCCGTCGAGCCCGGTCTCCCCGACCGCGACGACCTTCCGATGCGCGAGCAGCGCGCGTAGCTCGCCGACGCGGCTCGCCTCACCGGTCGCCGCGTGATGCGGGTCGATGCCGAGCGCGGCGACGACGCCTTGGTGGCTCTCGGCGATCTCGAGCGCGCGACGGCACGAGTCGATCCCCGTCCCGATCGTCACGATCCGCGTGACGCCGGCGTCGTTCGCACGTGCGACGACCGCGTCCGGCTCCGCGCACGCGTCGAGGTGGGCGTGGCTGTCGGTCACGCCGCGGTCGCGGGCTCGTCCACGCGCGGGAAGAGCGGCGGAGCCGGCGCGAGGCCCTCGACGGCGCGCGTTCGGCCGTAGGCGACCTCGTCCCAGGCCGCGTGCGTTGGTTGCCCCAGCGCCTCGAGGATGCGCTCGGACGTGCCGGGCAGGTAGGAGGCCAACGCGACCCCCACGGCGCGCAGGCCGTCCACGAGGTCGTAGAGGACGCGGTCGAGCTCGTCCGAGCGCGCGTCGTCCTTAGCAAGCTGCCACGGCGCCGCGGCCTCCACGTGCCTGTTCAGCGCCCGGACGACCTCCCAGATCCGCTCGAGGGCACCCGTTAGATCGAACGCGTCGAGAGCCTCGGCCACGTCGTTGCCGAGCGGGTCGAGCAGCGCGGCGACCGGCGAGTCGTCCGCCGGCACCGCGGCGAGTGCGCCGCCGCGGTAGCGCGCGATCATCGCCGTCACGCGCGAGAGGAGGTTCCCGAGGTCGTTGCCGAGCTCACGTTCGTAGCGCTCGCGGAGCCCGTCGACCGACGCGACTCCGTCCTGCCCGAACGAGACCGACCGCGCGCACCAGAAGCGCACCCCGTCGGCGCCGTAGACGTCGATCAGCTCGAGTGGGTCGACGACGTTGCCGAGCGACTTCGAGATCTTGCGATCGTCGAGCAAGAGGTACCCGTGCACGAAGAGCTGCTTCGGGACGTCGTACCCGGCCGCGAGCAGCAGCGCCGGCCAGTAGACACAGTGGAAGCGGAGGATGTCCTTCGCGAGCAGATGTCGCACCTGCGGCCAGAAGGTCGGAATCAGGTTCTCGTCCGGTCGCGCGTAGGTGAGCGCGCTCAGGTAGTTGACGAGCGCGTCGGCCCAGACGTACGCGACCTGCTCGGTGTCCCACGGGATCGGGATGCCCCACGGCTGGCCGGCCCGGCTGATCGAGAAGTCCTGCAGGCCCCCCGAGATGAACCCCTTCGCCTCGTTCGCGCGGAACCCGGGCAGCACGAAGTCCGGCCGCTCGTCGTACAGGGCGAGCAGACGATCCCGGTACGCCGACAAGCGGAAGAACCAGTTTCGCTCCTCGATCCACTCCGGCTCGATGTCGTGCTCGGGGCACTTGCCGTCCACGAGCTCCGCCTCGGACTTGAAGGCCTCGCAGCCGACGCAGTAGAGGCCCGCGTAGACGTCCTGGTAGATGTCGTCGCGGCCGTTGTCCCGGATCCGCTGCAGGAAGTCCTGCACGAACCGCTTGTGCCCGTCGTCGCTCGTCCGGATGAAGAAGTCGTTGGAGACGTCGAGGCGGGCGGGGAGCGCCCGCCACGCCTCGACGATGCCGTCGACGTACTCCTGCGGGGAGAGGCCCTGCTCCGCGGCGACCCGCGCGACCTTCGACGCGTGCTCGTCCACGCCGGTGAGGAAGAACGTCTCACGTCCGCGCTGCCGCTGATGGCGAGCGAACACGTCCGCGGCCACGGTCGTGTAGGCGTGGCCGATGTGCGGCGTCGAGTTGACGTAGTAGATCGGCGTGGTGACGTAGTACGGCTCCATCCATGCCGATTCTACGGGCGACCTGTCGTCCCACCGCCGCCGCGAGGAGGGCGAGGAGCGCGATGCCCGCAACCAACCCGCGGATGCCGACACCACCGACGGCGCCCGGTGGCTCGCGGCGCGCGCTGCGTGCCGGTTGGGACACCGACGGGCTTGGCGTCGCATCCGTGGCGACGGTGACCGGCCGTTCCCGAACGACCGCGCGTGTTGCCGACCGCCCAAGGTCTGCCCGCTCGGGCGCCACACCCCGGGTCAGCGTCTTGTGCGCGGGGCGGGGTGCCTCGGCGGGGTGACTCGGCTGGTGCACCGTCGGTCGGACGATCTCCGAGTCCGTCGCCGACGCACGCATGACATGCACTTGCCGACCGACAGCCTGATGCGTTCGAACGCCGACGACCGTCGGCGTCAGGGTGGCCTCGGATGCCGGATGGGTCGACACTGCGCCGGACCGGTGCGCTGAGGTGCCTACGTGGAACGGCGTGGCCGAGCGGACCGGCGCATCCAGCGCGACCCGACCGGCGGTGTCGCCCGCGGCCGGAGCGACGGCCGGCATGTGCGGCCGTGAGACCGTGACTCCTCCCTCTGCCGCCGTTGGCTGGACCGCCACGACCGAAGGCGGGGTCTCACTCCCCGGCGATGCCACCGGTGAGGTCACCGAGGACGCCGCCGACGCGGCCGTTGCCGCCACCGCAGGCGCCGTGCCGGTGACCGACGGCGGTGCCGCTGGAGCCGGCGCCTGCGCCGGAGCGACGACCGGCGAGGGTGCCGGCGGCGACGGCGGGCGAACCGTGACGGGTGCCGGCGCGGAAACCGGCGCGGCGGCCGCCTCCGGGGCCGGGGACGGAGCAGGCGCCGGTGCGGCTCTCGGCGGGAGCAGCCCGAGTGGATCGACATATCCCTCGTCGTCGGACGCTCGGCGGATCCCGAGGTGGACGCTCGGCCCTTCCTGCTCGGGCGTGCCGCTGACGCCCATCGTGCCGACTGTGTCGCCTTCTCCGACGGTGGCGCCCTTCGCGACTCTCGATCGTGCCGAGGTGGACGAGCGTGACGGCATAGCCGTCCGCCGTGAGGATCGTCACGCCGCGGCCGTAGGTCGGCAGCGAACCGCTGAAGCTGACGACGCCCGCAGCGGGCGCCTTCACGGCCGAGCCATCCGGACCGGCGACGTCGATGCCGCGGTGTTGTCCGGCGGCGTACACGTCCGCCCCCAGGGCGAAAGATCGGACGACGGCGCCGTCCGCCGGCCACGACCACGCCGCTGCCTCGCGGCTGAGGGCGAGCGCGAGCACCGTGGCGGCGCCGATCGCGAGAATCCGGTGCATTCCGCACCTCCTTGTTCTCTGCGACGGCAACGCGGGTGTGGGAACGGTAGCGGGGCCGTCGGACGGCGTCAATCGGCGGCGTCGAGCGACGCGCGATAGAGCTCGTTGCGCGGGGTTCGCACGAGCCCCGACACGACATCGGCCGCCACGCGGCGCGGGGCGCCGCCCTCGACGAGACGCCTGACGGCCTCGACGGCGGCGTCGCCATCCGAGTCGCCCGGCGTTCCGGGAGCCAGCACGATCGTCACCTCTCCCTTCGTCGGCTCGGGGAAGCGCGCCGCCACCTCGGCCGCGGCTCCGCGAACGACCTCCTCGAACCGCTTCGTCAGCTCCCGGCAGACGGCAATGCGTCGCTCGGGGTCGATCCGCGCGAGCCGCTCGAGCGAGCGCGGCAGCCGCTTGGGGGACTCGAACGCCACCGCCGCGTACGGCCATGCGCGCGCGTCGGACCAGAGCGCGTCGAGCTCCGCGTCGCGCCGTGGCAGGTACCCGAGGAACCGGTAGCCGCCATCGCCGAGCCCGCTCGCCACAAGGGCGGTCTCCACTGCGCTGGGACCGGGCAGGACGGTGACCTCGACCCCAACAGCGATGGCGGCGGCGACCAGCCGGCCACCGGGGTCGTTCACCCCGGGGAGGCCCGCGTCGGAGACGAGCGCGTGCCGCTCGCCTGCCTCGAGCAGCGGCACGAGCTCTTCTGTGCGGCGAGCCTCGTTGTGCCGATGAAGGCTGACGAGGCGCCTGGCGCGGATCCCGTGCCGCTCGAGCAGGATCTGCGTCCGCCTGGTGTCCTCGCAGAGCACCGCGTCGGCCTCCTGCAGCTCGTCGAGGACACGGAGCGTGACGTCCAGGAGGTTTCCGATCGGGGTCGCGCAGACCGCGAGGGGCATCTAGTGCCCTTTCAGGCGATGCTGCCTCGTTCCTCGCAGGCGAGGAGCAAGCCAGGCTAGGACGCAGGGAGCCCCGATACCCGACGGTATCGGGGCGACCGAGGACGACGCATGACGCCGCTCATCGCCCGCGAGGGACCTGGAGGGCATTGCCTGAACGGGCACTGGCCCGACCCGGAGACGCGCCGCCATCAGCGCACGCCGTCGAGCGCCTCGAAGCCCACGAGGCCCGCGCCGACGAGGCCCGCGTCGTCACCGAGCTCCGCGACGACGACCTGCAGGCTCTCGTCCGCCGGCCGCAGCGCCTCGCGGCGCGCAGCGTCGAGCGCCGACTCCTCGAGAAACCGCCAGGCACCCGCGCCGAACCCCCCACCGACGACGACGACGTCGGGGCTGAACACGTTCCACAGGGAGCCGATCGCGAGGCCGAGGAAGTGCCCGATCCGCCCGAGGGCCGCGCGGGCGCCCTCGTCGCCGTCCTCGGCCGCGCGCACGAGCAGGTGGGCGTCCGCGTCCGCGCCCCAGAGCTCCTGGGCGGCGCGCGACGCGGCCTCCCCGGAGACCAGCGACTCGAGGTGCCCGTGCCCGTGGCAGTTGCCCTGACAGCGAGGACCGTCGGCCTGGACGACGAGGTGCCCGATCTCCGCCCATCCGCGGAACAGGCGGCCGTCGAGGACGAGCCCGCCGCCCACGCCGGTGCCGAGCGCGAGCGCGACCACGTCGCTCGCGCCTCGGGCCGCGCCGCAGCGCCACTCGGCCAGCGCGGTCGCGTTCCCGTCGTTCTCGAGCCCGACGGGCAGGGCAAAGCGCTCCCGCACCCGCGCCCCGACGTCGAGCGAGACGAGCGGGAGGTTCGCGGCCGAGAGGGCGATGCCCGTGCGGCGATCGATGTTCATCGGGATGCCGATCCCGATCGCCGCCGGCGCGTCGGGCATGAGGCGCTCGACGACTCCGAACAGCGCCTCGAAGAGCGGCTCGGGGCCGTTCGTCGGCGTCTCGACGTCGAGCACGCGGCCGACCGAGCCGTCGCGCGCGATCGTGCCGGCGCGGATCTTCGTCCCGCCGACGTCCACTCCGATGACCGATTCCGGCGGCACCGCGCGGCTACCATACCCGGCCGGATGCCCGCTCAGGACAAGCCGTATCGCGTGTATCGCGGCGGCCGGGTCAAGGGGCGGGTGCCGCTGGCCCGCGAGGCCGCGCCGGGTTCCAAGCCGCCCCCTGGAACGCCGGCAGGGCCCTCGTCGCCGACGCGTCGGCGGTGGGGCCGGTGGGTCGGCGTGGGCGTCCTCGTGCTCCTCGTGCTGCTCGTCGCTTGGGGGGTCGCGAGCTACCTCGCGGTCTCGAGCGGCGTCTCCGAAGCGAACGACCGTGTGCCCGCCGGAGTGAAGCGCCAGCTCGCGAAGAAGGACGGCCTGCTGATCTCGACCCCGACGACGATCCTCGTGCTCGGAACCGACGGCGGGCAGCAGAAGGGCCGGGCCGGGGCGAACCGGTCGGACTCGATCATGCTGATCCGCACCGACCCGGGCAAGAAGCGGCTCGCGTTCCTCTCGGTCCCACGTGACCTCCAGGTCGAGATCCCCGAGGTCGGCGTGGCGAAAATCAACGCCGCGAACCAGATCGGCGGTCCGGCGCTCGCGCTGCGGACCGTGAAGGACCTGACGGGTCTCCCCGTGAACCACGTGGTGTTCGTCGACTTCGACCGCTTCCGGGAGCTGATCGATGCGGTCGGCGGGATCGACGTGGTCGTGCCGCGCAAGATCCGCTCGGACCGGTTCGACTGCCCCTACAAGACGGCGAAACGTTGCGCCGAATGGCCGGGGTGGCGGTTCGCGAAGGGGACACAGCACATGGATGGGCAGCGCGCCCTCGTGTACTCCAGGATCCGGCACAACCTGCTCGACCCGGCCGAGAACGACTTCACCCGAGCCCGTCGCCAGCAGGACGTCGTCGAAGCCACGCTGAACAAGGTGACGAGCTTTGGCGCCTCGCTGAAGCTCCCGTTCATCGGCGACCAGCTCACCGCCCCCCTCGCGACGGACCTCGGCGCATCGCAGCTGATGCAGCTCGGCTGGGTCTACTTCCGCGCCGACAAGGGGAAGGCGCTGCACTGCCGGCTCGGCGGCGACCCGGCGACCGTCGGCGGCGAGTCGGTGATCCTCGGCAGCGAGGACAACGTCTCGACCGTCGCGATGTTCACGGGCCGTTCTGCGCCGCTCGCGCCCGCACGCGGCCTGCCCTATGCCCCCGGCTGCTACGTGGGCGACCGGGGCCGGTGAGCGGGCGCTATCCCTCCGAGGGCTTCGAGTCCGACGCCTTCGCGTCGGTCTTGGAGGTCGCCTGGTCGGTCTTGGCCGATCCGTCCGAGGACGAGGTGCTCGACTCCCCGTCCTTCGCCGGCCCCCTTGCGCGAGCCGCGACCGTAGTCCGTCGAGTAGAAGCCGGAGCCCTTGAAATGCACCGCGACGGGGAACAGGAGCTTCTCGACCGGGCCGGCCCCACACGTCTCGCAGGCGGTGACGGGCGGGTCCGTCATCCGCTGGAACACCTCGAAGGTGTGGCCATTCGGACAGCGGTACTCGTAGATCGGCATGGCCGGCCAATCTACCAGCGAAGATGTCGGAAACCACGATGACGCAAGGGATCGAGGCACGTCAGGAGGGGGTGGCGCCCGTCGTTGCGGGGACGTCCGCGCGGTCCTGGCTCGCGCTGCGCTGGCCCTACCTGGGAATCGCCGGCGTCGTCGTCGCCGCGGCCGCGTTCCTCCTCCACCAGCTGATGGCGTGGCCTCCGCACGAGGACGAGACGCTCGCGCTGTTCGTCGGCCGCGACACGCTGCCCGGCGTCGTCGAGCACGTCACTCGTGACCGCGGCGGCGCCCCGCTCCACTTCCTCCTCGCCTGGACGGTCGCCCATCTCGGCTTCGGGCTCGGCGGCCTGCGGCTCCTGTCGGCCACCTTCGCGATCGCGAGCCTGCCGCTCGTCGCGGCGCTCGGGACGCGCCTCGCCGACGTCCGCGTCGGCTTCGTCGCAACGATGGTCGTCGCACCGAGCTGGCTGTTCCTCTTCCACGGCGTGTACGGGCGCATGTACAGCCTCTTCCTCTTCCTCTCCCTCGCGTGCCTGCTCGCGCTGCTGCGCGCGCTCGACCGCGGCGGGCGGGGCGCGTGGGCGCTCTGGGTCGCGACCGCGCTGCTGACGGTCGCCGCGCACCCGTACGGCGTGCTGATGCTCGGAGGCCACGGCCTGTACGTGCTCGTCGCGCGGCGCGACCGCATCCGCGAGGCGGCGCTCGCCGGGGTGGCCGTGCTCGTGCTCGGCGTTCCGTTCTGGCTGACCGACCTCGTGCTCGCAGGCCGATTCGACGTCGGCGTCGGCGGCGGTGGCGCGAAGCTCAGTGGGCCGACCGCCGTCGGGCGGTACTTCTGGCGCTCCGTCGGCGACGCGACCGCAGGGTGGTGGCCGGTGTCGCTGCTGGCCATCGTCGCCGCGGTGGTCGGCGTCGCGCGGATGCGCCGCGACGCGCGAGCGCTCGTTCTCTGCGCGCTGGGCGCGACCATCGCCGCCTTCCTCGTCGCGAAGCTCGGCAGCTCGGCGGCGCCGGAGTCGCGGCACCTGATCTTCCTCCTCCCGCTCTTCGCGATCGCGGTTGCCACGACCATCGTCCTCGTCGGGCGCCGGTCGGTCGCCCTTGCGGTCATCGCGACCGCGGCGCTCGTCGTCACGCAGGTCGCGTGGGCCTGGCACCGCTCGTCACCGCTCTTCGACTGGGAGCCCGACACACGACAGGCCGCCCGCGCCGAGGCCGAGTCCTGGCTCGCGCGGACGAGCCGCCCCGACGACGTCCTCTTCGGCTACGAGCCCCTCTACCTGGGCGCGTGGGAGCGCAACCGCTCCTCCTTCCCGACCACCGTCGTGCCCCGCGCGGACCCGACCCTCGCGCTCCGCGTCCTGCGGCGCGAGGCGCCGCTGGGCCGCGGCGTCTGGGTGCTGGACGCGAGCGAGCGAAACAACATCCGCCCCCGGCTCGAGATCGAGCGGCGGCTGCCGAAGCCGGCGGCGCCGTACGACGTGCGGGTGTTCGGGCCGTTCCTCGTGATCAGGACGCTGAACCCGGTCGTCACGCCGCGGGCATTCCTCTATTACTCGGCCCGCGCGCTGCTCGTCGGCCAGCAGCTCGGGATCGGCGATGCCGACGTCAACCTGCAGACGGTTGTGCTGGCCGCCCGTGTCGACCGGGGCTACGGGCCCTCGCGTCGCTCCCTCTCGAGCAACTCGCGGTAGCACGGAGCGCTCTCGAACGCTGCGAGCCCGGTTTGCACGGGGCGGCGCCGCCGACGCCGGGCGCGCCTGAGCCCTGCTGCGACCGCGGACGCGCCGACGATCCCGCCGAGCACGAACGATCGGGCCCGATGGCGACGACCGCCTGCCTCGCCCGTCCCCTCGTCGCGCGCCATGAGACGATCGTAGGCCATGCGCGTCGTCTCCCTCGGTGACCTAGGGCTCGACGTCGTCGTGCGAATCGAGGGCGAGATCGCGCGTGGCGCCGACACGGCCGCGGCGGTGTCGCTCTCCGCCGGCGGCCAGGGCGCGAACGTCGCGGCCTGGGCGGCGACACTCGGCGCGCAGGTGCGATGGCTCGGCAAGCGTGCCGCCGACGGGGCGGGGCGTCTCGCGGCAGACGAGCTCGGGCGGCTCGGAGTCGAGCTCGCCGGGCCGGTCGCACCTGATGGGAACGGTGTCGTCGTCTCGCTCGTCGACGGCACGGGCGAGCGATCGATGTTCCCCGCGCGCGGTGTCGCGACAGAGCTTCGTCCCGACGAGCTCGAGCCCGACTGGCTCGCGTGCGACCACCTGCACGTGTCGGGCTACGCGCTCACCGCGGAGCCGGTCGCGTCAGCGGCGGCGCGGGCGGTCGAGCTCGCGCGCGACTTCGGCGCACGAATCAGCGTCGACCTGTCGTCGTGGAGCGCGATCCGAGAGCGAGGCGTGGAGCGGTTCAGGGAGTCGGTCGAATCGATCGCCCCCGACGTCGTGTTCGCGAACGAGGAGGAGGAAGCCGTCTTCGGCAGACGGCTTCCAGGCGCGTTCTGGATCCTGAAGCGCGGCGCGGGTGGCTGCTCGTTCGACGGGGACGAGCGGGCCGCGGTCTCTGTCGACACCGTCGTCGACACCACCGGCGCCGGCGACGCGCTCGCCGCGGGGTGGATCGTCGGCGGGCCCGACCTCGCCCTCGCCGCCGCGGCGCGCTGCATCCAGCAGGCCGGCGCGATGCCCTGAACGCATCCGCGCAGATCGGTGCGCCCGCGTCCGCGTCACGAAGCCGACACGAGGCAGGCACCGAGGCGTCAGGATTTGTGCGCTAGCGTGACATCAGGGACACGGGAGTGCCCCTGGGGAGGTTGGAGCGGCGGTCGCTGGGACCGGCGCTCGCGTGACTACGCTGCGCCTCGTGGAGCACCTGATCCGCGTCACCGACGAGGTTCAGGCGGCGCTCGAGGAGGGGCATGCGCTCGTCGCACTCGAGACGACGCTCGTCGCGCATGGGTTCCCCGCGCCGGCGGGAGTCGAGGTCGGCCTCGCGAGCGAGGCCGCCGTCCGCGCCGCGGGCGCCGTGCCCGCCACCGTCGGGGTGCTCGACGGCCGTGTCGTGGTCGGCCTCGCCGCCGAGGAGCTCGAGCGCTTCACACCAACCGCCCGCAAGCTCGGGCCGCGCGACCTCGCGCCCTGCGCGGTGCAGGGCGCCGTCGGCGCGACCACCGTCGGTGGGACGCTCGCCGCAGCCGCCGCCGTCGGCATCCGCTTCATGGGCACGGGTGGGCTCGGCGGAGTCCACCGCGGCTTTCCGATCACGCCGGACGTGTCCGCCGACCTCGGCGTGTGCGCGCGCGTGCCCGCGCTGATCGCCTCGTCGGGCGTCAAGTCGCTCCTCGACGTCCCGGCCACGGCCGAGGTGCTCGAGACGCTTGGCATTCCGGTGCTCGGGTACCGCGTCGACACCCTGCCGCTCTTCTATGCCGCCGAGGGCGGTCCGCCCGTCTCCGCGAGGGTCGAGAACGCCGAGGAGGCCGCCGCCGTGGCGGACGCCCACTGGCGCCTCGGCGGCAACGGGATCCTCGTCGGCCGCCCGCCCGACGAGAGCCTCGACGTCGCCGCGCTGACCGAGGAGATCCTCGTGGAGGCGAACGAGCGGGGTATCGTCGGCCAGGACGTGACGCCGTTCGTCCTCGCCGCCCTCCATGACCGTTCCGGCGGTGAGACCCGCCGCGTCAACCGCGACCTGATCGTCGCCAACGCGGGCCTGGCAGGCGAGATCGCGGTCGCCCACGCGGCCCTCTGATGGCGCTGTACGACCTCGTCCGCGAGCTTCCGCTCCGCGTGGAGGCCTACGAGCTCGACCCGCACGAGCTCTTCGTCCGACCGGAGTTCATACGGAGGACGACCGTCGTCCGGCTCCTCGGCGCCGGCGAGGAGGGGCTCGGCGAGGACGTCACGTACGACAGCCCGCTCCAGGAGGCGCAGCAGGAGCGCGGCTCCGTGCTGCCGCTCGCCGGCGAATGGACGATCGACAGCTTCTCGCGCCAGCTCGAGACGCTGCCGCTGTTCCCGGAGCCGCCCGAGCGCCACGAGTACCTCGACTACCGACGCTGGGCGTTCGAGAGTGCCGCCCTCGACCTCGCGCTGCGGCAGGGCGGAACCTCGCTCGGCGAGGTGGTCGGGCGCGACGCGCGGCCCGTGACGTTCGTCGCCTCCGGCCCGCTCGGCGATCCGCCGACGACGGAGCGTCTCCGTTCGTTCCTCGCCCTCTACCCCGGTCTCCGGTTCAAGCTCGACGCGCGGCCGGACTGGACCGACGCGATCTTCGACGAGCTTCGGGAGCTCGGCTGCGTCGACTCGATCGACCTGAAGGGGCAGTACAGCGGCACGGTGGTCGACAACCCGCCGGACCTCGGGCTCTATCGCCGTGTCCTCGAGGAGTTCCCGGAGGCCTGGATCGAGGATCCCGCCCTCACGCCGGAGACGATCCCGCTCCTCGACCCGGTCGCGGAGCGCGTCACGTGGGACGCACCGATCCACGCGGTGGCGGACATCGAGGCGCTGCGCTGGCCCCCGCGCACCGTCAACGTCAAGCCGTCGCGCTTCGGCTCGATCGAGCGCCTCTTCGCCGCGTACGACTACTGCGAGTCGCAGGGCATCGGCGCGTACGGGGGCGGACAGTGGGAGCTCTCCATCGGGCGGGGCCACATCCAGCTCCTCGCAGCGCTGTTCCACCCGGATACGCCGAATGACGTCGCGCCCGGCGGGTACAACGCGACCGAGCCGCCCGAGGGCCTCCCGACGAGCCCCCTCACGGTCACGCAACGCGAGACCGGCTTCGCGACCGCGTGACGGTCCCGCCGCGCCCGAGCTCGCCGACGCTCACATGAAGACACGCAACGACATCAGGAACGTCGCGATCGTCGCCCATGTCGACCACGGCAAGACGACGCTCGTCGACGCGCTGCTCTGGCAGGCCGGCTCGTTCCGCGAGAACCAGGACGTCGCCGAGCGCGTCATGGACTCGCTCGATCTCGAGCGCGAGAAGGGGATCACGATCCTCGCCAAGAACACCGCCGTCCGCGTCGGCGACGTGAAGCTGAACATCGTCGACACGCCCGGACACGCCGATTTCGGCGGCGAGGTCGAGCGCGGGCTGACGATGGTCGACGGCGTCCTCCTGCTTGTCGACGCGTCCGAGGGGCCGCTGCCGCAGACGCGCTTCGTCCTCCACAAGGCACTGCAGGCGCAGCTGCCCGTCGTCCTCGTCGTCAACAAGATCGACCGAGACGACGCCCGGCCAGAGGAGGTCGTGAACGAGGTCTACGAGCTCTTCCTCGACCTCGACGCCGACGAGTCGCAGATCGAGTTCCCCATCGTCTACGCGAACGCACGCGCGGGTCGGGCCGGCCTCGTCCGCGACGAGCTCGCGAACGACCTCGGGCCGCTCGTCGACACGCTCCTCGCCACCGTCCCCGCGCCCGCGTACGACCCCGAGCATCCGCTGCAGGCGCTCGTCACGAACCTCGACGCCTCGCCCTACCTCGGACGGCTGGCCCTCTGCCGCATTCGCCACGGCACGCTGCGCAAAGGCGCACAGATCGCATGGTGCCGGGCCGACGGCACGATCCAGGGTGCGCAGGTCACCGAGCTCTACGTGACCGAGGCGCTCGAGCGAGTCCCCGCCACGGAGGCGGGACCCGGGGAGATCGTCGCGATCGCGGGGCTCCCCGACGTGACGATCGGCGAGACGATCGCCGACCCCGACGACCCGCGCCCGCTGCCCGTGGCGTCGGTCGACGAGCCGTCGCTCGCGGTCACGATCGGGATCAACACCTCACCGCTCGCCGGCACGGAAGGGACGAAGCTGACCGCGTCGCTGGTCAAGCAACGACTCGACCAGGAGCTCGTCGGCAACGTCTCGCTCCGCGTGAACCCGACGCAGCGACCGGACGCGTGGGACGTACAGGGCCGCGGCGAGCTCCAGCTCGCGGTGCTCGTCGAGCTGATGCGCCGCGAGGGCTTCGAGCTCACCGTCGGCAAGCCCGAGGTGCTGACCCGAGAGATCGACGGAAAGACGCACGAGCCGGTCGAGCGGGTCGCGATCGATGTCCCGGAGGACTACATCGGCGTCGTCACGCAGCTGCTCGCGCTCCGCAAGGGAAGCTTGCAGCAGATGGTCAACCACGGCACCGGCTGGGCGCGCATGGAGTACCGCGTCCCCGCGCGCGGACTGATCGGCTTCCGCACCGAGTTCCTGACCGAAACACGCGGCACCGGCATCCTCCACCACGTCTTCGAGGGCTGGGAACCGTGGCACGGCGAGTTGCGCACGCGGCCGACCGGCGCGCTCGTCTCCGATCGCCGCGGCACGGCGACGGGCTTCGCGATCCTGAACCTCCAGGAGCGCGGCTCGCTCTTCGTGAAGCCCGGCGACGAGCTCTACGAGGGGATGATCGTCGGCGAGAACGCGCGCGCCGAGGATCTCGACGTGAACGCCGCGAAGGAGAAGAAGCTGACGAACATGCGCAGCTCGACCTCGGAGGAGCTCGTGCGGCTGATCCCGCCGCGGCCGCTCTCGCTCGAGCAGGCGCTCGAGCTGATCCGCGACGACGAGTGCGTCGAGGTGACGCCGCAGAGCATCCGGCTGCGCAAGGTCGAGCTGAGCGCCCAGAAGCGGCAGTCCGCGGCCTCTCGCCGCAAGCGCGAGCTGGTCGGGTAGCTCAGGCTTTGCGCCCCTCGACCTCGAGGTGGGGGAGCCAGCCGAGCCAGCGCGGCAAGTACCAGCTGCGCTCGCCGAGAATCGCGAGCACCGCGGGGAGCAGCACGAGCCTCACGACAGTCGCGTCGATCAGCAGGGAGACGGCGATGCCGAAGCCCATCTCCTGGAACTCCACCTGGTCACCCGCGGCGAACCCCACGAACACCGCGATGATGATCAGCGCGGCGCCCGTGATGATCCGCGCGGTCGACGCGACGGCGCGCTCGACGGCGAGGGTCGTCCGTTCGCCCGCCGCGACGTGCTCCCGGATCCGGCTCAACAGGAACACCGTGTAGTCCATCGAGAGCCCGAACAGCACCGCGAACAGGAACAGCGGGAGCCAGGCGGCGATCACGTCGACCTCCGTGAAGCCGAGCAGCTCGCGTCCGAAGCCCTTCAGGAACACGAGCACGATGAGGCCGTACGCGGCGCCGACGGAGAGCAGGTTGAGCCCGATCGCGACCGCGGCGAGCACGATGGAGCGGAACGCGACCGTCAGAAGGACGAAGCTCAGCCCGAGCACGAAGACGAACACGATCGGCAGCCACCTGTCCGTGAGGGCGCGGTAGTCGAGCACCTCCGCGGTCTCGCCCGTGACGTAGACGGTCGCGTCGCGACCCGCGAAGACCTCGGGCACGAGCTTCGTGCGCAACCCCTGCACGGCCGTGAGCGCACGCTCGTCGCGGCTGTCCCCGGCAACGAGAGCCTCGACGTTCGCGACACGGCCGTCCGGGCTCGTCGACACCACGGGTTGGAGGAAGGCACCCTCCGCTCCGATCCGCCGCACGAGCTCCGCGATCGCCGGTCGGAGCGGCGCCGAGCGGACGTCCCCGCCGACGACGACCTGCACCGAGTCCGGCGTACCGACGCCGAACTCCTGCTCGAGCATCGTGAAGCCCCGCTTCGCGTGGAACCGGTTCGGCAGCTCGCGGACGCCCGTCAGTCCGGTCTGGATCGAGAGCAGCGGCGCGGCGACGAGCAGTAGCGCGCCGATCGAGATCACGGCGGCGCGGACGGGCGCTCGCGTGACGGAGCGAACGACCCGCGACCAGATCCGTCCCTCCGCACCCGCCTCTTCCTGGGCGCGACGGCCCAGCCACGGCACGCGGAGCCCGTTGACGCGGTCGCCCAGGAGCGCGAGCACAGCCGGCAACAGCGTCAGGGCGGCGAGCACGGTGACGATCCCGACGAGCACGGCGCCCGTCGCCAGGCTGCGGAGGATCGTGTCCGGCACGAGCACCATCCCGAGCATCGCGAGCACGAACGCCGACCCGCTGAACAGCACCGCCCTGCTCGTCGTCGAGCCGACCGTCGCGATCGCGTCGAGGCGCTCGCCGCCCAGTCGTCGTTCCTCGCGGAAGCGGGAGACGACGAACAGCGAGTAGTCGATCCCGAGGGCGAGGCCCATCCCCGAGATCATGTTGACGACGTAGACCGACAGGTCGAACGCCTGGCCGACGAGCGCCGTGAGACCGAGTGCGATGACGATCGAGACGAGGGCGACCAGCACCGGGATCAGCCCCGCGACGACCGCGCCGAACACGAGCACGAGCACGATCAGCGCGACGGGCAGGCCGAACTCGAGCTCGCCCTTCTCGAGGTCTTGCTGCGACAGCTGGGTGAAGTCGTGGTCGGCGGTGAACTCGCCCGTGATCGCCGTCTCGAAGCCGTCGGTCGCCCCGGCGTCGACCGCATGGATCACCCGCTCGATCCCTGCGTCTCCGTCGCCCTTCATGCCGACCAGCAGGATCGTCGCGTGCTTGTTCGGCGCGACGAGACGCTGCTCGCCCGTCGAGTAGAACGTGCGCACGGGCTGCACGACCCCGGTCTGCTCGATCGACCGTGCGAGCCCCTGGACCCTCGCCCGGAAGGCGGGGTCGTCGACGCGGAGCAAGCGGGAGCGCACGACGACGAGCTCGTTCACGTAGTCGTTGCTCGGCGGGAAGTGCGCGGCGAGCAGGTCGTAGCCGCGATACGACTCCGGGTTGTTCGTCATCTTCGCGTCCGTGGTCAGCGTGCCGCCCAGCAGCGCGGCGATCGCGCCGACGCTGAGGAGGATCGCGACCCCCCAGAGCGCGAGCGTCCGCCAGGGGCGGCGGCTCGACGCCCGCGCGAGCCGTCCTGTGAGGTCATTCACCGCGGTGGGAGAGGAGGCCTACTGCTCGAGCGCTGCGAGCAGCTCGTCGACCGGCACGAGCGTCAGCGTCTCGAACTTCACGCTTCCCCGGGCGCCGAGCTTGACCGACAGGTTCGCCATCGTCAGCTCGTCGGGCGCCTCGACGACGTTCACGAAGTCGTACACCCCGAGCGAGGCCCACTGGTGGAGCACCTTCGCCCCGAGCTCCTCCACGTCGCGGTTGACCTCGCGGAGCCGTGCGGGGTTCGAGTTCAGCGTCTGCGTCCCCTTCTCGGTGAGGGACGAGAGCATCAGATAGGTCGGCACGAGCGTCTCCTCTCGATCGAGGCCGGAGGGTTGAGCCTACTTCGCCTCGCCGGTGAGCCCCAACCGCAGCCGTCGCCGCTCCGCCCGGCTCAGGCCGACCCTGGCGGCCTGATCGACGTAGACGATCGCGGCGCCGAGGAAGAGGAGCGGCGAGAGAGCCAGGTCGGCGAGGAAGATCGCGACCCGCACCGTCGCGTCCGCCTGGCTGGAGAGCAGCAGCCCGAGCGCCAGCCTCGTCAGGGCGAACAGAATCGCGAGGGTCGCGAACGAGCCGGCGGCATGGACGTAGTCGGCGCGGCCGAGCTCGAACGTGCGACGGAGCGCCGCCACCGGCGGGAGGCGCTCGGCCATGACGACCGGCACCGCGTGCCCGGCGAGACCGAGCCAGAGCACGGCCAGGAGGGCGAACCACGAGGAGAGCAAGGCCGCGGGCAGGAAGGTGAGGACGCCGAGCACGACCGCCGAGAGCCACACCTTGAGCGAGGGTCGCTCCGCCTGGCGGATCGCGCACGCGCCCGCATAGGCGAGGCTGAAGGCGGGCGATGCCGCGAGGAGCACGGCGGAGCGCCCGACGGGCGAGAGGTCCGCGCCGAGCATGAGCTCGTCGACGACGGCGACCGGCAGCCCGAGCACGACGGCGCGGAAGAAGTTCCGCTGGTAGAGCTCGATCGCCTGTGCGACGACCTGGCCGACCGTCCTCGACACCGGCGGCAGTGGGGGCGGGAGCGGGCGGCGTTCGCGTGAGCGTGTGCTCGACACGCGCCAACGGTAGCTCCGGCTCGGCTCAGCCGGACGGGGCGGCGGCCACGTCCTCCACGGCCGCGAGCAGGGCCGGCAGCGCGGCGCCGAGCGCGGCGCAGGCCCCGGCGACGTCCCAGCGGGCGCGGTCCTCCTCGCCGAGCGCGTTCGAGATCGCGCGCACCTCGACCGCGGCGACCCCGGCCTGCGTGGCCGCCCGCAGGACGCCGAAGCCCTCCATCGCCTCGACGAGCGGCGCTTGTGACACTGTGTTGCAAGCACCTCCGACAGCGGCCGACGTGTGGATGGGGAGCAGCAGGGCTCCCGGGAGGGCGCCGCGGGCGGCGGCGACGAGCGCGTCGTCCGGCACGGCGCGCCCGACTACTGGCCAGCGCGCCGCGATGTCGTCATAGCGTGACTCCGAGCCGACGACGAGCGCCCCGACCGGGACTCCGAGCGCGCCGGCGAGCCCGACGTGGAGCACGGCCCGGACGCGCGGGTCGACCGCGAGGGCGCGCGCGGTCGCCGCTGCCGCCTCGACGGGCCCGACGCCGCATTCGAGCCCGGCGTGCCCACAGAGCTCGCCGCGCGTCGCGGCGACGATGAGAACGGCCGGCATCCGGCGATCGTAGAGCGCCCGCCCGCGGGCCGTGGGCGGCCGGAGCGCCGTATCCCAGCCGCCGCGGCGCCGAGCGCGTGCGCGCCGAAGACACGCGGGCTCGTGGCGAGCCGAACTCTACGGCGGAGACGATCGTGGCTGCCTGGGCCCAGTCCACAGTGACATCGTGCCAACGGCCCGGGTGTGGGTCGGCAAGATGGCCGGAGGAGCCATGGCGTCCCTACGGCTCGGCGCCGACCGGCTCGGCCTCGTCTACCTGCTGATCCGCGAGGTCACGGGACTCGCGATCGTTCGCGAAGCGGATCTCCCCCAGCTCGGCGTACGCCCGGATGGTGTCGCCTTCGCCGGACTCTCCTTCGAGCAGCCGCAGCGCGAGCGGGTTCTCGAGGAGCCGCTGGATCGCGCGCTTGAGCGGTCTCGCGCCGTAGGCCGGGTCCCAGCCCGCATCGGCGATCAACTCGCGGGCGCCATCGGTCAGCTCGAGCGTGATCCCGCGCTCGGCCAGCCGCCCGTTGAGTCGCTCGAGCTGCATCGCGACGATCTCGCCGAGCTGCTCGCGAGTCAGCGCCTCGAACACGACGATCTCGTCGATCCGATTGAGGAACTCCGGGCGGAAGCGCTCGACCATCTCCTCGGTCGAGCGGATGTTCGAGGTCATGATCACCACGGTGTTGCGGAAGTCGACCGTGCGGCCGTGACCGTCGGTCAGCCGGCCGTCGTCGAGCAGCTGCAACAGGATGTCGAACACCTCCGGGTGCGCCTTCTCGATCTCGTCGAGCAGGATCACCGAGTACGGGCGGCGGCGGACCGCCTCGGTCAGCTGGCCACCTTCCTCGTAGCCGACGTAGCCCGGAGGCGCGCCCACCAGCCGCGAGACCGTGTGCTTCTCCTGGTACTCCGACATGTCGAGCCGGACGATCGCGCGGTCGTCGTCGAACATGAACTCGGCGAGCGCCCTCGCGAGCTCGGTCTTGCCCACGCCGGTCGGGCCGAGGAAGACGAACGAGCCGATCGGCCGGTTCGGGTCCTGCAGGCCCGAGCGAGCGCGCCGAAGCGCGTTCGACACCGCCTCGATCGCGACGTCCTGGCCGACGACCCGCTCGTGGAGACGCTCCTCCATGTGGACGAGCTTCTCGACCTCGCCCTCGAGCAGCCGGTCCGTGGGAATGCCCGTCCACTGCGCGACGACCGCCGCGATGTCGTCCTCGTCGACCTCCTCCTTGACCATGGGCTGAACCTCCGGCTCAGCCCTAGCTGCAAGCTCCCTCTCGGCCTCCGGGATCAGGCCGTAGCGGATCTCTGCGACGCGCGCGAGATCCCCCTGACGCTCGGCTCGCTCCGCCTCGGTTCGAAGCTCGTCGATAGTCCGCGTGAGCTCGCTCACGCGGACGAGCACGTCCTTCTCGTTCGCCCAGCGGCCGGCAAGCTCGTCTCGGCGGGACTTTGCCTCGGCAAGGTCTCTCTCCAGAGGAGCCCGTGTCGCGGGATCCTCTTTCGCCATCGCCGCGAGCTCGATCTCGAGCTGCATCACACGGCGCTCTGCCTCGTCGAGCTCGACGGGCGAAGAGTCGATCTCCATCCGCAGCCGTGACGCGGACTCGTCGACGAGGTCGATCGCCTTGTCGGGGAGGAACCGGTCGGAGATGTAGCGGTCGGAGAGCACCGCGGCCGCGACCAGCGCGGCGTCGCGGATGCGAACACCGTGGTGCGCCTCGTAACGCTCCTTGAGCCCACGCAGGATCGCGATCGTGTCGCCGACCGACGGCTCGCCGACGAAGACGGGCTGAAAGCGACGCTCGAGCGCCGCGTCCTTCTCGATGTGCGTGCGGTACTCGTCGAGCGTGGTCGCCCCGACGGCTCGCAGCTCGCCGCGCGCGAGCATCGGCTTGAGCAGGTTCCCCGCGCTGACCGCGCCCTCGGCTGCGCCGGCGCCGACGATCGTGTGGAGCTCGTCGATGAAGAGGATGATCTCGCCGTCGCTCGCCGTGATCTCTCCGAGGACAGCCTTGAGCCGCTCCTCGAACTCGCCGCGGTATTTCGCGCCCGCCACGAGCGCACCGACGTCGAGCGCCCAGACGCGCTTTCCCTCGAGCCCGGAGGGGACGTCGCCGGCGACGATCCGCTGCGCGAGCCCCTCGGCGATCGCGGTCTTGCCGACCCCGGGCTCGCCGATCAGCACGGGGTTGTTCTTCGTGCGGCGGGAGAGCACCTGGATCGTGCGCCGGATCTCCTCGTCGCGCCCGATCACCGGATCGAGCTTCCCCTGCTCTGCGAGCGCGGTCAGGTCGCGGCCGTACTTCTCGAGCGCCTGGTACGAGCCCTCTGGGTCCTGGGACGTCACGCGCTGGCCTCCTCGAACCGCTTTCAGCGTCTCGAGGAGGCTAGAGCGGTCGACGATGCCGAGCGCCAAGGAGGAGATGCTCCACGGACACGTACTCGTCGCCAAGAGCGTTCGCCTCCTCGAACGCCTTGTCCAGCACTCGACGAAACGCCGCGCTCGCTTGCGTCTGGGCCGTCCCGCCTGACACAGACGGCTGCTGTCCGAGCCGAGCTTCGGCTTCTGCTCTGAGCGTTCCGGCGCTTGCGCCGGAACGCTCGACGAGCGTCCGCGGCAGCTCCTGGTCGAGCAGCGCGATCGCGAGGTGGTCGGGAGTTACCTCGGGGTTGCCTGCACGGCGCGCAAGCTCCTGCGCGCCAGCGACCGCCTCGCCGCTCTTGATCGTCAGCTTCTCGAAGTCCATCGAATCCTCCTGAGTGACACTGTGTTACAAGCGTTGTCTCGCGTCGCGCCTTCAGCGACGCTTGGGGACCACGTCCGGCGTCTGGGGATTCCGGTACAGGACGACCTCCCGCCGGTATTGCTTGTGGGTCAGCTGGATCTCGTCACGCAACTCGCGCTCGAGTTGCTCCATCCGTCTGCGCATCCGTCGGAGCTCGTCCTCGAGCCGGAGCACGTGCGTGACGCCCGCGAGGTTGAGGCCCAGCTCGGTCGTCAGCCGCTGCACGAGGCGAAGCCGCTCGACGTCGAGCTCGGAGTAGAGCCGGGTGCCGCCGGGGGTGCGCGCCGGCCGGACGAGGCCGCGCGCCTCGTACATCCGCAGCGTCTGCGGATGGAGCCCGGCGAGCTCGGCGGCGACGGAGATCATGTAGCGCGGACGGTCGGGCATCAGACGCCGCTCGTCGTGAGATGCTCACGCGGCTGCTCGCGCGACACCGTGCCGTACGCCTCGAGGGCCTCCTTCTCGGCCTTCGTGAGCTTCTTCGGGACGGTCACGCGGAGACGGGCGAGCAGGTCGCCCTTGCCGCCGCCGTTCAGCTTCGGCGCCCCGCGCCCCTTGACGCGGAGCAGCTTGCCGTTCTCCGACCCGGCCGGGACCCTCAGGGCGACCGGGCCCTGCGGCGTCGGGATCTGGACGGTCGCGCCGAGCGCGGCCTCGGGGTAGGTGACCGGGACCTCGAGCACCAGGTCGGCGCCACGCCGGTCGTAGATCGGCGATGGCGTGACCTCGACGCGGACGAACAGATCGCCGGCGGGTCCACCATTCGCGCCCGGCTCGCCCTTGCCCTTGAGCCGGATCCGCGTGCCGTCCTTCGCACCTGCTGGCACCTTCACCTGGTAGCGGCGTGTGACGCGCTCGCGGCCGGTGCCGCGGCAGTTCTTGCAGGGCGTGTCGACGATGACGCCGTTTCCGCGGCAGCGCGGGCACGGGTGGGAGAGCGCGAACAGCCCCTGGCTGTCCGAGATCACGCCGCTGCCGTGGCAGTCGGGGCAGGTTCGCGGCGCAGTCCCGGGCTCGGCCCCGCTTCCGCCGCAGACATGGCAGGCCGTCTGGATCTCGACGGGAACGCGGATCTGCACGCCTTCGAGCGCCTCGTCGAACGAGATGCGGACACGCGACTCGAGGTCTGCCCCACGCTCCGGCCGCGGGCGCGCGGCGCGCTGCCCGCGGCCGAAGAACGAGCCGAAGTTGCCGAGCAGGTCGGAGAGGTCTCCGAGGTCGACGTTCTCGAAGCGAGCGCCACCTGGGCCGAAGCCCTGCTGCCCACCCGGCCCCGCCTCGCCGAAGCGGTCGTACGCCTGCCGCTTCTCGTGGTCGGAGAGGATGTCGTAGGCGGCCTGGACGTCCTTGAACCGCTCCTCCGCGGTCGCGTCGTCCGGGTTGCGGTCCGGATGGAGCTCACGGGCGAGCTTCCGGTGCGCCTTCTTGATGTCGCCGTCCGAGGCGTCCTTGGGGACGCCGAGGACGTCGTACGGGTTCCGGGGGGCCACGCTCAGCCCTCCGCCACGATCACCCGGGCGGGCCGCAGCACGACGTCGCCGAGCCGGTAGCCGCGCTGGATCACGTGCACGATGTGACCCGGCTCGACGCCCTCGGCCGGCTGCGTCATCAGCGCCTCGTGAACGTGCGGGTCGAACGGGCCGTCCGTCGGGATCTCCTCGACGCCCTCGGATGCGAGCACACCGGCGAGCGCGTCCTTCGTCATCAGCACGCCCTCCAGCACCTTCGCCTCCTCGTGGTGCTCCGCCGCTTCGAGCGCGCGCACGAGGTCGTCGAGCACCGGCAGGAGCTTCACGACGACGCGCTCGCCCGCACGCGCGTAGAGCTGGCTCTGCTCGCGTGCGACTCGCTTGCGGTAGTTGTCGAAGTCCGCCGCGACCCGGCGGAGGTTGTCGAGCACCTCGTCGCGCTCCCGCTCGGCGTCCTGCACGCGTGCGAGCAGCTCCTCGCCGTCACTCGGAGGGTCGCCGCCATGGGTTGCGGGGTCGACCAGGGACGGCGAGTCGAGCTCGCCGTCCCGCTCGGTCGGCGCGACGACGTCGGGACGATCCTCGGTCACGACGTCTTCGCCGCCTCGTCCTCGTCGATCACCTCGTAGTCGGCGTCCTCGACGACCTCGTCGGTCTCGCCACCGTCGCCGGCCGGCTCGCCGGACGCCGGCGACGCAGCCTGCTGGTTCGCCTGGGCGTACACCGCCTGGGCGAGCGGCTGCGCCGCCTGCTCGAGCGCCTGGCTCTTCGAGCGGATCTCGGCCAGATCGTTCGCCTCGAGCGCCTGGCGGACCTCCATGATCCGGCCCTCGATCGTGCCCGCGTCGCCCGAGTCGAGCTTGTCGCGGTGCTCGGCGAGCGCCTTCTCGGTCTGGTACGCGAGCTGCTCCGCGACGTTCTTCGCGTCGGCGAGCTCCCGCAGCCGATGGGCCTCCTCGGCGTGTGCCTCGGCGTCGCGGACCATGCGCGAGACCTCGTCCTCGGAGAGGCCGGAGCCGCCCTCGATCCGGATCTGCTGCTCGATCCCGGTGCCGAGGTCCTTCGCATTCACGTGGATGATCCCGTTCGCGTCGATGTCGAACGACACTTCGACCTGCGGCATCCCGCGTGGCGCCGGGGGAATCCCGACGAGCTGGAACTTGCCGAGGGTCTTGTTGAACGAGGCCATTTCCGACTCGCCCTGGAGGACATGGATCTCCACCGACGGTTGGTTGTCCTCCGCGGTCGAGAAGGTCTCCGCCTTGCGCGTCGGGATCGTCGTGTTCCGCTCGATCAGCTTCGTCATGACGCCGCCCTTCGTCTCGATGCCGAGCGAGAGCGGGGTCACGTCGAGCAGGAGGACGTCCTTCACGTCGCCCTTGAGCACCCCGGCCTGGATCGCTGCGCCGACGGCGACGACCTCGTCGGGGTTGACGCCCTTGTGCGGCTCCTTGCCGATCAGCTCCTTGACCTTCTCCTGCACGGCCGGCATGCGGGTCATGCCGCCGACGAGCACGACGTGGTCGATCGCCGAAGCATCGAGCCCCGCGTCCGTCAGCGCCTGCTTCGTCGGGCCGACGGTCCGCTCGAGCAGGTCGTGCGTCAGCTCCTGGAGCTTCGCGCGCGTCAGCTGGAGGTCGAGGTGCTTCGGCCCCTCCGGCGTCGCCGTGACGAACGGCAGGTTGATCTGCGTCGTCATCGTCGACGACAGCTCGATCTTCGCCTTCTCGGCGGCCTCGTAGAGCCGCTGGAGGGCCATCTTGTCCTGCGACAGGTCGATCCCCTGGTCCTTCTTGAACTCGGCGGCCATCCAGTCGACGATCGCCTTGTCGAAGTTGTCGCCGCCGAGGTGGTTGTCCCCGTTCGTCGACTTCACCTCGAAGACCCCGTCGCCGAGCTCGAGCACCGAGACGTCGAACGTCCCGCCGCCGAGGTCGAACACGAGGATCGTCTGGTCGGCGCCCTCCTTGTCGAGCCCGTACGCCAGCGCCGCGGCGGTCGGCTCGTTGACGATCCGCAGCACGTTGAGGCCGGCGATCTTGCCGGCGTCCTTCGTCGCCTCGCGCTGCGCGTTGTTGAAGTACGCGGGAACCGTGATCACCGCGTCGGTGACCTGCTCGCCGAGGAACGCCTCGGCGTCGGCGCGCAGCTTCTGGAGGATCATCGCGCTGATCTCGGGCGGGGCGTACTGCGTGCCCTCGACCTCGACGCGCGCGTCGCCGTTGTCGCCCTGCACGACCGTGTACGGGACGATTGTCATCTCCTCGGAGACCTCGTCCCACTTGCGCCCCATGAAGCGCTTGATCGAGAAGATCGTGTTCTCGGGGTTCGTCACCTGCTGCCGTCGGGCGGGTGCGCCGACGAGCCGCTGGCCGTCCTTCGCGAACGCGACGACGGACGGGGTCGTTCTCCCGCCCTCCGCGTTCGGGATCACGGTCGGCTCGCCGCCCTCGAGGACGGCCATGCACGAGTTCGTCGTTCCCAGGTCGATTCCGATGGTCTTCGCCATGACGTGTGCGCTCCTTCCTTGATGTCTCAGATACGGGAAAATCTGAGTCGGAACGTATCAGATCAACGAGCGATCTCAGCGGACGACGGCGATCAGCGCACCACCGGCGACGACGAGCGCCGCACCGACGACGACCCTCGCGCCGACGCGCTCCGAGCGACGCAGAAGAAGCACCGAGAACACGACGCCGAAGAGCGACTCGGTCGCGACGATCGGCGCGACGACGGACACCGTGCCGCGGTAGAACGCCTCGAAGAGCGCGACGTAGGAGAGGCCGACGAACGTGCCGGGCAAGAGCCAGCGGGCAACGACAGTCCGCGGCCAGACGACGCGGTTCCGCCGCGCGACGACGAACAGCGACGTGACGACCAGGCTGGCAGCGAGCATCGCGGCGCCCGCGGTCATCGACGGGACCGCGGTCTCGAGCGACAGGTGGCGCACGAGGTTGTCGCGCAGCGCGAAGAGCGCGGCGCCGACGAGAGCGATGACGATCCCGACGCTCCGCACGTGCTGTGGCCGCTCGGACTCGAGCGCCAGCGCGACCCCGCCCGCGACGATAAGGAGCGCCCCGACGAGCACCGCGGGTCCCGGCCGTTCTCCGAACGCGACGACCGCGATCGTCACGGCGAAGAGCGGCGCAATCCCGAACGCGACCGACGCCCTCGACGAGCCCGCCTCACGGATCGCGACGGTGATGAAGAGGTTGGAGAGCCCCGGCGCGATCGCGCCGGCGAGCAGGAACGGCAGCAGGCCATGGAGGGTGACGCCGCCCTGGAACTACGGCCGCGACACACAGGACGAGGAACGTCGCCGTCTGCATCAGCAGCGCGCCGACGGCGGCCGGCACGAGCGGCGGGACGAGCGCGAACCTCACGGCGACCGGCATCGCGCCGAAAAGCGCCGCCGACGTGAACGCAAGCGCGACGGCGTCCACTACGACCGCGCCGGGACGAGGCGCCGCAGGACGCCGGCCGCCGCGGGCTCGGCGAGCAGGATGCCCGCGAGCATCACCGCGCAGCCCGCCCAGCCGGCCCACCCGAGCCGCTCCGCGAGCAGCAGCACGCCGAACAGCGCCGCGAACGGCGCCTCGAGCGTGAAGACGAGGGCCGTGCGGGCCGCGGTCTCACGCGACTGGACCCACGTCGCGACGAGGTAGCCGAGCGCGCCGGCGAACACGCCGGTGACGACGAGCGCGTACCACGTTTGCGCATCGTCGGGCGCCTGGATCTGGCCTGTGGCGAGCGCGATCACCACGAACGCGGCGCACGACACCACCATCTGGAGGAACGCGAGCGCGCGGGCGTCGTACCGTGGCGCGAAGCGCTCCATCGCGACGATCTGGAACGATTGGGCGACGGCGTTCGCCAGCACGAGCATGTTCCCGACGACGGAGCCGCCGGGCATCCCGCTGATCAGTGCGAGGCCGACGAGCGAGAGCCCGACGCCGGCCCAAGCGGCGCCCGGTACCGGTGTCCGGAAGAGCACGAGCGCGAGGATCGGCGTGAAGACGACGTACAGGCCGGTGATGAACCCCGTGCTCGAGACCGTCGTCAGATCGAGCCCGGCCGTCTGGAAGGCGTAAGCGGCGGCGAGGAATCCGCCTGCAAGGGAGCCGGCGGCCCAGCCCGCCCGCGGCAGCGTCCGGAGGGGCGACCACGCGACAGGGGCGAGCGCGAGCCCCGAGATCGCGAAGCGCACGGCGAGGAAGGCGAAGAGCGGGTAGGCGTCGAGCGCCTTCTGCACCGGGACGAACGTGTAGCCCCAGATCGCGGTGACCGCGACGAGCGCAAGGATCGGAGCTCGGCTGCGCGGCACCGCGCGAGGCTATCCGCGAGACCGGCGGCCCGTGCTCGCCCAGTACGCTCTTCGTGTGCACCCCGTCGACACGCTGGGGCGGCCCGTCCGGGACCTCCGCATCTCGGTCACCGACCGCTGCAACTTCCGCTGCACGTACTGCATGCCGAAGACGGTGTTCGGCCAGGACCACCGCTTCATGGACCGCAAGGAGCTCCTCACGTTCGAGGAGCTCGAGCGGGTGGCGCGGGTGTTCGCGGAGCTCGGCGTGGAGAAGATCCGCCTCACGGGCGGGGAGCCGCTGCTCCGCAAGGAGCTGGAGACGCTCGTCGAGCGCCTCGACTCGATCGACGGCCTCGATCTCACGCTGACGACGAACGCATCGCTCCTCGCGCGCAAGGCCGAGGCGCTGCGCGCAGCGGGGCTCGACCGCGTGAACGTGAGCCTCGACTCGCTCGACGACGCGACGTTCCGCGCGATGAACGACGTCGACTTCCCGGTCACACGCGTGCTCGAAGGGATCGACGCGGCGGCCGCCGCCGGCCTTCCGGTCAAGGTGAACGCCGTCGTCAAGCGGGGGGTCAACGACGGAGGCGTCGTCGAGATGGCGCGGCACTTTCGCGGCACGGGGCACAGCCTGCGCTTCATCGAGTACATGGACGTCGGCGCCACGAACGGCTGGCGCCTGGACGACGTCGTCCCGGCCGCGGAGATCGTCTCGCGGATCGGCGCGGTGTTCCCGCTCGAGCCGGTCGACGCCGCGTACCGCGGCGAGGTCGCTCAGCGGTTCCGCTATCGCGACGGCGCGGGCGAGGTGGGCGTCATCGCCTCGGTCACCCAGCCGTTCTGCGGGGACTGCACGCGGGCGCGGATCTCCGCCGAGGGCAAGTTCTATACGTGCCTGTTCGCCGTTCGGGGCACCGACCTTCGCGCACTCCTCCGCGGCGGCGCGTCGGACGACGACCTGCGGGACGCGATCGCCGGCGTCTGGGCCCGCCGCTCCGACCGCTACTCCGAGCTCCGCACCGAGCAGACCTCGACGCTGCCGCGGATCGAGATGTCCTACATCGGCGGGTAACAACGTGGGGGAACCCCGGGTTCCCCCACGGAGCTAGGCCCAATCCAAGGGCTCGTAGCCGCTCTGGATCGGCGCCGAGATGATCAGCACCCGCGCGACGACGTCCGTGTCGTTCCGGACCGTCCGCCGCAGCGCGGGGTCGAGCCGTGCGAAAGAGCCGTGGCGCAAGGGATGATCGACGCCTTCGACGACGATGACCGCGTCGCCGTCGAGCACGAGAAACACCTCCTCGTGGTCCCGACCGCTCTCGTTGTGCTCGGGGATCGACTCGCCGGGCGGCAGCTCGACCGTGTTCATCCCAAAGGACGTGACGCCGAGCGACCGCCGTACGAGCACCCACTTGCCGTACGCCCGCTCGAGGTCCTCGTCGTGTCTGACCGTCAGCCCGTCCATCTCGGCCTCCCTGTCGCTCGATCGGGTGATCGTGCCACGTCGGTCGCCCGGTGGACAGTCGTGCCGCCTCGATAGACTCGACCCCGTGACGGGTTACGCGGAGGCACGCCGGCTCCCGCGTGGCTGGACGCACCTGTTGCTCCAGATCGCGGTGTGGTTCGGCTTCTATGTCGCCTACCAGGCTGCGCGCGGCGCTGCCGACCGAGGCGTGGGCGAGGCGTTCTGGAACGGGACGCTCGTGATCGAGACCGAGCATCGCCTGCGGATGTTCATCGAGCCGACCGTCCAGGACTTCGTCGAGCGCTCGAACGTCCTCGTCGCCGCGACCACCTACACGTACTGGCTCTCGCAGTTCGCGGTGGTCGGCGTGTCGCTGCTGTGGGTCTACTTCAAACACCACGACCGCTTTGCCGACCTCCGCAACTGGCTGATCGGCGCGAACCTCCTCGGCCTCGTCGGCTACGTGCTGATGCCCACCGCGCCGCCGCGGATGTTCCCCGAGTGGGGCTTCTCCGACACGCTCTCGGACATCGGCTCGATCAACCAGCAGAGCGACGTGGTCACGTTCGCCGCCAACCCGTACGCGGCGATGCCGAGCCTCCACGCGATGGATGCGCTGATCGTCGGCCTGGTGATGGCGTCGGTGTGCCGCTCGCGCGTCGCTCGCGTGCTCTGGCTCGTGTGGCCCGCCTGGGTCAGCTTCGCCGTGATGGGGACCGGGAATCACTTCTGGCTCGACTGCGTCGCCGGGTTCCTGCTCGCGATCGTCACGGGCGTGATCCTCTTCCGCAGCCGCATTCGGCAGTTCGTCCCCGGGCTGTGACGCCCGAACCGTCCCAGGGGGACGTCCCCATCGGCCGGGGGCGGGCGTGAGCGAGCCCTCGGGGCCACGGGTCAGTCAGCTCGACCGGGTCAAGCAGGAGTACACGCAGGCGGCGCGCGAGATCCTCCGCCGCTCGATGCGCGGCGTCGCGAAGACGAAGCTGACCCCCGACATGCTGACCCTCGTCGGGGTCGTCACCTGCCTTGCCGGTGCCGTCCTCGTCGGCTTCGAGACACGGAACGAATACCTCTTCTTCTGGCTCGGGGGCGTCCTGTTCGTCGTCGGCTCGATCGCCGACATCCTCGACGGTGCCCTTGCCCGCGCTGCGGGGAAGGGCACCGTGTTCGGGGCGTTTCTCGACTCGACCTTCGACCGCGTCGGGGAGGCGGCGATGCTCGCCGCGATCGGACTCTCCTTCATGCACGACTCGAACGAGATCGCGCTGATGGCCGCGTTCGCGGCGGTGATCGGGTCGTTCCTCGTCTCCTATACACGCGCCCGAGCCGAGACGCTCGGGCTCCGCGGCGACATCGGGTTCGGATCGCGCGTCGAGCGCGTCGTCCTGATCGGGGTCGGCCTGTTCGTCGCGCCCTGGGGCTGGCTCCAATGGCCGATCTACCTCCTGGCCGCCCTCGCGTGGATCACCGTCGCCCAACGGATCCTCTTCGTCCGGCGTCAGCTCCGCGAGCTCGCAGAGACCACGGCCTAGCCCCATCCCGGGGTTGTGGCAGATCGCGGCCGGTGCTATGACCGGCTGGGCCGCGTACGCGGCCGCGAGCCAGCGGAGATGCCGATGCCACGCCGGGCTGCACGATTCGGAGCCACGATCCTCGCGTGCCTCTCCGCGACCGTGCTCCTCCCTGCCGCCGCGCTCGGCTCCGAGCTGATCGGGCGAAACGCGACGAACGTCCGCCTGCAGGTCGATGCGAAGGCCCACGCGCTGGTCTCGTTCCGCTCGGGGGGCAGCGCGCGCAACGTCGTCGCGTGGGGCGCGGTCGACGCGCGGGAGCCGAGCCGGACGCAGCCGCAGGTCGCCTTCTCCCTCACCGTCGGAGGCACGATCGGCCCGAACGTGTGCGGGGCGTACCGCGGGCCGCCGCTCGCCTGGCGTGTCGCCGCATGCACGGCGCCGGACGGGACCCACTGGGCTGTCCAGGCGTGGCAGCGGACGCTCCCGAACCACGGCGCGCCGCCGACGGGGGACGCTGGGGCGTGGGAGCTGCACCTGTCGCACTGGTCGGGCCGGCTGTCGGTGCTCGAACTGGCGACCGACTGGTCCTACCGCCGCTTCCACCACCTCTCCGGCCGATTGACGTACACCGGCAAGCCGGTCTTCGGATTCCGCTCGACGCGGTACGGCGTTCCCCTCGACGCGTACGGACGGAACATCTACGTCGACACGCTCGGCTCCGGGTACGGCGTCGGCTGGAAGCGCGAGAACAGCTTCCTCGCCCATAACCCGGGCGGAACCTTCTGCTACGGCTTCTATCCGCACGGGGCGAAAGGAACCGGCCAGGGCACTCGCTATCGCGCGACCGTGATCGGCCCGGGCGTCGTCCCCGACGTCATGTGGCAGGGCCTGGCGCCTGGTCCGTTCGACCCGGCCAGGGACGCGCAGGCGAACGCTGCGCAACGCACGCTCCTCGCGGGCGACCGGCTCTGCAAGATCAACTGAGCACGCCTCGAGTCTGACCGCTATAGTGCTAGCACTTTGGCTGCTAGCACTTCTGGACGAAAGGGCGTGCTCGTGCGCGCCCCCGTCTCGCTCAAGGACGCGCTCGTGCGCGAGACCGCCCGGCGCGGGGCGAGCCTCAACGACGTCGCGGTCGGCATGCTCGCGGCCGCGTTCGCCGTGCCCTACACGCCGACGCGGCCGCCGGAGCGGGCTCCCCGGCGCGAGCCCCGTCGTCCTCCTCCGCATGCCCGAGACGCTGAAGCGGGAGATCCAGGCCGAGGCCTTCCGCACCTCCACGAACACCAACGACGTGATCGTCCGCACGCTCGCGGACGGCCTCGGCATCCCCCACGAGTCACGAAGCAGACGGTCGGTGCCTTTCGGCGGCGGCCGCGGAAAGGACCACCGCATGGCTGAGAGCAACGGCCCGCAGAACGGCTCGGAACGCTCGACGGAGAAGGTGCGCGTCGCGCTCATCGGCGTCGGCAACTGCGCAAACTCGCTTCTGCAGGGCGTCGAGTACTACAAGGAGGCGAAGCCCGAGTCGACGGTTCCCGGGCTGATGCACGTCGACCTCGGCGGCTATCACATCTCGGACATCGAGTTCACGGCCGCCTTCGACGTCGTCAAGGGCAAGGTCGGCGAGGACCTCTCCGAGGCGATCTGGGCCCACCCCAACGACACGATCAAGTTCGCCGACGTCCCCAAGACCGGCGTCACCGTGTCGCGCGGCATGACGCACGACGGCATCGGGAAGTACCTCTCGCAGGTCGTCGAGAAGGCGCCGGGCGAGACGGCCGACATCGTCAAGATCCTGCGCGAGACCGGCACCGACGTCGTCGTCAACTACCTCCCCGTCGGCTCCGAGGCGGCGACGAAGTGGTACACGGAGAAGATCCTCGAGGCCGGCTGCGCGATGGTGAACTGCATGCCGGTCTTCATCGCGCGCGAGAGCTACTGGCAGAAGCGGTTCGAGGAGGCGGGCGTCCCGATCATCGGCGACGACATCAAGTCGCAGGTCGGCGCGACGATCTCGCACCGCGTCCTGACGACGCTCTTCCAGGACCGTGGCGTCCACCTCGACCGGACGATGCAGCTGAACGTCGGCGGCAACTCCGACTTCCGCAACATGCTCGAGCGGGAGCGCCTCGAGTCGAAGAAGATCTCGAAGACGAACGCGGTCACCTCGATGCTCGACTACGAGATCGGCGCCGACAACGTCCACGTCGGCCCGTCGGACTACGTCCCGTGGCTGACCGACCGCAAGTGGGCGTACATCCGGATGGAGGGCTCGTCGTTCGGTGACGTGCCGCTCAACATCGAGCTCAAGCTCGAGGTCTGGGACTCGCCGAACTCGGCCGGCATCGTCATCGACGCCGTCCGGCTCGCGAAGCTGGCGCTCAACAACGGGATCGCGGGCGCGCTCGAGGCGCCGTCGAGCTACCTGATGAAGTCGCCGCCCGTGCAGATCGTCGACAGCGACGCGCACGCGAACACCAAGCGCTTCATCGCGCAGAACGCCCTCAAGGCCCAGAAGAAGGCGAAGGTCGCCGCGAACGCTGAGCGAACGGCGGACGCCGGAGGATGGTAGTCCGCAAGATCAGGCGCCGGCGAAGCCGGCAGCCCACTTCAGGGTTCTGCCCGAGGCCCGGCTCAGCCGGGCCTCGGGAGTTTGCGGCGTACGTTCCGCGCTAGCGGAATGCACGCTCGCAGGCAAGATAATGACCCCGTGGCGCTCCGCATCTGCCTGGTGACCCCGCACGCGTGGTCGGTGCCGCACGACACGAACGAGCACGTCGCGGGTGTTGCCGCCGCGCTCCGCGCCCGTGGGCACGACGTCGTCGTGCTCGCGCCGTCGTCACGCTCCTCCGACCTCGTCGCGGGACGCCGCGCGCTCCAGCACGGCACCCTCGAGGACGTCGTCGCCCTCTCACGCGCGGTGCCGGTCTCGCCCCGCTCCGCAGTCGGGATCCCGGTCGGCGTCCGCGCGAACGTCGCCACTGCGCTCCGCCGGGGCGACTTCGACGTCGTGCACGGGTTCGACCCGGCGATGCCCGGGCTGTCGTACGTCGCGCTGCTCGAGGCCGAGACCACGACCGCCGCGACGTTCGTCGACCCCGAGCGGCTCGGCTTCCCGGCGAGACGGAACCACCGCGACCGGCTCCTCGCCCGGATCGACACGCTGCTCGCCACCTCGGACGACGTCGCGACGCGCGCGGCGGAGCGGTTCCCGGGCGCGTTCACCGTCGTGCCCGCCGGCGTCGACGTCGACCTCTTCCGACCGGCACCGAAACGGAACCTCGTCGTGATCGAGACGTCCGCGGCCGGGCTGCCGGTCGTCCGTGCCACGCTGCGCGCGCTTCGGGAACTCCCGGACTGGGAGGCGATCATCGTCCGGACGGCGCGACTCGCGGCGCGACCGTCGATCCCGATGCGCCTGCGCGACCGCATCCACGTCCGCACCGCGGTCGTCGCCTCGTCGCGGGCAGAGCTCCTGCGGTCCGCGGCGATCGTCGTCCCGTCCCCAGAGGGCCTGCGCCGACTGCGCGAGGAGGCGGCCGCGGCGGAATGCGCGCTCGTCGACCCTCCGGGGATGGCGGCGCAGCCCCAGCTCGCGGCGGCTGCGCTCCTACGCCTCGCCGAGGATCTCACGGCCCGTGAGCGAGACGCCGCATCCCGCCGAAAGGGCATCGAGCACCAGAGCTTCGCTGCCCTCGCCGAGCGGCTCGAGCAGCTCTACTCCGACGCTTCACGGCGGAGGCGGCCAGCGCGCACCCATGAGACCGAGCCGCTCGCCGACCGCGAGTGGATCGTCGCCGATCTGCACATGCACACGAACCGTTCGCACGACTGCTCGATCGAGCCGGCGGCGCTCGTCGACCACGCCGAGGCGGAGGGGCTCGGCGCGATCGCGGTCACCGACCACAACGTCTTCACGGGCGCGCTGGAGACGGTTGAGCTCGCGCGACGCCGCGACCTGATCGTGATCCCCGGAGAGGAGGTCAAGACCGAGCGGGACGGCGAGGTGATCGGGCTGTTCCTGCGGCACGAGATCCCGCGCGGAATGACGTTCGCCGAGACGGTCGCGGCGATCCGCGAGCAGGAAGGGGTCGTCTACGTCCCTCACCCGTTCGACCGGATGCACTCGATTCCCGCGCCCGCCACCCTGCACCGGCACCTCCCGGAGATCGACGTGCTCGAGGTCTACAACGCGCGACTCCTGTTCGACGCGTACAACGACGAGGCCCTGCGGTTCGCGCGGAAGTACGGGCTCCTCGCCGGCGCGGGCTCGGACGCGCACGTGCTCCAGGGCGTCGGCACCGGCGCCCTGCGCATGCGGCGCTTCAGGGGGCCCGAGGAGTTTCTCCTCTCGCTGCGCACCGCGACCGTGCTGCGACGCCCGAAGTCGCTGGCCTACCTCCAGTCGCTCAAGTGGGTGGCGCAGGCGCGGGGACGGCTCGCGCCGTCTCCGCGCTAGAGGAGGCGGTCGGTACGCCCCCGAATGAGGGAAGTGATGGCAAGCCCCGAGGAGCCGCCGGCGCGGACTTCTAGCCGTTCGGCGGCGAAGCCGTCGAACGGCGACGAGATCCAGGAGCGGTACCTGCGCCGCGCGATCTCCGAGATCAACGAGCTCGGCGACGAGTTGCTCGCCCTGGGCGATGAGCTCCACGTGCCGGTGCTCGGGAGCGGACACCCCCTTGGCGACGTCTTCCTCCTCAAGCACCGGCCGACGCCGAGCGAGATCCAGGAGGGCGTGGCGTTCTTCGGCCGCTCAGGGCAGGCGCTCCTGAAATCGCTGCTGCGCCTCAACGTCGACCCTCTGGCGATCTACGGCACGAACTGCCTCAAGTTCGGCACCGAGGACCCTGCCGACGCGCGACGGTGGCTGACGAGGGAGCTCCACATCGTGCAGCCGCGCCTCGTCGTCGCGATGGGCGACGAGACGGTCGCGTTCCTCGCAGCACTCGAGTTCCCGCTCTCGGAGCCGCTCGATGCGGAACGCGCCGGAGAGCTTCGGCGGTTCACGCCGACGATCGAGGCGCTCGTCACGCCCGACATCGACAAGTCGCTCGACGAGCAGTCGGCGAAGACGAGCTTCTGGAACGCCTTCAAGACGCTCGGCACGTGGTGGGCCGAGCTCCCGCCGTACTGAACGGACGCCGAGCCGCCCGGGCCCTCGCAGGGCTCCTCGTGGCGCTCGTCGCGTGGGATGCGCTCGCGACCGAGCTGCCGGGCGTCTCCGACGGGATCGACGTCGCGCTCGTCGCGCTCGTCCTGATCCCCGCTGCGTTCTCCGTCGCGTGGCTCCTGCTCCCGTTCGCCGACGCGCGCGGCCTGCTCCCTTGCGGACTCGGGCTCGTCGGGCTCTGCGTCCTGCTCGATCTCGCAGGGCTGGGCGCGGCGTTCAACGTCGCGAAGCTCGTCGCTCTGGTGCTCCTCGGGCTCTGGTTCCTGCGGCTCTTCGACGAGCTGTCGTGGGTCGTGCTCGTGGCGGCCCTGATCCCCTGGGCCGACATCTACTCCGTCTATCGCGGGCCGACGCGCGAGGTCGTGGAGCAGCGACCGGGCGTGTTCGAGCGAGTGGCGGTCGAGTTCTCCCTGCCGGGCACGCACGACGCCGCCCGAATCGGGCCTCCGGACGTGTTCTTCTTCGCGCTCTTCCTCGCCGCGTCTGCGCGATTCGGCCTGAGGGTCGGGGCGACCTGGGTCGGGATGACGGTCTGCCTCTCGCTTACCCTGGTCGCGACGTACGTGTTCGACGTCGCGGGGCTACCGGCCCTGCCGGGCATCGCGCTCGGCTTCGTCCTCCCCAACGTCGACCTGCTCTGGCGGGCGCTCCGCGAGCGGAGCGCCCCCAGCAGCGGCTAGCAGTTCTTCTTCGCCCACGCCTCGATGTGGGCGGACGCCTGCCGCACCTCTTGCGAGTCGAGCGTCGTCGACAGCTTCTGCAGCTTCGCGAGCGTTGCCGCGTCGGGCGTTCCGCTCGAGAGGTCGGCCCCCTTCAGGGCGTCGGCGATCTTCTGGAAGTTCTGCGCGAGCACCTGCCAGTCCGCCTTGATCTCGTCGGGCACCTGGTCGGCGAGTTCGTCGAAGAGCTTCGAGACGTTGGTGACCCCGGCGTCCTGACCGCCTATCGCCGCCGCGAGCTTCGAGCCGAGGCCCGCGAGCTGCGCGCACTGACCGGTGAGCGCCGCGGCGCCCGCCCCCGAGCTCTCGGTCGAGGTCTCCTCGGTGGTCGTCATCTCGGCGGTGGTCGTGACCTCCGTCGTGGTCTCCGCGGACGTCGTGTCGCTGCTCGCCTCGTTGGAACTTCCGCCGCAGCCTGCGGCCACGAGCGCGAGCGCAGCGACGAGCAGCGCCGCAAGCTTTCGTGCGTTCATCTGGTTCACCCTTCGCTCGGTGCGCCGCCCGACTGCCGCGCGGCGCCCTGATTCTGCTCCACAGTCCGGCCGGATGGAAGCACGAGCGACGAGACGCTCTCGATGTGCGGCGTGTGCGGGAACATGTCGACGGGCGTGCAACGCTCGAGGTGATAGCCGAACTCGTCGCGGAGCACCGCAAGGTCCGAGGCGAGCGTCGTCGGGTTGCACGAGACGTAGACGAGCCGTGGGGCCTGGAGCGCGCCGGTGCGGCGGAGGGCTTTGCCGGCGAGCCCCGCGCGCGGGGGGTCGACGACCACGACGTCCGGCTGACCGGCCTTCTCCCGGAGCTCTTCGAGCGACTGCCCGACGTTGCCCGCGAAGAAGCGCGCGTTCTCGATCCCGTTCGCGGTCGCGTTCTCGATCGCGCAGGCCACCGACTCCTCCGAGATCTCGACGCCCCACACGAACGCGGCGTCGGCGGCGAGCGAGAGCCCGATCGTGCCGGTGCCGCAGTAGAGGTCGTAGACGGTCTCCGTGCCGGTCAACTGTGCGGCGTCACGTGCGAGCCGATAAAGCCGTTCTGCCATCGCGGTGTTCGTCTGGAGGAACGCGTTTGGCCGGATGCGGAAGCGGAGCCCCGAGAGCTCCTCCTCGATCCACTCGTCGCCCCACAACAGGCGCGTCGGGAGGTTCGTCACCTCGGCTGGGCGGTCATTGACCGCCCAGTGGATCGAGCGAACCTCGGGGAACCGCGTGAGGGTCTCGACCAGGAAATCGGCGTCGAACCGCTCGCCCGGTGCGGTGACGAGGAGGACGAGCAGCTGCCGGGTGTTCCTGCCCTCTCGGACGACGAGGTGGCGGAGGTACCCCGTGCCCGTCTCCTGGTCGTACGGCTCGAGACCCTCCTCGCGCGCCCAGCGCTTCACGGCTTCCCTGACCGCATTGCCGAGGTCGGTGGTGAGCAGGCACTCCTCGATGTCGATCACCTCGTCCCAGCGGCCGGCGCGGTGGAACCCCAACACGAGGCCGTCGTCGTCCGGCGCGAAGGAGTACTCGAGCTTGTTCCGATAGCCATACTGCTGCTCGGCGGGCACGATCGGCGCGACCGGCGGCTCCGCGAAGCCCCCCAGGCGCGTCAATGAGTCCCGCACCTGAGCCTCTTTCGAGGCGATCTGCTGCTCGTACGCGTAGTCCTGGAAGCGGCACCCGCCGCACACGCCGAAATGACGGCAGGGCGCCGTGACACGGTCCGGCCCAGGCTCGACGAGCTCGGTCCGCGTCGCTTCGGCAAATCCGCGTTTGACCTTCGTCGCCCGCGCGCGGACGACGTCGCCGGGCAGCCCGCCGCGTACGAACACGACGAAGCGGTCGAGGCGCCCGACGCCGTTTCCCCCGTAGGCGAGCGACTCGATGCGCAGCTCGACCTCGTCTCCCGTGCGGATCGGCGCGGCCACGGCACGAGAGTAGCCGGGGTCAGGTCGCCGAGCGGTGTCTGACACCGTCGTCCACGGCGCGCCCTGACGCTGTGGAGACGTGGTCACGAAGATGGCACGGTCTGGCGCACCGACCTCGGTAACCGCGATGGCTTGGCCGTTCGCCTGAGGATGAAACGGCACACCATCGGCACTGCTTCGGTCTTGACAAGACAACGTGTCTGACACCGTTCTCTGTCAAGGCGTCCGCTCGAAGCATGTCCGCAAGGCGGCTTACACGAGAACGGAGACGTGCACTGACCGTGTGCGCGGACCGTCGAACTCGCAGAAGAAGATCCCCTGCCAGGTGCCCAGCGCGAGGGTCCCGTCCTCCAGGAGCGGGACGAGGACGTGCTGGCCCATGAATGACGCGCGGATGTGCGTCGGAGCGTTCTCCTCCCCCTCCTCCACGTGCCGCCACGGCCAGTCCGCCGGGACGATCCGCTCGAGGGCAGCCTCGAAATCCCTCGCGACCATCGGATCTGCGTGCTCGTTGATCGTCACGCCCGCGGTCGTGTGCGGGACGTAGACGAGCACCGCCGAGCCCGGCTCGCCCGCGACGGCGTCCTGTACGAGGCGCGTGACGTCGACGAGCTGGCTCTGCCGCTCGGTGCGGACGGTGAGGGTCTTCACGCTTCGGTCAAAGGGCGCCGCCGGCCGCGGGTGGCGCACTCGCTTCCACGCCCCCGTCGCCGACCGTCTCGCGCGCGAGGAAGTCCTCGATGTGCATGACGTCGCCCTTCGAGCGCGAGACGACTTCCAGCAGCGAGGACATCGACGAGACCTCCTCGCGCTGCTCCTTCAGGAACCAGTGCATGAACTGCTCGGCGACGAGGTCGACCTCGTCGCGTGCCGTCAGCGCGAGCTGCTGGATCTGCCCCGTCACGCGCTTCTCTTGCTCGAGCGCGAGCTGGACCGGAGCGGCGACGTCCGAGAACGAGACCTGCGGCGCTTCCACGGCCGGGATCACGACGTCCTCGTCTGCATCTAGGAGGTACTGCACCATCATCATCGCGTGATTCCGCTCCTCCACCGCCTGGCGGTAGAAGTGCGCGGCGAGCTGCGGGAGCGTCTGCGCGTCGTAGTGGACGGCAATCGCGATGTACTGCTGCGACGCGCCGAACTCGTACGCGATCTGCTCGTTGAGGGCATCCGTGAAGCGAGACATGCCGTGACTCTAACGTGCCCCGGGCCGCGGGCGGGCGACCGCCCCGCCGTGATCGCGGGTCGACGTAGCATCGCTGCGTGGCGGACATCGGGATCCCCGACACGCTGAAGGGACGGAGCTACACCCGCGTCTCGGCCTGGAGCCCCGACGAGCTGCTCCTCGCGCTCGACCTCGCCCGCGAGCTGAAGGTGGAGCGGGCACGGCGCAAGGAGCTCCGCATCCTACCCGGCCGCACCGTCGGCCTCATCTTCCGCAAGCCGTCGACGAGGACCCGGATCAGCTCGGAGGTCGGGATCGCCGAGCTCGGCGGCATGGCCCTTTACGTGCCCGCCGCCGATCTCCAGCTGGCGCGAGGCGAGTCGACCCGCGACACCGCCCTCGTGCTCTCGCGGTTCCTCAGCGCGATCGTGATCCGCACGTTCGACCAGGCCGAGGTCGAGGAGTTCGCGACGCACGCGACGATCCCCATCGTCAACGGCCTGACCGATGCGTCCCACCCGCTCCAGGCGCTCGCCGACGCGATGACGATCCGTGAGCGGTTCGGCGGACTGACGGGGGTTCACGTCGCATACCTCGGCGACGGCAACAACGTCTGTCATTCGCTGATGCGGATCGGCGGACGAACGGGAATGCGGATCGTGGCCGCGTGCCCCGACGGCTACCGGCCGGACCCGTCGATCGTGGCGTCGTGCCAGGAGGAGGCGGCGGCGAGCGGCGGAGCGGTCGAGGTCGTCGACGACCCACGGGACGCGGTCGCCGGTGCGCAGGTCCTCTACACCGACGTGTGGACGAGCATGGGCCAGGAGGAGGAGCACGAACGCCGGTTGCGCGATCTCGCGCCGTTCCGGCTCGACGAGGAGAAGCTCGCGCAGGCGGCTTCCGACGCGGTTGCGATGCACTGCCTGCCCGCGCACGTCGGCGAGGAGATCACCGAGAATGTCCTCTACGGGGACCGCTCCGTCGTCTGGGACCAGGCGGAGAACCGCTTGCACGTCTACAAGGCGGTCCTCGCCCTGACCGTTCGCTGAGCGTGAGCGGCCTATCCTTCGCGCGTGCGCTTCGACGACGTCGTCCGCTCGGCGCTCGACGCGCTACCGCCGGAGATCGCCGCCGGCCTGCGGAACGTCGCGATCGTCGTCGACGACGAGAACGCGGACGATCCCGACCTCTACGGGCTGTTCGAGGGCGTACCGCTCACCGAGGGCGGGCCCGATGCCGGCGACCTCCCGAACCGGATCGCCATCTACCGGCTCCCGCTGGAGGCCGACTTCCACGACGAGCACGAGCTCCGCGAGGAGATCCGGATCACGGTGCTCCACGAACTCGGGCACTACTTCGGGCTCGACGAAGACCGCCTTGCCGAGCTGGGCTACGAGTGACGACGTTTCTCCAGGTCGTCACGTGGGTCGCCCTCGCAGCGGGAGCCGTCGTCGTCGGGCTCTTCCTCTTCACACGTCGACGTTAGGACAACGACGAACCGGGGAATGCCGAAGGCGATGACCACGTTTTTCACTCACATGGACACCATTCCGCGGATCCACGATCAGATCGAAGAGTTGAGCGAGCGACGCGTCAACCTGTGGAATTCGCTCTCCCAGGGCCGCGACCCGGCAGTCGTCGAGGAGATCAAGGCACTCGACGCGCAGCTCGAGGACTTGTGGCAGGCGCACCGCGCGGAGCGGGCGCGCATCCGGTTCGGCGAGCGAGACGACATCGTCCGTCGGGCGCGAGCAGAAGAGCGTTTGGAGCGGGCCGCGTAACGCGGTCCGTCGGTCTTCGCGCAGGGAATCGCGCCGCTTCGCCGTACCATGTGCCCGTGCTCGGACGCCGGGTCGAGACAGATGACGCACTCCCGCAGGAGCGCCTTGCGCTCGCGGAGCAGCGAGCTGCGCTCGAGGACCTGAAGCGACAGCTCGTCGAGCGTGTGGCGGCGGTCTCGGAGCGCGAGCGGGAGCTCCGTGCGGCACTGGCCCAGGTGGCCGCTGGAAAACCGTCCGGGGTGGCGCTTCCCGCGGTCGTCTCGCCCCAGGCTGACCAGCTCGCCTCCCGCGCAGCCGCGCTCGCCGAGCGCGAGCGCGTTGGTCGCGGCACGGGAAGCGGCCTTCGGTGCCTCGGCGGGAAACGGATCGAATGAGGCAGGTCAGGCTGTGATCGGCGAGCTGACCGCGGCCCTCGAGGCTCGCTCACGCGAGCTGGACGCACGCGAGCGCGCACTCGCAGAGCGGGAACGGGTCCCCGCCGATCCTGACGGTGTCCGCCTCGCGCAGATCGAGGCACGGCTGGCCGAGCTACGGACCGCGGAGGAGGCGTTTCTCCGTACCCGTCGCGAGCTCGCCGACCACACCGACGCGATCTCGGCCCGCGAGCAGCTTCTGGCCCAGCGCGAGCGGGACCTGGACGAGCGCGAGGACGGCTGGGGCGGCGCCGACCTCCACGAGTTGGAGTCCCGGCTCCGCCGACTCGAGACCCAGCGTCAGACGGCGCAGACCGGGAGCTTCAGCGGTGGCTTCCGCCGCCTCGGGGAGGAAGGCTCCCGCCGACCGCCACCCACGTAGTCCGCCGGGTTCGAGGCTCTACACTGAAAGACCCGGGGCGTTAGCTCAGTTGGGAGAGCACCAGCTTTGCAAGCTCGTGCGATGGAGGGCTGGAGGCGGCTACCTACCGATTCAAGCGGTCTCCGGACCAGCCTCTGGGGCTGTGTCGGGCGTCTTCGGGCCTCGAATCCTGGGGAGAACTCTGGGCCAAAGTCAGCCAGACCGGGGCTTTGCGTCGGCCCGTCTGCGTCGCGTGGGCTACGCCTTGGTCGGGGTCTTCGAGGGCGTAATCGTTGCGACGCCAGCAGACGGCGTGAGGATACTTGTGTGCCCGTCCTCCCACCGGACGCGAACGCGCGGAGGCTCTTCGCGGAGCACCTCCTCGATCACTCCTGCCCGGCTCGGCTGTGAAGCTCTTTCGGACTCGACGACGATCCTGTCTCCAACGTGAGCGCTCACCTGCGTCTCGCCCCTCTCGGTTCGGGCTTGCTGTGCTGCCCAGAGGTTAGCGCGACCATCCTCCCCACCGGTATCGCGGATGCTTCAAGGGCCTACTGCTGGCTTCTGCCGCACTAGTGGGAATCGGAGGGCGGCGCAATCGCAGAAACACCCCGCGCCAACCCGCCCCCAGGCCGCGAACCGTGAGTCACGAAAGGCATACACTCGTCCCATGAGCAATCTGATCGCCAAGCTCCGCCATTGGCTGCACCTCGAGAAGAAACCGAAGACCTAGCGGACACAACGACCCGCGTCGCGCAGGCGCGGACGGGGAGTTGAGCGTGGAGCGCGCAAAGCACCTCTTCGACTTCCTGAACAGCAGGGGCGCCCGCAAGAATTGCCCGCTCTGCGGGCACGAGGAGTGGAACGGTTGGGACGAACGCGTCAAGCTCCCGCACGTTCCCGGTACCAAGACCATCGACCGAGAGACCGAAGTGATCCCGCTCACGTGCGCGAACTGCGGTTTCGTCCGACTCCAGTCGGCCCACGTCCTCCGAGACCCCCGCGGCAAAGACACCGTCACCTGAAAGAACGGCGGGCTTTCATCGCAAGGGGCCGCCAGGCGACAGGCAACACGGGTCATTCGCACCCCCATCCGTCGTCGTCCCCGTCGAGGCGGTGAACATCAGTGCCGATGACGCGGACTGGGGCGATGCCCAGAGCGCGGATATCCGCACAGTCGAGGTCATACGAGACGAGCGGTACGCAGCCGCCGCTGTAGTTGGGGTCGCACTCGCCGCCGCCCGAGGGAGCCTTGGGCAGGAGAGGAAGAACAGGGGTCGCCGTTTCCCTGGGTGAACCCTGGGTAACGCAAGAGAAATGGCCTTCGGGCAAGCCTTGCGTCCCGCAGCCCCGCTAGAATCCAGGCTCCGGGGCGTTAGCTCAGTTGGGAGAGCACCAGCTTTGCAAGCTGGGGGTCGCCGGTTCGAGCCCGGCACGCTCCAACGAGAAAGGGCCGCAAATGCGGCCCTTTCGTTACGAGAGTGGCAGCAGCGAGTCACGAAACAGCCCTCTGGTCAACTGACTGGTCAACCGTGACGCTGCCGAGCCCGACCGATGCGAGCGATGCACGGATCCTGTCCCGCTCCTCGGCGTCGCGAAACGGCTTGGCGTAGTGCTCGTCGTAGACGCGCGGCGAGTGGCCGGTCATCGCCGCCGCTGTCACCGTCGGCACACGGGCATGCGCTGTCAAGGTCGCAACCGAGCGGCGCAACACCTGCGGCGTCACGTGTCCAAGCCCTGCCCGCTCCGCCGCCCGCGCGACACCGCGCTTCGCGATCCGCTCGCGGCCGAGCGGACGTCCCGTCTCCGACGTGAACACGAAGTCGGACTCGGCCCCGAGTCCCTTCGCCTGCTCGCGAGCGAGCTGCACGACGAGCGCCTCGTAGGGCTCATCAAGCAGGGGCGAGCCGTCTGTCCATCGTGACTCGACGGCGACCCGCGGCTTGCTGGGTCGGAACTCACGCGTACGACCGGCCGGCGCACCCCCTCCCCCGTCGCAATCGCGATGAGCGTGGGGCCAGGTCGCGGGGGGACGCTCGTCCCAAACGCCACCCTCTCCTCCCGCGCACGCGCGCACGCGCGAGGCAGGGACAGGCAGGCGGGTATCCAGCCCCCTCGCGCTGGTCAGCGCGATGGGACCTGGTCGGGGGCGTTCTCCCCCGTCCCGCTTCGGCTCGATCGAGCGCCGCTGTACCGCCTCCGACTTCTGCGAGTCGAACGGCATCGGCGCGTACGGGGGAGGTAGTGGGAGCTGTCGATCGATCGCGGCCACATCCACTCCTCGCGGCGCTGTTCCATCTCATACGCCGAACGACGTCGCGCTAGGCGGCTAGAACGCCACTGAGCCGCCTGGGGCCTCCCGCAGAGCCCGCTCGTCGTGACGCCCCGCACGACGCGCTTCCTCGCGGCGTAGCGGCCCGCTTGCGTCCGTCCACCCGATCCGCGAAGGTGCGACGGTCGTCGGAAAGGGGAGGCAAATGCGTACGCCGATCGCACACGTCCTCGAGGATGCCGTCGCCTCCGTCGCGGCCGACACGTCGCGCACAACCCGCCGCGGCCTGATCAAGAGCGCCGGCGCCGGCGCGGTCGCGCTCTCGGCGCTCGGCCGGCTGACGCCCGCCGCACGCGCCGCCGCGGCGCCGCGCATCGTCGTCATCGGCGCGGGCCTCGCGGGCTTGACGTGCGCGTACCGCCTCAAACAGGCCGGATATGCGGCTCAGGTCTACGAGGCGTCCGACCGTCTGGGCGGACGGTGCTGGAGCATTCGCGGCGCCTTCGCCGACGGACAGATCGCCGAGCACGGCGGCGAGTTGATCGACCAGGGTCACAACGCCATCCGAAACCTCGTGCACGAGTTCGGGCTCACGCTCGACAACCTCCTCCGCGCGGAGGCGAACGGCACCGACCTCCGCGGGTACTTCAACGGCTCCCCGTACTCGATCGACGACATCACCGACGACCTCAAGCAGGTCTGGCAGAAGATCCACAGCGACACTTCGGCCGCGGGCTACCCCACGACCTTCGACTCGTCGACGCAGCGTGGTCGGGAACTCGATCGGATGTCGATTGTCGACTGGATCGAAGAGTCCGTCCCCGGCGGGATGGGCTCGCGTCTCGGGCAGCTCCTCGATGTCGCGTACAACATCGAGTACGGCGCCGAGTCGAGCGTGCAGAGCTCGCTCAACCTCCTCTACCTCCTCGGCTTCGCCGGCCAGGGGCAGCTCCGCCTCTTCGGCAAGTCGAACGAGAAGTACCACGTGCGCGGCGGCAACGACCAGATCCCGGCGCGCTTGGGGGCGGCGCTCGCAGCGCAGATCACGACGGGAGCGGAGCTCATTGCGATCCGAAAGACCCCCGCCGGCGGCTACTCGCTGAGCGTCCGGATCGGCTCGAAGACGACGACCCTCACGGCGGACAAGGTCGTGCTCGCGCTCCCGTTCTCGATCCTGCGGCGGTCGGTCGACGTCTCTGCCGCAGGCTTCTCCGACCGGAAGCTCCTCGCGATCCGCGAACTCGGCATGGGTACGAACTCGAAGCTCCACCTCCAGTTCCGCTCGCGGCCCTGGAACGCGCTCGGTTGCAACGGCGACACGCTCGCGGACACCGGCTACCAGAACACGTGGGAGGTGACGCGCGCGCAGTCAGGCGCCTCGGGGATCCTCGTCGACTACACCGGCGGCACGATCGGCGCGAGCTTCGACACGGGCACACCCACACAGCGCGCACAGAAGTTCCTGACGCAGATCGAGCCAGTGCTGCCCGGGCTGACCCAGCAGTGGAACGGTCGCGCGACGGTCGACTTCTGGCCAGCCTACGAGTGGACGCGCGGCTCGTACTCGTACTGGAAGGTCGGGCAGTACACGAGCTTCGCAAGCATCGAGGGGCGACAGGAGGGCAACGCGCACTTCTGCGGCGAGCACACGTCGATCGACTTCCAGGGCTACCTGAACGGCGCGGTCGAGACGGGCGAGCGGGCGGCGGGCGAGGTGATCGCCGACCTCGGGTAGCTCAGGCTTTGCGCCCCCTCGACCTCGAGGTGCGGGAGCCAGCCGAGCCAGCGCGGCAGGTACCAGGTGTGCTCGCCGAGGATCGCGAGGACCGCCGGGAGCAGCACGAGACGCACAACCGTCGCGTCGATCAGGAGGGAGACGGCGATGCCGAAGCCCATCTCCTGGAACTCCACCTGGTCGCCGGCGGCGAACCCCTTCGTCGCGAAAACCACCTCTCTCTCTCGCGCGAACGCGCGCACACGCGAGGGTCGTCGGGACGCTCAGGTTCAGAGCGTTCCAAGGACCGCGATGCAATCCTCTCGCGTATGGGATTGGAGGAGGTCGATGCATGGGCAGATCGCGTGCTCGACGACCGGGCTCGCGCAACGGAGCACTTGACCGACGCCGAGTTGTACGACCGCAGCGTCATCGACTTGGCTGACTCCTTCATGTGTGCGGACGGCTGGTTGATCGGTCCCGAGGATCCGGGGCTCCGCGCGTACTTGATCGAGGGCGAGTTCCTTTCGGAGGAGGGGGCGGATGCCGTCATCGCGAAGATGCGCGAGCCTGGAGCAGCGCGTGGCTGGACCTAGCCCCACTTTCCTCTCGCGCGCACGCGCGCGCACGCGAGGCTTGCCCAGGTCAGTGGCTACCACCCCCTTGATGCGGTGATCGAGGTGGGGCCTGGTCGCGGGGTAGCTCAGCCGCGTTCCAGGACCTTGCAGCGGATGAACTCGCACGTGGGCCGGCCGTCGCTCGTCGCTTTGCGCCAGTGACCTGGCACGAGCGTGCCGTCGGTGCGGACATAGGCGCGCACGTACTGGCTCTTGGGGAGCCCGGCCGCGGTCGACTTGCCGAAGCCCTCGGCGCTGTGGTCGGGGACCAGACTGCTCGGACCCGTCTGGCGCCAGTAGGCAATCGACAGGGCGAGTGAGAAGCTCGAGTCGATGCGGTGATAGTTGCGAACTCGAACGGACGTCTTCGAAGGAGACAGCGCGTCGGTCTTCTCGCTGTCGAAGCATCGCTCCGGGACCGTGTGCCCGGGGATCGTGAACGCCGGGATCGACACCGCCGGAATCGTGATCGCCGGGATCGTGATCGTCGGGGTCGTTGGGGCGACCCAGCCGGGAATCGTCGGGATCGTGATCTCCCTGGCCGGGATCTCCTTGGCCGGGATCGTGGTCGCGGGGATCTCGACGGGGGCCACGTTGACACCCGGCCAGCAGACACGTTGAGCGTTCGCGACGGCAGGCCAAGCCGTCACCGTCGTAATGGCGGTGACGGTCAGCACGAGACCTCGCCGATACCTAGTCATCCACTACATCTATGGCCGACTCCACGGGTTTTCATTCATGGATGACGGCCGCCCGGAAACGCGAGGCGGGTAGAACCGGGCCGGTCACTGATTCTCGCCACCGTCACGTCGCCGGAGACGATCGTCCCGGGCGTAGGGATACCTTGCCCCAGACGCTGCCGAACACGCGCTCACGGCTCGACCTCACCCTGACGTCATGGACTCGTCGAGGCGGGATCCCGCAGACACCTGATCCGTGTCTTCGGATACGACGGACCAGAGCACAGCGCGAGCTACTACCGGGTTCGCGGAGCTCTGGATGACGCCTTCTACAACCCAAACGGCACCCTCGATACGAGCTTTGGGCAGGGCGGCACCGTCACGACAGCGATCGGCAGGAGCCGCGCGTATGCCACCGCGCTCCTACTTCAGCCGGACGGCAAACCCGTCGCTGTCGGCTACAGCACCGGCCGCAAAGAAAGGACCCTGTTCACACTCGCTCGCTACAACCCGGACGGCACCCTCGACGCAAGCTTTGGCCGTCACCGCAGGTAACAGACTCCACCGATCCGTCATAGACGCTGGTACGTCGACGTAGAGAACGCCGCCATGAGCCAGTGTGCGGGAATGTCGCTTGAACTCAGGTGGATGGCACAAGCGTCACGCACGGGCCGCAGCGATCAACGAAGCTTTCGCCGTGAAGCCGTCAGACGTACCTGACGTCAAGTACGCCCGAAGCGGAGACGTAGCTATCGCCTACCAAGTCGTCGGCGAGGGCCCCATCGACATCGTCTTCGTCCGCGGGATCACCGGAGACCTCCTGTCGACATGGGAGCAGCCGCTGCTCGTGCGTCACGTCGAGGGTCTTGCGGGGTGCGGGCGCGTGCTCATGCTCGACAAGCGCGGAACCGGCCTGTCGGATCGCGTCCGCGAGGTGCAGCCGCTCGAAACGACGATGGACGATGTACGCGCTGTGATGGACGCGGCGGGTTCGCAATCCGCTGTTCTCTGGACCGGTGGGACGAGCACGGGTATCGGTGTGCTCTTTGCGGCCACCTATCCCGAGCGCTGCGCCGGCCTCATCATCTTCGACCCCAGGATGAGAGGAACTCGATCGTCCGACTACCCGTGGGCTCCGACGGAGGAGGACTGGCACGAGCAGCTCACGGCCGTACGCGCAGGCTGGGGTGAACGTGGCTACCTCGAAAGCCTCGCTCGAGAGTGGGCACCGGAGGTGGCCGAGGACGAGCGATTCCGCAACTGGTTCGTCATGCACATGCGTCGGAGTCTCAGCCCCGGCGCAGCGCTGACGTCATTCCGCACCGCGATGGAGCTCGACGTGCGGGACGTCCTTGCGGCGGTTCGTGTCCCGACGCTCGTCATTCCGCGCCCCGCGCTCCCTGCCCCTGGTCATTACACCGCCGAGCGAATCCGAGGATCGGAGGTCGTCGAGTTGCCGGAACTGCGGGGTGTCTACACGTGGGTAGACGACGCGGCGCACCGGGCGACGATGGCGGCCACTCAACGCTTTGTCTCACGTCTCACCGAGCGCGTCGAGTCGGAGCGGATACTCGCCACGATCCTCTTCACCGACATCGTCGGCTCGACCGAGCTCGCTGCGCGGGTCGGCGACTCGGCCTGGCGGGAGTTACTCCAACGGCATCATGGCCTCGTCCGCCGCGAGCTCGCGCGCTTCCAGGGCAGGGAGATCGATACGGCCGGCGACGGGTTCTTCGCTGCCTTCGATGGCCCCGCTCGTGCCGTCCGCGCCGCGGCTGCAATCCGCGACTCGCTCGGCGAGCTCGAGATCGCAATCCGGGCCGGTCTGCATAGCGGCGAGTGCGAAGTCGCCGACGGCAAGGTCGCCGGCATCGCAGTCTCGATCGGGGCACGCATCGCAGCGCTCGCCGAACCGGGCGAGGTGCTCGTATCGAGCACGGTCAAGGATCTCGTCGCAGGCTCGGATCTTCGGTTCGGGGATCGCGGCGAGCACGACCTCAAAGGCGTACCTGAGCCGTGGCGCCTGTTCGCGCTGATCGGCTAGCACACGTCTCCTAGCGTCGACGCGAAGCCGACCATGGAAAGCGAGGCTGGCTGGCGCCAGTGCTCGGGAATGTCACTTGAGGCGGAATCGCTCTGAGCCTGAGAGGGCCGTAGAGTCTGAGACGTCGTGAACCGCTCCTGCGACGTCTTTGGCGCCACGCGGTGGACTCGCTAAACGACCCTGAACTCGTCCGAAAGGCGTACGCCGACGAGAAGCGATACGCCACGCGTATGGCTAAACAGGAGACTGCGACCGGACCCGACCCGTACGACGTCGTCTTCGCCGCTGTCGCCGACCGGCAGCCACGGGACGTACTAGAGGTCGGGTGCGGACGAGGGGAGCTCGCGGAGCGTATGTCGCGCGAGCTGTTAGCGCGCGTCACCGCGCTCGATCAGTCCGCGCGCATGGTCGAGCTCACAGCTGCTCGCGGAGTCGAGGCAATCATCGGCGACGTTGTGGACCTGCCGTTTCGCGATGGAAGTTTCGACTGCGCGGTGGCAGCGTGGATGCTCTATCACGCGTCCGACCTCGACGGGGCCCTAGAGGAGCTGCGCAGAGTGCTACGGCGAGACGGACGCCTCGTCGCAGCGACGAGCAGCGAACGAAATCTCGCGGAGGTGTGGGAACTCGTCGGCGAGAGCGGCGCTCCGGGTGGCGGATTTACGGTCGAAAGTGCCGGCGGCGCTCTGCGCCGACACTTCAACCAAGTTGAGCAGCGTGATGTCTTCGGGACCGTCACGTTCCACGGCCAGGAGGCGGCCTACGAGTATGTCGCCGCCACTCGGTCGGCAGAGATGGCCGATCGCCTGCCTGACCTTGGCGGGCCGCTCGTCGCGACCAGGCGCCTCGCCATTTTCGTGTGCGCTCCGTGAACCACATCCGGGCATTTGGGCGCGAGTTACGACCGCCGTCTGCGCCAGCGTTCGGGAATGACGCCCGAGGGTCGGTGCGGGACTGAGCGGTTATCTCTCGGCCTCGCCCGTCCCAGTTGTCCACGGCGCTGCATCGTCCTCGGCGCTGCTTCGTTTGACGACGAGGTCGACCACTTCGTCGTCTGACCAGACCCAGACCATGTCGGGTGGGGCGATGTTCCTATGATCTCGCTGTGCGACGCGTCGTCAGTGTCGAGCCGATCTTCGTGGTCTCGGAGGTGCCGCGGGCGGTCGCCCACTACGAGAAGTTGGGCTTCAGTACCTCGCATCACGACGAGGGGTATGCGTTTGCTCACCGCGACGAGCTGACGATTCATCTCGCGGGACCCGGCGTCGATCTCGAGCGGGTGGGCCGTGGGTCCATCTACATGCACGTCGATGACGCAGATGCGCTCGCCGAGGAGTGGGCAGGCGCCGGCGTCGACTTCGTCCAGCCCCAGGACTTCGAGTACGGCAAGCGCGAGGGCTCGCATCAAGATCCCGACGGGAACCTCATCCGGTTCGGATCACCGCTTCGCCGCTAGAGCCGTCTGGGGCCTTCCGGGCCGAGAGAGGCGACCGCGGCCTGCGCGAGCGTACTGTCGCTCGTCGGCCGATCCCGACTCCGTCGAGAGACTCCGAAGCTACGTACGACCGAGTAGCGGAGCCAGATTTGCCACCCACGTGTCCTCGACAGACTCTCACGGCGCGGTCGCGGGTTGAGCCGTTCGCGAACGCCCACGAACTGCTCACGAACGCGCGCGAGCGAGACCGGACCCACCCCCGTCGGCGCTCACACGGAAAGCCCTTGACGCTCGCTAGCTACGCCGCCTCGCGCACACGAGACCGGGTACCACCCCCCTCGGCGAGACGATCGCGGTGGGGGCTGGTCGGGGGGGTGCTGGCGAGCATCGGTAGTTGTGGTAGTTCCCTGCTTGCGAACGTTGAGGTGAGTGAGTGGCCGTGAGGAGTGCGCAACGCGTGTGGCGACGCTGTTGGACGAAGGCGCGCCCGCGCGCATTCCTCCTGTTGGTTGTTGGTATTGCTAGGAGGGCGACTCAAGCCCTGCCGCGGCGATCGCATCGAGAGCGAGCCGCTCGTCGACCTCACCCGGCAGACCGCTGACGCCCACGGCCCCGACACGGTCTCCGCCGATGAGGATCGCGACACCCCCGAGGAAGAACGAGAAGAACGGGTCGAAGCTCGCCAGCTCGGTCGGAGCGCCGGCGACCTTCACGGCGAGCGCCCGTGTTGTCGTCGCGTCGCTGCGCGCAGCGGTGTAGGCCTTGCGGCGCGCGTTGAGCTCGGTATCGAGCGCTGCGCCGTCCATCCGGAGCGACGCGACCACCTCCCCGTGGTCGTCCACCACCACCACCGAGACCGGCCCGGGCGCGCTCTCCGACACGCGCCGGACGATCGCGAGCGCCGCGCCGTGGGTGAGGTCGGTGGACGGCACGAGGAACGTCTATACCACGCGGCCCGCGCCCGCTCCGCTCGCGCGGACGGATGCGCGGATCCCCCGGGGCCAGGTGGAACGCATCACACAGCGTGCAGCACAGCCGCGCGCACCTTCACAAGCGCCGCGACCTGCGCCCCGCCGGCGCCCACACGAGGTCGACGATCTCGACCGGCCACGGGTGGCCTTCGACCGTGATCTCGTCACCGAGTTCGACCGGCCACGGCACCGGCGCGATGCCGAGGTCGCAACCAGTGACGTCGTGTACGCGGACGGCGACCTCGGGGAGCACGGGAGCAGCATGACGCAGAACGGGACAGGGCGTCCCCACCCACCCCCCTTGACGTGATGATCTGGTGGGGCCTGGTTGCGGCCCGAGGAGGGACGGGTAGGCGGGCATCCATCCCTCTCGTGATCGACACGGTGATGGGGCCTGGTCGGGGGGGCGAACGCCTGCAACTCTTCGATGATCCGCCCGACGCACTGATCGCCTCCATCGCCTGGGAGTCCGGCGATGGAGAGGTCACCGGCGTCGAACGTCTGGGAGAGGCCACGGGCCATCGCCGACTTCTTCATGGAGCGAGTCCAGCCGTTCGTGGAGGCCGCGGGCGAGCCAGCCAACAAGCCCACACGACGCGGCGAGCCGCTTGCGTTCTACCTTCGCCCCTAGTTTGCTTGTCTCCGCGTTTCACGACGCGTTGTCGGCAGGGCGCGACCGAGGGCGGCGCTGCGGGTGTGGTCTAGGACTCGCTAGCTACTCGGGTCAACGGGGTCGAGGCGAGGCCGTAGACGACCAGCACCGCCAGCGCGATCATCGCCGCCGCGAACCACGGAGCGATGCCGATGATCAGGAAGCTGTTCACGATCACCAGGATCGCCCAGATGTACGCGATGACGCGACCGAACTCCCCGCCGCTGAGCAGAGAAAACGCCGCCCAGATCGCGATCGCCGCGATCCCGAGGTCCCAAAGGCCCCAAGCCCACATGTTGTCCCCGAAGAATCCGGCGGTGAAGTCGTTGATCTTGTGGCTGTTGGCGAGGTAGCTGATCCCCGAGAGGACCCGGTACACCCCGACTGAGAACATCACGATCGCCGCGAGCATGATCCAGCCGGTCCGGCTCGCGTAGGCCTGCACCGACGACATTGTTTCGCTCCTTCCGTGAGGGGCCGCGAATCTACACCCCGAGCCGCGCCTTTACCACTGGCGCGTGGCTTGGCGTTTTCAGCCGATGACGGATAGACAGTCGGCCGTTGCGGCGGCTGCGGTGCTGCCCCTCGCCGTCGTGATCGAGTTGGGGCCTAGCCGGGGCCGCCTGCTCGCGTATGGGCCCAGCAACGCGGAGCTCGCCGACGAGCTCGTCGGCGAGCCCTCCACCGTCAAATCGCACGTCGCAGAGTCCGGCCTCATCCGACCCCGTGAGCGAGAATCGTCGAGGAGCTCGAAGGAGACAACGGCCTCTAGGGCGCAGACCGACAGCGTGGGGCTACTCTCGCCCCGATGGCAGCTCCCGCAACTCCTCCCCCTCGCGACGATGATGGCCGTGGGGGCTGGTCGCTGGGCTCACCCCGCTAAGGCCCACCACTTCCCCTCGCGGGCACGCGCATGGCGGTGCCAACGGTGGTAACCGCCCCCTCGCGACGATGATGGCCGTGGGGCCTGGTCGCCGGGGCGGCTGGTCGGACGGGTTCAGCTACCGCCGGTGTCAAGTCGGTGACACAGCGGGTGGCGCGGCGGTGAACGACGCGGAGCTCGTCGCGTCCTACCGTCGGTCACGACCACGAGGGAAGGAGCTTCCAGTGATCCGTTCGGGCGACACGATCGAGAATCCCGTTACCGGCGAGCGTCTCGTCTTCACGGCGACCTCGGCCGAGACAGGCGGCGAGTATGTGCGGTTCAAGTGCTTCGTCGAGCCCTCGGGCTTCGTCGCGGCGGCGCACCTCCACCCGCTCCAGGAGGAGCTGTTCGAGATCGTCGAGGGCGCGATCACGTTCAAGGTGAACGGCCAGGAGTTGCCAACCGGACCCGGTGACCGCGTCCTCGTCCCGGCCGGAACGAGGCACCAGTTCTGGAATGCGGGTGCCAGGACGGCAAGCTTCGCATGCGAGGTGCGTCCCGCTCTGCAGTTCGAGCACCTGATCGAGACGATGTTCTCGCTCGCGCAAGACGGCAAGACCAACAAGCACGGCATGCCCAACCCCTTGCGGCTCGCGGTGATCGCACACGCGCATTTCGACACCGTGCGGCTCCCGTTCCCGCCCGCCTGGATCCAACGCGTCGGGCTTGTGCTCGGTGCGCCGCTCGGCCTTCTCCTCGGCTACCGGGCCACCTACGAGCCGACCGTCGCGGGAAAGGCTGTCCCCGCATGACGCGCCGCTGGCAACGACGGCGCCGGCTTCTCTGGGCCGGCGTGCTCCTCGGCCTTGTCGTGCTCGTCGCCGTCCTCTCCGTCGTCGACGCCGGGCTTCGGATCCACGACCACCTGGTGTCGGCCGCTCGCGATCAACGCTCGAAGCGGACGGAGAACACGGTGTTCCGCACCGCCGGGCTCGCCGGCCTGACCTCACTCGCTGCGCTCGTCCTGGTGGCGCCGTCGTAGGCCAACCATTGGGGACCTGACGAATCGAGGGTCGACCGCGCACGCGTGACCGGGCTCCGCTCGAGGGTACCCCGACCCCCCTCCCGGAGATTACGCGGGTGGCGCCTGGTCGGCGGGGGCTCGCGTAACCCCACAACTTTTCCTCTCGCGCGCACGCGCGCGCACGCGAGGCCGGGTATCCCACCCCCTCGGCGTGAGGATCACGGTGGGGCCTGGTCGCGGGCTCGGCCGAGAGTCGCGAACACGAGCGGGACAGGCGCGCTGCGCTCTGTCACGCCGGGCAGCTCGCCGATCGCGGCCGCGTCGGCTTGCGAAGGGACGAACGCAAGCACATGTACCCCGTTCGCCTGGGCAAACGTCCCCGGAGGACGCTTCCGTACTTCGAGCTCATCCGAATCGAGCCGGCGTACCCGTCGCGACGGCGTGCACCGGTCAGGATCGTGGAAGCGGTTGTTGGCGATCACGATGTTGTGCGACCAACGCCAGAGAAGAACGCAGTCCGCGAACTTGGGCGAGCGCTCGCCACAGTGGGAGAAGTCGCTGTCTCGGATCGTCACGTCGCGTGAGTACGGAACGCGGACGAAGGATCGGTAGCGGCTGCCGCGAGCCGTGACGACGAGGTCGTGGAGAACGATGTGCCGTGAGTCGCGCAGGTCGACCATCGCCTCACCGTGGATCGGGCCCACCACGACGTTCCCGAACGAGACCCGCGACGCCCGGTCGAACACGACCCGCTCGACTCTCGTCCCTGGCATTCCCACGATCCGCAGCAACTTGCTCCCGCGCCAGTGGATCACCAGCTCCTGGTAGAGCCGCGGCCGGAGCACAATCGTCCCGCCGGACGCCCGGAGCGCGGCAGCAGCCCGGTCGAGCCCGGCGCTTGCTTCCCACGGTAAACCTCGTCGCGGCTGTGCTCGCGTGCGAAACCGCCCCGCCACTCGCCGCAAGGAGCGCACACACAGCAACAGCGATCGCGGGCCCGACCACGGCAAGGGACGACCGAGCCATCTCAAACGACCCTACAGCGAAGGCCTGCGAAGGACCGTGCCGTGGAACCTCCGGCGCTGGCCCGGGTCCCGGCACGAATCGGTGACTCTAGCCATCCCGCCCTGGGCGCTCATGCTTGGCGGCAACGCCTGCGACGTCGTATCGCGCGCACGCGCGCACCGAGGACGCTTTCGAGTCGCCAACGCCCAACGGTGTTCGAACAAGCGTCTGACACGCCGTCAAGACACGCGTATCCATCGGCGATTCTGCGCGACCTCCGGCTAGTCATGTCGGGGGTACCACCCTCTCGCCGATGTGGATCGAGGTGGGGCCCGGGCGCGGGGGGCGATGAGAGGTCAGCTTCGTTGGCCAGCCTTCACGGAATGTCCCCGAGCGATCGGGCCGGGTGCGGCGTTGTTTCGAGCTGATGGGTCGGGGACAATCGGAGAGTGTCGTCGAGTGTGCTGCGCTCGGATATCGAGTACGCGCGTAGTAGCGGGGTCGCGATCGCCTACCAGGTCGTGGGTGAGGGTGACGTCGATCTCGTCTTCGTCCCCGAATGGGGATCGAACCTGGTCTACGGGTGGGAATACCCGCTATGGCGAGACTTCTACGAGCGTCTTGCGCGCTCCTTTCGGCTGATCCTGTTCGACAAGCGCAGCACGGGACTGTCTGACCATGGCGGTCAGTTCGCGACGCTCGAAACGCGAATGGAAGATCTACGGGCCGTCTTGGACGCGGTCGATTCCTCGAATGCGGTGGTGTTCGGCTCGATGGAGGGGTGCGGGATGGCGACCCTTCTCGCCGCCACCTACCCCGAGCGAACACGGGCGCTCGTGCTGTTCCACCCGAGGGGAGCGCCGGCGCCCACCAAGGCGAGACGGGAAGACCTCGATGAGCTCCGCGAGCGTTGGGGAACGCGGGAGTTCTCGGACGCGATCCTTCGCCAGGGTTGCCCGACCCTCTATGCGAGCGAAGACCATCGCCGGTGGTTTGCCAATCACCAACGAGTCGGGATGACGCCGGCCGTGGCCTACGCGCTCAACCGCGCGTACAGCGAGGCCGATCTGAGAGAGGTCTTCCCCGCCGTGCGGGTTCCGGCGCTCGTCCTCTACCGCTCGCCCGAGGAAACCGAGGCGTTGAAGGTGGCGGCGCGGATCCCGTCGTCGCGCGCGATGCGCGTCTCCGGCGACGACTATTTCGGTGTCTTTCTCTCGCCCGACGTCGTCGACGAGATCGAGCGCTTCGTGCGCGGAGAAGAAACGGTGCAGGTGCCAGGCAGCGTCTTGGCGACGATCCTTTTCACGGACATCGTCGGCTCGACCGAGCGGGCGGCGGAGCTCGGCAACCGCGGATGGAGAGACCTGCTCGGTCAGCACAACACCCTGACCCGCCGCGAGCTCCGCCGCTTCCGCGGTGAGGAGCGCGACACCGCCGGCGACGGCTTCTTCGCGACGTTCGACGGACCGGCCCGGGCGATCCGCTGCGCCCAGGCGATCCTGGCAAGTGTCGCCGAGATCGGGCTCGAGCTGCGAGCCGGGGTCCACGTAGGCGAATGCGAGCTCCACGAAGGCAAGGTTGCAGGACTCGCGATCAGCGTCGGCGCCCGCATCGCAGCCATGGCCAACGCGGGAGAGGTACTCGCCTCCGGCACGGTCAAAGACCTCGTCACCGGTTCCGGGATCGAGTTCGAGAGCCGCGGGAAACACGACCTCAAAGGCGTAGCCTCACCAGTGCGCCTCTACGCAGCGACACCCGAACAGTCACCACCCCGTCTCACGGCGGCCCTCGAGCATTCCGGACGCGAGAGCTGACATTTAGAACTGACGGCGGCTCCCCACCCCCCTTCGCGAGCGTCATGGTGAAGGGGCCCTGGTCGCGGAGTCCTCAGATCCGCGAATGTTCGTTGAAACGATCGTTCTGCCACGCCCAGAGTGGGAGCGATGGCACGAACGCGTGCGACTCTTCGCCGATCCGCCTGAGGCACTGATCGCCTCGATCGCCTGGGAGTCGGGTGATGGAGAGGCACCGGCGTCAACGTCTGGGAAACGCCACGTGCCATCGCCGACTTCTTCATGGACCGAGTCCAGCCGCTCGTGGAGGCCGAGGGCGAGCCGCCCAACAAGCCCCAGCGACGCGGCGAACCGCTCGCGTTCTACCAGCGCCCCTGTTCGCTCGGCTCCGCGTTTCACGTCGCGTTGTCGGCATGGACGTAATGTCCCTGGCCCGGGCCAACGGGTTTCTCGCGTGGAGCGCGCCGTAGCACGATGAGGAGGACGACGCTCAGGACAAATACCCAGGCGAGCAGGAGTACAAAGACGACCGCGCCAACGCCATCGGACCAGTCCGACGTAGCGAAAATCTGCAGCGGTGCGTTGATCAGATAGGCGGCGGTGAGCCCGACGCCGATCCCGCCGAGCCGCCGCCACGGCGTCACCGAGGTCAACAGCGCGGCCGTTGTCGCGCCGACGAACGCAGCATCCGCGAAACCCGCCATGTGCGCGGCACCGACACCAACGTCATAGAGCACATGGGCGTCGCCATAGTCCGCGCTTTGAACATCGACGATGTCGACCTCTTTGTAGTTCTCGCCCAGCGACTCCCATGCACCGAGCACAACGAGGTACGCGGCAGCCATCGCGCCCGCGCTGACGAGAACCGCGTGCGCCGACGCCATCGTCTGGGCGAAGGTCCCGGCGAACCACACGAAGAACACGATCCCGAACCCAGCCAGCACGGCCTGCCAGATCGCGGCGTTTCCGTGCTCGGTGTAGTACTCCACCACTGTCAGGCCGCTCGCCGAAGACGGCCCGGGCGCGATCAGAAACGCAACCAGCGTGAGGACCGCGAACACAGCGCCTCCGGCGGCTCCGAACGATCGGACTCGCGCCATACGGCGATTGTGCCGCCTTCCCCCGTACCGACACAATCTGACGCCTCCGTCATCGACGAGCACGACAGCTCGCTACGTCGGGGCTGAAGGCTCGTCCTCTCGCTCTGGGCTGTCGACCTCCTTGCGTTGCGATCGATTAGCCTCAAAAGGGATGAGCCAGGGCCGGGGCGGCTACGTCGTGTTCCAACGACTGCGAGACGATGACTGGCGCGTTCTGGGCGAGGTCGATCGACGGCCCGGACTACCTGCTAGGAAGTCTCGCGCTCAAGCCATTCGGGACGTACTGGGCCCGAACCTGCCCCGGGACGAGGTCTTGGCCGTCCTGCCACGCAGTGAGTGGCGGCTCGCCCTCGAGAGCTGACAGGTCTGCGTCGTTGCTCACCGGCCATATACGCGAGCAGGCGCAGGCCGACGAGCGAAGCTAGGGCCCGGCGCCGGAAGGGCTGGCGGGCCACCGCACGGGGGAGGTTCTGCGGTGGCCACCAGCCCGCGGAACGATGCTGAACCTTTCGTTGTTGCCACGTTGCCTCGTCGTTACGGGTTCCGACTCAGCTTGAGCGCCCGTCGACTCAGCCTGAGGGCCCGCTTACCCAGCCGGATGCGAAGTTCGGCAGCTGTCTGCCCGACCTCAACGAACCTGTTGAGGGCGAGCGTCGCAAGGGCCACGCTCGCCCCGAACCCGTACCTATTTCCATCGCGCGCACGCGCGCGCACGCGAGGGACATCCGCGCTGGTCGGCGCTTGTCGACCCAGCGCCCGTGATCTGACAAGCGTCTGACCCGACTAGGAGGTCGTCTAAGCCGCCTGCGCCCTTTCCCGCGACGAGACAAGGGCGGCGGGGCCTGGTTCGGGGGCGGAGGAGGAGGAGTGGTAGTGAGGACTCCTCCTCCCTGTCCGCAGTGTCGCTAGGGAGTGAAGCTGTAGATGCTTCCGGTCAGGTCGCCGACGTACAGCTTGCCGCCGTGCGCGGCGAGCGCGACGACGGGCGCGACGAAGCCGACGAGCGCTGGTGTGAACTTCCCGCCTGACAGCGGCATCGAGACGACCTCGGGCCCTTTGCCGGTCCCGCCGAACAGCGCGACGTAGAGCTTGAGGCCATGCGCGCCAAGCCCCATCGGCGAGGAATGCGCCGGAAACACCGCGAGCGGCTTGTCGTACTTGGAGCACGCGGCGGGGCTCGCCGGACAGGAAGGGAAGCCGAAGTCGGCGCCCTGTCCGGCCTCGACTACGCGATCGATGGGGCGTTTCTTGCCCAGGTTCTCTTGGCCGAGGTCCGAGATCAGCGGGCCGTCGTGACCCGGGACGAAAATGGGCTGCCACGGCTGCCGCAACCCTGTCGCGACGACGCTGATCTTTCCGGAATCCGGATCGATGGAGACAACGTCGTTCGCGTACAGCGTCGAGCCCTTGCTGTAGTCATCCGACTTTTTGTCCCCCAAACTGACCCCGGCGTAGAGCTTTCCGTCCGGCCCCACGGCGATGCCGTTGAACGAGGTGAACCCCTTGCGCGGGGCGATGACAACCCGCGATTTCGCGAAGCGGGTGCCGTTCCAGCCGCTCCAGGCATAGATGCCGCCGCTCCTGACTCCGCCGCTCACGTACAGCGTTCCGCCGCTGTAGGCGAGCCCGAACACGTGCGGGGGTGACCCCGGAAGCTTCACGGGCTTCCCTTCCTTGAGCACGTAGACGCCGCCAGTGGCCTTCGGATTCTGCTCGTCGCCGAACCCGGCGACGAAGATCCGCCCGCCGCCGAAGGCAAAGGTGGTCGGCGTCGGCACGCCACGGGCGACAACGGTGACCGCGTGGCCGTTCACCGCCTTCGGTGGCGGAGGCGGACCCTCAGCTGCGTCAGCCACAGACACCGTCGCGGCGGCCGTGACCACAGCGAACAAAGCGACCCGAGCCGCATTTCGGGCGAACATGAAGAACCTCCTTCGCTGCCTCGAGACGACCATCTTGGCTCGAGGTGAGTATCCGCCTTCTAGCCTCGGTGTGTCGTAATGCTCCGAAGCACGGCTCACCGCCTTGAAACGCTCCGAGGGCGATCCAGCTCGTTAGCGCGCCTCAGCTTCCCGGTCAGCGCGCCCGTTCCGGAGACCACGTTCGGCGCCTTTTTCACGTAGCCCCGAGCGAGGGTTCCCTCGACTTGCGAGGCCGAGACTTTCCGCCAACAGGCATCGGGCTTACGATCATCGGTCATGTCCCCTGGCGTCGTGGGACGGGACGCCGAGCTTGCGTCCCTTCGCGGTTTCGTCTCGAGCATCCCCGCGCGAGCCGTCATGCTCGCGCTCGAAGGCGACGCCGGCGTAGGAAAGTCAACCCTCTGGGCAGCGGGCCTCGAGGAAGCGGCCGATCGTGGATTCCGCGTCCTCACGGCCCGGCCGGCCGAAAGCGAGATAGCGCTTTCGTTCTCCGGCATCGGCGACCTCCTGGATCCCGTGCTTGAGGAGGCGCTCGCTCCCCTCTCGGCCGCGCAGCACCGAGCGCTGTCGCGCGCGCTCGTCCTCGGCGACGAGGAAGGCCCGCCGCCGAACCCGCACGCGATAGGTCTCGCGCTCTTGAACGCGCTGCGTGCCCTCGCCGACGAGCTCCCTGTCGTCGTTGCGGTCGACGACGTCCAGTGGCTCGACCCGGCCTCGGCCACTGGCCTCGCCTACGCGGGACGGCGGCTGCGGTCCGAGCGCGTCGGCGTGCTCCTCTCGCGCCGTTCGGGAATCGAGAGCATCCTGCTGACGGAGCTTCGACGGGCGCTGCCCCCGGACCGGGTCATGACCGTCGACGTAGGCCCGCTCGACGCGGGCGCTCTGCATCACGTCGTGCAGTCACACCTGGGCCTGGTCCTGCCGAGACCGGTTCTCGACGACGTGCGTGACGCGTCCGGCGGCAACCCGTTCTACGCCCTCGAGATCGTTCGCACCCTGCAGCGCAGCGGTATCTCCGTCGATCGCGGGCAACCATTACCCGTCCCCGAATCCCTGCACGACCTCGTCCACGGACGACTGCGCGCGCTGCCTTCGCAAAGCCGGGACTTCCTGTTGGCGGCGGCCGCACATGCACATCCCACGATCGCTGTCACGGAAGCAGCGTCCGGAATCGATCGTGAGGCGGGCCTTCGCCCCGCGCTCGAATCGCGGGTCATCGAGCTCGACAAGAGCCGGATCCGCTTTACGCATCCGCTCCTCGCCGCGGGCGCGTACGAGACGGCCGATCGGGCTCGACGGGCCGAGATTCACGCTCGGCTTGCAGAGCTCCTCGACGATCCCGAAGCGCGCGCATCGCAATTGGCGGCTTCGATCGGTGCGCCGGACGAGGCGGTGGCGGACGCGCTCGAGGACGCCGCACAGCATGCGCGGCGCCGGGGAGCTCCACGGTCCGCCGCTCAGCTGCTCGACCGGGCAAGCGAGTTGACCCCGTCGGATCTCCGGGGCGACGCGCTGCGACGGGCTGTGGATGCGGCATACCTGCACTTCGAGTCAGGGGACTCACGGCGAGCCGAGGCACAGCTGCGTGACGCAATCGCCCCGCTGGCACCCGGTCCGGAGCGGGCCCGAGCCACCGTGATCCTCGCGCGAATCCGCCTCTATGAGGCGCCCGAGGAGGCGAACGAGCTCTTCGCCCAGGTCGTGGCGGAGGCGGAGGGCGATCGCGAGACGCTCGCAGTCGCCCATGAGGGCTTCGCCTCGTGCAGCTTCTGGATGTTCAAGCAACTCGACGAGGGGCTCCGGCACTCCGAGGTCGCCTTGTCACTCGCCCTGGAGATCGGCGACGAGGCGCTTACCGCGGACGTGCTCATAACTCTGCTTTCGGCAGAAGCGTTGCTGGGCCGACCCTCCGCTGAGACGACGGCCGACAGGACTGCGGCACTTCAGGACTCCGCGGCGGACCGGCGCATCATCGACCAACCACTCGTCGCTCTTGCCGAGTACTGGAAGTGGGTCGATTCGCACGAACGGGGACGCGCAGCGCTAGTCGACCTGATGCGACATGCACACGACCTCGGCGACGAAAACGCTCCACCGTGGCTTCTCTTCCTACTTGGCGACGCCGAGCGCCTTCTCGGAAATCTCGAAGCCGCGCTCGATTGTGCCCGAACCGGGCAAGAGGCGGCCGACCAGTCGGGACAGCCCCTCTTCGCCAGGCACAACCTCGCGCTCGAGGCCCTTGTTCACGCCCAGCTGGGTCGTCCCAACGAGGCGAGAGATGCCGCCCGCCGCATGCTCGGAGCGCCCGGCGACAACTACGGACGCATCATCGCCGCGGAGGCCCTCGGCCACCTCGGACTCGTCCTCGGCACGCCGGAAGAAGCTGTTGCGCAACTCGAGCCGCCGCTCTCTTTTGTTCGGAGGGAGGCCATCGCCGAGCCCGGCGCGACTCGCTTCGCCGTCGATCTGATCGAGGCCCTGATCGAGCTCGGACGCAGTGACGAGGCAATCGAGATCCTCGACTGGTACGAGGGCAACGCTCGTCGGCTCGAGCGCGCTTCTGCGCTCGCCAATTGCCGACGTTGCCGGGCGCTCCTCGCGTCTGGGGATGGAGAGCTCGAAGCTGCACTCGTCGTCTACGGGGAGGCGCTCGCATGGCATGACCGGGCCGAGATCCCCCTCGATCGGGGTCGCACGCTGCTCGCGCTCGGCGCCGCCCAGCGTCGAGTGAAACGGCGACGGGAGGCCCGTGCAACGCTGGAGCAGGCTCTCGCGGTGTTCGAGAAGATCGGCGCCGCACTCTGGGCGGAGCGTGCCCGCGGTGAGCTTCGCCGAATCAGCGGGCGCGCGCCGACGACGGGGGCGCTCACCCCGGCCGAGGAACGCGTCGCGGCCCTCGTCGTGCAGGGAAAGACGAATCGCGAGGTCGCGGCCGCGCTCTTCCTCTCCGACCGGACGGTCGAAGGGCATCTGTCACGCATCTTCGGGAAGCTCGGAATTCGACACCGCACGGAGCTGGCACGAGCTCTCGCGTCCGTTCAATCACACGGGATCGTGGCATCAAACACGGGGGACTCGCCCGTTTCGGTCGATCCAGTCGCTCCGTAGCCTCGAGACGGGTGGCCAGGAAGGTCACGTCGAGGACAAGGAGAAGGAACAATGACCCCCAAGGTCTCATTCATCGCCGTCGTCACGGCCGCGCTCGTGTTCGCCGTTCCTGCCTTCGGCGACTCCTGGGGCGCCGACCAAAGACAGGCGACCGTCAACGTCTCGCCGGACTTCGCCGATCGCATCGCCGCGGCGAGGCAGCAGGACATGTACAGCATGCTCGACGCGCGCGAGCGTTCCTTCGCGGCGAAGAGCAACGCGACGACAACCGTGTTGCCGGATCCCGTCCGCGACGATCGCTTCCAGCTCGATCCGTCGGGCATTGCGATTCCCACCGCCGCGAGCAGCTCGCCTCGCGACATCGAATGGCTGCAGATCGGTATCGGATTCGGCTTCGGCGTGCTGCTCGCGCTCGGCCTTTCTCTCGCGATGCGGATGACTCGGGTCCGCCAGCCCGCGCACTGATCGATTCACATCTCGCCCTCGACGCCGTCCGCGCCGAAACGCCTACGGCCGAGGCAACGCGACGCCCCGTGGATCCACCGGCGGGCGTCCTCCATTGAAAAGAACCCACCTAGCGGATCCCCTGGATCAAAGCGTTCCCGGCGCGGTGGCCCGGGCCGGGAGCGAGCTCCTAACTTTCTCCCGCGCTCCCGCGCGCACGCGCGGGCGCGCGAGGACTGACCGGGTACTCAGCCCCCTCGACCTCCTGATGGGGTCGGGGCCTCGTCGTGCGCGGCGCTGGCCGCTCTACCGGACGACTGCGCACGTATCGGGCAGTAGTACTTGACAGGAGCACCGAAATTTGGTCAAATGACTTATACGGATGCCTAAGATAGTGACACGCCCGGGACATGACACCGAGCAGGCGCTCCTGGACGCGGCGGAGCGGCTGCTCGTCGATGTCGGTGCGGCGGGGATCACGACGCGGCAGGTGGCCGCGGCGGCGGGAGCGAACCACGGCCTCGTCCACTACTACTTCGGGTCGGTCGAGCAGCTGCTCGTGCGTGTGCTCGAGCGCTTCACCGAGCGGCTGATCGAGCGGCAGCGAGAGCTGTACGCGGCGGACGCACCGTTTCTCGAGAAATGGCGAACGGCGATGACGTACCTCGACGAAGATCGTCCGTACCAGAAGCTCTGGTTCGAGCTGCAGGCGCTTGCCTGGAACCGCCCCGAGCTCCAGGAGCGGCTCGCAACGGTGCATGCCGAGTGGCGCGCGGTCCTCACCGAGGCATTCGCTCCGGTCCGCGAGCAACTCGGGCTCGACCTCCCGCTCGATGCCCTCGTCACGCTTGTGTTCACGTTCAACGAGGGGATCATGTTCGAGCGGCTCTCGGGGACCGAGACCGGGCACCGCGAGCTGCTCGACTGGATCGACGCCTGGCTCGAGCGGAGAACGTGATGACGGTCGGCGTCGAGCCCCGGACGGCGCATGAGCAGACGCGGGCCTGCTATCCCGACGAGTCGGGCTGGGTCGAGCGGAACGGCGTTCGGCTCTTCTACGAGGTGTACGGCTCGGGTGAACCGACGGTCTTTCTCCTGCCGACGTGGTCGATCGTGCACTCGCGTCACTGGAAGATGCAGATTCCCTACCTCGCCCGGCATTGCCGCGTGCTTACCTTCGATGGGCGCGGCAACGGCCGCTCCGACCGGCCCGCCGAGGCGGACGCCTACCGCGAGGAGGAGTTCGCCGCCGACGCGATCGCGGTGATGGACGCAACCGGCACCGAGCGCGCGGTGCTGGTCTCGCTCTCGCGGGGCGCGGAGCGGTCGCTTCACATCGCTGCCGGCCACCCGGAGCGGGTCGACAGGCTGCTGTTCATCGCGCCCGGCTTGCCGCTCCCGCCGGCCACGCCGCGGCTGAAGGCGATTCAGGACTTCGCCGAGCCGCGCGACGAGTACGTCGGCTGGGGCAAGTGGAACCGCCACTACTGGGTCGAGCACTACGAGGACTTCCTGGAGTTCTTCTTCTCACAGTGCTTGACCGAGCCGCACTCGACGAAGCCGCGCGAGGACTGCGTCGGCTGGGGGCTCGAGACCGACGCGGAGACGCTGATCGCGACCCAGCTGGCGCCACGGCTCCAGGACGAGGAAGGTGTGAGGAAGCTCCTCGCCGGGATCGACTGCCCGGTCCTCGTGATCCACGGTAGCGACGACGCGGTGCGGCCGTTCGCCTCCGGTGCGCGCCTCGCGGAACTGGCCGGCGGCGAGCTCGTCGTCCTCGAGGGGTCGGGCCACTTCCCCCACGTTCGCGACCCGGTCAAGGTCAACCTGCTCCTGCGCGAGTTCGTCGCACCGGCTCCGGCGCCGCGGAGCTGGGTCCGGGGCAAGTCACGCCGCACGCGCGCCCTCTACATCTCCTCCCCGATCGGGCTCGGCCACGCGCAGCGCGACGCCGCGATCGCCGACGAGTTGCGCAAGCTCCACCCCGACCTCGAGATCGACTGGCTCGCGCAGCACCCGGTGACGGCCGTGCTCGAAGCGCGCGGCGAGCGCATCCATCCGGCCAGCGCATTCCTTGCCAACGAATCGCAGCACATCGAGAGCGAATCGGCCGAGCACGACCTCCACTGCTTCCAGGCGATCCGGAGGATGGACGAGATCCTGCTCTCCAATTTCATGGTCTTCCACGACCTCGTCCGCGACGAGCACTACGACCTCTGGATCGGCGACGAGGCCTGGGAGCTCGACTACTACCTCCACGAGAACCCGGAGCAGAAGCGCACGCCGTACGTCTGGCTGACCGACTTCGTCGGCTGGCTGCCGATGGCCGACGGCGGCGACCACGAGGCGTTCCTGACAGGGGACTACAACGAGGAGATGATCGAGCACATCGCGCGCCACCCGCGTGTGCGCGATCAGGCCGTGTTCGTCGGCAACCCCGAGGACATCGTCCCCGAGCGGTTTGCGCCGCACCTTCCCTGGATCCGGGAGTGGACCGAGGAGCACTTCTCGTTCTCGGGCTACATCACGGGGTTCGATCCGGCCGAGTTCGCAGATCGAGCGGCGTTGCGGGACGAGCTCGGCTACCGCGACGACGAGCAGGTGTGCATCGTCACGGTGGGTGGCTCAGGAGTCGGCGGCGACCTGCTGCGGCGCGTGATCGCTGCCTTCCCCGAGGCGAAGCAGCGTGTGCCGGCGCTGCGGATGATCGTCGTCGCCGGACCGCGGATCCCTCCGGAGACCCTCCCGGCGCGCGACGGGCTCGAGCTACGCACCTACGTTCACGATCTCTACCGCCACCTTGCCGCCTGCGACCTCGCCGTCGTCCAGGGCGGCCTGACGACTTCGATGGAGCTGACCGCCAACCGGCGCCCGTTTCTCTACTTCCCGCTTCGCCACCACTTCGAGCAGAACCTCCATGTCCGGAATCGGCTCGACCGGTACGGCGCCGGCCGCCGCATGGATTTCGAGCAGGAGACGCCGGAGACGATCGCGGCGGCGATCGCCGAGACGATCGGTCAGGAGGTCGACTACCGGCCCGTCGAGGCGGATGGCGCCGCGCAGGCGGCGGCACTGATCGCACCGCTGCTCGAAGAAACCAAAGGACGAGCGCGGTCGCCACGCCCGCGCGGCGGGCCAGCCGCCACGTGAAAGGAACACCCATGCACCCGCAGCACGACAAGTCTGCCTCGTTCTACGGATCACCTCAGGAGGCGCTGCAGGCGCCGCCGGAGGAGTTCCTCTACCTCGCCTGCCTCCACGAAGGCACGGGCGTCGAGGCGCCCGACTTTCTCGCCGTCGTGGACGCCGAGGAGGGACGGATCGTGCACGAGACGCCGATGCCGAACGTCGGCGACGAGCTGCACCACTTCGGCTGGAACCGCTGCTCGTCGGCCTGCCACGGTCCCGACCGTTCGCATCTGATCGTGCCAGGTTTCCGGTCCTCGCGGATCCACATCGTGAACGTCGCCGACAATCCGCGGGCGCCGCGGATCGAGAAGGTGATCGAGCCCGAAGAGCTCGTCGCGAAGACCGGCTACACGAGGCCGCACACGGTCCACTGCATGCCCGGCGACAACGTGGTCGTCTCCATGCTCGGCGACGCCGAGGGCAACGGCGCCGGCGGCTTCGCCGTGCTCGACGCGAAGACGTTCGAGGTCAAGGGCCGCTGGGAGAACGGGGGCGAGACGCCGCCCTTCAACTACGACTTCTGGTACCAGCCCCGCAGGAACGTGCTCGTCTCGAGCGAGTTCGGCGAGCCGAACGCCTACGAGAAGGGCTTCGACCTCGCGGACGTCGAGGCGGGGCGCTACGGGCACCACCTCCATTTCTGGAACCTTGCCGACCGGAGGCTGGAGCAGACCGTCGACCTGGGTGAGAACGGGCTTCTCCCCTTCGAGGTGCGCTGGAAGCACGATCCCGAGGCGGAGGAGGGCTTCGTCGGAGCGGCACTTTCGAGTGTGATGTGGCACTTCCACCGGGCGAACGGCGCCTGGGCGGCCGAGCCGGTGATCGATGTCGACAGCGTCCCGCTCGAAGGCTGGCCGTTTCCGGTGCCGGGCGTGATCAGCGACCTTGTCCTCTCTATGGACGACCGCTTCCTCTATTTCGCCAACTGGCTGCACGGCGACCTCCGCCAGTACGACGTGTCCGATCCCGCTAACCCGAAGCTGACTGGCCAGCTCTGGCTAGGCGGCGTGCTCGGCAAGCCGAGCGACGCCGGCCGCGAGCTTCACGGCGGGCCGCAAATGCTGCAGCTCTCCTACGACGGCCGGCGCCTCTACGTCACCAACTCGCTCCTCTCGACCTGGGACAACCAGTTTTACCCAGAGCTGCGCTCCTGGCTCTTGCGGGTCGACTGCGACCCGAACGGGGGCATGGAGATAGACCCCGACTTCTTCGTCGACTTCTCAGACCGCCCGGACGGTCCCGCGCGCGCACACGAGGTGCGCCTGCAGAACGGCGACTGCACGACGGAGATCTTCCAATGATCGTCGCCCACGTCATGGGGCTCCCGGTCGAGGAGAGCGTCCTCGAGCTTGCGCCGGCGGCCGCGGCGATCGCGGCGGCGGGCGCAATCGCCGCCCGGACGGCTATCGGCCGGATTCACGGTTGGACGACACGACGCGGCCGGGCGGGAGGGGACTCGTGATCGTTCGCGTCTTTCGCGCTCAGATCCACCCTGGGAAAGAGGACGACTTCGCGCGCTTCGTGATCGAGACGGGCGCACCGATGGCGAGGGCGGCCGAAGGCTGCACGCAGGTGACCTTCGGCACGAGTCGCTGGACCGAGCAACCGGAGTTCGTCGTCGTCACGCATTGGAGGTCCGTCGACGCCGTGCGGGCCTTCGCCGGACCGAACTGGCGGGACGCGGTGGTCGAGCCCGAGGAGGAGCACACGCTCGCGCACGTCTACTGCGACCACTACGAAGCAATCGACACGGGCTAAGTCGGCAACCTGAGGACTGTCCGGCCGTGGCGAACGCCCACCACTTCTCTCACGCGCGCGCACACGCGAGGGCGGGTACCCACCCCCCTCGACGTGAGGATCACGGGAGCTTGGTCGCGTGGCCCGCGTCGCGTAACCCCACAACTTCCTCTCGCACGCACGCGCGCGCACCAAGGCCGGGCTCGCTCGAGGGTACCCCACCCACCCCCTCGCCGACGTGATCGTGATGGGGCCTGGTCGGGGGCCGCGCTTAGCGAAGGGCTTCCTCGAACCGCGGGTCGTCGCGTACGGCGGCGAAGTCGTCGTCTCGGCGCGCGTCCTCGCGGAACCGCGGACGCAGCTCGACGGACCGTCGGAGGTGCGCGAACGTGTCGTCGCCGGTGGCGCCCGCGCGCGTTGCGAAGCACGCGTAGTTGTAGTGCAGGCCCGCGTGGTCCGGCATGCGCTCGAGGCCGCCGCGGACCGCTTCGCGCGCGTCGGCGTACCGTTGCTCGCTGTAGGCCGTCATGGACTCTCTGTGGAACGGCCAGGCTTCACCCCAGTCGATCGCCTCGTACGCCTCGCCGGGTGTGGCGCCGACAGCGAGGACGGTTCCGTCTCCGGTGGCCCTCCGCCGCGACCCCGGCCCGACGAACACCAGTGTTCCCGCGGGCGCGTCGAACGTCTCGCCCTCGATCTCGAAGGTCGCCTTCCCGTCGAGCACGACGTACAGCTCCTCCTGGCCCGACCCGGTCTCGTCGTGCTCGTTGATCAGCGTGCCGTCCTCGCCGCGCGTGTAGGCGTTGGTTCCGAACGCGTGGATTCCGAGGTGCTCACGCACCGGAATGTCTCTGCCACGCCGCTCGATGTCGTCGAGGTGCGCGACCTTCCACGTCGGGCTGTCGTTCATCCGTACTCACCTCCGAGTTGCGCGCGCCGTTTGGGAATCGTCGATCGTAACCACCGTCAACCGGATGCCGGGCCTGGCGACCGGGTGCGGCCTGCAAGCGACCGTCGACTGAGGTAGCGCACTATGCACCAGATCTCGTGATGTCGAGGGTTGCGAAGGTGGATTGGGCGAGTCTCCGGGAATGTCCCGTGAGGCGTCTAGCGGGTTCGCCCGAAGCCACTGACCAAGCAGAATCGCGAGTGTTACCCGGGATCCTCCTGGATTTGGCACGGTCCGAGACGAGCGATACAACTGACACGGTACACCCCTCGGAGGTCGAGCAGCCCCCGGCAGTGACTGTGGCCGCGAGGATTTGCCCGTCGCGTGGCCTGCCGGAATGACCGAGGGATGCCAGCAGGACGCCCCCGTCTGCTGACCGACGACCTCGTCGAGCGGGCCGCCGAGCTACGTCGCGACGGCTACTCCGCGGCCGCGATCGCCGAGCGCCGCGGGCTGTCGACGCGGTCGGCGTATAGGGCGCTCGTCCAAGCTCGCGACGGAACGACGGCGGAGGTAATCCCGCTCACGATCGCGCCGTCGCTCATCGCGTCGATCGGGCGGGCCGCAGAGGGCGACCGGCGGGCCGCCGCGTGGCTACTCGAACGTCGCTGGCCCCAGCGATGGGACCGCTCGTTCCGGCCGTCGATCCCGGTGCCGCCCCCGAGCGCCGCGTTCGCCGGGGTCGACGAGCTGTGTCGTCGGCGGCGCGAACGGTCCGCGTGAGCACGGTCAAGGCGATGCCGACGGTCAGCATCAACGGGGCCGAGCTGTACCACGAGGTCCGTGGCAACGGCCCGCCTGTTCTCTTCATCATGGGGTCGACAGGCGACGGAGGTCATTTCGACGCGCTTGCGGATCTTCTCGCCGACGAATTCACGGTCATTACTTACGACCGGCGTGGGAACGGCCGGAGTCCGGCTCCCCCCGGGTGGACGAGCACGTCGCCGGAGGAGCAGGCCGATGACGCGGCAGCGCTCGTTGATTCGTTGGTGGTCGGTCCCGCGGCGGTCTTTGGTACGAGTAGCGGAGGGAACTTCGCGCTCCGGATGCTGACCCGCCATCCCGGGGTCGCGCGAGGCGCCATTCTGCACGAGCCAGCCGTATATGCGCTCCTCGACGACTTCGGCGCTGTGCGCTTACCCCTACAAACAGTCATCCAGCAGGCGATGGCCGAAGGCGGACCTCACCTGGCGGTCGAGCGGTTCTGGCGATACATCGCCGGAGAAAACGCGTGGACACAGCTTCCCCCTGCGCTCCGCGAACGGCTGTGTGCCACCGCCACCACTCTCTTCGACGTGGAGCTTGGCACCTATGAGCAGTCCATGCCGGACGATCGGGCGCTAGCCGCCATCGCCGTCCCCGTGCTGCTGGTCGTGAGCGAGGACAGCCACGACTTCTTCGCTGAGGTCACGCGGCGACTCAGCGGACGACTGGGCGCGGACGTGGCGACGACGCCGGGCAGGCACGGCGCCTACCACGACTACCCCAAGGAACTCGCCGAGACGATTCGGCCTTTTCTGCGCGAAGTCAGCTGGTCGTAGCGGAAGAGCAAACGCTCCGCGATCGTCGTACCCTCTCAGCCCGTGAGCGCAGCGGACGTCCCGAGCCGGGTTCTGGGCCCTCGGGTAAGGAAACCGTTCGGGACCGAAACCGAAGTCGTGCCCTCGACGTCTCTAGAGGCATGGCGGGAAGTGGCGAGCAGTTTGCGCCGGGTGAGACGGTCTATCTCTCAGCCGAGGTACGCGCGGGCGGCCTGATCCACGAGATCGGCACGCGCGCGCATGTGCTCGCCGACCGGGGACCCGTGATCGTTCTTCACCTCGACGGCTCGAACGCCGAGGTCGTGATGTGCCCGACAGACCACGTCGCACGCGCCGTCGAGAGGGTTGCGCGCACCCCCGTCCCGCGTCCCGCGAGTCCGTGGCTTCGTCCGTCGCTGGGCTAGTCCCCATCTGCATCTCACAGACGCCGTAAGCGAGGCCGAGACCGCGGCGAGATCGATGATCGAGCCGGTCGCGGGCACGATGTGGCCCCGGCGCCTCGATCCCGCGTCTGGTCAGCCGCGATCGGACCCGGGCGAGTCCAGTTACGCTGGTCCCCTCGTGACCGAGCACGTGAGCCGGGCGTGAACAAGCCGCGTATCTTCCTCGGGTCGTCGGGCAAGCAGGCCAAGCTGCTCCAGGGAATCACGCGCGGCCTCGCGGGCGTGGCAGACGTCGAGCCCTGGACGACCACGTTCAACCCGGGACGGTCCACCCTCGACCGCCTCGTCGAGCTCTCCCAGGAGGTCGATTTCGCCGCGTTCGTGTTCGCACAGGACGACTGGACCAGGACGGCTACGTCCGAGCCCGGCCAGGCGTCTCCACGCGACAACGTGGTGTTCGAGGCCGGGCTGTTCGGCGGCGCGCTCGGCATCCGGCGCACGTTCATCCTCCATGCGAACGGTTCGAAGCTTCCGACCGACCTGCTCGGGCTGACCTCCGTGCGCTACGACCCGGCCGGCGGCGCCGCGGAGGTTCGCGCGATCAACGAGAAGCTCCGCAAGGCCATCGAGACCGAGGGTCGCCGAGGCCCGGTCGAGGGGCTCTGGTGGCAGCTCTCGCTCACCATGCGAACCGAGGACGAGCCGTCGGCGGTGAGCCTTCTGCGCATCTCGCGAGAGCGCGCCGGCGGCCTGGACGTGAACGGCCGATCCTGGCAGGAAGACGGCACCCTCTCGGCCCGCTACTGGAGCGAGGCCGCGAAGGAGCACAGGGATCCGGCCGGCATCTTCTACTTCTGGAAGGGCGAGCGCCCTCGGAACCCGAACGCCCCGCAGCTCGAAGGCACCGGCGAGATCAGGATGGAGACCGCCGACCGCGCCACCGGATACTTCACGACACGGTCGGATCGCGACCCCGCGCTGAATGCCCGAACCGCCGGCATCTACCTCCGAGCCGACCCCTCGGACCTCGAGGTTCTGGACAGCGGCAGCGAGGAAGAGCGGGCCAAGTTGATCGCGCAACGCCTCGGGGAGTGGAAGTCGGCCGCGAACGCGTTCTGAGCACCACGGCCCTCGCGCGGAAACACGAGTCGGCATAGGATGCCGCATGACCGCCGCGCTGGTCGGCCTGATCTGCGTGGCGATGTCAGGCGTCATCCTGATCACGCTGCACTTCCTGCCGACCGGGCTCGACCCGATCCGCTACGCCGTCAGCGACTACGGGTGGACCTCGTACCACGTGGGCTACCGCACGATGGTCGTCCTGCAGGGCGTCGGGGCGGTCCTCATCGCGGTCGGGCTTGGGCAGGAAACCGACGTGCAGTCCCTCGGCTGGCTCTACGTCTACGGCGTCGTCCGGCTCCTCGTCGCAGGGTTCATGACCGATCGTGAGCCCGAAAGCCTTCGCTCGCTCACGCGGACCGGTCGCATCCACATGCTTCTCGCCGGGACGGCCTTCGCGTCGATCGCAGTCGCCGCGTCACACCTCGACTGGACGGGCAAGCCCTCCGTGCTCGGCCCGCTCGGATGGGTCGTGACGGCCACGGCAATCGCCACCGGGACCGCGCTCGTGGTCCCGCCGATCCGACATGTCGCGCTCGGACTGATCGAGCGCCTGCACTACGCCGCCGCGATCACCTGGCTGCTCGTCGTCTCCGCCTCGATCATCTAGGCGACGAGGCCCTCAGCGATCTTCCACCCGCTCGCACGCCGGCCGCTCGCACATTGCGACGCAGTCGTCAGAGTCGCCGGCGCGTCCAGCGGCGCGGACGAGATGGTCACGACCGCTCGCACGCTCGGCCTTCAGGTGTTCGCCGACCCGGCGACATCCCGGACGCCGCACCGCAGGCGTGATCGTCACCGACTCACTCGGCCCAGGGTTGCAGGATCGGCAACGGATCACCAAGCTCAGAGGGGCCGGTCTCACTTCTGAGACACGGCAGGGGGATGACCGGCCCTTTATCCTTCTTGCCGCAATTGCCGATGGATACCCCATGAAGACGAGGGGGATCTTCCTGAGTGACTTGGTGTGGGTCGGCGTCCTGGTCTTCGGGCTCGTGCTCGTCGCCCGGGGACTGTTCTAGCCGGCGTCACTCTGGCCGCGTCATCCCGCGCGAGGCGTCGTGCCGAACGGTGCGACTAGGAGTCGAGGAGCCGGTCGAGACCGCGCGTCAAGCCCGTCCGGCCGCCGACGGAGCGGATCGCGAGGAGCGTGCCGGCGACGTACGGGACCGGTGTCTCGCCGGCATCGTGGCGGACGGTCAGGCGTTCCCCCGACGCCGCGAAGACGACCTCCGTCGAGACGACGAAGCTCGGGAGGCGCAGCGAGTGGATCTGCGAGCCGGCGATGGACGCTCCCCGCGCTTCACGTTGCCCCAGCACGTCGTCGATCGGTACCGGGAGCGCAGGCGCGCGGACCTCTGCGAGCCGCTCGGCGAGCTCGCGAGCCGTCCCGCTCGGCGCGTCCGGCTTGGTGGCGCTCGCGTAGTCGATCACCTCCCAGGCGTCGAGATGACGTGCCGCATCGACCGCTGCCTTGAGCAGGACGGCGGCCGTGATCGAGAAGTTGCCCGCGGCGACGACGCCGACGCCGTGATCTCTCGCCGCTTCGTCGATCTCCGCGTAGTCGTCCGCCGAAAGCCCGCTCGACCCGACCACGACGTTGACGCCGCAGTCGATCGCGGCCGAGACGTTCTCCTTCACGGCCTCCGCGTGCGTGTAGTCGACGAGGACGTCCGCCTCGACCGCCTCCAGGGCTTGTGCCACGGACGAGTAGCTATCGGCATCCGATCGGGACACGCCCGCAACGAGGTCGAGGTCGGCCGCCTCGCGCACGGCCCCAGCGACAGCGCTCCCGGTCCAGCCGGTGACGCCTGCGACACACACGCGAATGGGGGCCCGATTCGACATCTCGGGAGCCTACGCGCGCCTGTCGTGCGTGGGCCCCGACGAGCCGTCGAAGCGGCGCTCGCTAGCGGGGCCGGCGCCCACGCACCGGCCCGCCCGCGAGTCGCTCAGCGCGCCGGCTCTGACTCTCCCCAGGTCACGAGCACGGCGTAGATCACGAGGAACAGCATCGCGAGGATCGTGAGCGAGAGAAACGGCGCGAAGGCCATCCAGTAGAACCAGCGCAGGATGCCGATCGACGCGCCGATCAGGGCGATCCAGCGGCCGAAGCTCCGGCCGTCCAAGAGGCTCTTGCCGGCGATGACATAGACGACCGCGAGCGCGGCGTCGAAGAGGCCCCAGAGCCAGCCCTTGCTGCCGAGGACGCCGTTCGAGATGTCGGAGACCCAGGCGCTGTCGGACCAGAGGTTGACCGCCCAGAGGACGTAGAGGGCAGCGGCGATGAACATCATCACGGCCGCGTAGCTGAGCCAGGGATTTCGTCGTTCCATGGATGACCTTTCCTCGTCGAGAGAGCGCCGGAGCGGCGATCACGAACGAGGATGAACCCCCTGCCGGACGGCCCCGGACGCACGTCCGTGGTGAGCGGGCGGCGTAGGGTGTCGCCGATGACCGGCGTCACCGCAGACACCACGGGGGCGGGCGCGTGAAGGGCGGGATCCCGATCGCGGACGTCCGTCTCCACGCGGAGCGCCTGCTCGCCGGGCCCGTGAAACGCGCCGACCTGGCGCTCGCCTTCGAGGAGAGCAGCGCCACGGCCGCGGAGGTGCTCGTCGGCGGAGACGCCTTCTACCCACGGATCCTCGAGGACATCGCCTCGGCGAGGTCCTCCGTCCACGTCAACCAGTTCGGCTTCCGGCCGGGGCTCGTCGGCGACGCCTTCGCGGCGGCGCTGGTCGACAAGGCGCGCGCCGGTGTCCCAGTCAGGATCGTGGTCGACCGGCAGGGCTCCGACCCCGAGCGCTCGTCGCACGCGCTCTACGAGCAGCTCGCCGCCGCCGGCGCCGAGATCTGCGTCGTCCGGGCGACGCAGGTCCGCGCCCCGCACGGCCCCCTCGGCGCCGGCGCCCCCACCCGGTGGAACCTCGGCTCCGTCGGGCACATCGACCACCGCAAGGTCGTCGTCGTCGACGGTCACGTCGGCTGGGTCGGCGGGGCGGGAATCGAGGATCACTTCCAAGACGGAAGGTTCCACGACCTGTTCGTGCGGCTCGAAGGGCCTGTCGTGGGCCAGCTGCAGCTCGTGTTCGTCGCGAGCCTCCTCTGGCTCGGGGGGCGCGTCCACGACCTCGACGCCCTGTTCCCTGCGGCCGAGCCCGGTGAGGACGCCGTCCCGGCGATCGTTCTCCACAACGCGCCGGGGCCGTTCCGACCGATCACCGACGCGATCGCGCGGCTGCTCGACGAGGCAACGAAGACCCTCGACGTCGTCAACCCGTACGTCACCGACCGGCGAATGATCGGGCGCATCGAGCGCGCCGCGGAGCGAGGCGTCCACGTGCGCCTCTTCGTCCCCGCCGACGCGAACAACTGGGCGTGCGCGGCCGCGCAGCAGTTCCACCACGGACGCTTGCTCGACGCAGGCGTCCGGATCCTCGAGCACCCGGCGATGCTCCACGCGAAGGCCTTTGTCCGGGACGGCGAGGAGGTGCTGGCCGGGACGTGCAACCTCGAGGCGTGGAGCCTCAAGCGGTTCTTCGAGATCGACGTGCTCGTGCGCTCACGTGCGCTGGCGGCGCAGTTCGACGAGCGGTTCAGCGTGCCCGCAGAGGAAGTCTCCCGTGACGGCAGCCGGCTGAGGGGAGCGAAGGAGCAAGCGCGGGCAACGCTGTTCGCCGCCCTTTCCCCCCTCTTGTGAGCCTGCACTCGCCTTCGATCTCGTTCAAAAGGGGTGAGATCCGGGCAATGCCCTTGTCTATGGTGCCGCGACGCGTATAGCGTGGGTCTTCGGCGCAGCCCCTGCGCCTGCATGCAAACCCAGGAGGCGTAATGCTCGCAGCGGACTACCCGTTCCTCGATCTGATGTGGACGATGCTCATCTTCTTCATCTGGATCCTGTGGTTCTGGCTCCTGTTCACGGTCTTCGCGGACATCTTCCGCCGGCACGACATCTCGGGCTGGATGAAGGCTGCGTGGCTGATCTTCACGATCCTCCTGCCGTTCCTCGGCGTGTTCGTGTACCTCATCACGCAGAACAACGGCATGACCGAGCGCAACCTCGAGCGGGCGCGCGCACAGAAGGCGCAGTTCGACGACTACGTGCGCGAGACCGCAGGTGGAAGCGGCGGCGGCGGCGCGGCGTCCGAGATCGAGCGGGCGAAGACGCTCCTCGACAGCGGCGCGATCACCCAGAGCGAGTTCGACGCGATCAAGCAGAAGGCCCTGGCCTAGGAGGAACGATGGACGAGATCGGACCTGTCGACTACGCGGTCATCGCCTTCCCGGGCAACCGCTTCCGCGGCGAGATCGGCCCCGCGCTCTCCGACCTCGTCGAGAGCGAGACGATCAGGATCATCGACATCGCGTTCGTCGGGAAGAATCCCGACGGCGATGTTGTCGCGCTCGAGCTCACCGAGCTCGACCCGGACGTGCAGGCAAGCCTCGATTCCGCAGGGATCGAGGTCGGCGGCCTGCTCAACGAGGACGACCTCACGTCGACCGCGGACGCGCTCGAGCCCGACAGCTCGGCCGCGCTGATCGTCTGGGAGAACGTCTGGGCGCGCCGTGTGACCCAGTCGATGCGGGACGCTGGCGGCGTGCTCGTCGCCTTCGAACGGATCCCGCACGAGATTGTGCAGGCGGCCCGTGAGTGGGCCCTCGAACAAGCCAACGCCTAGGAGGAGACAGCCGAATGTTCGGACGCAGAGGACCGGGTCTCGTTCGCGCCGCCGCCACGACGGCGGTCGTGGCCGGCACGGCAGGTGCAGTGCGGCACCGCCAGGATCAGAAGTACGCGGCGCAGGACCAGGCCGCCTACGACCAGCAGATGGCCGCGCAGCAGGCGGCTGCGCAACAGGCCGCGCCTGCCGCACCCGCCGAGCCCGACTACGCCGCCGAGCTCGAGAAGCTCGCGCAGCTGAAGAACCAGGGGATCCTCAGCGAGGAGGAGTTCGAGGCGAAGAAGAAGCAGATCCTCGGCATCTGACGGTCGAGGAACCCGAGGAGCCTCACATGGCCACCGAGACGTCCGTCCTGGCCGGGCTCGAGCCCCGCGCCTTCTGGGGGCACTTCGAGGCGCTGACGCGCATCGCTCGGCCGTCGCGCCACGAGGAGCCCGTGATCGACCACGTCCGTCAGTGGGCGGGGCAGCACGGGTTCGAGCTTCGCCAGGACGAGGGTCGGAACCTCGTGATCCACGTCCCTGCGACGCAGGGCCGCGAGGGCGCGCCCACCGTCACGCTCCAGGGGCACCTCGACATGGTGTGCGAGCGTGACCCGTCGAGCCCGAACGACCCCGCCGAGGGCCGGATCGTGCTCGTCCGCGACGGTGAGTGGCTGACCGCGGACGGGACGACCCTCGGCGCGGACGACGGGGTCGCGATCGCCGCGATGATGGCGCTCGTCGAGGACGAGTCCATCGCCCACGGGCCGCTCGAGCTCCTCATGACCGTCGCGGAGGAGGTGGGCCTGGAAGGGGCGAACGCGCTCGACCCCGGCCTCGTCCGTGGCTCGATCCTCGTCAACCTCGACAGCGAGGAGGACGGCAAGCTGACGGTCGGCTGCGCGGGAAGCACCGACACGTGGATTCGCATCGACGCGCCGCGCGGGCCGGCCGACGAAGGCGCCGTGACGCTGTCCGTCACGGTGAGCGGCGGCCAGGGCGGTCACTCGGGCATGGGCATCGCGCTCGGGCGGTCGAATGCCGTGAAGGTGCTCGGACGCGCCCTGCGAGAGGCATCGGAGACCGTCGCGTTCCGGCTCGTCTCCTTCGCGGGCGGCAAGAGCCGGAACGCGATTCCCCGCGACGCGGTCGCCGTCTGCTCCGTCGCAGCCGTCGACGAGGATCGGTTCCGCAACGCGCTCGCCGCTGCAGCCGACACGATCCGCGACGCGTTCTCGACGACGGACCCGGGCGTCTCGATCGGCGTCGATACCGCCGACGCGATGGCAGATCCATGGAACACGGAGGCGACCGCGCGCCTGCTCGACGCGGTCGCGCTCGTGCCGACCGGCCCGCTCGCGATGAGCCCGGATTTTGACGACCTCGTGGAGACGTCGACATCGCTCGGGGAGGCGCTGACCGACGGCGATCGGCTCACCCTGCACAGCCTTTCCCGCTCGTCCAACGACTCCGCCCTGCCCGAGGTGATCGCGACCCTCGACGCCGTCGCCCGCCGTACGGGCGGAGAGCTCGAGATCAAGGTCAACTACGGCGGCTGGCGCCCGAACCTCGACTCGCCGGCCCTGGCGGCGGCGAAGACGGTCTACGAGCGGCAGTTCGGCGTGGCGCCGATCGTCACCGCCGTCCACGCAGGGTTGGAAACAGCCGTCATCGGCAGTAAGGTGCACGGGCTCGACATGCTCTCCTTCGGCCCGCAGATCGAGTTCCCCCATTCCCCCGACGAGCGGGTGAGCATCCCCACGGTCGAACGGTTCTGGCAGCTCCTCGTGGCCTTCCTCGACGAGTCTTCGGCGGAGACGACGTGAAAGACATGCGACGCGGCCCGCTTGCCTGGATCCTCGCCGGAGTGGGAGTGATCGCCGTGATCGTCGTCGCTGCGGCGATCGGTGGGCGCGACAAGAGCGACGAGACCGTCCCGGCCGGCGAGTGGGCGCAGAGCGTGTGCGGCGCGGTCGGCGTCTGGCGGGGCGAGTTCGAGGCGGTCATCGAGGACATCCGCACGCCTGCGGCGTTCGGCGACGCAGGCGTCGACGAACCGCAGTCGGAGACGCCGCAGACCCGCAGGGGCTTCGTCCGCGCCGGGCTGGAGGTCGCCGTCCAGGCGACCGACACGCTCGTCGAGGGGATCGACAACGCCGGCGCTCCCGACACGCCGCAGGGGCAGCAGGCCGCGCAGCAGATTTCCGACTGGGCGGGCTCGTCGAAGGACGAGCTCGAGCAGGCGCAGGACTCGCTGGACGAGGAGGCCGACACCCTCGAGGACGCGATCCAGCAGCTCACCACCGCGGCGGGCGCCCTCGGCACGACACTCGCGTCGGGCGTGAAGACGTTCGCGGACGTCGCGGCGTCCGACCCCGCGCTCGCGGCTGCGCTGCGTGACTCGAGCACCTGCCAGGAGCTGCGGAAGAAGGAAGAGGACGTCTGATGAGCACGATGGACTGGATCCTGGTCGCCGTCCAGGGGCTCGTCGTCGTGGGGTTCATCGCGCTCGGCGTCCGTTCCGGCGGGATCGGGCTCGGGCTCTGGGGCGGCGTCGGCACCCTGATCCTCGTCTTCGTCTTCGGGCTCGACCCGGGCGAGCCGCCGTTCAGCGCGATGCTGATCATCATCGCCGTCGTCTCGGCGGCCGCAGCGATGCAGGCGGCGGGCGGTGTCGACTACATGGTCGTCGTCGCCAGCAAGGCGCTCCGCGCGAGGCCCAAGGCCCTGAACTTCGTCGCGCCGTACGTGTCGTACCTCCTCACGATCCTGACCGGGACGAGCAACACGTTCTTCTCGATCATCCCCGTGATCAACGAGGTCGCTTACGCGAACAAGATCCGTCCGGAGCGCCCCCTCGCGAGCTCGACAGTGGCCAACGCGCTCGGGATCACATCCAGCCCCGTCGCCGCGGCGATGGCGACGCTCCTCCCCCTTGTCGAGATCTACCACTACGACCTCATCGACGTGCTGCTGATCACGATCCCCGCAAGTCTCGCCGGGATCTTCGTGATGTCGCTCCTGATGAGCACGCGGGGCAAGGACCTCGACGACGATCCCGAGTACCAGCGCCGGCTGGCAGCCGGCGAGATCCATCCGCCGGCGCCCTCGGAGGAGATCACCCTCCTGCCGTACGCGAAACGGAGCGTGGCGATCTTCCTGGCCGGCGTGCTGACGATCTGCGTGTTCGGCTTCGTCGAGGGGATCCGGCCGACGGTCGCCGCAGAAGGCGGCGGCGTCGAGCCGATGTCCGTCACCCCGTTGATCCAGATGATCATGCTGACCGCGGCCGCGCTGATCCTCGTGCTCGCCCACGTGAACGCGGGTGAAATCCCGGGCACCCCGATCTTCCGCTCCGGGATGGTCGCGATGATCGCGCTCTTCGGCATCGCCTGGATGGCGGACACGTTCATCGCGAACAACGAGGACGCGATCGTCCAGGCGCTCGGCAGCCTCGCCGAGAACTGGCCGTTCATGATCGCCGTCGCGATTTTCCTCGTCGCGGGATTGACGACGAGCCAATCGGCGGCGACGCGCACCATGGTCCCGCTCGGCCTCGCGCTCGGGATCGGCGCCGGCTACATGATCGCCATGTGGACCGCCGTCGTCGGCGTGCTCTTGCTGCCCGCCAACGGAACGCAGATCGCCGCCGCCGAGGCGGACGAGACCGGCACGACGAACCTCGGCAAACGGGTCGTCGACCACTCCTTCCAGCTGCCGCTCCAGATCTGCTGGGTCGTCACCGCGCTCACGGGCATCGCCATCGTCTGGCTGTTCTTCGGCGGCCACACGCCGGCCCCGCCCACGACGCCTGCGCCGACGACCCCGTAGCCGATGACTGTTCGCGGCGCTGCCCTGCTCGGTATCGGCGCGATGGTCGGCGCCGGCATCTTCGCGCTGCTGGGTGAGGCGGGGGCGGTTGCCGGCGCTGCCACGTGGATCTCGTTTCTGCTGGCGGGCATCGTGTCGGTGCTGATCGGCTACAACGTCGTGAAGCTCGGCGTCCGGTATCCGTCGTCGGGCGGCCTTTTCGAGTACCTGCTCCAGGGGTTCGGAAACGGGCGGCTGCTCGGAATCGCCGCCTGGCTCGGGTACATGTCTGCCGTCCTGATCGTCTGCTCGATGTGCGCCGTCTCGTTCGGCGACTACGCGGTGTCGCTGTTCGTGAGCGACGGCGGCGCCGACTGGTGGGACAACGTCTTCACGTCGGCCATCGTCGTCGCGATGGCTCTCGTCGTCGTCGTCGGACCCCAGTTGGTCGCGAAGGCGCAGACCCTCATCGTGGTCGTCATGGTCGGGATCCTCGCGGTGTTCGTCGCCGTCACGCTCCCGGCCATCGATCTCGACAAGCTTTCGTTCAGCGACTATCCGCCTGTTTCGGACATCGTCGCCAGCGTCGCGCTGACGTTCTTCGCGTATCTCGGATTCAGCGTCATCACCTTCGCTGCCGGAGACATGCGCGATCCCGCCAGGGACTTGCCCAAGGCGATGAATCGTGCACTCGGGGTCACGACGATCGTGTACGTGCTGGTCGCGATCAGCGTGTTCGGCACGTTGACCGTCGACGAGGTCGTGCAGTACGGCCCCACAGCAATCGCCGAGGCCGGGAGGCCCGCGCTCGGCGATGCCGGATTCACGATGATCGCCATCGCCGCCATGGTCGGCATGGCCGGGTCCGTCGTCGCAACGTTGTACGCATCGGCGGGCCTCACGGGGATGCTTGCCCACGTCGGCCAGTTCCCTCCGTTCTTTGGACGCGGATCGCGGATCGGCGCGAAGAGCGGCGTGCTGATCAGCGCCGCCGTCGTGCTCGTCGTCGCGAACACGGTCGATCTGTCGGCGATCGCATCTGTCGGCAGCGCCTGCTCGCTGATGAGATCTTCGTCCTAGTCGGAGCAGCCGGCTACCGGTTGCGTGGAGAAACGGGCGCGAAGGCGTGGCTGATCATGGTCGGAATCGGCGTTACGCTGGTCGTGCTCGGCTTCTTCGTGGTCGACACGTTCCGTAACGCGCCGGAAACGTTTACCGCGATCATCGTGATCGGACTCCTGGCGATCGTCCTCGACGCGGTTTGGAAGCACGCACGCGGGCCGCTGGCCTCCGCCGACGAGACGCCGGTCGCACCGTCTAGCCCGGTCTAGTGCGGGAGGACGACGCGGAGGACGTCGGAGGGCGCCCGGGGCGGGCGCGGAGAGCAGAGCTCCTCCTCCGGTTCGCGCGTACCGGACACGACGCGGGGTATCCGACTGCCGACCACGAGGAGCGCGTCCTGGCGCTCGCGAGCTCGCTGGGCCTGGCCGGGGCCGAGATCTTCGCCACGCCGACGGTCGTCGAGGTCTCTGTAGGGCCGTCCCCATCAGCGGAGCTACACGCTGCGGGTCAGACCCGCGGTCGTCGACCTCGATGCGATCGCTCGTCTCGACGGGCTCGTCCAGGACGTCCTCGACGGCGCAGTGGAGACCGACGAG
>CAVOSU010000006.1:0-69689 GCA_963698935.1 uncultured Actinomycetes bacterium
CGCGGTCGCGCCGATCGTGCTCTGGACGCTCGCGCGAGCCGGGAGAACGGGATCCCGCCCGGCGGCCGCCTTCGTGGCGCTGTTCGCCGGCGCCAATGTCTTCGGACTCCTCGTCGTCGCAGCGTTCGCGAGCAGCCCATTCGGCTTCGACCGGCTCCACGACCGTTACGGGTTCTACCTCCTCCCGCTCTGGCTCATCGGGCTCGTCGTCTGGCTCGACTCCGGCCTGCCGCGCCCGCTCCTCGCGACCGCGATCGGAGCCGTCGCAGCGTTGTCGTTCGCATTGATCCTGCCCTTCGGGCAGCTCGCGAACGAGGCGGGCATCGATACCGTCCCCGGCGCGCTGTGGGAGCGAATCGAGGCGGAGCTCGCGGGGCCGGGGCCGGCGTCGGGCCGCCTCGCCCTCGGCATCTTCGTCCTCGGCCTGATCGCCGCGACGCTCCTCCTGCCGCGTCGCATCGCCCGGGTCGCGCTGCCCGTGGCGGTGGCCGCCACCTTCGCCGGCATGTCGTACTTCGCGTGGGAGCGCATGGTCGGGGCGCCCGAGGACCTCGTCTTCGCGGGCGGCTTCCAGCGCGCCTGGATCGACGAGCGCGTCGCGAAGGACGCCACTGTGACGAAGCTCTACGCGGATACGCCCTGCGGATCCGCCCTGGAGCGGCATGCGCTCTACCTGACCGAGTTCTTCAACGCGACCGTCGACCGCGCCGCCTACGTCCGCGGCTCGGTGCCGGACGGCCTCCCGATCGAACGAGTCGACGTGGCGCGCTCCGGCGAGCTCCAGACATCCCCGGGCAACCCGCTCGTCGCCGACTACGTCTTCACACAGCCGGGGATCCGCCTCGCAGGCCGGCGCGTCGCCGAGGGAACAGCCGCAGGGCTCGTGCTCTGGCACGTCGGCGGCCCCGTGCGCGTCGTCGGCGCAGCGTCGAACGCGCAGCTCAGACGAAATGCCTGCGCCTAGCGCACGCGGCGGAGGTAGCCGCTCGGGTTGAACGTGATCAGGAACTTCTCGCGGCGGCGGTCGATCTCGAACCGGTCCGTCCGTCCGAGGAAGACCTCGATTGCCTCCAGCGGTCCGGGAAGCAGGTCTTTGCGGATCTGCCCGATGTTCGAGTCCTCGACGATCACGTACCCGCCGACGGGGACGAGGGACGCGTACTCCGCGAGCTCGGCCTCGACGTGCGCCTGCGAGTGATCCGAGTCGAGGACGACGAGCGTCCGCTTCCCCTCGGCCCGCTCGCGGATCGTCGCGACGAACGTCGGGATCCGTCGACGACCGGCCGCCGAGGTACGTGATCCGCGGGTGCGCGGGGTAGTCGTCGCGCACCGGCTCGATGTCGATCGAGACGATCTCGCCGGCTCCGAGCAGGTCGCAGATCGACGCGAGGAAGAATGCGCTCCCGCCGCGATACGTCCCGGTCTCGACGATCAGCTCGGGTCGCGTCTCGACCATGATCTCCTGATACACCCAGAGGTCGAGCGGGTTCTTGAGCGCCTGGGCCCCGAGCCACGTCGCCTCGGTCCACGCATCCGACAGGTAGAGGACGTCGTGTGCGCGGAACACAGCCGCGCGGTCGAGGCGCTTGCCGACCCGGTAGCGGGCGCCGCGAACCCCTCGTCGCAGGTAGTTCTCCACGGTCGCGGGATTCTAGGTGTCGACGTCGAGGCCGAGGATCTCGAGGTACCGGTCGGCGACCCACGCGATCGGACGGGTCGAGATCGCCGCCCGCCGCCCGTCGAGATCGGCGACGAGCCGCTCGAGGACCTCGCCGAGCTCCTCGTCGGCGCGAAACGGGAGGCCTCCTTCGCCGACGAGCTCCGGGTGGCCACCGCTATCGCGATACGCCGCGGGGAGGCCGCAGGCGAGGGCTTCCAGGAGCGCGTTCGAGCACGGATCGTCGCGGCTCGGGGCGACGTACACGTCCTGGCCTCGGAGGAGTTCCGCGAGCGCCTCCGAGGTCAAGGGGGCGACGATCTTCCAGCCCGTGAGATCTCCCGGCGAGCGACCGACGAACGTCAGCTCGAACCGCTTCGGGTCGGCCGTCCCGCCCAATGCACGGAGCGCCTCTGCACCCTTCCGGGGGTTGTCGGACCAGCTGACGGCGACGACCCGCATCCGCCTCCCGTCGAACGGTTCCCGGACCGTGGGTGGGTGGAAGATCGTCGCGTCGACGGCGTTCGGGACGACCACCGGATCGCGCAGCTCGATTCCGAGCTCGCGGTGCTTCTCGAGCGAGAACCGGGACTGCAGGATCGTCGCTGAGGCCAGCTCGGCGTTGATCCGGGCGATGCGCTCGTCGGTGCCGTCGTCGAAGCCCCGGTACGCGCCGATCGGGCCGTCGACGCGGTGCACCATCCGCGCCCCCCGGGCGGAGAAGCGACGCAGCCGCTCGAAGTCGAAGTTGAACGAGTTGAAGAGGCAAGCCGGCGTTCGGCCGGAGATGCGGTTGAGCTCGACCGCCAGACCACGGCCGTCGAGCTCGTGTGTCAGGGCGCGGAGGAACTGATGGCCGCCGCCCGAAGGCGCCGGCGCGAACTCGTGGAAGAGGGCCACGTCGGCGTGTCCGGAACGTGACCGATGCCAGTCGAGCTCGGCGCGTGTACGCCTCAAGAGCCTTCCGCCCACTCGGCGCACGGACCGCGGAACAACGCGAAGTCCGACGTCGTCGATGCTGCGTGGACTAGGCATCCTTCCGCTTCCAAACCTCGAAGCCCGGATGTTTGGTCACGACGAGCTCGTACCTGGAGTGGAGCAGTTGCCGCGCGTTCGAGACGAACCCCCGCCACGACGCTCCCGTCCGGGAGTCCCAGAACCCCAGCGTCACGAGGATCAGCATGGGATCTTCGCGTCGCGAGCAGTCGGTCGTCTCGTCGAGTTGGTCGTCGGGGCTGTAGGGATACAGGTGGAACCACCGGCACACGAGGTCGAAGCGCTTCGAGATGAAGACGGCATGTGCGTTCTCGCTGTTCCCGCCGAACGCCATGTAGGTCACTCGGGTCGAGTCCGGGAAGTACCGCTTCCGAGCCTGCTCGAGCGCAGCCGAGCTGGCGCTGCCTCCCGTGGCCGTCCACGCAGTCGACATTCCCTGACGGTCGCTACTGTGGAGCGACGTCCAGAGCACGAACAGCACACACGCCGCCGCGGCGATCGTGCCCGCTCTCGGCCCCCACCGGATCGCGACCGCCGACAACAAGATCGCCGCGATGAGAGCCGCCGGGTACGCGAGGGCCTGGACGTGGTGGAACCAGTAGGCAGTCAGCGCCAGCGCCGCCAGAGCGGCGATAGTGGTCAGGGCTGCACTCGGCGCAAGGAGACGGACACGAGTTCCGCCGGCCGACCGCGCGACGTAGAGGGCGGCGACGCAAGCGGCGGCAAGCACGAGTACGACGGCCGGTATCTGCCAACGCCCCGTGTCGAAGTACGTGACGACGACATCGAGGTGGTCTCGAGCGCGAGGGAAGAACCCTTCCGACGGGAGTAGCGCGCTCGAGTAGTAGACGTTGTAGTTGACGAGCTCGAGATAGGGACGCAACTCGCCCCGGAGACCCATCACCAGCGCCACGGCAGCCAGGCTCACTACGAGCCCGGCGACGACGCCGGCGAGAGCGCGCATGCGACGACCTGCCGGATCGCCGAGGATCGCCATCGCCGCGATCGGGGCAGCCGCGACGCCGACGAGATTGAGCTTGAGGAGCAGCACGACGGCGAGTACCACTCCGGACGCCGCGTATCGCCCTCGGAGCCAGAGCCACGGCGCGAACGGGGCAACGGCGAGCGCGCCCAGCATCGACTCGCCGGCGAGGTACCAGCCGCTCGAGAGAGCGAGCGGGTAGACGAAGAAGCTCGCAACAGTGGCGGACCGCGGAACACGCAACTCGCGCATGAACAGCGCAAACCCCATGGCCGCGAGAGCGAACCAGAGACCGTCGAGCAGAAACGGCCCGCGCCAGCCGCCGATCCACAAGGCGGCGGCGTACGTGTAGAAGAAGAGGGGATCCTTGTTCTCGATCGTCTGGGCGTAGAGGTGATCGCCGTCCAGAATCCGAGCCGCCACGCTGAGATAGACGCCCTGGTCGCTCGCGAGCACAGGCTTGCCGCGGACGAGCACCAGAGCGAATCCGAAGAGCAGCGCGAACGCGACCGCGCCGATCCACCGAGCTCTCACGCGCGCCGACGATAGCGCTTCGGCGGGCGAACGAGGGGAGAGTCGGCAGCCGCCTCGAGCAGCGCCTCGACGCGCCCGACGTAGCGCCCCCACGTGAGCTGGCGCTCGACCGTGCGCCGTGCCGTCGCACCGAGAGCGCGCGCAAGCTGCTCGTCGCACAGGACCTCGCCGAGCGCGCGCCGGAAGGCCGCTGCGTCAGCCGGCTCGACGAGCCGGCAGTTCTCGCCGTCGATGAGGCCGTAGCCGCTCGCGACGGCCTTCGTCCTCGAGACCACGACCGGCTTCGCAGACGCCATTGCCTGGAGCAGCACCGTCGTGGCGCCCGAGTAGCTGTTGTCACGGACGGGGAGCGCAACGATCCGCGCCTCCTCGAGGCGGCGGCGCGTCGCCTCGAACGGCAGGTCCCACTCGAGTTCGACATTCGACGGGACCTTCCCGAGGCGGCGCGCGCGGTCCTCCGTCGTGACGACGCGAAACGAGCGGTCGGGCATCTCTCTCGCAACCGTGAGGAGGAGCTCGAAGTCGCGATGCGGGTCGGCGCCGATGGAGACGACGTCCACCGACGGCGGGACGTCGGATGGCACGAAGGCCTGCTCGTCGACGCCGAACGGTACGAACTCGACCCTGGTCACCGCGCCGTACGCCGCCAGCCACCGACGCAGCTCCTCGACCTCGAACTCGCTGTACGCGAGCACAGCCGCCGACGCACCGAGCGAGCGCGCATAGAGGCGTTGCATGCGCTCCGAACGCAACCGTGCGAGGCGCTCCGGAAGCCCGACCGCGACGTAGACGAGCGGCGGCCGCACCCACTCGGCCCGGTTCATGAGCATGAGCGGGATCCCGACCGTGTCAACCGTCGAAAAGATCACGTCAGCGCGGTTGGCGCGGCGAAGCGAGGCGAGAACAGTGGCGAAATCGCCGCCGTAGCCACCCGCGCGCTCGAGCACGGACTTCAATGCAGCGCCGGCTCCGCGCGCCCAGGCAGGAGGACGCTCGGCAGCGGTGAGGTTGTGGCTGGTCGCCCAGCCGCGCTCCGCCACCTGGTCGAGGCCGAACAGGAGGTAGCGCTCGGCCGATCCGGGCGTCGTGGCGAGCGCCGCCCGCCGTTGGGGCGCGTTCCTGAAGAGGTAGAAGACGGAGGTCACGGGTCGACGCCGGTAAGGTAGGCGACTCCCGGCCCGGTCACCCGAGAGGACTATGCACAGGCAGCGAACGAAGCTCTCCAGCCGCATGAATCGTGTCTTCACTCACCGCGCCGACCGCGTGGCGAAGGCAATCGAGCGCCAGGGGATCCGCGCGACCTACGAGCTGCACGACCACCTCCTCTCGAACCGCGCAAGCCGAGGGCACTTCGGCGAGGCGCCGCCGCAGCTGGACGATCTCCAGCAGAGCGTCCTGGCCGACGTCCGCGAGCAGGGGTACTCCGTCCGGTCCTTCCAGGACGTCTTCTCCGACGCCGGGCTGTGGGGTGAGATCGAGGAGCAGCGCAACGGCTTCGTCGCCTCGACGGAGGCCGATCTCGCCGCGGGCGGCGAGCACGTCCGGGTTCGGCCGGGCAAGGAGTTCGTCGTGCGACTGCAGAGCTACGGCGTGGAGCTCGGGCCCGCGGATCCGTGGTTCAGGGCCGTGTCCTCGCAGCGTCTCCTCGACATCGCGAACGCGTACCTCGAGATGTGGTCGAAGCTCGAGTACGTCGACGTCTGGTACTCGGTGCCGCAGCCGGCGGCGGCCGAGCGCATCTCGTCGCAGCGCTGGCACCGCGACTACAACGACAAGCACCTGCTGAAGGTCTTCCTCTACCTCGTCGACGTCGACGAGAGCATGGGCCCGTTCCAGTACGTCGCCGGCAGCCAGCCCGGCGGCCCGTACGCAGACGCGTGGGGCTGGCAGCCGCTCGGCCAGCACTACCCGACGGAGGAGGAGCTCGAGTCCCGCGTCCCCGCGACGGCGGTGCAGACGTTCACGGGCCCGGCGGGCACGCTCCTCTTCTGCAACACGGCGGGCTTCCACCGCGGCGGGTTCTCGACGACGAAGCCGCGCGTGCTCGCGACCGCGACGTACTCCTCACCGGCCTCGCTCGCCTCGCTGACCGAGCGGAGCTACGAGTACACCGGCTCGCTCGCCGACCTCGACGCGCCCACGCGGTTTGCGCTCAGCTGAGCTACGCGCCTACGATCTCGATCTCCGGCAGGGGAAAGATCAGGCGGCCGCCGCTCTCGAGGTACTCGGTCTCCCGTCGATCACGCCATCGCGGAAATGCCACGGGAAGACGAGCAGGTAGTCCGGCCTGCGGGCCCTCATCTCCGCTTCCGGGACGATGGGAATGCCGGTTCCGGGCGTGACGTGCCCGAACTTATCCTCGTTGACCTCGGCGATCGCCTCGATGTGGCCAGGGTTGAACCCGCAGAACTGGAGAAGCACGTTGCCCTTCGTCGAGGCGCCGAAGCCCATGATCGAGGCCCCGTCCCGGTGGAGCGACGTGATGAGCTGCGTCAGGTCGGCGCGATGGCGGAAGACCCGCTCCTCGAACCGCCTGAACGGGCCGGGCGTGTCGAGCGCCATGCGCTGCTCCTGCGCGACGAACCAGTCGATCAAGGACACGGCTCCGCGCGATCTTCGAGCCGGCCCGAGCCGCGGTGACGGCGAAGCTTCCGCCGTTGACCCGGTTGAAGCGAACGTCGACGAGCTCGAGGTCGGCCCTGGCGAGGATCTGGCGAATCGTCGCGAGGGAGTAGTACTCGATGTGCTCGTGACACACGGTGTCGTACGCCGTCGAGCGAAGCATCGAAGGCATGTACGACTGCTCGAAGTGCCAGACGCCGTCGGGGTCGAGGCATTCAGCCACGTCTCGGGCGAAGGCGACCGGATCCTCGAGGTCGTAGTACATAGCGATCGACGTGATGATCCGCGCGGGCATGTCACTTGCCTCGTGGAACGTCGCCGCGGAGAAGAAGGTGGGGATGATTCGGGCATCCGGCGGGTAGTACTCCGCGAATCTCGCGGCGGTCGGGTCGATTCCCACGCGGCGAAGCGAGGTGGTCGTGTACGCCCTGAGCAGGGTACCGTCGTTGCTGCCGATATCCAGCACGACGTCACCCGGGCCGAGCCCGACCAGTGCTTCCAACCTCCTTGCCTTGCGTGAGAGGTGGACGCGCATCGAGCGGTTCAGTGCCGACCGGTACCCGTACCGGTCGCCGTACATCTCGGTGGGCTCGTAGCTGTGCGCCAACTGGAGGAGCGTGCACGCCGAGCACCACAGGAGCTCGAGCAGGCCCCTGCTGCACGTCCTCCTCGAGGTCGCTGGAAACACGCCCGTTAGCACCTGCTCGCCGAGGTCGAGGACGGTCACCAGATCCGATCCCCCGCAGAGCCGACACGTGGCGATGGGGATCACACGGGCCCCCTTGGGATCGCCGTGACGACGCTCGTCCCCGCGCTCCGAGCCTCGGGAGATGTTCGCGCATTGTCCGGAGCGGACGCGTCGCGGCCGCGAGGGCCCGGCCGGCGCGCCAGGTTCGCGACTCGTAGACGGCGTCGAGCGTTCGCCGCAAGCTCTCCGCCTCGTGCGACTTCTGCTCGAGGCGGCCTGCGAGATCGCGTGCCGAGGCTGTGACGATCCAGTCCAATGCAGACATGGGGTAGGCAAGGATGGGAATCAGGTCCTCGCAGGCCCTGATCGACGTAGAAGCGATTGATGCCGTCGAACGCCGCGAATCGATAACCGCCGTCTAGGAGGATGCTCTCCCATCTCTCGTGGGTCGACGTCGTGCTCAACGACTCGATCGACTCCGACGACGACGACCATGGGCCGGAACGTCGTCCCAGTCCGCCGAGGCAAGCACCTGGCGCTGGCTCCCTCGTACGTCGACCTTGAGGAAGTGGATCGTGCGGTGCCGGCGTGCTCCTCCAAGATCGAGGCCAGGCGACGCTGGGTGACCCGACCTCCTCGATCTGCTCCACCGACGCCGGCGACGCCGCGTGCACCGAGGGGTCGAACGTTGACAACCCGAGATAGGGCTGCGTCAGGAAGAAGACACCGGCGCCCTCGCCGTCCCCGACGGCGACGTCCAAGTTGACGTCGCGGGGACGAGCGCTTCTCCAGCGCGTCGAAGCACGGGCTCGGCTCGACGTTGATCCCCGACCACCCGTGCTCGTAGAAGAGGCAGCGTGACCGAGTCGACCCGGGGATCCGCCGCCCGATGTCGACGTAGAAGCCGTTCTCGATCGTCCGAAAGACGCGCCAGAGCCGGACGTCCTCGGCGTTCTGGCTGTACGAGACGATCGGTTCGTCGCCGAACGACGGCAACCAGGCGGAGTCGGCGCCCATGTCGGCGTCCACCCTACGAGGAGTCCCGGCGCGTGCGGCCACTCGACGCAGACACGTCTCTCACTGTCAAGCGCCTACGTACGTTCCTTGGCCGAGGGGTGGTAGTCGATCGGGCTTCGGACGCGCTCACACGGGCAGTCCCGGCAGGGACATACACGTCGTTGGGCGCGACGTGTCGCCAGAGCCGATACCCACGCGCGCCGAGTGCATGGCGATAGCCGTTCTCCGCGAACACGTTCTCGACGATCAGCACCTGCGGTCGGTAGCGCTCGACGGAGAAGCCACGCAGTACGTCTAGCTCCCACCCCTCGACATCGATCGAGACGATATCCACGCCGCTTCGAGCTCCGGCGCGTGCGCCTGGAGAATCGAGTCGAGACGGCGGACGCTCACCCTGATTCGGGTGATGTCCAGCTCGCGCGTCGCGAAGCCCGCGGTACGAGTCCTTCACGGCCAGCGCCGAGAACGACTCGAACGAGACCTCGCCTCCTTCGTACGGTGCGCCGTGGGAATCGACGAGGTCGAAAGACACGTCGTCCGCGTCGTAGTCGGCGCAGGCGTACTCCAGGACCTCGTGCCCTTGTCGCACGGTGAGCGGCGCAGAACTCCGGGTTCGGCTCGATGGCGATCACGTGCCAGCCGGCCGCCCGGTAGGACGCGCTCATCGACAGGAAATCGGGCCGAGCGGCGCCGACGTCTAGGAATACGCCCGCTGAGGCGCCTGAAAAGAACCGATCGTGGACGATCCTGTCGAGACCACCTTCGGCACCCGCTTCCACGGCCTCGACTATGCCAGCGGCGCACCTCGCTCAGCGACGTTCGCACGTCATGACTCCATCCGGCACGGAATCGTAAGGTTTGCCACGGCGAGGGAGGTCCGACGACGATCCGGCAACGATGGAAGCGCAACGCAGGCCGCGCTTTTCGATTGTGATGTTCACGAAGAACGGAATGCCCTTCGTGCGGGAGGCAGTGGCTTCGCTCGAGGCGCAGGCGTTCGACGACTACGAGCTTGTCGTCCAGGATGCCGTGTCGACGGACGGCACGCTTGAGTTCCTCCGGGAGCTTCGACTCCCCGACGTTCGCCTCGCGTCCGAGCACGACTCGGGTCTCGGCGACGCGTACAACCGCGCGTTCACTCGATGTACCGGAGACATCGTGGGCACCCTCGACGCTGACAACCTGCTCCTCCCGAACGCATTGGAGACCGTCGACGGGTTGTTTCGCGAGCATCCGCAAGTGACGGCGATCTACGGCGCGGTGAAGATGATCGACGAGAAAGGCGGGCAGGTCGGACTGTTCGTGCCCGCCGAGTTCGACCGTCGGGCCTTGATGCGGTGCGAGCTCGTCCCACCGATGTCGACGACCTACTTCGATCGGCGCCGCTCCGGTGACGAACTGCGCGGCGACGCCTCTCTCACGGCAGGCCAGGACTACGAGCTGCTGCTGCGCCTTTCCGGCCGAGAGATCGTCCGCTCGACCGCCGTGCTCGGAGCGACCCGCCTGAGCTACAAGAGCATGACGCGGAACCCGGAGAACTACGAGCGGTTCTGCACAGAGAAGATCGCTGCGCTCCGGCAATTCGTCGACACCCACCCCGACCTCGAGGGCGAACGGGTGGCGGCGGTGGCCGGCATCTATTGCTGGGCCGCCGAATCGATTCTCGAGATCGAGGGTCCCGGCCCGCGGTTCGCGTCGTTCGTGAGACGCGCCGAGGAGCTGGCCCCCGACGACGAGCGGCTACAACGGCTCGTCGGCCAGGTCCGACAAAATCACTCGACCTCAGACACGCATTAAGACTATTGTCATCGGCTGACCTCCCACGGCCCGTCCCGCAGGCTTCGCCTGGTCGCGATGCGCGACCGTCTCGAGGAGACGACCCGCGATCCGCCCGCCGCGCGTCCGTCGCGCGGACGCAGGAGCTCGGCACGCTGGCCGCGGCCACGATCGCCTCGGCGGTCGTCGTCTGGCGCGTCGGAATCCAGCTGTTCAACGACCCGCGATCGATCGACCCTTGGCTCTACACCTCGCTGATGACGAACTTCGACGTCTCGTACGGATGGTTCGACCAGACGTACTACGCAGCCCGCCTGCCGATGATCCTGCCGGGACTCCTTCTGAACTCGTTCCTGTCCCCCCTCGCGGCGTACGTCGTGCTCCACATCGTCTTCATGCTCGCGGGAGCGGCGTTTCTCTATCTCCTCGTTCGCACGCTGTTCGGCGTACGCGTCGCGCTCGTCACGTACCCGGTGTTCCTGCTGAACGTCGCGTATCTCGGGGCCAACACCTGGGATTACTTCGACGGCTTCGTCATCACGTTCCTCGCCGGCGGCCTCTATTTCCTGTTGTCGTCGATCCGACGCACGAGCCGACTCCGCCTCGCGCTCTCCGGCGTCTTTTTCGCGGCGGGAGTTGCGACGAACCTCTTCGTCGCGCTGCTCGTCGCAGGCGCCGTGTGCCTGTACCTGTACACCAGGGTCAGGGCGAAGGGGATTCCCGCCCTACGGCCGTTCGCCGGGGACGTGGGTGCCTTCCTCGTCGGCACCGGCGTGCTCGTCGTCGGCTGTGGAGCGTTCGCGCGCGCGCACGGCGGCCCGTTTCTGTTCTTCATGCCGTCGATCAACACCGCGCTGACGCTCGAGCCTGGCTCCGGCAAGCTCCCCGACTACGGCTGGGTCACCGCAGAGCCGCGCTTGCTCATCCCGCCGTTCGTCGCAGCGCTCGTCGCACTCGCCTGGAAGCTCTGCCCCCAGCTGCCACGCAACGTCGTCGGCCCCGCCTTCGCAGTCGTCACGCTGGCGATCTTCCTCCTCCTCGTCTACCTGGAACTCGAGCGCTCGCGAACGCTCCTGCAGCTGACGTACTACTTCGCGACGCTCTACCCCTTGCTCTTCGCCACGCTCGCGGCGGGGGTGTACGCGCTCGTCGAGAGCGGTGGAGTGCTCCGCAGGGTGCCGCCGTATGCGCTGGGTGGTATCGGCGTGGCCATCGGCTGTGCCCCTCTTGCCGCGGTCTACGCGCTGGACGGCGCAGACCTCTGGGGTCGACGTGGCGCCGTCCTGACCGGCGCGATCCTGAGCGGTGCGCTCGTGGCAGTCGTCGTCGCGCGGCTCGCCCGGGGCGGGCGGCTCACCGTCGGCGCCGCGTCTCTCGGGGCGGCGCTGGCGCTGCTCGGCGTGAATTTCGCCAGCGCCGCGAGCGCGATGACGCACGACGGTTTCCAGACCGACGGCAGCATCGTCGCCTCGGCCGAGGACACGTTCCGCGTCGGGATGGAGCTCGTCGACTTCCTGGACAGGAACGGTCTCGAAGAGTCGCTTCCCGCGTTCTGGTACGACGACGCGCAGCACCCCGAGCTCGCGGGCATCCAGTCCCTGTACTTCTTCGAGTACTCCTACCTGAATCGCCGCATGCCGCGGATCGACGACGAGTTTCGGTCCCACATGGAACAGCGACAGCCGAACCACGTCGTCCTGTTGTGCAGCGAGCCGACGTGCCATCATGGGTGGACCGCCATGCGAGAAGCCGGGTATCACCCGCGCGTGGTCGCCAGCACTCATCTCACGTCTGGTGCGACCTCCGTGTGGGTCGAGGCGTACGCCGTGAACCCGGAACCGCAGTGAACGCGCCGCGGATCCTCGGGCGGCACCTGGCATACGAGAGCCCGTTCGTCGACGTCGTCGAGAAGCAGGTCGACCTCGGAGGCGGCCGCGGCGTCGAGACGTTCTGGGCAGTCCGCACGGGCGGCTATGCCGCCGTCGTGGCGCTCACCGTGGACGGCACGATCCCTCTCGTCTCGCAATACCGGCCGGCCGTCGAGGCACACGTCCTCGAGCTTCCCAGCGGGATGATCGAGGACGGCGAGACGCCGGCCGACGCAGCGCGGCGTGAGCTTCTTCGAGGAGACTGGCTGCAAGTCCGACGAAGTCGTCCCCCTCGGCAGGCTCCACGTCGACTCCGGGCGTTTCGAGACGCAGCAGTGGGCGTTCTTCGCCCCCGGAGCGCAGGTCGTCGAGGATCCGACCAGCGACGAGGAGCTGACCCTTCGCTTCGTCTCGCCGAGCCAGCTCCGGGCCTCGATCCTCGGGGGTGAGTTCAACCAGTCCGCACACCTCGCAATGATCGCCGTCGCCGTCTGGTCGGGCCGGCTGACGTTCTGAGGGTCTCGTTCTCGTGAGCCGGACGCCCCGTAACAACGACAGTCCGCAGGTCACGAGAGCCCTCGTCGCCCGGCACGCCTTCGAGGACGATCCTCTGTTCGTCGTGGACGTCGGGGCGAGTGGAGGCATCGACAGCTACTGGGCAGAGTTCGACGACCAGCGGCGCGCCGTGGGCATCGACCCGCTCGTCGCCGAGGTCGAGCGGTTGAACGCTCGCGCCCCGGCCGGTGTCAGCTACGAAGCCGCATGGGTCACCTGTCACGACCCCGCGGCGGCCAACGACGCCGTCACGACCCAGTTCTTCCAGCGGACGAGCGCTGTCCGTGCCGCCGAGATCGCGGGCCTCGACTTCATCCAGGAGCACTTCAATGCAGGGGCGCAGATCGAGTTGAGCGAGGATCGCATCGTCCTCGACGACTACTTCGGCCCGGATGACCGGACACAGATCGACTTCCTTAAAGTCGACACGGACGGAGGCGATCTCGACGTTCTTCGGGGCGCGGAGGAGATCCTCCGCGAGGGAGCAGTGCTCGGCCTGGCGGTCGAAGTGCAATTCCACGGAACCGTAGGCTCAGACGCGAACCTCTTCTCGAACGTCGACCGTTATCTCCGCGGGTTCGGCTTCGGCGTGTTCGACCTCGAGGTGAATCGGTACAGCCGCGACGCGCTTCCCGCCGAGTTCACACTCGACCTCCCTGCCCAGACCGTGACCGGCCAGGTCTCGTGGGGTGAGGCGATCTACTTCCGTGATCTCGGCGATCCGAACTACGAGTCGATGTGGGACTTCGTTCCCTCTCGGGTCGACGTGCTCAAGCTCATGTGCCTGTTCGAGATCTTCGGGCTCCCCGACTGCTCGGCCGAGCTGATTCTCAAGTATCGAGACTCGCTCGGCGACGAGCGACTGCGCACCGAGCTCTTGGATCTGCTGGCTGCCGAGCAGGCGGGTACGGACACGACGTACGCGAGCCTGCAACGTCGCTTCGCCGACGAGGCTCGCCACCGCTTCTCACCGAGACCGGCCGGATGACGTCCGATGTCCGCGGGCGGACCCGACAGCCGAACGTCCCCCGGACGAGGCGCACGGACAGCCCCAGGCCGTCGGCTAGAGTCCGGCGGAACCTGGCGCGACCTAACGTGGCCATCATCCCTATCCGCCAGGATTCAGCCGTGGGCCCGAACGCAGTTCGAACATTCGCCGACCAGTCCGTCGCCGACGTCCGCCGGTACTGGGACGCGCGTCCCTGCAACATCCGGCACTCGCCGAAGCCGGTGGGTCGCGCGAGTACTTCGACGAGGTCGAGGCGCGCAAGTACTTCGTCGAGCCGCACATTCCCGGCTTCGCCGAGTTCGAGCGCTGGCGGGGCAAGCGGGTGCTCGAGGTCGGCTGCGGGATCGGCACCGACTCGATCAACTTCGCGCGCGCCGGCGCCGAGCTGACGGCCGTCGACCTCTCGGGCGAGTCGCTCCGCATCGCCGAGCAGCGCGCGGAGGTGATGGGCGTCGCCGACCGGATCGAGTTCGTGCAGGCGAACGCCGAGGAGCTGACGTCGGCGCTCGACGGCGAGCCGTACGACCTCGTCTACTCGTTCGGCGTCGTCCACCACACGCCGCAGCCCGGACCGGGCGCTCGCCGCAGATGCGCGCGCTCGCCGCGCCGGGCGGGACGCTGAAGCTGATGGTCTACCACCGCCGCTCGTGGAAGGTCTTCTGGATCGTGTCGACGCAGGAGCACGGGCGCTTCTGGAAGACCGACGAGCTCGTCGCGAAGCACTCCGAGGCGCAGACCGGCTGCCCCGTCACGTTCACCTACACGCGGCGCGAAGGCGCGTGAGCTCGTCGAGCGCGCGGCTTCCGCGTCCGCGACGTCGAGCGTCGATCACGTCTTCCCGTACCGGATCCGCGACTACGTCGAGTACCGCTACGTGAAGGAGCCGTACTTCCGCTGGATGCCGGAGCCGCTCTTCCGCGCGCTTCGAGCGCCGGTTCGGCTGGCACCTGCTCGTCACGGCGGAAGCCGCGTAGCCGCGATGAGGATCGCCGTCGTCGGACTCGGCAAGCTCGGCGCGCCGCTCGCCGCCGTGCTCGCGAGCAAGGGCAACGACGTCCTCGGCATCGACGTCAACCCCGAGGCCGTGCGGCTGCTGAACGAGGGGCGCGCGCCCGTCGAGGAGCCGGGACTCCAGGACCTCGTCACGGCGCTCGCGCGAGCGGCTCTGCGCGCGACGACCGACCTCGAGGCCGCCGCCGAGTGCCGACGTGACGATCCTGCTCGTGCCGACCCCGTCGGACGAGCGCGGGGCGTTCACGAACGCGTACCTGCTCGCCGCGCTCGAGCAGGTCGGGCGGGGGCTCGCCGGGCCGCGACGACTACCACGTCGTCGTCGTCGCGAGCACCGTGATGCCGGGCTCGTGCGACGCGGAGATCCGGCCGGCGCTCGAGCGCGCCTCCGGCCGCCGCGTCGGCGAGACGCTCGGCCTCTGCTACAGCCCCGAGTTCATCGCGCTCGGCAACGTGATCCGCGACATGCTCGAGCCCGACATGGTGCTGATCGGCGAGTCCGACCCGCGCGCGGGCGACGTGCTCGAGCGGCTCTACCGGGCGTCTGCGAGAACGATCCGCCGTTCCGGCGGATGAGCCTCGTCAACGCCGAGCTGACGAAGATCGCCGTCAACACGTACGTGACGATGAAGATCTCGTACGCGAACACCCTCGCCGACATGTGCGAGCGACTTCCCGGCGCGGACGTCGAGCGGTCACCGACGCGCTCGGGCTCGACACGCGGATCGGCGGGAAGTACCTCCGCGGCGCGATCGCCTACGGCGGGCCGTGCTTCCCACGCGACAACAAGGCGTTCGCCGTGCTCGCGCGCGACCTCGGCGCCGAGCCGCTGCTCGCGGAGGCGACCGACGCGGTCAACGTCGCCCAGACGGATCGGCTCGCGCGGATCGTTCAGTCGCGGCTCGGCGACGGCGACGTCCGTCGGGCATCCTCGGCCTCTCCTACAAGCCCGACACCGGCGTGATCGAGGAGAGCCCCGGCGTCGCGCTCGCCGCGGCTCCTCGCGGAGGCGGCGGCCACGAGGTCACGTTTACGACCCGGTCGCGCACGGACGCGGCGCTCGCGGCGCTCGGCGACGCGTGCGCGCGCGTGCGCGCTCCGTCGCCGAGCTGCTCGAGCGCTCCGACGTGGTCGTGATCGCGACGCCGTGGCCGGAGTTCGCCGACCTTCCGCTCGAGCGGCTCGCGAGCGCGAAGGCGAACCGCCGGTCGTGATCGACTGCTGGCGGCTGCTCTCCGGACGAGACGTACGGAGACGACGATCGAGATCGTCCGACTCGGCCGGCCGCTCGAGCAGTCGAGCCTCGCCCTGAACACGAAGGAGGACGGATCGATGGACGAACGATCTCGCGGACCGATCCGATTCTCGTCGCCGGCGCCGGCGGATTCATCGGCGGCTGGCTCGTCCGCTACCTGCAGGAGAACGGGCTTCACGAACCTCCGCGCCATCGACATCAAGCCGATCGACGAGTGGTACCAGGTGCTCCCCGGCGTCGACAACCGCGTCGCCGACCTCCGCTCGCTCGAGGCGTGCCGCGACGCCGTCCGCGGCGTCGCGCACGTCTACAACCTCGCCTGCGACATGGGCGGCATGGGCTTCATCGAGGCGAACAAGGCCGCGTGCATGATCTCGGTGCTGATCAACACGCACCTCCTGATGGCCGGGGAAGGACGCGGGGGTCGAGCGGCACTTCTTCTCGTCGTCGGCGTGCATCTACAACGTCGATCTCCAGCAGGACGCCGACGTGACCGCGCTGCGCGAGGAGGACGCCTACCCGGCGCTGCCCGAGGACGGCTACGGCTGGGAGAAGCTCTTCTCGGAGCGCATGTGCCGCAACTTCCACGACGACTTCGGCATCGAGACGCGGGTCGCCCGCTACCACAACGTCTACGGGCCGCACGGCACGTACGACGGCGGCCGCGAGAAGGCACCCGCCGCGATCTGCCGCAAGGTCGCGCACGGCGAAGCTGGCGGGCGACGAACGAGATCGAGATCTGGGGCGACGGCGAGCAGACGCGCAGCTTCATGTACATCGACGACTGCCTCTACGGCACGACGCGGATCATGGAGAGCGACATCCTCGATCCGATCAACCTCGGCTCGTCCGAGCTCGTGACGATCAACCAGCTCGTCGACATCGTCGAGGAGATCGCCGGCGTGCGACTGAAGCGCCGCTACGACCTCGACGCGCCGAAGGGCGTCCGCGGACGCAACTCCGACAACACGCTGATCCGCGAGCGGCTCGGCTGGGAGCCGAGCACGCCGCTCGCGACGGGCTGGAGAAGACGTACGCGTGGATCTACGACGAGCTGACGGCCGGACGCCTCCCGCGTGCGCGCCGTCGCGTCGGCGCGTTGACCCGGTCGCGGCGCCTGCGCGCGGCACCGACGCCCGTGATCTCGGTCATCCTCTACGGCCGCAACGACGCGCACGGGTACAACCTCCACCGGCGCGCCGCGCTGAGCCTGAACTGCCTCGCGGAGGTCCTGACCGACCCCGACGACGAGATCGTCTTCGTCGACTACAACACGCCCGACGAGCTGCCGACGTTCATCGAGGCGATCGCGGACACGCTGACCGACCGCTGCCTCGAGCCTGCTGCGCGTCCTCCGCGTGCCGCGCCGCGCTCCACGCGAGCGGTTCGCGGCGCGCACGCACCTGCCCGCGGTCGAGCCGGTCGCCCGAAACGCCGCCGCGCGCCGCGCGAACCCGTCGAACCGATGGCTGCTCTCGACGAACACGGACATGATCTTCGTGCCGCTCGCGCGACGAGAGCCTGAGCGAGATCTGTGCGGCGACCTCCCCGACGGCTTCTACGGCCTGCCGCGCTTCGAGCTCCCCGAGTGGCTCTGGGAGCGGCTTCCGCGGAGCGATCCGCGGCGGCGCATGGCCGAGGTCGAGCGTCTCGGCCCGCGCCTGCGCCTCGACGAGCCGACGCTGAGCCACGAGTGGATCCGCTTCGACGCGCCGGGCGACTTCCAGCTCGTGCCTCCGCGAGGACTTCTTCGCGATCGACGGCTTCGACGAGGAGATGCTGCTCGGCTGGCACGTCGACTCGAACCTGAGCCGGCGGATGCTGCTCCACCGCGGCTCGATCGAGAGCCTCGAAGGCCGCGTCGCCGGCTACCACTGCAATCACAACCGCACGCCGACCGTCTACCACGGACCCGAACCCATCGGGAACGACATCACGCAGTTCTTCCTGGCGGTCGAGCGCGCCGATCTTCCCGACCAGCGCGAGAGCTGGGGACTGGCCGACACCACCCTCGAGGAGGTCGCGGTCGGGTCCGAGGACGGAGTCCGACTCGCCGACGCGCTGCTCGCTGCCATCCCGCCTGCGACGCAGGCGCGACAGCCGCGGTGGAACCCGTTCGAGGCGGCGTTGGCGCTCACGTACGACTCGGCTCACGTGCTGCCGCACGTCGCGGACTCGATCGTCGTCGCAGGGCGCCACGTCACGATCGGCTATCTCGGCGCCAACCCGGTCCTGCGCGAGATGATCGACCGTCTCGCTCTCGAGCTATCGCACGACGTCACGCTCAGGGCGCTACACGCCACCGACGCCCGCGAGCTCGAGGAGATCGCGAAGTCCGCCGACCTGTTCATCGTCGACCTCGGCCTCGACGCGACACTCGAGCCGCAGCTCGACGCAGGCGCGGAGGGCCTCGACGGGGAGATCCCCGAGCTCCCCGAGAGCCTGAGCGCGGTCGCGGTCGCATTCGAGCGCCTCGTCGAGCAAGAGCGCGCCCGTCTCGAGCTGGGGATGCACCCTCGGCGGTTCGTCCTGGTCAACAGCACGACCGTGTATCTCGACACGTTCGTCGTCTCGAATCTCTACTGCAGTGGGACGGCCACGCACTCGCGGGTCCGGCGGGCCACGGTGAAGCCGGTTCCGACCACGAAGGTCAGCCTCCTTCGCGACGTGCGTTGGGCCGACCGACTCAAGGGCCCGACCGAGGCGCTGGAGCTTCGTGTCGGCAAGAGGTCACCGTTCGAAGACCTGGAGAGTTTCCGAGGGTTTGGGCCAGGGTGGTGGCTGCCCGACCCCAGCGGTGTCTGGACGCGAGGCTCGCGCGCCGTTCTCGCAGTGAGATGTGGCGAGTTTCCCCAATGGGCCAACCCAGTGCTCGAGCTGACGTTCGACCGAGTCGGCGTCCGGCGCGGTCGGCAGGTTCGGATCGGTCTCGTCGTCGATAGCACCGAGGTGGACGCCCGCGTCATGACAGGTGGTACTCGGCGTCCCGAGCGATGGCGGGCCCGGCTGCCGCGGCACGCACTCGCGAAACGCGAGTTCGAGGTCGCGATCGAGGTCCAGGGCGAGCGCGAGTGGGCCGACAAGAATCAGCTCGGCCTCCATGTCCGATCCATCGAGGTGGACACGGGCGTCGTTCCGCTCCGGCTGCGCGACTGGTTCGACGAGGTGCGCGACGCGCTCGCCCCCGTGGTGAGCCGGTGCCGCCGGGGCGTGTCTCGGCTGACATCTCGACGTCCCGGATCGAGCTTGCAGCGGCTCCGCGCATCACGCCGCTAACGGGCGTGGAACCTCGGCCGGGAGCGTGCCGGCCGGACTTCTTCTATCAGACGCTCGATCCGGCTCCGGCGAGCTCTCGGAGACCATCGATCGCCTCGACCCGATCGCTCTCCTCGGTCGACTGCAGCAGGTACCAGTTCTGCCGCTCCGGGGCGATCTCCGCTTCGTGCCAGAGATGGATCAGCGTTGCGTCCGGCCCCCCGTGCCCGCAGCGAAGGCCGATCCGGCGAAGTCTCAGCGCGATGTCGACGTCTTCCTCGCCCCAGCCGACGAACCGCATGTCGTAGCCGTTGACCCGCTCGAAGTCGCGCCGCTCGACTCCCAGGAGGTAGCCGTACGACCGGTCGTGCGGCACGAACTCCGGAACGTCCCGAGCACCCACCCGCCGCCGGTCGCGACGCGTCAGGCTACCGAGCGGCCCGACCTGGCTCCTCGCGCGTAGCCACGCGAGCAGCCCCCAGCGATGGACGGGAAGCCCTTCCTCGAGCACGCGCGCGGTGAGCGCTGCAGAGAGCTCGACGCGGCGCCCCGCGACGAACCAACCGGGCCGGATGCAGGACCTGACCGCGCGGACGAAGTTGCGTCGCGGGATCGACTCGCCGTGGACGAAGACGAGGTAGTCGGCATCGACGGCGAGCGCGCCGAGATTCATCACGCGGGCGAGCCGGAACCCGTCGTCGGGTTGCGTGACGTGGGTGAGCCGCGTGCCGAACGACGCCCGCCACCGCTCGACCACCGCCTCGGTGGCGCTGCCCGAGCCGTCGTCGGCGACGACGAGCGAGAAGTCGCGGTCGGACTGCTCGTCGAAGGCCCGCAGGACGGCGTCGAGCGCCTCGGGCCATTCGTACGTGCTGACGACGACGGCGAGTCTGGGAGCCGTACGCCCGTCCGCGCTCACGAACCGCCCTCAGGCGCGCTCGACGGTCCAGTCGAGCAGCGGCCGGACGACACCGCGCCACTGACCGCTGAACCGACCGCGCGCGGAGTCGCCCTCGCCCGGGTCGAGCACCTCGAACGAGAGCGCCTCGTAGACCGCCGCATGGTGCTCGAGCTTCGGGAAGTCGAGGCTGCAGATCGCGGCCTCCACGACCGCCGTGCCCTCGTTGAGCAGGTTGCCGGGGATCCACGCGGTCGCGAGGTACTCGCCCGGCGGCGTCTGCTGGAGCCAACGCTCGTCGGTGTCCATCGCGTTGAAGGCGACTGCGCCCTCCTCGTCGATCACCTTGATCTTCGGAAAGAGCGGCTTGCCCTCGCGCAGCACTTTGAACCCGATCTCGATCCCGATCGGCCGGCGCACGTCAATGACACCGGGGGGCATCCCCTCGTGCGGCAGCGCCCGGATGGAGAGGATCTGCGCGAGGTCGTTGCCCGGCGCCGACTCCTCGGTCCAGACGCGCTCGGGACCTGCGCTGTGCGTCTGGTGCAGGTAGTTGGCGATCACCTCGGCTGGCTTGCCGTCGCCGACCATGCGCCCGCCGTCGATCCAGATCGCGCGATCGCAGAGCTGAGCGATCACGGGCAAGCCGTGCGACACGAAGACCACCGTCCGTCCCGCATTTCCGAGCTCCTCCATCCGTCCGAGACAGCGCCGCTGGAACTCGGCGTCGCCGACTGAGAGCACCTCGTCCACGAGCATGATCTCGGGCTCGAAGTGGGCCGCCACGGCGAACGCGAGACGGATGTACATGCCGCTCGAGTAGCGCTTCACCGGCGTGTCGATGAACCGCTCGACGCCGGAGAACTCGACGATCTCGTCGAAGCGCCGCTCGATCTCCCCGCGCTTCATGCCGAGGATCGCCCCGTTCAGGTAGACGTTCTCGCGTCCGGTCAGCTCCTGGTTGAAGCCCGTCCCGACCTCGAGGAGGCTGCCGACGCGACCACGGATCTCCGCTCGCCCGGACGTCGGTGTGACGATCCTCGTGAGGATCTTCAGGAGCGTCGACTTGCCCGCGCCGTTGCGACCGATGACGCCCGAGCACCTGCCCCTCCGGTACCTGGAAGGAGACGTCCTGGAGCGCCCAGATCTCCGTTGCCGGCTTGTCGTGCTCGCGACCCGTGAGCCGTTTCCCCGCGTGCACCATGGTCTCGCGCAGCGTCCCGTAGGCGGCCTGGTACTGGCCGAGACGGTACCGCTTGGAGAGCGAGTCGACCTCGATCGCGACCGACATCAGATCGTGTCCGCGAAGCGCGGCTCCGACGAACGGAAGACGGCGAGCCCGACGACGAAGAGCACGAGTGCGACGGCGACCCCGACGGCAACCTGACCCGGGTGGGGCGCGCTTGCGTCGAGCACCGCCCAGCGCCACCCGGAGATCACCGTGGTCATCGGGTTGAGCGAGAGGATCCATTGCCACTTCTCGGGGATCTGGTCGACGGCGAACATCACGCCGGAGAGAAGAGGCAGGACCTGGAGGAAGATGGGGATCATGTAGCGCACGTCGCGGTAGCGGACGTTGACAGCTGACAGCAGCAGGCCGATGCCGAGCACCGTCAGCACCGCGAGCAGGATGAAGAGGGGCGCGGTGAGGATCTTCAGGCCGTGCGGCCACGTGTCGTACTTGGCCATGAGAAAAAGCAGCACCGGAAGACCGATCACGAAGTCCACGAGCGGCACCGCGACCCCGGCGAGCGGCAACAGCGTCCGCGGGAAGTACACCTTCGTGACGAGCGGCAGGTTCGACAGCAGGCTCAGGCTCGCCAGGGTGAGGGCGGAGGCGAAGTACTGCATGGGCAGCACTCCCGCGACAACGAGACTGGGGTAGGGGGTGTCGCCCGACGGGAAGTTCGCGAACTTGCCGAAGATGACCACGTAGATCAGCGCCGTGAACGCCGGCACGAGGATCGCCCACGCGACGCCCGAGGAACGTCTGCTTGTAGCGCACGGAGACGTCGCGCCAGACGAGCGTCCAGAGGAGCTCCCGGTAGTGCCACAGCTCGCCGATGTCGAGCCTCGGAAGCCGGCTCGCGGGCCGGATCACAGTCACGCGAGTCGAAGACTCGGCATCGACTAGTCCGGCCGGGTCCAGTCCAAATCCGATTTCGGTTGCGGCGCCCGCCGCGCCCGACGTCGTTCGCTCGTCTTCGAGCGTCGTGTCGGTTCGAACCACCCCGGGATGCTAGCGGCGTCGACGGCCCGCACCTTCCGGACGCGTCGGGCTCAGGGTCCCTGCAGCAGGACCCCCGGCTGCTCGTCGGTGAGCGCGAGCCCGGCCAGCGTCGACATCGGCACGAACGTCGGCCGGTCGGCCCGGTAGAGGACGAGGGTGTACGTCGGCTTCCGCTCGATGTCGACGACGCGGAAGCCCTTCACGGGCCGCGGGGTGTCGACGCCGGGCGGCTCGACGTGCCCCGAGGAGTACCCACCCTCGGTCGCCAGCCCGACCGCGGCGATCTCGGCGACCGTCGCTCCGTCCTGCGCCGGCTCCCGGAGGTCGGGGAGGTACGGGCGCCAGAGCGTCCGGCTCATGTACGGGGTCACGACGATCGCGCGGGAGCGATCGGCCGTCGGCGAGCGGCGTCGCCGCACCGCGCCAGTCGGTTCTTCCGTAGCTCGTGTCGAGCGCCGGGGCGAGCGCGATCCCGGCCGAGAGGATGCACAGGATGGTCGCGGCCACGAGGCCGAGGCGGCCCGTCGCGAACCCGGCCCCGAGACACACCGCCGCGGGCACGACCGCGACGATCGTGTTCCTCGCGATGAGGTAGTCCTCTCCTGCGACCGCGAGCACGACCGGGATCAGGATCACAGCGACCGCGAGCGAGCCCGCGACGAGCGCGCCGCGCCGCTCGGCAGGCGCGAGGCGCACGACGAGCGCGACACCGACGAGCAGGAGCAGCGCCGCGAGCGCGCTGCCGAGCGCCTCGGCCGGGAAGCTGTAGCCGACGACGAGGTTCTTCGGGATCCCGGCGATCCGCGCGGCGAGGGACGACCCGGTCACGGCCTCGCCGTTGTCGCGCTGCTCCAGCAGGAGCGGCACGTGGACGACGAGCGTCGCCGCCGGGACGAGCGACGCGAGGACGATCGGGCGGCGAGGACGAGCGCGGACGAGCAGCCACACCACCTCCGCACCGACGAGGAACAGGGCGTAGTAGTGCGTCGCGATCGCCAGCGCGGAGAGCAGCCGCCCACGCCACGAGCGCCCGTTGCGACCCGCGGAGCGCGTGCCCGAAGGCGAGCACCGTTCCTGCGCCGAGGAGCGCGAGCAGGGCGTATGACCGCGCCTCCTGCGAGTACCACACGAGGAGCGGGTTCACAGCGACGAGCGCCGCGGTGACGACGCCCGCCCGCCGCGAGACCAGGACGGCTCCGGCGCCGTACGCGACCGGGATCATGGCCGTGCCGGCCAGCGCCGAGAGGGTGCGGATCCCCACCTCGCCGAGCCCGAACAGCGACCCCCAGGCCCAGGCCACGACGTAGTAGAGAAACGGCGTCGCCTCGCTGCGAGGGACCTCCCGCAGCACGTCTCCGAGCCCGTGATCGAGGAGCGAGACGGTGACGAGCTCGTCCAGCCAGAAGCTTTGCCGGTCGAGCGTCGGGAACCGCAACAGGGCGCCCAGCGCGGTCAGGGCCACGACCAGGAGGAGCTGCGACCGCGCGCGCGTCACGCCGGCGACGGCGGAGGGCCGCGCTCCCCGCCGAGTGCCCCAAGCGCGGTCACGATGAACAGCGGGTAGAGCGGGAGCGAGAACTCGGGCGCGAGGCCCTGCGACGCGGCATGGATGAGGAGGACGGCGGCCGCCGCCGACCACAGGACGACGATCGCGCGCCAGCCCCGGGGCCTCCGCCAGAGGAGCGCGATCACGCCCACCGCGAGCCAGAGCGGTGGACGCGGGAACCTCGGCGTGATCCGGTTGAGGATCTCCGTGACCCAGGACTGGCCGGTCCGCGACGGCAGCTCCGCGTCCCACGTCCGAATCTGCGAGACGACCTCGCGGTACCGCTTCTGCACGGCTGGGTCGGGAAAGACGAGCGAGGGATTCTTGAGCGTGCACGAATCGATGTAGTCGGACGCGCACCAGACGAACCCGTAGGGCACACCTTCGAGTAGCACCGTGGCCTGCGGGTTCGGGAGCACGACGCCGTGGCTCTCGTACGTCGGCCGCGGCGGCTCGGGCGCGGTCTGCGCCCGCGGCGCGACGGCCTCCCGGATCGGCCGTTGCATGAGGAAGTCCCAGAACAGGCCGGCGACGCCGCGTGCATAGGTCCCGGGATGCTTGCGAATCGCCTCGACCGCGGAGTCGAACAGCACGCTGTAGTTGCTGTGCCGCCCGAGCACGCTGTCCGAGAGGGCGATGAGCCGCACCGTCTCGTAGTTCGAACCGTTCGTGAGGTACGCGTCGAGCGGGACGTGCAGGCTCCTGTACGGCTCGCGGGTCAGCACGTCGTTCTCGACCAGCCGCGCGAGACGCCGCGATGCACGGCCGTTCTCCGGCGAGATCGTGTTGTCGGCCAGCCACACGCGCAGGAACGGCACCCAGGCGCGGCCGCCGCGGGTGACGGTGAAGTCGTCGTAACGGATCGCGTTGTGCGCCGCCCAGCCCGCCAGCGGCAGGACCGCCGCGGCGAGGCACACCGCGACCCAGGTGAGGCGGCGACGCCAGGGCGCGACCGCGAGCAGCGGGGCCACGATCGCCGGGAGCAGCACCTGGTTCGCCGGCCGGATCAACACGAGCGCCGCGATCCCCGCGCCGAGGACGACGAACCCGACCGTGCTCGGCCGTTTCAGGGTCCGTGCGACGACGAGCGCCCACAGCGAGAGCCCCGTGGCGAAGACGGCGTCGCTCGACGCCTGGTGATAGAGGGTCGCCCAGGCGGGATAGACGAGGAGCAGCAATGCGGAGGCGAGCGCCGGGACCCGCCCGAAGGTGAGCGCCGTCGCGCTCCACGTCAGGACCGAGACGGCGAAGAGCACCCCGAAGACGATCTCGAGGAGGACGCTCCCGCCGAGGGCCATCGGCAGCCCGACGACGAGCGGCGTCAGCGGGGCGCGGAAGAGCTGCACCTGCGACAGCGGCGGGTTCGAGTCGAAGAACTGGAGGTAGTAGACGAGGTAATCCCAGGTGTCCCGCCCCTTCGCCATCGGCCAGCCGAGCGCCTGGAACCAGAAGACGCAGAGCGCGACCGCGAAGAGGACGAGAGCGGCCTTCCTGGTCGGAACGAGCTCCAGGACCCGCCCCATCCGCTCGCTCACGAGCGCAGGCTTCCGGCGAGGCGGCGCACGCGCGCGGCAGGGCTCTGCTCCAGCCGGCCGAGCCGAGCCTCGAGGTCGTCGATCCGGTCGCCGAACGAGGCGCCGAGATCGGACTCGCGGAGCGACGTGTACTCCCCCGCGAAGAGCGCTGCCTCCTCGACCGCCGAGCGCACGGGGGGGTCGTCGCGAACGGTCGACTCGTCGGCGCCGCCGAATCCCAGCGAGCGAAGCGTGTCGCGGAGACGGGTGTCGATCGCGTACGTGCCGTCCGCGAGCCCGAGGTCGAGCGCCTCGTCGTCGACGACGAGCGGCGCGTAGAACGCATCGAGCCGACCGGCGCGGTACGCCTCGTACGCCTCGGCCATGTGCCCCGGGATCCCCTTCTCCGCGTTGCGCTCCAGCGCGACGAACTGCGTCACGTACTTGTGCCGACACTGCTCGTACGACCGCACCGGGAAGTGGAGGATCTCGATCGGGTACCACCCGCGCAACGCGACCAGGTCGTCCGCGAGCGCCTCGTGGTTGCCGCGCCCGATGCGGACGTCCGCCCGCCCGCGGTGCGCGGACTTGAAGTGGGTGCTGAGCGGGTGCGGGTGGAAGCTGGGAGTGCACAGCCGCGCGGTCATCCGTTCGGCGAAGAGCCGCTCGTCGTCGGGCCGGGGCACGAAGTTCCGCCAGGCTCCGCGGACGGCGCCGAACCGGGATGGAACCGCAGCCAACAGCTCCTTCAGCGTCGCGCCTCGTGCGAGCCAGAACTCGTCGGCATCGGCGTTCACGATCCAGTCGGCCCCGAAGTCCGTCGCGGCGAGCCGCGCCATCCGTGTGACCCACTCGCTCTGACGCAGGTCGTCGCCGGGCTCGCGGATCAGGTGGAGCACGCCGTCGCGCGCGTAGCGCTCGAGGATCTCCGTGGTCGCGTCCTCGGAGCGGTTGTCCGTCGCGACCACGACATCCACGCCTGCGCTGAGGTGGTACGCGATCTGCGCGTCCACGATGTCGGCCTCGTCGCGGACGAGGAGGGTCATCACGAGCTTCATGCCGGAGGGGAGGTTAGTCCGGCGCTCCAGGCGACCCATTCGGGAGCAACCGCGTAGCGGAGCGGGCCCCGTCGCAGGCTTCTGCGCATCCCGAGCAACGGGAGCTGCGAGCCGTAGCACCGGATCGCCCACCACTTCGCGAACCGGTCGCGCGGCCCCGTGGGGACCGGCGCGAAGGTCCGCCGACCGAATGCGTCGGCGACCCACTCCGCCAGGTCCGGTTCGGTCCCGGCGCGCCGGGTGTAGGGCTGCTCGGCGTAGAACGAGGTGCGGTGACCGTCCAGCGCCGTCGCGAGCGTCCGCACGAGCCATTCGTGGTCGGGATGGCTGAGGGGGAAGCCCGGGAGGAGGACTGCGCTCGCCCCGTCGACCGCGGCCAACACGGCACGACGCACATCCCCTTCGTCGCCGTGGCGCTCGAAGTCGACGCTGCCGAAGGGAAGCCACACCGGCGTCGCGCCGAGCACGGAGCACGCTCGCCCATCCTCCTCGCGTCGTGCGCGTGCCGACTCGCCCTCGGTCGCGAACCCGCCGCGCCGATCCCAGCCTCCGGAGGGAGCAGACGAGTCCGGATCACAGGCGAGAACCGTGAGCAGCTCGACCGCCGTTCCTGCCCGGCTCCACGAGGCGATCGACGCTCCGAGCGAGAGTACGCCGTCGTCGAGGTGGGGCGAGACCACCACGATGCGACGCGGCGCCGTCTCGGCCGGTTGAGGGGCGACCACGACGCCCTATGATCGCGGCCTTGACGGAGGTCGCCAGCTGAACGCGCGCCGCTACGTCCCGCAGTCGATCCGGACACGACTCCGGCCGCTCCGCGCCGCCTACGTGGACTGGCGCCGCCGTCGCCCGCCGTCCCTCGGCGACCTCCGCCGCACGACGCCGATCGACCCGAACTGGGGGTTCGAGCGGGGCACGCCGATCGACCGCGTCTACGTCGAGGAGTTCGTCGGGAGCCATGCGGCCGACATCCGCGGCCGGGTTCTCGAGATCGCGGCGCCCGACTACACGACGCGCTTCGGCACCGATGTCGAGCACGTCGACATCCTGATGGCGACCGAGGGGAATCCCCAGGCGACGATCGTCGGCGACCTCGCCGACGCGCCGCAGATCCCGAGCGATGCCTTCGACTGCGCGATCGTCACGCAGACGCTCCAGTTCGTCTACGACGTCCGGGCCGCGATCGCGACTCTGTACCGCGTGCTCGCGCCGGGCGGCGTGTTGCTCGCGACGATGCCCGGCATCACGAAGATCTCGCCGCCCGAGGACGAGGAATACGGCGAGTGGTGGCACTTCACTGCGCGCTCGGCGCAGAGGCTCGCGGAGGAGGCGTTCGGTGCGGGGAACGTCGAGGCTCGCGCGTACGGCAACGTGCTGAGCGCTGCCGGGTTCCTCTACGGCCTCGCAGCCTCCGACCTCTCGCCGGAGGAGCTCCGCGCCCGCGACCGGCTCTACGAGGTGATCGTGGGCGTACGGGCCGTGAAGCGCGCCATGTAGCTCTGCGGCCGGTTCCTAGGGCGAGGCTGCGCGGTCGCCGAGGACGCGATTCGCGGTGCGCCGCAGCCTCCGGTACACCCGCCGCGGCAGTCGCTGCTCGACCGTCTGCAGCCTCCGCTCGAGCTCGTCGAGCCGACGCTGGAGCCGGACGACGTCCGCCTCGCCGAGCACCGCCGCCTCGACCGCGTACTCCGCGTCGTCGACGAGCGTGGGGAGCGGGAACACGGGCTTCTCTCCCGCCGCGATCGCGCGCAAAGCATCTCGGAGCCGCGTGTCGACGACGAGCCTGCCCTCGGCGACGCCGCGTTCGACCTCCTCGTCGGAGACCACGAGCGCCTCGTAGTACTCGCCGATCCGGCCGTTCCGGAGCGCCGCGTACATGTCCGCGTGATACGCGGTCGGGGGTCTCGCGATGTGCTGCTCGAAGGCCGTGCCCTGGAGCTCCGCCTTGTGCGCGGTCTGGACCTCCGAGCGGAGAGGGAAGTGGAAACACTCGATCGGGAACCACCCACGCAGCGGCGCGAAGGGGCTGTCGATCAGCGCATGGTTGCCGCGCGTCACCTCGATCTCGGGGTGCCCGCGGTGGACGACCTTCCGGATCGGCTTGTAGAGCGACGCCGGGTCGTTGATCGGGGCGAGTGCCGAGAAGCGAACGGTCATCCGGTCGGCGAAGTGCTCCTCGCCCGGCCTCGGACAGAACACGCGGAGGAACGCGCCGACCGTGCCGTACCGCGGCGGCACCGCCTCGAGCACCTCGGAGAGCGAGGCTCCGCGCGGCCACCAGAACTCGTCGGCATCGGAGTTGATCACCCAGTCCGCGCCGTACTGGGTGGCGGCGAGCCGCGCCATGCGCGTCACCCATTCGTTCTGACGTAGGTCCTCTCCGGGCTCACGGATGAGGTGTACCTGCCCCGAGCGCGCGTACTCCTCCAGCACCTCCGTGGTGCCGTCCTGCGACCTATTGTCGGTCGCGATCACGACGTCGACCCCGGCGTTCAGGTGGAACGCGAGCCACGAGTCGACGATGTCGATCTCGTCCCGCGCGAGGAGCGTCATCACCAGCGTCACGGCCGCGCCAGTCTACGACGTACCCCGAGCGCCCCTCGCTCGAGCGCGTCGAGCCGGCCCTCGAGTGCCTGGACTCGCTGCTCGGCGCGGACGATCCCGTCGATCTCGACGAGCACCGATGCCTCGGCCGCATACGCGGCGTCGTCCTCCACGCTCGGGCGAGGGAACGTCAGCTGGCCACCCACGTCCGGAAGCACGAACGACCCGTCGTCCTCGCGGATCGCGCGCAACGCGTCGCGCAGGCGCGTGTCGACCGCGAGCGTGCCGGCCTCGAGGCCGCGGGCGAGAGCCTTGTCGTCGATCGCGAACGAGTCGTAGAACGCTTCCACGCGGCCTTCCCGCAGCGCCTCGTCGAGGAGGAGCTGATGTGCGGTCGGCTGGTAGTGCCGGTTGCGAAGCCACCCGCCACGCGCCTTGCGTCCGAGCTGCGCAACCGACCGGAAGGAGAAATGCAGGACCTCGAGCGGGTGCCAGGCACGGAGGGCCTCGAATCCCGGCGCCTCGGCGTTGTGATTGCCCGCCTCGATCTCGACCTCGGGGGCCGCCCGGTGGGCGACCTTCTGGTGGGCGTGAAAGATCGTCGCCTTGTCGCCCGGATGGGCCGGGCTCGCGAGGCGGACGGTCATGCGCTCGGCGAAGAACGCGCCGTCGTCCGGACGAGGCAGGAAGTGCCGCCAGCAGCCTCGCACGATCCCGTACCGCTCGGGCACCGTCGCCAGGACGTCCTTCAGCGATCCGCCGCGGGGCCACCAGAACTCGTCGGCGTCCGAGTGGATCACCCAGTCGGCGTCGTGCTCGGTGGCGGCGATCCGAGCCATCCGTGTGACCCACTCGTCCTGGCGCATGTCGTCGCCCGTCTCGCGGAGGAGCCGCAAGACGCCTGCACGCTCGTACCGCTCGAGGATCTCGGTCGTCCCGTCGCTCGACGCGTTGTCGGTTGCGATCACCTGGTCGACGCCCGCGTGAAGGTGGTAGGCCACTTGCGCGTCCACGACGTCCGCCTCGTCGCGGGCGAGCAGTGTCATCACGACCCTCACGAGCGGGAGCCCGCGAGGACGGCGCTCGCCGCGTCGACGACGCGCTCGGCCGCATGCCCGTCGACCACGCCGACGACCTGCTCGACCGCGCGGCGGCGCTCCGCGGCGAGCTCGTCCGGATGCTCCAGGGCGCGCTCGACGCCGGAGACGACGTCCTCGAAGCGCTCGGCTCGGTAGAACGCCCCGGACGCCGCGAGCTCCTGGTAGTGCTCCCCGACGACGTTCTTCGCCGCCCACGACTCACCGGGCGGCGCGCCCTCGTCGTAGAGCACGCACACGGCCGGCCGGTCGCCCACGAGCGCGTCGAGGAGGATCGTGCCCGCGTTGCAGACGACGACGTCGGCGTGCTGGAGGAGGGTCGCGAGCTCTTGGAGGTCGGTGTAGCTGGCCGCCTGGACGACGACACCCTCCCGACCGTCCGCCGCGGCGAAGCGCTTCCGCCACTGGGCGTCTCTCGGGTGAGGCCGGAAGAGCAGCTGGAAGCGCTCGCGTCCGCCCCGCTCCTCCCACCACGCGACGATCGCGCTCGACGAAGCGCCCCTCGTAGGGCGCGTTGCTCGGCGTGTTCCCGGCGACGAGCACGAGCGGTCTGCTGGGATCGAGCCCGTACCCGCGCAGGAGTCCCTCGTAGTCCGCGCGCGGCCGGTGACGAGCGAAGAGATCGGTCTGGGGCCACCCCGTGACGCGCACGCGCTCGGGCGCGATCCCGTGGTAGCGGCCCAGGTCGTCCTCCATCACGCGGTTCTGGACGACGTAGAGCTCGCAGTGGGGCGAGATGACGCCCTTGCCGACCGTGTGGTCCCAGCTCGCGACGTGTGCGACGACGGGCAACCCGAGACGACGCGCGGCGGCGAGGAACGGGACCGAGCTCGCAGGCTGGACGTTCGAGAGCAGGAGGCCGGAGCACTCGCGCCGCATCGCCTCGAGCAGCCGCGCCGGGACGTGTCGGTGTGCGCTGAAGAACCACCGCTCCATCGCGCGCTCGACCGGAGGCCAGTGCGGCAGCGGGCCGTCGCGATCGGTGTCCAGCATCCAGTTGGGGTGCCCCGGCTCCATCCGCTCCCCGTGGAACCCGTACCGACGGTTGAGGCGGATCGCGAGCGGGTGGTACCCGATGCGACGGTCGAGCCAGGCGTCGATGCGCGCGAGCGCGCGGTCGGGGAGGCCGTCCGGCGAGACGAGATCCTCTCCGTCCAGGACCGGCAGCTCCGGCAGCCTTCCCGCCCATTCCGCCGCGGACTCCTGCGGCACGAGAAACACCGCGGCGAGCCTCCCCTCGAGTCGCTCGTGCAGGCCGCGCAGGATCCCCGTGTCGACGAAGACCCGGATGGAGAGCAGATCGGGGAGGACGACCCAGGCGCGCTTCGCACTCATCGAGCAGGAACGCCGGCGTGGGCGGCGATCCGCCCTGCGAGCGACGCGCCGTCGAGCCCGTGGAAGCGGAGCGCCTCGGCAGGCGTCCCACACGCGGGCCAGCCTTCGACGCCGAAGACCGTGACCGGCCGGCCCGCGAGCGCGGAGCGGAGCCCGTCGCCGAGGCCGCCGACCGGCGCATGGTCCTCGAGGACGAAGACGTGCTCGAGCGTTGCGACCTCCGCCGCGAGCCAGTCCTCGTCGAAGCGGTTGAGCCACGGCATCGCCACCACCCGGAGCGACAGCTCGCCGCTGTCGGCCAGCCGCTCGGCGGCGCGCAGCGCCTCGTGGAGCATCACCGGCCCGTAGGCGACGAGGACGGCGTCGCTTCCCTCGCGCAGCACGGTTCCGCGGCCGACCGACACGTTCGGCGAAAGGTCGAGCCGACGCGGCGACGGGCCGATCGCGAGGCGCACGGCGACCGTCTCCTCCGCGTCCTCCACGGCCCACCGCAAGAGCGCGCCGGTCTCCTCCCACGAGGCGGGCTGCACGATCGTCACGTTCGGGAGGGCCGCGAGCAACGAGATGTCGCGGACGCTCTGGTGCGACTTGCCGGGGCCGGCGGGGATGAGGCCCGCGTAGTGGAGCGCGTAGATCACCTTCGAGCCCTCGCTCGCCTGGTTGTAGATCTGCTCGTTCGCGCGCGACGCGAGGAAGGAGGCGAACGAGTTCACGACCGGAAGCAGCCCGTGGCGGGCCATGCCCGCGGCCGTGGAGACCATGTCCTGCTCCGCGATCCCGCACTGGAAGAACCGCTCCGGGTAGGCGAGCTCGAAGGCGCGGACGCGGCAGTCCGAGGCGAGGTCGGCATCGAGGACGACGAGGTCGTCGCGCTCCGCGGCGAGCTCGAGCAGCGCCTCGCCGTAGGCCTCGACGACGTACTCATCGGTCACGGCCGGCCGACGGGAGCCGGCGCCCGACTCGGGCTCGCCCTCGAGGCCGCGGACATCCGTCTCGGGCTCGGCGATCTCGAGCGCGGGCGGCTCGAGGCCGAGCGCCGCGCACTGCTCGGCGAGACGGGCCTCGAGCTCGGCGACCGCGCGCGCGAACGGCTCGTCGCCGGGCGCGCCGGCATGCCAGCGATAGGTCCCCCCACCGTCGGCGAGCGCCACCGGATGCTCCATGAACGAGACGCCCTTGCCCTTGACCGTCCGCGCGACGAGCGCCTTCGGCGTGTCGCCCCCGTCGCGGAAGCGCGCGAAGGCGGCGCGCAGCGCGACGTGGTCGTGCCCGTCGACCGTCTCGACGTGCCAGCCGAAGGCGCGGAGCTTCGTCTCGAGGTCGCCGAGCGCGAGGATCTCCTCCGTCCGCTTGTCGGACTGCACCTCGTTGCGGTCGACGACGACCCAGAGCCGGCCGAGCCGTTCGTGGGCGGCTGCCTGCAGCGCCTCCCAGTTCTGGCCTTCCTGGAGCTCGCCGTCGCCGGTCATCACGACAACCCGTCCTTCGCGGCCGAGCCGCCGCTTCGCGAGCGCGATCCCCCGGCCCTTGGAGATGCCCATCCCCAGCGAGCCCGAGCTCGCCTCGATTCCGGGAACGCCGACGTCCGGGTGCCCGTCGAGCCCGCCGAGTCTCCGCAGCCTCAGCAGCCGCTCCCGCGGCACGACGCCGAGGGCGTAGAGCGCCGCGTACAGGCCGGGCACGTCGTGGCCCTTGGACGAGAAGAAGACGTCGCGGTCCGGATCGTCGAAGCCGCGCTCGGCGACGTCCAGCTCGTCGAACAGGAGGTGGGCGACGACGTCGAGCGCGCTGAACGTCGAGCCCAGGTGCCCCGACCCGGCGCGCTTCACGGCGACAAGGGCGTTCAGCCGGCATGCGTCGGCGAGCAGCGCGAGCCTGGCGTCGGGATCGACGTCGGCGGCGCGGAGGCGGTCGAGCTCGGGCTTGGGGACGAGGCGCAGATCGGGCATGTCCGACACGAGACCGTAGCCGACGCGCTGGCGTGACTGCTGGCCGGCCGTGAGGATCGAGGCGCACAGGCCTGCGGTCGACGCGCTCGCGCTGGCTGGAAGTCCAGGGTCGGAACCCGTCGAGGCGGGACTACCGTCTTCGCGCTCGCGCTCCTGGTCTTCGGTCTGCGGAGCATCGCGCTCCCGGTGATTCCGGGGCGCGACTTCGGGACCTACATCGGCTACTACGTCGAGATGTGGGACTGGCACTGCGGTCGACCCGATGTCCATGCTCTACCGGACACCTCTGGCGCCGATCGTGATCGGGGGGACTCTCGACCTCCTCGGAGGCTGGGGCCTGCAGATCGTGATGGCGCTGCTGTTCGCCGCGTCGGTGGTCGCGTGGACGAGGACGGCTCTCGCGTTCGGGCCGCGCGCGGCCCTCGTGACCGCGGCAGCGCTACTCGTGTATCCGGGCTACGGGATTCTCTTCCACACGCCGGCGAGCGAGCCCGTCGTCGCTGCGGCGTTCGCCGCATGGGCGCTCGCGGTCTCGCGTGCGTGGCTCGCGCCCAGCTATGGACGGTTCGCCGTCGTCGGCGCGGCGACTGCGGCGACCGCACTCGCTCGCCCCGCGTTCCGGCTGCTCGTGCTCGTCGCGGCGCTGCCGCTCGTCCTTCGCCTGCCTTGGCGCACGCGGCTCGCGTGCGTCGCCGCCTGCGCCGGCGTCGCACTCGCGGTCCTCGGCGTCGTGGACGGTCGCGAACGGGCTCCGCTACGACGATTACACCGTCGCCCGCGGCATCGGGGCGTTCTTCCCGTTCTACCGCGCCTTCACGACCGATCACATCGTCCGTCCGGATAACGGGCCCGCCTCGCGGGAGCTCGCAGACGCGGTGCAGACGGGAGTTGCTGCCCGAGGAGCCCTACCGCTCGTACGGGATCACGCTCGACGAGTTCTTCGAGCGCGGAGGGCCGCGTGAGTTCGAGGACGTGGTCGGGATCACCGATCGACTCTGGGGGTGGGACTCCGACTATGCGCACATGCGTGCCGTCGGCATCGAGGCGGTCGAGGCGCATCCGCTCCGGTACCTCTCCGGCGTCGGCAAGACGACCTTCGAAGAGCTCTGGAAGCCACTCTTCGTCGCGCTCCCGAACGATGACGTCGAAGCGCCGCGCGACACTCCGAAGGCCAAGCCGGCAACGCGCCCCGCGCTTCCGGTCCCTTCGGATGGGGAGCTGATTCCCGCCGCCCATCAGGGGTTCTTCTCGACGACACCGGACGGGCACATCCGAGAGATGTGGACGTCGCCGGTGGATCACTCGCTCGTCTTCGCGACGCAGGAGATGCAGCGGCGCTACGACGAGATCGGGCGCGATGCGGGCGCTCTGATGGCAGAGGTTCCTCCCTACGGCGGGAACGAGTGGCTCACCCTCCAGTTCAGCCGATCGTCGAAGCTCTTCCCCCCGCCGATCCTGTGGCTCGTCGCGGGGCTCGTCGGCCTGATTGTCCGAAGGCCGAAGCACTTGGGTCTCGCGCTCGCACTGGCAGGGGCCGCGGTACTCGTCGTCGGCTTTCAGGCGCTCGCGATCTACACGATCGTCGAGTTTGCGATCCCGGTCGCGCCGGCGCTCATCGTCCTCGGCGCGGCGGGCCTGGTCGGGACGCGCACGATTGCTCCGAGCCTCACGCCGCGGAAAGCGTCATGAGCTGCCGCCTCAGGACCGACTGAAGATTCGCCAGCCGCCCGGAGACGAGAGTTGCGAGCGCCCACCCGGAGGTCGCGAGGCGATTCTCGTCCGCTGGCCGAGATGGCCCGACCACGAGCCACTCGGCGTCGTCGGGCACCGGGCCGCCGTCGGAGACGAACACGACGGTTCGTCGCAGCCCCGCGTCCCAGGCAGGGTAGAGGTACGTGTTGGGTGCGACGTCGAGGGCGATCGTCGCCTCCGGCGGGATCTGGTCGGCGAGAAAGCGGAACGCCGCGGGGTCCCCGTTGCCACTCTCTGCCTGGACGAACCAGCGAGCCGACCTCTCGGGGCTGCGATTCTCCGAGAGGAGCGCGAGGCCCGCCGGGCGGGGAACGAAGTACGCCACCGAGACGGTGAGCGTGATCGCCGTGAGGGCAACCGACGTCCAGGCCAGAGCTCTCACGCGAAGCGCCGTTCCGAGCACCGTCGCGGCCAGCGCGACCGAGAAGACGATGTAGCGCATCCGCTGGGGGTCGTACGCGAGCGCAAGCGCCGTCAGCAGAAGCGCGGTCGGCACGCCCACGAGCGCGATGAGTGCCGCAACGGGCAGTCGCCTCCGCCGCACGTCGTCCACGACGAGCACGCCGGCGCCGACAAGCAACACGACGAAAGCCAGCCCGTACGACGAGTGCATCGGCGACTCGAGGAAGCCTTGCGGCAGCCGTGTCGTCGGCCCGTTCGTAAGCCCGACCTCAGAGCCCGCACGTGCGAGCACTCGATCGGCCACTCGGGCCCAGGTCACGACGAGCGGAGCGGCGAAGAACGCCATGACCCCGACGAGCAGCGCGACCCCACCGGCTCGGAGCCGCCCGCGAACCGCGAGGACGGCCGCGACGGTGGATGCGACGGCCAACGCGCCGAGCCCCCAGAGGGGAGAGGCGAGGAAGCCCGTCCCTTCGGCATCCGACAGCTCGAAGAGATCCACGAACGACAGCCTGACGCGCTCGAGCACGGGGTCGAGACCCTGATCGAACCCGGCGCCCCCACCTGGATCACCCGTCTCGACGAGGTTGAGCACAAACCAGAACGATCCGGCCGCGAGACCGACCGCTCCCGCGGCTGCGAGAGACCACCAGCGCGACCTCGGCTGGCTCGCGAGGACGAACGCGACGAGAACGGGCAGCGGCGAAGACGACCGTCCCCTTCGTGCCGACGGCGAGCGCGAGGGCGGTCGCACACAGGGCGAGCTCGGCGCGAGACGACCCCAATGCGAAGTAGGCGCAGACGATGAGCAGCGACGCGACGACGAGGTCGTTGAGGGCGGTCGGCGTCTGGAGCGCGACGACGGTGAACGTCGCGAACGCCAGAGCCCCGAACAGCGCGGCGCTCCGGCTCAGCCCCAGGCGCAGCGCGATGCCGACGATCGCAAGACACGCGGCGGCGAGCGCGAACAGCTGAACGAGACCGACGTACCGGTCGCCTTCGCTCAGGACCATCGAGGCCATCGCCTCGATCTCGGCGACCGGCGGGAAGGCGTTGATCCGGTTGTCCGGAGCATCGAGCACATACGCGACGGCGTGCTGCTGCTTCCAGAGCGCTGCTCGCGGGAGGTGGTAGAGCAATGTGTCCGGCAAGCTCTGCGGCAGGGCGAGGCTGACGACGAGCAGGTAGAGATGCACGGCGACCGCCAGAGCCGCGAGCGCGGCGACGGCCATGTCGTCGAGAGCGTCGCGCAGAGCATGTCCCAGCGGGGCCAAACGGGGTCGGGGATGCTCGGACAACAGCCACACGGCGAGGACCAAAGCGAACGCGACTACGACGACGGCCAGCACGACCGGCCGCGTGATCGCACGCACCGTCGAGAGGCCGAGCGAGAGGGCGACGATCTCCGCCGTGGCGAGAACATGGACGGCGAGGAGGAACCCGATCGTTGACCGCAGGCGCAGGCAGCTCGACGCGAGTGCTGCGGTCGCGACGACGAGCGCGGACGCGCAACCCAGGATGAGCGTGCCCACGGGCCCAGGCTAACCCGGTTCCCGGCGGCGGCCGGGGCAAGGAGACGCTCAAGGCCCGACCGAAGCCGGACCTCGGGGTAGCCGGAACGTTGCCGATAATGCTCCCGTGGAGCGTCCCGAGATCTCGGTCGTTATTCCCTGCCTGAACGAGGAGGAAGCGGTGGGGAAGGTGGTCGACCAGGCGCTCGAAGGGATCCAGCGCTCCGGCCGGACGGGCGAGGTCGTGGTCGTCGACAACGCGTCGACCGACCGCTCCGCGGAGGTCGCCGCCGAGCACGGCGCCGTCGTCGTGCGCGAGGAGCGGCCGGGCTACGGCAGCGCGTTCCTCGCGGGCCTCGCGCACGCTCGGGCGAGTTCGTCGTCATGGGCGACGCCGACGAGACCTATCCCCTGCGCGACCTCGCTCCGTTCGTCGAGCGTCTGGCCGGCGGGGACGACCTCGTGATGGGCTCGCGGTTCGAGGGGACGATCCACGGCGAGGCGATGCCGTGGCTGAACCGCCACGTCGGCAACCCGATCCTCACCGGCCTCCTCAACGTCCTGTTCGGCGTGAAGACCTCCGACGCCCACTGCGGGATGAGGGCCGTGCGGCGCGATGCGCTACCGGTGCTCGACCTCCACTCCACCGGAATGGAGTTCGCCTCGGAGATGGTCTTCAAGGCGTTCCGTCGCAAGCTCCGGGTCAGCGAGATCCCGATCGACTACTACCCGCGGGTCGGCGAGTCGAAGCTCAACCGCTTCGGCGACGCGTGGCGCCACGTGAAGTTCATGCTCCTCTACAGCCCGAGCTGGCTCTACTTCGTCCCGGGCCTGATCCTCCTCTTCCTCGGCCTCGTCGGGGCGATCGCCCTGGCGGCCGGGCCCGTGACGATCTTCGGCCGGCCGTGGCAGATCCACACCCTGTTCGCCTGCATCGCCGCGCTCCTGCTCGGCACGCAGATCGTCCAACTCGGGGTCTTCGCGCGGGCGTTTGCAGCCTCCCACCTCGGCGAGACGGACAGCTTGATCGAGTGGGCGCGCGGGCGGATCACGCTCGAGCACGGGCTCTTACTCGGGATGATCCTGCTTGTGATCGGGCTCCTCGCCCTTGTCGCGATCTTCGTCAGCTGGGTGTTGAACGGCTTCGGTGCACTGGCTCATGAGTACGCCACCGCACTGGGGTTCACGTTTGTCGCCATCGGCGTCCAGGTGATCCTCGGCTCATTCTTCGTCAGCCTTCTCACAATGCGCACGACCGAACCCTCGCGCGCGACGGTCATCGAGCGGATCCCCGCCATTTGATCCCTCCAACAGTCCGGGGAGCGAGAGAGAAGGACATATATGAGCCTCGCGCGAGTTGAGAACGGGCCAGGCCCGAGAGGGACGGTCTAGTCGTGTTCCGAGCCAAGGAGCGAGCGTCCGGCGCGACCGGGATGCCGCCTTGGGTGCGCCACGAACACGACCAGCGTTACCTTTTCGCAGCGAATTTCGCAGAGGGGGCCGTGGTCGTCGACGTGGCATGTGGTGACGGGATGGGCACCTCTGTCTACGCGGCCAGGGGCGCGCGTTCCGTCCACGCGTTCGACCTTTCGCCCGTCGCAGTCGCCGCGACCAACCGCAGAGCACTGCCTGGCGTGACCGCGGCCGTCGCGGACGGGAGGGCACTTCCGTTGGAAGACGACAGTGCTGATCTCGTGGTCACACTCGAGACGCTCGAACACATTCCCGAACACGAGCGCTTCCTAGCCGAGATAGCACGCGTGCTTCGGCCAGGGGGAACCGTTGTTTGCTCAACACCGAACCGCCTGGTTTACAGCCCTGGAGTCAAGCGAGACGAGAAGCCGTGGAATCCCTTCCACGTCAAGGAATTCGATCTAGATGAACTCAGAAAATCTCTGGAGCGTCGGTTCGTTTGTCTCGAGTTCTTTGGCCAGAATCCGTCCCGCCGCGCAGCGTCGCGCGCGCTTGGAAAGCTTGGCTCCCTGCTTCCGCTCCACCTCGCTGTTCGGCTCCGCCAGGTCGCCAAGCTGCGGATGTTCCTCCGGGATTCCCCCGAGCGTCACGCGGTCGTCCCCTTCGATCCGAGCCGCCCTCCCGAGATCTTCGTCGCAGTGGCTAAGAAGCAGCCCCGGTAAGCGCTTCGGCATGTCGTGATCTCGATCGTCATCCCGACGAAGAATGGCGGAGGAGATCTCGACCGGTGCCTCGGGAGGATTGCTCGGCAACATATCGACGAGGAAGTGGAGGTCGTGGTGGTCGACTCCGGCTCGATCGATGGGAGCCCCGAGCGGGCGCGCCACGCCGGTGCTCTGGTCCATGAGATCCGTCCCGAGTCGTTCGGACACGGACGGACGCGCAACCTCGGTGTGCAGATCGCACGCGGGGAGCTGCTCGTGTTCACGTCGCAGGACGCCGTCGCGAACGACGAGCACTGGCTCGCGAGCCTCTCCGCCGCCGCGCGCTCGGGCCCCGAGGTGGCCGGGGCCTACGGGCGCCAGCTGCCCCACGACGACGCCCGGCCGCCCGAGCGGTTCTTCCTCGACTTCATGTACGGGCCCGAACCGCGCATCCAGCGCCTTCGAGACGAGGAGGCGACGTTCGAGACGACGCTCTTCTCCAACGTCAACGCCGCAATCCCGCGCTGGGCGCTCGAGCGGTTCCCCTTTCGCGACGACCTGACGATGAGCGAGGACCAGGAGTGGTCGCGGCGCGCGCTCCGGGCAGGGTTCTCGCTCGTCTACGAGCCGCGCGCAGCCGTCCGGCACTCGCACGCGTACACCATCCGGTCGGCCTTCAGGCGGTTCTTTGACTCGGGAGTGTCCGCCGAGCACGCGTACGTCGAGGGCGACGCGTCCCGCGCCGCGCTCCGTCGCGCGGGCGCCAGATACGCCCGCGAGGAGGTCGCCTGGCTCTGGAGCACCGGGCGGCGGCGCTGGATCCCCTACACGGCTGCGTACGAGCTCGGGAAGTACGCGGGCCTCCAGCTCGGGCTTCGCCACGCCCGGCTGCCCCGTTCGCTCGTACGTCGCCTGGGGAGTTACGAGACCGGATGAGCGGCGAGCACGTCTTCGTCGACGTCGCAGCCCCACCCGGGCCCTGAGGGGACGACGAGCTCGCCGTCCCGCACGTCGGGCACTGCGGTCGTCAGCTCCTCCCGCCAGGGGACATCGTCGACGTCGACCTCCAGGAGCCGCACGTTCGGGATCGCGGCGCACCACTGCGCCGCGATGAACGTCGCGAGGTGGCTGTAGTAGTTGTGCGGGGCGCACGCGACCTCGTGCGCGTCGGCGAGCGCGGCGATCTTGAGCGACTGCGCGAACCCGTTCCAGATCACGTCCACCGAGGCGACGTCCATCGCGCCGGCCTCGAGGTACGGGCGGAACCCGCGAAGGGTGTAGAGGTTCTCACCCGAACACAGCGCGATCGGCGAGCGCCGACGCGCGTGCGCGAGCGCAGCCGGGTCGTACGAGTCGACCTCGAGCCAGGCGAGGTCGTGCGGCTCGAGCGCGCGGGCCACCCGCACGATCCCCTCGGTCGTGAGGTTGAAGTTGAGGTCGACGATCGGCTGCGCCCGACCGCCGGTCCCGTCGCGGAACGCCTCGAGCAGGCGTGTCAGCGCCTCGAGCAGCTCGGGGGTCGGGTTGCGGTCGATGCCGCCGTCCCGCCCGAACCCAGGCATCAGCACGCGCGGCTCGTCACCCGGGACGACGATGTTGGTCTTGAACGCGCGATAGCCGCGTTCGACGACCTCGCGGCCGAGCGCGGCCACCGCGTCGTACGAGTCGAGCTTCGGCGTGCCGGTCACCTCCCACGCGCGCGCGCGGGTCGTCCCGCAATGCGACCAGTAGAGCGGGACGGCGTCGCGGGTCGGGCCGCCGAAGAGCTCGGCGACCGAGACCCCGAGCGCCTTTCCCTTGAGGTCGAGGAGCGCGTTCTCGATGCCGCCGATCGCCTTCTGCACGATCGAGCCGGGGCTCTGCCGCGTGCGGCGGTAGAGCTCCCAATGGATCGCCTCGACCGCCTGTGGGTCGCGCCCGAGCACGAGCGGCGCCAGGTCGCGGACGACGCCGACGAGCCCGGTCGGCGAGCCGTGGGAGTCGGTCACCTCGGACCAGCCCACGAGGCCGTCGTCGGTCGTCGCCTTGACGAAGAGCCACGGGCGCCACCCGGCGTCGCAGGCGAGGGTTTCCAGAGAGGCGAGCTTCACGGCTGGCCAGGATACGGCTCGCGCTCGACGGCGGGGAGGCGCGCCCGACCGCTCGCGACGAGCTCCTCCGCGCGGGCGAAGTCGTCCTCGTCGTCGATGTTGAGCCCCTCGTAGCCCTCGGTCAGGAACGGCGCGAGCATCCGCCCCTCGCGCGTCCCGGTCGCCTCGACCACGCGCGTCCATGCGATCTCCAGCGCGCTGTTCTGGACGTAGACGGGAGGAAGTGCCTGGTACTGGCCCGCGTGCCAGGCGACGTCGAGGTGGGACTGGTCGAGCAGCGGGCGCATCAGGCGCCCGACCTCGTCGATCACCCACATCTTCCCCGGGTGCTGCTTGACACGCTCGACGGCACGGATCGAGTCCGCCTCGGGCGTCGCGAGCAGCTGGTCGAGCCCCCGCCGGATCGCGTCGGGGCCGCGAAACGGGTTCGTCGCGCGGACGATCGCGAACAGGTCGTAGCGCTCGTCGAGGCGCGGCAGCGTCCACGCGAGCCACTCGATATCGGGGGACGTGGACGTGGCGTACTCGGCAGGCCGGAGGAACGGCGCGTCCGCGCCGTACCACCGCGCCACCTGCGCGATCTGCTCGCTGTCGGTCGAGACGAGGATGCGGTCGAACACCTCGGCGCGGCGAGCCGTCTCGATCGCGTACGCGAGCAGCGGGTGCCCGGCGAGCCGGCGGACGTTCTTCCCGACGACCCGCTCGGAGCCCGCGCGCGCTCCGATCAGGGCTATCGCACTCGGCATCGGGCCTCCTCGTACAGCGCGTCGAGGACGGGCGTGGGGACCGCGAGGCGCCGTCCTGCTCGCACCACGGAGCCGGTGATCGCGTCCAGCTCGGTCGGGCGCCCGGCCGCGGCGTCGCGAGCGGCGGAGGTCGTCAGCTCGGGTGGCATCGCGTCGATCATCGCCCACTGGTCGTCGACGGCGAGCGACACCCCGTCGGCGGCGGCCGTGGAGACGGCCTCCGCGAGCGCGCCGCGCAACCGCTCCCGCCACGCCGGATCGTCCCGCAGGACGCCGACGGTGCTCCCGGAGGCGACCGTGGCCGCGGCGAGCACCGCGAGCCGCGCCGCCTTCTCCCACAGCACCTCCCGCTCGTCCTCGAGGACCACGAGCTCGAGCCCGGCCGCGGACAACGGTGCCAGGCGCTCCGACAATGCGTCGGGCGCCAGCTCGCGGCAGGCCGCGGTGATCCTGCCTCCCGCCTGCTCCGCCAGCACCACGAGCCCCGGTTCGGGCGACGCTGCCGACACGCGGCCGATCGACCCGGCGGCGACGATCGGCGGCGCTTGTGACACTGTGTTGCAAGCGTCTCCGAGCCGCGCCCTGAGGACGTCCACGTGCTCGAGGCCGTTGAGCAACGGGACGATCACCGCACCGTCGAGCGCCTCGGGCTCGACCCGGTCGAGCGCCGCGTCGAGGTCGTAAGCCTTCACCGCGACGACCAGCAGCCCGACTGGGCTTTCGAGCCTCGTCGTCGCCTCGGGGCGGGTCACGCTGGTACTCGCGCCTTCCACGAACGTCAGCCCGTGCTCGGCGATCGCTGCCACGGTTCGCTCGGTGCCCACGCACAGCGCCCCCGTGCGGGCGGCGAGCAGGCCGCCGATCCCGCCGAGGCCGAGCACTGCAAGTGGCGCTCGGGTCATGCGAGCTCGGGATCGACCACGAGGTTCACGTACTGCACCTCCGAGTAGACGTCGAGTGCCTCGACCCCCGCTTCCTTCCACCCCGTGCCCGACTGCCGCACGCCGCCGAAGCCCATGTGCGGCTCGCTCCCGTGCGTCCCTGCGTTGACGACGATCACGCCGGCCGCGACCCGCTCGGCAAAGCGCATCGCGCGGTGGACGCTCGCCGTGTGGATCGCCGACGTCAGCCCATACGGCGAGGCGTTGACCAGCGCGACCGCCTCGTCGAGGTCGCCGACGCGGAAGAGCGCCGCGACCGGGCCGAACAGCTCCTCGCAGGCAAGTGCCGCATCCGGAGCGAGGCCCTCGACGAGGGTCGGGGCGACGTGCCAGCCGGCCGTGCCGACGCGCTCGCCGCCGCGGACGACCACCGCCCCCTCCTCGCGCGCCCTGGCGACCGCGCCGAGGATGCGCTCCATGCTCGCCTCGCTGATCACCGGCCCCGGCGGCTCGAGCGCATCGACGCCCGCGAGCAGTCGCGTGCGGAACTCGTCGTAGACCCCGCCGAAGACGACGACCCGGCTCGCGGCAGCGCACCGCTGCCCCGCGTTGGAGAACGCCGAGGCGAGCGTCCACTCGACCGCCCGGTCGAGGTCCGCGTCGTCGCAGACGACGAGCGCGTTCTTGCCGCCCAGCTCGAGGCACGTCTTCGCGAGCCGGCGGCCGGCCGCCTCCGCGACCGCCCTTCCGGTCGCGGCCGAGCCCGTGAAGCTGACGAGGTCGACGCGCGGGTCCGCCACGAGCGGCAGCCCGGCCTCCGGCCCGAGCCCGTGCACGACGTTCAGCACGCCTGGCGGGAGGCCCGCCTCTAGACAGAGCCTGCCCATCCACCAGCCCGAGAGGGGCGCATGCTCGGACGGCTTCAGCACCGACGCGTTACCGCAGAGGATCGACGGGAAGGCCTTCCAGGCGACGTTCGGCAGCGGCGTGTTGAACGAGATCAGCAGCGCTGCGACGCCGACCGGCCGACGGAGCGTCATCACGGTCCGGTGCGGCATCGAGGCGGTCGTCGTGCGGCCGTAGAACCGCCGGCCCTCCCCCGCGACGAAGAACCCCATCTCGATCGCGGCCGCGGTCTCGCCCCGTGCGAGAGCGAGCGGCTTCCCGGTCTCGGCCGCAACGAGCTCACTCGCCTCATCGCGGCGCTCTCGCAGGAGCTCGGCGATGCCCCGCACGACGTCCCCGCGCTCGACTGTGGGTCGCGCCGCCCACGCCGCCTGGGCGGCTCGAGCCGCCTCGATCGCCGCTGCCGCATCCTCCGGGCCGGAGCGCGCGAGACGGCACAGCGAGGCGCCGTCCGCCGGCCGCGTCTTGTGGAGCCACCGCGCGTCCGCCGCGGGCCGGTCCTCGCCGGCAACGAGGTTCGGCACCTCATCCGGGATCACCAAGCCGACCAGCCGCCGTCGACGACGACGTTCGCGCCGGTCACGTAGGACGACGCGTCCGCCGCGAGGAAGACCACCGCGCCGACTGCCTCCGAGACGTCCATCAGCCGGCCGAGCGGCGAGCGGGACGCGAACGCCTCGATGAAGGGCGCCGGCTGGCCGTTCTCGATCCCATGGGGCGTCAGCGTGTTGACCCGCACGCCGCTGCGGCCCCAGTACGTCGCCAGGTAGCGAGTGAGGTTGAGGAGCGCCGACTTGGAGACCGCGTACGCGACGGGCTTGAAGAACTCCTCGCCGGCGTCGCGCCGGAAGTCGTAGATGCCGTGGTCCGGGGAGAGCAGGCCGTACACCGAGCCGACGTTGACGATCGAGCCGCGCCCCTCACGCGCCATGGCGCCGCCGATTACCTGGCACGGCACGACGACGCCCAGGACGTTGACGTGGACCACGCGCTCGAGCGCTCCGAGCGGGACATCCTCGAACGGCCCGACCTCCGAGGGAGGGGCGTCGGGCGGAGCGTCGATCGCCGCGGCGTTGACGAGGAGATGCGGGAGGCCCCAGTCGACCTCGACCAGCGCGAGCGCCGCCTCGACCGCGCCGCGGTCCGTGACGTCGCATTGGTGGACGCGGATCTCGCCCTCCTCGAGACCGGTGCGGAGGGCAGCCGCGGCGGGGCGCGGCTCGGTCTCGACGTCGAGAATCGCGACGCGCATCCCGCGCCCCGCGAGCGCGACCGCGAGCTCGCTGCCGAGCTGGCCCATGCCGCCGGTGACGACGGCGACGCGACCTGCGAGGTCGAAGAGCGGGTCGCTCACGGCGCCGATCGTACTCGCGCGCATCGGTCGGGAGCGCTGCGGGTGGCCTGACCGGAGTAGGCTCGGCCGGCGATGGGCGGTGGCCTCCTCCTCGCCGCTGCGGTTGGCTGTCTCGCAACTCTTGGCTGGCTCCTCGCCGGCGCGATCGGTGTGCCAACCGTGGCCATGCGTGGCCTCTCCGCGTATGTGCTCGCGTGGACCAGCCTCGTCGTCGTGACGGTGGCCGTCTCAGTCCCCGGCGAGCTGAGCCGCTGGACGGTCACGGCCGCGCTCGCGGTCCCCGCGGCTGCGGCGGCGATTCTGTCTCGACCGAGGCAGGGGCGGCAGCCGGTAGCGCCTACGGTGGTGCCCGCCTGGCGCGACGCGCTCGACGATCCCGTCGTCCGCACGCTGGCAGTCGCGGTGGCGGTCGCAGGCGTTTACCTCGGGGCCGCCGCGTTCTTCACCACGCCCAACGACTGGGACGGGCTGACCTATCACGAGACGCGCGCTCTGCTGTGGGACCAGCAGGATGGGATCGGTTACGTGCCCGCCGGGAACGACCCTCGGCTCAACGGCAACCCCCCCGTCTCCGAGATCGGCCTGTACCTGACCACGATGCTCCCGCGCTCGGAGCGGTTTGGGGCGCTCCCCCAGTATGCGGCGCTCTGGGCGAGCCTGCTCGCCGTCGTCCTGCTCGGGCGCCGCCTCGGCCTGACTCGCCAGGCGGCTGCGTACGGTGGCCTCGTCTTCGCGACGCTCCCGATCGTCCTCCTCGACGGCGCCGCGCTCCTGAACGATCTCGTCGTCGCGTCGTTCCTCCTCGCCGCCGTGGTGTTCCTCACCGGCCGTTCGCGAGCCGAGCTAGCGCTCGGGAGCGTCGCGCTCGGGCTCGCGCTCTCGACCAAGTTCACCGCCCTGCTCGGGCTTCCCCTCGTCGTCGCCGTCGTACTCTCTCTCGTTCCCGCGGGCAGGCGTCTCGAAAGCGCCGTGGCCTGCGGAGCCGGCGTGCTACTCGGGACGCCGTGGTACGTCTTGAACCTCGCCGAGACGGGCTCGCTCGACGGGGGGCTGGGCGACACCACCGGTCAAAGTGCCGACCACTCGGTGCGGGTGATCGTCGGCACCCTTCGCGCACTCTCGTTCGACATCGTCGACACCTCGGGCCTGTGGCGATCGGAGCTGTACGTGGTGGTCGGAGTGGGCGGCGCGATGGTCGCTCTGGGCGTGCTCCTCGCGCGCCGGGCAGGTGGCTCGCGCACCCTCGCCTACGCCGGCCTCGTCGTCGCGGTCGTCCCGTTGGTGCTTCGCTCGGTCAGGATTCCAGTTCACTGGATTTGGTCACACGGCTGGTACAAGCTCGGACAGAAGGGCATCTCACTCGACTACGGCGACGCCTGGAACGTGAACGGCCTTCCCGATACGTCGAAGTCGTGGTATGGCGCGGTAGGGGCCGTCGTCATCCTCGGCGGCGTGGCCGCGGCGATCCTCGGGGTCAGGCGCGGGCGACTGCGACGGAGCGCCGTCCTGCTCGCGCTCACCCCGCTCGTCGTGGTCGTGACGTTCGCGTTCACGATCGTCTACGACCCCTGGCGCGGCAGGCTCCTGATGTTCGCAGTCGGGCTCGCGTGCGCTGCATGGGGATGGACGATCCGCGTTCGCTGGCTCTCAGTCGGCGTTGCGGCACTGTGCGTCACCACGGTCGCCCTCTCCTTCGTCCACTGGTTCACCAAGCCGTCCGGGCTGGGTCTCCTCGAGCCGGCGTCGCGTTCCGTATGGCACCGCGATCGGATCGACACGCTCACGGTGATCCGCGACTACGACGGCACTCCGTCGATCTTGCGGACGGTCGAGGACCACGTGCCGGCGCACGCGGTCCTCGCCGTCGCGACGCCAATCGACACGTTCCTCGCGCCCCTTGCGGGACCGGGCCTCTCGCGGACACTGCGCCTCGTCCCGAACGGCCGGCGCATTCCACGGGACGCCACGTGGCTCGTTACCCGAAGGCCGACCCACGCGTCGGGCTGTCCGACGGCATGGTCGACTGTCTACGCAGACAGGCTGAACGGGTGGCGTCTGCTCCGACGCATCGCGCCCGACGCCTGCGGAGTCGCCGTGACGCGGCTTTGACCGTGCCAGTCGGTCCGTCGTCGCCCAATCGCGCCACACTTGACCAGTGGTAGAAACGCGCCGATGCGTCCGAGCGAACAGCCTCGCGTCTCTCTGGGATCCGGTGCTCTGATCGGACACGCCGACCAAGCCTTTGCCGAAGACGTCGAGAGCGGGAACCCGGGGTCGCTCGACGTGACCACGCGCGGCATCGATTCGCGCACGACTGTCGTGCTGATCGCCACCGCGCTCGCGATCGCGGCGGTCCTGGTGATGATCGCCCCTCGATTCGCGCACACCTTTCCTTCGATGGTCGACGACTGGGCTGCGATCGAGAACTCGCTCGACGAGGTTCCCGAGGCGTTGACGGGGAGGAATCCGGAGGCGCTGCGGTATCGACCTGGATGGATCGTCTGGAACGCGGTCCAATGGCACACGCTCGGAGCTCCGACGCATCGATGGGGCCCGCAGGTCTGGGCAATGCTTCGTCTCGCGGTGCTCGCGCTGGGGTTGTCGGCGCTTACGGCGACGATCGTGCGTTGGCCCCCGGGTCGGGGTGGTCGCCTGACCGCCGCGGCGCTGGTGGCCGCTGTGCCTCTCGCCGTGATGACGATTCCGGCCCTTGCCGTCGACATTGCTCGTTGGGGGCCCCAGGAGCCTCTTCAGGTCGGGTCGATGAGCCTCGGAGCGGCCTTGATCGCGTGGTCTCTCCGGGCGGCGCAATCAGGATCCCGTAGTCGCCGCCAGATCCTGGCGCTCGCTGTCGGCGTGGCTTTCTGGTGGATCGGAACGCTCCAAAAGGAAACGTCGCTCGCCGTCGTGGTGCTCGCGCCGTTTCTCTGGCCGTACGTCTGGCGCAGCCGTCCGGGGTGGCGGCGCCTTACGCGGGAGCGACCGATGCTCGTCCTGTCGGCCACCGTCGGGGTCATCGCGCCGTTGCTCCTCATTGCCTGGTACACGGTCGCGCTTGCGACGGCGGACACGCGTGTCTACGGCGCTCAGGTCAGCCCCGACGGGGCGCTCGACCGACTCGGCGCGCAGCTCACCGACATCGATGCCACGCTCAGCACTCCGCTCGCCTGGTTGATCATCGCCTTCGCCTTCCTCAGCCTGATCTGGGCGATCAGCCGTGACATCGACTGGCTGGCCCTCGGGCTGCTTGCGTGCGCGCTGGCGTCCACGGTCTGGGCATCACAGACAGGCGTCGTCCAGAGTAGGTACTACCTTCCGGCGACGGCCCTGGTCATCCTCGCCCTGGCCCGCACGGCGTCGACGAGGCCCCGGCAACTGCTCGTGCCCGCGGTCGTGGCAATGCTTCTCGCGGACAGGTTGAACGGCGGTCACGAGGGAGCCGTCGACTGGTTCATCCGCGAGACAGCGCATGATGCGACGACGCGGGGTGTCGTCGTCGCGCTGGGTGCCGTTGCGCTCGGCCTAATGCTCGTCGCGAAGGTCGATCGACGCGCCGTGCTTGCGGTCGCCGCGTCGGCCGTGCTGCTCGCGACGGTAGCTCAGACGACGGACGCCGTCGTGAGCCGGTTCTATCCAGCCGCGGCGCTGATCGCGTTGATCGGACTGAGCCGACGAACACCCGAGCGGTCGGTCTCGGCTCCACTTGTCGCGTCTCTGCTGATCGTCGTGTCGCTGGTCAACGTCGTTTCGGGCCGCGATACGGTCGACCTCTGGCTCGATCGCGAGCGTGCCCAGGAGACCCTCGTGCGAGCGGTCGCCGCGCGACAGGCAGGCGGATGCACCGTCACCTCGGTGGGAGTGGAACCGGAGTTCGTCCAGGCTCTTCCCGTTCTGCGTCGATTCGTCCACGAGCGGGCGAATGGATGTGCGCGGGGGGAGCGATTCGTCGCTGTCATCGACGGTGACCGGTCGAGCGTGCAGACACCGCCCACGGATCCTGCGCTCGCAGCCTGTGCTCCGTGGACGGTCGTGTGGCGATCCCGGATTGCCCGAATCCTTCGTTGCGGGCTCACCGCGTGAGCAGGATCACGCCCACCGCGACCAGGCCCAGCCCGAGCACCCGGCTCGTACCGAGGTCTTCACCCAGAACCGCGGCTGCCGCAATCGCGACCGTCGCGTAGACAACCCCGGTGAACACGGGGAAGACCGTCAGGACATCGAACCGACGCAGAGCGAGCAGGAACGTCCCAAAGCTCGCCGCGTAGCACGCTGCGCCGAGGTAGACGCCGGGCATCCTGAGACCGTCGGCGAGAGTCACGTCCTCGAGCGATGAGCGCAGAAGGATCAAACCCGTCGTCGCGAGCACGGCGTAGACCGCCGTGTGGAGGGCTAGCGCCATCCGCCGTCGACGTGAAGACCGTGCGCGTCGCGGACGATGTAGAGCGGGCGACCCTTGACCTCGTCGTGAATTCGAGCCACGTACTCGCCGATGATTCCCGTGACGACGAGTTGCACACCCCCGACGAGCCCGACGAGGACCATCACCGAGGTCCATCCCGGCACGACGAAGAACCCCGCGAGCTTCGACACGACCGCCGACAGCCCGAACAGGACCGACAGTACCGAGACGACGAATCCGGTGTTGAGCGCGAGGCGAAGCGGCCGATCCGAGAAGCCGACGATCGCGTCCACCGCGAGCCCGATCATGCGCCGGACCGTGTACTTACTCCGACCGGCCACGCGCGGGCCGCTCACGTACGGCACCCCGGCTTGCTCGAAACCGACCCAGCTGAACATCCCGCGCAGATATCGGTTGGACTCACGAAGCCGAAGGAATGCGTCGAGCGCCCGTCGGTCGACGAGCCGGAAGTCTCCTGCTCCCGCCGGCACGTCGACGTCCGCGAGCCGCGTCAGCACACGGTAGAACATGCGGGCTGTGACGTCCTTCGCCCGTGACTCGCCGTGTCGTTCGGCCATCACCGCATAGACGATTGCATGGCCGATGCGCCACTGCGCGACGAGCTCCGGGATGACCTCGGGCGGGTGTTGGAGATCGCCGTCCATCGTCACGACGGCCTCGCCAGAGGCTGCGTCGAGGCCCGCGGTCAACGCCAGCTGGTGACCGAAGTTACGTGACAGGCGTATCACCTTGAAACGCGAGTCAGTGCGGTGGAGCGCGACGCACTCACGGTAGGTCCCATCGTGGCTTCCATCGTCGACAAGGATGACCTCCCACGTTTCGCCGAGCCCATGAAGCACATCGCGAAGCCGCTGGGCCAGCGGCCCGACGGATCGCTCCTCGTCGTGTAGCGGAATGACGACAGACAGCGTGGGTGCGCCTGCCACGAGCTCGCAGGGTACTCCAGGGCCCCGACAGGCTGGCCTCGAAGGCCCGCTCTACGGACCAGGCGTCCACCGGCACGAGGAGGCGCCCGGCCGCCCGAGCGCGCGGAGCTCTTCCCTGGGCGGCTGCGTCACCGGGTCGCGGCGGTGGATCCCGTGCGGGCGACGTCGGCGGCGAGGATCGTCTCGTCTTCCTCGAGCGCGCGCACAAGCGGGCGTCCGAGCAGATCGTCCAGCAAGTAGGGCGGAAGACCTTTGTCGGCTGGCGACCGCGCCGCGAGATCCCCCTCGCCCAGGACGTGCCCCGCCTCGAGCGGACGCGCCGCGACGAGCTTCTTCCCCATCTTCTCGAGCGGTTTCTGTTCACTCGGCAGCGGCCGCTTGATGCCGTCGCCGATCGCGATGGGCACGCGCCGCAGGTCGCGCACGAGCTTCCGCATCCCCTCCGGCATCAGCGAGAACGCGTGGTCGGTGCCCTTCGCGGTATGGCTGAGCGTGAAGTGTTTCTCGAGGACCCGGGCGCCGAGCATGTAGGCGACCGGCGCCATCGCGATCCCGTCCTGGTGGTCGGAGAGCCCGATCACGAGCTCGGGGTACCGCTCGCGCATGGTCGCGATCACGCCGAGGTTCAGATCCTCGACCGCCGCCGGGTAGGCGGCCGTGCACTGGAGCAGGCAAAGCGTTCCACCTGCACCTGTGATCGCGTCGACCGCGCGGTCGACGTCCTCGATCGTCGCGCCGCCCGTCGACACGACGAGCGGCCTCCCGAGCGCGGCGACGTGACGCAGTAGCGGCGTGTTGGTGAGATCGCCGGACGCGATCTTGAACGCCGGCACCTCGAGCTCGGCGAGCAGGTCCGCGCTCGGCTCGTCGAACGCCGTCGCGAAGAACACGAGGCCGAGGCTCCGAGCCTCGTCGCGCAGCCCGACGTAGGCGTCGCGGTCGAGCTCGAGCGCTTCCCGATGGGCGCCATACGTCGGCCCGAAGCTGTTCTCGTTGTCGTATGGGCTGTCGTAGAGCGCGCTCGTGTAGAGCCGCCGGTTGTCGCGTTTCTGGAGCTTCACCGCGTCGACGCCCGCCTCCTTGGCGGAGTGGATCAGCTCACGTGCTCGCTCGACGCTGCCCTGGTGGTTGTGGCCGATCTCGGCGATCACGAAGCACGGCGTGTCGTCGGCGATCCTCCTCCCGTCGATCACGAGCTCGCGCACGGCGCGATCGTACCCGGCCGGCATCACGTGCTCGCGGTTGGCTACCGATAGGGATACGGTGCCGCGGATGCCGACGACACTCTCGATCCTGATGCCGGTCTACAACGAGCGCGCGACACTCGCAGAGGCGGTCGCCGATGCTCTCGCTGCCGAGCTGCCGGTCGACGCGCGCCAGCTCGTGATCGTCGACGACGGCTCCACGGACGGCACGCTCGAGATCCTCCGGAACACCGAATGGCCGCCGAGCGTGACCGTCGTTGAGCACGACCGGAACCGGGGGAAGGGCGCCGCGATCCGCACGGCGCTCACCCACGCCACCGGCGACTACGCCGCGATCCTCGATGCCGACCTCGAGTACCGCGCAGCGGACCTCGCGCCGCTGCTGGAGCCTCTCCTCGAGGGCGAGGCGCGTGTCGTGTATGGCACCCGGTCGTGGTCGAGCCATTCGGCGTTCAGCTTCTGGTACGTGATGGGCAACAAGGCCGTCACGCACGCGACGAACGTCCTCTACAACTGCTGGATCTCGGACGTGATGACCTGTCACAAGGTCATGAGCACCGAGCTCTTCCGCTCGCTGAAGCTGCGGGAGCGCGGGTTCGCGATCGAGCCTGAGATCACTGCTCGAGTCCTGCTCTCGGGCGAGCGGATCTACGAGGTGCCGATCACCTACAAGGCGCGGTCCCGCGAGGAGGGCAAGAAGCTCACCGCCCTCGACGGGGTCCGAGTGCTACGGACGCTCGTCCGCTGCCGAATCGCCTAGCCATCAGCCCCTCTTCCCGCGGGCGTCGTCGTAGGCGCGGCGCAGTTCGCCGAGCGGATCGCGGGCGAACATCGTGGAGGCGCGGAGGTAGGCGGCCTGCCCGAGGGCGCTGCGGCGCAGGTCGTCCGCGAGCAGCGCGGTGATTGCCTGCCGCATCGCCGAAGTGTCGCCTGCCGGCACGAGGACCCCTGTGACGCCGTTCTCGACGGCGTCCAGAAGCCCGCCGACGGCGGTTGCGACGACGGGTCGCCCGTGGGCCATCGCCTCGCGCGCGACCATGCCGTAGCCCTCGCGGCGCGACGGGACGACGACGAGCGCCGCGCGCTCGTAGTACGAACCGAGCGCGTGCGGTGGGACGAAGCCGACGGCGTGGGGAAACAGCGAGCGGAGCGGGCCGTCACCGACGACGACGAGTGGCAGATCGCGCGCGGCCTCCGCGAGCTCCCGCACGCCCTTCTCCTCGGAGAGCCGCCCGACGTAGAGCGCGTGCGGCGGGTCGTCCGGCTCGCCGACGGCCTCGGGGATCGCGACGGGGCTCGGGATCACCCGGACGTCCCGTCGCGCCGAGCCGCCGTGCGTCGTCCGCGAGCGACCGCGAGGCGCAGACGACGACCTGGGCCCGGCCGACGAGGCGACGCGCGAGCGGCCGCGCGTGCCGCGCGAGGGCGACGTCGGAGCCCCAGAGCTGGAGCACGAACGGCTTCCCGGTCGCCAGGGCGGGCAGCGCGCTCGGCAGCCAGTGGGCGTGCACCACGTCCGCGTCACGGCTCGCCCGCCGCGCCGCGACCGCGAACGACAGGAGGAACAGCGGGAGCAGCGCGGCCTTCCACGGCGCGCGCCGCAGGTTGTTCACGATCCCGTCGCCGTACGCGATGCCGAAGTGCCGGAAGCTCGCCGGTGAGACGACGCGTACGTCGAGCCCCTCTGCACGCAGAGCCTCGACCCCGTCGCGCACGAAGCTCCCGGCGACGTCGTCCCGGTCGCGCGGGTAGGACGTCGTCAGGACGACGAGCTTCACGCGCGGTGGCGGGCCAGCCCCGTGGCGAAGACGGTCGGCGCCGCGATCGCGAGCAGCGCGAGGGCATAGAAGTAGTAGAAGGACATCGTCAGGTAGAAGGCGTTCGAGGCGAGGGTCGCGACGAGGGCTGCGGTGAGCCCCCAGCCGAGCGGCCGCACCCGCGCCGCAAGCGGATCGCCGGCAGCCGCGAGGGCCTTGCCGATCCGCCGCGTCGCCCCTGCCCTCAGGAACAGGTAGACGAGGAACGCCGCGAACACGAGCGCGCCGACGAGGCCGCTCTCGACGAGCAGCGCGACGTAGAACGAGTGCGGGCCGAAATTCGTCCGACCGGTGACGAACTCGTAGTAGACGGAGAAGGTGTTCAGCCCGAGGCCGAACAGCGGGTGCTGCGAGAGCACGTCGGGGATGAAGTCGTAGACGACGAAGTGCGTGGAGGCGGCCTGCCCCTCCGTCGAGATCCGCGAGCGCAGCACCTGCTCGAAGAAGTTCGCCCGACGCGCGACGAACGCGAGGACGCCGAGCAGCACGATCGCCAGCGGCACGAGGAACCGTACGGTCAGCAGGTGCCGGCGATACGGGACTGCGAGCACGGCAAGGCCGCAGGCGAGCCCGAGGAGGCCACTGCGCGAGAGCGTTGCGAGCTCGACGACGAGGAGGAATGCCAGCAGCACCATCAGCGGCGTCCGGAGCCGGTGACCGCGCTCGAGCCGGAGGTAGAGCGGCAGGAGGAGGACGAGCACCGCGGCGAGCTCGATCCCCAGGTGGTTCGGGTCGCCCGTGAGGGCGTTGATCCGGAAGACGTCCTGCCCCTGGATCGCGCCGTAGACGTTGATCTTGCTCGCGCCGCCGGTGAGCGGCTGTAGCCACGCGGCGTCGAGGTTGCCGCCCGCGCCCTCGGCGACGCCGAGCTGGAAGACGCCGTACACGGCGTTGACCGTGACGCCAAGGACGAACGCCGCGAGCGTCTGCCAGTAGAACCGCTGCCCGCGTCTGGCGATCAACGCGACCCCGGCGACGAGGAACAGGAAGTGGAGGAGGAACTTGACCATCCCCTTCGCCCACTGCGCCAGCGACTCGGTCGTGTCGAGGTTGAAGAAGCCGATCAGGTAGACGAGGAGGAACGCCGCGAAGAAGGCGAGCGTGATCCACGCGGCGCGCGCCATTCGCCCGTCGAGCCGCTCGAGCCGGTAGAAGGCGAAGGCAATCAGGAAGAGGAACGTGACGACGTCGGAGAACGCAAGCGTCCCCGCGACCTCCCACTGGAGCTTGGCGAACGTGACGGTGAAGACGGTCGCGAAGAACAGCCCCTCCACCACCGGGGCGCGGGCGGCGACGACGCGCGGTCGGTCGAGGGCGAGGGTCGCCACGGCGTCGAATCGTAGGCGTCAGAACTCGTTGCAGAGTGACGCTTCGCCGACGGGGCGTGATGGGCGAGTGCGATGCAAGGACGCAGGGAGCCCCGATATGCGGGCATATCGGGGCGACCGAGGACGCCGCAGGGCGCCGCCCAGCGCGACACGGCGGCACAAGGCTTCGCTCTGCAACGAGTTCTTACCCGGGCGGCGCGATCTCGATTTGGGGCCGGAGGCCGGCGCCGCGCGCCTCGGCTGCCGAGCTGGCGCCCTGCGCGTACGACTCGATCCCGGTGTAGACGACCTTCCAACGCAGGCAGCCGTCCCCCTGGACCTCGGCGTCGACGATAGCCGACGTGCTGACCTGCTCGAGGAGCGCATTCGCCTCGGCCGGCGTGTCGCGCCGGCCGAACACGAGGTCGAGGTCGCCCGACTCGCCCGGCTTGGCAACGTGGACGCAGTCCTCGGCGGAGGGGAAGCGAGCACCGTCGGCGAGCACGACCGCCGGGTAGCCGACGAGCGGAACGACGACGATCGCAGCCGCGACCAGTCGCACCGTCGAGCGTTCTCATCGGCGGCTCCTCCGTCCGGCTCTCGCCACACCGAGGCGAGCAGCAGCGGCATCGACACCGCTGCGAGAAGCACGATCGCCCCGGTGTAGCGGACGATGGGGTTCAGCGCCTCGTCCGCAGTGATCGGGACGCCTCGGTACGAGTACGTCACCCAGGCGCCGCCGAGAAAGACCGAGCCCGAGCAAGGCCGCGAGGAAAGCGGCCACGCGCCGGTCGCCCCAGACGAGCGCGGCGCCGAGGGCGATCAGCAAGACGATCGGGACGACCGACCAGAGCGTCGTGTCGAAGAACACGTCGAACGAGAGCCGCAGCGAGTCGCCCGGCGCGACCAAGCGACCCTCCCGCGCCGACGTTGGTCGGTGCCTCACCGCCGATTCCGTTGCTCCGGTACCAGAGCCGCCACGGCACCGCGGCCGCGCCGACCACTGCTGCGACTGCAAGAAGGCGTGGCCAGCCTCCCGTTCGCGACCGAGTGACACGACAAGCGCGACGACGAGCGCGGCGGCGGCGAACAGCAGCCCCTCGCGCTTCGTCAGTCCGGCGCCGGCGAAGAGCACGGCGGCGGCCGCGAGCCGCCAGCCGCGGCCGTCGCGCAGCCAGAGGGCGAGAAGGAGTGCGCCGACGACGAACAGCGCGTCGACGAGCACGTCCGCCTGAGGTGTCAGCAGGCCGGACGCGATGCGTGGAACGGCGAGCACGAGGACGAGCGGAGGCCAGAGGAACCACGCCGGCACGTGCCCGTAGAGGCACCCCGCGATCGCGGCGACCGCGCCGACGACGAGGAACCAGTACTGCAGGTGGAACGTGGTCACGTCGGCGCTCCCCATAACGCGGAACGCCGCCGCGTCGAGGATCGGGACGAGCGGCGGGTACGTCGGCCCCGGGAACGTCGTGAATACCTGCTGGTCCAGTCCGCCGAAGAAGTAGATCGCCTTCGCCTTGGGCACCCAGAACGCCCACGCGTCGTACGCCTGCAGGCTCTGCAGGCGCGCAGAGCGGAAGAGCGCCTCGAGCAGCAGCCCCGTGAGCGCGATCCCCGTGGCGGTCACGAGCAGCGCCGCGCTCGACGCGTGCCGGTCAGGGTCGCCGAAGCCGCAAGGGCGGGGCCGGCGGAGGATGACGCCGGCGGCGCCCGCGGCGACGGTCCCGCACACGAGCGAGAGCAAGAGCCCCCACCGGCCGAACGGCACGCCGACGACGAGGAGCTGCGTCCAGACGGTTCCGAACGCGGCGACACCGAGGAGATAGCCGAGGCCGGCGAGACGCAGCACGTCGGACCAGTGCGGCAACCCTCGGATCGCCCAGAGGAGGGTGACGCCGAGCAGGGCGTACGCCCCGTTCAGCGCGGCGAGCCCCAGAATCGCGTGGACGGTCACGACTCGCGCCGCAGGATCGAGAGCCCGTCGTCGCCTTCCCAGACCGCGCTTGCGCCGGGATACGCATCTCGGTCGCACGCAAGGCACACGATCCACGCCCCGTTCGGATCGAGTCGCCGCGGGAGGAGGTAGGAGCGCAGGAAGAGCTCGGCCGAGCCGGCCGTGAGCTCGGTCCAGCCAGGCTGAGGATCGCCGACGGCGACGGCGAAGCTCTCGCCGGGCGGGATCAGACCGCGCGCTTCGACGAGGAGCCGCTGGTCGGGGAACACGGAGTTGCCGGCACCGACGGCACGGTCGACAAGGTCGAGTGCGGCGTTCTTGCGCGCGGTGTCGTTCGCGTCGTGGAACGCGTCCGGGTACCGCACCGACGAGCGCGACGAGGGAGACCGCGACGCAGAACACCACCACGAGCCGGCGCGTGGCGATCCCGGCCGAGAACCAGCGTTGGAGCACGTCGTCCGTCGGTGGAGGGTATCGCGGCGCGCGGCGCGCCTCAGCGCGCCACGACCTCTTCGAGCAGCGTCGCCATCTCCTCGACCCGCGTCCTGCGGGACAGGCGTCTGCGCCATTCCTCGTCGAGCTCGACGTCCGGCAGACCGTCCTCGCGCCACCGCGCGTGGAGGCTCTCGAGCGCCTCCCGGATCGCGGCGGGGTGGTCGGGCGGCGCGACGACCCCGGCGCCGGTCTCCCGGATCAGCTCGGCGGCGGCGCCGTCAGGCGGCACCGCCGCGAGGATCGGCCGGCCGACGGCGACGTACTCGAACACCTTCCCCGAGAGGACGCCACGCCCGCGCCCGTCCGCCTCGGGGATGAGCAGGAGCAGCGCCTCGGAGTCGCGCTGGAGCGCCAGCGACGCTGCCCGCGGCGCGTACGGCAGGAGCTCGAGCCGGTCGCCGAGCCCGAGCGTCTCGGCCCATTCGCGATCGGCGGGCCGGAAGTCGCCGAGAAAGCGGGCCACGACGTCGAGCCCCGAGTCGTGCAGGGCCTGGAGGAACGGACGCGGATCGCGGCGACCGAAGAAGCTCCCGGTGTGCGTGATCCGGAACCGGTCGGAGGGGTGGCGGTCGAGCCCGACGACGTCGTCGAAGTCGCAGCCGTTCGCGATCGTCACCACCGGCCCGCGAGGCCGGAGCGCACGCGTCTCCTCGGAGATCGCCTCGGAGACGCAGGTGATCGCGTCCGCGCGGGACGCGACGAGGCGGGCGACACGGAGATGGAGTGACGACTTGGCCCGGGTCGCGGCACTGTCGGCGCGCCGGTGCGCATGCGCGACGAGCGAGTCGCGCAGGTCGGCCACCCATTTGGCCCCCGTCGCCCGGGCGATCGCGGCCGCGATCAGGTGGGTCGAGGGTGGCGGCGACGTCGAGATGACCACGTCGATGTCGTGCTTCCGCACGAGCTTGATCCCGGCGGGGATCGCCGTCAACGCCCAGGTGGCGTTCTCGTCGGGCACGACGAAGCGTCGCACCTGGAGCCGTGCCTGGGTTGCGACGCGGCCGAGGCCATGGGTGCCGGCGAGCACCTCGGACGGCTTGCCGCCCGAGACGCCGACGTAGCGCGCGCGGTGCACCCACGCCTGTGAGGGCACCCTGAGGCCGTCGTCCCGGTGCATCCAGCGCGGATCGTCGGGCGCGAGGACGTGCGTCTCGACGCCCATCGCCGGGAGGTACTGCGCGAGCTTCAACGGCCGCTGCACGCCTCCGCCACCGGCAGGCGGGAAGTAGAAGCTGACGAGGAGGGCGTTCACCGGCGGCGATGGTAGTCGCCGCTCCCGGGTGCGCCGCTCAGCCGAGGCGGTAAAGCGCCCACCGCGCGTCGCGGTAGGCCGGCGCGGCGGCGGGCGCGAGACGCGCGAAGCGCTTTCGGTCGACCACGAGCCACGTCGCGCCACACGCACGCGGGATCGCGAGGTCGCCGGTCTTCGCGAAACGCCGGAACTCTTCGACTCGCTTCCGTGGGCGGTTGGCGACCGTGTCGGCGACGTGGCCCGGCGGTGCGACGCACACGCGAACGGGCGCGACCGCGCCGAGCCGGTAGCTCGCCTCGGGATCCGCGTACACGACCGCCCCGACCGGAACCGCGTCGCGGACGGCGGCGACGAGCCCCGCGGACAGCGGGTTGGGCGGACGCGACTCCGATGGCGTCCAGTGCGTCAGGCCGTGGACATACGTCGGCAGAAGGATGAGCGCTGATGCGACCGCCGCGCTCCGCTCCAGGGGCACGCGCGGCCTGAAGCCGAGCACGAGTGCGACGAGCGCGCCAGCGACCGCGAACCACGTCGCGAGCGCCGGGCCGCCCGACTCCAACGTGTAGCCGAAGTCCCCGGGGTAGAGAAGCTGGAGCGCGATTCCCGCGACGAGGGCGACGGGTGCGACGAGCGCGCCGATCAGGCGCGCGAGGACGCCGATCCCGCCGGCGACCGCGAACGCGAGGGGCAGGAAGCCCGCGAGCCGGCGGGACTGGGAGAGCGAGACGGCGTCGGAGAACGGCGTGAAGATCCACGGGACGAGGCAGACGACGAGGACCGCGAGCGCACCGCCCACGACATAGGCTGCCCAGCGGCGTCGCGAGGCGAGGCCCGCGAGCGGGACGAGCAGGAGCCCGGCGACCGCGACGGCCCCGGTCCGGCCGAAGAGCTCCGGCACAACCGAAAACCGGTCGGCGTTCCCTGCGAGCTGCCCGGCGTACTGCGCGAACGCGCGACTCCGCTCGGCCGGATCGGGGTCGACGGACGCGGTGTCGTTCACGACGGGCAGCAGCCACGCGAAGAACGCCGCAGCAGGGACGACGAGCGCACCGAGCGCGAACAGCCCGGAGCGGCCGTCGCGGCGTCGCCAGAGCCAGCGGACCGCGAGGAACCCGACGAACGGGATCCAGAGGAAGAGCGCGTACGTCGGATGCACGACGGCGAGGACGAGCGAGGCTGCGGCGGCTGAGGCGAGGAGCGGCCGGGTGGGGGTACGCGTCGCCTCCACCGCAAGCGCGAGCGCGGCAGGGAGGAGCAGCTGGCGCGACGCGGTCGCGGGCAGCGCGAGCGCGGTGAACGCCCCGCCGTGCGCAGGGGCCATCGCCACGAGCGCGATGCCTGCTGCCGCCGATGTCGCGGCGGGAACCACGCGCCGGAACAAGGCCCAACCCGCCTCGTAGGCGACCACTGCGGCAAGCGGCGCGAGCACGGTCGGGCCGTGCAGCACGACGTCGACCGGGTCGGCGCCCGAGACCTTCGCGACCAGCGCGAGGAAGCCGTGCCACAGCGGGAACGCGTAGCCGGGATGGAGCCCGCCGTCCGGGAACTCGTCGAGCGCGTGCAACGAGAGGTCGTCGAACGCGAGGAGCTTCTGTACCCGCGCGAGATGGAAGAAGCCGTCACCGCCGACGTTTCCGGCGACGTGCCAGAGGAGCAGTCCGAGCACCGCCCCGGCGGCGAAGACCCAGCCGCGGCCCGGAACGCCCGCGCCGCCTCCGCGGCGGGCGAAGGGAATGGCGGCCAGCCCCCCGACGATGAGGAGGACGAGGGTGACGCCGAGCGAGGCCGATGCGGCGAACGTGATCGAGAGCGCCGCGAACACGAGCGCCAGCGACCAAGCGATCGCCGCAGACAGGCGGCGGACGCCGAGCGCCCGCGCGACGAGTGCGCCGGGGGCGAGCACCACTGCGACGCCGAAGACGAGCTGGACGAGCAGGAGCATCAGGCGATCAGCGACTCGGCGTCGCCGGAGCCGAGCCAGGCGGCGACCTCGCGGTAGCGCCGCCCGCGGTCGCCGCGGTACAGACGCCCGCGGACGAGGAGCGACGCGCGCAGCAGCCTTCGCGCGCGCTCGGCCTCGCCCGGCCGCCCGTGGAGCGAGAGGTATCTGAGGTGCCCGCTGACGTTCTCGCGGAACAGGCGGCCGCCGTGCGCGGCAGCGCCGACGTGCACGCAACGGGCCTCGGGGGTGAACACGACCGACCAGCCGCGATCGGCCGCGCGACGCATCCAGTCGACCTCCTCGCTGAACATGAAGTAGCGCTCGTCGAACGGCCCGACCTCGTCGTAGGCCCCGCGCCGGACGAGCAGACAGGCCCCCATCACCCACTCCACGTCTCGCTCGCTCTGGTGGTCGAAGCCCGCTCCGTAGAAGGCGTTGAGGGCGCGCGAGCGCGGGGCGAGCTTGCGGAGGTAGAGGTACTCCGTCGCCAGGCGCCAGACCGTCGGGTAGCCGCGGACCGAGCGCTGGAGCGTCCCGTCGACGTTCAGGAGGCGAGGCCCCAGCACGGCGGCGCGCGGATGGCGGTCGGCCGCGGCGACGAGTGCGTCGAGTGCGTCCTCGACGAGCCAGGCGTCGGCGTTGAGGAGCAGGACGTGCTCCGCTGTCGTCGCCCCGATCCCGGTGTTCCAGCCGGCCGCGACGCCGCGGTTCTCGCTCTCGACGACGCGCACGCCGGGGAACCGCTGCCGGACGAGGTCGACGGTGCCGTCGGTCGAGCCGTTGTCGACGACGATCGTCTCGATGCCGGAGACGCTCCCGAGGCACTCGGCGATCCAGGGCAGCGCGTCATACGTGACGACCACGCACGCGACGCGCGCGCCGTCGTCAGCCATGCTCGAGCCGGGGTCGCGACCCGCCCCTGATCCCTTCCCAGAGGAGGATCACCGCACCCGGGAGCGCCAGGGTGGCGGTGACGAGGAAGAACAGGAACCCGGCCGCGAACGCCTGGTCGGCGGGGACGCCGACGCTCCCGAGGAAGCTGACGAAGAACGCCTCGCGCACCGCGAAGCCGTTGAGCGTGAACGGGACGAGCAGCACGAGGAAGAACAGCGGGCCCATCACGTAGTAGATTCTCGGCCCGAGCTCGATCCCGACCGCCTTCCCGGCCGCCCAGATCGAGAGCACGCGCACCGCCTGGATCGCCGTCGTGAACACGAACACGACGATCAGCAGGCGGACGTGCCCGCGGAAGTGATGGACGCCGGCGTAGAACGCGCGCATCGGGCGCTCGACGCGGAGCTTCCGCAGAAGCGGGCGCGTCCGCATGAGGAGCGGCCTTGCCGAGCGCGCGAAGAACAGGAACAGGAGCACCAGCGTTCCGAGGACGAATAGCCCCTCGAGCCAGAGGTACGCGCCCACGTCGTACGTGCCGAGGGCGAGGACGAAGCCGATCGCGCCGAGCAGCACCGTCCCCGCGCCTCCGAGACCCCGCTCGAGGAGGACGATCGCCGTGACGTCGGCGGTCCGGCCGCCGTGGCGCCGCGACGTCTCGTAGACGCGCATCGCATCCCCGCCGATCGATGTCGGTAGGAGCTGCCCCGCCGTGTACGACACGAAGTACGCGCGCGTGAGCCACAAGAAGCGGTCGGGCATCTGCTGCGCCGCCATCAGCCACTGCCAGCGGAGCGCCATCGGCAGCGCGGTGCCGATCATGATCCCGACCGCGAGCGCGAACCACCAGGGGTCGGCGTCGACGAGGATGTCGACGGTCTGGCGGAGGTCGATCTTCCAGACGAGGTACGCAAGCGCGAGCCCCGTGAAGACCAGGGTCAACGTGATCCGCAGTGACCGCTTCTTCATCATGTGAACGAGGCGTGCACGCGGCGGACGGCGTCGATCGCGTCGAGGATGTCCTCGTCCGAGTGCGCCGGTGAGAGCGGGAGCGAGAGCACCTCCTCGCCCGCCCGTTCGGCCACCGGCAGCGGGGCCCGGGCGGGATAGCGCTCCCGGAACCACGTGAGCCTGTGCACCGGCAGGAAGTGGATGCTCGTCGAGATCAGCTCGTCCGCGAGCGCGCGCTGGTACTCGTCACGCGTCGCGCCCGCGTGCTCGGCGTCGATCCGGACGACGTAGAGGTGGAGCGCGTGCGTGTCGCGTGGGTCACGCGCGAGCGGCGCGATGCCGTCCAGGTCGGCCAGCCCGTCGTCGTAGAGCGCGACCTGGCGCGCGCGGATCGCGCCGTGGAGCTCGAGCTTGTCGAGCTGCACGAGCGCGATCGCGGCGAGGACGTCGGACAGGTTCGCCTTGAACCCGGGCGTGCGCTGGTCGTAGCGCGAGCCGTCGCCGCGTCGCGTCAGCCGCATGTCGCGGATCGCCTCCGCGACATCGTCGCGCGGCGTCGCGACGAGCCCGCCCTCGCCGGCGGCGAGGTTCTTCGTCGCATACAACGAGAAGCACGTTGCGTCGGAGAGCCCGCCGAGCTTGCGGCCGCGATAGCGACTCTCGAGCGCGTGGGCGGCGTCTTCGACGACGGGCACGCCGAGCGCATGGATCGGGTCGAGGTCGCACGGCTGCCCCGCGAGATGCACGGGGAGGATCGCCTTCGTCCGCTCGGTGACGAGCGCGGGCAGGAGGGACGGGTCGAGGTTCAGGTCGTCGGGGCGGACGTCGCAGAACACCGGTGTCGCCCCCGCGTGCTCGATGACGTTCGCGGTCGCGGGCCACGTGATCGGCTGATCACCTCGTCCCCGGGGCCGATGCCGAGCGCGAGGAGTGCCAGGTGCATCGCGCTCGTCCCCGAGCTGACGGCGAGCACGTGGGGCACCTCGAGGTAGTCGGCGAGACGCTCCTCGAGGAGCGCCGAGCGAGGGCGCGGTCGTCAGCCAGCCGGAGCGGAGCGTCTCCGCGACGGCGGCGACCTCCTCGTCGCCGATCGCGGGTGGCTGGAGGCCGAGCCTGGTCTCACGACGCGTCCGCATCGATCCGGAAGCGTACGGCGTCCGCCGCACGGCGAGCCCGTTCGAGCGCCTCGTCCCTGCTCGCCGGTCGCCAGCACGGCGCCCGCCCGGTCGACGCCGCGTCGAAGCGGGCCGAAGACGTGTCCGGGACGGCGATAGACGCGCACCCAGCGCACGCCGTCCACGGCCTCCGCCTTCTCGATGCCCTCGACCGCGACGAACGCGCCGACGGGCGGCACGAGGAACACGACCGCCGAGCCATGTCCCGCCCGGACATGGCTCCGTGCCTGGCACGCAGACATGTCCGCAGCGGACACCGTCTCGCCGAGCGCGGCCTGGATGGCCAGCCCGTTCAGATCGACCCCCGTCGCCGCCTCGCACAGCTCCGCGTCGTGCCCACCGCCGAGCCGAGCCGCGACCTCCATCACGACCGTGCCGTTGGTGCCCAGCCGGACCTGCGTGTACGACGGGCCGTTGCGGATGCCGACCGCGTCCACCGCGGCGCGCGCAGCCTCGACGACGTCAGCGGTCTCGTGCTCGGACGGCCAGACGTGCGCGAGGGCGACGCCGAACGCAGGCGGGGCGGCCGTCACCCGATCGGTGACCGTCAACGGCGTGAACCGCCCGTCCAGCGAGAACGCGTTGACGGTCAACTCGTGCCCGTCGGCCAGCCGCTCGACGAGCACCGCACCGGAGCGCGACTCCGCTCGCGCCGCCGCGATTGCCGGCTCGAGCTCCTCTGGCGAGCGCACGAGCGCGAGCCCACGCTGTCCCTGCCGGTCGGGCGCCTTCACGACCACCGGGAACCCGACGTCCGGCTCGCGCGGGTCGAACGCAGGCGCATGGGGTACGCCCGCCTCGGCGAACGCCTCGCGCTGGCGGGCCTTCGACGTCGCGACCGCGCCGGTGCGCGCGTCGATCGGGTGAGGTAGACCGATCCGCTCCGCGACGCGAGCCGCGATCCCCACCGGCCAGTCCGCGCCGGGCGAGACGATCCCGTCGACGCGCAGTGCGCGCACGAGCCGGTCGATCCCCTCCTCGTCCTCGGACGAGAGCACCGCGCGCTCGTCCGCAAGCGGGAAGCCGGGCGCGCCGGGGTCGCGGTCGACGGCGATCACATCGAGGTCGCCACGCGCGCTGGCAGCCTCCAGCAGGCCGAGCTGGGCAGGCCCTGCGCCTAGGACGAGGAGACGCGGTCGCGCCCCAGGATCCCTCGCCACCAGGCCTCGTTGTCTCGGTACCAGGCGATCGTGCGCTCGAGGCCGTCCGTGAAGGAGGTCGAGGCGCGCCAGCCGGTCAGTCGCGCGAGCTTGTCGGTGGAGCCGATGTGCCGGTCGACCTGGCCGGGCCGCTCGTCGACGTGGACGACGTCGATCGTGCTGCTCCCCACAGCCTCGAGCACGAGCTGCGCAATGTCGCTGACCGAGAGGTCCGCGCCGTTCTCGGCGACGTTGACGACTTCGCCGGCGACGCTCTCCAGCGGCGCCTCGATCAGCGCCTCGATCGCCGAGGCGGTGTCGTCGACGTAGAGCCAGTCGCGGCTCGCGTGCCCGTCGCCGTGGACAGTGAGCGCTTCGCCGCTGAGCGCCTGGGTGACGAAGCGCGGGACGACTTTCTCGCACGTTGTCCTTGGCCCGAAGTTGTTGAATGGTCGAACGACCACGATCGGGAGGTCGGCAACCGCTACCGAGTAGCTGTACGCGAGGCGGTCGGCGCCCTGCTTGGTCGCGGCGTACGGGCTGCGCGGCTCGAGCGGGTGCCGCTCGTCCATCGGCGCGTACTCCGCCGTGCCGTACACCTCGCTCGAGGAGACGAGCAGGAAGCGCTCGACGGGACACGCCCGGATCGCGTCGAGGAGGATCTGCGTCCCCTCGACGTTCGTCGTCACGAACTCGGACGCGCCGTCGCGGATCGACTTTTCGACGTGGGACTCCGCCGCGGCATTCACGATCACGTCGACCCCGCTGACGACCTCGTCCACCAGGCCGGCGTCGCGGATGTCGCCGTGGACGAACTCGAGTCGCGGATGGCTCATCACGTCGGCGAGGTTCTCGATGCTCGCTGCATACGTGAGCGCGTCGAGCGAGATCACCTCGTGCGGCGTGTGCTCGAGCAGGTGCCGGATCAGGTTCGACGGGATGAACCCGGCGCCGCCGGTGACGAGCACGCGACTCATCGCGGAACGCCAATCGCGGTCGATGTGTGCACGAGCCGGAAGGCGGGCTCGTGGGGGAACCATGGGCTCCTCCACGTCCTTCACAGCTCGCGGTCGACGACGTAGAGGGGCCGGTGCTCCACCACGCGCTGGATTCTGCCCAGATACTCGCCGACGAGCGCGAGGATGAAGCCCTGCACCCCGAGCACCGCGACGACGAGTGCCCCGAGCAGCAGCGGCCCCGGGAAGTCGCCGTTCGAGATCCAGTACACGAGCCCGTAGATCCCGAGCGCGGCGGGCAGCGAGGTGCAGAGGGTGCCCAGCACCACGCCGGCGGTCTGGATCGGCTGGGGCCAGAATCCCGCGAGGACGTGCAGCGCGAGTCGCGTGAGTCGCAGCGGCGAGTAGCGGGAGGCCCCCTGGACGCGCGGCGTGGCCGACGTCCACCTCGACGACAGGACGCGCCCCCCGAGAGGACAAGGGCCTTCGTGAACTTCTGCCGGCCGATCGAGCCGAGCATCGGCTCGACAGCCTCGCGGCGGTACGCGTTGAAGGCGCAGCCGAAGTCCGAGATCGCAACGCCCGTGAACCGGCGCAGCATCCCGTTGATCAGTCGCGACGGGAGCGTCCGGCCCCACGAGTCGTGCCGGCGGCGCGGCGCCCGCTCGCGACGTCGTAGCCGGCCTCGACCGCCTCGACGAGCCGGGGGACGTCCTCGGGGAGGTTCTGCAGGTCGCCGTCCATCGTCACGACGATCTCGCCTCGGGCCCGCGAGAGACCGGCGGTGCATCGCCGGGGTGCTGGCCGGCGTTCCGCTTGAGCCGGACCGCCCGGATGTGCGGGTCGTGGGCGTGGAGGCGCTCGAGGATCGCGCGATACCTGTTCGTCGACCCGTCGTCGACGTAGAGCACCTCGTACGACCGGTCGAGGTCCGAGCGCCGCGGTCAGGCGCCGCTGGAGCTCCTGGAGCGTCCCGGCCTCGTCGAAGAGCGTCACGACGACCGAGAGGGACGGCCCCGGCGCCGCGACGACGTCGTCCTCGGGCGCGCTCAGGGGCTCCTGCCGCGACATGGCCTCGTGGAGCGTACGCGAGGCGAGGCGCCCGGCCTACCCGCGCCCCGCGGCATGGATGGGTGTGACGCTGGCGAGGAAGGCCAGTCCGAGGATCTCCAAGACCGAGCGACCCTACCGTGCACTCCGTTTCGACGAGGCTCGGTGTCCACCTCGAATGTCCCGCGCCGCATGTTCCGACGACTTGACTTCGGCCGCAAGAGGCGTAGATTCGACGGCAAAGGGTGGCGGCATGCGTTGGGGGTAATGGTGGCCGCGCCTTTGGGGGGACACCGAGAGGGGATGTTCTCGGTGTTGCCGTGACGGCAGGACAGCTCATCCCCCGCCCCGCCGCCGCCGTGAAAGTAAGGAGGCCCCCGCTCCCCCACGAGGCCCCTCGGTGTCCTATCGACGTCAGGCTGCCTCACGAACAGCCTCGTACGAGGCAACCTCGATGCGGTGCCTCGTCGTCCGTCGCGGGAGGAGGAACGCGGCCGCGGCGCCCACGCCGACGAACGCGGCTCCGACGAGACCGCCGCCGATGCGCCGTCCACGAACGTGTTGGGCGTCGCGTATCCGCCCGCGTGCGCGAAGACCGAGGCAAGCACCGCGACGCCGAAGACGCCGCCGAGCTCGCGGATCGCGTTGTCGACCCGATGCTGGCCCTTCCTCGACCGGGCGAACGGCGGAGAGGACGACGTTCGCCATCGGCGCGAAGAACAGCGCCATGCCCACGCCCGCGAGGACGAACGGGATCACGAGCTCCGAGTAGGGCGTCGTCGGGCTCGAGACGAGGCGATCCACGCGAGCGCCACGGACTGAAGCGCCAACCCCGTCCCGAGGATCATGCGCGGGTCGATCCGATCTGACAGGGCACCGGCCACCGGCGCGATGAACATCGGCGCCAGGGTCCACGGGAGGATGCGGAGACCGGCGCCGACCGGCCCGTACCCCTGGATCGACTGGAAGAACTGCGCGAGCAGGAAGATCGAGCCGAACATCCCGAAGAACATCAGGAACGACGACGCGTTTGCGAGCGCGAACGTCCGGCTCGAGAAGAACCGCATCGGCAGCATCGGGGCATTCGCCCGTAGCTCCCAGGCGACGAACGCGGCGACCAGGGTCGCGCCGATGACGAGCGAGCCGACGATCTCCGGGCTCGTCCAGCCCTGGCCGTTGCCGCGCACGAGCCCCCAGACGATCCCGAACAGGCCGGCGCTCTCGCGAGCGCGAGGCCCGGCAGGTCGAGCTTGCCGCCCGGGCCGTGGCTCTCCTCCAGCCGGCGGAGCGCGAGCGGCACGAGCACGATTCCGATCGGGACGTTGAGCCAGAAGATCCATTGCCACGCGATCCCCTCAACGACCGCGCCGCCGACGAGCGGCCCGAAGGCGATCGCGAGCCCGCCTATGCTGCCCAGGCCACCGAGCGCGAGGCTGCGCTTCTCCGGCGGGACGGCCGCGCTCAGCAGCGTCAGGGTCAGCGGCATCACGATCGCGCCGCCGAGGCCCTGCACGGCGCGCGCGACGTTGAGCGCCTCGATGCTCGGGGCGACGGCGGCCGCGACGGAGCCGAGAGTGAAGATCGCGAGACCGGCGGCAAACATCCGGCGCCGCCCGAATCGGTCTCCGAGCGCGGCGCCGGTGAGAAGCAGCACCGCGAACGTCAGGGTATAGGCGTTGACCGTCCACTCGAGCTGCTCGAGGGACGCGCCGAGATCCACGCGGATCACGGGGATCGCCGTCGTGACGACGAGGTTGTCGAGCGAGACGATGAACAGCGCGAGCGAGGTGATCGCGAACGTCCAGAGGGTCGAGGTGCGTCGTGTCATTGGATGCCTCCTTGTGATTCGTGATCAGTCACTCACATCGCGGGACAAATAAAAAGACTCAGCTCCGCTCCCGGGCGACGGCGAGTGCGTGCTCGGGATCGATCGAGCCCTCGAGCAGGCGGCTCGCCCACGGCTCGCGCGACCCCCCGACAGGTCCATTGCCGCGACGACGTTGAGGAGCATCCCCTTCGCGAACCACTGCGCCACCCGTTCCGGGCCGAGCCCCGAGACGGTCTCGACGAAGAGATGCAGCGAGCCGAAGCCCGAGCGGACCTCCTCGCGGACCTCGGGCTGCTTCTGCACGCCGCGTACGCCTGCAGCTGGGCGAGAAGTCGCGTACGGTCGCCCGTGACCATCGCGGCGTAGGCCCGGCCCATCTCCTCGAGCGCTCCTCCCCGCGACGGTCGCCCGCGGCCGCGCGGAAGAGCTCCAGCGTGTCGGCCATGCAGCGCTCGACCGTCGCGACGAAGAGCTTCTTCTTCGTCCCGAACAGGCGGAAGAGGTACGGCTGCGAGATGCCGGCGGCGCGCGCGATGTCCTCCGTCGACGTCCCGTACAGCCCGCCCTGCGCGAACGCGACCAGCGCAGCCGCGAGCACTGCCTCGCGCCGCTCCCCTGCTGTCTGGCGTGTCGCCTTCGACATTTAAGTAAGTGATAACTCACAAACGAAGGATTGTCAAGTTGCAGACCCCTGGGTCGGACGGAAGTCCAGCACGAGCACACGGCAGGCATCGAGCCCGCCGTGTGCTTGTCTTCGCGCCATGGACGTCCACACTCCGCACACGCTCGACGATGCGCTCCGGCTCAAGGCCGAGCTGCCCGAGGCGCGGTTCGTGCAGGGCGGGACGGACGTGCTGGTCGAGCTCAACTTCGGCCTGGCTCGGCGCCCGACGGGCTCGTCAACCTGGCCGAGCTCGCCGAGCTCAAAGGCTGGTCGCGCGAGGACAGCGAGCTCCGACTCGGCGCCGGCCTGACCTACACCGCGGCCATGCGACCCGACCTCGCGGGACTCTTCCCCGCGCTCGCGGAGGTGTCGCGCACCGTCGGCTCGCCGCAGATCCGCAACCGTGGCACGATCGGCGGCAACCTCGGCACCGCGTCCCCGGCGGGCGACGCGCTCCCGCCGCTCCTCGTCGAGCGCGCGCGTGTCGAGCTCACTCAACACCGGCGGCGTGCGGACGCTCCCGCTCGAGGAGTTCCTGCTCGGGGTGAAGCGAAACGCGCTC
>CAVOSU010000007.1:0-65611 GCA_963698935.1 uncultured Actinomycetes bacterium
GCGCCCGCAGTTCGGGATCCTCTACGTCACGTGGGTCGGCGCGCTCGGCGCCTTCTGGGTGATCGCGCCGTGGGCGCGCCCGAAAGGGCGGGCAGACGTCCTGCGTTTCTGGCCGACGGCGCTGCCGGTCGTCCTCGCAGTCCTCGCATTCGCCGCGAGGCTCGCCTCGGGCGCATCGGCCTCAGACTCGCTCGGCGCCTACTGGGAGCTCTGGCGCGGCTACGACCCGCTCCAGGTCGGCAAGTGGTTCGTGTACCACCTCGGCGACTTCGCCGTCTACCTCGCGATCGTGCCGGTCGCGGTCGCGCCGATCGTCCTCGTGGCCCTGACGCGAGCCGGACGAGCGGGATCGAGGTCCGCGACGGCGTTCGTCGCGCTCTTCGCCTCCGCCAACGTCTCCGGCCTGCTCGTCGTCGCCGCGTTCACGAGCACCCCGTGGGGCTACGACCGACTTCACGACCGCTACGGGTTCTACCTCCTTCCGCTGTGGCTCATCGGGCTGGTCGTCTGGCTCGCCGCCGGCCTGCCGCGACCGCTCGTTGCCACCGCGATCGGCGCCGTCGTCGCACTCGCGCTCCCACTGATCCTTCCCTTCGGCCAGCTCGCCAACGAGGCGGGCATCGACACCGTCCCTGGCGCGCTCTGGGTGCGCGTGGAGGCGGAGCTGGCTGGGCCGGGTCCTGCGTCCGGCCGTCTCGCCCTCGGTCTTTTCGTCGTCGGGCTCGTCGCGGCGACGTTTCTCCTGCCACGCGGGATCGCCCGTGTCGCGCTCCCGGTCGCCGTCGCCGCGACGTTCGCCGCCACGTCGTACCTCGCGTGGCAGCGGATGATCGAGGCGCCCGAGGACCAGGTGTTCGCGGGCGGCCTCGAGCGCGCCTGGATCGACGACCGCGCTGCCGGCCGACGCGCCCGTGACGAAGCTCTACGTCGACACGCCCTGCGGCTCGGCCCTCGAGCGTCATGCGCTGTTCCTCACCGAGTTCTTCAACTCGACCGTCGATCGCGCCGCCTACGTCCGCGGGTCGGTGCCGGACGGCCTACCGATCGAGCGCGTCGATGTGAACTCGGCGGGCGAGCTCGAGAAATCGCCCGGCAACCCGCTCGTCGCGGACTACGTCTTCACGCAGCCGGGCGTCCGGCTCGCCGGCCGACGCATCGCCGAGGGGACCGCGGCGCACCTGGTGCTCTGGCACGTCGGCGGGCCGGTGCATGTTGTCGGCGCCCGCTCGGCCGAGCAGCTCCGCCGGAACGTTTGCGCCTAGCGCACCCTGCGGAGGTAGCCGCTCGGGTTGTGGGTGATCAGGAACTTCTCGCGCCCGCGATCGATCTCGAACTCGTCCGTCCGCGCAAGGAAGGCCTCGATCGCCTCGAGGGGGCCCGGGAGCAGGTCCTTGCGGATCTGCCCGATGTTCGAGTCCTCGACGATCAGGTAGCACCCGACAGGCACGAGCTCCGCGTAGACGGCGAGCTCGGCCTCGACGTGGGCCTGCGAGTGATCCGAGTCGAGGACGACGAGCGTCCGCTTCCCCGCCGCCCGCTCGCGGACCGTCGCGACGACGTCCGGATCCGTCGACGACCGCCCCCCGAGGTATGTGATCCGCGGGTGGGTCGGGTAGTCGTCGCGAACGGCCTCGATGTCGATCGAGACGACCTCGCCCGCGCCGAGCAGGTCGCAGATCGACGCGAGGAAGAACGCGCTCCCCCCTCGGTAGGTCCCGGTCTCGACGATCAGCTCGGGCCGCGTCTCGACCACGATCTCCTGGTAGACCCAGAGGTCGAGCGGGTTCTTGAGCGCCTGAGCGCCGAGCCACGTCGCCTCGGTCCACGCGTCCGACAGGTAGAGGACGTCGTGCGCGCGCGACACGGCCGCACGGTCGAGGCGCTTGCCGACCCGGTAGCGGGCGCCGCGCACCCCTCGTCGCAGGTAGTTCTCCACGGTCGCGGGATTCTAGGTGTCGACGTCGAGGCCGAGGATCTCGAGGTATCGGTCGGCGACCCACGCGATCGGACGGGTCGAGATCGCCGCCCGCCGCGCGTCGAGCTCGGCGACGAGGCGCTCGAGGACGTCGCCGAGCTCCTCGTCGGCGCGGAACGGGAGGCCTCCTTCCCCGACGAGCTCCGGGTGGCCGCCGCTATCGCGATACGCCGCGGGGAGGCCGCAGGCGAGGGCCTCCAGGAGTGCGTTCGAGCACGGATCGTCGTGGCTCGGGGCGACGTAGACGTCCTGGCCCCGGAGGAGCTCTGCGAGCGCCTCCGAGGTCAACGGGGCGACGACCTTCCAGCCGGTGAGATCTCCCGGCGAGCGACCGACGAACGTCAGCTCGAACCGCTTCGGGTCGGCCGTCCCGCCCAGTGCACGGAGCGCCTCCGCACCCTTCCGGGGGTTGTCGGACCAGCTGACGGCGACGACCCGCACCCGCCTCCCGTCGAACGGTTCCCGGACCGTGGGCGGGTGGAAGATCGTCGCGTCGACGGCGTTCGGGACGACCACCGGGTCGCGCAGCTCGATTCCGAGCTCGCGGTGCTTCTCGAGCGAGAACCGGGACTGCAGGATCGTGGCGGAGGCCAGCTCGGCGTTGATCCGGGCGATGCGCTCGTCGGTGCCGTCGTCGAAGCCGCGGTAGGCGCCGATCGGGCCGTCGACGCGGTGCACCATCCGCGCCCCCCGGGCGGAGAAGCGACGGAGCCGCTCGAAGTCGAAGTTGAACGAGTTGAACAGACACGCCGGGGTTCCCTCGGAGATGCGCTGCCGCTCGACGTCGAGGCCGCGGCCCTCGAGCTCGCGCAGGAGGGCACGCAGGAACTGGTGCCCGCCGCCGGAGGGAGGCGGCGCGAACTCGTGGAAGAGCGCCAGATCGGCCCGGCCGTCGCGCGTGCGCAGCCAGTCGCGCTCGATCCCGACCCTCCTGTCGACGGCGCCGACCCCCCGGCGCGCCGCGCGCACGATGCTCCTGGGCTGCACGGCGACACGCTAACCTCGCGCGGCCTCGAGCAGGTCTCCCAGCCTGGCGACGTAGCGGTCCCAAGTGAACTCCGACTCCACGGTGACGCGGGCGTGCGCGCCGAGGCTCCGCGCGAGCACCTCATCCTGGAGGACATTCGTGAGCGCCCGCCCGAATGACGCGGCGTCTCCCGGGGCCACGAGCTGCACATTCTCTCCGCTCTCGAGCCCGTAGCCCGCCGCGATCGCGGCCGTCCGCGTGACGACGACCGGCCTGGCGACCGCCATCGCCTGGAGCAACACCGTCGTCGCCCCCGAGTAGCTGTTCTCACGCACGGGAAGCGCGACGACGCGGGCGCGCTCGAGGCGACGGCGCATCTCGTCGAACGGGAGGTCGATCTCGACAGCGACGTTGCTCGACCGACCGGCCAGCGAGCGGGCGCGGTCGGCCGTCGTGACGGCGAGGAAGCTCGTCTCGGGCATCGCCCTGGCCACCGTCAGCAGCAGCTCGAAGTCGCGGTGAGGATCGGCGCCCACCGAGATGACATCGACATCCGGAGGCGCGCCGGTCGGCCGGAACGCCGCGACGTCCACGCCGAACGGCACGAACTCGACGCGCGCGTCTACGCCTCGCTCCCGCAGCCACCGCCCGAGCACGTCGGCCTCGTGCTCGCTGTACGCCACGATCGTGTATGCCGCGCCCAGTGCCCGCGCATAGAGCCGCTCCATGCGCTGCGACCGGAGCTGCACGAGGCGCTCGGGCAGCCCGATCGCCGCGTAGACGAACGGCGGGCGAACGATGCGGCTCCGTGCGAGGAGCATGAGCGGGATTCCCACCGTGTCCACGGTCGAGAAGACGACGTCGGCGCGATTGAGCCGCCCTCGCGATGAGAGGACCGTCTCGAAGTCGCCGCCGTAGCCGCCTGCCGCCTCGAGGCCGCGCTTGAGCACTCCCCCTGCCGCCCGTGCAGCACGCGAGGGCCGCGATCGCTCGAGGTTGTGCCGCACGGCGAACCCGCGGTCGGCGAGCTGGTCCATGCCGTAAAGCGAGTAGCGGGCCGGGGAGCCCGGCTCGAGCTCGAGGGCCGCGCGCCTCGGCGGCGCATCGCGGAAGAGGTAGAAGACGGAGGTCACCGGTGCCGCCGGTAACGTAGGCGACTCCCGCCCGACGGCCAAGAAGGACCATGCACAGGCAGCGCACCAAGCTCTCAGCCCGTATGAACCGCGTGTTCACGCACCGCGCCGACCGCGTCGCGAAGGCGGTCGAGCGCCAGGGCATCCGCGCGACGTACGAGGTGCACGACCGCCTCCTCTCGAACCGCGCGAGCCGCGGGCACTTCGGTGAGGCGCCGCCCGCGCTCGACGATGTCCAGCAGAGCATCCTCTCCGACGTCCGCGAGCAGGGCTACTCCGTCCGCTCCTTCCAGGACGTCTTCTCCGACGCCGGGCTGTGGGGGGAGATCGAGGAGCAGCGCGACCGGTTCGTCGCCTCGACCGAAGCCGACCTCGCCGCCGGCGGCGAGCACGTCCGGGTTCGGCCGGGCAAGGAGTTCGTCGTGCGACTGCAGAGCTACGGCGTGGAGCTCGGCCCTGCGGATCCGTGGTTCAGGGCCGTGTCCTCGCAGCGTCTCCTCGACGTCGCGAACGCGTACCTCGAGATGTGGTCGAAGCTCGAGTACGTCGACGTCTGGTACTCGGTGCCCCAGCCCGCGGCGGCCGAGCGGATCTCGTCGCAGCGCTGGCACCGCGACTACAACGACAAGCACCTGCTGAAGGTCTTCCTCTACCTCGTCGACGTGGACGAGAGCATGGGCCCGTTCCAGTACGTCGCCGGCAGCCACCCCCGCGGCCCGTACTCCGACGCGTGGGGCTGGGAGCCCCTCGGCCAGCACTACCCGACCGAGGAGGAGCTCGAGTCCCGCATCCCGCCGAGCGCGGTGCAGACGTTCACGGGCCCGGCGGGCACGCTCCTGTTCTGTAACACCGCCGGCTTCCACCGCGGCGGGTTCTCGACGACGAAGCCGCGCGTGCTCGCGACGGCGACGTACTCGTCGCCGGCCTCGCTCGCCTCATTGACCGTGCGGAGCTACGAGTACACCGGCTCGCTCGACCAGCTCGACGCGCCCACGCGGTTCGCGCTCAGCTGAGCCGGCCCGACGCCGTCCTTGCCGGGGGTTCCTTCGCTTCGCCCGCGACCAGCAGGCGGTACACGCACGCCGCCACGACGGCGAAAGCGATCGTGCCGAGCAACCAGGTGGCCATCGGGCCGGGCCCGCGACTCCACCACCACTCGACGGACGCGCCGAGGTCGGCTCCGCCCACGTCCACACCGGTCACATAGCGGCGGATGTTGCGGTGCAACGCCGCGGCATGCGCGACGACGACCGCGAACACCAGAAGCAGGGCGTGGACCCGGCCGACCCTGACCGGAGGATCGACGGGGCGCGCGATCAACGCAGTCCCCATCAAGATGGGCAGGAGCGGCAAGACGTACCGCGGCTGAACGTTCTGGCCGGATGAGAGCACGAGCAGTGGCAGCCCGACGAGCGTGCCCGCGACGACGACCAGGGCGAGCCACTTCTCCCGCGTCGCCGCCCCTAGCCCGATCACGAGCGCGCCGCCGAAGGCGAGCAGCATCAGCGTCCCGACGAGCGCGGGCATGGGCGTGTCGAGCCAGCCGAGCTCGTCCAGTCCGATCGAGCCGAGCACCCGGCGCGGGAGATCGAGGACACCCTCGAACAGCAGCGCGGTCCGCGTCTGCCCCTGCTGGACGTCGAGGTCGCCCGCCCAGCGCTCGTTCTGACGGCCGAGAACGGTCGAGACGATCCCTACGACCGCGATGCCGCCGACCAGCAGGGTTGTGCGCGCGAACGGCGGTCGATAGCCCCCGGCAGAGAGCCACGCCGCGAGGCTGGCCACCGCGAGGTAGAGGCCCGCGTCCGAGCGCGAGACGAGGGCGAGAGCGGCGCTGACGAGCAAGACGGCGACGACGGTCGCCCGCCTGGCTGTGGAGCCGCCGCCCTCGAGGACGGTCATCGCGGCCACCCAGTACGCCCCGATGCCGGCGATCGCGATCCCGCTCGGATTCGTGGACGCGAACAGGTACACGCCGAGTGGCACGAGTGTCGTCAGTGCCGCGAGCGCGAGCGCCGGCCGCGCGGCACGACGGGCGACCAGCCCGGCCGCCAAGAGCAGCGAGAGCGCGACGAGCCAGGAGGCCATGCGCATGACGACGACCGAGCGGTCGACGTTCGTCGTCGCGAGCACCGACATCAGCCGGTAGAAGCCGTTCGGGTAGAGGCCGTCGTTGGCCCGGCTCACGCCGGGCGCGTCACTCTGGCGAGCCACCGTCTGGCACGCCGCGGAAACCCTCGGCGCATGCGCGTAGCAGATGAGCCCCTCCCCGAGATCCGGGAGGACGTGCACGCGCTCGACCCCTTCCTCGATCTCTTCGCCCGTCCGCCGACACACGGCGGGGTCGCCGGTCGCGCACCAGATCGAGGCGAGGTGAAAGTCGTCGTCGGGGCTCGACCCGGCCGGTGAGGCCAGTGACCATGCGAGCCCCACGGCCACCAGGGCCAACGCGCAGAGACCGGCGAGGAGCATCGATCGTGGGTCCGGGAGTCCGGACGGGACGGCTCGGCCTCGCCTTCGGGCGCTCCTCGGGCATGCGTCGCGATCATCGCAGCACGTTCCGTCGTCGAGTCGACGCCGGAGACGATCAGACGGAGCTTGATCCGAGTAGCTGCTCCACTTGCCGGAGCACGTTGTCTCGGTTCCGGCTCGCGAGCCGGGCGATCGGGATGCCCGCGTACACCGTCCAGGGCTCGAACTCGAATCCGGGCGGGACGAAGCTCAACGCGCCGATCGCGACGCCCTCCGGAACGTCGTTGGCCGGCATGACGACCGAGTTCGCGCCGACCCCAGTGTGATCGCCAAAGGAGACGTCTCCGGTGATCCCTTCGGCCGCTCCGATCATGATCGCGTCGTTGACGAAGTCGTTGGACGTGCACCACACGCGGACACCGGCGGAGAGGCTCGAGAAATGACCGATGGAGAACAGTCGCTCCGCCCCACCCGCGACCGAACACCCTGTCGCGATGTGGGTCCAGTCTCCGATGCGAACGCGTGTCGAGAAGTCAGCAGTAGTCGTCGACGATCGAGTGCTCCCCGATCTCGAAATGGTCCTCGACCCGGACGCGGATGTTCGACGAGACGATCGGCACGTCGTGATCGTAGTGCGTACACGTCCACGACCAGCGACGTCGGTGCGCAGGCTGAGACGACCCATTCGAGCGTCTCGTCGCGGGATCCTCGACGGACGTGGGCGCGACCGTGCCTAGATCGGCGCCAAGCGAGATCGGCTGCCGGTGCCACGATCTCGTCGTACGGGCGAGGGCTACGATCCAGCGCGGTGCAGAGGCACGATGTCGTCATCATCGGCGGGTGCGGCCACGTCGGGCTGCCGTTGGGGATCATGCTGGCGCGAGCGGGCCGCACCGTCGGGCTTCTCGACGCGGACGAAGGCCGGAAGCGCGCGGTCCGCGCGGGCACGATGCCGTTCATCGAGCACGGCGCCGAGCCGCTCCTGCAGGAGACTCTGGACAGGACGTTGCACGTCGTCGACGCGCTCGATGCCGTGGAGGAGTCCGAGCACGTCGTCGTCACCGTCGGTACGCCGATCGACGAGTACCTGAGCCCTCGCCACAAACCGCTCTTCGATCTCGCGACGGCCTTGGCGCCGCACCTCCGAAGGGGGCACCAGGTCATCCTCCGCAGCACCGTGTTCCCCGGCGCGACGCGCGAGCTGGACGCCACTTCGCATCGCTCGACGCGGAGGTCAACCTCTCCTACTGCCCCGAGCGAATCGCGCAGGGATATGCGATCACCGAGCTCGATCGACTGCCCCAGATCGTCTCCGGCCTGACGGACGACGCGGTCGAGGGCGCGCTTTGCCTCTTCCGTCAGTTGACCGACCGGTTGCTGACCGTCGAGGTCGAAGAGGCCGAGCTCGCGAAGCTGTTCCTGAACTCGTGGCGCTACATCCAGTTCGCGATCGCCAATCAGTTCTTCATGATCGCGGAGGATCGAGGACTCGACTTCTTCCGGATCCACCGGGCGATGACGGAGGGGTACGACCGAGCCTCCGATTTCCCGCCGCCGGGCCTCACCGCCGGACCATGTCTCCTGAAGGACACGATGCAGCTGTCCGCATTCGAGCGCTCGCGTTTTCACCTGGGCCACGCCGCGATGCTGGTCAACGAGGGCCTCGTGGAATTCATCGTCGACCGGCTCTCCGCCGAACACGACCTTCGGACGAAGACGGTCGGGATTCTCGGGATGGCCTTCAAGCGCGAGATCGACGACACGCGGGACTCGCTCGCGTTCAAGCTTCGGAAGCTGCTCCTGTTCCGCGGGGCTCGCGTGGTGGCCTCGGACGCGTTCGCGTCCGACCCGAGCTTCGTCCCCGCCGAGCAACTCGTTGCCGAAAGTGACATCATCGTGCTCGGGGCCCCGCACGACGCGTATGGCACCCTCGACCTCCCGCAGGAGAAGGTCGTCGTCGACGTCTGGGGCTTCTTCGGCGGTCGGATGCGTGTCCCCGCGGGGCTATGACCATCCCGTGGTGGCACCCAGTCCTCGCTGAGGAGGAAGCACAAGCGGTCGCCGGGGTCATCGCCTCCGGCTTCCCGAACGATGGCGAACTGACCGAACGGTTCGCGCTCCGCATTGCCGGCATCGCCGGCGTCGCCCACGGAATCGGTGTGTCGAGCGGCAGCGCAGCGATCTACTGTGCGCTCGTCGCGTGCGGCATCGGGCCGGGCGACGAGGTGATCGTGCCCGACCTCACGTTCGTCGCGACTGCGAACGCGGTGCTGCTCGCGGGCGCCGAACCTGTCCTGGCGGACGTCCGTCGAGACGACTTCACGCTCGACCCCGTCTCCGTCGCGGCTGCGCTGACCTCGAGGAGTCGCGCGATCGTCCCGGTGCACGTTAACGGACGAGGCGGATCCATCGCCGAGATCGTCGCGCTCGCCGATCGTCACGGGCTCGCCGTCGTCGAGGACGCCGCCGAAGCACTGGGTTCTCGGTGTGCCGGAAAACCGCTCGGGTCCTTCGGCCGAGCCGCGGCGTTCTCGTTCGCGCCGACGAAGATCGTGACGACGGGACAAGGCGGAGTCGTCGTCACCGACGACCCATCCGTCGCGCGCCGTGTCCGCGAACTGAAGGACCAGGGACGCGCGACCCGCGGCACGGGCGGCGCCGACGACCACCCGGCGTTCGGTTCAACTTCAAGCTGACGAACGTGCAGGCGGCCATCGGGCTCGTCCAGCTCGATCGGCTCGACGAGCGCCTTGCACACTTACGCATGGTCGAAGACTGGTACGCGGAGGAGCTCCGCGAGGTCGAGCACGATGTCGTCCTCGTTGGTGGAGATCGTGCGGGCGGGGAGCAGCACGGCTGGGTGGACGTCCTCACCCGGGACCGCAACGCGCTGGCCGAGCATCTCCGGGGCCGAGGCGCCGACCCGCGCGAGTTCTGGCTCCCCCTGCACTCGCAGCCGCCGTTCGCGGCGCCTCCGGAGTCGTTCCCCAACGCGACCGACATCTCGGCCCGGGGCCTCTGGCTCCCGTCGGCTCTCTCGCTCGCGCGCGAGCAGGTGGCGACCGTCGGCGCTTCCGTGCGCGAGTTCGTGCAGTCGCCCCGCGCCGCGGCCCTGTCATGACGACGCCGCGCATCCGCGAGCGAAGAGTCGCGTACGCGAGCCCCTACCTCGACGTTGTGGAGAAAGAGGTCGACCTCGGCGGGATGCGTGGGATCGAGACGTTCTGGTCGGTTCGCACGGCGGGCTACACGGCGATCCTCGCCGTCACCGAGGACGGCCGGATCCCGCTCGTCCGTCAGTATCGCCCGGCGGTGGAGACACACGTGCTCGAGCTCCCGAGCGGCGCAATCGAGCAAGGCGAGAGCCCCGCGGAGGCTGCCCGCCGCGAGCTCCTCGAAGAGACGGGGTGCGAGGGCCGCGACCTCGCACCCCTCGGCCGGCTGCACGTCGACTCCGGACGTTTCGAGACGCAGCAGTGGGCGTTCTTCGCGTCGAACGCCCGCATCGTCGAGAACGTCCCGAGCGGAGACGAGGAGCTGGACGTGCTCTTCGTTCAGCCGGACGAGCTCCGGGCGTCCATCCTGACGGGCGAGTTCAACCTCTCGGCGCACGTCGCGATGGTCGGCCTCGCCCTGCTTGCCGGACGGCTCGCCCTGTGAGGGTGCTCGTGACCGGCGGGCGCGGGTTCATCGGTGCCCGCCTCGTCGACGCGCTGGTCGAGCGAGGCGACATTGTCCGCATCCTGGACGACGGGTCGCGCGGCGAGGCCCCTGCGCTCGACGTCGTCGAGACCTTCGAGGCGGACGTGCGCGATGGTGAAGCCGTCCGCGCCGCATGTCGAGACGTGGACGTCGCAGTGCACCTCGCGGCCGTCCAGGGCACCGGCAACTTCTACTCGTCGCCTGACCTCGTCCTCGACGTCAACCTGCGTGGCGTGCTGAACATCGCGGACGCGTGCGCGACCGAAGGGGTCCGGCGGCTCGTGTTCTCGTCGTCGTCGGAGGTGTACGGGCTCCCGAGCGTCTTTCCGACGCCGGAGTCCGAGCCGCTCGTCGTTCCCGACCCGACCAACCCACGCTGGTCGTACGGAGGAAGCAAGATCGTCGGCGAGCTCGTCGTCGTCAACGCCGCGCGCCGGCACGGATTCGAGTACGTCATCCTTCGCTACCACAACGTGTACGGCCCGGCGATGGGCTGGGATCACGTCATCCCGCAGTTCGTCTCGCGGCTCGCTCGCGGCGAGACGTTCACGGTGCAGGGCGACGGCAGCCAGCGTCGTGCGTTCTGTTACGTCGACGATGCCGTTGCACCGACGCTCGTCGCGCTCGAGGCCGCCGCGGCGGCGGGCGGGATCTTCAACATCGGGAATCCTCGCGAGGAGCATTCCGTCGACGACCTCATCGCAGCTCTGGCACGCGTGACGGGTCGCGAGATCAGACCGCAGTACGTGCCGTTCCCGCAGGCGGGGACCGATCGGAGATTGCCCGACGTGTCGCACGCAGAGGCGATCCTCGAGCTCCGGCCGCGCGTTACGCTCGAGGAGGGTCTCCGCACCACGTACGAGTGGTATGCGGCACGTATCGGGGACACCGATCGGCTAGCCTCGGGCCCTTGACTCTCGGGCCAATCTCCGCCTGTCAGAGTTGCCGCTCTGCGGACCTCCGACCCCGCCCTCTTCCTCGGCTACCTGCCGCCCGTGAACAGCATGCGGCCGCTCGGGTCGCCTGCGGACCAGGAGCCATGGTTTCCGGCCGAGCTGCTCGTCTGCACGTCCTGCCACCTCGCCCAACTCGGTTTCGCGGTCGAGCCGTCGATCTTGTTCCCGCCCGGCTACCCCTACACGTCGGGCTCGACACGCGTGTTGCGGGACAACTTCGCCGATCTCGCCCAGGAGGCTTCCGACAAGCTCGGGCTCGCAGCCGGCGACCTCGTCGTGGACATCGGCTCCAACGACGGGACGCTCCTCGCGAGCTTCCTGGAGCGAGGCTGTCGTGTGCTCGGGATCGAGCCGACCGATACCGGCGCTCTCGCGCGCGAGCGGGGGATCCCAACGCTGACGCGGTTCTTCGGCCCGGACGTCGTCGATGTCGTGTTGGGTGAGCACGGCCGCCCGCGACTGTTGACCGCCGCGAACGTCTTCGCCCACATTCCGGACGTCCACGCGGTCGTCGAAGCGGTGGAGCGGCTCGTCGGCGAGGAAGGGACGTTCGTCTCGGAGTCGCACTACCTCGGCGACCTGATCGAGACACTGCAATACGACACGATCTACCACGAGCACCTGCGCTACTACTCGCTCACGAGCCTGACCGGGCTGCTCGAGGGGCACGACTTCCGGATCGTCGACGTCAAGCGCATCCAGACGCACGGCGGCTCGATTCGCGTGTACGCGACGAAAGCCGCCGACGTCCCGCGCCAGGACAGCGTGGATCGTCTGTTGACCGAAGAGCGCGAACGTGGCCTTGCCGACGACAGCTGGATCGACTCGTTCCGCGAGCGCGTGCGGAACTCGAAGCTGGATTTGCTCGCGCTCCTTCGGGACCTCAAGCAGGGTGGCGCTCGGATCTACGGAATCGGCGCGCCCTCGCGCGCGAGCACACTCGTCAACTTCACCGGGCTCGACGACGGGATCGTGGACTGCGTGCTCGAGATCTCGACGTCCAAGAAGCTCGACAAGTACCTCCCTGGGACTGCGATCCCCGTCCTCGACGAGCGCAGGCTGTTCGAGGATCAGCCCGAGTACGCGCTCCTCCTGTCGTGGCACATCGCCGACGAGCTGCGCGGCAATCTTCTGCGCAAGGGCTTCCGTGGAGACTTTGTCGTGCCGCTGCCCGAGCCACATATCGTCACGGCGCGAGGGAGCCTCGATTAACGACCCGCTGGTGTCGATCGTCGTTTGCACGAAGGACGGAATGCCCTACGTGCGAGAGGCGATCGCGTCACTCGGAGAATCAGACCTACCGCAACTTCGAGGTCATCGTCCAGGATGGCGCGTCGCGAGATGGAACCGCGGAATTTCTCGAGACGCTCACATTCACGCGGCGCGACGTCGTCTCCGAACCCGACGCCGGCATTGGGGACGCCTTCAATCGAGCGTTCGGCCGTTGCGCGGGCGACATCGTGGGAGCCTGGACACCGACAACCTCCTCGAGCCCGACGCCCTCGCATCGGTCGTCGACGATTTTCGTCGACATCCTCGCGCGGCAGCCGTCTACGGTGCCGTCCAGCTGATCGACGAGGAAGGGTCGCCGCTCGAACGCTTCACTCCTTCGCGGTTCGATCGCGAGGCGGTGCTGCGATGCGAGCTCGTGCCTCCGTTCTCGACAGCGTTCTTCTCCCGCAATCGGTGCGGCGCCGAGCTCAGGTGCGACCCGTCGCTCATGACGTGTGCGGACTACGACCTCTGGCTTCGGATCTCCAGCTCGAGCTCGTCGTAGCCGATCGTGCTCGGCCGACACGGCGAATCAGCGGAGGAGCATGCACCCGTGGCAATCCCGAGCACCACCGAGGGGTTCTGCCGCGACAAGCTGGTCCTGCACTCGACCGACACCTCGAGAACCGAGGGTCTGCCGAGACCGAACGCGCAGCCGCGGTTGCCGGCATCCACTGCTGGGCGGCCGAGTCGCTCTTTGCGCTCGAAGGGCCGAGCGCCCGTTGTCGATCGATGCTCCAGAGGGCCCTGGCCGCCGTCCCCGACTATCCGCGCGCTCTCCGCATGACCGCACGTCTCAGGGACAGCCCAGACGACACGAGAATGGACCCGCGAGAGACTCCGTGTCGGGTCAGAGCTCTCAATGACGCATCAGCCGAGGCAGGATCGCGGACAAGGCGCACACTCCCGGAGTGAGGGCCACTCGGTATTCGACAGGTTCGAGCGCTGGTCGGGTGTGGTTCCTGCCGGCTGGCATGCGAATTTCCTGGGCGTGCTTGCGCGTGACGAGTACACCGCCGGGATGGGGGGCAGCGTGCAGACGCAGAAGACCGGCATGTCCACAACGGCCCTTCCGGCCGTGGACGAGGAGTACATCGAATGGATCGACGTGCTGGAGGCGGTCGCGAGTGTGCCGGCGGGCGACACTCTGACCATGATCGAGCTCGGTGCGGGCTACGGCCGCTGGCTCGCGTGTGCCGTAGCCGCATTTCGCGCGATCGGAGGCCGGTCGATCAGGCTCGTCGGCGTCGAGGCCGAGCCGACGCATTTCCGCTGGATGCGCGACCACCTTAGGGCCAACGGAATCGCCGACGCCGAGGTGACGCTCATAGAGGCGGCGGTGGCGGGCCGAGCGGGTCACGTCCGCTTCCACGTCGGTGACCCCAGCGCCTGGTACGGCCAGGCGATCGACCCGAATCAACCACGTTCGGGCGGGCGGCCGCATCTTCGCCTCCGCAACATGCTCACGCGTCGTCGGCGGAGCACGTCGAGGTCGATCGTCGACGTGCGCGCCGTGACCCTCGAATGAGTTGCTCATCGAGCCGCTCGACCCCTCGTCGACTTCCTCGACATGGACATTCAGGGCGTCGAAGCCGAGGTGCTCGAGTCGCGACCCTCTCGGCCTTGCGCGCAAGGTGCGGATGGTCCACGTAGCCACGCACAGCGGTGAGAACGAGCGGCGGCTTCGTCGAGCTCTTCGGCCGCCTCGACTGGCAGCGGTTGAACGACTACGAGTGCGGTTCGACTGCGGAGACTCCGTGGGGGACGATTCATTTCCAGGACGGCGTTCAGACGTGGGTGGAACCGCCGACTCGTCGGCGACGTGCCCTGACTCGCACACATGGGCTGAACAGCGCTTGGGTACAGTCCCTCCTCGACATCCTCTTTGACGACCATGTCCTCTCCGAACACCAGGATGTCTTCGCGTGACGACCCACGGCGTCTTCAACAAGGTCCGTCGCCGACGTCCGGCGCTACTGGGACGCTCGGCCGTGCAACGTCCGGCACTCGCCGAAGCCGGTCGGGTCGAAGGAGTACTTCGACGAGGTCGAGGCTCGCAAGTACCTCGTCGAGCCGCACATCCCCGCGTTCGCGGAGTTCGAGCGCTGGCGCGGGAAGCGCGTGCTCGAGGTGGGCTGCGGGATCGGCACCGACTCGATCAACTTCGCCCGCGCCGGCGCAGAACTCACCGCCGTCGATCTCTCGAGCGAGTCCTTGCGGATTGCTGCGCAGCGTGCGGACGTGATGGGGGTCGCGGACCGGATCCGCTTCCTCGAGGCCGACGCGGAGACGCTGTCGTCGGCGCTCGCGGGCGAACAGTTCGACCTCGTCTACTCGTTCGGCGTCATCCATCACACGCCGCACCCCGACCGTGCGCTCGCGGAGATGCGGCGCCTGGCGGCGCCCGGCGGGACGCTGAAGCTGATGGTCTACCACCGCCGCTCGTGGAAGGTCTTCTGGATCCTCGTGCGCCAGGAGCACGGCCGGTTCTGGAACGCGGAGGAGCGAATCGCAAGGCACGCGGAGGCGCAGATCGGCTGCCCCGTCGCGTTCACCTACACCCGCCGCGAAGGCCGGGAGCTCGTCGAGCGCGCAGGGTTCGAGGTCCGCGAGGTCGAGGCGGATCACGTGTTCCCGTACCGGATCCGCGACTACGTGGAGTACCGCTACGTGAAGGAGCCCCATTTCCGCGTGATGCCCGCACCGGTGTTCCGGAGGTTCGAGCGCACGTTCGGCTGGCACCTGCTGATCACGGCGGAAGCCCGGGCATGAAGGTCGCGGTCGTCGGGCTCGGGAAGCTCGGCGCACCGCTCGCCGCCGTTCTGGCGAGCAAGGGCAACGACGTACTCGGCATCGACGTCGACCCGGAGGCGGTCCGGCGTCTCGAGGAGGGCATCGCACCGGTACAGGAGCCGGGGCTGCAGGACCTCGTCCACGGCGAACGTGGAGCGCCTGAGTGCCACCACGGAGCTCGAGGCGGCCGCGGCCTGCGACGTGACGATCCTCCTCGTGCCCACCCCGTCCGACGAGCGCGGCGCGTTCACGAACACCTTCCTTCTCGACGCGATCGAACGGGTCGGTCGAGCCCTCGGCGAACGGGACGACTATCACGTCGTGGTCGTCGCGAGCACGGTGATGCCGGGCTCGTGCGTGGGCGAGCTCGGCCCCGCGCTGGAGCGGGCCTCCGGACGAGAGATCGGAGACTCGTTGGGGCTCTGCTACAGCCCGGAGTTCATCGCGCTCGGGAACGTGATCCGGGACATGCTCGAGCCGGACATGGTCCTCATCGGCGAGTCGGATGCGCACGCCGGCGACACGCTCGAGGCGCTCTACCGGGGCGTCTGCGAGAACGATCCGCCGTTCAGGCGCATGAGCCTCGTCGACGCGGAGCTCACGAAGATCGCCGTGAACACCTACGTGACCATGAAGATCTCGTACGCCAACACGCTGGCCGACCTCTGCGAGCGGCTTCCCGGAGCGGACGTCGAGAGGGTGACCGACGCACTGGGGCTCGACACGAGGATCGGCGGGAAGTATCTCAGGGGCGCGATCGCGTACGGCGGGCCGTGCTTCCCGCGCGACAACAAGGCGTTCGCCGAACTCGCCCGCGAGCTCGACACCGAGGCTCCGCTCGCCGAGGCGACGGACTCGATCAACGAGAAGCAGGCGCAGCGGCTTGCGCGCATCGTGCACGCACGCGCGCGAGATGACGACGCGGTCGGCATCCTCGGGCTCACGTACAAGCCCGACACACCCGTGATCGAGGAGAGCCCGGGTCTAGCGATCGCGGAGCTACTGGCGGCGGACGGGGCGCGGGAGGTCAACGTGTTCGACCCCGTCGCCACCGACGCGGCGGTGGATCGCCTGGGTAGCTCCGTCCACGGGTGTGCGACGGCCGAGGAGCTCCTCGAGCGCTCCGACGTCGTCGTGATCGCGACAGCCTGGCCGGAGTTTGCGAACCTCCCGCTCGACCGTCTGCCGGGGCGGTCGCGACGACGAGTGATAATCGACTGCTGGCGCCTTCTCGGAGAGGACGCCCACGGGGGAGCAGTGGAGATCGTACGACTCGGCCGACCGCTCGAAGCGAGCGTCGCCTGACGACCGAGGAGGAAGCACGATGACGACGACCATCGATCGAGGGGACCCGATCCTCGTGGCGGGCGCCGGGGGGTTCATCGGCGGCTGGCTGGTCCGCCATCTCTGCGAGGAAGGGTTCACGAACGTCCGGGCGGTCGACCTGAAGCCGCTGGACGACTGGTACCAGGTGCTTCCAGGCGTCGAGAGCGGGGTGACAGACCTCAGGTCGCTCGACGCGTGCCGCGAGGCCGTGGACGGCGTCGCACACGTCTACAACCTCGCGTGCGACATGGGCGGCATGGGGTTCATCGAGGCGAACAAGGCCGCCTGCATGATCTCGGTGCTGATCAACACGCACCTGTTGATGGCGGGGAAGGACGCCGACCTCCAGCGGTTCTTCTTCGCGTCGTCGGCGTGCATCTACAACATCGCGCTCCAGCAAGACGCGGACGTGACCGCGCTCCGCGAGGAGGACGCGTACCCGGCGCTGCCCGAGGACGGGTACGGCTGGGAGAAGCTCTTCTCGGAGCGCATGTGTCGGCACTTTCTGGACGACTTCGGCATCAACACGCGCGTGGCGCGATATCACAACGTCTACGGACCGCACGGCACCTACGACGGGGGCCGCGAGAAGGCGCCGGCCGCGATCTGCCGCAAGGTCGCGCAGGCACAGCTCACGGGCAGCAACGAGATCGAGATCTGGGGCGACGGCGAGCAGACGCGCAGCTTCATGTACATCGACGACTGCCTCCTTGGCACGACACGCATCATGGAGAGCGACATCCTCGACCCGATCAACCTCGGGTCCTCGGAGCTCGTGACCATCAATCAGCTCGTCGACATCGTCGAGGAGATCGCCGGAGTCCGGCTGAAGCGCCGCTACGCACTCGATGCGCCGAAGGGCGTACGGGGACGCAACTCCGACAACACCCTGATCCGCGAGCGTCTGGGCTGGGAGCCCGACACGCCGTTGGCGACGGGCCTCGAGCGCACGTACGCGTGGATCTACGACCAGATGACGGCCGGGCACCCGTCGTTGCGGGCCGCCGGCGCGACGCGTTGAGCCCGCGAGAAACTCGCAATCCCGCGCCGCCGGGCAGTTGATCTCGATCCTCCTCTACGGCCGGAACGACGCCCACGGGTACAACCTTCACCGTCGCGCCGCCCTCAGCCTCAACTGCCTCGCGGAGGTCTTGACGGACGACGACGACGAGATCGTCTTCGTCGACTACAACACGCCGGACGAGCTGCCGACGTTCGTCGACGCCCTCGCGGACACCCTGACGGACCAGTGCATCACCCGGCTGCGCGTGCTTCGCGTCCCGGCCGCGCTCCATCGCGAGCGCTTTCAGGCACTTACCCATCTGCCCGCAGTCGAGCCCGTCTGCCGGAACGCGGCCGCGCGCCGCGCGAACCCGGCGAACCGCTGGCTGCTCTCCACGAACACGGACATGATCCTGCTGCCGGACTCGGCAGAGAGCCTGAGCGAGGTCTGCCGCGAGCTGGCGGACGGCTTCTACGGTCTTCCCCGCTTCGAGCTCCCGGAGTGGCTGTGGGAACAGCTTCCTCGCAGCGACCCCCGAGGCGCGATGTCCGAGGTTCGACGCCTCGGCCCGCTCCTCCATCTCGACGAGTCCAGCCCGAGCCACGAGTGGGTGCGGTTCGACGCACCTGGTGACTTCCAGCTGTGCCTACGGGACGACTTCGTCGCGATCGACGGGTTCGACGAGCGGATGGTCCTGGGCTGGCACGTCGACTCGAACCTCAGCCGCCGCCTTCATCTCCACCGCGGCTCGATCGAGAGCCTCGAGGAGGCGGTCGCCGGATACCACTGCAACCACAATCGGACGCCCACCGTGTACCAGGGACCCGACCCCGTCGGCAACGACCTCACTCGCTTCTTCCTGGCGGTCGAGCGCGCCGACATCCCCGACCAGCGGGACATCTGGGGGTTGGCCGACGTCGAGCTCGAGGAGGTCTCGGTGGGCTCAGCGGCGAGAGCCCGCTTCACCGACGCGCTCGTTGCCGCGACCCGCGCTGCGCCGCCTGGCAGATCCCCGTGGAACCCGTTCGAGACGGCGTTCGCGCTCACCTACGACTCCGCCCACGTGCTGCCGCACATCGTGGACTCGATCGTGGTCTCGGGTCGGCACCTCACGATCGGCTATCTCGGGGCCAACACGGTGCTCCGCACCCTGATCGACGATGTCGTTCGCGAGCTCTCGCCCGACGGCTCGCTCGAGGCGCTCTACGCCTCCGACGAGCACGAGGTGGACGAGCTCGCGGAGTCCGCCGACCTGGTGATCGTCGACTTCGGCCTCGACGCGACGCTCGAGTCCACGGCCGAGCTCGACCAGGGCGAGAGGCACGAGGACGTCCCTTTGTTCCCCAAGCCGCTACGGCCGGTGGTGATCGCGTTCGAACGACTCCTCGAACGAGAGCGCGCCCGTCTCGACCGGGGACTGCATCCCCGGCGCTTCCTGCTCGTCAACAGCAGCACTGTCTACCTGGACTCGTTCGTCGTCTCGAACCTCGACTGCAGCAGCAGGGCCACGCACTCGCGGGTGCGACGCGCGACGGTGAAGCGCGTCCCGACCGCAAGTGTCGACCTCGTCCGCGACGTGCGTTGGGCCGATCGACTCACCGGCCCGCGCGAGCCACTCGCGCTTCGCATCGGACGGACATCGAGCGTCGCGCGGCTCGAGGACTTCAGCGGATTCGGTTCGGGATGGTGGCTGCCCGACCCCAGCGGGATCTGGAGTCACGGGCCGCGCGCCGTGCTCACCCTGGCAGTCGGCCGCGTTCCCGCCTGGACGAGGCCCGTGCTCGAGCTGACGTTCGACCGGGTCGGCGTCCGGCGGGGGCGGCCGGTGCGGATCGGTCTGGTCGTCGACGGCACGCGCGTCGAAACACGCGAGCTGACGGGCGGTACACACCCGACGAGATGGCGCGTCCGGCTCCCTCGGCACGCGCTCGCGAGACGGGCCTTTGACGTCGCGCTCGAGTTCGACGGCGACGTCGACTGGGCCGACAAGAACCGACTCGGCCTTCATCTCCATTCTCTCCGCGTACGCACCGGGTTGATCCCGATGCCGGTCCGCGACCGGCTTGACATGGGCGCCGCCGCGCTCGGCCGCATCGCACGAAGCGGGCGCCATGCGCTGAAGACGTGGGTGCCCCGGGTCGGCGCCCTTCGCCTCTCTCGGCGCGACGCGTCCCGCCCGTAGCGCGTCCCCTCAGCGTTCGGCAAGCGGCGACCGCGAAACGACGCCTTCGTTTCCCGTCGTCGGACCCGACTCGGCGACCTCGCGGAGACCTTCGATCGCCTCGATCCGATGGCTTCGCTCGGTCTGCTGCAACAGATGCCAGTTCGCCCGCTCCGCCGGTATCTCCGATTCGTGCCATAGGTGGATCAACGTGCCGTGCGGCCCGGCGTGCCCGCAACGCAGGCCGATTCGACGGAGCCTGAACCGCGATGTCGACGTCCTCCTCCCCCCATCCCACGAAGCGCATGTCGTACCCGTTGACGCGCTCGAAGTCCGTGCGGGCGACCCCGAGGAGGTAGCCGTACGTTCGGTCGTGGGGGACGAATTCGGGCACGCCCCGAGCCCCGACGCGGCGGCGATCGCGACGCGTCAGAGCGCGGAGCGAGCCGACCTGGCGCCTCGAACGGTGCCACTCGAGCATGCCCCAGCGATGCACCGGGAGCTGCTCCGCGAGGATGCGCCGTGTGAGGACGTGAGAGACGTCCACGCGGCGGGCCGCGGCGAACCATCCCGGCTCGACGCACGAGCGGAGCGCGCGGACGAAGTGGCGCCGCGGTATCGACTCCCCGTGCATGAACGCGAGGTAGTCGGCGTCGACCGCGAGCGCGCCCAGGTTCAGGACCCGGGCGAGGCGAAACCCCTCGTCCGGTTGCCACGCGTGGACGAGTCGCTCTCCGAAGGACGTTCGCCAGCCGTCCACGAGCGCCTTCGTGTCGGGGCCCGAGCCGTCGTCGGCCACGACGAGCGTGAATCGCTGGTCGGACTGCTCGGCGAACGACCGCAAGACGGCATCGAGAGCCTCGGGCCATTCGTACGTGCTGACGACAATCGCGAGCCGGAGATGGCTGGTTGCTGCGGCTCTCACACGCGCTCGCACGTCCAGTCGAGAAGCGGCCGTACGACGCCGCGCCACTGCCCGCTGAACTGCCCGCGTGCCGAGTCGCCTTCGCCCGGATCGAGCACCTCGAACGACACGGCCTCGTAGACGGCCGCGTGGTGCTCGAGCTTCGGGAAGTCGATGCTGCAGATCGCGGCCTCGACGATCGCCGAGCCCTCGTTCAGCAGGTTCCCCGGGATCCACGCGGTGGCGACGTATGCGCCGGGCTCGGACGGCTGAAGCCAGCGCTCGTCCGTGTCCATCGCGTTGAAGGCGATCGCGCCTTCCTCGTCGAGCACCTTGATCTTCGGGAAGAGCGGCTTTCCCAGGCGTAGCACGTCGAACTCGATCTCGATTCCGACCGGCTGGCGCACGTCCACGATACCCGGAGGCATTCCTTCGTGGCCGAGCGCCCTGATCGCGCGGATCTTCGCGAGGTCGTTCCCCGGGGCGGACTCTGCGGTCCATGTACGTTCGCTGCCCGCCGCGTGGGTCTGGTGGAGGTAGTTGGCGATGACCTCGGCGGCCGGCCCGTCGCCTACCAGCTGTCCGCTCTCGATCCAGATGGCGCGGTCGCAGAGCTGGGCAACGGCCGGCAGCGCGTGGGAGACGAAGACAACCGTCCGGCCGGTGTTGGCGAGCTCCTCCATGCGCCCGAGGCAGCGCCGCTGGAACTCGGCGTCTCCCACCGAGAGCACCTCGTCCACGAAGAGGATCTCCGGCTCGAGGTGCGCGGCGACCGCGAACGCGAGCCTCACGTACATGCCGCTCGAGTACCGCTTGACGGGCGTGTCGATGAACCTCTCGACACCGGAGAACTCGATTATGTCGTCGAAGCGCTGCTCGATCTCACGGCGCTTCATGCCGAGGATCGCCCCGTTGAGGTAGACGTTCTCGCGCCCGGTGAGCTCCTGGTTGAAGCCCGTCCCGACCTCGAGCAGGCTGCCGACCCGGCCCCGGATCTCGGCCCGTCCCTCGGTCGGGAACGCGATCCTCGTGAGGATCTTCAGAAGCGTCGACTTGCCGGCGCCGTTCCGCCCGATGATGCCGAGCACCTGACCCTCCGGAACCTGGAACGAGACGTCGCGGAGCGCCCAGATCTCCGCCGTCGGACGATGGTGCTCCTGACGCGTGAGCCGTCGCCCCGCGTGGACGAGCGTCTCGCGGAGAGTTCCATAGGCCGCTTGGTACTCGCCGAGGCGGTACTTCTTGGACAGCGAGTCGACCTCGATCGCGATCGCCATCAGATCGTGTCCGCGAAGTTCGGTTCCGACTTGCGGAACGTGGCGAGCCCGATCACGAACAGCACACACGCGACCGCGACGCCGATGGCGACCTGGCCCATGTTGGGCTGGCTCGCGTCGAGCACGGCCCAGCGCCACCCCGCGATCACGGAGGCCATCGGGTTGAACGCGAGGATCCACTGCCACTTCACGGGGATCTGGTCGACGGCGAACATCACGCCCGAGAGGAGCGGCAGGACCTGAAGGAACACGGGGATCATGTAGCGGACGTCCCGGTAGCGGACGTTGACGGCGGCAAGCAGCAGGCTGATGCCCAGCACCGTCACCACCGCGAGCAAGATCCAGAGCGGCGCGGTCAAGGTCTCCCAACCGGACGGCCACGTGTCGTACTTCCAGATGAGGACGCCGAGCACGGGCAGGCCCACGACGAAGTCGACGAGTGGCACGCACACGCCGCCGACCGGGAGCAACGTGCGCGGGAAGTACACCTTCGTGACGAGCGGCAGGTTCGACAGCAGGCTCAGGCTCGCCAGGCTGAGGGCCGACGCGAAGTACTGCATCGGCAGCACACCGGCGACGACGAGGCTCGGATACGGGGTCGTGCCCGCCGGGAAGTTCGCGAACTTGCCGAAGACGATCACGTACACCAGGGCCGTGAACGCCGGGACGAGGATCGCCCAGGCGACGCCGAGGAACGTCTGCTTGTAGCGCACGGAGACGTCGCGCCAGACGAGCGTCCAGAGGAGCTCGCGGTAGTGCCAGAGCTCGCCGACGTCGAGGCGCGGGATCCGGCTCGCGGGCCGGATCACCGTCACGCGCGACGCATCGACGTCGGTCGCGCCGTTTGGGACCAGCGAGGGCCGGGGATCCGTCCCGGCGTCCGCGGCTCCCGACGTCGTTCGCTCGTCTTCGAGCGTCGTGTCGGTTCGAACCACCCCGGGATGCTAGCGGCGTCGACGGCCCGACGCCGTCCGCGGCGGGTCAGGGACCCTGCAGCAGCACCCCCGGCTGCTCGTCCGTGAGCGCCAGCCCGGCCAGCGTCGACATCGGCACGAACGTCGGCCGGTCGGCCCGGTAGAGGACGAGGGTGTATGTCGGCTTCCGCTCGACGCCGACGACGCGGAAGCCCTTCACGGGCCGGGGGATGTCGACGCCCGGCGGCTCGACGTGCCCCGAGGAGTACCCACCCTCGGTCGCCAGCCCGACCGCGGCGATCTCGGCGACCGTCGCTCCGTCCTGCGCCGGCTCCCGGAGGTCGGGGAGGTACGGGCGCCAGAGCGTCCGGCTCATGTACGGGGTCACGACGATCGCGCCGGGCGCGGTCGGCCGTCGCGAGCGGCTTCGCCGCACCGCGCCAGTCGGTTCTTCCGTAGCTCGTGTCGAGCGCCGGAGCGAGCGCGATCCCCGCCGAGAGCACGCACAGGACGGTCGCGGCGGCGAGGCCCAGCCTGCCCGTCGCGAACCCGGCCCCGAGACACACCGCCGCGGGCACGACCGCGACGATCGTGTTCCTCGCAATGAGGTAGTCCTCTCCCGCGACTGCGAGCACGACCGGTATCAGGATCACGGCGACCGCGAGCGAGCCCGCGACGAGCGCCCCGCGCCGCTCGGCAGGCGCGAGACGCACGAGGAGCGCGACGCCGACGAGCAGGAGGAGCGCCGCGAGCGCGCTGCCGAGCGCCTCGGCCGGGAAGCTGTAGCCGACGACGAGGTTCTTCGGGATCCCGGCGATCCGCGCGACGAGGGACGACCCGGTCACGGCCTCCCCGTTGTCGCGCTGCTCCAGCAGGAGCGGCACGTGGACGACGAGCGTCGCCGCCGGAATGAGCGACGCGAGGACAACCGGCCGACGGGGGCGAGCGCGAGCGAGCAGCCACACCACCTCCGCGCCGACGAGGAACAGGGCGTAGTAGTGCGTCGCGATCGCCAGCGCGGAGAGCGACGCCCACGCCACGAGAGCCCGCCCCGAACCGCGGAGCGCGTGCCCGAACGCCAGCACCGTTCCTGCGCCGAGGAGCGCGAGGAGGGCGTAGGACCGCGCCTCCTGCGAGTACCAGACGAGGAGCGGGTTCACGGCGACGAGCGCCGCGGCGACGACGCCCGCCCGCCGCGAGACCAGGACGGCTCCGGCGCCGTACGCGACCGGGATCGTGGCGGTGCCGGCGAGCGCCGAGAGGGTGCGGAGCCCCACCTCGCCGAGCCCGAACAGCGACCCCCAGGCCCAGGCGACGACGTAGTAGAGAAACGGCGTCGCCTCGTTGCGAGGGACCTCCCGCAGCACGTCTCCGAGCCCGTGATCGAGGAGCGAGACGGTGACGAGCTCGTCCAGCCAGAAGCTTTGCCGGTCGAGCGTCGGGAACCGCAGCAGGGCGCCCAGCGCGGTCAGGGCCACGACCAGAAGGAGCTGCGACCGCGCGCGCGTCACGCCGGCGACGGCGGAGGGCCGCGCTCCCCGCCGAGTGCCCCAAGCGCGGTCACGATGAACAGCGGGTAGAGCGGGAGCGAGAACTCGGGCGCGAGGCCCTGCGACGCGGCATGGATGAGGAGGACGGCGGCCGCCGCCGACCACAGGACGACGATCGCGCGCCAGCCCCGGGGCCTCCGCCAGAGGAGCGCGATCACGCCCACTGCGAGCCAGAGCGGTGGACGCGGGAACCTCGGCGTGATCCGGTTGAGGATCTCCGTGACCCAGGACTGGCCGGTCCGCGACGGCAGCTCCGCGTCCCACGTCCGAATCTGCGAGACGACCTCGCGGTACCGCTTCTGCACGGCTGGGTCGGGAAAGACGAGCGAGGGATTCTTGAGCGTGCACGAATCGATGTAGTCGGACGCGCACCAGACGAACCCGTAGGGCACACCTTCGAGCAGCACCGTGGCCTGCGGGTTCGGGAGCACGACGCCGTTGCTCTCGTACGTCGGCCGCGGCGGCTCGGGCGCGGTCTGCGCCCGCGGCGCGACGGCCTCCCGGATCGGCCGTTGCATGAGGAAGTCCCAGAACAGGCCGGCGACGCCGCGTGCATAGGTCCCGGGATGCTTGCGAATCGCCTCGACCGCGGAGTCGAACAGCACGCTGTAGTTGCTGTCCCGCCCGAGCACGCTGTCCGAGAGGGCGATGAGCCGCACCGTCTCGTAGTTCGAACCGTTCGTGAGGTACGCGTCGAGCGGGACGTGCAGGCTCCTGTACGGCTCGCGGGTCAGCACGTCGTTCTCGACCAGCCGCGCGAGACGCCGCGATGCACGGCCGTTCTCCGGCGAGATCGTGTTGTCGGCCAGCCACACGCGCAGGAACGGCACCCAGGCGCGGCCGCCGCGGGTGACGGTGAAGTCGTCGTAACGGATCGCGTTGTGCGCCGCCCAGCCCGCCAGCGGCAGGACCGCCGCGGCGAGGCACACCGCGACCCAGGTGAGGCGGCGACGCCAGGGCGCGACCGCGAGCAGCGGGGCCACGATCGCCGGGAGCAGCACCTGGTTCGCCGGCCGGACCAACACGAGCGCTGCGATCCCCACGCCGAGGACGACGAACCCGGCTGTCGTCGGCCGTTTCAGGGTCCGTGCGACGACGAGCGCCCACAGCGAGAGCCCCGTGGCGAAGACGGCGTCGCTCGACGCCTGGTGATAGAGGGTCGCCCAGGCGGGATAGACGAGGAGCAGCAATGCGGAGGCGAGCGCCGGGACTCGCCCGAAGGTGAGCGCCGTCGCGCTCCACGCCAGGACCGAGACGGCGAACAGCACCCCGAAGACGATCTCGAGGAGGACGCTCCCGCCGAGGGCCATCGGCAGCCCGACGACGAGCGGCGTCAGCGGGGCGCGGAAGAGCTGCACCTGCGACAGCGGGGGCTTGGAGTCGAAGAACTGGAGGTAGTAGACGAGGTAGTCCCAGGTGTCCCGCCCCTTCGCCATCGGCCAGCCGAGCGCCTGGAACCAGAAGACGCAGAGCGCCAACGCGAAGAGGACGAGAGCGGCCTTCTTGGTCGGAACGAGCTCCAGGAGCCGCACCATCCGCTCGCTCACGAGCGCAGGCTTCCCGCGAGGCGGCGCACGCGCGCGGCCGGGCTCTGCTCCAGCCGGCCGAGCCGAGCCTCGAGGTCGTCGATCCGGTCGCCGAACGAGGCGCCGAGATCGGACTCGCCGAGCGACGTGTACTCCCCCGCGAAGAGCGCTGCCTCCTCGACCGCCGAGCGCAAGGGGGCGCCGTCGCGAGCGGTCGACTCGTCGGCGCCGCCGAACCCCAGCGAACGCAGCGTGTCGCGCAGACGGGTGTCGATCGCGTACGTGCCGTCCGCGAGCCCGACGTCGAGCGCCTCGTCGTCGACGACGAGCGGCGCGTAGAACGCATCGAGCCGGCCGGCCCGATACGCCTCGTAGGCCTCGGCCATGTGCCCCGGGATCCCCTTCTCCGCGTTGCGCTCCAGCGCGACGAACTGGGTCACGTACTTGTGCCGACACTGCTCGTACGACCGCACCGGGAAGTGGAGGATCTCGATCGGGTACCACCCGCGCAACGCGACCAGATCGTCCGCGAGCGCCTCGTGGTTGCCGCGACCGATGCGCACGTCCGCCCGCCCGCGGTGCGCGGACTTGAAGTGGGTGCTGAGCGGGTGAGGGTGGAAGCTCGGAGTGCAGAGCCGCGCGGTCATGCGCTCGGTGAAGAGCCGCTCGTCGTCGGGCCTGGGCACGAAGTTCCGCCAGGCTCCGCGGACGGCGCCGAACCGGGATGGAACCGCGGCGAACAGCTCCTTCAGCGTCGCTCCTCGGGCGAGCCAGAACTCGTCGGCATCGGCGTTCACGATCCAGTCGGCCCCGAAGTCCGTCGCGGCGAGCCGCGCCATCCGTGTGACCCACTCGCTCTGACGCAGGTCGTCGCCGGGCTCGCGGATCAGGTGGAGCACGCCGTCGCGCGCGTAGCGCTCGAGGATCTCCGTCGTCTCGTCCTCGGAGCGGTTGTCCGTCGCGACGACGAGATCCACGCCTGCGCCGAGGTGGTACGCGATCTGCGCGTCCACGATGTCGGCCTCGTCGCGGACGAGGAGGGTCATCACGAGCTTCATGCCGGAGGGGAGGTTAGTTCGGCGCTCCAGGCGACCCATTCGGGAGCAACCGCGTAGCGGAGCGGGCCACGTCGCAGGCTCCTGCGCATCCCGAGCAACGGGAGCTGCGAGCCGTAGCACCGGATCGCCCACCACTTCGCGAGCCGGTCGCGCGGCCCCGTGGGGACCGGCGCGAAGGTCCGCCGACCGAACGCGTCGCGCGACCCACTCCGGTAGGTCCGGTTCGGTCCCGGCGCGCCTGGTGTAGGGCTGCTCGGCGTAGAACGAGGTGCGGTGACCGTCCAGCGCCGTCGCGAGCGTCCGCATGAGCCATTCGTGGTCGGGATGGCTGAGGGGGAAGCCCGGGAGGAGGACGGCGCTCGCCCCGTCGACGGCGGCCGACACGGCACGACGCACATCCCCCTCGTCGCCGTGGCGCTCGAAGTCGACGCTGCCGAAGGGAAGCCACACCGGCGTCGCGCCGAGCACGGAGCCCGCGCGCCGATCCTCCTCGCGCCGTGCGCGTGCCGACTCGCCCTCGGTCGCAAACCCGCCGCGCCGATCCCAGCCCCCGGCGGCCGCGGTCGAGTCCGGATCGCAAGCGAGGACGGTGAGGAGCTCGACCGCCGCTCCTGCGCGGCTCCACGAGGAGATCGACGCTCCGAGCGAGAGCACGCCGTCGTCGAGGTGGGGCGAGACCACCACGATGCGACGCGGCGCCGTCTCGGCCGGTTGAGGGGCGACCACGACGCCCTATGATCGCGGCCTTGACGGAGGTCGCCAGCTGAACGCGCGCCGCTACGTCCCGCAGTCGGTCCGGACACGGCTCCGGCCGCTCCGCGCCGCCTACGTGGACTGGCGCCGCCGCCGCCCGCCGTCCCTCGGCGACCTCCGCCGCACTACCCCCATCGACCCGAACTGGGGGTTCGAGCGGGGCACGCCGATCGACCGCGTCTACGTCGAGGAGTTCGTCGGGAGCCACGCCGCCGACATCCGCGGCCGCGTTCTCGAGATCGCGGCGCCCGACTACACGACGCGGTTCGGGCGGGGCGTCGAACGGGTCGACATCCTGATGGCGACGGAGGGCAACCCGCAGGCGACGATCATCGGCGATCTCACCGACGCGCCGCAGATCCCGAGCGACACCTTCGACTGCGCGATCGTCACGCAGACGCTCCAGTTCGTCTACGACGTCCGGGCCGCGATCGCGACTTTGCATCGCGTCCTCGCGCCGGGCGGGGTGCTGCTCGCGACGATGCCCGGCATCACGAAGATCTCGCCGCCCGAGGACGAGGAGTACGGCGAGTGGTGGCACTTCACGGCGCGCTCGGCACAGCGGCTCGCGGAGGAGGCCTTTGGTGCGGGGAATGTCGAGGCTCGCGCGTACGGCAACGTGCTGAGCGCGGCCGGGTTCCTCTACGGCCTCGCCGCCTCCGACCTCTCGCCGGAGGAGCTCCGCGCCCGCGACCGGCTGTACGAGGTGATCGTCTGTATCCGGGGCGTGAAGCCGGCCGTGTAGCCCGGAGGCCGTCGCCTAGGCCGAAGCGGCGTCGCGGCCGAGGACCCGACGCGCAGTGCGCGAGAGCTTCCGGTACGCGCGCCGGGGCAGACGCTGCTCCACGGTCTGGAGCCTGCGCTCCAGCTCGTCGAGCCGGCGCTGCAGCCGGACCACATCGGCCTCTCCGAGCACCGCGGCCTCGACCGCGTACTCGGCGTCCTCGACCAGCGTCGGGAGCGGGAACGCGGGCGTCTCGTCTGCCGTGATCGTCCGGAGCGCGTCGCGGAGCCGCAGGTCCACGACCAACCGGCCCTCGGCGACGCCACGCTCCACCTCGTCGTCGGAGACGACGAGCGCCTCGTAGTACTCGCCGATCCGACCGCCACGGAGCGCCGCGTACATGTCCGCGTGGTACGCCGTGGGGGGTCTCGCGATGTGCTTCGCGAATGCCTCGCCCTGGAGCTCCGCCTTGTGCGCGGTCTGGGCCTCCGAGCGGAGCGGAAAGTGGAGGCACTCGATCGGGAACCACCCACGCAGCGGCGCGAAGGGGCTGTCCACCAGCGCGTGGTTGCCGCGCGTCACCTGGATCTCGGGGTGCCCGCGGTGGACGATCTTCCGGATCGGCTTGTACAGCGACGCCGGGTCGTTGATCGGTGCGAGCGCCGAGAAGCGAACGGTCATCCGGTCGGCGAACTGCTCCTCGCCGGGCCTCGGGCAGAACACCCGGAGGAACGCGCCGACCGTCCCGTACCGCGGCGGCACCGCCTCGAGCACCTCGGCCAGCGAGGCCCCGCGCGGCCACCAGAACTCGTCGGCGTCGGAGTTGATCACCCAGTCCGCGCCGTACCGGGTGGCTGCGAGCCGGGCCATGCGCGTCACCCACTCGTCCTGACGGAGATCCTCACCCGGCTCGCGGATGAGCTGCACGTGACCCGAGCGCGCGTACTCCTCGAGCACCTCCGTCGTGCCGTCGTGCGAGCGGTTGTCGGTCGCGATCACGACGTCGGCTCCGGCATTCAGGTGGAACGCGAGCCACGAGTCGACGATGTCGATCTCGTCACGGGCGAGGAGCGTCATGACCAGCGTCACGGCCGCGCCAGTCTATGACGTACCCCGAACAACCCTCGCTCGAGCGCGTCGAGCCGGCCCTCGAGCGCGCGGACGCGTTGCTCGGCGCGGACGATCCCGTCGATGTCGACCAGCACCGATGCCTCGGCCGCGTACGCCGCATCGTCGACCGCGCTCGGTCGCGGGAACGCGAGCTCCGGCCCGGCGCCCGGAAGCACGAACGCCCCGTCGCCGTCGCGGAGGGCGCGCAGCGCGTCCCGGAGACGCGTGTCGACGGCGAGCGTGCCGTCGGCGAGGCCGCGGGCGAGGGCCTCGTCGTCGACCGCGTGCGAGTCGTAGAACGCCTGCAGTCGGCTTTCCCGGGCTGCCTCGTCGAGGAGCAGCTGATGCGCAGTCGGCTCGTAGTCCCGGTTGCGAAGCCAGCCACCCTGCGCCTTGCGCCCGAGCTGCGCGACCGAGCGGAAGGAGAAGTGGAGGACCTCGAGCGGGTGCCAGGCGCGGAGGGCATCGAGCCCCGGCGCCTCGGCGTTGTGGTTCCCTGCCTCGATCTCGACTTCTGCGCTCGCTCGGTGTGCGACCTTCTGGTGGGCGTGGAAGATCGTCTCCTTGTCGCCCGGGTGGGCCGGGGTCGCGAGACGCACGGTCATCCGCTCTGCGAAGAAGGCGCCGTCGTCCGGACGCGGCAGGAAGTGACGCCAGCAGCCACGGACGACGCCGAACCGTGCCGGCACCGTCGTGAGGACTTCCCGGAGCGTGCCGCCGCGGGGCCACCAGAACTCGTCCGCGTCGGCGTGCAGCACCCAGTCCGCGTCGTGCTCGGCCGCGGCGAGCCGAGCCATCCGCGTGACCCACTCGTCCTGGCGCATGTCGTCGCCCGTCTCGCGGAGGAGCCGCAACACGCCTGCGCGCTCGTACCGCTCGAGGATCTGGGTCGTCCCGTCGCTCGACGCGTTGTCGGTCGCGATCACCTCGTCGACGCCCGCGTGCAGGTGGTAGGCCACCTGCGCGTCCACGACATCCGCCTCGTCGCGGACGAGCAGTGTCATCACGACCTTCACGAGGAAGAGCCCGCGAGCACGTCGGCAGCAGCGTCGACGACCCGCGCGGCCGCATGCCCGTCGACCACGCCGACGACCTGCTCGACCGCCCGGCGGCGCTGCGCGGCGAGCTCGTCCGGATGCGCCAGGGCGCGCTCGACGCCGGAGACCACGTCCTCGAATCGCTCGGCTCGGTAGAACGCCCCGGACGCCGCGAGCTCCTGGTAGTGCTCCCCGACGACGTTCTTTGCCGCCCACGACTCACCGGGCGGCGCGCCCTCGTCGTAGAGCACGCACACGGCCGGCCGGTCGCCCACGAGCGCGTCGAGGAGGATCGTGCCCGCGTTGCAGACGACGACGTCGGCGTGCTGGAGGAGGGCCGCGAGCTCCTGGAGGTCGGTGTAGCTGGCCGCCTGGACGACGACACCCTCCCGACCGTCCGCCGCGGCGAAGCGCTCCCGCCACTGGGCGTCTCGCGGGTGAGGCCGGAGCAGCAGCTGGAAGCCCTCGCGTCCGCCCCGCTCCTCCCACCACGCGACGATCCGCTCGACGAAGCGCCCCTCGTAGGGCGCGTTGCTCGGCGTGTTCCCGGCGACGAGCACGAGCGGTCTGCTGGGATCGAGCCCGTACCCGCGCAGGAGTCCCTCGTAGTCTGCGCGCGGCCGGTGACGAGCGAAGAGATCGGTCTGGGGCCACCCCGTGACGCGCACGCGCTCGGGCTCGATCCCGTGGTAGCGGCCCAGGTCGTCCTCCATCACCGAGTTCTGGACGACGTAGAGCTCGCAGTGGGGCGAGATGACGCCCTTTCCGACCGTGTGGTCCCAGCTCGCGACGTGTGCGACGACGGGCAACCCGAGACGACGCGCGGCGGCGAGGAACGGAACCGCGCTCGCAGGCTGGACGTTCGAGAGCAGGAGGCCGGAGCACTCGCGCCGCATCGCCCCGAGCAGTCGCGCCGGGACGTGTCGGTGTGCGCTGAAGAACCACCGCTCCATCGCGCGCTCGACCGGAGGCCAGTGCGGCAGCGGGCCGTCGCGATCGGTGTCCAGCATCCAGTTGGGGTGCCCCGGCTCCATCCGCTCCCCGTGGAACCCGTGCCGGTGGTTGAGGCGGATCGCGAGAGGGTGGTACCCGATGCGACGGTCGAGCCAGGCGTCGACGCGCCCGAGCGCGCGGTCGGGAAGGCCGTCCGGCGAGACGAGATCCTCTCCGTGCAGGACCGGGAGCTCTGGCAGCCTCCCCGCCCATTCTGCCGCGGACTCCTGCGGCACGAGAAACACCGCGGCAAGCCTCCCCTCGAGGCGCTCGTGCAGGCCGCGCAGGATCCCCGTGTCGACGAAGACCCGGATGGAGAGCAGATCGGGGAGGACGACCCAGGGACGCTTCGCACTCATCGAGCCGCGGACGAGCCGGCTCTGGCGGCTCGTCCGCCGACGTGCGCGGCGATCCGCTCCGCGAGCGACGCGCCGTCCAGCGCGTGGAAGCCGAGCGCCTCGGCGGGCGTCCCACACGCGGGCCAGCCGTCGACGCCGAAGACCGTGACCGGTCGGCCTGCGAGCGCGGAGCGAAGCGCGTCGCCCAGCCCGCCGACCGGCGCGTGGTCCTCGAGGACGAGGACGTGCTCGAGCGTTGCGACCTCCGCCGCGAGCCAGTCCTCGTCGAAGCGGTTGAGCCACGGCATGGCCACCACCCGGAGCGACAGCTCGCCGCTGTCGGCCAGCCGCTCGGCGGCGCGCAGCGCCTCGTGGAGCATCACCGGCCCGTAGGCAACGAGGACGGCGTCGCTTCCCTCGCGCAGCACGGTTCCGCGGCCGACCGACACGTTCGGCGAAAGGTCGAGCCGACGCGGCGACGGGCCGATCGCGAGGCGCACGGCGACGGTCTCCTCCGCGGCCTCCACGGCCCACCGCAAGAGCGCGCCGGTCTCCTCCCACGAGGCGGGCTGCACGATCGTCACGTTCGGGAGGGCCGCGAGCAACGAGATGTCGCGGACGCTCTGGTGCGACTTGCCGGGGCCGGCGGGGATGAGGCCCGCGTAGTGGAGCGCGTAGATCACCTTCGAGCCCTCGCTCACCTGGTTGTAGATCTGCTCGTTCGCGCGCGACGCGAGGAAGGAGGCGAACGAGTTCACGACCGGGAGCAGCCCGTGGCGGGCCATGCCCGCGGCCGTGGAGACCATGTCCTGCTCCGCGATCCCGCACTGGAAGAACCGCTCCGGGTAGGCGAGCTCGAAGGCGCGGACGCGGCAGTCCGAGGCGAGGTCGGCGTCGAGGACGACGAGGTTATCGCGTTCTGCGGCGAGCTCGAGCAGCGCCTCTCCGTACGCCTCGACGACGTACTCCGCCGCTTCGCGTCCGGTCACAGCCGGCCGGCGCGAGCCGGCGCCCGATTCCGGCTCGGCCTCGAGGCCGCGGACGCGCGTCTCCGGCTCGGCGGCCTCGAGCGCGGGCGGCTCGAGGCCGAGGGCCGCGCACTGCGCGGCGAGACGGGCCTCGAGCTCGACGACCGCGCGCGAGAACGGCTCGTCGCCCGGCGCGCCGGCATGCCAGCGATAGGTCCCCCCGCCGTCGGCGAGCGCCACCGGATGCTCCATGAACGAGACGCCCTTGCCCTTGACCGTCCGGGCGACGAGCGCCTTCGGCGTGTCGCCCCCGGCGCGGAAGCGCGCGAAGGCGGCGCGCAGCGCGACGTGGTCGTGCCCGTCGGCCGTCTCGACATGCCAGCCGAAGGCGCGGAGCTTCGTCTCGAGGTCGCCGAGCGCGAGGATCTCCTCCGTCCTCTTGTCGGACTGCACCTCGTTGCGGTCGACGACGACCCAGAGCCGGCGGAGCCGTTCGTGGGCGGCCGCCTGCAGAGCCTCCCAGTTCTGGCCTTCCTGGAGCTCGCCGTCGCCGGTCATCACGACTACCCGTCCTTCGCGGCCGAGCCGCCGCTTCGCGAGCGCGATCCCCCGGCCCTTGGAGATGCCCATCCCCAGCGAGCCCGAGCTCGCCTCGATCCCGGGAACGCCGACGTCCGGGTGCCCGTCCAGCCCGCCGAGTCTCCGCAGCCTCAGCAGCCGCTCCCGCGGCACGACGCCGAGGGCGTAGAGCGCCGCGTACAGGCCGGGCACGTCGTGGCCCTTGGACGAGAAGAAGACGTCGCGGTCCGGATCGTCGAAGCCGCGCTCGGCGACGTCCAGCTCGTCGAACAGGAGGTGGGCGACGACGTCGAGCGCGCTGAACGTCGAGCCCAGGTGCCCCGACCCGGCGCGCTTCACGGCGACAAGGGCGTTCAGCCGGCATGCGTCGGCGAGCAGCGCGAGCCTGGCGTCGGGATCGACGTCGGCAGCGCGGAGACGCTCCAGTTCGGGCTTGGGGACGAGGTGCAGATCCGGCATGTCCGACACGAGACCGTAGCCGACGTGCTGGCGTTCCTCAGCGGGCGCGAGGCCCGAACAGGCCGGCCGTCGCGAGCAGGACGAACGCCGGCACGAGAGGGACCGAGTACTCCGCGACCGCGTACACCGCGAGCGACGTGGAAAGCATGACGAGGAGCGCCGAGACCGCCAGCACGGCCGGGACGACGACGCGCCGCGGGCGGCGCCACAGCGCGGGCACGATCCCGAGCAGCAGCCACATGAATGGCCGCGGATAGAGCCGCGAGAGGTCGTTGACCCGCTCGACGATTCCGGCGCGCTGGGTGCGGTCGGGAAGCCCGTCGAGGAGGTGGTTCACGTGGCGGTCGAGCGCGGCCGACTCGACGCGGTCGGCGGAGTCGCGGAAGACGAATCCGTGCTCGGTCGGCGATGTCCACACCTCGCGGATCCGCCCGTCGGGGGTCGTGATATAGGGCGCCTCGCGCGAGGAGGGGATCGGCTCGCCGTCGTCGGTCGGAGCGGAGCCGGAGCCGGAGCCGACGTCGGCGCCGACGGGCTTGCCTGCTGCCCTGAGCCCTGCGACGAAGGCGGGCCCGCGGCCTCAGAGACGGGTGCGTACAGGGGCCAGAGGAGCAGCCGCCAGAGATCCTTCGAGACGCCCCGTGCGTACGCGCCGGGATGCGCGCGGATCGCCTCACGGGCGACGCGACCGAGGTGGCCGTAGTCGTCGTCCCAGCCCCACGTCCGGTCGGACAGCACGGTGAGGTCGTCGTGCATGCGAGAGCTGCCCGACGAGAAGAACGCCTCGAGGTCGATCCCGCGCGAGCGGTAGGGCTCGTTGGGGAGGAGCTCCCCCGAGACGGCGCGCGCGAGCTCCTGGGAGGCCTTCCCGTTTCCCGGCTCGACGATGCGATCCGCGACGAACGTCCGGAAGAGGAGCGACGCCGACCCGCCGCGGACGACGGTGAAGTCGTCCGCCCGCGCGGAGTTGTGCGCCGCGAGGGCGACGAGAGGCAAGAGCGCGCCGACGGCGAACGCCCCGGCCGCGATCAGGCGCGGCCGACGACCGCGCGCCGCGAGCAGCGGCACGAGCCCGAGGACGAGGAGCACCTGCCCGACCGGCCGCACGAAGACGAGCAGCGCGACGCCGAGACCCAACGCGGCCGCACGACCGGCCGTCGGGGCTTCCGCTACGCGCATGAGGAGAACCGCGACGAGCGCGAACGCGGCGGCGAACAGCGCGTCGCTCGCGAGCTCGTGGAAGAGGAGGACGTACCCGGGGTACGCGAGGAGCGCGGCGGCCGTGGTCAGCGCGGCAACCGGGCCGAAGCGGCGCGAGACGCTGAACCACGCGGCGATCGAGAGCGCGTAGAGGGCGGCGACGCCGACCTCGCTGACGATCGGGCCGAGCTCGAGGAGCACGCCCGAGACGAGCCCCGTTCCGGGCGTCCGCGAGAGGATCGCGTACGGGTAGACGACGTGCGAGTCGAAGAGCTGCGCGTAGTCGAGCAGGTACCGCGGCAGGTCACGACCGGCCTGGAGAGGGAGCGCAATCGAGACCGCCGCGTAGACGCCGAGCGCGATCGCGAAGACGACGGGCTCGGAGACCGGGCTTTCTGTAAACCGCACCAGGGCGCGACCGATGCGAACGACCCTGCCTCCCGTGGCCGCCACCGCGCCAGAGTACTCCTGCTCGTGGACGACCCGGCGGGGACGCATGCTACGGTCGAGCGCCGTACGCGATGTCCGCCGCCGCGCCCGAGATCTCCGTCGTCATCCCCTGCCTGAACGAGGAAGAGGCGGTGGGAAAGGTGGTCGACCAGGCGCTCGAGGGGATCCGGCGCTCCGGCCGGACGGGCGAGGTCATGGTCGTCGACAACGCGTCGACCGACCGCTCCGCGGAGGTCGCCGCCGAGCATGGCGCGATCGTCGTGCGCGAAGAGCGGCCGGGCTACGGCAGCGCGTATCTCGCGGGCCTCGCGCACGCGCGGGGCGAGTACATCGTCATGGGCGACGCCGACGAGACGTACCCGATGAGCGACCTCACGCCGTTCGTGGAGCGGCTCGCCGCCGGGGACGACCTCGTGATGGGCTCGCGCTTCGAGGGGACGATCCACGGCGAGGCGATGCCGTGGCTGAACCGCCACATCGGCAACCCGATCCTCACCGGCCTCCTGAACGTCCTGTTCGGCGTGAAGATCTCCGACGCCCACTGCGGGATGAGGGCGGTACGGCGCGATGCGCTGCAGGTGCTCGACCTCCATTCGACCGGAATGGAGTTCGCCTCGGAGATGGTCTTCAAGGCGTTCCGGCGCAAGCTCCGGGTCAGCGAGATCCCGATCGACTACTACCCGCGGGTCGGCGAGTCGAAGCTCAACCGCTTCGGCGACGCGTGGCGCCACGTGAAGTTCATGCTCCTCTACAGCCCGAGCTGGCTGTACTTCGTGCCGGGCGTGCTGCTGCTGTTGCTCGGGCTGATCGGCGGGGTCGCCCTCGCCGCGGGCCCGGTCACGGTATTCGGCCGGACGTGGCAGATCCACACGCTCTTCGCGTGCATCTTCGCCGTGCTCCTCGGCACGCAGATCGTGCAGCTCGGCGTGTTCGCGCGGGCGTTCGCCGCGTCGCACCTCGGTGAGAAGGATCCCTGGGTCGAGCGGGCGCGAGGGCGGCTGAGCGTCGAGCACGGCCTCGTCGTGGGCGGCCTGCTGCTCGTGATCGGCCTCCTCACGATCCTGGTGATCTTCGTCAGCTGGGCGCTCGACGGCTTCGGCGCGCTCTCCCACGAGTACGCGACCGCGATCGGCTTCACGCTCCTCGCCGTCGGGACACAGGTGATCCTCGGCTCGTTCTTCCTCGCCCTATTGACCATGCGCACGACCGAGCCGTCCCGCGCGAGGCTCGTCGAGCGCGTCCCGGTCGCGTGACGGGACACCCCCCGGACGACGCGTCAGCGCCGTGATCTCGGTCGTCATCCCCGTCAGGGACGGCGGCGGCGACCTGGAGCGCTGTCTCGCAGGCATCGCGGCGCAGCGCATCGAGGAGGAGGTCGAGGTCGTCGTCGTCGACTCGGGTTCCTCGGATGGCAGCGTGGACGTCGCGCGCGCGGCGGGCGCGGTCGTCACGGAGATCGGCCCGGCCGAGTTCGGGCACGGGCGGACCCGCAACCTCGGCGTGCAGATCGCGCTCGGGGAGCTCATCGTCTTCACGACCCAGGACGCTGTCGCGAACGACGATGACTGGCTCGCGAACCTCTCCGCGGCCGCGCGTTCGGGCCCCGAGGTGGCCGGGGCCTACGGACGCCAGCTTCCCCACCACGACGCCCGCCCGCCCGAGCGGTTCTTCCTCGACTTCATGTACGGGCCCGAGCGGCGCGTCCAACGCCTTCGCGGCGAAGAGGAGGCGACGTTCGAGACGACGCTGTTCTCCAACGTCAACGCCGGGATCCCACGCTGGGCGCTCGAGCGGTTCCCGTTTCGCGACGACCTGACGATGAGCGAGGACCAGGAGTGGTCGCGTCGCGCGCTCCGGGCGGGCTTCTCGCTCGTCTACGAGCCGCGCGCGGCGGTGAGGCACTCCCATGCGTACACGATCCGGTCGGCTTTCACGCGGTTCTTCGACTCGGGTGTGTCCGCCGAGCACGCGTACGTCGAGGGCGACGCGTCCCGCGCCGCGCTCCGTCGCGCCGGCGGCAGGTACGCACGTGCGGAGCTCCGGTGGCTCTGGACCGCCGGCCATCGGCGCTGGATCCCCTACACGGCTGCGTACGAGCTCGGGAAGTACGCGGGCCTCCAGCTCGGGCTTCGCCATGCCCGGCTGCCCCGTTCGCTCGTGCGCCGCCTGGGGAGCTACGAGACCGGATGAGCGGCGAGCACGTCTTCGACGACGTCGCAGCCCCACCCGGGCCCTGAGGGGACGACGAGCTCGCCGTCCCGCACGTCGGGCGCTGCGGTCGTCAGCTCCTCCCGCCAGGGGACATCGTCGACGTCGACCTCCAGGAGCCGCACGTTCGGGATCGCGGCGCACCACTGCGCCGCGATGAACGTCGCGAGGTGGCTGTAGTAGTTGTGCGGGGCGCACGCGACCTCGTGCGCGTCGGCGAGCGCGGCGATCTTGAGCGACTGCGCGAACCCGTTCCAGATCACGTCCACCGAGGCGACGTCCATCGCGCCGGCCTCGAGGTACGGGCGGAACCCGCGAAGGGTGTAGAGGTTCTCGCCCGAACACAGCGCGATCGGCGAGCGCCGACGCGCGTGCGCGAGCGCAGCCGGGTCGTACGAGTCGACCTCGAGCCAGGCGAGGTCGTGCGGCTCGAGCGCGCGGGCCACCCGCACGATCCCCTCGGTCGTGAGGTTGAAGTTGAGGTCGACGATCGGCTGCGCCCGACCGCCGGTCCCCTCTCGGAACGCCTCGAGCAGGCGTGTCAGCGCCTCGAGCAGCTCGGGGGTCGGGTTGCGGTCGATGCCGCCGTCCCGCCCGAACCCAGGCATCAGCACGCGCGGCTCGTCACCCGGGACGACGATGTTGGTCTTGAACGCGCGATAGCCGCGTTCGACGACCTCGCGGCCGAGCGCGGCCACCGCGTCGTACGAGTCGAGCTTCGGCGTGCCGGTCACCTCCCACGCGCGCGCGCGGGTCGTCCCGCAATGCGACCAGTAGAGCGGGACGGCGTCGCGGGTCGGGCCGCCGAAGAGCTCGGCGACCGAGACCCCGAGCGCCTTTCCCTTGAGGTCGAGGAGCGCGTTCTCGATGCCGCCGATCGCCTTCTGCACGATCGAGCCGGGGCTCTGCCGCGTGCGGCGGTAGAGCTCCCAATGGATCGCCTCGACCGCCTGTGGGTCGCGCCCGAGCACGAGCGGCGCCAGGTCGCGGACGACGCCGACGAGCCCGGTCGGCGAGCCGTGGGAGTCGGTCACCTCCGACCAGCCCACGAGGCCGTCGTCGGTCGTCGCCTTGACGAAGAGCCACGGGCGCCACCCGGCGTCGCAGGCGAGGGTTTCCAGAGAGGCGAGCTTCACGGCTGGCCAGGATACGGCTCGCGCTCGACGGCGGGGAGGTGCGCCCGACCGCTCGCGACGAGCTCCTCCGCCCGGGCGAAGTCGTCCTCGTCGTCGATGTTGAGCCCCTCGTAACCCTCGGTCAGGAACGGCGCGAGCATCCGCCCCTCGCGCGTCCCGGTCGCCTCGACCACGCGCGTCCATGCGATCTCCAGCGCGCTGTTCTGGACGTAGACGGGAGGAAGTGCCTGGTACTGGCCCGCGTGCCAGGCGACGTCGAGGTGGGACTGGTCGAGTAGCGGGCGCATCAGGCGCCCGACCTCGTCGATCACCCACATCTTCCCCGGGTGCTGCTTGACACGCTCGACGGCACGGATCGAGTCCGCCTCGGGCGTCGCGAGCAGCTGGTCGAGCCCCCGCCGGATCGCGTCGGGGCCGCGAAACGGGTTCGTCGCGCGGACGATCGCGAACAGGTCGTAGCGCTCGTCGAGGCGCGGCAGCGTCCACGCGAGCCACTCGATATCGGGGGACGTGGACGTGGCGTACTCGGCAGGCCGGAGGAAGGGCGCGTCCGCGCCGTACCACCGCGCCACCTGCGCGATCTGCTCGCTGTCGGTCGAGACGAGGATGCGGTCGAACACCTCGGCGCGGCGAGCCGTCTCGATCGCGTACGCGAGCAGCGGGTGCCCGGCGAGCCGACGGACGTTCTTCCCGACGACCCGCTCGGAGCCCGCGCGCGCTCCGATCAGGGCTATCGCACTCGGCATCGGGCCTCCTCGTACAGCGCCTCGAGGACGGGTGTGGCGACCGCGAGGCGCCGCGCTGCTCGCACGACGGAGCCGGTGATCGCGTCCAGCTCGGTCGGGCGCCCGGCGGCGGCGTCGCGAGCGGCGGAGGTCGTCAGCTCGGGTGGCATCGCGTCGATGATCGCCCACTGGTCGTCGACGGCGAGCGACACCCCGTCGGCGGCGGCCGCGGAGACGGCCTCCGCGAGCGCGCCGCGCAACCGCTCGCGCCACGCCGGATCGTCCCGCAGGACGCCGACGGTGCTCCCGGAGGCGACCGTGGCCGCGGCGAGCACCGCGAGCCGCGCCGCCTTCTCCCACAACACCTCCCGCTCGTCCTCGAGGACCACGAGCTCGAGCCCGGCCGCGGACAACGGTGCCATGCGCTCCGACAATGCGTCGGGCGCCAGCTCGCGGCAGGCCGCGGTGATCCTGCCTCCCGCCTGCTCCGCCAGCACCACGAGCCCCGGTTCGGGCGACGCTGCCGACACGCGGCCGATCGACCCGGCGGCGACGGTCGGTGGCGCTTGTGACACTGTGTTGCAAGCGTCTCCGAGCCGCGCCCTGAGGACGTCCACGTGCTCGAGGCCGTTGAGCAACGGGAGGATCACCGCACCGTCGAGCGCCTCGGGCTCGACCCGGTCGAGCGCTGCGTCGAGGTCGTAAGCCTTCACCGCGACGACCAGCAGCCCGACCGGGCTTTCGAGCCTCGTCGTCGCCTCGGGGCGGGTCACGCTGGTCCTCGCGCCTTCCACGAACGTCAGCCCGTGCTCGGCGATCGCTGCCACGGTTCGCTCGGTGCCCACGCACAGCGCCCCCGTGCGGGCGGCGAGCAGGCCGCCGATCCCGCCGAGGCCGAGCACTGCAAGTGGCGCTCGGGTCATGTGAGCGCGGGATCGACCACGAGGTTCACGTACTGCACCTCCGAGTAGACGTCGAGTGCCTCGACCCCCGCTTCCTTCCACCCCGTGCCCGACTGCCGCACGCCGCCGAAGCCCATGTGCGGCTCGCTCCCGTGCGTCCCTGCATTGACGACGATCACGCCGGCCGCGACCCGCTCGGCAAAGCGCATCGCGCGGTGGACGCTCGCCGTGTGGATCGCCGACGTCAGTCCGTACGGCGACGCGTTGACCAGCGCGACCGCCTCGTCGAGGCCGCCGACGCGGAAGAGCGCCGCGACCGGGCCGAACAGCTCCTCGCAGGCAAGCGCCGCATCCGGAGCGAGGCCCTCGACGAGGGTCGGGGCGACGTGCCAACCGGCCGTGCCGACGCGCTCGCCGCCGCGGACGACGACCGCGCCCTCCTCGCGCGCCCTGGCGACCGCGCCGACGATGCGCTCCATGCTCGCCTCGCTGATCACCGGCCCCGGCGGCTCGAGCGCATCGACGCCCGCGAGCAGTCGCGTGCGGAACTCGTCGTAGACCCCGTCGAAGACGACGACCCGGCTCGCGGCAGCGCACCGCTGCCCCGCGTTGGAGAACGCCGAGGCGAGCGTCCACTCGACCGCCCGGTCGAGGTCCGCGTCGTCGCAGACGACGAGCGCGTTCTTGCCGCCCAGCTCGAGGCACGTCTTCGCGAGCCGGCGGCCGGCCGCCTCCGCGACCGCCCTTCCGGTCGCGGCCGAGCCCGTGAAGCTGACGAGGTCGACGCGCGGGTCCGCGACGAGCGGCAGCCCGGCCTCCGGCCCGAGCCCGTGCACGACGTTCAGCACGCCTGGCGGGAGGCCCGCCTCGAGACAGAGCCTGCCCATCCACCAGCCCGAGAGGGGCGCATGCTCGGACGGCTTCAGCACCGACGCGTTACCGCAGAGGATCGACGGGAAGGCCTTCCAGGCGACGTTCGGCAGCGGCGTGTTGAACGAGATCAGCAGCGCTGCGACGCCGACCGGCCGACGGAGCGTCATCACGGTCCGGTGCGGCATCGAGGCGGTCGTCGTGCGGCCGTAGAACCGCCGGCCCTCCCCCGCGACGAAGAACCCCATCTCGATCGCGGCCGCGGTCTCGCCCCGTGCGAGAGCGAGCGGCTTCCCGGTCTCGGCCGCAACGAGCTCACTCGCCTCATCGCGGCGCTCTCGCAGGAGCTCCGCGATGCCCCGCACGACGTCCCCGCGCTCGACCGTGGGTCGCGCCGCCCATGCCGCCTGGGCGGCTCGAGCCGCCTCGATCGCCGCTGCCGCGTCCTCCGCGCCGGAGCGCGCGAGACGGCACAGCGAGGCGCCGTCCGCCGGCCGCGTCTTGTGGAGCCACCGCGCGTCCGCCGCGGGCCGGTCCTCGCCGGCAACGAGGTTCGGCACCTCATCCGGGATCACCAAGCCGACCAGCCGCCGTCGACGACGATGTTCGCGCCGGTCACGTAGGACGACGCGTCCGCCGCGAGGAAGACCACCGCGCCGACTGCCTCCGAGACGTCCATCAGCCGGCCGAGCGGCGAGCGGGACGCGAACGCCTCGATGAAGGGCGCCGGCTGGCCGTTCTCGATCCCATGGGGCGTCAGCGTGTTGACCCGCACGCCGCTGCGGCCCCAGTACGTCGCCAGGTAGCGAGTGAGGTTGAGGAGCGCCGACTTGGAGACCGCGTACGCGACGGGCTTGAAGAACTCCTCGCCGGCGTCGCGCCGGAAGTCGTAGATGCCGTGGTCCGGGGAGAGCAGGCCGTACACCGAGCCGACGTTGACGATCGAGCCGCGCCCCTCACGCGCCATGGCGCCGCCGATTACCTGGCACGGCACGACGACGCCCAGGACGTTGACGTGGACCACGCGCTCGAGCGCTCCGAGCGGGACATCCTCGAACGGCCCGACCTCCGAGGGAGGGGCGTCGGGCGGAGCGTCGATCGCCGCGGCGTTGACGAGGAGATGCGGGAGGCCCCAGTCGACCTCGACCAGCGCGAGCGCCGCCTCGACCGCGCCGCGGTCCGTGACGTCGCATTGGTGGACGCGGATCTCGCCCTCCTCGAGACCGGTGCGGAGGGCGGCCGCGGCGGGGCGCGGCTCGGTCTCGACGTCGAGAATCGCGACGCGCATCCCGCGCCCCGCGAGCGCGACCGCGAGCTCGCTGCCGAGCTGGCCCATGCCGCCGGTGACGACGGCGACGCGACCTGCGAGGTCGAAGAGCGGGTCGCTCACGGCGCGATCCTAGAGGCGGTCGATCCTCGCGGTTGGACCAGCACCGGGGTCGTCGCCCGTTCGTCCGCATGAACGACGACCGTCTCCCAGGCCGCACCGACGAGCGCCGGCGCGCAGGTCGCGAGCCCGAGCACGCCTGAGAAGACGACGCGATCGGCCGAGGTCTCGAGGAGCCAGTCGATCGGCGCGACGTTCGCGTAGTAGACGCCGATGAGCGCGACGAGCGAGAACGCACCCCAGAAGGCGACGAACGCCGCCTGCCACCATAGGCGTGCGACGCAGGCAACTGCGAGCGCGGCCACCACGAACGCGCACGCGACCGACCACCCGTTCCAGCTCTCGGAGAGAAGCCGCCCTGCGGATTCCGGGATCCGTCCGGAGGCGCCGACCATCGCCGAGGGATCGGTGAGCGTCGCCCGGTCCACGTTGTTCGCGCCGGGCCCGTTGAGACGGTCGACGATCGCCCACGTCACGGGAACGAGGAGCACGGCCGCCGCGAACGAGGCGACATGGCGCAGGGGCCGGCCAAAACCTCGAGCGGTCGCGAGGACGGCCGCGATCGCCGCAAGCGCATACAACAGCCCTTCTGCCTTGGTGCTGGCGGCCGCTGCGAAGAAGACCGCGGAGAGAACGAGCATCGCCGTGGCGCCTCGCGACAGCCATACGAACGCGCAGAGAAGGCCGAGCGCCGTGAACGACGCGAGAGCGGTGTCGGCGTAGTTCCCCGAGCCGTTGTCGATCAGGTGCACGGATCCTGTCAACGCGAGCGCGACGCCGGCGGAGAGCCACGGCCTGACGACAAGCCTGAGGAGCGCCCACGCTCCCCACCCGAACGAAAGGAGGAGGGCGCCGGACTCGATGTCGATCAACGCCCGGTCGAACCTTCCGACCGCATCCGCCGAGAGCGCCTCGAGCGACGGCAAGAGGACGGGGTACTCCTGGTGCTGCATGAGGTAGGCGGGGTCGCGGAACACCGGCCCCCAGACGTCTCCATCGAGGTAGAGCGCGTGCGCCTTCGGTGCCCACATCGCCCACCCGTCCCACTGCGTCAGGCCCGTTGCCGCGTACAGGCGCAGGACACCGACCGAGAGAGCTGCGAGCAGGACGAGCGAGACCACTTCGAGCAGGCGACCGACGACGCCCTGCACCAGGGCCGGTTGGAGCGACCCGATGCCGGGCCGGCGGCCGCGCAGCAGGAGACCTGCGGCGGCGAGGACGAACACGACGAGGATGCCCGTCGCCAGCAGTCCAACGCCTAGGCCCGTCATGGCGCAGAGCGCGGCCGCGATACCGCAGGCTGCGAGACCCACGGCCGGTGAGAGCCCGACGAGGGTGCCCCGCCAGCCTCGCCCGCCCGGCACTCCGGCGAATCGGATGACGACGAAGCCCGCCAAGGCGAACGTGGCGTTCAGCGCGATGAGCCTGACCGCGTCGTTCATGGACGACGTCCCATCCAGACCCCGTCGACCACGCCTGTCTCCTCGAATGCCGAACGCACGGCGGTCGACGGTTCACCGAAGACCATCACCGCCTGCGCTGCGGAGACGTCGTCGACCGCTACCGCAGGGTAGAGGTACGACAACGCAACGAGGCGATATGTTCCTCGGTCGTCGACACTCGTCTCGGGGGCGAACACGAGTGTGAACCGCTCGCCCGCACCCAGCGTCGCTCGGAAGCTGCGGAAGGCGTTCCCTGCGTTGCCGGCGACGTCCGCGCCGTCCGCACGCGCGGCAAGCGCGGCGTCCCGACGCGACTCGAGAACGCGTATCTGACGAGCTGCCTCCACCACACCCCACGCGACGAGCGCGACGCACACGGCCGTGAGGGCGAGCACCGCAAGCGTCCGCAGCGACGACCCGCGAACCGCTTCGCCTGAGGTGGAGCCGGTCGATTCCATCTCGTCACGCCGACGGTAACGCGTCGGCGTGAGGGACGTGGCTGGGTCGCGCGAGCGGCGAGCCGGCGACGTATCGGCAGCCCGCGGTGCTACAACCCGCCGATGCGCGGCCGGGCGGGCGTCTTCATCTGCCTCGTCGTCGTCGCGCTCGCGTCACTCTGGACGTACGAGCCCCGGCTCCATCACACGTTCCCCTCCATGGTGGACGATTGGAGCGCGATTCAGAAGGCGCCGGAGCAGCTCCACACCGTCCTTCGGCTCGGCAGTCCCGAGGACGGCCGGTACCGGCCCGGGTTCGTCATCTGGAATGCGCTTCAGTGGCACACAATCGGCGCGCCAACCGACTTTTTCGGGCCGCAACTCTGGGGCGTCGCGCGGTGGGCGGTGTTGGTCATCGGTGTCACCCTTCTCGCGTTGTTGCTCGTCGGGCAGCCGACACGCGCCCGCGATGGACGATGGCTGCTTGCCATCGGGGTGCCGCTCGTCGCGGTGACCGCGCCGTCGATCGCGATCGACATAGCCCGTTACGGCCCGCAAGAGCCGCTCCTCGTGGGGTGCATGGCCCTCGGCGCGGTGCTCCTCGTGCGGGCCATCGACCGGCTCCTCGACGGCGGCCGCGCGGGGCCGGGCGTGGTCGCCGCGATCGTCGGGGGGGTCGTGCTGTGGGCGTTCGGCGTCCTCCAGAAGGAGCCGTCGATCTGTGTGCTTCTACTCGCACCGTTCCTCTGGCCCACGGTTCGGCAGCAGGGTGGGCGCTGGGCGCTGCTCGACGCGGGCAGGCGACGCGTCCTCGGTGGAGTCGCGGCCGGGATTCTGCTCCCGTTCGTGCCGATGGTCGTCCGGACTGTGCAACTCGGTCTCAGGGGGCAGGAGCTGTACGGCGATCTCGGCGCTGGCAGGAGCATGACGATGCGCCTGTCGGACCAGCTGTCCGAGGCAGGCGAGAGCCTCCACACCCAACTGCCGACGATAGTCGTCGTGGCTGCGATCGTCCTCCTCGCCGCGGTGGCATTCCGCGTGGGGGTCGACTGGCTCTCGGTCGGACTCCTCGTCGTGTCGTTCGGGTTCATCGTCTTCGCCGCCCACGCTGGCGTCGTCGCGAGCCGCTACTTCATCCCCTCGATCACCCTCTCGGCACTCGTGTTCGCGCGGAGCGCCGTGCGCCTCGGGTCCGCAGTCGTGGTCGTCGCCGGGGTGCTACTGATCGGCGGTGGCCTCTGGCAGGCCCGGAGCGCCCATGACTGGGTCTTGACGTGGATCGACGGCGAGCAGGCGCAGGAGAGACTCGTCCGCGACGCCGCCGGGCGGGCCGCCGGCGGGTGCCCGGTCGCGGTCGTCGGTCTCAATGTCGAGTTCGTCCAGGCACTCCCGGTGCTCATGCCCGTCGCCCAAGAACCACCGCACGGCTGCGCACACGGCGAGCGCTTCGTCGCGCTCCTCGACAAGGGCGCCCCCGGCACGGAGACACGGACGGACAATCCCGTCCTGGCGGCGTGCAGACCGGATCCGTCGCCCGTATTTGACGAGAGCGTCGGGAAGATCCTGCGCTGTACGGCATAGCCGGCCGCCGCGAGGCCCCGGCCGAGCTGGTCGACACGCTGCGAACCCGATCACGTCCGCGAAATCGCCGCGACGATTTGTTGGAGGGGGTCAGTCTTCGGTGGGCAGAACGATCGTTTCGACGAACATCCGCGGATCCCAGGAGTCCCAAGCCAGGAGTTGACCCAATCGTGTCACCTAGGGCCCCGACGCCGGCATCTTCCGTGGCCAATGCGAGCCCGGCCGCCGGAGTACCCCGCGGCAACAAGGTGGATCCGATCGCCATCTTGTGGGGGGAAAGGGCGGCACCCCTGCGGCAGGCGGGGCCTGCCCGGGTTCGCCTCAATGCGCAACGAGGCTCGCCCCCCCGGCGAGTCTCTTGCGCAGCCCTAAGTAGACAAGAGCTGCGTGAACCCTGCCGCCAACCTCGCGGCCCACCTCGACTAGAGCCCGGCCTACGTCGACGTGTCCGCAGCTGGTGACCGCAGTCGCGATCATGTGGGCAGCGAGTAGACGACGAACGGGCCGACGATGTGCGCGCGGTAGCCGTATGCCCTCAGTTGCGAGACAAAGCGCTCGAGCTCCTCGACGCGAGCGCTCGCCTCAGGCCCGGGAGGTCGATCGGCGCCGTGCGCGATCGATTCCCGGAACAGGACGAAGCCATGGCGAGCCGCCTCAACCTTCCGCTCGTACGGCGGATACCGGATGAACGGATGGCGTGATGCGACCGCCTGGCCTCCGGCGAAGGTCAGCTTCGTGAACTTGTTCTGCGAAGCGATGATGCGCTCCCGCGCGTCGAAGGTGAGCGAGTAGGCAAGCCAGAAGTCGGCGTACACGCGATCGAGCCCGAGTCGGTCGAGCGTCGAGATCAGTGGGCCGAGGTCCCTCGGCGCCACGGGGGGTTGGGCTGGCACCGTGCGGAAGTAGGTCTCCATCCTGTTCAAGGTGGCGATCGAGACGGCGAGCGCGACCGCGACCACCGCCGTCGCGCGCCAGTAGGTCGTCGCCAACTGGGCGACGAGCAGGACGACAACCGGGCTCAACACCACCAGGTACTTCGGCTCGGGGCTGAAGAACGTTGCCGGCGCGAGCGTGTAGACAAACGGGAACGCCAGCGCCACCACGTACAACAACGAGGCGTTATGGTGTCTCGCCCTGAAGCAGCCGAAAGCGAGAAGCGCTGCGATGGCCGCGTAGAGCAGCAGCGTGGGAATGGCGGGCAGGAGCCGCTCCTGGGTGAATGGCGTCCGCAGTCCCAACAGCATGGGTAGAAGTGGGGACGCAAACACGCGAAGACGGTGCAGGTACGTCGTGGTGTCTTCGATAGGGGACATGAAGGACCCCCAGTCGTTGCGAACGTTCCACACGATGGAGGGGAGCGCCCCGATGACGGCGAAGACGGCCGCTATCCAGGCGTATCGCAGCACGGACCTCCGCCGCCACACGGCCCAGACGATCGCCGTGACCACGATCGGTACCAGCTGCGCGCTCTGCCACAGCGCTAGCCCTACGACAAGACCGAACGTGCCTGCGCGAGCTTTCGAGGGCCGCTCAGCGAGGCGGAGCGTGAGCAGGAGCACCAGTGCGGAATAGAGCGTCCCACTGGCATAGAAGCCCCACTGGTGCGTCAGCTTGTAGATGACGAACGGAGGCCAGATCCAGGCCAGCCCTCCCGCAACTCCGGCGGCAGGCTCACCAATCGTTCGGCGACCGACTCGCCACACGACGACAGCGGCGACGACCGAAAGGGCGATGGGAACGAGCCGCAGCGTGAGCCAGCTGCTTCCGGCGATCCAGAACACCGGAACCGTCAGCAGTGCTTCCTGCGATCCGCCGTAAGCCTGGCCCCAGAAGAACGTCGTCGGCTCTCCACGCATGGCGTGGTCGACCATCAGCCCGACCACAGCCTCGTCGCTGTCTGGGATACCGAGTGCAGAACGATGAACCCAGACTCGGAGTGCGACACCGGCCGCGCCGAGGAGTACGAACAAAATCTTCCACCGCACCCTCACGGTCCACTGACGGTTCCGACGGGCGACCTGCTCCATCGCCGATCCAACGAACGAGCTGTCTCGATCGGTCTCGTCCGCGCTCGAGGCGCCGGTTGGCACGCGCGGAGTTTAGGAACGCTGGGCGCGGCGAACAAGCAACGGAGGACCGCCGTCCTCCGAGTTGCCGTCACTGAGCTTCGGTCCGCGAGGCCGACGCGCGGGCCGCCGGGGGCTGCCCCGTGGCGATCGTCGGCCTGAACGTCGAGTTCGTCGCGGCGCTGCCCGTGCTCATGCCGCTGGCCGAGCGCCCACGCGACTGCGTCCCCGGCAAGCGGTTCGTCGCGCTCCTCGACGAGGGCGTGGCCGGCACGGTGACGCCGCCGGACAATCCCATCCTGGCGGCGTGCAGACCGGATCCGGCGCCCGTCTTGGAATTGAGCGTCGGGAAGCTCCTGCGCTGCACGGCGTAGCCCGCCGCCAGGCCCGGGGGTCAGACCGGGCTGCTGCTCTCCGCGGGGCGGGCGGCCGGCCCAGACGTCGTCGGCCCGGATCGGCCCCTCGTCAGGAGCCGGCGGGCAAGCTGCCGGACGAGGAGCTCGCCGCGCGCGAAGGGCGGCAGACCGCTGACGGCCGGCGACTTCGCGACGAGCTCGCCGTCGACGAGCAGGTGGCGCACGCGAGCGCACGCGCCGCGCCGAGCTGCTTGCCCAGCTCCTGGAGCGGCTTCTTCTCGCTCGGGAGCGGCCGCCTACGCCGAAGACCATGACCGCCAGGGCTTCGTGCAGGTCGTGCAGGCGATCGCCGGACTCGCCAGGGTGGAGCGTTGCGTGGGAGCTTCGGAACGCGAAGCCCGCGGCATCCACCCGCCCCGGGCGTGGCGCCGATTGCATGTTCCAAGGCCGACGGTAAAGCCTCCAGGGGCCGGAGGAGGGGCCGGCGAGTGGGCGCCATCGACGACTGTCCGGCGGCCGGCGGTGCTACAACCGGCCAATGCGCGGCCGGGTCGGCGTCCTCGTCTGCCTTGCAGTCGTGAGCCTTGTCTCGTTTTGGTCGATCGAGCCGCGACTGCATCGTGACTTCCCGTCGATGGTCGACGACTGGAGCGCCATCGAGAAGGCGCCAGAACAACTCCGGCAGGTCGTCCGGCTCGGCAATCCAGAAAGCATTCGCTACCGACCCGGCCTCATCATGTGGAACGCACTCCAGTGGCACACGCTCGGCGGGCCGACGAACTTCCTCGCGGCAGAACTCTGGGGCATCGTGAGGTGGATGACGCTCGTCGTCGGCGTCACACTCCTCGCGGCGCTGCTCATCGGACGGCCGGATCGCCTCCGGGACCGGCGATGGCTCCTCGTCGTCGGCGTGCCGCTCGTGACCGTGACTGTGCCGTCGATCGCGATCGATCTCGCGCGCTACGGGCCGCAAGAGCCTCTGCTCGTCGGGTGCATGGCCCTCGGTGCGGTCATGCTCGTCCGGGCGGTCGACCGTCTGCTCGACGGCAGCCCTACGCGCGCGGGACTGCTTCTTGTGATCGCAGCGGGGCTCGTGCTCTGGTCGTTCGGTGTCCTCCAGAAGGAGACGTCGATCTGCGCACTGTTCCTCGCCCCTTTCCTGTGGCCCACCCTGAGGCTCCAGACGGAGCGCTGGAGCCTCCTCTCACGCGGCCGACGTCTCAGCCTCGCGGCGCTCGCCCCTGCGATCCTGCTCCCGTTCGTGCCCATGGTGGCCCGGACGGTGCAACTCGCGCTTGCCGACGAGCGGGTGTACGAGGACGCCGGGGCGAGCAAGAGCCTCGTGATGCGTCTGTCCGACCAGTTTTCCAAGGCCGACGGGATGCTCCACTCACACTTGCCGACGGTGGTCTTCGTCGCTGCTGTCGTGCTCCTCGCAGCCGTGACGTTCCGCTTCGGTGCCGATTGGCTCTCGATCGGGCTGCTCGTGGTTGCGGTCGCCTTCATCGCGTTCGCGGCGGACGTGGGGGTCGTCGAGACCCGCTACTACGTGCCACCGATCACACTCGCCGCGCTCGTCCTGGCCCGGAGCGCCACCCGTCTCCGCTCCGCGGTCGTGATCGGCGCCGGGATCCTGCTGATCGGCGGCGGCCTCTGGCAGGCCCGGAGCGCTCACGACTGGGTCACTAGTTGGGTCGGAACGGAGGACGAACAGGAGGTGCTCGTCCGCGAGGCCGCCGGGCGGGCCGCCGGCGGGTGCCCGGTCGCGATCATCGGGCTCAACGTCGAGTTCGTCGAAGCCCTGCCCGTGCTCATGCCCCTCGCGCAGGAGCCCCCGCACGGCTGCACGCACGGCGAGCGCTTCGTTGTGGTCCTCGACAGAGGAGCGCCGGGTGACTCCTCGGCCGACCCGGTACTCGTGGCGTGCCGGCCCGACCCGAACCCCGTATTCAACTCGAGCCAGGGATACATCGTGCGGTGCAGGACCTAGCCCCACGAGCCGTCCGGTTGCCGGGCACCGTCTTCCCCGTGCGCTACCTCGCCCGCAAGGCCTGCCTCACGCTGGAGATTGCGCTCCTCGACGCCCTCGCGCCGGCTCGCGCAGTCGAGGCTCGGCGCGCGCGATCCCATGAACCTCTGGGACATGATGACGGTCTTCGCCCGACGGCCCCGGCCATAGACCTAGGGGAGGCGTTGCTCGTCGAGTCCGTGCAGCGCACGGACGACGTACAGCGGGCGCTCCTTGACCTGCTCGGCGATCCTCCCGACGTACTCGCCGATGATCCCGAGCACGATCAGCTGGACGCCCCCCACGACTCCCATCAGCACCATGACAGACGTCCAGCCGGGCACGACGAAAAACCCCCCGAGCTTCGAGACCAGCGCGGAAACGCCAAACAGGATCGAGCCGAACGCGACGAGAAAGCCGACGTTTAGCGCGATGCGGAGTGGCCTGTCGGAGAAGCTGACGATGGCGTCGCTCGCGAGCCGCACCATGCGTCCCACCGTGTACTTGCTCTCCCCGGCGCTCCGTGGTGGGCTCGTGTACGGGACCCCGACCTGTTCGAATCCCACCCAGCTGAACATCCCGCGCAGGTAGCGATTCCGCTCACGCATCGAGAGGAAAGCCTCTAGCGCCGCTCTGTCGACGAGCCGGAAGTCGCCGGCGGCATCGGGTACATCGATGTCGGTCAGCCGCGTCAGCGTTCGATAGAACGCACGAGCGGTCACGCCCTTGAGCCGCGACTCGCCCTGCCGCTCGGCCATCGTCCCGTACACGACCTGCGCCCCCTCCCGCCAGTGCCTGACGAGCTCGGGGATCACCTCGGGCGGATGCTGGAGATCCCCGTCGAGTGTGACGACGACGTCGCCTCGAGCGAGATCGAGACCCGCAGAGAGCGCCACCTGGTGGCCGAAGTTCCGAGAGAGCCGCACGACCTTGAACCGCGGGTCGGACGCATGCAGAGCGAGGACGCGCGGATATGTCTCGTCTCGGCTCCCGTCGTCGACGAGGATCACTTCCCAACGGGCCGTCAGCTTCTCGAGTACGTCGAGGAGCCGCCGGGCGAGGGGCTCGAGGTTGTCCTCCTCGTCCTTAAGCGGGACGACGACCGAGAGCATCGGGTCGGCCTGTCGCATACGTCAGGCGAGCGTACCCCTCGGTCCCGACGGCTCGGCGGTCAGACAGCGCGGCTCTCAGCAGGGCGCTCGGCGGCCGTGCCGACGTCGGCGGCGCCGATCGCCTCCTCGGCGTCGAGCGCGCGTACGAGGGGTCGGCCGAGGAGGTCGTCGAGCACGTATGGCGGGAGCCCGCCGTCGGCGGGCGACTTCGCGACGAGGTCGCCGTCCGCGAGGACATGCCCCACGCCAAGCGCGCGGGCCGCAACCAGCTTCTTGCCCATCTTCTGGAGTGGGTTCTCCTCGCTGGGCAGGGGTCGCTTGACGCCATCGCCGACCGCGATCGGAACGCGGCGGAGATCGCGCACGAGCTTCCGCATCCCCTCCGGCATCAGCGAGAACGCGTGATCCGTGCCCTTGGCGGTGTGGCTCAGCGTGAAATGCTTCTCGACCACGCGCGCGCCGAGCATGTACGCGACGGGCGCCATCGCGATGCCGTCCTGGTGGTCGGAGAGGCCGACCACGACGTCGGGGTAGCGCTCCCGCAGCGTCGTGATCACGCCGAGGTTCAAGTCCTCGACTGCGGCCGGGTAGGCGGCGGTGCACTGCAGCAGGCAGATCGTCCCGCCCACGCCGAGAACCGCCTCGACAGCCCGGTCGACGTCGTCGAGGGTCGCGCCGCCGGTCGAGACCACCAGCGGCTTCCCGAACGACGCGACGTGCCGGAGCAGCGGGGTGTTGGTGAGGTCGCCCGATGCGATCTTGTATGCAGGGACGTCGAGCTGCGCGAGCATGTCCGCGCTCGGCTCGTCGAACGCCGTCGCGAAGAACACGAGGCCGAGGCTCCGAGCCTCGTCGCGAAGCTCGACGTAGGCGTCGCCGTCGAGCTCGAGCGCCTCGCGATGGGCGCCGTACGTCCGCCCGAAGCTGTTCTCGTTGTCATATGGACTGTCGTAGAGCGCGCGCGTATAGAGCCGCCGGTTGTCACGCTTCTGGAGCTTCACCGCGTCGACACCCGCCTCGTGCGCGGCCCGGATGAGCTCGCGGGCCCGCTCCACGCTCCCCTGGTGGTTGTGGCCGATCTCGGCGATCACGAAGCATGGGGTGTCGTCGGCGATCCGCCGGCCGTCGATCGTGAACTCGCGCACGGCGCGATCGTAGCGGGCGCTCGTGGACGACTCGACGGCCGTGCAGCGACGCCGATCACGCCCTTCCTCCCGCCTGCCGATAGGGATACGGTGCCGCAGATGCCCACGACGCTCTCGATCCTGATGCCGGTCTACAACGAGCGCAGCACGCTCGAGCGAGCGGTCGACGACGCCCTCGCCGCCGAGCTTCCGGTTGAGGCGCGGCAGCTCGTGATCGTCGACGACGGCTCGACGGACGGCACGCTCGAGACCCTCCGCACGACCGATTGGCCGGAGAGTGTGACGGTCGTCGAGCACAACCGCAACCAGGGCAAAGGCGCCGCGATCAGGACGGCGCTCACGCACGCCACGGGTGACTTCGCCGCGATCCTCGACGCGGACCTCGAGTACAGGGCTGCAGATCTCGCGCCTCTCCTCGAGCCCCTACTCGCGGGGGAGGCCCGCGTCGTCTACGGGACGCGGTCGTGGTCGAGCCATTCCGCGTTCAGCTTCTGGTACGTGATGGGCAACAAGACCGTGACCCAGGCGACGAACGTCCTCTACAACTGCTGGATCTCGGACGTGATGACGTGCCACAAGGTCATGAGCACGGAGCTGTTCCGCTCGCTGAAGCTCCGCGAGCGCGGCTTCGCGATCGAGCCGGAGATCACGGCGCGCGTACTGCTCGCGGGCGAGCGCATCTACGAGGTGCCGATCACCTACAAGGCCCGCTCGCGCGAGGAGGGGAAGAAACTCACTGCCGCGGACGGAGTAAGGGTGCTGCTGACGCTCCTTCGCTGCCGCGTCTCATAACGTTCGAGGAGCGCGCGAATCCGAGACGGGCCAGGGTCGCCGCCCAACCGGCAGCGACGGCTGCATATGCGACGATCAGGGGTATCCAACCGAGCGGGGGCTGCCACAACGGCTCGAACCTGATCCACTCTCCGCCGGCCCCGACCACGTTACGGTGCAGTGCATACCAGAACGCTCCGACCTGAAGCGCGGCGAGCGTGCCGACCGGCATCCAGAACGCCCAGCCGGTGGCCATGAGTTTGTTCCACCGCTCGCTCGAGGTCAGCACCCAGCCAGCAGCCAGCGGCAGACCGACCATGAGGGGCAGTAGGTAACGGCCCTGCCAGATCAGCCCGAGACGAGACGCCGCCGGATACTGCGCGACAAGGGGGAAGACCACAGATAGCGCGATCAGTCCGAGCAGGAGCAGGCGGTGGCGCGTTTCTCCGATGGCCAGCGCGGAGACGACGAGGAAGCCGAGTATCGCGAACCACAACGTGTACACGTGCGGGTCGGCCGGCGTGTCCAGCCACCCGAAGATACCGATCATCTGTCGTTCGAACTCGTTCAGCGAGAGAAGCATCGTGACGAGATACCGGCCGGCGTCCTGGTACTCCGGATAGGCAACACCCGAGGTCGAGAGGGATCCGACACCGATCGTCCATGCCAGGGCCGCGATCGTCATCGCGCCGACCACGCCCGCTGCGATGCGAGCGGCACGCCACACCCGACGTGACGCGCCGCGCTCGAGCACGAGCAGCGAGCCTCCCACGATGAGCACGAGGAAGGCGGGTGAGAGCGCGCGCGACATCACGAGTGCGCTCGCCGCGACCGTAGCCCGCACAGCGCGCGAGCGATCGAGTTCGGGATCCGGACGCGAGAACCAACTCAGCAGCGTCGCCCAAAGCGCCAGCCCCGCCGCGATCTCGAGGGCGTTCGGGTTCACCGATCCGGCGAGAAACAGCACCATGGGTGTCGTGGCGGCGGCCAGCCCGACCAGCGCCCACCGCGGTGTCGGGGATTCGAGCAGCGCGAAAGCCGCCATTGTGATCAGGGCCGCCACGAGCGCGGCGGTCACGAGCCGCATCACATAGATGGTCGTCCTCCCGGGGGCGACGAGGGTCGGCACGCCGACGACCGCGTAGTAGATGGGGTTGTACCGTGCTGCTCTGCTCTCGACCTCGACGAGGACGCCGCCTCGGCCTTGCGGCGCTACGTCGCATTCGGGAGTCACGTCGTCGTGGTGCGCAAAGCAGGGCGCCTCGGGCCAGACGAGCGTCTCCGGGATGCGGGCGCTGTCCACGCGTCTCCCGGCGCGCTCGATCGTCGAACGGTCGAGCACCTGTCCCCTCACTACCGACGCGGCGCGGATGACGTGTGCCGGCTCGTCGGGAACGCCCATCACAGGCGTCGCGATCGCCCAGAGCGCCCCGAGGAGCCACGTCAGGCCGAAGAAGGCGATGACCGACGCGTGTACGCGGTGCGGTCGCACCGCCGGAGCCTAACGGTGAGCCTGCACGTCGTCGTACACGCGGCGCCATTCGCCGCCGACCGAGTTGGGCGCGAACATCGCGGCTGCGCGGAGGGATGCGGCCCGTCCGAAGGCGGCGCGGCGCCGCGCGTCTCCGATCAGGCTCTCGATGGCCTCACGGAGTGCCGGGGCGTCACGGGGCGGCACGAGCAACCCCGTGACGCCGTCCTCGACGGCATCCACGAGCCCGCCGACCGCAGTCGCGACGACGGGGCGCCCGTGGGCCATCGCCTCGCGCGCGACCATGCCGTAGCCCTCTCGCCGCGACGGGACGACGACGATCGCCGCACGCTCGTACCAGGGGGTGAGCTCGTGGGGCGGGACGAACCCGACGGCGTCGGGAAACAGCGAGCGGAGCGGGCCGTCGCCGACCACGACGAGCGGAAGGCCGCGCGCCGCCTCCGCGAGCTCGCGCACTCCTTTCTCCTCGGAGAGCCGCCCGACGTAGAGCGCGTGCGGCGGGTCGTCCGGCTCGCCGACCGACTCCGGGATCGCCACGGGACTCGGGACCACCCGGACATCCCGTGCCCCGAGCCGGCATGCATCGTCTGCGAGCGACTGCGAGGCGCAGACGACGACTCGCGCCCGCCTGACCAGGCCGCTCGCGAGCGCCCGTGCGTGGCGTGAGAGGGCGACGTCGGAGCCCCACAGCTGGAGCACGAAGGGCTTCCCGGTCGCCAGGGCGGGCAGGGCGCTCGGCAGCCAGTGGGCGTGCACCACGTCCGCGTCACGGCTCGCCCGCCGCGCCGCGACCGCGAACGACAGGAGGAACAGCGGGAGCAGCGCGGCCTTCCACGGCGCGCGCCGCAGGTTGTTCACGATCCCGTCGCCGTACGCGATGCCGAAGTGCCGGAAGCTCGCCGGTGAGACGACGCGTACGTCGAGCCCCTGTGCACGCAGAGCCTCGACCCCGTCGCGCACGAAGCTCCCGGCGACGTCGTCCCGGTCGCGCGGGTAGGACGTCGTCAGGACGACGAGCTTCACGCGCGGCGGCGGGCCAGCCCCGTGGCGAAGACGGTCGGCGCCGCGATCGCGAGCAGCGCGAGGGCATAGAAGTAGTAGAAGGACATCGTCAGGTAGAAGGCGTTCGAGGCGAGGGTCGCGACGAGGGCTGCGGTGAGCCCCCAGCCGAGTGGCCGCACCCGCGCGGCAAGCGGATCGCCGGCAGCCGCGAGGGCCTTGCCGATCCGGCGCGTCGCGCCGGCCCTTCGGAACAGGTAGACGATGAACGCCGCGAACACGAGGGCGCCGACGAGGCCGCTCTCGACGAGTAGCGCGACGTAGAACGAGTGCGGGCCGAAGTTCGTCCGACCGGTGACGAACTCGTAGTAGACGGAGAAGGTGTTCAGCCCGAGGCCGAACAGCGGGTGCTGCGAGAGCACGTCGGGGATGAAGTCGTAGACGACGAAGTGCGTGGAGGCGGCCTGCCCCTCCGTCGAGATCCGCGAGCGCAGCACCTGCTCGAAGAAGTTCGCCCGACGCGCGACGAACGCGAGGACGCCGAGCAGCACGATCGCCAGCGGCACGAGGAACCGTACGGTCAGTAGGTGCCGACGATACGGGACTGCGAGCACGGCAAGGCCGCAGGCGAGCCCGAGGAGGCCACTGCGCGAGAGCGTTGCGAGCTCGACGACGAGGAGGAATGCCAGCAGCACCATCAGCGGCGTCCGGAGCCGGTGACCGCGCTCGAGCCGGAGGTAGAGCGGCAGGAGGAGGACGAGCACCGCGGCGAGCTCGATCCCCAGGTGGTTCGGGTCGCCCGTGAGGGCGTTGATCCGGAAGACGTCCTGCCCCTGGATCGCGCCGTAGACGTTGATCTTGCTCGCGCCGCCGGTGAGCGGCTGTAGCCACGCGGCGTCGAGGTTGCCGCCCGCGCCCTCGGCGACGCCGAGCTGGAAGACGCCGTACACGGCGTTGACCGTGACGCCAAGGACGAACGCCGCGAGCGTCTGCCAGTAGAACCGCTGCCCGCGTCTAGCGATGAGCGCGACCCCGGCGACGAGGAACAGGAAGTGGAGGAGGAACTTGACCATCCCCTTCGCCCACTGCGCCAGCGACTCGGTCGTGTCGAGGTTGAAGAAGCCGATCAGGTAGACGAGGAGGAACGCCGCGAAGAAGGCGAGCGTGATCCACGCGGCGCGCGCCATTCGCCCGTCGAGCCGCTCGAGCCGGTAGAAGGCGAAGGCAATCAGGAAGAGGAACGTGACGACGTCGGAGAACGCAAGCGTCCCCGCGACCTCCCACTGGAGTTTGGCGAACGTGACGGTGAAGACGGTCGCGAAGAACAGCCCCTCCACCACCGGGGCGCGGGCGGCGACGACGCGCGGTCGGTCGAGGGCGAGGGTCGCCACGGCGTCGAATCGTAGGCGTCAGCCGGGCGGCGCGATCTCGATCTGTGGATGGAGGCCGGCGCCGCGCGCCTCGGCTGCCGAGCTGGCGCCCTGCGCGTACGACTCGATCCCGGTGTAGACGACCTTCCAACGCAGGCAGCCGTCCCCCTGGACCTGGGCGTCGACGTAGCCGACGTGCTTGACCCGTGCGAGGAGCGCATTCGCCTCGGCCGGGGTGTCGCGCCGGCCGAACACGAGGTCGAGGTCGCCCGACTGGCCCGGCTTGGCAATGTGGACGCAGTCCTCCGGTGAGGGGAAGCGCGCGCCGTCGGCGAGCACGACCGCCGGATAGCCGACGAGCGGAACGACGACGATCGCAGCGGCGGCCAGTCGCACCGTCGAAGTTCTCAACGGGGCTCCTCCGTCCGGCTCTCCCAGACCGAGGCGAGAAGCAGCGGCATCGACACCGCTGCGAGAAGCACGGTCGCCCCGGTGTAGCGGACGATGGGGTTCAGCGCCTCGTCCGCAGTGATCGGGACGCCCCGGTACGAGTACGTCACCCAGGCGCCGCCGAGAAAGACCAAGCCAAGCAAGGCCGTAAGGAAAGCGGCCACGCGCCGGTCGCCCCAGACGAGCGCGGCACCGAGGGCGATCAGAAAGACGATCGGGACGACCGACCAGAGCGTCGTATCGAAGAACACGTCGAACGAGAGCCGCAGCGAGTCCCCGGCGCGACCAAGCGACCCTCCCGCGCCGACGTTGGTCGGTGCCTCACCGCCGATTCCATTGCTCCTGTACCAGAGCCGCCACGGCACCGCGGCCGCGCCCACCACTGCTGCGACTGCAAGAAGGCGTGGCCAGCCTGCCCGTCTCGCGACGAGTGACACGGCAAGCGCGACGACGAGCGCGGCGGCGGCGAACAGCAGCCCCTCGCGCTTCGTCAGTCCGGCGCCGGCGAACAGCACGGCGGCGGCCGCGAGCCGCCAGCCGCGGCCGTCGCGCAGCCAGAGGGCGAGAAGGAGTGCGCCCACGGCGAACAGCGCGTCGACGAGCACGTCGGCTTGAGGTGTCAGCAGGCCGGACGCGATGCGTGGGACCGCGAGCACCAAGACGAGCGGAGGCCAGAGGAACCACGCCGACACGTGCCCGTACAGGCACCCCGCGACCGCGGCGACGGCGCCCACGACGAGGAACCAGTACTGCAGGTGGAACGTGGTCACGTCGGCGCTCCCCATAACGCGGAACGCCGCCGCGTCGAGGATCGGGACGAGTGGCGGGTACGTCGGCCCCGGGAACGTCGTGAATACCTGCTGATCCAGTCCGCCGAAGAAATAGATCGCCTTCGCCTTGGGCACCCAGAATGCCCACGCGTCGTACGCCTGCAGGCTCTGCAGGCGCGCAGAGCGGAACAGCGCCTCGAGCAGCAGCCCCGTGAGCGCGATCCCCGTGGCGGTCACGAGCAGCGCCGCGCTCGACGCGTGCCGGTCAGGGTGGCCGAAGCCGCAAGGGCGGGGCCGACGGAGGATGACGCCGGCGGCGCCCGCGGCGGCGGTCCCGCACACGAGCGAGAGCAAGAGCCCCCACCGGCCGAACGGCACGCCGACGACGAGGAGCAGCGTCCAGACGGTTCCGAACGCGGCGACACCGAGGAGATACCCGAGGCCGGCGAGACGCAGCACGTCGGACCAGTGCGGCAACCCTCGGATCGCCCAGAGGAGCGTGACGCCGAGCAGGGCGTACGCCCCGTTCAGCGCGGCGAGCCCCAGAATCGCGTGGACGGTCACGACTCGCGCCGCAGGATCGAGAGCCCGTCGTCGCCTTCCCAGACCGCGCTTGCGCCGGGATACGCATCTCGGTCGCACGCAAGGCACACGATCCACGCCCCGTTCGGATCGAGTCGCCGCGGGAGGAGGTAGGAGCGCAGGAAGAGCTCGGCCGAGCCGGCCGTGAGCTCGGTCCAGCCAGGCTGAGGATCGCCGACGGCGACGGCGAAGCTCTCGCCGGGGGGGATCAGACCGCGCGCTTCGACGAGGAGCCGCTGGTCGGGGAACACGGAGTTGCCGGCACCGACGGCACGGTCGACAAGGTCGAGTGCGGCGTTCTTGCGCGCGGTGTCGTTCGCGTCTCGGAAGGCATCCGGGTAGCGCACGACAAGCGCGACGACGCAGACCGCGATGCAGAACACCACCACGAGCCGGCGTGTGGCGATCCCGGCCGAGAACCAGCGTTGGAGCACGTCGTCCGTCGGGGGAGGGTATCGCGGCGGGCCGCGCGCCTCAGCGCGCCACGACCTCGTGGAGCAGTGCCGCCATCTCCTCGACCCGCGTCCTGCGGGAGAGGCGTCTGCGCCATTCCTCGTCGAGTTCGACGTCCGGCAGTCCATCCTCGCGCCACCGCGCGTGGAGGCTCTCGAGCGCCTCCCTGATCGCGGCCGGGTCGTCGGGCGGCGCGACGACTCCGGCGCCGGTCTTCCGGATCAGCTCGGCGGCGGCGCCATCCGGTGGCACCGCAGCGAGAATCGGCCGGCCGACGGCGACGTACTCGAAGACCTTCCCCGAGAGGACGCCCCGCCCGCGCCCGCCCGCCTCGGGGATGAGCAGGAGCAGCGCCTCGGAGTCGCGCTGGAGCGCCAGCGACGCTGCCCGCGGTGCGTACGGGAGGAGCTCGAGCCGGTCGCCGAGCCCGAGCGTCTCGGCCCATTCGCGGTCGGCGGGCCGGAAGTCGCCGAGAAAGCGGGCCACGACGTCGAGCCCCGAGTCGTGCAGCGCCTGGAGGAACGGACGCGGATCGCGGCGACCGAAGAAGCTCCCGGTGTGCGTGATCCGGAACCGGTCGGAAGGGTGGCGGTCGAGCCCGACGACGTCGTCGAAGTCGCAGCCGTTCGCGATCGTCACCACCGGCCCGCGAGGCCGGAGCGCACGCGTCTCCTCGGAGATCGCCTCGGAGACGCAGGTGATCGCGTCCGCGCGGGACGCGACGAGGCGGGCGACACGGAGATGGAGTGACGACTTGGCCCGGGTCGCGGCACTGTCGGCGCGCCGGTGCGCATGCGCGACGAGCGAGTCGCGCAGGTCGGCCACCCATTTGGCCCCCGTCGCCCGGGCGATCGCGGCCGCGATCAGGTGGGTCGAGGGTGGCGGCGACGTCGAGATGACCACGTCGATGTTGTGCTTCCGCACGAGCTTGATCCCGGCGGGGATCGCCGTCAACGCCCAGGTGGCGTTCTCGTCGGGCACGACGAGGCGTCGCACCTGGAGCCGTGCCTGGGTTGCGACGCGGCCGAGGCCATGGGTGCCGGCGAGCACCTCGGACGGCTTGCCGCCCGAGACGCCGACGTAGCGCGCGCGGTGCACCCACGCCTGTGAGGGCACCCTGAGGCCGTCGTCCCGGTGTATCCAGCGCGGATCGTCGGGCGCGAGGACGTGCGTCTCGACGCCCATCGCCGGGAGGTACTGCGCGAGCTTCAACGGCCGCTGCACGCCTCCGCCACCGGCAGGCGGGAAGTAGAAGCTGATGAGGAGGGCGTTCACCGGCGGCGATGGTAGTCGCCGCTCCCGGGTGCGCCGCTCAGCCGAGGCGGTAAAGCGCCCACCGAGCGTCGCGGTAGGCCGGCGCGGCGGCGGGCGCGAGACGCGCGAAGCGCTTTCGGTCGACCACGAGCCACGTCGCGCCACACGCACGCGGGATCGCGAGGTCGCCGGTCTTCGCGAACCGGCGGAACTCCTCGACTCGCTTCCGTGGGCGGTTGGCGACCGTGTCGGCGACGTGGCCCGGCGGTGCGACGCACACGCGAACGGGCGCGACCGCGCCGAGCCGGTAGCTCGCCTCGGGGTCCGCGTACACGACCGCCCCGACCGGAACCGCGTCGCGGACGGCGGCGACGAGCCCCGCGGAGAGCGGGTTGGGCGGACGCGAGTCCGACGGCGTCCAGTGCGTCAGGCCGTGGACATACGTCGGCAGAAGGATGAGCGCTGATGCGACCGCCGCGCTCCGCTCCAGGGGCACGCGCGGCCTGAAGCCGAGCACGAGTGCGACGAGCGCGCCAGCGACCGCGAACCACGTCGCGAGCGCCGGGCCGCCCGACTCCAACGTGTAGCCGAAGTCCCCGGGGTAGAGAAGCTGGAGCGCGATTCCCGCGACGAGGGCGACCGGTGCGACGAGCGCGCCGATCAGGCGCGCGAGTACGCCGATCCCGCCGGCGACCGCGAACGCGAGGGGTAGGAAGCCCGCGAGCCGGCGGGACTGGGAGAGCGAGACGGCGTCGGAGAACGGCGTGAAGATCCACGGGACGAGGCAGACGACGAAGACCGCGAGTGCACCGCCCACGACATAGGCTGCCCAGCGGCGTCGCGAGGCGAGGCCCGCGAGCGGGACGAGCAGGAGCCCGGCGACCGCGACGGCCCCGGTCCGGCCGAGGAGCTCCGGCACAACCGAAAACCGGTCGGCGTTCCCTGCAAGCTGCCCGGCGTACTGCGCGAATGCGCGACTCCGCTCGGCCGGATCGGGGTCGACGGACGCGGTGTCGTTCACGACGGGCAGCAGCCACGCGAAGAACGCCGCAGCAGGGACGACGAGCGCACCGAGCGCGAACAGCCCGGAGCGGCCGTCGCGGCGTCGCCAGAGCCAGCGGACCGCGAGGAACCCGACGAACGGGATCCAGAGGAACAGCGCGTACGTCGGATGCACGACGGCGAGGACGAGCGAGGCTGCGGCGGCTGAGGCGAGGAGCGGCCGGGTGGGGGTACGCGTCGCCTCCACCGCAAGCGCGAGCGCGGCAGGGAGGAGCAGCTGGCGCGACGCGGTCGCGGGCAGCGCGAGCGCGGTGAACGCCCCGCCGTGCGCAGGGGCCATCGCCACGAGCGCGATGCCTGCTGCCGCCGATGTCGCGGCGGGAACCACGCGCCGGAACAATGCCCAACCCGCCTCGTAGGCGACCACTGCGGCAAGCGGCGCGAGCACGGTCGGGCCGTGCAGCACGACGTCGACCGGGTCGGCGCCCGAGACCTTCGCGACCAGCGCGAGGAAGCCGTGCCACAGCGGGAACGCGTAGCCGGGATGGAGCCCGCCGTCCGGGAACTCGTCGAGCGCGTGCAACGAGAGGTCGTCGAACGCGAGGAGCTTCTGTACCCGCGCGAGATGGAAGAAGCCGTCACCGCCGACGTTTCCGGCGACGTGCCAGAGGAGCAGTCCGAGCACCGCCCCGGCGGCGAAGACCCAGCCGCGGCCCGGAACGCCCGCGCCGCCTCCGCGGCGGGCGAAGGGAATGGCGGCCAGTCCCCCGACGATGAGGAGGACGAGGGTGACGCCGAGCGAGGCCGATGCGGCGAACGTGATCGAGAGCGCCGCGAACACGAGCGCCAGCGACCAAGCGATCGCCGCAGACAGGCGGCGGACGCCGAGCGCCCGCGCGACGAGTGCGCCGGGGGCGAGCACCACTGCGACGCCGAAGACGAGCTGGACGAGCAGGAGCATCAGGCGATCAGCGACTCGGCGTCGCCGGAGCCGAGCCAGGCGGCGACCTCGCGGTAGCGCCGCCCGCGGTCGCCGCGGTACAGACGCCCGCGGACGAGGAGCGACGCGCGCAGCAGCCTTCGCGCGCGCTCGGCCTCGCCCGGCCGCCCGTGGAGCGAGAGGTATCTGAGGTGCCCGCTGACGTTCTCGCGGAACAGGCGGCCGCCGTGCGCGGCAGCGCCGACGTGCACGCAACGGGCCTCGGGGGTGAACACGACCGACCAGCCGCGATCGGCCGCGCGACGCATCCAGTCGACCTCCTCGCTGAACATGAAGTAGCGCTCGTCGAACGGCCCGACCTCGTCGTAGGCCCCGCGCCGGACGAGCAGACAGGCCCCCATCACCCACTCCACGTCTCGCTCGCTCTGGTGGTCGAAGCCCGCTCCGTAGAAGGCGTTGAGGGCGCGCGAGCGCGGGGCGAGCTTGCGGAGGTAGAGGTACTCCGTCGCCAGGCGCCAGACCGTCGGGTAGCCGCGGACCGAGCGCTGGAGCGTCCCGTCGACGTTCAGGAGGCGAGGCCCCAGCACGGCGGCGCGCGGATGGCGGTCGGCCGCGGCGACGAGTGCGTCGAGTGCGTTCTCGACGAGCCAGGCGTCGGCGTTGAGGAGCAGGACGTGCTCCGCTGTCGTCGCCCCGATCCCGGTGTTCCAGCCGGCCGCGACGCCGCGGTTCTCGCTCTCGACGACGCGCACGCCGGGGAACCGCTGCCGGACGAGGTCGACGGTGCCGTCGGTCGAGCCGTTGTCGACGACGATCGTCTCGATGCCGGAGACGCTCCCGAGGCACTCGGCGATCCAGGGCAGCGCGTCATACGTGACGACCACGCACGCGACGCGCGCGCCGTCGTCAGCCATGCTCGAGCCGGGATCGCGACCCGCCCCTGATCCCTTCCCAGAGGAGGATCACCGCACCCGGGAGCGCCAGGGTGGCGGTGACGAGAAAGAACAGGAACCCGGCCGCGAACGCCTGGTCGGCGGGGACGCCGACGCTCCCGAGGAAGCTGACGAAGAACGCCTCGCGCACCGCGAAGCCGTTGAGCGTGAACGGGACGAGCAGCACGAGGAAGAACAGCGGGCCCATCACGTAGTAGATTCTCGGCCCGAGCTCGATCCCGACCGCCTTCCCGGCCGCCCAGATCGAGAGCACGCGCACCGCCTGGATCGCCGTCGTGAACACGAACACGACGATCAGCAGGCGGACGTGCCCGCGGAAGTGATGGACGCCGGCGTAGAACGCGCGCATCGGGCGCTCGACGCGGAGCTTCCGCAGAAGCGGGCGCGTCCGCATGAGGAGCGGCCTTGCCGAGCGCGCGAAGAACAGGAACAGGAGCACCAGCGTTCCGAGGACGAATAGCCCCTCGAGCCAGAGGTACGCGCCCACGTCGTACGTGCCGAGGGCGAGGACGAAGCCGATCGCGCCGAGCAGCACCGTCCCCGCGCCTCCGAGACCCCGCTCGAGGAGGACGATCGCCGTGACGTCGGCCGTCCGGCCGCCGTGGCGCCGCGACGTCTCGTAGACGCGCATCGCATCCCCGCCGATCGATGTCGGTAGGAGCTGCCCCGCCGTGTACGACACGAAGTACGCGCGCGTGAGCCACAAGAAGCGGTCGGGCATCTGCTGCGCCGCCATCAGCCACTGCCAGCGGAGCGCCATCGGCAGCGCGGTGCCGATCATGATCCCGACCGCGAGCGCGAACCACCAGGGGTCGGCGTCGACGAGGATGTCGACGGTCTGGCGCAGGTCGATCTTCCAGACGAGATACGCAAGCGCGAGCCCCGTGAAGACCAGGGTCAACGTGATCCGCAGTGACCGCTTCTTCATCATGTGAACGAGGCGTGCACGCGGCGGACGGCGTCGATCGCGTCGAGGATGTCCTCGTCCGAGTGCGCCGGTGAGAGCGGGAGCGAGACGCACCCTTCCTCGCCCGCCCGTTCGGCCACCGGCAGAGGGGCCCGGGCGGGATAGCGTTCCCGGAACCACGTGAGCCTGTGCACCGGCAGAGTGGATGCGTCGAGATCAGCTCGTCCGCGAGCGCGCGCTGGTACTCGTCACGCGTCGCGCCCGCGTGCTCGGCGTCGATCTCTCAGACGACGTAGAGGTGGAGCGCATGCGTGTCGCGTGGGTCACGCGCGAGCGGCGCGATGCCGTCCAGGTCGGCCAGCCCGTCGTCGTAGAGCGCGACCTGGCGCGCGCGGATCGCGCCGTGGAGCTCGAGCTTGTCGAGCTGCACGAGCGCGATCGCGGCGAGGACGTCGGACAGGTTCGCCTTGAACCCGGGCGTGCGCTGGTCGTAGCGCGAGCCGTCGCCGCGTCGCGTCAGCCGCATGTCGCGGATCGCCTCCGCGACATCGTTCGCGGCGTCGCGACGAGCCCGCCCTCGCCGGCGGCGAGGTTCTTCGTCGCATACGACGAAGCACGTTGCGTCGGAGAGCCCGCCGAGCTTGCGGCCGCGATAGCAGACTCTCGAGCGCGTGGGCGGCGTCTTCGACGACG
>CAVOSU010000008.1:0-36553 GCA_963698935.1 uncultured Actinomycetes bacterium
CCCGTGGGCCATCGCCTCGCGCGCGACCATGCCGTAGCCCTCGCGGCGCGACGGGACGACGACGACCGCCGCGCGCTCGTAGTACGCGCCGAGCTCGTGCGGCGGCACGAAGCCGACGGCGTCGGGAAACAGCGAGCGGAGCGGGCCGTCGCCGACGACGACGAGCGGCAGGTCGCGCGCCGCCTCCGCGAGCTCACGCACGCCCTTCTCCTCGGAGAGCCGCCCGACGTAGAGCGCGTGCGGCGGGTCGTCCGGCTCGCCGACCGACTCGGGGATCGCCACGGGGCTCGGGATCACCCGGACGTCCCGCGCGCCGAGCCGTCGTGCGTCGTCGGCGAGCGACTGCGAGGCGCAGACGACGACCCGCGCCCGCCGGACGAGGCGGCGCGCGAGCGGCCGCGCGTGCCGCGCGAGCGCGACGTCGGAGCCCCAGAGCTGGAGCACGAACGGCTTCCCGGTCGCCAGGGCGGGCAGCGCGCTCGGCAGCCAGTGCGCGTGCACCACGTCCGCGTCACGGCTCGCCCGCCGCGCCGCGATCGCGAACGACAGGAGGAACAGCGGGAGCAGCGCGGCCTTCCACGGCGCGCGGCGCAGGTTGTTCACGATCCCGTCGCCGTACGCGATGCCGAAGTGACGGAAGCTCGCCGGTGAGACGACGCGTACATCGAGCCCCTCTGCGCGCAGAGCCTCGACTCCGTCGCGCACGAAGCTCCCGGCGACGTCGTCCCGGTCGCGCGGATAGGACGTCGTCAGGACGACGAGCTTCACGCGCGGCGGCGGGCCAGCCCCGTGGCGAAGACGGTCGGTGCGGCGATCGCGAGCAGCGCGAGGGCGTAGAAGTAGTAGAAGGACATCGTCAGGTAGAAGGCGTTCGAGGCGAGGGTCGCGACGAGGGCTGCGGTGAGCCCCCACCCGAGCGGCCGCACCCGCGCGGCAAGCGGGTCGCCGACGGCCGCGAGGGCCTTGCCGATCCGGCGCGTCGCGCCCTGCCCTCCGGAACAGGTAGACGAGGAACGCCGCGAACACGAGGGCGCCGACGAGCCCGCTCTCGACGAACAGCGCGACGTAGAACGAGTGCGGGCCGAAGTTCGTCCGACCGGTGACGAACTCGTAGTAGACGGAGAACGTGTTCAGCCCGAGGCCGAACAGCGGGTGCTGCGAGAGCACGTCGGGGATGAAGTCGTAGACGACGAAGTGCGTGGAGGCGGCCTGCCCCTCCGTCGAGATCCGCGAGCGCAGCACCTGCTCGAAGAAGTTCGCCCGACGCGCGACGAACGCGAGGACCCCGAGCAGCACGATCGCCAGCGGCACGAGGAACCGCGCGGTCAGCAGGTGCCGGCGATACGGGACGGCGAGCACGGCAAGGCCGCAGGCGAGCCCGAGGAGGCCACTGCGCGAGAGCGTCGCGAGCTCGACGACGAGGAGGAACGCCAGCAGCACCATCAGCGGCGTCCGGAGCCGGTGACCGCGCTCGAGCCGGAGGTAGAGCGGCAGGAGGAGGACGAGCACCGCGGCGAGCTCGATCCCCAGGTGGTTCGGGTCGCCCGTGAGGGCGTTGATCCGGAAGACGTCCTGCCCCTGGATCGCGCCGTAGACGTTGATCTTGCTCGCGCCCCCGGTGAGCGGCTGCAGCCACGCGGCGTCGAGGTTGCCGCCCGCGCCCTCGGCGACGCCGAGCTGGAGGACGCCGTACATCGCGTTGACCGTGACGCCGAGGACGAACGCCGCGAGCGTCTGCCAGTAGAACCGCTGCCCGCGTCTGGCGATCAACGCGACCCCGGCGACGAGGAACAGGAAGTGGAGGAGGAACTTGACCATCCCCTTCGCCCACTGCGCCAGCGACTCGGTCGTGTCGAGGTTGAAGAAGCCGATCAGGTAGACGAGGAGGAACGCCGCGAAGAAGGCGAGCGTGATCCACGCGGCGCGCGCCATCCGGCCGTCGAGCCGCTCGAGCCGGTAGAAGCGCGAAGGCGATCAGGAAGAGGAACGTGACGACGTCGGAGAACGCGAGCGTCCCCGCGACCTCCCACTGGAGCTTGGCGAACGTGACGGTGAAGACGGTCGCGAAGAACAACCCCTCGACCACCGGGGCGCGGGCGGCGACGACGCGCGGTCGGTCGAGGGCGAGGGTCGCCACGGCGTCGAATCGTAGGCGTCAGAGCCGGGCGGCGCGATCTCGATCTGGGGCTGGAGGCCGGCACCGCGCGCCTCGGCCGCGGAGCTGGCGCCCTGCTCGTACGACTCGATCCCGGTGTAGACGACCTTCCAGCGGAGGCAGCCGTCCCCCTGGACCTGGGCGTCGACGTAGCCGACGCGCTGGACCTGCTCGAGGAGCTGCTCCGCCTCGGCCGGCGTGTCGCGACGACCGAACACGAGGTCGAGGTCGCCCGACTGCGCCCGGCTTGGCGATGTGGACGCAGTCCTCCGGTGACGGGAAGCGCGCACCGTCGGCGAGCACGACCGCCGGATAGCCGACGAGCGGCACGACGACGATCGCGGCGGCGGCCAGCCGCGCCGTCGAACGCTCTCACGGGCGCTCCTCCGTCCCGCTCTCGCCACACCGAGGCGAGCAGCAGCGGCATCGCCACGGCTGCGAGCAGCACGATCGCCCCGGTGTAGCGGACGATCGGGTTCAGCGCCTCGTCCGCGGTGATCGGGACGCCCCGGTACGAGTACGTCACCCAGGCGCCGCCGAGAAAGACCAGGCCGAGCAAGGCCGCGAGGAACGCGGCCACGCGCCGGTCGCCCCAGACGAGCGCGGCGCCGAGGGCGATCAGCGCGACGATCGGGACGACCGACCAGAGCGTCGTGTCGAAGAGCACGTCGAACGAGAGCCGCAGCGAGTCGCCCGTCGCGGCCGAGCGAGCCTCCCGCGCCGACGTTGGTCGGTGCCTCACCGCCGATGCCGTTGCTCCGGTACCAGAGCCGCCACGGCAGCGCGGCCGCGCCGACCACTGCGGCGACCGCAAGGAGGCGTGGCCAGCCTGCCCGTCTCGCCGACGAGTGACACGGCCAGCGCGACGACGAGCGCGGCCGCGGCGAACAGGAGCCCCTCGCGCTTCGTCAGTCCGGCGCCGGCGAACAGCACGGCGGCGGCGGCGAGCCGCCAGCCGCGGCCGTCGCGCAGCCAGAGGGCGAGGAGGAGCGCGCCGACGACGAACAGCGCGTCGACGAGCACGTCCGCCTGCGGTGTCAGCAGGCCGGACGCGATGCGTGGAACGGCGAGCACGAGGACGAGCGGAGGCCAGAGGAGCCAGGCCGGCACGTGCCGGTAGAGGCACCCCGCGATCGCGGCGACCGCGCCGACGACGAGGAACCAGTACTGCAGGTGGAACGTGGTCACGTCGGCGCTCCCCATCGCGTGGAACGCCGCCGCGTCGAGGATCGGGACGAGCGGCGGGTAGGTCGGCCCCGGGAACGTCGTGAAGACCTGATGGTCGAGGCCGCCGAAGAAGTAGATCGCCTTCGCCTTGGGCACCCAGAACGCCCACGCGTCGTACGCCTGCAGGCTCTGCAGGCGCGCGGCGCGGAAGAGCGCCTCGAGCAGCAGGCCCGTGAGCGCGATCCCCGTGGCGGTCACGAGCAGCGCCGCGCTCGACGCGTGCCGGTCCGGGTCGCCGAAGCCGCGAGGGCGGGGCCGGCGGAGGACGACGCCGGCGGCGCCCGCGGCGGCGGTGCCCGCACACGAGCGAGAGCACGAGCCCCCACCCGCCGAACGGCACGCCGACGACGAGGAGCAGCGTCCAGACGATTCCGAACGCGGCGACACCGAGGAGGTAGCCGAGGCCGGCGAGACGCAGCACGTCGGACCAGCGCGGCAACCCTCGGATCGCCCAGAGGAGGGTGACGCCGAGCACGGCGTACGCCCCGTTCAGCGCGGCGAGCCCCAGAATCGCGTGGACGGTCACGACTCGCGCCGCAGGATCGAGAGCCCGTCGTCGCCTTCCCAGACCGCGTCGGCGCCGGGATACGCGTCCCGGTCGCACGCAAGGCACACGATCCACGCGCCCGTTCGGATCGAGTCGCCGCGGGAGGAGGTAGGAGCGCAGGAAGAGCTCGGCCGAGCCGGCCGTGAGCTCGGTCCAGCCAGGCTGAGGATCGCCGACGGCGACGGCGAAGCTCTCGTCGGGCGGGATCAGACCGCGCGCTTCGACGAGCAGCCGCTGGTCGGGGAACACGGAGTTGCCGGCGCCGACGTCGCGGTCGACCAGGTCGAGCGCGGCGTTCGCGCGTGCGGTGTCGTTCGCGTCGTCGGAACGCGTCGGGGTACCGCACCGACGAGCGCGACGACGGAAACCGCGACGCAGAACACCACCACGAGCCGGCGCGTGGCGATCCCGGCCGAGAACCAGCGTTGGAGCACGTCGTCCGTCGGGGGAGGGTATCGCGGCGCGCGGCGCGCCTCAGCGCGCCACGACCTCGTGGAGCAGCGTCGCCATCTCCTCGACCCGCGTCCTGCGGGAGAGGCGTCTGCGCCATTCCTCGTCGAGCTCGACGTCCGGCAATCCGTCCTCGCGCCACCGCGCGTGGAGGCCCTCGAGCGCCTCCCGGATCGCGGCGGGGTCGTCGGGCGGCGCGACGACCCCGGCGCCGGTCTCCCGGATCAGCTCGGCGGCGGCGCCGTCAGGCGGCACCGCCGCGAGGATCGGCCGGCCGACGGCGACGTACTCGAACACCTTCCCCGAGAGGACGCCACGCCCACGCCCGTCCGCCTCGGGGATGAGCAGGAGCAGCGCCTCGGAGTCGCGCTGGAGCGCCAGCGACGCTGCCCGCGGCGCGTACGGCAGGAGCTCGAGCCGGTCGCCGAGCCCAAGCGTCTCGGCCCATTCGCGGTCGGCGGGCCGGAAGTCGCCGAGAAAGCGGGCCACGACGTCGAGCCCCGAGTCGTGCAGCGCCTGGAGGAACGGACGCGGATCGCGGCGACCGAAGAAGCTCCCGGTGTGCGTGATCCGGAACCGGTCGGAGGGGTGGCGGTCGAGCCCGACGACGTCGTCGAAGTCGCAGCCGTTCGCGATCGTCACCACCGGCCCGCGAGGCCGGAGCGCACGCGTCTCCTCGGAGATCGCCTCGGAGACGCAGGTGATCGCGTCCGCGCGGGACGCGACGAGGCGGGCGACACGGAGATGGAGTGACGACTTGGCCCGGGTCGCGGCACTGTCGGCGCGCCGGTGCGCGTGCGCGACGAGCGAGTCGCGCAGGTCGGCCACCCATTTGGCCCCCGTCGCCCGGGCGATCGCGGCCGCGATCAGGTGGGTCGAGGGTGGCGGCGACGTCGAGATGACCACGTCGATGTCGTGCTTCCGCACGAGCTTGATCCCGGCGGGGATCGCCGTCAACGCCCAGGTGGCGTTCTCGTCGGGCACGACGAGGCGTCGCACCTGGAGCCGTGCCTGGGTTGCGACGCGGCCGAGGCCATGGGTGCCGGCGAGCACCTCGGACGGCTTGCCGCCCGAGACGCCGACGTAGCGCGCGCGGTGCACCCACGCCTGTGAGGGCACCCTGAGGCCGTCGTCCCGGTGCATCCAGCGCGGATCGTCGGGCGCGAGGACGTGCGTCTCGACGCCCATCGCCGGGAGGTACTGCGCGAGCTTCAACGGCCGCTGCACGCCTCCGCCACCGGCAGGCGGGAAGTAGAAGCTGACGAGGAGGGCGTTCACCGGCGGCGATGGTAGTCGCCGCTCCCGGGTGCGCCGCTCAGCCGAGGCGGTAAAGCGCCCACCGCGCGTCGCGGTAGGCCGGCGCGGCGGCGGGCGCGAGACGCGCGAAGCGCTTTCGGTCGACCACGAGCCACGTCGCGCCACACGCACGCGGGATCGCGAGGTCGCCGGTCTTCGCGAAACGCCGGAACTCTTCGACTCGCTTCCGTGGGCGGTTGGCGACCGTGTCGGCGACGTGGCCCGGCGGTGCGACGCACACGCGAACGGGCGCGACCGCGCCGAGCCGGTAGCTCGCCTCGGGATCCGCGTACACGACCGCCCCGACCGGAACCGCGTCGCGGACGGCGGCGACGAGCCCCGCGGACAGCGGGTTGGGCGGACGCGACTCCGATGGCGTCCAGTGCGTCAGGCCGTGGACATACGTCGGCAGGAGAATGAGCGCTGATGCGACCGCCGCGCTCCGCTCCAGGGGCACGCGCGGCCTGAAGCCGAGCACGAGTGCGACGAGCGCGCCAGCGACCGCGAACCACGTCGCGAGCGCCGGGCCGCCCGACTCCAACGTGTAGCCGAAGTCCCCGGGGTAGAGAAGCTGGAGCGCGATTCCCGCGACGAGGGCGACGGGTGCGACGAGCGCGCCGATCAGGCGCGCGAGGACGCCGATCCCGCCGGCGACCGCGAACGCGAGGGGCAGGAAGCCCGCGAGCCGGCGGGACTGGGAGAGCGAGACGGCGTCGGAGAACGGCGTGAAGATCCACGGGACGAGGCAGACGACGAGGACCGCGAGCGCACCGCCCACGACATAGGCTGCCCAGCGGCGTCGCGAGGCGAGGCCCGCGAGCGGGACGAGCAGGAGCCCGGCGACCGCGACGGCCCCGGTCCGGCCGAAGAGCTCCGGCACAACCGAAAACCGGTCGGCGTTGCCCTGCGAGCTGCCCGGCGTACTGCGCGAACGCGCGACTCCGCTCGGCCGGATCGGGGTCGACGGACGCGGTGTCGTTCACGACGGGCAGCAGCCACGCGAAGAACGCCGCAGCAGGGACGACGAGCGCACCGAGCGCGAACAGCCCGGAGCGGCCGTCGCGGCGTCGCCAGAGCCAGCGGACCGCGAGGAACCCGACGAACGGGATCCAGAGGAAGAGCGCGTAGGTCGGATGCACGACGGCGAGGACGAGCGAGGCGGCGGCCGCTGAGGCGAGGAGCGGCCGGGTGGGGGTACGCGTCGCCTCCACCGCAAGCGCGAGCGCGGCAGGGAGGAGCAGCTGGCGCGACGCGGTCGCGGGCAGCGCGAGCGCGGTGAACGCCCCGCCGTGCGCAGGGGCCATCGCCACGAGCGCGATGCCTGCTGCCGCCGATGTCGCGGCGGGAACCACGCGCCGGAACAATGCCCAACCCGCCTCGTAGGCGACCACTGCGGCAAGCGGCGCGAGCACGGTCGGGCCGTGCAGCACGACGTCGACCGGGTCGGCGCCCGAGACCTTCGCGACCAGCGCGAGGAAGCCGTGCCACAGCGGGAACGCGTAGCCGGGATGGAGCCCGCCGTCCGGGAACTCGTCGAGCGCGTGCAACGAGAGGTCGTCGAACGCGAGGAGCTTCTGTACCCGCGCGAGATGGAAGAAGCCGTCACCGCCGACGTTTCCGGCGACGTGCCAGAGGAGCAGTCCGAGCACCGCCCCGGCGGCGAAGACCCAGCCGCGGCCCGGAACGCCCGCGCCGCCTCCGCGGCGGGCGAAGGGAATGGCGGCCAGCCCCCCGACGATGAGGAGGACGAGGGTGACGCCGAGCGAGGCCGATGCGGCGAACGTGATCGAGAGCGCCGCGAACACGAGCGCCAGCGACCAAGCGATCGCCGCAGACAGGCGGCGGACGCCGAGCGCCCGCGCGACGAGTGCGCCGGGGGCGAGCACCACTGCGACGCCGAAGACGAGCTGGACGAGCAGGAGCATCAGGCGATCAGCGACTCGGCGTCGCCGGAGCCGAGCCAGGCGGCGACCTCGCGGTAGCGCCGCCCGCGGTCGCCGCGGTACAGACGCCCGCGGACGAGGAGCGACGCGCGCAGCAGCCTTCGCGCGCGCTCGGCCTCGCCCGGCCGCCCGTGGAGCGAGAGGTATCTGAGGTGCCCGCTGACGTTCTCGCGGAACAGGCGGCCGCCGTGCGCGGCAGCGCCGACGTGCACGCAACGGGCCTCGGGCGTGAACACGACCGACCAGCCGCGATCGGCCGCGCGACGCATCCAGTCGACCTCCTCGCTGAACATGAAGTAGCGCTCGTCGAACGGCCCGACCTCGTCGTAGGCCCCGCGCCGGACGAGCAGACAGGCCCCCATCACCCACTCCACGTCTCGCTCGCTCTCGTGGTCGAAGCCCGCTCCGTAGAAGGCGTTGAGGGCGCGCGAGCGCGGCGCGAGCTTGCGGAGGTAGAGGTACTCCGTCGCCAGGCGCCAGACCGTCGGGTAGCCGCGGACCGAGCGCTGGAGCGTCCCGTCGACGTTCAGGAGGCGAGGCCCCAGCACGGCGGCGCGCGGATGGCGGTCGGCCGCGGCGACGAGTGCGTCGAGTGCGTCCTCGACGAGCCAGGCGTCGGCGTTGAGGAGCAGGACGTGCTCCGCTGTCGTCGCCCCGATCCCGGTGTTCCAGCCGGCCGCGACGCCGCGGTTCTCGCTCTCGACGACGCGCACGCCGGGGAACCGCTGCCGGACGAGGTCGACGGTGCCGTCGGTCGAGCCGTTGTCGACGACGATCGTCTCGATGCCGGAGACGCTCTCGAGGCACTCGGCGATCCAGGGCAGCGCGTCATACGTGACGACCACGCACGCGACGCGCGCGCCGTCGTCAGCCATGCTCGAGCCGGGATCGCGACCCGCCCCTGATCCCTTCCCAGAGGAGGATCACCGCACCCGGGAGCGCCAGGGTGGCGGTGACGAGAAAGAACAGGAACCCGGCCGCGAACGCCTGGTCGGCGGGGACGCCGACGCTCCCGAGGAAGCTGACGAAGAACGCCTCGCGCACCGCGAAGCCGTTGAGCGTGAACGGGACGAGCAGCACGAGGAAGAACAGCGGGCCCATCACGTAGTAGATCCTCGGCCCGAGCTCGATCCCGACCGCCTTCCCGGCCGCCCAGATCGAGAGCACGCGGACCGCCTGGATCGCCGTCGTGAACACGAACACGACGATCAGCAGGCGGACGTGCCCGCGGAAGTGATGGACGCCGGCGTAGAACGCGCGCATCGGGCGCTCGACGCGGAGCTTCCGCAGAAGCGGGCGCGTCCGCATGAGGAGCGGCCTTGCCGAGCGCGCGAAGAACAGGAACAGGAGCACCAGCGTTCCGAGGACGAATAGCCCCTCGAGCCAGAGGTACGCGCCCACGTCGTACGTGCCGAGGGCGAGGACGAAGCCGATCGCGCCGAGCAGCACCGTCCCCGCGCCTCCGAGACCCCGCTCGAGGAGGACGATCGCCGTGACGTCGGCGGTCCGGCCGCCGTGGCGCCGCGACGTCTCGTAGACGCGCATCGCATCCCCGCCGATCGATGTCGGTAGGAGCTGCCCCGCCGTGTACGACACGAAGTACGCGCGCGTGAGCCACAAGAAGCGGTCGGGCATCTGCTGCGCCGCCATCAGCCACTGCCAGCGGAGCGCCATCGGCAGCGCCGTGCCGATCATGATCCCGACCGCGAGCGCGAACCACCAGGGGTCGGCGTCGACGAGGATGTCGACGGTCTGGCGGAGGTCGATCTTCCAGACGAGGTACGCAAGCGCGAGCCCCGTGAAGACCAGGGTCAACGTGATCCGCAGTGACCGCTTCTTCATCATGTGAACGAGGCGTGCACGCGGCGGACGGCGTCGATCGCGTCGAGGATGTCCTCGTCCGAGTGCGCCGGTGAGAGCGGGAGCGAGAGCACCTCCTCGCCCGCCCGTTCGGCCACCGGCAGCGGGGCCCGGGCGGGATAGCGCTCCCGGAACCACGTGAGCCTGTGCACCGGCAGGAAGTGGATGCTCGTCGAGATCAGCTCGTCCGCGAGCGCGCGCTGGTACTCGTCACGCGTCGCGCCCGCGTGCTCGGCGTCGATCCGGACGACGTAGAGGTGGAGCGCGTGCGTGTCGCGTGGGTCACGCGCGAGCGGCGCGATGCCGTCCAGGTCGGCCAGCCCGTCGTCGTAGAGCGCGACCTGGCGCGCGCGGATCGCGCCGTGGAGCTCGAGCTTGTCGAGCTGCACGAGCGCGATCGCGGCGAGGACGTCGGACAGGTTCGCCTTGAACCCGGGCGTGCGCTGGTCGTAGCGCGAGCCGTCGCCGCGTCGCGTCAGCCGCATGTCGCGGATCGCCTCCGCGACATCGTCGCGCGGCGTCGCGACGAGCCCGCCCTCGCCGGCGGCGAGGTTCTTCGTCGCATACAACGAGAAGCACGTTGCGTCGGAGAGCCCGCCGAGCTTGCGGCCGCGATAGCGACTCTCGAGCGCGTGGGCGGCGTCTTCGACGACGGGCACGCCGAGCGCATGGATCGGGTCGAGGTCGCACGGCTGCCCCGCGAGATGCACGGGGAGGATCGCCTTCGTCCGCTCGGTGACGAGCGCGGGCAGGAGGGACGGGTCGAGGTTCAGGTCGTCGGGGCGGACGTCGCAGAACACCGGTGTCGCCCCCGCGTGCTCGATGACGTTCGCGGTCGCGGGCCACGTGATCGGCGACGTGATCACCTCGTCCCCGGGGCCGATGCCGAGCGCGAGGAGTGCGAGGTGCATCGCGCTCGTCCCCGAGCTGACGGCGAGCACGTGGGGCACCTCGAGGTAGTCGGCGAGACGCTCCTCGAGGAGCGCCGAGCGAGGGCCGGTCGTCAGCCAGCCGGAGCGGAGCGTCTCCGCGACGGCGGCGACCTCCTCGTCGCCGATCGCGGGTGGCTGGAAGCCGAGCCTGGTCTCACGACGCGTCCGCATCGATCCGGAAGCGTACGGCGTCCGCCGCACGGCGAGCCCGTTCGAGCGCCTCGTCCCTGCTCGCCCCGGTCGCCAGCACGGCGCCCGCCCGGTCGGCGCCGCGTCGAAGCGGCCCGAAGACGTGTCCGGGACGGCGATAGACGCGCACCCAGCGCACGCCGTCCACGGCCTCCGCCTTCTCGATGCCCTCGACCGCGACGAACGCGCCGACGGGCGGCACGAGGAACACGACCGCCGAGCCATGTCCCGCCCGGACATGGCTCCGTGCCTGGCACGCAGACATGTCCGCAGCGGACACCGTCTCGCCGAGCGCGGCCTGGATGGCCAGCCCGTTCAGGTCGACCCCCGTCGCCGCCTCGCACAGCTCCGCGTCGTGCCCACCGCCGAGCCGAGCCGCGACCTCCATCACGACCGGGCCGTCGGTGCCGAGCCGGACCTGCGTGTACGACGGGCCGTTGCGGATGCCGACCGCGTCCACCGCGGCGCGCGCAGCCTCGACGACGTCAGCGGTCTCGTGCTCGGACGGCCAGACGTGCGCGAGGGCGACGCCGAACGCAGGCGGGGCGGCCGTCACCCGATCGGTGACCGTCAACGGCGTGAACCGCCCGTCCAGCGAGAACGCGTTGACGGTCAACTCGGGCCCGTCGGCCAGCCGCTCGACGAGCACCGCACCGGAGCGCGACTCCGCTCGCGCCGCCGCGATTGCCGGCTCGAGCTCCTCTGGCGAGCGCACGAGCGCGAGCCCACGCTGCCCCTGCCGGTCGGGCGCCTTCACGACCACCGGGAACCCGACGTCCGGCTCGCGCGGGTCGAACGCCGGCGCATGGGGTACGCCCGCCTCGGCGAACGCCTCGCGCTGGCGGGCCTTCGACGTCGCGACCGCGCCGGTGCGCGCGTCGATCGGGTGAGGTAGACCGATCCGCTCCGCGACGCGAGCCGCGATCCCCACCGGCCAGTCAGCGCCGGGCGAGACGATCCCGTCGACGCGCAGTGCGCGCGCGAGCCGGTCGATCCCCTCCTCGTCCTCGGACGAGAGCACCGCGCGCTCGTCCGCAAGCGGGAAGCCGGGCGCGCCGGGGTCGCGGTCGACGGCGATCACATCGAGGTCGCCACGCGCGCTGGCAGCCTCCAGCAGGCCGAGCTGGGCAGGCCCTGCGCCTAGGACGAGGAGACGCGGTCGCGCCCCAGGATCCCTCGCCACCAGGCCTCGTTGTCGCGGTACCAGGCGATCGTGCGCTCGAGGCCGTCCGTGAAGGAGGTCGAGGCGCGCCAGCCGGTCAGTCGCGCGAGCTTGTCGGTGGAGCCGATGTGCCGGTCGACCTGGCCGGGCCGCTCGTCGACGTGGACGACGTCGATCGTGCTGTCCCCCACGGCCTCGAGCACGAGCTGCGCAATGTCGCTGACCGAGAGGTCCGTGCCTGTCGCGACGTTGACGACTTCGCCGGCGACGCTCTCGAGCGGCGCCTCGATCAGCGCCTCGATCGCCGAGGCGGTGTCGTCGACGTAGAGCCAGTCGCGGCTCGCGTGCCCGTCGCCGTGGACAGTGAGCGCTTCGCCGCTGAGCGCCTGGGTGACGAAGCGCGGGACGACCTTCTCGGGATGCTGCCTCGGCCCGAAGTTGTTGAACGGTCGGACGACCACGATCGGGAGGTCGTACGTGACCCAGTAGCTGTACGCGAGGCGGTCGGCGCCCGCCTTGGTCGCGGCGTACGGGCTGCGCGGCTCGAGCGGGTGCCGCTCGTCCATCGGCGCGTACTCCGCCGTGCCGTACACCTCGCTCGAGGAGACGAGCAGGAAGCGCTCGACGGGACACGCCCGGATCGCGTCGAGGAGGATCTGCGTCCCCTCGACGTTCGTCGTCACGAACTCGGACGCGCCGTCGCGGATCGACTTTTCGACGTGGGACTCCGCCGCGGCATTCACGATCACGTCGACCCCGCTGACGACCTCGTCCACCAGGCCGGCGTCGCGGATGTCGCCGTGGACGAACTCGAGTCGCGGATGGCTCATCACGTCGGCGAGGTTCTCGATGCTCGCTGCATACGTGAGCGCGTCGAGCGAGATCACCTCGTGCGGCGTGTGCTCGAGCAGGTGCCGGATGAGGTTCGACGGGATGAACCCGGCGCCGCCGGTGACGAGCACGCGACTCATCGCGGAACGCCAATCGCGGTCGATGTGTGCACGAGCCGGAAGGAGGGGGCTCGTGGGGGAACCATGGGCTCCTCCACGTCCTTCACAGCTCGCGGTCGACGACGTAGAGGGGCCGGTGCTCCACCACGCGCTGGATTCTGCCCAGATACTCGCCGACGAGCGCGAGGATGAAGCCCTGCACCCCGAGCACCGCGACGACGAGTGCCCCGAGCAGCAGCGGCCCCGGGAAGTCGCCGTTCGAGATCCAGTACACGAGCCCGTAGATCCCGAGCGCGGCGGACGCGAGAGTGCAGAGGGTGCCGAGCACCACGCCGGCGGTCTGGATCGGCTGGGGCCAGAATCCCGCGAGGACGTGCAGCGCGAGTCGCGTGAGTCGCAGCGGCGAGTAGCGGGAGGCCCCCTGACGCGCGGCGTGGCCGACGTCCACCTCGACGACGGACGCGCCCCCCGAGAGGACAAGGGCCTTCGTGAACTTCTGCCGGCCGATCGAGCCGAGCATCGGCTCGACAGCCTCCCGCCGGTACGCGTTGAAGGCGCAGCCGAAGTCCGAGATCGCAACGCCCGTGAACCGGCGCAGCATCCCGTTGATCAGTCGCGACGGGAGCGTCCGGCCCCACGAGTCGTGCCGGGCGGCGCGGCGCCCGCTCGCGACGTCGTAGCCGGCCTCGACTGCCTCGACGAGCCGGGGGACGTCCTCGGGGAGGTTCTGCAGGTCGCCGTCCATCGTCACGACGATCTCGCCTCGGGCCCGCGAGAGACCGGCGTGCATCGCCGGGTGCTGGCCGGCGTTCCGCTTGAGCCGGACCGCCCGGATGTGCGGGTCGTCGGCGTGGAGGCGCTCGAGGATCGCGAAGGACCCGTCCGTCGACCCGTCGTCGACGTAGAGCACCTCGTACGACCGGTCGAAGGTCCCGAGCGCCGCGGTCAGGCGCCGCTGGAGCTCCTCGAGCGTCCCGGCCTCGTCGAAGAGCGTCACGACGACCGAGAGGGACGGCCCCGGCGCCGCGACGACGACGTCCTCGGGCGCGCTCAGGGTCTCCTGCCGCGACATGGCCTCGTGGAGCGTACGCGAGGCGAGGCGCCCGGCCTACCCGCGCCCCGCGGCATGGATGGGTGTGACGCTCGCGAGGAAGGCCAGTCCGAGGATCTCCAAGACCGAGCGACCCTACCGTGCACTCCGTTTCGACGAGGCTCGGCGTCCACCTCGAATGTCCCGCGCCGCATGTTCCGACGACTTGACTTCGGCCGCAAGAGGCGTAGATTCGACGCCAAAGGGTGGCGGCATACGTGGGGGTAATGGTGGCCGCGCCTTTGGGGGGACACCGAGGGGATGCTCTCGGTGTTGCCGTGACGGCAGGACGGCTCATCCCGCCCCGCCGCCGCCGTGAAAGTAAGGAGGCCCCCGCTCCCCCACGAGGGCCCCTCGGTGTCCTATCGACGTCAGGCTGCCTCACGAACAGCCTCGTACGAGGCAACCTCGATGCGGTGCCTCGTCGTCCGTCGCGGGAGGAGGAACGCGGCCGCGGCGCCCACGCCGACGAACGCGGCTCCGACGTAGACCGCCGCCGACATGCCGTCCACGAACGTGTCGGGCGTCGCGTATCCGCCCGCGTGCGCGAAGACCGAGGCAAGCACCGCGACGCCGAAGACGCCGCCGAGCTCGCGGATCGCGTTGTTCGCACCCGACGCCTGCCCTTCCTCGACCGGGCGAACGGCGGAGAGGACGACGTTCGCCATCGGCGCGAAGAACAGCGCCATGCCCACGCCCGCGAGGACGAACGGGATCACGAGCTCCGAGTAGGGCGTCGTCGGGCTCGAGACGGAGGCGATCCACGCGAGCGCCACGGACTGAAGCGCCAGCCCCGTCCCGAGGATCATGCGCGGGTCGATCCGATCTGACAGGGCACCGGCCACCGGCGCGATGAACATCGGCGCCAGGGTCCACGGGAGGATGCGGAGACCGGCGCCGACAGGCCCGTACCCCTGGATCGACTGGAAGAACTGCGCGAGCAGGAAGATCGAGCCGAACATCCCGAAGAACATCAGGAACGACGACGTGTTTGCGAGCGCGAACGTCCGGCTCGAGAAGAACCGCATCGGCAGCATCGGGGCATTCGCCCGTAGCTCCCAGGCGACGAACGCGGCGACCAGGGTCGCGCCGATGACGAGCGAGCCGACGATCTCCGGGCTCGTCCAGCCCTGGCCGTTGCCGCGTACGAGCCCCCAGACGATCCCGAACAGGCCGGCGCTCGCGAGCGCGAGGCCCGGCAGGTCGAGCTTGCCGCCCGGGCCATGGCTCTCCTCGAGCCGGCGGAGCGCGAGCGGCACGAGCACGATTCCGATCGGGACGTTGAGCCAGAAGATCCATTGCCACGCGATCCCCTCGACGACCGCGCCGCCGACGAGCGGCCCGAAGGCGATCGCGAGCCCGCCGACGCCGCCCCATGCACCGAGCGCGAGGCCGCGCTTCTCCGGCGGGACGGCCGCGCTCAGCAGCGTCAGGGTCAGCGGCATCACGATCGCGCCGCCGAGGCCCTGCACGGCGCGCGCGACGTTGAGCGCCTCGATGCTCGGGGCGACGGCGGCCGCGACGGAGCCGAGAGTGAAGATCGCGAGACCGGCGGCAAACATCCGGCGCCGCCCGAACCGGTCTCCGAGCGCGGCGCCGGTGAGAAGCAGCACCGCGAACGTCAGGGTATAGGCGTTGACCGTCCACTCGAGCTGCTCGAGGGACGCGCCGAGATCCACGCGGATCACGGGGATCGCCGTCGTGACGACGAGGTTGTCGAGCGAGACCATGAACAGCGCGAGCGAGGTGATCGCGAACGTCCAGAGGGTCGAGGTGCGTCGTGTCATTGGATGCCTCCTTGTGATTCGTGATCAGTCACTCACATCGCGGGACAAATAAAAAGACTCAGCTCCGCTCCCGGGCGACGGCGAGTGCGTGCTCGGGATCGATCGACCCCTCGAGCAGGCGGCTCGCCCACGGCTCGCGCGACCCCCACAGGTCCATTGCCGCGACGACGTTGAGGAGCATCCCCTTCGCGAACCACTGCGCCACGCGCTCCGGGCCGAGCCCCGAGACGGTCTCGACGAAGAGATGCAGCGAGCCGAAGCCCGAGCGGACCTCCTCGCGGACCTCGGGGTCGTCGCACGCCGCGTACGCCTGCAGCTGGGCGAGAAGTCGCGTACGGTCGCCCGTGACCATCGCGGCGTAGGCCCGGCCCATCGCCTCGAGCGCCTCCTCCCCGCGACGGTCGCCCGCGGCCGCGCGGAAGAGCTCCAGCGTGTCGGCCATGCAGCGCTCGACCGTCGCGACGAAGAGCTTCTTCTTCGTCCCGAACAGGCGGAAGAGGTACGGCTGCGAGATGCCGGCGGCGCGCGCGATGTCCTCCGTCGACGTCCCGTACAGCCCGCCCTGCGCGAACGCGACCAGCGCGGCCGCGAGCACTGCCTCGCGCCGCTCCCCTGCTGTCTGGCGTGTCGCCTTCGACATTGAAGTAAGTGATAACTCACAAACGAAGGATTGTCAAGTCGCAGACCCCTGGGTCGGACGGAAGTCCGACACGAGCACACGGCAGGCATCGAGCCCGCCGTGTGCTTGTCTTCGCGCCATGGACGTCCACACTCCGCACACGCTCGACGATGCGCTCCGGCTCAAGGCCGAGCTGCCCGAGGCGCGGTTCGTGCAGGGCGGGACGGACGTGCTGGTCGAGCTCAACTTCGGCCGCTCGCGCCCCGACGCGCTCGTCAACCTGGCCGAGCTCGCCGAGCTCAAAGGCTGGTCGCGCGAGGACAGCGAGCTCCGGCTCGGCGCCGGCCTGACCTACACCGCGGCCATGCGACCCGACCTCGCGGGACTCTTCCCCGCGCTCGCGGAGGCGTCGCGCACCGTCGGCTCGCCGCAGATCCGCAACCGTGGCACGATCGGCGGCAACCTCGGCACCGCGTCCCCGGCGGGCGACGCGCTCCCGCCGCTCCTCGTCGAGCGCGCGCGTGTCGAGCTCACGAGCACCCGCGGCGTGCGGACGCTCCCGCTCGAGGAGTTCCTGCTCGGGGTGAAGCGAAACGCGCTCGAGCCGGACGAGCTCGTGACCGCCGTGCGAGTGCGGCCGAGCGGAGGCGCGCAGACGTTCATGAAGGTCGGCCCGCGGAACGCGATGGTGATCGCGATCTGCTCGCTCGCGGTCGTCGTCGACCCGGAGGCCGGCGAGGTGCGGGCCTCGTTCGGCTCGGCCGCCACGACGGCGAAGCTCGTCACGGTGCCCCTCGTGGAGGCGGCGTCCCTGCCGGAACGCGTCGCGGGTTCGGCCAGCCCGATCGACGACGTCCGTGCGGCCGCCGCGTACCGCCGTCACGCCCTCCGCGTGCTCGCGGGGCGCGCGCTCGAGAGGTGCCTTCGCTCGTGAGGATCTCACTGACGGTCAACGGCGAGCGGCGGGAGGCCGACCTGTGGGGCGGCGAGAGCCTCCTCTCGATGCTCCGCGACACGCTCGAGCTTCCGGGCTCGAAGAACGCGTGCGAGCAGGGCGAGTGCGGATCGTGCTCGGTCCTCCTCGACGGCGAGCTCGTCTGCTCCTGCCTCGTGCTCGCCGCGCAGGCCGACGGGCACGAGGTCGTCACGGTCGAGGGCCTCGCGGACGGCGACGAGCTCCATCCCGTCCAGCAGGCGTTCGTCGACGCGGGGGCGGTGCAGTGCGGGTTCTGCACGCCCGGCCTCGTCGTCGCCGTCACCGACCTGCTCGCGCGCACGCCCGATCCCGGCGACGACGAGATCCGCGAGGCGCTCTCCGGGAACCTCTGCCGGTGCACGGGCTACGCGAAGATCTTCGACGCGGTGCACCTCGCGGCGGAGCGGCGATGAGCGTCACCGCGCCACGCACGACACTGCGCGCCGGCAAGGTCGGCGAGCGTCTGCTGCGCGACGATGCCGTGCCGAAGGTGACGGGGGAGTTCGACTACTCGAGCGACCTCTCCGCGCCGGGGATGCTCTGGGGCGTCACGCTGCGGAGCCCCCACGCGCACGCGCGGATCGTCTCGGTCGACCTTTCGAAGGCCCTCACGCTTCCGGGCGTGCAGGCGATCCTCACCCATGCCGACGTGCCGGGCCGGAAGAGGTATGGCCTCGAGTTCCCCGACCAGCCCGTGCTCGCGATCGACCGGGTGCGCTACGTCGGCGAGCCCGTCGCGGTCGTTGCCGCGGACCATCCCGAGCAGGCGCGGCAGGCGCTGGCGGCGATCGCGATCGAGTACGAGCCGCTCGAGCCGGTCGTCGACATGGAGCACGCGCTCGAGCAGGAGCCGCTCCACCCGGACCGCCCGACGATGGGGCACGGGTACCTGGACGACCCGCGCCCGAACGTCGTCAGGCACCTCGTGATCCGGCACGGCGACCCGGAGACCGACGGCGACATCGTCGTGGCGGGCGAGTACGAGGTCGGGATCCAGGACCAGGCGTTCCTCGGGCCGGAGTCGGGCCTCGCCGTGCCGGACGGCGAGGGCGGTGTCGACATCCATGTGGCGACCCAGTGGCTGCACGTCGATCGCGACCAGGTCGCGCCCTGTCTCGACCTCCGCCCGGAGCAGGTCCGCATCCACCTCGCGGGCGTCGGCGGCGCGTTCGGCGGTCGCGAGGACCTCTCGATGCAGATCCACGGCGCGCTGCTCGCGCTCCACACGAGTCGTCCCGTGAAGATGAGCTACGACCGCGAAGAGTCGTTCACCGGCCACGTCCACCGGCACCCGGCACGCATGTGGTGCGAGCACCGCGCGACACGCGAGGGCCGGATCACCTGCGTGCGGATGCGGATCCTCCTCGACGGCGGCGCGTATGCCTCGAGCTCGACGGCGGTGGCGTCGAATGCGGCGTCCTTCGCGGTCGGCCCGTATCGCGTCGACAACGCGTTGATCGAGGCGACGGCGGTCTACACGAACAACCCGCCGTGCGGGGCGATGAGGGGCTTCGGCGCCGTCCAGACCTGTTTCGCGGCCGAGGCGCAGATCGACCGGCTCGCCGCCGAGCTCGGGATCGACCCGATCGAGCTCCGGCTACTCAACGCGCTCGAGCCCGGCGACTCGCTGCCGACGGGCCAGCCGGTCACGGGCTCGCTGCCGACGCGCGAGGTGATCAGACGCGCTGCCGCCCTCCCGCTCCCGGGGGCGGAGGCCCTGCCGCGCGACCCGCTGCGCCTGCCGGGCGGAGCCGGGAACACGACGCGCGGCGAAGGCGTCCGGCGCGGCGTCGGCTTCGCGCTCGGCTTCAAGAACATCTGCTACTCGGAGGGCTTCGACGACTTCTGCACCGCCCGCGTCGTGCTCCGGGCCGACGGCAGCGCGGTCGTGCACTCGGCCGCGGCGGAGGTCGGCCAGGGCGTCACCGGCGTGATCCTCCAGGTCGCGCGCACGGAGCTCGGCACGGACGACGTGTCCCTCGCCCCGTCCGCGACCGCCTCCGTCGGCTCGGCCGGCTCGGCCTCCGCGTCGCGCATGACGTGGATGGCGGCCGGCGCGGTGCGGGACGCGTGCCGGGCCGCGCTGGAGGAGCGCGAGAAGCAGCGAGGCGAAGAGGTCGACGTCGAGCGCGTCTACCGCCACCCGCGCACGACCCCCCTCGACCCGGAGACGGGCCAGATCACCGGCGAGCGGGCCCATGTCGCGCTCGCGGTGGCTGCGATGCGCGTCGTCGTGGAGGTCGACGTCGAGCTCGGGCTGACGCGCGTCGTCTGGGTCGGCACCGCGCAGGACGTCGGCCGCGCGGTCAACCCGCTCGCGGTCGAAGGACAGATCGAGGGCGGCACCGCGCAGGGCCTCGGCCTCGCGCTGATGGAGGAGCTCGTCACGCGCGACGGCGCGATCCTCAATGCGAGCTTCACCGACTACCTGATCCCCACCGCACTCGACATGCCGCCTGTCGACATCGAGCTGATCGAGGAGCCCGAGCCCGACGCGCCCTACGGCGCGAAGGGCGTCGGCGAGCCGCCGACCGTCGTGTCGACCGCGGCGATCCTCTCGGCGCTCCGCGACGCGACCGGACGGCCGCTCACCCGCGTCCCCGTGCGGCCGGACGACATCTGCCTCTAACCCGTGGGCGCAGTGCGCGCGGACATGCGGTGTCAGACACCGAATTTTGTCAAGGGTGCACGCGTGCCGAATGTGTGCCAGTCAGTCCACGCCGCGAACGCGGTCAGGCGTAGCGAAGGAGCGCGGTCGCGACGCGGTCGACCTCGTTCTCCGTCATCGTCCCCGCGAACGGGAGGGCGAGCGCGCGCGCGAAGGCGGCGTCCGCGCCGGGGAACGAGCCACGGTCACGGTATGCCGCGAGCGCGTTCACCGCGTACGTCCCGATCTGCGCCTCGATCCCATCGGCGCGAAGGCCTTCGAGCGCCTCATCGCGCCGGTCGAGCGTGACCACGTAGGCCTGCCATCCGTGTCGGTCGCCGTCGCTCACGCCGGGGACGCCGACGGCGTGCGCAAGCCGCTCCTCGTACCACCCCGCCACGCGCTCGCGCGCCACCAGGAGCGACTCGAGGCGCTCCAGCTGCGGCACGCCGAGCGCGCAGAGCACGTCGGCGAGCCGGTAGTTGAGGCCCGGAGCCGGAATGTCCGTCGGGACGACGGTTGCGATCCCGTGGTGCCGCAGTCGCCGAATCGAGGCGGCGAGCTCTGCCTCGTCCGTCGTCACCGCGCCGCCCTCGCCCGTCGTGACGATCTTCCTCGGGTGGAACGACAGGCAGGCCATCAGCCCGAGCGCCCCGCACGGCGTCCCCCGGTACGACGCCCCGAGCGCCCCGGCGGCGTCCTCGACGAGCACGACGTCCTGCGGTACCGCGGTCTGCAGCTCCTCCCACTCGACCGGGCGTCCGAAGAGATGCACGGCCAGCACGGCGCGGGTGCGCGGCGTGACCGCCCCCGCGACGAGCTCGGGCCGGACGAGGAACGTCTCGGGGTCGACGTCGACGAGCACCGCGCGGCCGCCGCAGAGCTCGACCGCGTTCGCGGTCGCGGGGAAGGTGTACGCGGGCACGATCACCTCGTCGCCCTCCCCGACGCCGAGGGCGAGCATCGCGAGATGGAGCGCGGCCGTGCCGGACGAGACGGCGACTGCGTCGGCCGTCCCGACCGCGTCGGCGAGCGCGCGCTCGAACCGCTCGACCCACGGCCCCATCGTCAGCTGCCCGCTTTCGAGCACCTCCGCGATCGCAGCAAGCTCCTGCGCGCCCACGTCGGGGCGAGCGAGCCGAATCACCTCGCGCGTCACGCCGCGGCGCCGAGGCGAGCGCGGTACCAGGCGATCGTCCGCTCGAGCCCCTCGTCGAGCTCGACCTCGGCCTCGAAGCCGAGGAGCGTCCGCGCCTTCGCGACGTTGGGGATGCGGAGCTCGACGTCGGTGTAGCGGAGCGGCACGAAGCGGAGCTCGCCCGGGCAGCCCGTGAGCCGCTTGATCCGGGTCGCGAGGTCGTAGATCGTCACGGCCGACCGCGGGTTGCCGACGTTGAAGCTCTCGCCCACCGCGGCCGGGTGCTCGAGCGCGAGAAGCACCGCCTCGACCATGTCGTCGACGTAGCACCAGGCGCGGATCTGCGAGCCGTCGCCGCGGATCTCGAGATCCTCGCCCGCGAGCGCCGCCTCGATGAACGCACGGATCGCGCCACCGCCGATCTGGCCGGGGCCGTAGATGTTGAACGGGCGGACCGAGACGGACGGCAGCCCGAGCTCACCGTGGTAGGCGTGCGCCATGTGCTCGCCCGCGAGCTTCGAGACCGCATACGTCCAGCGAGCCTCGCCGACCGAGCCGATCGACGTGACGTGGGCCTCCTGGACGTTGAACGCGTACTGCCCGAAGACCTCGCTCGTCGAGAACTCGACGATCCGCTCGATCGTGTCCTTCGTCGCGAGCGCCGCCTCGAGCGCGTTGTACGTGCCGATCACGTTCACCCGCATCGTCCGCACCGGGCTCGAGAGCACCGTGTCGACGCCCGCGATCCCGGCGGCGTGCACGACGTGGGTGCAGCCGGCGAAGAGCTCGGTCAGACGCTCGGGATCGAGGACGTCGCCCTGCGCAAGACGGAAGTTCGGATGCGCCGCGAGCTCGGTCCCCGAGAGCGCGTCGCGGTGGAGGTTGTCGACCGCGATCACGTCGTTCTCGTCGACGAGCCTTCGCGCGAGGGTCGTGCCGATGAACCCGGCGCCGCCGGTGATCGCGATGCGCTTGCCCTGGAGCGGCACGCCGGGATGGTAGTCGAGCCCGTCTGCACCGCCGGGCTTGCGGCAACACCTCGTCTAGCATCGCGCCGTGTCCGGAGTCCTTCTCGTCGGCGCGGGCCGCGACCAGCGCGCCGCGATCGTCCACGTACGAGGTCTCGGCCATCGCGTCGTCGCCGTCGACGACGATCCGCAGGCCGAGGGGCTGGGCCACGCCGACGTGGCGGAGGTCGCGGACGTCGACGACGCCGACGCGATCGAGGCGCTCGCACGCAGCCACGGCGTCGACGCGGTGCTGACGCTCGCGCGCGACCGGACTGTGCCGACGGTCGCCGTCGTCTCGGAGCGCCTCGGGCTCCCGTTTCTAGCCCGGGACGCCGCGCACCGCTTCACCCACAAGCTCGCGATGCGGCGCACCCTCGCCGAGGAGGGGCTGCCGCAGCCCGCCTTCGCGGCGGTGCGGAACCTGGCGGAGGGCCGAGCCGCGCTCGAGACGGTCGGGCTGCCGGCGGTGCTCAAGCCCGCCGACGCAGAGCGCCAGCACGGGGTGTTCAGGATCGACGACCCGGGCGACCTCGAGTCGCATCTCCACGCCGCCCTCGCGGAGTCCCGCTCGCAAGAGGCGGTGCTCGAGCGGTTGGTCGACGGGACGGAGATGAACGCCGTCGTGGTCGCGCGCGACGGCGCAGTGCGCCTCCTGACGCTCTCCGACCGCCTCCGCCCGGACGGGCCGGGATTCGGCGTCTCCTGGGCTCACGTCTACCCTGCGCGGATCCACTCCGACCAGCTCGTCGCCGCCGAGCGTGCGGCGGAGCGCGTGGCAGCCGTGCTCGGGCTGCGCGACGGTGTGGGGCTCGTCCAGCTGATCGCGACGCCGGACGGCGAGGTGTCCGTGATCGGGGCGGCGGCCCGCACGCCAGGCCCGCCGCTCGCGGAGCTCGTCCGCCACGCGGTCGGCATCGACCTCGTCGACGTGTCGCTTCGGGGTGCGCTCGGGCAGGACGTGCCCGACGAGGTCGCGCTTCCGCGTTTCTCGCAGCCGGTCGCGATCCGCTTCCTGACCGCCGACCCCGGCGCGCTCCCTGCCGGCATCGTCACCCGGGTCGGCGCACTCGGCCCGGTTCTCTCGGCGGACGGCGTCGTCGAGGCGGAGACGTACCTCTCCCCCGGCACGGTCATCGCGCCCGTACGCACCGCCGACGACCGCCACGCCCACGTGGTCGCGACCGGGCCGACGACGGTCGAGGCGCTCGAAAGCGCCGACCACGCAGCCGGGCTCCTCGTCGTCGAGGTCGAGTGACGTGAGCTGTGACTTCTCCCTCGAGCACTACCGGGAGATCCTCCGCGCAGCCGGAGAAGGCGGCTATCGCTTTGCGTTCTTCGGGTCGCCGCCGTCGGAGGGCGATCTCTTCCTCCGGCACGACGTCGACCTGTCTCTGGAGGCGGCGCTCGAGATGGCCGAGCTCGAGGCCGACGAGGGGGTCGCCACGACGTACCTCCTGATGACGCGGTCGGTGTTCTACAACCTCGCGTCGCACGAGGGGGAGCGCGCGATCGCGCGGCTGCGGGAGCTCGGCCATCAGGTCGGCCTCCACGCGGTCCATCCGGAGGTCGAGCTCGACGCGCGGTTCGACCCCATCGTTGCGTGGCACAACCCGGAGCCCGCGTTCATGACCGCGCCGATCGACGGCGTCGTGAACGTGATGGAGCAGACGCACTTCGATCCGGCGACGTACCGCTCCGATTCCAACCACCGCTGGCGGTCGGGATGTCCGCACGACGAGCTCCGCGCCGGGGCGTTCCCGTGGCTACAGCTCCTCGTGCACCCGGAGATCTGGGTGTACCCGGGCTCGACGATGGCGGCGACGATGCAGGCGATGCTCGACGCGCAGCGGGCGCACCGGTTCGCGCTCCTCCGCGACGACAGGATCGACCTCACGTGAGCGAGAGCCTCGCGCGCCGCGCATGGTCCGAGACCGAGCGCGACAACCTGCTTGCATTCCTGCGTTGAGCCTGCGGCCCGTCACCGTGCTCGTCTCCGCATCCGGCGCCCCGGGCACCGCCGCGCTGCTCCGCGCGCTGCGCGAGAACGGCGAGCGCGAGATCAGGCTCGTCGGCACCGACCTCTCCGAGCGCTCCGTCGGACGGCACCTCTGCGACTCGTTCCACCTCGTGCCCGCGGGCACGGACGCCGAGTTCGTCGACGCGATGCTCGAGGTCGTCGCGCGCGAGGAGGTCGACGTCGTCCTGCCGCAGTCGTCGTTCGACCTGCAAGGCCTCGCCGACCAGCGCGAACGCTTCGACATCCCGGTGCTCGTCTCGCCGGCGAACGCGATCGTGCGCTCGAACGACAAGGCAGAGTCGTACGCGCTGCTCCACCGGCTCGGCGTCCCCGCGCCCGAGTTCAGGCGTGTCCGCGGAGCGGCCGAGGTCGACGCGGCCGCGCATGAGCTCGGCTACCCGGACCGGCCCGTCTGCTTCAAGCCGGTCTTCTCGTCGGGCTCGCGCGGCTTCCGGGTGCTCGACCCCACGGTCGACCGGGCGCACCAGCTCCTCAACGAGCGCCCCGGCTCCGTGGCCATGCGGCTCGAGGAGGCCGTCGAGCTCCTGCCGCGCGAGGGCGGCCCCGACCTCCTCGTGATGGAGCTCGCAACCGGCGAGGAGCGGACGATCGACGGCATCGCCGACGGGACGCGTGTGGTGCTCGGGCACCCGAAGACGCGCGAGGCGATCAGGGCGGGGCTCGCGATGTACTTCGTGACCCTGGAGGATCCGGCGCTGATGGAGATCGCCGACCGAATCGTCGCCGAGCTCGGGATCGAGTGGTTCTTCAACATCCAGCTGGTCGGCGAGCACGTGATCGAGATCAACCCGCGGATCTCGACCGTCGTCGGTCAGGAGGACCTCAATCTCCGTTACCTCGGCGTCAAACGGGCGCTCGGCGAGATCTCGGACGAGGAGCTCACGGCCCTCCAGGCGAACGTGCGGCCCGGCCGAAAGGCGCTCCGCTACTTCGACCAGGTCGAGTGGGATTGAGGCGGCCGCGGGCAGCGCCGCCTGTGGAGCGATCGGCACGAAACCGGCACACGTTCGCCCTTGACAAGAATCGGTGTCTGACACCGAGCGACGCCTGACGGCCCGTATCCTCGCCGCTTGTGCAGCGCAGTCGCCCGCTCCGCGTCGTCCACTGCCCGGTCAACACTGCGGGCGTGCCGTGGACCAACGTCCAGGCGCTCCGCCGGCGCGGGATCGACGCCTCGCTCGTCGTGTTCAACCGCTACGCCCTTCACCCGGAGGCCGACCGCTCCCTCGAGCTCGGCAACGGCTTCGTCCGGCGCCAGGCCGCGCAGTGGCGGGCGCTTGCGTCACTCCTCCCCCGCACAGACGTCTTCCACTTCGTCTTCGGGCTGACGCTCGTCCCGCAATCGCTCCAGTACCCGATCCTCCGGGCGTTCCGGAAGCGTTCGGTGATGCAGTACCTCGGGTCGGACATCCGGGGGAAGACCCCGGAGCAGCTCGCAGGCGGCAAGAGGGCGGGCGCCGAGATCGTCGGCAGCTGGGACGCGATCCGCTGGGTGCCGGAGGCGACGGTGATCCCGCCCGGGATCGACCTCTCGACGATCACCCCTGTCCCGCCGCGCGACCGGACACGGCCCGTCGTCGTCCACGCCCCCTCGTCTCGGCGGCGGAAGGGGACGGAGCACGTCGTCGCGGCCTGCGCAGCCCTCGACGTCGACCTGCGGATCGTCGAGGGGCTCCGCCACGACGAGGCGCTCGCGCTGTACCGCGAGGCCGACATCGTGATCGACCAGCTCAACGCCGGGTGGTACGGGGTCCTCGCGATCGAATGCCTTGCGCTCGGCAAGCCCGTCCTCACATTCCTCCACGACGAGCCCCGTGCGCGAACGGAGAAGGCCTACGGAACCGAGGTGCCGCTCGTCGGCGTCACCGCGGAGACGCTGCAGGAGCGACTCGGCGCGCTCGTCGACGCGGGGCCGGAGGAATGGCGCCGTGTGGGTGGCGCATCGCGCGCGTACGTCGAGCGCGTCCACGACATCGAGCGGGTCGTGGACGCGCTCGTCGAGCTGTACGAAGGGCTCGACCGGTGAGCGAGACGGCCCCGCTGAGCCTCGGCAGCCAGCTCGGCCGACTCGGCCGCCACTCGCTGATCTACGGGATCGGGGGGCTTGTCTCGCGGATCGTCGCCGTCCTCCTGCTGCCCCTCTACACGCACTACCTCACGCCCGCCGACTACGGGAAGATCGAGACGCTGATCGCCCTCACGACGGTGCTCGGGATCATCCTCCGCGCTGGGATCTCGAGCGCGTTCTTCCGCTTCTACTTCGATGCCGAGGGCGATGTCGCGCGCCGGACCGTCCTGCGGACGTCGTTCTGGTTCACGATGGGCGCCGGCACGCTGGGGCTCCTGCTGCTCCTCGTCTTCGCCGAGCCCGTCTCGGATTTCCTGTTCGGAACGACGAACGCGGCGAATCTCGTCCGCGCCGCCGGGGTCGCGCTCTGGGCGTCCGTCAACTACGAGCAGCTGACATCCCTCTTCCGGGTCGAGGAGCGCTCGGTCGCGTTCGTCTGCGCCAGCCTCGCGAACGTCTTCATCACGATCGGGCTGACGCTCGTCCTCGTCGTGTCGCTCGACAAGGGCGCGATCGGTGTGATCGTCGGCAACTTCAGCGGCACGCTGATCGTCTACTTCGCGCTGCTCGGGTTCCGGCGCGAGCAACTCGGGCTCCAGTTCGACCGGGGCCTGCTGCGGGAGATGAACCGCTTCGGGATCCCGCTCGTCCCGACGGCACTGTTCCTCTGGATCACGAACTTCAGCGACCGCTTCTTCCTCGTCAAGCTGTCCGACGTCTCCGAGGCGGGCCTCTACTCGGTCGGCGTGCGCGTCGCGTCCGCGATGGTGCTCCTCCTCACCGCGTTCCGCATGGCCTGGCCGGCGTTCGCCTACTCGATCCGCGACGAGGACGAGGCGAAGCGGACGTATGCCTACGTGCTCACGTACCTCACGGTCGTCACGGCGTGGGTCGCACTCGCGCTCACGCTGTTCGCTCCGTGGCTCGTCGACCTGCTCGCGACGCCGCGGTTTGCCGAGTCCTACCGCGTCGTCGGCCCGCTCTCGTTCGCGGCCGTCGCCTTCGCGGCGTACATCGTGGTGGCGATCGGCGTGGGACGCATCCGCCGCACGCAGTTCAACTGGGTCGTCACCGGCGCGGCGGCGATCGTCAACGTCGCGCTGAACCTCGCGCTGATCCCGCCGTACGGAATGATCGGCGCCGCAATCGCGACCGTCGCGGCGTACGTGACCATGGCCGTCGGCATGGCCTGGTGGTCGCAGCGGATCTACCCCGTGCCGTACCAGTGGCGCCGCGTCGTGACCGCGGCCGCCGCGGCCGTCGGGCTCGCGGTGCTCGGAAAGGGGCTCGACGTGGGCTTTGGCGCGGCGTTCGCGCTGTGCCTGGCCTACCCGCTGGCGCTCGCGGTGCTGGGCTTCACGAGCCCGGAGGAGCGCCGCCGGCTGGGGCGGCTCGTCACGCGCTAGAGCAATGTCTCCTCGAGCAGGAAGACGTTCAGGCAGACGATCACCGTCGCGATCGCGGCCGTCACGACCGTCGTCGCCCGCCGGTTGACGAGCGAGCCCATCAGCTCGCGGTCGCGGCAGAACCAGAGCAGCGGGATCAACGCGAACGGGATCCCGAACGAGAGCGCGACCTGGCTCAGCACGAGCGCGCGCGAGGCGTCGACCCCGGCGGCGATGATGATCAGCGCCGGCGCCATCGTGATCGCCCGCCGGAGGAAGAGCGGGATCCGGCGGCGGATGAAGCCCTGCATCACGATCTGCCCCGCGAGCGTGCCGACGCTCGACGACGAGAGCCCCGACGCGAGGAGCGCGACCCCGAAGAGGAGGTTCGCGTGCCCGCCGAGTTGCGCCTCGAGCTGGTCGGCGACCTGCACGAGGTCGTCGCCGACGTCCGTCAAGCCCTGCTCGTGGAAGACCGCGGCGGCGATGATCAGCATGCTCATGTTGACGACGCCTGCGATCCCCATCGCGATCATCACGTCGACGAGCTCGAACCGGTAGATGCGGCGCTTCTCCTCCTCCGTCGCTCCGACGACGCGGTGCTGCGTCAGCGCGGAGTGGAGGTAGATCACATGCGGCATCACGGTCGCACCAAGGATCCCGACTGCGAGCAGCACGCTCTCGGAGCCCTCGAAGCCCGGGATGAAGCCGCGGGCGACCTGTGCCGGATCGGGATCGGCAAGGAATACCTGCGCTGCGAACGCGACGACGATGACGCCGATGAACACCGCGATCACGGCCTCGAGGCGCCGGAAGCCTCGAGCCTGCAGCGCGAGGATCGCAAACGCCGCCGCGCTCGTGATCAGTGCAGCCGGGAAGAGCGGGATGCCGAACAGGATGTTCAGCCCGATCGCCGCCCCGATGAACTCTGCGAGGTCGGTCGCCATCGCGATGATCTCCGCCTGGACCCAGAGCAGGAAGCTGACCCGGCGCGGGTACCGCTCGCGGCAGACCTCGGGCAGGTTCATCCCGGTCGCGATCCCGAGCTTCGCGCTCAGGGACTGGATCACCATCCCCATGAGGTTCGCCATGAGGATCACCCAGAGCAGCAGGTAGCCGAACTTCGCCCCGCCCGCCATGTTCGTCGCGAAGTTGCCCGGGTCGACGTACGCGACGGAGGCGACGAAGGCCGGCCCGAGGAAGGGCCAGAGGCCGCGCGCGCCACGACGTCTGCCGACAAGCGACTCCTGCGCGGCCTCGAAGACCCGCGCCTCGCCCGGGAGGACGTCGTCGAGCGGATGGACCGGCGCCTCCCGATCGTGCGGTTGTTGCTGGGGGACGTCGGGCTCGCCCGGCAGTCGGACGGGCTCCACTAGCCGGCCAGCAGCCCGGTCGCCCACATCGCGGCGATGCCCGCAAGGAATCCGCCCATTGCCCAGCCGGAGCGTAGGCCGCCCGGGGCGGTGCGTGCGACATACCGGCCCACCTCGACGACGACCTGGAGCGCGGCGCCCGCGGCGATCGCGAAGAAGAGCGGCGAGAGCACGTCGTTCGAGGCGTATCCGCCGATCCAGGTGCCGGCGATCGCCGGCGCGCCGGCAATCAGCGCGAGCCCCGCGAGCTGCCACACCGTCACGTGGGCACGTGACGCGGGCGCGGCGATCCCGAGGCCCTCGGTGACGTTGTGCACCATGAACCCGACGACGAGGAACGCGCCGAGCTGGAGCTCGCCGGTCGCGAACGACGTCCCGATCGCGAGGCCCTCGCCGAGGTTGTGCACCCCGATCCCGATCGCCACGAGGAGGGCGAGGGCAAGACCGGTCGCGCCGACTCGTCCGCGCGACAGGCGCGTCGAGAGGAAGGTCATGCCGAGCGCGCTCGCGGCGAGCCCCAGGAGCACGAGCCCGGTGCCGCCCAGCGCCGCCGGGACGGCGGCCTGGAGCTCGAGCGCCTCCGACAGGGCCTCGACGCCGAGGAAGGTCAGCAGGCCCGCGGTCAACGCCATGAACGCCGCGAGCCAGTGGGGGCCGACGCGGCGGAGCGACGGCAGCCAGAGAAGGCCGAGCGCGACGGGAACGACGCCGACGAGCAGGCCGATCGCGCCGTACCCGAGGACGCCGCGCGCGCTTGCGACCGGCGTCTCCACTGCCGCGGCGACCTCGTGGGTCGTCTGGATTCCCGTGGAGCTGGTGACGCCGATCGCGAGCGGCTCCCCTTCCACCCATTCGTACGGCACGACGATCGTGCTCGAGCGCAGCCGGCCAAGCGTCGCCGGGCCGTCGAGCGTGAACGGCACGATCGCGTCGTCGACGGTGACGAGGGCGATCGTGAGGTCGTCGCGCTGCGGGTTCCGAACCTGGACGCGGATCTCGCCGGGCCGGAGCTCGACGCGACGCACGTCGAACTCGTCGGCCGGCGGCGGGCTCCCGCCGACCAGCTCCGCGACCCGGTCGCCCTGCGAGACGACGAGCGACACTGCGAGCGCGAGGAGCACGAGCGGGACGAGAGCCCACAGGCGCCACGCGACGCCGCCGGTCTCGGCCCGCGCCTCCACCTACGCTTCCACCTGGAAGTAGCCCATCCAGCCGAGCTCGGTGAACTCGGACTGGTGCGCGTGGAACATGAACGTGCCGGCGTGCGAGAAACGGATCTCGAGCACGCCGCGCTGTCCCTGGCACTGCATCACGGTGTCGGTGTACTCCCAGTGGTCGCCGGTGCCCGTCGGCTGGTAGCGGAAGAACTCCGCGTGCAGGTGGAACGAGTTGATGAGGTCGAACTCCGTGAGGTTCGCGAGGTACACCCGCACGAGCTCCCCGCGCCGCACGCGGATCGGGTAGCGCGCGTAGTAGAACGTGCGGCCGTTGACGGTGTAGAAGTTGTTCTCGCCGTCCCCGTCCGTGTCGTAGCCGTTCATCACGAGCACGAGCTCGCGCGCGGGCTCGCGAGGCACCTTCGGGTCGACGATGAACGCACCGTAGAGGCCCTTGTGGATGTGCTTCTTCAGCGGTGTCGCGTGGCAGTGGTACACGTGGAACCCCGCAGGTCGGGCCGGGAACTCGTACGCCAGCTCCTCGTTCGGTCCGACGATCTCGAAGACGCCGTCCATCTCCGTCGGGTGGATCCCGTGGAAGTGGATCGTGTGCGGGTGTACACCGGCGTTCACGAAGCGGACGCGGAGGAGGTCGTCCTCGGTCGCCCGGATCACCGGCCCCGGTACGGTGCCGTTGTACGTCCACGCCGGGAAGAAGACGCCCGGCGCCACCTCGATCTCCTCGTCGGTCGCGACGAGCGTGTACTCACGCACTCGACCAGGCCGGTGCGGAAGCGGCGCGGGCGGGTAGAGCAGGTCGTCGAGGTCGTTCGGCCCGCCGACTGCCGGAGCGCCCTCGCCGATCATCGCCGCGTGCCCCGCGGCCGCGGTGCCCAGATGCGACGCGGTCGCCCGGTGCGCGGCGTGCCCGCCGTGGCCCGTATGCGGCGCCGCCTCGGCGGTGCCGTCCAGCACGAGCTTCATCCCGAGCGGCGCGGCCGCGAGCGGTGCGGTCGCGCAGAGGAGGCGGCGGCGGGTGAGTTTAGACATGTCTAAACCCTAGCGCAGACCTTTAGGTGTGTCTAAATCTCGGTGCGCCGGCGCGAGGGTTAGGGCGGGGGCGGATCGGGGCATAGCGAGGTGGACGCCGCCGGACCAGGACGGAAGGAGAGCTCGATGATCTGCGAGGTCTGTGGAAACGACTACGACAAGCCGCTCGAGATCGCCTACCTCGGCGGCACCTACGTCTTCGACAGCTTCGAGTGCGCGATCCATGCGCTCGCGCCCGTCTGCGGCCACTGTGGCTGCAGGGTGATCGGCCACGGGATGGAGGCGGACGGCTCGGTGTTCTGCTGCGCCCACTGCGCCGAGACGGCGGGCGTGGAGGGCGTCGCCGACCGGGCCTGAGCGTGCGCGAGGCGGTCGCGGGACGGACCGTCTCTACGCAGCGCAGCGGCTGGGAGCGAGGCCTAGGAAGCGCAGCGTCCCGCGGCAGAGCCCGAGTGCGGCGCGCTCGCGCACCGCGGGCCGGGCGAGGGCGCGGTCCTCGGCGGGGTTCGTCATGAAGCCAAGCTCGACGAGGATCACGGGGACGTTCGCCCAGTTGAAGCCGGTGTAGTCGGAGCGCTCCTGGATGCCGCGATCCGGGAAGCCCAGGGCCTGGACGAGCTCGGTCTGGACGAGCCGCGCGGCACGGTGGCTGGCGCGGTAGACGTCGTCCGTCCAGCCTGCGCGCAGGGCCGGCGTGAGGGTGTGGGTGCCGCGCGCTTCGCTCGAGGCGGCGCCGTCGGCGTGGACGCGCAAGAAGAGGGCGGAGTGCACGCGGTTCGCGATCCGCGCGCGAGCGACGTTCCCCATGCTCTCGCCGGCCGTCCGCGTCCTCGTCATCACGACGCGCACCCCTGCCCGGCGGAGCAACTCGCGGAGGCGGAGCGAGACCGCCACCGTGAGGTCGGGCTCGCGAATCCCGGTGACGACGCCGTGGGTGCCGCCACCGTCGAAGATCTTGCGCGTCGACGAGCCCGGCCCGATCGGCTCCGTGCGGAGGTTCGCGAGCCGGTCGTGGCCCGGGTCGACGACGACCACGGGCGCGGCGGCGCGGGCGCCACCGGCGAGCGCCAGCCCGGCCACCCCGGCGACGAGCGCGAGCCCCCGCCCGGTTCTCACCAGATGTCCAAATGACACTGTGTTGCAAGCGTCGTTCCGGCGGCCGCTCATTGTGGCGGGATGCGCTGTCGCATCCAGACGTAGGTGAGAAGCGCGCCGGGGACGAAGAGGCACGCCGCGGCGGCGATGAAGACCTTCGCCGGCGTCGAGTCGAGGTCGACGGCGAGGCCCGCGACCATGCACACGCCTGCGAGCACGCAGAGCCCCGCTCCGATCGCGCCGATCCGCATCGGATCAGGCTAGACGCCGTCAGGCGACGATGCGGTAGACCTGGAACACCTCGGCGTAGTCGCGGTTCACGTTCGTCCCGTGGACGCGCGCGAGGTTCCAGATGTACTCCTCGTCCGCGTAGCGCCGGTGCTGCTGCGAGGCGTAGCGCTGCACCGCCGCGACCTTCCGCTCGACGTGGCGCCGCTCGAGCGAGACATAGGCGCCGTACGAGAAGTCGAAGTTGTTCCAGGGGATCTCGTAGCCGAGGATCGTCGTGCGCTTGAAAGCCCGGAGCCCTTCCTGCGCGATCGTCTGGTGGTCCTGGTGGACGTCGTGGTGCGACGGCTGGAAGACGACGTCCGGCCGCCACTCGTCCCAGAGCGCGACCAGGAGCTCGAGGATCTCCTGGCGACGCGACGGGAACGTGCGCACGTCGAAGTCGTGCACGGTGAGGTTCGCCTCGGGGATGCCCAGCTCCGCGGTCGCCTCGCGCACCTCGCGGGCCAGCGTGTCCGGCGCGAACCCGGGTGGCAGCGACCGCGTCGCGATCGAGAACGCGACGTAGCGCACGTCGCAGCCCGCCTCGACGAGGCGCGCAGTCGTGCCGCCGCAGCCGAACTCGCCGTCGTCCGTGTGCGGCGCGAGCACGAGCGCCCGTTCGACACCTGTGAGCACTGGGCGAGTCTAAGCCTCGACGTGCTCCGCGCGGGGCGGCTCGGAGACAGCCGGCGCCGGCGGCTCCGACGCGATCTCGGCCCGTCCGTGCGGCGGCTTCTTCGGCACGCGGGAGCTGAGGCCGACGAGCCCGAGCAGCGCCCACGTCATCGGATCCTCGAAGAACGCCGCATAGAACAGGCTGTGCACGGCGATCGCCAGCAGCACGATTCCCGTCGCGAGCGCGACGCGCGAGGTGAAGCCCTTGCCGAGCCCCGTGAGCGTCGCGAGGAGGGCTGCGAGGACGAGCCAAACGAGCAGGGCGAGACCGACGATCCCCTCCTCCGCCCCCACCGTCACAGGCGTGGTGTGCGACGCGACGCGCTTCGGGTCCTTGCCCGTGATCCCGCGGCGGTGCGCGTACTCGCGCGAGAACCCACCCGCGCCGACGCCGATCACCGGGTGCGCGAGCGCGATGCGCACGCCCTGGCCGACGAGGTTCGCGCGACCCGAGGTGACGCGGTTGACGCCCGAGTGCGACTTGCCCACGAGGTCGTCTCGCAACTGCGGCACCGCGAACAGCACCGCGAGCGTGACGAGCCCGAGCGCGACGAGCGCGACGAGCGCCTGACGCCCCCAGACGACGGAGGCCGCGACGACGATTCCGGCGGCGAGCGCGACGAAGCTCGACTGCGAGAAGGAGATGAGCAAACCGAGCCAGGTCGCGACGACGACGGCGTACAGCCCCGCCATCCGCCAGCCGCGCACCCCGCCGAGCAGGATCCCGGCGAGCGAGGCGAGCACCGCGACCGTGAGGTAACGACCGTAGACCGACGGGTCCCAGAACACGGAGTTCACGCGGAAGAACGGCGCATAGGCATTGAAGACCTTCACGCTCGGATTCCAGAAGACGTCGCGGGTGAGCCACTGGTAGCCGCCGACGAGGGCGTACAGGAGCGCGGTCGCGACGAGCCCTCCCCAGAGCCAGGTCAGCCAGCGGCCGCGCCACGGCAGCCGCGCGAACCCGATCGCGACGACCCCGAACGGGAGCACGAACGCCGCGAGAAAGATCGCGCCGCGCCGGACGTCGCCCGTCCAGAGCATCGAGAGCCCCGTCCAGCCGACGAAGGCGGCGAGCGGCAGGGCGACCGGACCGAGCTCGCGCGAGCGCGAGTCGCCCTTCAGGAGCGACCAGGCGATCGCGAGACCGAGACCGCCGGTCACCGCGTAGAGGGGCAGGAGCAGGTTGACCGTGTCGCTGCCGATGTCGACCGGGATCCGCAGCGGGATGCAGGCGAGGGTCGCGAACGCGAGCAGGTACGGCCAGCGATCGAGCGCCCAGGCGAAGACGAAGGCGGCAACGAGCCCGCCGACCGCGCCTGCGGCGAGTCGCGACGTGCTCAGGTCGGGCAGGAGGTAGCTTCCGAGCACGCCGAGGCCCGCGCCCCACGCGCACAGCCCGGCGAGGCGCTGCCAGCGCCCGGGTGCGAGCAGGAGCGCCGCGAGCCCGCCCGCGCCGACGACGGCTGCCACCTGCGCCGCGGTGCTCACGGCGACGCCGCCTGGCGCACGACGACGGCGGCGCGCTTTACGTGCCCGGTCGCCTCGACCCGGAGCGTGTACCGCCCCGGTTGGAGCGGCGCGCGAAGATGCAGGGTGCCGGGACGCGCCGTCCCGGTGCGGCCGCCCAGGCGCCACTCGACCCTGCGCGCCTGCGAGAGCACGAGGATCGCGAACCTGCCTCCCGGAGTCGCCGCGACGCGGTTCCGCCCCAGCTCCAGGAAGCGGATCCGCACGGTACGAGAGCCCGAGCGCGGCCCGAGGTTCCCGGCGACGTCACGCGCCACGAGCCGGAGCGTGTAGACGCCCTCGGGCAGCTGCTCACCGCCGGCGGTGCCCGTCCAGCTCATCGTGCCTCGAGGCCTCGTGCCGAGCTTGCGGATCGCGCGCGTCCCGTCGACGTACAGCTCGACGACGGCCGACTCGCTCAGCCGGTAGCGGATCCTGGCGTAGTCGGAGCGGCCGTCGCCGTCGGGCGAGATCACGAGCGGCCGCGCCGTGAAGCTGACGACCTTGGGAGCCGTGACGTCGACCCGGATCGGGTTCGGCATCACGATCGTGCGGCGGGCCTGCTCGAGGTGGACACGCGGCCGGTACGCGCCCTCGTCGACGACGCTGCCTTCGGCGTCGCGTCCATCCCAGATGTACGAGACCGCGCCGCGCGCTTGCGGCCGTCGACGCGCGAGCTCGCGGACGACGTCGCCCTTCGAGTCGATCAGGTCGACCGTCACGCGGTCGGGCTTCCGTAGCCGGAACGTGATCGACGCGGTGTCGGTCCCGCAGTCGCACAACGGCGAGAAGATCTTGTCGACCGTGGGGCCGACGATCGGGTTCCGCGTGAGCTTCAGCTTCTCCGTGACGACGAAGGCGGCCGACGTCGCCACGAGCAAAGCCGCGACGAGCGCGGCAGGGGCAAGCCGTCGAGCCACCGGGGCGATTGTAGAGACGCGCGGTCCCGGCTCCGGGGTCGTAGGCACACTGGAGGTCGGCCCGGGAGGAGCCGACCCAGCATGCGCCGCCGACTCCTGCTCATCCTCGCCGCTGCGGTCATCGTCGTGCTCGGCACGGGGATCGCGCTGCTGCTGACGCGCCATCCACCGGGCGGCACGCTCGAGACGAACGTGACCGACGTGACGGTGGTGACGCCGACGACCCCGCCCGAGACGACGACGGCCCCGCCCCCGAAGCCGAAGCCGCCGCAGACCGAGCCGGTCGACCGACGGTGCTGGACGATGTTCGGCGGCGGCCCGCGGCGCACGCTCGCGCGGCCCGCGATCGAGCTCGGCATCCCGGCGGCGAAGCCGATCTGGGCGCGCGGGCTGAGGGGCTACATCGAGTACCCGGCGAGCTACTGCGACGGGGTGCTGTACGTGAACACCTTCAAGGGCGACACGTGGGCGATCGAGGCCGCGACTGGCGACGTGCTCTGGCGGAAGCTCAGCGACGCGCCGAAGCCCTCGACCCCCGCGATCGCCGGCGACAAGCTGATCATCTCCTCGAAGGACGGGACGGTCACGGCGCTGACCCGGAAGAGTGGGAAGGTCGTCTGGCAGCTCGAGACGCACGCAAAGGTCGAGTCATCGCCGGCGATCGCGGGTGACATTGCGTACTTCGGCGCGACGGACGGACGTCTGTTCGCGGTCGACGTCGACACCGGCCACGTGCGCTGGGCCTTCGACACCGGCGGCCGGATCAACGCAAGCCCTTCGCTCGCGGACGGCCGCATCTGCATCACGACGTACGCGGGCTCGATCTTCTGCCTCCGCCAGCGAGACGGGCAGAAGCTGTGGAGCACGTACGTGAAGCGCGACGCGTTCCGCTACGAGAGCTTCTACGCGAGCCCGTCGACCGATGGGCAGCGGCTCTACACCATCTCCCGGTCGGGGAAGATCGTCACGCTCGACGCCGCTGACGGGCACGTCATCTGGACGGACAGCGTCAACTCCCTCGGATACTCGACGCCA
>CAVOSU010000009.1:0-322834 GCA_963698935.1 uncultured Actinomycetes bacterium
CCCAGGAGATCGTCTTCAGGGAGACGTAGCCGCGGTCTCCGCCTCTCCGAGCAGCGCCTCCGTCTCCGCGAGCGCCGGCCCGTAGCCCAGCGACCCGAAGAGCGCTCGCGCCTCGTGGAGCGACTCGCCGGCGGCGGGATCGCGCAAGACCTGCAGGCAGCGGCCCTGGCCGAGCAACGCGTACGCGCGCTCGGGCACGTCTCCGAACTCCCGCCACCGCCCGGCAGCGTCGGCGTAGAGGCCTGCGGCCTCTGCATGCTCATTCCGGGTCTCGGCGAGCTGCGCCGATGCGGCGCGGAGCGCGTGCTCGTGGAGTGGCGCGAGCGACTCCACGCCCGCCGCGAGCCGAGCCGCCAGGACAGCGTCGCCAACCCCGAGGGCGCACCGCACGAGCGCCGGCAGGCTCGCGGCATAGTTGGGGTCACGGCGGATGTCCGGCGTGTGCTCGAGCTCCGCGAGCAGCCGGGCAGCCTCGGCGGGCCGGCCGCGGGCGAGCAGCATGCGCGCAGCGGCCGGGAGGCCGACGGAGATCAGCTGCAACTCGGTGGTCTCGCGCGCAGACGCCGAGAGGCGCTCCGCATCCGGCGACCCGAGCTCGGGGTCTCCTCGCTCGGCATGCAGGAGCAGCTGCGCCGACAGCACGTAGATCAGTGCGACAGCCCCGCTCGCTTCGAGCTCGGCTCGAAGCGACGCTGCCTCCGCGAGCGCCTCTGCGGGACGGCCGCTCGCCGCCAGGTAGAGCAGGCTCTCGGCGGCCAGATGGCGTCTGGCCTCGGTGACGCCGCGCCGGTCTGAGAACGCGACTCCTTCCCGCGCGACCTCGAGCGCCGCCGCGGGCCCGTCGTACAACCAGAGGATCCCGGCGAGGTTGTTGTGGAAGATCGCGACGTCGCGGCTCCTCCCCTGCTCGAGCGACAGGACGATCGCCCGTCGCAGGTCGTCGATGCCGTCCCGCTCGCCAAGGGACGCCCGGGCAGTGCCGAGAAAGCCACGCGCCCGAGCGGGCTCGGGCAGGCGCAGCTCTGCGGCGAGAGCGAGCGTGCGCTCGGCAGCGGAGATCGCCCCGTGCCAGTCGCTGAGGAAGACGACGTGCCGGCCCGCCAGCTCGCCGTAGGCGGCGACCAGGTCGGGCCCGGGCGGCTCGGCCTCCAGGAGCGCGATCGCCTGGGCGAGCGGCTCGCCCCGGCGCGGGTCGCCGAGCTGCGCGAGGATCAGCGAGAGCACGGTCAGCGTCCTCCCGAGGGCGACGTTGTCCCCGTTCTGCCGATGGATGTCGATCGCGTCCTCGAGCGCCGCTCTCGCCTCGTGCAAGCGGCCCTGCTGTAGCGCCGCGCGAGCCCAGCGCTCGAGCAGGCTCGCGCGCGCCGGATCGGCCGCGGGGCACAGCGCGAGCGCCCTGGCAAAGGTGGCCTCGGCGTCGTCGACGTCGAGGGCGAGCGCCCGTTCGCCTGCCAGAGCGAGATAGCGGACGGCAGCAGCCCCGAGCTCGTCCCCCTGGTCCGTCTGCCCCGAGGCGAGGACGAGCTCGCGCGCCTGCACGTAGTGGTGGGCCAGCACCTCGGCCAGGTCCTCGACTCGTTCGCCGGCCTTGTCCTCGATCCAGGCCGCAGCGGCTACATGGCGGGCGGCCCTCGTGACGCGGGGGATCTGGGCGTAGCAGACGTCCCTCACGACCGCGTGCCAGAAACCGTACTCGGCCTCTCCCTCCATCGACGACATCCGTGTGGGGCGCACGAGCTCCTTGCGCGAGAGCTCGTGCAGGGCACGCTCGACCTCGAGCGGGGCGCCGCCGCCCAGCTCGGCCAGCGCACCCGACCAGAACACCTTCCCGACCACCGAGGCGTCCTGCAAGAGGCTCTTCCGCCCGGGCGAGAGCGTGTCGAGACGGGCGGCGATCAACGCCTGCACGGTGTCGGGGATCTCGCGGACCACGCCGCTCACCTGCTCCCGGTCGGCGAGCAACCGGACGAACTCCTCCGCATAGAGCGGGTTTCCGCCCGCGCGCTCGAGAAGCGTGCGCTCCGTCTCCGCCGGCAGGACCGTCTGCTCGAGCAGCGACGAGACGAGGCGGGCGGTCTCATCCTCGGTCAGCGGAGCGAGGTTGATGCGCTGCGCATTCCTCGCATTGGCGCCGAAGGTCGGATGTCGCTCGTACAGCTCCGGGCGCGCTGTGCAGAGAACCAGCAGCGGCACCCCGTCGGACCAGTCCGCGAGGTGCTCGAGGAAGGAGAGCAACGCGTCGTCGGCCCAGTGGAGGTCCTCGAAGACGAGAATCGTCGGCCGCGCCTCTGCCCAGGACTCGATCGCGCGGCGCCAGGCGGTGAAGGACTCCTCCTGCGAGGCGGGCTCGCCGCCGGCCCCGACGAGCGGCCGCAGGCGGTCCTCGAGCCATGCGCAGTCGGGATCGTCCGGTGGAAGCGCCTGCCGAAGCTTGGTGGCCGCCGCGTCGGGCGAGTCCGACTCGAGGATGCCGCACTCTGCCTTGACGATCTCCCCGAGCGCCCAGAAGGCGATCCCGTCGCCGTAGGGAAGGCAGCGACCCTGGCGCCAACGGACGAGCCCGGGGCGATCCTCGACGTACTCGAAGAGCTCCGCGCACAGCCGGCTCTTTCCCACCCCCGGCTCGCCCACCAGCGTTACGAGCTGGCAGGAGCGCTGCTGGTAGGAACGCTCGAACGTGCCGATCAGCGCCGACTTCTCGAGCTCGCGGCCAACGAGCGGTACGGCATGGGTGCGGGTCACATCCGAGCCGAAGCGGGCTCGGGCACGGAGCGGGCGGAACAGCGCCAGCGGCTCCGTCTTCCCCTTCACAGCGACCGACGCCAGCTCCTCGTAGTCGAAGACGCGCTCCGTCGCACGGTACGTCTGCTCGGAGCAGGCGATCCCGTTCACAGGGGCGGCGCCCTGCAGGCGCGCGGCGGTGTTGACGACGTCCCCGGTGACGATGCCTTCGCCCTGTTCGGGACGTGCGCCGAGAGCGACCACCGCCTCGCCCGTGTTGACGCCGATCCGCACTTGCAGCGAGAGCGCCGGATCCTGCTCGTTCAGCTCGTCGATCGCCTCCAGGATGCGAAGCCCCGCGCGGACTGCGCGCTCGGCGTCGTCCTCATGCGCGACCGGCGCGCCGAAGACAGCCATCACGGCGTCGCCGATGAACTTCTCCACCGTGCCGCCGTACCGCTCGATCTCCTGTCGCAGGCGGGCGTGGTAGGGCCGGATCCGGGCGCGGACGTCCTCCGGATCCGCCGCCTCGGACGCAGCAGTGAAGCCGACGAGATCGCAGAAGAGCACGGAGACGACCTTGCGCTCCTCGTGCACCGAAGCAGCGGGCTGCTGGGTCAGAGGCGCGGCGCAGAAGGGGCAGAACGGAAACTCGCCCGGAAGCTCCTTGCCACAGGAGGGACAGGTCGGCACGCGCGGACAGTCTAGGGAGGGTCGTGCTGCGCCTCTGACCCGAGCTCCTACAACGTGACGCCGACTCCCCGCTCCCCCGCCCGCCGCACGACTTCGTGGCCGATGGCCACGTCCCACGGCGCGATCCCGTTCGACTTGAAGACGATCACGTCGTCGTCCGACTGCCGACCCGGCAGCTCCCCGGCGACGATCGAGTGGAGCTCCTGCACCTCGAGCCAGTCGAGCTTCCCGGCGGCGACGGGCTCGATCAGGTCACCCGACTCGAGACGGGCGTCCTCGAGCGAGTCGCAGCAGACGAGCGTCGCCCGAGCGATCACCTGGGCGTCGAGCTCGCGCGCAGTAGCGTGGTTCGCCCCGATCGCGCAGACGAGTGCGCCGTCCGCCAGCCAGTCGCCACGGAGCACGGGATCCTTCGAGGTGGTCGCGGTCACGACGACGTCGCACCCGCCGGCGCGTGCCGGGCTCTCGGCCACCTCGGCGCCGTGGCGTTCCGCGAACGCCCCGGCGCGCTCACGTGTCCGGCTGGAGACGACGACCCGCTCGATCGTCGGCACCGCGGCGCGGATCGCTGCCAGTTGGGACTCCGCCTGCCAGCCCGCGCCGATCAGGCCGATGCTCTCCGCGTCTGGTCGAGCGAGATGTTTCGCAGCGACACCACTCGCGGCACCCGTCCGCACCTGGCCTAGGCGGTCGGCCGCGATCAGCGCGGTGAGCGAGCCATCCTCGAGGCTGAACAGGCAGACGACGAACTGGAGCTTCCCGTCGACCACCGTGTAGCTCTTGAGCCCGGCTACGCCGAGCCCGCGGTCAGCCGCCGCCATCACCGCGAAGTACCCGCCCTCGACCGCGAACCGCCGGCGCGGCATCAGCTCCACCTGGGCGGCGGCGATCCGCAGGAAGCACGCCTCGATCACCGGCACGGCCTCGCCGGGCGAGACGAGCGCTGCGACGTCGTCCTCCGACAACCAGAGCGGCATGGCGGGAGTCTAGAACCGGCCCGCTGAAGGACCCCGGCTACACTTCCGCTCCCGAGCGCCCGTAGCTCAGGGGATAGAGCGCTGCCCTGCGGAGGCAGAGGTCGCACGTTCGAATCGTGCCGGGCGCATGTTTCGCGCCCTCAGAGCGGCGTCAGGCGGCGATCGTCCGAGCGGCCCGGCCGTCCGCCAGCTCGAGCGCGACGTCCGCAGGAACCTCACGGCGGACGTACGCGAGCGCGACCATGCCGCGCTCGGCGTCGCGGGCGGCGCTCGTGATCCGCCCGACGGCCTTGCCGTCGTGCACGAGCTCGGCGTCGTAGGCCGGCAGCTCGCCGTCTTCGAGCACGACGACCCGGAGTCCCCGGTTCGGGTGGCCGCGGAAGTGGAGGCGCGCCACGGGCTCCTGCCCCGGGTAACAGCCCTTGGTGAAGCTGATCGCGCGCTGCTCGAGACCTGCCTCGGCCGGCAGCACGCGGTCGTCGAGCTCGCGGCCGAGACGCGGCGTCCGCGCGAGGATGCGCAGGCGCTCGAGCTCGGCCTCGTCGATCGACGCGGCTCCGTCGGGCGGGTCGGCGTCGACGAGCTCGGCGGCCGGAACCCCGTAGTCGTCGTTCGCGACGGCGTCGTCACGACTGGATAGGTCGCCCGCGCCGAGCACGAGGACCGAACGGTGCTCCTCGAGCGCGATCTCGCATTTCGCCGCAAACCGGGCGCGCAGGAGCTCCCGCGCGAGCCGTTCGCCCGCCTCGGGCTCGGTCAGGAGCAGGAAGTCGTCCTGGGCGCGCCGCCACACGCGCATCGGCGCGACAATCCGCGCCTTCGGTGTCAACAGCAGCGCCTCGCAGGACTCCCCGACGGCCATCGCCTCGACCTCGTTGGAGACCATCCGGTTCAGGTGGCCGGCGGCGTCCGGGCCGCGCACGGCGACGAACGACCTGGGGCGGGGAGCGGCCTGTAACGTCGAGACGGCCATCGAGACGAGGGTAGCGAGCATGTTCAGGAGCAGAGCGGAACGAAAGGTCGAGGAGGCGGGGTACGACCCGGCCCGGCTACCGCCAGGCCAGTACCTGACCGAGAAGTGGCCGGTGCTCCACGCGGGAGACGTGCCGGACTATCCGGCCGACCTCGCCGGCTGGGACTTCCGGGTCTACGGGGAGGTCGACGAGCCGCTCACGCTGAGCTGGGAGGAGCTCGACGCCCTTCCGAAGGAGACGGTGGTCGAGGACATCCATTGCGTTACCCGCTGGAGCCGCTTCGACGCCGAGTTCACGGGGGTCCCGTGGTCGACGATCCGCAAGAGGGTCTCCCCGCGGCCGTCCGCGCACTACGCAATCGCGCACGCGGAGGCTGGATTCACCGCGAACGTCCCCGCCTCCGCGCTCGAGCTCGAGGGCGCGCTGCTCGTGACGCACGCCGACGGCGAGCCGCTCGCGCCGGAGCACGGCTGGCCGCTGCGCCTGGTGGTTCCCGGACGCTACTTCTGGAAGAGCGCCAAGTGGCTCCGCGCGATCGAGCTTCGCGCGACGGACGCACCGGGCTTCTGGGAGCGCTACGGGTACCACAACGACGCGGATCCGTGGAAGGAAGAGCGCTACGCGTTCTAGGGCGGAATCCCTCGATCGAGGGAGCAAGGGTTCTGCGGCGAACGCCGAATGAGATAGCACCCACCCTCCCCAGTACCACCGAGGCGGCCGCTCCCCCAAGCGGCCGCCTCATTTTCTTGTCGCGAAGCAAGGGATCCGCAGAAGCCGATCCCTTGCCGCGAAACCCCCCGCCTGGCGGCGGGGTACACCCCTGAAGCGGCCTGCTTCGCGGCCGAAAACCGCATCCTTGTCGCGAAGCGGCCGGAGGCCACGTCCGGACTTCGCGAAGTGGTCAGTCGCGCTCGAGGTGCTCGCGGAGCTCGGTGGCGAGCGCCGTGACGCTCGTCCCGTCGCGCGGGGCGACGAAGATCGTGTTGTCGCCGGCGATCGTGCCGGCGATTCCGGCATGGTGGCCCTCGTCGATCGCCTGCGCGAGGGCGCTCGCATAGCCCGACGGGGTCGCCACGACCACGAGCGGGCCGGCTCGCTCGACGGACGTCGCGTAGCGCCGGAGCGCGACGCCGATCGCGTGACGCCGGTCGGCGTCGTCCGCCCCGGGGGCCGCATAGACCAGGCGCCCGGAGGGCGCGCGCACCTTTACGAGGCCGAGGTCGTGGATGTCGCGCGAGACCGTCGTCTGCACCACGTCGTGACCTTCCTCGCGCAGCGCGTCGACGAGCGTGGACTGAGTCGAGATCGCGCGGTCGCGGACGAGCCTGAGGATCGCCTGCTGCCTGACCCGGTTCCCGCTCACACGAGCACGTCGCGAAGGATCGCGAGCGCCCGCTCGACCTCGGCCTCGCCGACCACGAGCGGCGGCAGGAGCCGAAGCACGCCCGGCGGGGGCCCGGCGGTGAGGACGAGAAGCCCCTCGTCGCGGCATGCGTCGACGACGGGGCCCACCTCGCGGTCGAGCGCCGCGGCGACCATCAGCCCTCGGCCGCGCACGTCGGTCACGCCGGGCAGCGCTTCGAGGCCCGCCGTGAGCTGGGCTCCACGCTCGACGACGTTCGCGAGGAGCGCGTCGTCGATCGCCTCGACGACCGCGCACGCCGCCGCGCTCGCGACCGGGTTCCCGCCGAAGGTCGCGCCGTGGTCGCCCGGACCGATCGCGTCCGCCGCACCGGAGCGCGCGAGGAGCGCGCCGATCGGTAGCCCGTTGCCGAGCCCCTTTGCCAGGGTCACGAGGTCGGGCTCGATGCCGAGCTGCTCGTAGGCGAAGAACGTCCCCGTGCGGCCCACACCGGTCTGCACCTCGTCGAGCCAGAGCAGCGCGCCGACCTCCCGCGCGATCTCCGCCGCCGCCTGGACGAACCCCGGCTCGAGCGGGACGATGCCTCCCTCGCCGAGCACGGGCTCGAGGACGATCGCCGCAAGTTCCGCACCCGGCGAGACGGCGGACTCGAGCGACTCGACGTCGTTCGGGCGGGCGAACGACACACCCGGGACGAGCGGGCCGAAGCCCTCCCACTTGCCGGGCTGGCCGGTGACGGACAACGCGCCGAGCGTCCTCCCGTGGAAGCTCTCCTCGAGCGCCACAAGCCGTGTCCTGCCCGTCGTCTTGCGCGCGACCTTGAGCGCCGCCTCGTTCGCCTCGGCGCCGGAGCTGCAGAAGAACGCCTGCGCGCCGCCGGCCCGCGTGGAGAGGAGCTCGGCGAGCCGCAGCATCGGCTCGGTCCAGTAGAGATTCGACGCGTGCCACAGCGCGTCGAGCTGGGCGTGCGCCGCCGCGGTGACGGCAGGGTGCCGGTGACCGAGCCCCGTCACCGCGATCCCGCCGCCGAAGTCGAGATACGCGCGGCCTTCGTCGTCCCAGACCCGGCAGCCCTTCCCGCGAACGATCGTCAAATCCGCGCGCGCGTACGTCGGGAGAACGGCGCTGCGGTCGAGTCCTCGTGACACAGTGTCACGAGCGCCGTCCATTGGCAGCGCATTGTGGGCGGCGGTCATGCCGGCACCTCCGTCGCGCCGATCGACGCGTGGACGCCGCCTCGGGCGGCGCGCACCGCCGCCACGAGCTTGGGAACGATGCCGCCCTCGAACGCGCCGGCGTCGAGCGCCGCCTCCGCCTCGTCTGCCGGCAGCACGCGCGCGAGCGCCCCCTCGACGAGGACGCCCGGTACGTCGCTGACGAAGAGGATCCGCTCGGCGGCGAGGCCGACTGCGAGCGCCGCCGCTGCCTCGTCGGCGTTCACGTTCAGGGGGCCGACGGCCAGCGGCGAGACCACCGGCACGCGACCCGCGGCGACCGCATCGACGACGGCGGCAGGTGCGCACGGCTCGGGCTCGCCCACGAGGCCGAGCGACGGAACCTGCCGGGCCCGCAGCCCGACCTCCTCGCCGCGCATCGGCACCGCGGCGGCGCCGATCGCGGCGCAGACCTCGGCGCTCACGGCGTCGAGCGACTCGCGTACGACCTCGAGCACCTCCGGGGTGGTGACGCGTCGCCCACGGACGAACCGCGCCTCGATCCCGCGTCGCGCCAGCTCCGCTGTGATCTGCGGGCCTGCGCCGTGGACGACGACGGCTGCCCCGCCGGCTTCGGCGAGCGCGTCGCGCACCGCATCGGCGGCGACCCGGCCGCCCAGCTTCAGGACGACGAGGCCGCTCACGTCGTGTACTCCGCGTTGAGCCGGACGTAGTCGTACGAGAGGTCGGAGGCGAGATAGGCGCACTCGCCGTCGCCGAGGCCGAGATCGAGCTCGATGCGTGCGTCGGCGCCCTCGAGGGTTGGGACGAGCCCGGTCGGGCCGCCGTCCTCGAACACCGCGGTGCCGTCGAAGGACACGCGTAGACGCTCCGGATCGAGGTGCGCGAAACCGCCGTTCCACGGGGCCGAGCCGGCCGCGGCGAGCACGCGCCCCCAGTTCGGGTCACGCCCGAACGCAGCAGTCTTGACGAGCGGCGACGTCGCCACGCGGAGCGCGATCGCCCGCGCCTCCTCGTCGGTCGCCGCACGGCGCACGACGATCTCCAGCACGACGGTCGCGCCCTCCCCGTCCGCGACGATCTGGCGGGAGAGGTCGGCGCACACGTCCTCGAGGGCCGCGGCGAACGACGTGTCCCGAGAGCGATCGCGTTCGCCCTCGGCGCGATGGGCGAGGAGGACGACCGCGTCGTTCGTCGAGCAGTCGCCGTCGACCGAGATCCGGTTGAACGTCCGCTCGACGGCAGGTCGGAGGAATCCGTCCGCCTCACCCGCGGAGAGCGGGTAGTCGGTGGTGACGACCGCAAGCATCGTCGCGAGCCGCGGGTGGATCATCCCGGCACCCTTCGCCATCCCGCCGACCGTGAAGCCATCGTGCGAGGCCAGCGCGGTCTTCGGCCCGTTGTCCGTCGTGAGGATCGCCTCGGCCGCCGGCGGGCCGCCGTCGGGGGAGAGTGCGACGGCGGCCTCGTCGACGCCTGCGAGGAGCTTCGCCAGCGGCAGCCGCGGGCCGATCACCCCGGTCGAGAGCACGACGACCTCTGCGGGCCGCAGCCCCAGCGCCGCGGCGACGTGGACGGCGGTGTGCTCCGCGTCCTCCTCGCCCGCCCGACCCGTGGCGGCGTTCGCGACGCCCGCGTTGACGATGACGGCCTGGGGCTGAGCCTCAGCGAGGTGGCGGCGCGACACGGTCACCGGCGCGGCCTGCACCCGGTTCGTCGTCCACATCGCGCAGCCGACGGCGGACACGAGCGCGCGCACGAGCGCGACATCGGGCTTCCCGGACGGCCGGATGCCCGCGCTGACGCCGGCGGCCGCGAATCCGGGTGCGGCCGTGACCGACATCAGACGAGGACGCCCTCGAGGCGGAGACCCGAGGTCTCTGCGAAGCCGAACAGGAGGTTCAGGTTCTGCACGGCCTGCCCGGCCGCGCCCTTGCCGAGGTTGTCGAGGGCGCAGATCACGATCGTCCGGTCGGTGTGGCGATCCTCGAAGACGCCGATCTCGGCGCCGTCCGTGTGCTGGACGCGCGACAGCTCGGGCACGACGCCCTCCGGAAGGACGCGGACGACGTGGCTCGAGGCGTAGTGGTCCTCGAGCAGCTCGCGCAGGCTCGGGCCGGTCGAGCGGACGTTGCAGGTGGCGAGGAGCCCTCGCCGGACCGGCAGGAGGTGCGGGGTGAAGGAAACGGGGAACCCGAGCGCCTGGGCGATCTCGGGCACGTGCTGGTGAGCGCCGACCCGGTAGGGCGAGACGTTCTCGAGGACCAACCCGGCATGCGTGGACGGCTTCAGGCCGCGGCCGGCGCCGGTCATCCCCGACATCGCATCGACGACGACCGAGTCCCGGTCGATCGCGTGCGCCAGCGGCCCGAGCGCGAGCAGCGCCGCGGTCGCGTAGCAGCCCGGGTTCGCGACGAGACGCCCTTCGGGCGGCGACAGCTCGGGCAGGCCGTACGACCACTCGCCGAGCCTCTCGGGCGCGGGGTGCGTGAAGCCATACCAGGCGTCGTACTGCGCCGGGTCGGCGAGCCGATGCGCGCCCGACAGGTCGATCACGACACCCCGGGAGGGCGGCTCGAGCGCGGCCGCATCCCCGTGCGGCAGGCAGAGGATCGTCACGTCGGCCTCGCAGGCCAGCGCCGCGGCGTTCGTGATCAGGCGGGGCACGCGCCTGCCGCCGTTCCGATTGAGGCGCGGATCGAGCGCCGTCGCGTCCTGGCCGGCGAGCGAGTCGGAGCCCACGGCGTAGAGCTCGAGCTCCGGATGGCCGAGCACGCGGTCGAGGGTCTCCTGGCCGGTGTAGCCGGCCGCGCCGACGAGACTGACGTAGGGCATTCGCATAGTATGCATAAAGTCGTGATTTAGGCGGTGGCTCGGTCTTCCTCTGGCTCGACCGCGGCGAGCGCGGTGCGCGGCACGAGCCGGCGGAAGCGGCCCAGCGAGTCCTCGAGTCGCTCGAGGAGCGCCGCCGCCCGTGAAGACCCCGTCGCGCGTGCGTGCCGTTCGAGGAGGCCGACGAGGCGGTCGCGGTCGTCTCGCTCGAGCGGTGCGAGCTCGACGAGCTCGAGGTTCACGAGGCGCTCGTCCGGGTCGAGCAGGTACGTCTCGCCGCCGGTCATGCCCGCCCCGAGGTTCCGGCCGTGCGGTCCGAGCACGACGACGGTGCCCCGCGTCATGTACTCGCAGGCGTGGTCGCCGACGCCCTCGACCACCGCGACCGCGCCGGAGTTCCGGACGGCGAAGCGCTCGCCCGCGGAGCCGGCGCAGAAGAGCTCCCCGCCGGTCGCCCCGTACAGCACGGTGTTTCCAACGAGGCACGGGTCGCCCGCGTCCTCGACCGGCGGGGAGACGACGATTCGGCCTCCGGACATCGCCTTCCCGACGTAGTCGTTCGCCTCGCCGACGAGGCGGAGCTCGACGCCCGCGGTGAGGAAGGCGCCGAAGCTCTGCCCGGCCGCGCCCTCGAAGCGGGCGCGGACCCGGCCAGCCGGGCTGCCGGAGCCGACCGAGCGGGCGATCGCGCCGCCGAGGCGCGCGCCAACCGCGCGGTCGCCGTTCCGGATCTCGAAGGCCGGCTCGACGAGCCGCGCGCCGCTGATCGCCGCCTTGCCCTGCGCGTGGAGGACTGCGCCGAGCCGATCGCGGTCGTCCGGCACCGCGTCGCCGACGTACCGCGCGGTGCCCGCGCCGGCGCGCACGAGCAGGCGGCGGAGGTCGAGCGCGTCGGCGGAGGGATCGCCCGTCCGGCGCTGGCGTAGGAGCTCCGTGCGGCCGACGGCCTCGTCGAGCGTGCGCAGGCCGAGGCCCGCGAGGAGGCGGCGCACCTGGAGGGCAACGAAGCGGAGGTAGGCCTCGACCATCTCAGGCGTGCCCGCGAACTTCTCGCGCAGCTCCGGCCTCTGGCTCGCGATCCCGACCGGACACGTGTCGAGGTGGCAAGAGCGCACCATCAGGCACCCCTCCGCGAGCAGGAGCGCGGTGCCGAACGAGAACTCGTCGGCTCCGAGTAGCGCGGCGACGACGATGTCACGTCCGGTCTTGAAGCCGCCGTCGACCCGCACCCGCACCCGCCCGCGCAGCCCGTTCGCGACGAGCGCCTGCTGTGTCTCGGCAAGCCCAAGCTCCCACGGCGCGCCGGCGTGCTTGATCGACGGGAGCGGGCTCGCGCCCGTGCCGCCGTCCGCCCCCGCGACGTGGACGATGTCCGCCCGCGCCTTCGCAACGCCGGCCGCGATGACGCCGACGCCCGCGGACGCGACGAGCTTTACCGAGACGTCCGCGTCGGGATTGACCTCCTTCAGGTCGAAGACGAGCTGGGCGAGGTCCTCGATCGAGTACACGTCGTGGTGCGGCGGGGGCGAGATCAGCGCGACGCCGGGGGAGGTGCCCCGCAGGCGGGCGATCTCGTCGGTCACCTTGTGCGCGGGGATCTGGCCCCCCTCACCCGGCTTCGAGCCCTGGGCGACCTTGATCTGGAGCTCGTCCGCCGACACCGCGTACTCGGCCGTGACACCGAACCGCCCGGAAGCGATCTGCTTGATCTTCGAGTTGCGCTCGTCGTGGTAACGGGCCGGGTCCTCGCCGCCCTCGCCGGAGTTCGATCGGGCGCCGAGGCGGTTCATCGCGATCGCGATCGTCTCGTGGGCCTCGGCGGAAAGCGCGCCGTGCGACATCGCGCCGCCAGAGAAGCGGCGCACGATCGACTCGACGGGCTCGACCTCGTCGAGCGGCACCGGCGGGCGGGTGGGGACGAGCTCGAGCAGGTCCCGCGGCTCGAGCGCGGGCCGCTCCTCGACGAGCCGGGCGAAGCGGTCGTATTCCTCGAGGCGGTCGCCGCGGACGGCGCGGATCAAGGCATGCGCCGCCGTGACGCTCTCCTGGAGGCCCGCCACGACGTCGGGGTCGGTCGCATGGTGCTCGCCGCCCTTGCGGAACTTGTAGAAGCCCGGATTCTCGAGCGCCGGCTTCTCGGCCTCGCTCGCGGCGAGGCGTCCGAGCGCGTCCGCCTCGAGGCGCTCGAGGCCCACGCCGCCGATCGCCGAGGGTGTGCCGCCGAAGAAGCGACGGCAGAGTCGCCGGTCGAGCCCGATCGCCTCGAACAGCCGTGCGCCGCGGTAGCTCGCCACGTCGGAGATGCCGGCCTTCGACATCACCTTGAGCACGCCATGCTCGAGCGCGTGCAGGAGGCGCGCCTGTGCCTCCTCGGGCGACGGGCGGTCACCGCCCACCTTGTCGGTCGCTGCCAGCCGGGCGACCGTCTCGAGCGCGAGCCGCGGGCAGATGACGTCCGCGCCGTATCCGAGCAGGGTCGCGACCATGTGCGTGTCGCGGGCCTCGTCGCTCGAGACGAGGAGCGAGCACGCCGTTCGCAAACCACGCTCGACCAGCCGCCCGTGGGCAGCCGCGACCGCGAGCAACGAGGGAATCGCCGCCCGCGACCCTCCGGCCGCGTGGTCGCTGATGCACACCGCGGTCGCACCCCCTGCGGCGAGATCGGCGCACGCGTCGGCGAGGCGTTCCACCGCGGCCGAGAGACCCTCCTCCGCGCCGAAGGTCGCGTCGACGTCCGCGGGCTCGAGCGCCGCGAGCCCGTCCGGCGTGACGAGGAACGACGGAAGCGCCACGAGCGACGCGAGCGGACCATCCGCGTCCATCGGCGCCCGTGGGCCGACAAGCGTCGCGACGGACATCACCGCGCGCTCCCGCTCGTGGTCGATCGCCGGGTTCGTAACCTGCGCGAAGCGCTGCCGGAAGTACGACGCGAGGGGCCGGGCGCGGCCGGCGAGCGGCGCGATCGGCGCGTCGTCGCCCATCGAATAGACGGGGTCGCGGCCGGTCTGCGCGATCGGCCGGAGCATCAAGCTCAGCTCCTCGCGGGTGTAGCCGTGCAGCGCGTGACGCGCGGCGAGGTCTTCCTCGGGCACGGCCAGGGGCTCGCCCTGCTCGCCGAAGACGAGCGAGTCTGACACCCAGCGCGCGTACGGCCGCGCGCGGGCGAGCGAGCGCGTCAGCTCGCCGTCGAAGAGGACGCCGCGTTCGGGGTCGACGGAGAACAGCTGGCCCGGCGCGAGGCGCGCCCGCCGCACCGCGACGCCCTCCGGCAAGGGCACCGCGCCCGCCTCGGACGCGACCGTGACGAGCCCGTCGGCGCAGACGGCGATGCGCAGCGGCCGGAGCCCGTTCCGGTCGAGCTTCGCACCGCACGTCGAGCCGTCGGTGAACACGAGCCCCGCAGGCCCGTCCCAGGGCTCGGAGAGCATCGCGTGGTAGCGGCGCATCGCGCGCTCGTCCTCGTCGATGCGCGGGTCGTTCTGCCAGGCCGGGGGAACGAGCCGCGAAAGCGCCTCGCGGACGTCGACCCCCGAGCGGACGAGGAGCTCGACGGCGTTGTCGAGGAGCGCCGAGTCGGAGCCCGAGACGTCGAGCGCGGGCGAGAGGACCGGGTCGAGCCCGAGCGCGCGCTCGCGGGCCTCCGTCCAGGCGACGTTGCCCTCGATCGTGTTGATCTCTCCGTTGTGGCAGAGGAGCCGGAACGGCTGCGCCCGCTCCCAGCTCGGCTCGGTGTTCGTCGAGAACCGCTGGTGGAAGATCGCCCAGGCCGTCTCCCATTCCGGGTTGCCGAGGTCGGGGTAGAAGCTCGCGAGCTGGGTCGCGGCGCAGAGCGCCTTGTACGTCACCGAGCGGAACGAGAGTGACGCGACGTAGACGCCGTCGACGAGCTCCGCGCGACGACGCGCCCGGTAGGCGCGAAGCTCGGCGTCGTCCTCGGCGCAGGGCGCCAGGAGGAGCTGGACGATCCGCGGCATCGACGCGGCGGCGGTGGAGCCGAGCGCGTTGACGTCGTGCGGCACCTCGCGCCAGCCGGCGGGCTCCAACCCCTCGGCGCGACAGGCCTCCTCGACGACGCCGCGGAGCCACGGCTCGCGGAGGAAGCACATCGCGACGCCGGCGCCCTCGGCTCCGGTGAGGGCGGGATGGAGCGGGAGGAGGAGGCCCGCTCCATCGCCCGTGACGCCGTCTGCCGCCCACGCACCCCGGTGCGCGACCGCCCCCAGTCCCGCCAGCGCCCGGTCTAGGAGCTCGCGCGACGCGCGCCCGCGCGCGTCGGCGACGAGGCCGATACCGCAGGCGTCGCGCTCTCGGGTCGGCTCGTAGAGTGGGGTGGGCACTCGGGGTGACCGCCTTTCGGGTGGGTCGTGGAACGGAGTGAGAGGTGCTTCCCGCCTGGTGTGGTGTGCGCTAGCGGGCGGAGGCGGGAGGAGGTCGCCGGCTAGCGCCGAGACGGCGCGACGATCGCGAACGGGCGAATCGGGCCACCCGGCTTGGCGGCGGTCGCCTTCGCGAAGATCCTCGCTCCACGTACCATCGATGATCGATGGTAGAGATTCCGGCGGCCGACGGCAAATCGAAACGTCCAGGACCGGACCTGGACCGTTGGCGCGTCGGCTGGCCGGTTGGGTGTTGACAGGCCCACCCCGTGACAGGCACTCTCAGACAGCGATGACGCTCTGCCACGCCGTATCCACGCACCTTCTCGTACCGCGCCCCGCGGTCTCGACCGGCGTCGGCATCGAGCTCATCGCGATTCTCCCCGTCTAGGGGAGATGACGCTCACGCGCCCCCGACGGCGCAGACACCCACCGAGACCACACCAGAGGTGCGTCCTCCGGGCGTCACCGAGCGAGAGGAGCGTTTCCCCGATGAGCTTCCACCCCCGAACCCCCAAACCGAGATGACCGCCCGCAGCAGGTACGTCGTCGCCTGCCTCGCCGGGCACGGGATCGGCCCCGAGGTGACCGCGGCTGCGAGCCGTGCGCTCGCCCGCCTCGGGCGTGAGCACGGCTTCGACGTCGAGGAGCTACACCCGCCATTCGACACCGAGGCCCTGACCCGCTCGGGCCATCTTCTCCCCACGATGACACGCGAGGCGACCGCGACCGCGGACGCGGTGCTCGTCACCGGCGACTCCGCCCCCGCGCTCGACGGCGTGAAGGCCGCGCTCGACCTCCGCACCAGCGTGACGCGGGTACTCGACGACGCCGGCGAGGCGATCGCCTTCGCTCCCACTGGACGACGGCGCCGCCGACTGGACGCTCGAGCGCGCGCTCGCCGCCGCCCGGGCCCGCTCGGGACGGCTCACGTCGGTCGGGGTTTCCGCCGGCTGGGCCGCACGTGTGGAGCGCCACGCCGACCGTCATCCGGGTGTCGAGCTCGAGCACGTCCCGCTCCTCGAGGCGCTGCGCCGGCTCGGCGCCGGCTCGGCGGGCGTGGTCGTGGCCGAGGGCGTGCTCGGCGACACCGTCGCCGCCGCGCCGGCGCTCGGAGGACGCCGCAGGCTCGTCGCGACCGGCTGGCTCTCGCAGGACGGCCCCGGACTCTTCGCGCCGGTCGGCACCACGACGAGCGACCACGCGGGTCAGGGCGTCGCCGACCCGAGCCCGATGCTGCTGGCAACCGCGCTGCTGCTCTCCGAGGGGCTCGGCCGCAGCTCGGCCGGTCAGGCGTTGGAGGAGAGCCTCGCCGCGGCGCTCCGCGGTCCGCGGAGGCCCGTCGAGGTGGCGGCGCCCGGTGTGGCCGCGACGACGCGAGAGTTCGTCGACGCCGTGCTCGGGCTCCTGCCGAGCGCCCGACGCGACACCGAGTTCGCGCTGGGAGTCGGGCCGTGAGGATGACAGGCGGAGACGCGATCCTCCGGGCGCTCGAGGCCGAGGGCGTCGAGGTGATGTTCGGCATCCCTGGCGGGGCGATCATGCCGACGTACGACGCGATGGCCCGCGGCACGACCGTGCGGCACGTCCTCGCGCGCCACGAGCAGGGCGCAGGCCATATGGCGCAGGGCTATGCGCGTGCGTCCGGGAACGTCGGTGTCGCGATCGCGACCTCCGGCCCGGGGGCGACGAACCTCGTCACCCCGATCGCGGACGCCTGGATGGACTCGACCCCGCTCGTCTGCATCACGGGCCAGGTCCGCTCGACGCTGATCGGCACCGACGGGTTCCAGGAGTGCGACATCACCGGGATCACGATGCCGATCGTCAAGCACTCGTGGCTCGTCCAGGATGGCCGCGACCTGCCCTCGATCATGCGCGCTGCCTTCCACGTCGCGCGGACCGGACGCTGTGGCCCCGTCGTGGTCGACGTCCCGCGCGACATCCAGGAGGGGGTCGTCGACGTCGAGCTCCCGGGAGAGCTAGACCTGCCGGGCTGGCGCCCACCGACGAAGGTGCATCCACTCCAGATCCGCGAGGCCGGCCGTGCCGTCGCGAACGCGCGCAAGCCCGTCCTGTACGTCGGGGGCGGCACGCTCAACGGCGACGCCTGCGACGAGCTCCTCGAGCTCGCCGAGGCCGGGTCGCTGCCCGTCGTGACGACGCTCATGGGAAAAGGCGCGTTCCCCGAGGACCACGAGCTCCACTTCGGCTGGCCGGGGATGCACGGCCCGAAGTGGTCGAACCTCGCGATCAACTCCTGCGATGTCCTCGTCGCGATCGGCGCGCGCTTCGACGACCGCGTGACGGGCAAGCTCTCCGCCTTCGCGCCGGGCGCGACGGTCGTCCACCTCGACGTCGACGCGGCCGAGATCTCGAAGCTGCGCGACGCCGACATCCCCGTGGTCGGGGCGCTCGCGACGGCGGTCGGGGAGCTGGCGCGCGAGGTCGCGCGACACCGCGCCGAGGGCTCTCCGGCACCGGAGGCGTGGCTCTCGCAGATCCGCGAGTGGCGCGAGGAGTTTCCGCTCCGCTACGACCGGGACGGCGAGTGGCTCAAGCCCCAGACCGTCGTGGAGACGCTGCAGCGGCTCACCGCCGACGACGACGTGATCGTCACGACCGGGGTCGGCCAGCACCAGATGTGGGCAATGCAGTACGTGACGACCGTCCGCCCGCGGAACTTCATCACTTCGGGCGGCCTCGGGACGATGGGATATGGCATCCCCGCGGCGATCGGCGCCAAGGCTGCCCGCCCGGAGGCGACGGTCGTGTGCGTCGACGGGGACGGGTGCTTCCAGATGACCGCGCAGGAGCTCGCGACGGCCGCCGTCGCGGACCTGCCGATCGTGGTCGTCCTCGTGAACAACGGCTACCTCGGGATGGTCACCCAATGGCAGGACATGTTCTACGAGGGTCGGCGCTCACACGTCGACCTGACGACGAGCGTCCCGGACTACGCGAAGCTGGCCGAGGCGTACGGCGGCGTCGGGATGGTCGTGACGACCGAGGCCGAGCTCGAGCCCGCGCTCGACGAAGCGCTACGGCTCGGAAAGACCGTGGTCGTCGACTGCCGTGTCGACCCGGCGGAGCAGTGTTTCCCGATGATTCCCTCCGGGGCGGCCGCAGTCGACATGATCGAGTACGTGGACACGCTCGAGGTCAAGGAGGTGAAGGCATCGTGAAGCACACCCTCAGCGTGATCGTCGAGGACAAGCCCGGCGCCCTCACGCGCATCACGACGATGTTCGCGCGACGCGGCTTCAACATCGAGTCGCTCGCCGTCGGCCCGACCGAGCGCCCGGGCGTCAGCTGCATCACGCTCCGCGTCGACTGCGCACAGCATTCGCTCGAGCAGATCGAGAAACAGATCCACAAGCTCGTGGACGTGCTCCGCGTCACCGAGCTCGTGGCAGGCGAGGCGGTCGAGCGCGAGCTGATGCTCGTCAAGGTCGCGGTGCCGCCCGAGCGACGTGCCGAGCTCGTCACGACCGCCGAGGCCCTCGGCGGACGGCTCCTCGACGTCGGGACGGATGCCGTCGTGCTCGAGCTCGTCTCCACACCGGAGGAGATCGACTCGTTCTACGAGCTCTGCCGGCCGTATGGTGTGACCGACCTCGTCCGCACCGGCCGCGTCGGCGTGCCGCGAGCGGCTGCCCGCCGGCGCATGCCCAGGCGCCTCGCGGCGATCAACTGACCCGATCCAGGCTCCGACCGACCGAAAGGACTTCCGATGGCAACGATCCTCCGTGACGGCGACCTCTCGCTCCTCGACGGCACGGTCGCCGTGATCGGCTACGGCAGCCAGGGCCACGCCCATGCGCTCAACCTGCACGACTCCGGCGTTCGCGTCGTCGTCGGCCTGCGCGAGGGCTCCTCCTCGTGGAGCGACGCCGAGGAGGCCGGGCTGGAGGTAAGGACGATCGCCGAGACCGTCCGCGGCGCGCAGCTCGTCTCGCTGCTGCTCCCGGACCAGTTCCAGCCGCAGGTCTACTCCGAGCACGTCGAGCCGAACCTCGAGCCGGACGCGGCCGTGCTCTTCGCCCACGGGTTCAACGTCCTCTACGGGCGGATCGCGCCCGCCACGGGCCACGACGTCGTGATGGTCGCGCCGAAGGGCCCCGGGCACGTCGTGCGGCGCCTGTTCACGGAGGGGCTCGGCACGCCGGCGCTCATCGCCGTCGAGCAGGATGCATCCGGACGCGCCCGTGACGTCGCACTCGCGTACGCCGTCGGGATCGGCGCCGGCCGCGCGGGGATCCTCGAGACGACGTTCCGCGAGGAGACCGAGACCGACCTCTTCGGCGAGCAGGCCGTTCTCTGCGGTGGGGTCACCGAGCTGATCCAGGCGGGCTTCGAGACCCTCGTCGGCGCGGGGTACCAGCCCGAGGTCGCGTACTACGAGTGCCTCCACGAGCTGAAGCTGATCGTCGACCTGATCTGGGAGGGCGGTCTCCAGCACATGCGCTGGTCGATCTCCGACACGGCTGAGTTCGGCGACTACCTGAGCGGCCCGCGGGTCATCGACGAGCACGTCCGCGACCAGATGCGGACGATCCTCGACGAGATCCGCTCGGGCGCCTTCGCGAAGACGTGGATCGCGGACATGGACAACGGCGAGGCGGAGCTCCACCGCCGCCGTGCCGAGGCCGCCGGCAAGCAGATCGAGACCGTCGGAGAGGAACTGCGCTCGCTCATGCGCCGCGAGGACGCGAGTGCCGTCCGTTGACGTTCCCGTAGCCCTCCTCGGCTACGGGACGGTCGGCGCCGCGGTCCATCGCCTGCTCGAAGAGCAGGGCGAGGAGATCGAGCGGGCGACCGGCCACCGCCTGCGCGTCGTCCGCGCGCTCGTCCGCGACACGGAGAAGGAGCGGGGGTTCGAGCCCGCCGCCGGAATGCTGACCAGCGACCCGGTGGACGTTCTCGCGGACGACGCGATCGCAATCGTCGCGGAGGTGATGGGCGGCGTCGAGCCGGCCGGCTCGTATGTGCTCGAGCTCCTCGGCTCCGGCCGCTCCGTCGTCACCGCGAACAAGCAGCTCGTCGCGCGCCACGGCGCGGAGCTGTTCGCGGCCGCCGCGACGTCGGGCGCACAGCTGCGGTTCGAGGCGTCGGTGTGCGCAGCGATTCCCGTGATCAAGGTGCTGCGCGAGTCGCTCGTCTCGACGAACGTCCACCGCGTCGTCGGCATCGTCAATGGGACGACGAACTTCGTCCTCTCGGCGATGGGCGACGGCAGGAGCTACGAGGAGGCGCTCGCGGAGGCGCAGCAGCTCGGATACGCGGAGGCCGACCCATCCGACGACGTGGGTGGAGGCGATGCCGCGGCGAAGCTCGCGATCCTCTCGACCGTCGCGTTCGGCTCGCGGGTGCCGCTCGAGTGGGTCGAGACCCAGGGGATCGAGGGACTCACGCAGGAGCACGTCCAGGCGGCGCGAGCGCTCGACATGAAGGTCAAGCTGCTCGCGCGCGCGACGCTCGCCGACGGGCGCGTCGACGCGCGGGTCGGGCCGGCGTTCGTCGACGTCCGCCACCCCCTCGCGGCGGTCGAGGGGCCGTTCAACGCCGTGATGCTGCAGGGCGACGCGATCCGCGAGATCACGCTCGAAGGGCCCGGCGCCGGCGGGATCGAGACGGCGAGCGCGGTCGTCGCAGATCTCGTCTCGATCGTCGGCACGAGCGGCACCGGCTTCCTCCAGGACGACCCCGTCTGGCGCGAGCTCGAACGACTGCCGCCGGGCGACCTCGCGTCGCCCTGGTACCTGCGGCTCACCGTCGACGACCGAGCCGGCGTCCTCGAGCGCCTCGCCCACGAGCTCGCCGCCGAGGGCGTTTCCGTCGCGCGCCTCGTGCAGCAGCCCGTCGACGGCCACGCGACACTTCATGTCGTCACCCACGAGGCGCCGGCCGGTCGTGTGGAGAACGCCCTCACCGCGATCCGCGCGCTCCCCGAGTCGCGTGGCGGCGCAGACGCGATCCCCGTCGTCTCCGAGCGAGGTGTGGAAGAGCTCGGATGGGCATGACGAGTCCGGCGACGCCGGAATCGTCTAGAAGTGCAGGAGTGACCCTTCCCCTCATCGAGCGGTTCCGCGACCGGCTGCCGGTCTCCGCGTCGACGCCGGTGATCTCGCTCGGCGAGGGCTCGACGCCACTTCTCGCGGCGCCACGGCTTGCGCGCGCCGCGAGGGTCCGCGAGCTGTGGCTCAAGTGGGAGGCGTCGAACCCGACGGGCTCGTACAAGGATCGCGGGATGACCGTGGCTGTCTCGATGGCGCTCGAGCAGGGTGCCGCCGCCGTCCTCTGCGCCTCGACCGGGAACACCGCCTGCAGCGCGGCGGCCTATGCGGCTCGGGCGGGGCTCCCTGCACTGGTGCTTACGCCCCAGGGCGCGGTCGCAGGTGCGAAGCTCGCTCAGACCCGCATGCTCGGAGCGACCGTCCTCGAGGTGGACGGAAGCTTCGACGACGCCCTTCGCGCAGCGCAGGAGCTCGCCGACCGGGGCGCCCACGTGCTCGTCAACTCGCTGAATCCCCACCGGCGGGAAGGCCAGAAGACCGCGGTGCTCGAGATCGTCGAGGAGCTCGGCGCCGCGCCGGATGCGTTCGTCCTCCCGTACGGCGGTGGCGGCAACACGTCCTCGTACGCGCAGGCGCTGACGGAGCTCGGCCTCGAGACGCCGATCGTCTCCGTCGAGGCGGCCGATCGCCGGAACACGCTCGCGACGGCAATCCGGATCGGCGATCCCGTGCACGCGGCCTCCGTGCGCGCCGCCGGCGCGCGGGTGCTCGAGGCCGACGACGGCGAGCTCATCCGCGCGTGGCGCGCCCTCGCGGAGGAGGAGGGGCTGTTCTGCGAGCCCTCCTCCGCGGCCGGCCTCGTCGCGGTACTCCGGGGAGACGTCGAGGGCGACCGACTCGTCGTCACGATCACGGGCCATGGGCTCAAGGATCCGGCTGCCGCCGACCGCCTGGCACCGCCTCCGACGCTCGTCGCACCGGACCCCGACTCGATCGAGGCCGCCGGCGGGGCAGGGCGGCGCAGGCAGCAGCGAACTCCGTGATCGTGCGGGCGCCCGCGACCTCGGCGAACCTCGGGCCCGGGTTCGATTCGGTGGCCGTCGCGCTCGACCTCTGGAACGAGCTCGAGGTGACGGACGGCGACGGGGTCGTGGTCGAGGGCGAGGGGGCCGGGGAGCTCCCCGCCGACGAGACGAACCTCGCGGTGCGCGCGTTCGCGCTCGTCGGCGACCCGACTGGCAAGCGGTTTCGCTTCGCCAACCGGATCCCGCTCGAGCGCGGGCTCGGCTCCTCGGCCGCGGCGATCGCGCTCGGCCTCGCCGCAGCTTCGCCCGATGCCGACCCGGAGGAGCTTCTCGCCGCGGGCCGGACGCTCGAGGGCCACGCAGACAACCTCGCGGCGGCGCTCGTCGGCGGCGTGACGCTCACATGGGACGGACGGATCGCGCGGATCGCAGACGCGCTCCCGCTGGCAGCCGTCGCGGTCGTGCCCCGCGAGCGGACCTCAACCGAGGCGTCGCGCCGCTCGCTTCCCTCGACCGTCGCGCACGCGGACGCGGCAGCGAATGCCGCCCGGGCCGCGCTGCTCGCGGCCGGGGCGACGGCGGGAGACGCGACGCTCTTCGCGGCGGGCCTCGACGACCGCCTCCACGAGCCGTACCGCGCGTCTGCACTGCTCGAGCAGGTGCGGGACGTCCCGCCGCCGGGCGCGCGCGGCGCCACGCTGTCCGGCTCCGGCCCGACCGTGATCGTCTGGGCGGACAACGCGGAGAGCTGCGCCGCCGCGCTCGTCGAGCGCTTCCCGGACGACGACGTCCTCGCCCTCGGCGTGGCCGAACGTGGTGCGCTGTGACGATCCGCCTGGTCGACTGCCGCCCTCGCCCGGCGTACGACGCGGGGCATCTCCCGGCGGCAGTCCACCTCGACCCCGAGACGGAGCTCTCGACCCCGCCCGTCGATCCCGCGGACGGCGGGCGCCATCCTTTGCCCGACCCGCACGCGCTCGCGGCGCTCTACGCGCACGCGGGGATCGGCCCGGACACGTTCGTGCTCGCCTACGACGACGGCTCGGGCTGGGCGGCCCGTTGCTGGTGGCTCCTCCGCCACCTCGGCCACGACGACGCAGGCACGCTCGACGTCCGCGCCTACGAAGGGCCGCTCTCGACGGATGAGCCGCGCGTCGCGCGTGCGCCCTTCGTCGCGCAGGTCCGCGACGACGACGTCGCGGAGATGGGAGAGCTGCGTGCTCGGCTGCACGACCCGCGGCTCGTGCTGCTCGACGCCCGCGCGCCCGAGCGGTGGCGCGGCGACACGGAGCCGCTCGACCCGGTCGCCGGCCGGATCCCCGGCGCGCGCAACGCATACTTCCTCGAGCCGCTGCCGGACGAGGTCCTCGACGCACCCGAGCTCGTCGTCTACTGCGGCTCGGGCGTCAGCGCCGCGCCGGTCCTCCACCGGCTCGTCCTGGCCGGCCGAGACGATGCGAGGCTGTACCCCGGCTCGTTCAGCGAATGGTGCCGCGACCCGTCCAACCCGATCGAAAGAGGTCCTGCGACGTGACGACCCCGTACGACGTCCCCTCCGACCCGGCCAAGCGCCACAGCGCCGCGCTCACCGACGGCCCCGACCGGGCGGGCGCGCGGGCGATGCTGAAGGCCGTCGGCTTCGACGATGCCGACCTTGCGAAGCCGCTGATCGGGGTCTGTACGACCTGGATCGAGACGATGCCGTGCAACCTCAACCAGCGGGCGCTCGCGCCGCACGTCAAGCGCGGGATCCGCGAGGCCGGCGGGACGCCGATGGAGTTCAACACGATCGCGGTCTCGGACGGCGTCTCGATGGGAACCTCGGGCATGAAGGCCTCGCTCGTCTCGCGCGAGACGATCGCCGACTCGATCGAGCTCGTCGCGCGCGGTCACCTGTTCGACGGGCTCGTCTGCCTGATCGCCTGCGACAAGACGATCCCCGCGGCGGTGATGGCGCTCGCGCGCCTCGACATCCCCGGGCTCGTGCTCTACACGGGGTCGATCGCCCCCGGGCGCTGGCGCGGGCGGGACGTGACCGTCCAGGACGTGTACGAGCAGATCGGCGCGTATGCGGCGGGGAAGATCACCGCCGAGGAGCTGCACGAGCTCGAGGGTGTCGCGTGCCCCGCCGCCGGCGCGTGCGGCGGTCAGTTCACCGCGAACACCATGGCGACCGCGCTCGAGTTCCTCGGGATCAGCCCGGGGGGGCAGAACGACATCCCGGCGCTCGACCGCTCGAAGGAGGGCGCCTCGGAGCAGGCCGGCCGACTGGTCGTCGACCTCGTCCGGCGGGACGTCCGTCCATCGCAGATCGTCACCAAGGCCTCGCTCGACAACGCAGCCGCGTCGATCGCGGCGACGGGCGGCTCGACGAACGGCGTCCTCCACCTCGTCGCGATCGCGAAGGAGCTCGACATCGACTTCACGATCGACGACTTCGACGCAATCTCGGCGCGCACGCCGATCGTCGCCGACCTGAAGCCGTTCGGGCGGTACGTCGCGACCGACGTCCATGCCGCCGGCGGCGTCGCGCTCGTCGCGCGAGAGCTGGTGAAGGCGGGACTCGTCGATCCCGAGACCCTCAATGTCGACGGCCGCACGCTCGGCGAGATCGCGGCGTCCGTTGCCGAGACCGAGGGGCAGGAGGTCGTCGTCCCGATCGAGACACCGATCAAGCCGCGTGGCGGCCTCGCGATCCTCCGCGGGAACCTCGCCCCGGACGGGTGCGTGGTGAAGCTCGCGGGCAACGACCGGGTGCTCCACCGGGGACCCGCCCGCGTCTTCGACTCCGAGGAGGACACCTTTGCGGCGGTGAAGGCCGGGGAGCTCCGGCCGGGCGACGTCGTCGTGATCCGCTACGAGGGGCCGGTCGGCGGGCCCGGTATGCGGGAGATGCTCCACGTGACCGCAGCGATCGTCGGCGAGGGCCTCTCGGACGAGGTGGCGCTCGTCACCGACGGCCGGTTCTCGGGCGCGACGCACGGGTTCATGGTCGGGCACGTCTGCCCGGAGGCTGCGAACGGCGGGCCGCTCGGCGTCGTCCGCGAAGGCGAGACGATCACGATCGACGTCGAGCGCCGCTCGATCGACGTCGACGTCCCGGACGACGAGCTCGCCGCCCGGCTCCGCGAGCTCGCGCCGTTCGTCCCCAGGGTGACGACGGGCGCGCTTGCGAAGTACGCGTCGCTCGTCCGGTCGGCCTCCGAGGGCGCAGTCACGGTCCCGGCCTGAGGGCCCGAGGTCAGGGACGGTTGTCGCGGGGATCCCACAGCGGGATCGGAGCGGTCTCCGCGTACGCCTCGCCCTTCGGGTAGCTGATCAGCTCGATGTACGTCCCGAACGGCGTCCTGAAGTAGTTGATCGTCTGCCCTGCCGCCGGCCCGTCCGTGACGGGGAGCGGCCCGAGCAGCTTGTCGACGCCGAGCGCCTCCAGCCGCGCCACCGCCTTGTCGATGTGCCGGACGTAGAAGGCGATGTGCTTCCCGCCGAAGTCCGAGTTCAGGCGGAACGTGTGGTCCTGGCCGGGCGCCGAGTACTGGAAGAGCTCGACGCTCGGCCCGTCGCCGCAGCGCACGTGCTGGATGTGCTCCACGACCGCGGCTGGATCGACGTCGAGCACGTCGCCGACGCCCGAGAAGGGCCCGAAGGCGAGCGGCGAGGTGCAGCCGAGGACGTCCTCGAACCAGGCGACCGCGTCGGCGACGTTCGGCACCGTGATCCCGACATGGTCGATGCCGAGCAGCCCCGGGACGCTCGTCACCGTCGACGTCGTCCCGTTTCGCTTCGGCGACCACAGCGGGCGGCCGGGATCGCGCTCGTAGGCCATTCCGTTCGGATAGCTGATCAGCTCGATGTACGTTCCGAAGGGCGTCCTGAAGTAGTTGATCGACTGGCCGGCGGCCGGCCCGTCGGTGACCGGGAGCGGGCCGAGGAACTTCTGCGCGCCGTGCGAGACCATGTACTGGACGGCCGCGTCGATGTCGGTCACGTAGAACGCGATGTGGTGTCCTGCCCAGTCGGAGTTCTTCGGGAAGTCGGTTCGCTGGTTCGGCGCCGAGTAGTCGAAGAGCTCGATGTTCGCGCTCCTCCCGCAGCGCACCATCGTGATCTGGTGGATCACCGCCTGCGGGTCGACGTCGAGCAGGTCCTGGATGCCGGAGAACGGCCCGAAGGTCAGCGGCGCGACGCAGCCCATCACGTTCTCGAACCAGGCGACCGCCTCGTCGATGTCGGGAACGGTGATGCCGACGTGGTCCATCCCGACGAGGCCGAGCTGGCCGTTCGCGTTTCCGTTCGCGCTCGCGCCCGGTGCGGTGGGCGGTGCCGCGGAGGCGGCGAAGACGGCGGTCGCCGCGGCCATGGCCACGACTGCGAGCGCGGCGAGCATACGACCCACCCGCGTCGTGGCTCCCTCCCCGTGCGTCACGAGCGGACGTGACATGTCAGCGACACTACGCCGCGCCGGTCGGCGCTGTCAACTTCCGGGGATGGCGGCCGGCCGCTTCGTGTGTAGGCTGTGACACGGCGCGGGATTCGTCCCGCTCCACATCGAGAGAGGCTGAGGGACCGGCCCTGTGACGCCTCGGCAACCCCCCTCCTAGGAGGGCACGGTGCCAAACCCGGACGGATGTGTCGAGCGAACGAAGGAGGTTTCCCCCGTGTCAGCCCTCTCCCTCTCCTGTCGGGTCTGCGCGACCGAGCACCTGCTCGACGCGACCGGCAGTTGCACCCGGTGCTTCGGCCCCCTCGATCCCGTCTACGACTGGGACCGCGTCCGCGCGGAGTTCACGCGCGAGCGGATCGGCGCTGGGCCGCTCTCGCTCTGGCGGTACGCGCCGCTCCTCCCCGTCGATCCGCCCGACGAGCCGCGCCTCGCGCCGGGCTTCACGCCGCTCGTCCCTGCTCCGCGCCTGGCTGCGGAGATCGGCGTGGGCGAGCTGTGGCTGAAGCTCGACACGGCGAACCCCACCCACTCCTTCAAGGACCGCGTCGTCGCGGTCGCCGCCCGGAAGGCGCAGGAGCTCGGGCTGACGACCCTCTCGTGCTCCTCGACCGGCAACCTCGCAGGCGCCGTCGCGGCGCGCGCGGCCGCCGAGGGTCTCGAGGCCGCGGTGTTCGTGCCGGCGGACCTCGAGCCCGAGAAGCTCGCCGCGGCGGCTGCGTACGGGCCGAAGCTCTACGCCGTCGACGGCCACTACGACCACTGCTCGCGGCTGTCCGTCGAGCTGTCGTTCGAGCTGCCCTGGGGCTTCGTCAACGTGAACCTCCGCTCGTACTATGCGGAGGGCTCGAAGACGCTCGCGTACGAGATCGCCGAGCAGCTCGGCTGGTCGACGCCCGACGTCATCGCGAGCCCGATCGCCTCGGGCGCGCTGTTCCACAAGGTCGGGCAGGGGCTCTCCGAGCTGAGGAAGGTCGGGCTGGTCGACGGCTCTCCGACGCGACTCGTCGGGGGGCAGGCCGAGGGCTGCCAGCCGGTCGCGACCGCGTTCCGCGAGGGCGCGCCGGTGACACCCGTTCGTCCCAACTCGATTGCGCGGTCGCTCGCGATCGGCTCGCCCGCAGACGGCGACTTCGCCGTCTCCACCGCGCGCGAGACGGGCGGCGCGATCCACGCCGTGCCCGAGGACGAGGTCGGCGAGAACATGGCGCTTCTCGCGCGGACAACCGGCGTGTTCGGCGAGACCGCGGCCGGGGTGACGCTTGGCGCGCTCCGCGCGGCCGTCGCCGCCGGCGAGGTCGGGAACGCCGACCGCGTCGTGCTGCTCGTCACCGGCGACGGGCTGAAGACGCTCGGCCCGGTCTCGTTCACGTACGAGCCGATCGCGATCTCGGCCGACGCCGACGCGTTCCTCGACGACGTGCTCGCGGCCGGGTAGGCGCGGCGTACGCTGCCGCGATGCCGAGAGGAGCCGCCGCCTCGGTGACGCGCGATCAGGTCGCCGCCTTCCGGCTCGGCCGGCACCATCTCGCGCGCAGGGCACCGAAGGAGGCGCTCGTCACGGTCGTCGGAGACATGGCCGGCGCCCAGGCGCAACTCCTCTCGGCGGCGCAGATCTCGCTCTCGGCGCGGAGGCGCGACCTGACCGTCGCAGAGGTCGACACCGCGCTCGCCGACCGGCTCCTCGTGAAGGTCGGCTGCATGCGCCGCACGCTGCACGTCGTCCCGTCCGAGCTCGTCGCGGTGTTCGTGCGAGGCACGGCAAGACGCGCCGAGAAGGAGGTCCGCTGGGCCATCGGCAAGGGCGTGCCGACCCGCGTCGTCGAGGCCGCGATCGTGGCGGCGCTCAGGGCTCTCGACGAGCCGCTGACGCGCCCCGAGATCGCCGAGCGCGTTTGCCGGACGCTCGGCAGTAGGCCGCGGCTCATCCACGGCGGAGGCTGGGGAAGCCGGGGGAAGGTCGCCGCCGTCCCCGTCGGTGGGCTGACGTACCCCGTCGTCGACCTCCTCCACCTCGCCGCCGCACGCGGGGTCGTGTGCTACGGCCCGCCGCGGAACGGCGAGCCGACCTTCGTGCGCGCCGACGCGTGGGTGCCCGGCCACGACGACATGGCGCAGGAGGATGCCGAGACGCACCTCCTGCGGCGCTACCTCGTGGCGTTCGGCCCGGCCACCGTGACTGACTTCGCCATGTGGACCGGCATGACGCGACGCGAGGCAGACGCGATCTGGGCTCGTACGAAGAACGAGCTGGCCGCGGTCGACGTCGAGGGGTCGGAGGCAACGGTGCTCCGCGCCAGCGTCGACGAGCTTTCCCGCGCGCGGATCGAGCGTCCGCATGTGCGCCTCCTTCCGCATTTCGACTCGTATCTCCTCGGGCACCGCGACAGGCGCCACGTCGTCTCCGACGAGCATCGACACCGGGTGAGCCGCGCGCAGGGATGGATCGCCCCTGTCGTCCTCGTCGACGGTCGCGTCGCCGCGACCTGGAAGCAGGCCCGCCGACGCGAACGGCTCGTCGTGGAGGTGACGCCGCTCGAGCGTCTCGCGAAGGGCGTCGTCGCGGGGATCCGTGCGGAAGCGGACGAGCTCCGGCGGTTTCTCGGCGCGGAGGACGTGCAGCTCGCGATCGCCGCTGAGTAGCCGAAAGGACCCACGTACTCTTCACGCCATGCCGTCGACGCTCTTCGACAAGCTCTGGGAGCGCCACGTCGTGCGCGAGGAGCCCGGCGAGCCGACGCTGCTCTACGTCGACCTCCACCTGGTGCACGAGGTGACCTCGGCCCAGGCGTTCGAGGGCCTCCGGCTCGCCGGACGGCGCGTTCGCCGGCCGGAGCTGACCGTCGCGACGATGGACCACAACGTCCCGACGCTGCCGGGGCCGATCACCGACGACCTCGCGCGCGCCCAGCTCGACGCCCTCCGCGCGAACTGCGCGGAGTTCGGGATCACGCTGCACGGAACGGGGTCGGGGCACGAGGGGATCGTCCACGTGATCGGGCCGGAGCTCGGCCTCACGCAGCCCGGGAAGCTGATCGTGTGCGGGGACAGCCACACCTCGACCCACGGGGCATTCGGGGCGCTCGCGTTCGGCATCGGCACGTCCGAGGTCGAGCACGTCCTCGCCACGCAGACGCTGCTCCAGCAGAAGCCGAAGACGATGCTGCTCGAGATCCGTGGCGCGCTCCCCGAGGCACTGACCGCGAAGGACCTGATCCTCGGCGCGATCGGCGAGGTCGGTGTCGGCGGGGGCGTCGGGTACGCCGTCGAGTACGCCGGCGAGGCGCTCCGCGGGCTCTCGATGGAGCAGCGGATGACGGTCTGCAACATGTCGATCGAGTGGGGCGCCCGCGCCGGGATGGTCGCGCCGGACGAAACGACGTTCGCCTACCTCGAGCGCCGCGAGCACGCTCCCCGCGGAGCGGACTGGGAAAGGGCCGTCGAGGACTGGCGCCAGCTCGCATCCGACCCGGGGGCGACGTACGACACGCATGTCGTGGTCGACGTCGACGACCTCGTCCCGCAGGTCACGTGGGGCACGAACCCGGGGATGGTCGTGCCGGTCACCGGCAGCGTGCCCGACCCGACGACGTACGACTCGGCGGACGACCGCGCCGCTGCCGAGCGCGCGCTCGCGTACATGGACCTACGTCCGGGCCAGCGGATCGAGGACATCACGCTCGACCGCGTGTTCATCGGCTCCTGCACGAACGCGCGGATCGAGGACCTGCGCGCGGCGGCCGCGGTCGTCGCGGGCCGCACGGTCGACGCTCGGGTCAAGGCGCTCGTCGTGCCCGGCTCCGCGTCCGTCCGCCGACAGGCCGAGGCGGAGGGCCTCGACCGCGTCTTCCTCGACGCCGGGTTCGAGTGGCGCCTCGCCGGCTGCTCGATGTGCCTCGGGATGAACCCCGACATCCTCCAGCCCGGCGAGCGATGCGCGTCGACCTCGAACCGGAACTTCGAGGGGCGCCAGGGCCGCGGCGGGCGCACGCACCTCGTCAGCCCTCAGATGGCCGCGGCGGCAGCGCTCCACGGCCACTTCGTCGACGTGCGCACGCTCGACCACGAGCCGGTGGCCGCATGAACCCGGTGCGCGCTGTGAGCGGCCGCGTCGCGGTGCTCGACCGACCCGACGTCGACACGGACCAGATCATCCCGAAGCAGTTCCTCAAGCGGATCGAGCGCACCGGCTACGGGCCGTTCGCGTTCTTCGACTGGCGGTACGACGAGGACGGTGCCGAACGGCCCGAGTTCGAGCTGAACCGCCCGCAGTTCAGCGGCGCGAGCGTGCTCCTCGCCGGCCGGAACTTCGGCTGCGGCTCGTCGCGCGAGCATGCCGCGTGGGCGCTTTCCGACTACGGCTTCGGGGCGATCGTCGCGCCGTCGTTCGGGGACATCTTCCGGACGAACGCCGGGAAGAACGGTCTCCTCGCGATCGTCCTCCCTGCCGAGGAGATCGATCGCCTGATGGAGTCCGTCGACCTCGACAAAGGGTCGGAGATGACGGTCGACCTCGAGCGCCTCGTCGTCGTCGCGCCCGACGGGCGCGAGGTTCCGTTCGAGTACGACGGGGCCACCCGGCATAGCCTGCTGAACGGCCTCGACGACATCGCGCTGACGCTCCACCACGAGGACGCGATCGCGGCCTACGAGGCCGCACACGCGATCGCGTGACGGTCGCGGTCCTGCCGGGGGACGGGATCGGGCCCGAGGTCGCGGCCGAGGCGATCCGCGTCCTCGACGCCCTCGGGGTCGAGCACGCCGAGCATTCCTTCGGGGGCGGCGCGATCCTCTCTCAGGGGACGCCGCTGCCCGACGAGACGCTCGCCGCCTGCCGCGAGAGCGCCGCCGTCCTGCTCGCCGCCGTCGGCCTGCCGGAGCTCGAGGGCAAGCCGGTGCGTCCCGAGCAAGGGCTCCTCGGGCTGCGGAAGGAGCTCGGCGTCTATGCGAACCTCCGTCCGGCCCGTGCGTGCGAAGCCGGGATCGACCTGATCGTCGTCCGCGAGCTCGTCGGCGGGCTCTACTTCGGCGCAAAGGGCACCCGCGAGGACGGCACCTGGTTCGACACGTGCGAGTACACGCGGCCGGAGGTCGAGCGCATCGCACACCGCGCATTCGCGATCGCCCGTGAGCGAGGTGGCCGCGTCACGTCGGTCGACAAGGTGAACGTCATGCACACGTCGCGCCTCTGGCGCGACGTCGTCACCGAGATCGGCGGCGCCGAGTACCCCGAGATCCCACTCGACCACGCCCTCGTCGACTCGTTCGCGATGACCGTGGTGAACGCGCCCGAGTCGATCGACGTCGTCCTCACCGAGAACACCTTCGGCGACATCCTGTCGGACATCGCCGCAGCGGTGACCGGCGGTCTCGGACTCGCCGCGTCCGCCTCCCTCGGCGACGACGGCCCCGGGCTGTTCGAGCCCGTGCACGGCTCGGCGCCGCAGATCGCGGGCCAGGGCATCGCGAACCCGGCTGCGATGCTGCGCTCGACCGCCCTGCTCCTCCGACACGGCCTCGGCCTCGACGACGAGGCGGAGGCGCTGGAGCGCGCCGTCGACGTCGCGTTGCGCGATGCGCCGACTCCCGACCTCGGCGGCTCGTCAGGCACACGCGAGCTGGGCGACGCGGTGTTGCGCGGGCTCGCCGGCTGACGTAGAAGGGCAGCAGGGTGACCCCCAACGACATCACCGTTGCCTACCCCGGCCGCGAGGGCGCGCACAGCGCCGCCGCGTGCGACCGGCTGTTCCCCGCCGCCCGCATAGTCCCGCAGCCCTCCTTCTCCGACGTCGTCGAGGTGGTGGCGTCGGGGACGTCGACGTACGGCGTCCTCCCGATCGAGAGCTCCCTCGTCGGCCCGGTGAACGAGACGCACGACCTGCTCTACGACTCCGCGCTGTCGATCGTCGCCGAGGCGATCCTGCCGATCCACCACAGCCTCGTCGGGCCCGCGCAGGTGCCGCTCGAGGAGGTGCGCGAGATCCGCTCGCATCCCGTCGCCCTCGACCAGTGCCGGGGCCTCCTCGCGTCGATGCCGTGGGCCACCGCGGTCGTCGCCCCGACGACGGGGGACGCTGCGGCGGCCGTCGCCGAGCTCGGCGACCCAGCGGTCGCCGCGATCGCGAGCGCGCGTGCCGCCCGGATGCACGGCCTCGTCTCCCTCGCCGACGATGTCGGCGACCACGTTGCGTACACCCGCTTCGCCGCGCTCGCGCCGTACACGCGACTCGACAGGCGCGACGGGGAGTGGCGCACGGCGCTGACGTTCGAGACGCACCACCGCCCGGGGGCGCTGCACCAGGCCATCGGCCCGTTGGCGCGCCGGGGCATCGACATGGTCCAGCTCGTGTCCCGTCCGATCCCGACGAGGCCGTTCGACTACCGTTTCGATTGCGTGCTCGGCGGCCACCCGCTCGACGAGGACATCGCCGCGGCGCTCGCAGAGCTGCGCGAAGAGACGGCGCGGCTCCGCGTCTTCGGCTCCTACCGCGCCGATCGCGAAGAAGGCTGGGAGACGGTCGCGGCGTGACTCGTCGCTAGGCGGCGGCGGTCGCGGTTGCCGGCGACGCCTCGTCGAGCCCGGGGAGGTATCGGCGCCAGGTCTCCGGCACGGCGTGGAGCGCGAGGCTGATGAAGAGCACGGGGGCGGGCGCACGCGGCGGTCTGACCAGGCGCATGTGCGTCTCCTCGAGGAGGCGGTCGGCCTTGCGGAGGTTGCACGCGGCACATGCGGTGACGACGTTCTCCCACACCGAGTCGCCGCCGCGCGAGCGTGGCACCACGTGGTCGAGCGTGAGCCTCGAGGAGCTGTCGCCGCAGTACGCGCAGCGCCAGCCGTCGCGGGCGAAGAGCGCGCGCCGCGAGATCCGCCGCTTCACCGACTGCGGCACGCGAACGTACGTGACCAGTCGGATCACGTGGGGCCGGACGTAGGTGTTCGTCGCGGTGCGGAGCGGCTCGTCGAGGCGTTCCACGACCTCCGCCTTGCCCTTCCAGACGAGCACGTGCGCGCGCCGCGTCGAGCACACGTTGAGGGGCTCGTAACTGGCGTTCAACACGAGGACGTGCTGCATCTCGCGCGAATGTAGCAGCGAGCGGCGCGAGCGCAGTCCCGGCTCTCGTGCCGTGGCCGTCGCGGCCGGAGGCCGGCTTTGCCGGCCGGGAGGCCAGCCACCGGTGACCCGTGAACGACGCAGCAGAAGGGCTCGTGGCGGAAAGCGATTCCCCCGCGTTCCTAGCGAGCCATCGCGCGCTCGACGGCTTCTGCCTCCTCGGGCGAGAGCGCGAGGGACGGCCGACCCCGCTCGAGCTCCTTCACGTAGACGCGCGCGTAGTCGCGGCCCTGGATCGCGGTGACCACCGTCCCGCTGCGATGCGCATCGAGAAACGCGAACGAGGCCGACTGCTGGCCGCCCGCGTCGTCGTAGGCGTCGTAGCGGACGACGGACGTATTCGTTACCGCGCCGTCGATCCGGCGGTCGACGCGCGTCAGCCCTGCGGCGACCTCGTCTACCGCGCGGTGGAGGTCGTCGATCCTGCCCTGGAGGGACACGGCGAACTCGACGACGTCCGCGGTCGAGCCGCCGAGGATCGCGTGCTGCCCGCGACGCACCTCGCGCAGCCGCCGCCAGACCGCGAGGCTGACGAACAGCGCCAATGCGGCGACGACACAGCCCGCGATCGCGACGCCGAGCGCCAGGCTCACGACGGCTCGAGGGAGAACACGACCGGATACTCGGCCGAGTTGTTGCCGGTGTTGGTCTCCTCCGGAACCGGTTTCACGCTCACCTGGACCGTCGTGTTCTCGCCGAACGGGAAGTCGGGGAAGTCGGCGAACGTCACGATCTTCGTCTCACCCGGGTCGATCACGTCGATCGTGCCGTTCTTCACGATCGGCGTCGGCTGGGCCGGGATCGTCAGGGTCACCTTGACCCCGACCTCCTGGTTCTCGCCGGAGTTCTGCACGCCGACCTCGAACGAGAGGTCGGTCGAGATGTCGATCTTCGTCTCGTTGGTCGTCGAGAGCTGGATGTTGGCCGGCTGCACCTTCGTGTACGCGAGCGCGCTCCCGTGTGCGCCCGGAGATGTGCCGCCCGTCGAGGCCCCGTGCACGCGCTGCCAGATCGCGCTCAGCGAGCGCGGCGTGTACAGGTCGGGGTTCTGCACGAACACCGACGCGGGCGCCTTCACGTCCTGGATCCCTTCCGACGACATCGTCCCGGTCGCGACGCCCTGGAAGAGGTCCTTCCACACGACGTCGCTCGCCTCGAGCCGCTCGCCCTGCGCGGAAAGCTGCTCGCCGGCGACCGTCGCGTCATCGGTCGACTTCGTCGCCCGGAACGTGTCGAGCAGACCCTGAAGCCCATTCACGCGGAAGTTCAGCGCCTCGATCGCGCTCGCGTTCGCAGGGGTGAGGGGGCCGGGGGCGTCGATGTCCTGGGCGCGGGTGACGTCGAGCTGCTGCTGCTGGATCAGGCCTCCCAGCCGGGTCTCGAGCTCGGTCTGCGTCAGCCCGGGGGTGGTCAGGAGCGTCGCGAGGTCGTTGCCGATCTTCTGCGAGTCGCGCCCGACGGCGCCGATGTCCGCCATGTAGTTCTCGTACGTCGTCTGCGTGTCGTCGCCGGCGCAGCCCTGCACCCAGACGGCGAGAAGCACGATGACCAGGATCGCGAAGCCGACAAACCCCGCGAGCCGGAGGATCGGCGTCATCCCTTGCGGCGCCCTGAACTGGGGGCGGCGCGGGCCGCGCGGGCCTGACGGTGGCGGGCCTCCGCCCGGAGGTCGCGTGCCGCCGGTTCGTGTCGGCGGCAGCTCGCGCGTCTCGTCGTCGACGAAATCGAAGTCGAGGATGTCGTCGTCGTGCACGGTCACATGGTCACCCGGCTCAGGATCCGCCCGCCCGACAAAGGCCCCTCGGCCGGGCGACCTGACGCGGACGAGTGTACGGCACTTTCGGTGGCGGAGGACGATCCCCTCTCGCGGCGAAGGGACTTGAACCGGTGCCCTCCGCTGCCTTCGCCCTTCCCGACCGCACGCTCGTCCTCGACCGCTACCGGCCGCTCCGGCCGCTCGGTCGCGGCGGCTCCGGCTCGGTCTGGCTCGCCCGAGACGAGCAGACCGGGCTCGACGTCGCGCTGAAGATCGTCCCGCGGGAGGGCAAGCGCGCGGCACGCGCGGCACGCGAGATGGAGGCCGCGTCGCGCCTGCGCCACGAGCGCTGCGTGCGCGCGTACGACTTCGGCGCGGACGACGGGCACGTGTACATCGCCTACGAGTACGTCCGCGGCCGCACGCTGCGCGAGCTGATCCGCACGGGAGAGCTCGACGACGCGGCCGCCGTCGAGCTCTCGGCTCAGATCCTCGAGGGACTCGCGCACGCCCATCGCCACGGGATCGTCCATCGCGACGTGAAGCCCTCGAACGTGCTCGTCGAGGACGGCGACGGCCTCTCGGCGCGCGTCCTCGACTTCGGTCTCGCCCAGTTCGACGAGGCGGACACGCTCACGGCGGTCGGCGACGTCCCCGGGACGCTCGCGTACATCGCGCCCGAGCGCCTGGACGGGAGCGAGGCGAGCGAGCGGAGCGACGTCTGGGCCGTGGGGGTGATCCTCTGGGAGGCACTCGCCGGCAGCCATCCGTTCTGGGGCGTCCCGTTGCCCGAGGTCGCGTCGACGATCGTGTCCGGCGCTCCTCCGCTCTCCGCGCGCCGCGGCGATCTCTCACGAAGGCTCCTCGCTGCGGTCGACGCTGCCCTCTCCGTCGAGCCGGCGAAGCGGCCGCCCGCGGCGCGGCTCGCGACGGAGCTGCGAGAAGCCCTCTCGGGAGCACCCGCCCGCACGCCCGGCCGCGCCGCGCAGCGACGGCCTCGCCCCGCGAAGCGCACCCGTCCGGCGTCGCCGCCCGTCCCGCTCAAGCCCCGCCTGATTCCGGCCGGCGCCGCTGTGTTCGCCACGCTGCTCGGAGGCTCGCTCCTGCCGTTCTGGCCGACGCCCCTCCTCGTGCTGCTCGCGGTCGCCGCAGGCCTCACGAGCCTCCGCGCCCCGCGAGCCGGGCTCGCGATCGCTCTCGCAGCGCCGATCTTTCCACTCGGCAACGTCTCGCAGGCCGCCGCCGTCGTCTACGGAGCGCTCGCGCTCGCCTGGCTCGCGGCGAGCTGGCGCGATGCCCGCGCAGGACTCGGGTTCCTCGCCGGCCCGGTGCTCGCGGCATTCGGGCTGATCGCGCTCCTGCCCCTCGCAGTCCAGCCCGCGCGCGGCATCTGGCGGCGCGCCCTCCAGGCTGCGGCCGGCGTCTACGCGGCTTCCGCTTTCGCCGCCCTCTCCGGCCACGATCTGCCCCTGGGGGCCGGGGCGGTGCACGACCTCGGCGTCGCCCAGAGCGAGGACCCCGCCGCCGTCCTGACGGCCCTCGGGACCGTCCTCCGCGACCACCCGCAGATCTCGACCACCGCGCTCGCGTTCGCGATCACCGCGGCGCTGCTACCGCGAGCTCGCGCGCGAGGGCCTGCCGGGATCGCCGCACTCGGCGTTCTCCAGCTGGTGCTCGTGATGCTGTGGAGCCCCTCGATCCCGTGGCCGCCGATGGTTCTCGGCACCCTGCTGCTGTGTCTGCTGCTCGTGTCGGCGCCCGTTCTGCGCGAGTTCGTCCGAGGTCGTGGCCGCCAGTGGACGCGTCCGTGAGCTCGTTCGTGCCCAGCGGTTCTCAGAGCGAGCAGCTCGAGGACGCAGGGATGCGATGCGTCTGAGGGCCGCTGGGCACACAACGGTGCTTGCGGACGCGTCCACTACACTCGTGCGGGGGAGGCGCCCCGAGGAATGAGCGTCCTTCGCGCAATCGAGACCAGGATCGAGGGCCTCTTCGAAGGTGTCTTTGGACGTGCGTTCAGAACGCACGTGCAGCCGGTGGAGCTTGCCCGCAAGCTCGCCAAGGAGATGGACGAGAACCGCTCGGTCTCGGTCTCGCGCGTGTACGTGCCGAACGAGTTCACGGTCTATCTCTCACCCGGCGACCGCACGCAGTTCGCTGCGTACGAGGGCTCGCTCGTCGGCGAGCTGCAGGAGTACCTCGTCGAGCACGCGCGACGCGAGGGCTACGCGATGCTGACGCAGCCGCGCGTCCTGCTCGAGACGGACGTCGACCTGGCGCTCGGCGAGTTCGGGATCGCCACGCGCGTCGCGCAGCCGGACGAGTTGCCGGCGGCCGGAGCCGAGGCCGTGCGCATATCCGCTCCGCCCGAGCCGCCGGCGGCGGCCTTCCCGGTTCCACCCTCGGCCGAGGCGCCCGCGGCGACGATGGTCTATCGCCCCGACGAACCGCCCGAGACGCCCGAGCCCGAGGAGAAGCGCGAACAGGTCACGCTGACCGTCGGCGGGCGCGCAGTGCCGCTGACCACCGACCGCGTCGTGATCGGCCGCTCGCGCGAGTGCGATATCCGCCTCGACGACGGCAACGTCTCTCGCCGGCATGTCGAGCTCGTGCGCGAAGGGTCGTCGGAGTGGGTGGTGGTCGACCTGGGCTCGACGAACGGGACCGACGTGAACGGCCGCAAGGTCCAACGCCGGACCGCGCTCGACGACGGCGATCGGATCACGATCGGCGGCACGGAGCTCGTCTTCGGGCGCAGCCGCTCGTGAGCCTCGCGCTGACGAACGACGAGACCCTGCTCGGCCTCAAGGTCGGCTTCCTCGTCCTGCTCTACGTCTTCGTCTGGCTCGTGGTGAGGTCCGCGACGAGGGGGCTCTCGGCCGGCGCGCCGCAGGAGAGCATCATCATCCCGGCTGCCGAGGCGGCGGCCTTGCGCGCGTCACTCGCCCCATCGCCGCGCCGCGTCCGTGTGCTGGCAAGCCCCGCGCTCGCGGCGGGCACAGAGATCCAGCTGTCCGACGCGGCCGGGGTCGGCCGCGGCGCCGAGAACGCGATCCGGCTTGACGGAGACACGACCGTCTCGGGCCGCCACGCGACGATCGACAGCCGCGCCGACGGGCTCTGGGTCGAGGACGCGGGCTCCACGAACGGAACCTTCGTGAACGGCGCCCCGGTGACCACGCGCCGGCTGCTCCAACCGGGCGACGTGATCCGGATCGGGCACACCGACCTCCTGGTGGAGGCATAGGGCCGATGAAGGTCGGCGTCGGTCGCTCCGCGGGGCTCTCGGACACAGGCCGGAAGCGACGTCAGAACGAGGACGCGTTCGTCTGCGAGCCGCCGCTCTTCGCGATCGCAGACGGGATGGGCGGCGCCCAGGCCGGTGAGGTCGCCTCCCGGCTCGCCGCAGCCGTCTTCGAAGAGGGCGCCGCGGCCGTCCAGGGCGAGGACGGGGTCGCGACCGTCGTCCGCGCGGCGAACGCGCGGATCTTCGAGCGCGCCGTCCACGACCCGGCGGTGGCCGGCATGGGGACGACGGCGACGGTCGCTGTCGTCGACGCGGCCGCGGCGACCGTCACGATCGCGCACGTCGGTGACTCGCGCGCGTATCTCTACCGGCTCGGGTCACTGGAGCAGCTGACTACGGACCACTCGCTCGTCGGCGAGCTCGTGCGAAGCGGCAGGCTCACCGAGGACGAGGCAGCGGTGCATCCCCATCGGTCGGTGATCACCCGCGCGCTCGGCACGGACGCCGACGTCGAGGTCGACACCCTCACGGTCGACGGCGCGCCCGGCGACCTCGTGCTTCTCTGCTCGGACGGGCTCAGCGCGATGGTGCGCGACGACGAGATCCTCCGGGTGCTCGAGGCAACCGGCGCAGCCCCGCGCGAGGCCGCGGAGGCGCTCGTCTCGGCGGCGAACGCGGCGGGCGGCGAGGACAACGTGACGGTCGTGCTCTTCGAGCTCGTCGACGCAGACGCCGAGGCGCCGCCGCCGACCCTCGTCCCGGGCATCGACGACGTGGACGAGGAGGAGACCGGCCCAGACGGGCCGACCCTCGAGGACGTGCGCCACCACGGAGCAGGGAAGGGGAGCCGCTGGCCTGCCCTCCTGTTCCTGCTCGCGATCCTTGCCGCCGGGGCGGTGGCTCTCTGGTGGAGCGTCGTGCGATGAGCACGCGGAACCGCGAGCTCCTCACGCTGCTTCTCGCGGGCCTGGTCGCCTCCACCGCGTTCGCGAGCGCGTGGTTCCAGACCACCGGCGCGATCGACTACGGCTGGGTCCCCTGGGCGATCGTCCTCGGGGGCATCTTCGTCGCAGCCCACATCGTGACGCGGCTGACGGTGCCGCACGCGGACCCGACGCTGCTGCCCCTCGCCGCGCTCCTCTGTGCGGTCGGTCTGACGTTCGTCTACCGGCTCGACCCGGAGGACGGGCGCAAGCAGCTCGTCTGGGTCGCCGTCGGCGTCGCCGCGTACTGCCTCGTGCTCGTCTGGCTTCGCTACGACTACCGTGTCCTCGAGCGCTACAAGTACCTCTTCGGCGTCTCGGCGATCGTCCTCCTGATCCTCCCCTCGGTGCCGGGCCTCGGCCAGCGCATCAACGGCGTGCGCCTCTGGGTCGAGATCGGGCCGCTGCAGTTCCAGCCCGGCGAGGTCGCCAAGATCTTCCTCGTCATCTTCCTCGCGGGCTACCTCCGCGACAAGCGCGAGGCGCTCGCGCAGGGCCGGCTGAAGGACTTCGGCCCCCTGCTCGCGATCTGGGGCGGTGCGATGCTCGTGCTCGTCCAGACGAGCGATCTCGGCTCGGCGCTCCTCAACTTCGGAATCTTCCTCGCGATGCTCTACATCGCGACGAACCGGTTCTCGATCGTGCTCGCCGGCCTCGCGCTCTTCGCAGGCGGAGCCACCCTGCTCTACAACGCGCTCGACCGCGTGCAGCAGCGTGTGACGGTCTGGCTCGAGCCGTGGACGGACGACAAGGTCTACTGCGCGATCAACGGCGCGCTCGAGTATCGCCAGAACTGCGACTCGTACCAGCTCGTCAAGAGCCTCTACTCGATCGCGAACGGCGGCTACGGCGGCACGGGCATCGGCAACGGGACGTTCCAGACCGTGGACGGGACGCCCCTGATCCCGTACCTGCAGACCGACTTCATCTACTCCGCGCTCGCGCAGGAGCTCGGCCTGATCGGCGTCGCGGCCGTGCTCCTCCTCTTCCTCGCGCTCGTCGCGCGCGGCATGCGTGTCGCGCTCACCGCGCAGGACGGCTTCTCGAAGCTCCTCGCGGCCGGGCTCAGCTTCGGCCTGGCCCTGCAAACGTTCATCATCGTCGGCGGCGTGCTCCGGCTCGTGCCGCTGACGGGGATCACGCTGCCGTTCATCTCGTACGGGGGCACGAGCATCGTCGCGAACTTCGTAATGGTCGCGCTGCTCCTGCTCGTCTCGAACCGCGCGGTGGTGACGGTGAGATGAACCCGCAGCTCGCACGCGTCGCTCGGGTCGCGATGGGCCTGATCGTCGTCCTGATCGCGGCGACGACGTACTGGCAGACGTGGGCTCGACCCGGCCTCGCGGCCCGCCAGGACAACGAGATCCAGCGTGTCGCGGAGTTCGAGGTGAAGCGCGGCCTGATCCTCGCGCCGGGCCGCATCCTCGCACGGAATCGGGCCGAGAAGCGGGGCGGGAAGACCTACTACTTCCGCCGGTACCCGCAGGGCCCGCTCACTGCGAGCGTCGTCGGCTACTCCACGATCTCGCGCAGCCGCGCTGGGCTCGAGAAGTCGCTCAACGGTGAGTTGACCGGTACCGACCGCGCGCTCTCCGACCTCGTCGACCAGCAGCTCCACGAGCTCTCCGGCAAGCCGATCGTCGGCGACACGGTCGTCACGACGCTCGACCTCCATGCGCAGCGGGTCGCGCTCGACGCGCTCGGGTCGACATGCGGTGCCGTGGTCGCGCTCGATCCCCGGAGCGGGAAGGTGCTCGTGATGGCCTCCTCCCCGACCTACAACCCGAACCTCGTGGAGGAGAACTTCGGGAAGATCAATCGCATCACGGCCGACTGCCGGCCGGCCGCGCCGCTGATCAACCGTACGACCCAGGGGCTCTATCCGCCGGGCTCGACCTTCAAGGTCGTGACGACCGCCGCGGCGCTCGAGTCGAACCGCTTCCGGCCGGACTCGTCGTTCTACGACCCGGGGTACTGCACGGTCTACGGGAAGCGCGTCAACAACTTCGACACCGAGGCGCCGTTCGGGAACCTGACACTCGCCCAAGGCCTCCAGCACTCCGTGAACTCGGTGTTCTGCAACATCGGCAAGGCGCTCGGCGCCAAGCGGATCCTCGAGCAGGCGAAGAAGTTCGGCTTCTACGAGCGCCCGCCGCTCGAGACGCCCGAGGACGAGCGGTACCCGAGCGGCCTGTATCGCAACCACGACCTCTGGTACCCGAAGCGCGACCAGGACGTCGACGCGGGCCGGATGGCGTTCGGGCAAGAGCGCATGCTCGTGACGCCGATGCAGATGGCGATGGTCGCGGGCGGGATCGGCAACGCAGGCATCGTGATGCGCCCGTGGGTCGTCGACAAGGTCGTCTCCCCGCAGGGGAAGACCGTCTCCCGCACACGTCGCGAACGGCTGAGCCGCGCGGTCGGCCCGGTGAACGCGAAGGAGATCGAGGACATGATGGTGAGCGTCGTGCAGGGCGGCACCGGCACGGCCGCCCAGATCCCCGGCTACCGCGTGGGCGGCAAGACAGGGACGGCGGAAACGGGCGTCGACGCGCGGAACACGACGTGGTTCATCGCCTTCGCGGGCCGCGAGGGACAGCGCCCGGAAGTCGCGATCGCGGTGGCGCTCGAGAACCAGAGCCTGACCGGCGGCGTGACCGCAGCGCCGATCGCGCGCGACGTCATGGAGGCAATCCTGCGTCCGACGGGGAACCCCTAACCTTCGGAGCCGATGACCACGATGGACGAAAGACGGGGCACGATCTTCGCGGGCCGCTACCGGCTCGAGCGCAGGCTCGGGTCGGGCGGCATGGCGGACGTCTGGCTCGCCGAGGACCAGGAGCTCGGCCGCAAAGTCGCGATCAAGATCCTGCACGAGCGGTACGCGAACGACGTCCAGTTCGTCGAGCGGTTCAGGCGCGAGGCAACGCACGCCGCCGGTCTCTCCCACCCGAACGTCGTCGCGATCCACGACCGCGGCGAGGCGGAGGGCTCCTACTTCATCGTGATGGAGTACGTCGAGGGGCGAACGCTCAAGGAGCTGATCGTCACGCGCGGGATGTGCCCGATCCCGGTCGCGATCTCCTACGCGCGCCAGGTGCTCGCGGCGCTCCGGTACGCGCACCGCAACGGCATCGTCCACCGCGACATCAAGCCCCACAACGTGCTCGTCGACAACGAGGGCCGCGTGAAGGTCGCCGACTTCGGCATCGCGCGGGCCGGGTCGAGCCAGATGACGGAGGCCGGGTCGATCATCGGCACCGCGCAGTACCTCTCGCCCGAGCAGGCGCGCGGCGCGCCGGTCGACGAGTCCTCCGACCTCTACTCGACCGGGATCGTGCTCTACGAGCTCCTCACCGGGAAGGTGCCGTTCACGGGCGAGACGCCCGTCGAGATCGCGATGAAGCACCTCTCCCAGATCCCCGAGGCGCCTTCCACCCACCGGCCCGAGATTCCGCGCGACCTCGACCTCGTGGTGCTTCGCGCGCTCGCGAAGGAGCCTGCCGAGCGCTACCGCTCCGCGAAGGAGATGGACCGGGATCTCGAGCTCGTCGGGCGGGGCGAGGCCGTCGTGCCGGAGACCGAGGAGGCGGCGACGATGGTGCTGCGCGGCGAGACCACCGCCGCGACCGCGGTCGCCCCGCCCGTGCGTCCCGCCGGCGTCGGCGGGGACGAGCGCTACCGCTCCTACGACGGCGAGGTGCGCCGCGGCCGCTCGTGGTGGCCATGGCTCATCGCGCTCGGCGCGGCGATCGCGGTGTCCATCGGCGCGTGGCTGTTCTACGACAACGTGCGCGACCAGATCGACGCCAACGAGCCGGTCGCCGTCGACGACTACAAGGGCATCCTCGAGCAGAAGTCCGTGGCGTTGATCGTCGGCGACGGCTTCGACCCCAACGTGCGCCGCCTGCCGAACGGCGACGTCCAGAAGGGCTACGTGTTCGAGCAGGAGCCCGTCGCCGGCTCGCGACAGCCGAAGGGCAGCATGGTCACGATCCTCGTCTCGAGCGGCAAGAAGAACGTGAGCGTGCCGTCGCTCGTCGGCAAGTCGCGGGACACGGCGGTGAAGGAGCTGACGAGCCTCGGGCTCGACGCCGACGTCCACGAGGTGCCGTCCGACAAGCAGTCCGACATCGTCACCGCGCAGGATCCACCCCCGGGCAAGATCGTCGTCGAGGGCGCCTCTGTGCGGGTCAACGTGTCGAGCGGGCCGAAGCCGGTAGCGGTTCCTGCGGTGATCGGGCAGACATACGACACGGCCGCCGCGCAGCTGCAGGCCGCGGGCTTCACGGTCGGCCGCGCCGCCGTCGAGAGCAATCGACCGGCCGGAGAGGTCGTCGACCAGGATCCGCCCGGCAACTCGACCGCCTCGCGCGGCTCTTCCGTGACGCTCTCCGTCTCTCAGGGCCCGAAGACCACGACCGTCCCCGACGTCTCGCTGCAGAGCGTCGCCGACGCGCGCGCGACGTTGCGTGCAGCCGGCTTCAAGTCGAGCGTGACCGAGCAGGAGACGGACGATGAGGCGCTCGACGGCCTCGTGATCAGCCAGGATCCGGCCGGCAACGCGCAGGCGGACCCGAAGTCGGTCGTGAAGCTGACGGTCGGAGCCTTCGTGCCGCCGCCGGACGTGACGTCGCCGACCCGAGCACGCCGACCACCGACGACGCCGACGACGACCACCACCCCGACGACCCCCGCCGACGACCACCTCCCCGACGACGACACAGCCCCCGCCTCCGTGAGCAGCCGGGTGCGGCTGGCGGTGCTGGCGGGCGGGCGGTCGAGCGAGCACGACATCTCCCTCGCGTCGGCCGCGTCCGTCGCGGCGGCGCTCGACCCCGCGCGCTACGACGTGCGATCGATCGAGATCGGACGCGACGGCCGCTGGGCTCTGCCCGCGGGTGATGCGCGAGCCGAGCTGCCCGCGCGGACGACCGCAGAGACGTTGCCCGTTCCGGCCGACTCGGCCCCGGCGACGCTCGGCGCCGTCGACGTGGTGCTGCCGATCCTCCACGGCCCGTTCGGCGAGGACGGCACCGTCCAGGGCCTCTGCGAGCTGGCCGGCGTCGCATACGTCGGCGCGGGCGTGCTCGCGTCTTCCGTCTGCATGGACAAGGACGTCTTCAAGACGCTGATGCGCGGCGCGGGCATCCCCGTCGCGCAGCACGTCGCCCTCCGTCTCGGCGACCCGGTCGAGAACCCGTTCGGCTATCCCGTCTTCGTCAAGCCGGCGAACATGGGCTCGTCGGTCGGGATCTCGAAGGTGCGCGACGAGTCCGAGCTGGCAGAGGCGGTGGCGCTCGCGCGGCGCCATGACGAGAAGGTGATGGTCGAAGAGTTCGTCCCCGGGCTCGAGATCGAGGTCGGCGTCCTCGGCAACCTGCCGAGCCCGGAGGCATCGCTTCCCGGCCAGGTCGTCGCGCACAACGCGGACTGGTACGACTACTCGTCCAAGTACGAGGAGGGTGGCTCCGAGCTCGTCGTGCCGCCGCCCGTGCTGAGCGACGCGCAGAACGACCGCGCACGGGAGCTCGCCATCGCCGCCTTCGTGGCGACGTCGTGCGAGGGGATGGCGCGCGCCGACTTCTTCGTCCGCGAGACGGACGGCGAGATCGTGATGAACGAGCTGAACACGATCCCGGGCTTCACGGCGACGAGCTTCTACGCGCGCCTCTTCGCGGCGTCGGGGATCGAGTACGCGGAGCTGCTCGATCGCCTGATCGGCCTCGCGCTCGAGCGGCACGAGCGCCGCCGCTCACTCGAGTACTGAGGACGTCGGGGAACCACATGGTTCCCCGACGAGCCCCTCCTTCGGGGTGCTGCACGGGTCACCGTTTGTTGCCTCCGGGCGGATTGCCGCCCTCCGGCCGTCGAGCGCATCGCATCCGTAACGGTGCAAGCTCAGACAACGGTGGCCGCAAGGACACGCTGGTTACAACCTGCAACTTGCTTCGACGCCCCACCGCGCGACGTCAGCCGAGCACGTCGGCAAGCGCCTCTTCCCACACCGCGAGCGCCTCGTCGAGCACCGCGTCCTCGATCGTCAGCGGGCAGAGGACGCGGATGCAGTTTCCGTAGAGACCGGCCTTGAGGAGGATCAGCCCCCGTGCGAGGGCGACGTCGATCGTCGCCAGCGCGAGCTCCGGCGCGGGCTCCTTCGTCTCGGGGTCGTGCACGAGCTCGATCGCGAGCATCGCGCCGAGGCCCCGGACGTCGCCGATCCGCGGCCAGCGAGCCTGCCACGAGAGCATCTCTTCGCGGATCCGTTCGCCGACGACGTCTGCCCGGGCGACGAGGTTCTCCTCCGCGAACACGTCGAGGACGGCGAGGGCAGCCGCCTGGGCGACGGGGTTCCCGATGTACGTCCCTCCGATCGCGCCCGGGTGCGCACCGTCCATGATCTCCGCCCGGCCGATCACTCCGGAGAGCGGCAGCCCGGCGGCGATCGACTTCGCGACGGTGATCAGGTCGGGCTGGACGTCGAAGTGCTCCATCGCGAACATCCGGCCCGTGCGACCGAACCCGGTCTGAACCTCGTCTGCGACGAGCACGATCCCGTGCCGGTCGCAGAGCGCCCGCAGGCCGATCACGAACTCCGGCGGCGCGGGGACGAAGCCGCCTTCCCCGAGCTGCGGCTCGAAGACGATCGCCGCGATGCGCTCCGCCGGCACGTCGGCCTCGAACATCCGCTCGAGCCGCGCCAGAGCCTCGGCGGCGCTCGGCCCGCGGTACGCGTTCGGGAACGGCGCGCGGTAGACCTCGGGCGCGTAGGGGCCCATCCCGGTCTTGTACGGGTGGAACTTCGAGGTCATCGTCATCGAGAGCAGTGTCCGCCCGTGGAACGCGCCCTCGAACGCGACCACGCCGGGGCGGCCGGTGTGCAGGCGCGCCAGCTTGACGGCGTTCTCGACGGCCTCGGTCCCTGCGTTGAAGAACGCGGCACGCGTCTCACCCTCGATCGGCGCGAGCCCGCAGAGGCGCTCGGCGAGCTCGACGAAGGGCTCGTAGGGGACGACCGTGTAGTCGGTGTGGAGAAACCGCGCGGCCTGCTCCGCGACCGCCTCGACGACCGCCGGGTGCGCGTGGCCGGCGTTGACCACGCCGACACCGCCTGCGAAGTCGACGAACACGTTGCCGTCGACGTCGGTGATCGTCGCGTTTTCCGCCCGCGCCGCAAAGATCGGCAAGTGGACGAGCAGCGGCCCCGCCACCACCCGTGCCTCGCGCTCCGCGAGCGCGAGCGACCGCGGTCCGGGGATCTCGGTTCTGATCTCGATCGTCCGTGTGGCGGCCATGATGTCAGCGTATCCAAGACCCCAGAGAGGATCCCCACGTGAGCGACGCCTGGCTCGACACCCTCGATCCGGACCCCTGGAGCACTCTCGCCGCCTGGCTCGGAGATGCGCGCGCCGCGGATCTGCACGAGCCCGAGGCTGCCGCGCTCGCGACGGCGACGCCGGACGGCCGGCCGTCGGTGCGCATGGTGCTCGTCCGGGGCGCCGAGAGCGGCGACCTTCGCGTCTACACGAACCACCAGAGCCGTAAAGGCGAGGAGCTCCGGAAGAACGCGCGCGCCGCGCTCTGCTTCTACTGGGGCCCGCCGCTCCGGCGGCAGGTGCGGGTCGAGGGCCGCGTGGAGCGCCTGTCCGACGACGAGGCACGTGCCTACTTCGACACGCGGTCGCGCGAAAGCCGCCTCGGCGCGTGGGCGTCACCCCAGTCACGGCCGGTCGCCGACAGGGACGAGCTCGACCGGCTCTACGCCAACGCCGCCGAGCGCTTCGCCGACGAGGCTGTCCCGCTCCCCGGCTGGTGGGGCGGCTACCGGCTCGTTCCCGCGATCTTCGAGCTCTGGCAGAACCGCGCCAACCGGCTGCACGACAGGGCGCGGTACGAGCGCGCCGCCGACGCGTGGACGCGAACGCGACTCGGGCCTTAATCCGACACACGACGCGCGAAGCGCCGAACCGCGTCGTCGAAGTCGCCCTGTGCCTCGAGGTTGGGAAGGTGTCCGATTCCGGGAATGACCAGCACCTCGGGCTCGGGGAGCGCGGCGACAAGCTGATCGGTGACCTCCTTCGTCGAGTAGGCGTCCCTGTCGCCCGCGATCACGAGCGCTGGCGGACGGAGGCCGGGGAGCAGCCGCTCGTAGTCGGGTCGCTTCGCACGCCCTCGCAGAGCGGCGGCCGCACCGAGCGGGCTGGTCCGCAGCATCGTCGTCGCGATCGGCACCGTGAGTGCGGGGTCGCGGGCCGCCTCCGAGCCGAACAGGCGCGGAAGCATCTCCGCCGTGTGGCCGAGCATGCCCTTCGCCTCGATCTCCGCGGCCGTCGCCCGGCGGCGCTCCGCCTCCTCGGCCGTCAGCGGCGCTGCGGTCGTCGCCGCGAGCACGAGCCCGTCAACGCGATCGGGGTTGCCGAGCCCCAGCTCCATCGCCACGAGGCCGCCCATGCTCAGCCCCACGACGGTCGCCCGCTCGACTCCGATCGCGTCGAGAAGCGCGACGACCTCGTCGGCGAGACGGCGCATCGACATGATCTGCGCCAGCGGCGGGGACGCGCCGTAGCCGGGCAGGTCCGGTGCGACGATGCGGAACTCGTCGGAGAGTGCGTCGAGCTGAGGCGCCCACATCGCGCGGCTGAAGGGATGGCCGTGGAGGAAGACGATCGCCGCGCCGGCCCCGCGGTCCTCGTGCGCGAGCGTCGGATCCGGCATGGGTGGGGCTACGAGGGCGGCGGCGCGAGCGCCTGCTTCGTATAGAGCCCGTTCGCGTTCCAGAGCAGGTAGCCCTTGGCGCCCTGGAGGCGCGCGGCGCGCACCTGCTGCAGCACGGCGTCGGGGCTGTAGTTCCAGTCCTGGATCCACGGGATCAGCTGCGCGTGGCTGCCGCGCACCTGCCGCTTGAAGTCGATCAGCGTCCTGAAGACGGTCTCCCCGGGCTCGGCGCTGGGCGAGACGAGGCCGAGTTCCCCACCGCCGTAGAGCACCGGGTACGCCATCGGATGGATGTCGTCGACGTGACGCGAGATCCAGCGGGGCACCTGGCCGACGCCGATGTCCCGCGTCGCGGAGAGCCCGAACAGCGCGGTCGAGACACGGACGCCCAGCGGCGCGAGGCGGCGTTGCGCGTATGCCGCGAAGTCGGCGATCACCTCTCCCTTCGACACCTTCGTCCGGCCCGGGTACACGGTGCCGGCCACGTCGCCGTCGGACGGGAAGCGCGTGTAGTCGAGCATGATCTCGTCGAAGCCGGCCTTCGCCGCGGCCACCGCGATCGAGACGTTGTAGTCCCACACCCGCCGGTCGTAGGGGTTCACCCAGGCGAGTCCGGCAGACGTCGTCCAGATCGAGCCGTCAGGTCGGCGTACAGCGAGGTCAGGACGCGCACGGGCGAGGTACGGGTCCTGGAACACCACGATGCGGCCGATCAGGTAGAGGCCCTTCCGGTGGAGCATCTCCGCGACCTTGCGCGGCGAGTAGTAGCTCCGCACCGCTCCGGTCTTGCGCGCGAGCGGGACGCCGGAGGGCGCGAAGCTGATCTCGCCGCCCTCGTCCTTGACGTCGAGCTCGATCGTGTTGAGCCCGTCCTTCTTCAGCGAGGCGTACTCGGCGAGCTTCCCGGGCAGCGAGGCGAGGGCGCCGGTGACATGGACGCCGCGGACCTCCACGGGCAGCGGCCGCGGCCGGGACGCGACGACCACCGCGTCGTCCGCCACGTCGACCGTGTAGCCGGTGGAGCTCTTTTGATCCGTCTTGCCCGCCAGCGTCATGCCGCCTGCGAGCGCGAGCACGGCAAACAGCAGGATCGCCGCGATCGCGGCGCGCCGCCGCCGCTTCCGCCGTCGTGCCGAGCCCCGCCGAGCGCGGAAGCGCTCGTTCGGGTCCATCGATGGATACAGCATGGACACCGGGTCCAGCAGTGTAGGGAATCGCGGTCTCTCCGGGGGCCTGCGGCCGTCCCGGGAGGAGGTCTACGATCCGCTGCGATGGTGCTCTCCGACCAGGCCATCCGGCGTCTGATCGAGGCCGGCGGCATCGGGATCGACCCCTACGACCCGGAGCTGATGCAGCCGTCGAGCCTCGACGTCCGGGTCGACAGACTGTTCCGGGTGTTTCGGAACTCTCGGTACCCCTACATCGACGTGAAGGCCGAGCAGGACGGGCTCACGGAGCTCGTCGAGGTCGACGGCGTCGACCCGTTCATCCTCCACCCCGGGGAGTTCGTCCTCGGGTCGACGCTCGAGCGCGTCTCGCTTCCCGACGACCTGGTCGCGAGGCTCGAGGGGAAGTCGTCGCTCGGCCGGCTCGGCCTGCTGATCCATTCGACGGCGGGCTTCATCGATCCCGGCTTCGACGGCCACGTGACGCTCGAGCTGTCCAACGTCGCGAACCTGCCGATCACGATCTACCCGGAGATGAAGATCGGCCAGCTCTCCTTCGTCCAGATGTCCGAGCCGGCCGAGGCGCCGTACGGCTCGGGTGGGCTCGGCTCGAAGTACCAGGGGCAGCGCGGCCCGACGCCGAGCCGGTACTGGCAGAACTTCTCGGACGACACGTGATCCTCGTCACCGGCGCGAACGGGTTCGTTGGGAGGCACGTGACGCGGGCGCTTGCGGAGAACGGCGTCAGGGTGCGAGCGATGGTGCGCACCGCCCGAGGCGCGGCCGCACTCGACGGGGCCGCGTGCGAGCTCGTTCGCGGAGACGTCACCGACCCGGCGTCGCTCCGCGCGGCGGCGCGTGGCGTCCGGACGATCGTGCACCTCGTCGCGATCGTCGAGGGGACGCCGGCCACGTTCGAGCGCGTGATGGCGGCGGGAACTGGGAACCTCGTCGAGGCTGCGCGCGAGAGCGACGTCCGCCGCATCGTGCTGATGAGCGCTCTGGGCACCGGGCCGAACGCGATCGTGCCGTACTTTCGCGCGAAGTGGGCCGCGGAGCAGGCCGTCGGCGGCTCGGGGATCGACCACGTGGTGCTCCGACCGAGCTTCGTCTTCGGCTCCGACGGTGGGGCGCTGCCGCGCTTCGTCCGCATCGCGCGCCTCTTCCCGTTGACCCCCGTGATCGGCCCCGGCACGCAGCGCCTGCAGCCGATCTGGATCGACGACGTCGTGCGGGCGGTGCGTCTCGCGGTCGACGGCGAGGGCTCGAACGGGCCTGTCGAGCTCGGCGGCCCCGATCCGGTGACGTGGAGCGACTTCTGGCGTCGCCTCAAGTCCGCGCTCGGGACGCGACGGCCGTCGATCCACGTGCCGTTCTGGCTCGCGCGCGGGCCTGCGGCGATGTTCGAGCGAATCCCGCCCGCGCTCCTGACCCTCGATCAGCTCCGCATGCTCGAGGGCCCGGACAACGTCGTCTCGGACGGCGGCGCCTCGATGCAGCGGCTCGGCCTCGACGATCGGGTCGCGCTCGACGAGCAGCTCAGGCGCGCGGTGTCCAACGCCTGATCACACAGGTGGTAGCGCCGGTTTCCGGCGCCGGCGCAGCCGGCAGCCGGGTTTAGGGCAGTGCACCTGGCCAGGCGAAGCCGGGCCAAGGGTGTTTGCGGCGTCCGTTCGGCGCGAGCCGAATGGACGCTCGCAGGCTGAGAAATGCGAGGGCCGCCCCATGAGGGCGGCCCTCGGCATTCGGTAGCCGACGTCGTATTGGTAGAGGCGCTTCCTGCCAGACCAGAGGTGGTCGGCGGCGCGAAGCGCGAGTCCCCTACGCGTGGCTATGGCGATTCCCCGTAGGTCTCGGGGACACGCCTCTACCCGTCGGTACCTCCACTGCCGGTACTGCACGAATCTGACACCCGACCACCTCCTTTCCGTGGTAGCCGCACGATAGCAACGGGGGTGGACGGGGCACCAGTGCGGCAGACCGAACCTCGTGCGCCGCGCTACCGTGTCGCCACATGCGGTGGCGCGCTCTGGTGGCGGCGGTCGCCGCGTCGCTCTCCCTGACGCTCGGGATCGCCCGCGACTCGAGCGGCGCTACTGCGTCGCCGAGCGGGACGCCGCGGCTCAACGTCGTCGTGATCGTCTCCGACGACGAGCGGTTCGACGCGAACCGGCGCATGCGGAACGTCGGGCTCCTCGCCCGCGAGGGCGTGACGTTCGACCGGTACTACACGACCACGTCGGAGTGCTGTCCCTCGAGGGCGAGCATCCTCACGGGCCGGTACCCACACCACACCGGCGTCGTCGCGAACTTCGGCCCGTCCGGGTACCCGAGCTTCGACGAGGGCTCGACGCTCGCGACCTGGCTCCACGACGCGGGCTACACAACCGCACTCGTCGGCAAGTACCTGAACGGCTACACGCTGGACGGCAACCACCACGTACCGCCCGGGTGGGACCGGTGGGTCGCGATCGACAGCGTCCCGGAGGAGCGGTACTACCGCTACACGCTCAACGAGGACGGCCACCTGGTCGACTTCGGGCGCGGCCCCGCCGACTACTCGACGTCCGTGCTCACGTCCAAGGCGGTCGACTTCGTGCACAACGCGCGAAAGCCGTTCTTCCTGTACTTCGCACCCGTCGCGCCCCACCTTCCCGCGATCCCTGCGCCGCGCGATCGCGAGAGCATCCACGGGCTGCCGCCGCCGACGTCTCCCGCGTTCGACGAGGCGGACATCTCGGACAAGCCCTGGCGGTCGCGCTTCGTCCGGACTTTCACCCCGCGCGGCGCTGCGTACGACCTCGACGAGGTGCGCGGACGGCAACTCGAGACCCTCCGCTCCCTCGACCGCTCGGTCGGCCGGCTCGTGGGTGAGCTCAGGCGCCGGCAGCTGCTCCGGAGCACCGTGATCGTGTACCTCAGCGACAACGGGTTCCTGTGGGGCGAGCACCGCCTGGGCGGGAAGATCTGGCCGTACGAGGAGTCGATTCACCTTCCGCTCGTGATCCGGACGCCCTGGCGGTCCGGAGACGGCACGGTCGACCACCACATGGCTCTGAACGTGGACATCGCTCCGACCGTCGCCGCGCTCGCGGGGGTGCGGCCGGGGATCCCGCAGGACGGCCGGAGCCTCCTCCCCTTCCTCCGCGGGCAGGACCCGTCGTGGCGGGTCGACGGCCTCGTCGAATACCGCGGGCCCGGTCAGCTACGCAGGGGTGGCCCGCCGCCCTTCCGGGCCGTGCGGACGCGCCGCTTCCTGTATGTGGCCTACGACAACGGCTGGCGCGAGCTGTACGACATGCGACGCGATCCGTGGCAGCTCGACGACGTCGCCGGCACCCGCCGCTACGCCTCGACCGAGGCGTATCTCGCGCGGCGCCTCACGAGCCTTGCCAAGGCGCCGGCCCGCGCGCCGTGACGGGTCAGCGCAGGATCGTGGTGACCTCGAGCCCGTTCCCGATCGGGACGGTCACCGAGACAACCGAGGGGTCGGCCTGGCGCGCCTCCGCATACGCCTTCACCACCGGGCTCGTGTCCACGTTGTCGGCAACGACGACGCCGCCAGGGTCGAGCTTCGTCCGGGCCTCGCCGAAGTACCACTCGTAGTCGTCCTTCCACGCGTCGATGAAGACGACGTCGAAGCCGTCTCCGACCTGTGGGAGCATCTCCCTCGCATCGCCCTCGACGAGCTCGGCCCACTCCTCGAGACCGGCCTCGGCGATGTTCCGCTGCCAGGCCTCGATCTTCACCGGCTCCTGCTCGAGCGAGACGACCCGTCCGCCGAGGATCCGCGCCGCAGCGGCGAGCCAGATGGCCGAGTACCCGCGGGAGCCGCCGATCTCCAGGACCTCGCAGCCGGCGTTCGGCGCGACGAGCGCGAAGAGGAGCCGCCCGGAGTCGCGGCCGACGGCGAGCGACCGCTCCGACGGTCGAAGCCCTGCCTCCTGCTCCGCGTCGTCCTCCTCCTCGAGGCGCGCGAGCACGGCGCGGACGCGGTCGTCGAGCACGGCTCGAGCCTACCCGTCGCCTTCGAGGTCGATCATGACCATCCCGTCCTCGCGGACGTGGACGGGGTAGGTCTCGACGGGCAGGTACGCAGGAAGCGAGAGAGCGGCCCCGGTCCTGAGGTCGAAGCGCGACCCGTGCCGTGGGCACACGACCTCGCACGCCGCCTCGTCCCACTCGCCCTCGCAGAGCGGGCCGTCGTCGTGGGAGCAACGGTCCTCGATCGCGAAGAGCGACCCACCACACCGGTACAGGCCGATCGTCGCGCCGTTCCCCGGGATCAGGCGCATCGACCCGTCCGGCAGCTCCTCGAGCGGCAGCGCCTCGATTTCCATCTCAGGCGAGCGTGATGTCCCCGGACGACGTGCCCCATTCCTCCGGCAGCGGCGTGCCCTTCGCCCGGTGCAGGGCCACCTTGAGCACGCCGAGCCCGAGGAGCGCGCACTTGAGCCTGACCGGCGTCAGTGGGATCCCGATCTCGTCGAGCAGCTCGTCCTTCGGCATCGTCGCGACCTCCGTCGCGGTACGGCCCTTGACGAGGTCGGTCAGCATCGACGTCGCGGCCTGGCTGATCGCGCAGCCCCGTCCCTCGAAGCCGACGTCCTCGATCACGTCGTCGTCGCCGAACCGGAGCGACACCGTGATCTCGTCACCGCAGAGCGGGTTCTGCCCGTCCGCGATCGCGTCGTGCGGCTCGAGCACCCCGTGGTTCCGGGGCGCCTTGTAGTGATCGAGGATGACCTCGCGATAGAGCTGCTCGAACTCCGACATCAGCCGAGCGACGCCTTGACCTTGTGGAGCCCTGCGACGAGCCGCTCGACCTCCTCCGGGATCGAGTACAGGTAGAAGCTCGCACGGGTCGTCGCGGCGACGCCGAGGCGCGTCATCAGCGGCTGGGTGCAGTGATGGCCGGCGCGAACCGCGATCCCCTCCCAGTCGAGGATCTGGGCGACGTCGTGCGGATGGATGCCCTCGACGTCGAACGAGACGATTCCCGCGCGGCGCTCCGGCGGCGGGCCGAAGACCCGGATCCAGGGGAGCTCGTCGAACGCGGCCATCGTCTGCTCGACGAGCACGTGCTCGTGGTGCTCGATGGCGTCGAGCCCGACGGCCGAGACGTAGTCGATCGCGGCGCCGAAGCCGACCGCCTCTCCGATCGCGGGCGTGCCGGCCTCGAACTTGTAGGGCAGCTCGTTGAACGTCGTCCGGTCGAGCCCGACGGACCGGATCATCTCGCCGCCGAGGTTGAAGGGGCTCATCGCCTCGAGCAGCTCCCGCTTGCCCCAGAGCGCGCCGATCCCGCTCGGCCCGCAGAGCTTGTGCGACGAGACCGCGACGAAGTCGGCGCCGAGCGCCTGGACGTCGACGACGCGATGCGGCGCGGCCTGCGCCGCGTCGACGACCATGATCGCGCCCTGCTCGTGTGCCCAGGTCGCGAGCGCCTGGACCGGGTTGATCGTGCCGAGCGTGTTCGAGACGAGGTTGTTCGCGACGACCTTGACGCTCCCCTCGCGCGCGATCCCCTCGAGCGCGTCGAGCTGGAGCTCCCCCTGGTCGTCGATCGGGATATGCCGAAAACCCGCGCCTGTGCGGTGCGCGATGAACTGCCACGGCACGAAGTTGGAGTGGTGCTCGAGCTCGGTGATCACCACGAGATCGCCGGGGCCGAGGTTGTCGAGACCCCAGGCGTATGCGACGAGGTTGATCGCCTCGGTTGCGCTGCGCGTGAAGACGATCTCCTTCTCGGACGGCGCGTTGAGGAACGACGCGACGGTCCGGCGTGCGCCTTCGAACCCCTCCGTGGCGAGCTCCGCGAGCCGATAGACGCCCCGATGGACGTTTGCGTACTCGTACTCGTAGAACGCGCGCATCCGGTCGAGCACCTGGCGCGGCTTCTGCGTCGAGGCCGCGGAGTCGAGGAACGCGACGGGCTTGCCGTCGACGAGCTGGTCGAAGACCGCGAAGTCCTTGCGCAGCCGGGGCGCATCGAGCACGGGTGCAACCGTCGATGCCATCACGGCCATCGTAGCCGCGTGCCCCGTGGCCTCAGTCGCGCCGTCGGTCAGCCGGGCTTCGCGTGCCCGTTCGTCTGCGCGAGGTCGGCGATCGCCCGCTGGCGCTCGACCGAGGCGGCGGCGGTCTCGAGGATCTCGCAGAGCCGCACGAGCCGCTGGTGCTCGCTCGTCTGCTCGAGCAGCTCCAGCTTCAGCTCCGGCCCGAGCTCGAACCGGGCGGCGATCGCGTAGGACGGCTGCCCGCCGTCCACATCCGGAGGTTCCACCTCCGCACCGGTCAGCTCGACCAGGCGCGAGAAGATCGCCACCGCGCGGTCGACCTCGCCGGCCTTCGGCGGGTCCACGAGGTCGCCGATCGGCTCGATCGTCCCCGTTTGGAAGCTCCGCCCGTCCGTCAGCTCGACGAGCCGGAAGCGCTCGCCGCCTTCGACGACGACGTTCAGCCGCCCGTCGTCGAACCGGTCGGTCACCTCGACGACAGAGGCGAGCGTGCCGACGCTCCGCAGCCCGTCGTCGTCGGCAAAGACGAGCCCGAACGGCTCGCCCGCCTCGAGGCACTCGGCGATCAGCTCGCGGTAGCGCGGCTCGAAGATGTGGAGGGGGACCTGCTCCGTGGGAAGCAGGACGAGCCCGAGCGGGAAGAGGCCGATCTCCTCCATCCCGCAAGCCTACGCCCGGGGGACCGCCCTAGAAGAGCAGGATGGCGATCGCGACGAGAAGCCCGACGATGGCGAAGAGCCGCATGACCCCGACCATAGGTCGGCCGGGTCAACAGACCCTCATGGCAATGTCAGGAAACCGTCAGGACCCGCCCACCTCGAACTGCGAGGTCTCCCAGACTGCCCCGCGTGTCGTCCGGGTGCGGCGCAGCCCGTGGTCGGCGAGAACCCGTTCGAGCAGGTCGGGCGGGTGCACGTAGGCCCTGAACCGCTTATGGATCAGCGCCAGAAGCGCGTTCTGCCCGCGCACGAATGCCCTGGTGAGGAACCGGTCGCGCGGATAGCTCGCGAGGAGCGTTCGACGGGTCTTGCCGGCTGCGACAGCAAGCAGCGCAGGACCGTCGGGCGAACAGCACACGACCCGGCGGAGGACGACGACGTCCGCCGGCTCGAGCGCATCCGGCGTCTCGAGGAGGTCGGCGAGCAGAAACGTGCTCTTCGCGTCGACCTCGGCCGCCCGCGCGAGCTGAGCGGCCGGCGCAGCGTACGCGGGCACGACCTCGACGACCGTGCCGGCGACGGCGCCTCGCCGTAACAGCTCGACCTGCAGCTGGCCGATGCCGCCGCCGACCTCGGCGACTGTCGCGCCGTCGAGCCCGCCCTGCTCGGCCCATTCCGCGATCAGCTTCGCGTCGTCGCCACCGAGCCCCTTGCGCAGGTACCGCCGCAGCTCGCGGCGCGCGCCCTTCTCCCCGAAGATGTCCAACGAGTCGCCCGCGCAGCAGGAACAGGGCATGCACCCATCGTGCCACGGGTCAGGGCGGACGTCAGGCTTGTGGGATCCGTGCTTCGAGCGCCGAACCGAGCGCCTCCCGCACGGGCGCGAGCTCGATCCGATCGAGCACGTCCTGGAAGAAGCCCCGCACGATCAGCCGCTCCGCCTCCGCGCGCGGCAGGCCGCGGGCCATCAGGTAGAAGAGCTGCTCGCGGTCGACCTGGGAGAGCGTCGCGCCGTGCGTGCAGCGTACGTCGTTCGCGAGGATCTCGAGCCCCGGGATCGAGTTCGCGGTCGCCGTCTTGGAGAGGAGGAGGTTGCGGTTCTCCTGGTACGCGTTCGTCTTCTGCGCGCCCTCCTCGACCCGAATCATCCCGCGCCAGACCGTGGCCGCCGAGTCGCGCAACGCGCCCTTGAACGCGAAGTCGCTCGTCGTGTCGGGGGCGGCGTGGAGCTGGTACGTGTCGTAGTCGAGGTGCTGGGTGCCGTCGGCGAAGTAGGCGCCGGTCACCCGCGACGTCGCGCCGCGGCCGGCGAGGTCGTTCTGGATCCAGACCTTGCCCTTCGCCGAGCCGAAGCCGCCCTCGACCCAGTCGAGCTCCGCGTCGCGGCCGACGCTCGCGTGACACGACGCGAACAGCCATGCCTTCCGGGAAAGACGCTGGACGTTGACGATCTCCGCCTTCGCCCCCTCGCGCACGACGACCTCGACGATGCCGTTGACGTACGACTCGAGCGCGTCGTCGGTGGAGGTCAGCTCCTGGACGAGGGTGAACCGCGAGCCCGGCTCGGCGACGACGAGGACGCGCCAGAAGAGCGAGCCTCCCGGCACGGAGCTCGAGACGCGCAGGTACAAGGGCTTCTCGACCTCGACGCCCTCGGCGACGTGGACGAGGAGGCCGTTCTGCCAGACCGCGGCGTTGTGTGCCCGGAGCTTGTCGTCCGGTTGCACGAGCCCGCCGAGCAGCGGATGGTCGTCGGTGAGTGGCTCGAAGCGGAGAGCTGGTGACGAACTGCGGTCCGACACCGAGATGCCCGACTCGGTGATGGTTGCGGTGACCGCGACGTCGAGGTCGATGAGCGACGCGACGTCCGCCGGCGCCGCCGTTTCGGCGCTCCAAACGTCAGGGTCGAAGCCCTTGAGGTCGGTGAACCGCCAGTGCTCGTCCTTCGTCGTCGGCAAGGACATCGCGTTGTAGCGCCCGACCAGCTCGCTTCTCACGAGTCCGCCCGTCCTGCGGAGCGACGTGCGTAGCGGTGATGGAGCATCAGGTCGTTGCCGTCGGGATCCTTGAAGAACGCCATGTGGCACACGCCCGAGTCGAGAATCCCGCCAAAGAACTCGATGCCCTTCGCCTCGAGCTCGGTGCGAGTTGAGGCGACGTCGTCGACGGAGAGGGCGATATGTGCGTTCCTCTGCGGCGCGAACTCGATCCCGAACGTCGCGGGCTCCCAGATGCCGAAGCACGTGCTCCCGACCCAGAATTCCGCCTGTGCGTGCTCGTCCGGGCGCAGGCCGAGCGTCTCGACGTAGAACGCCCTCGACCGCTTCCAGTCCGTCGACGGGACGGCGACGAAGTCGACGCCCGTCACCGGGCTACCCAACCGAGCCCTCCATCTGCAGCTGGATGAGGCGGTTCATCTCGACCGCGTACTCGAGCGGCAGCTCCTTCGTGATCGGCTCGACGAAGCCCGACACGATCATCGCGCTCGCCTCGGCCTCCGACAGGCCGCGGCTCATCAGGTAGAAGAGCTGCTCCTCGCCGATCTTCGAGACGGTCGCCTCGTGCCCGAGGTCGACGTCGTTCTCCTTCACGTCGATGTACGGGTACGTGTCCGAGCGTGACTCCTCGTCGAGGATCAGCGCGTCGCAGACGACCTTCGACTTCGAGCCGGTCGCGCCCTTCGCGACCTCGAGCAGGCCGCGGTAGCCGCCGCGCCCGCCGTTCTTCGAGATCGACTTCGAGGTGATCACGCTCGTCGTGTTCTTCGCGACATGGACGACCTTGCCGCCCGCGTCCTGGTGCTGGCCCTTGCCGGCGAACGCGATCGAGAGCACCTCGCCGTGGGCGCCCTCGCCCATCAGCCAAACGGCGGGGTACTTCATCGTGACCTTCGAGCCGAGGTTTCCGTCGACCCACTCCATCGTCGCGTTCTCGTACGCGACGGCGCGCTTCGTGACGAGGTTGTAGACGTTGTTCGACCAGTTCTGGATCGTCGTGTAGCGGCAGCGGCCGCCCTTCTTGACGACGATCTCGACGACCGCCGAATGCAGCGAGTCGGAGGAGTAGATCGGCGCGGTGCAACCCTCGACGTAGTGCACGTACGCGTCCTCGTCGACGATGATCAGCGTGCGCTCGAACTGGCCCATGTTCTCCGCGTTGATGCGGAAGTAGGCCTGAAGGGGCATCTCGATCGAGACTCCCGGCGGCACGTAGATGAACGACCCGCCCGACCAGACGGCCGAGTTGAGCGCGGCGAACTTGTTGTCGTTCTGCGGGATGATCGTCGAGAAGTACTGCTTCACAAGCTCCTCGTGCTCACGGAGGCCGGAGTCCATGTCGAGGAAGATCACGCCCTTGCGCGTGAGGTCCTCGTGGAGCTTGTGGTAGACGACCTCCGACTCGTACTGCGCCCCGACGCCGGCGAGGTACTTCTTCTCCGCCTCGGGGATGCCCAGCCGGTCCCACGTGTCGAGGATCTCGGCCGGGAGGTCCTCCCACTTGTCCGCCTGCTTCTCGGTCGGCTTGACGTAGTAGTGGATGTTGTCGAAGTCGATCCCCGAGAGATCCGCGCCCCACGACGGCATCGGGCGCGCGAGGAAGTAGTCGAGCGACTTGTGGCGGAACTGCCGCATCCAGTCGGGCTCGGACTTGTGCTCCGAGATGACGTCGATCAGCTCGTGCGAGAGGCCCTTCGGGGCCTTGTAGATCGTGGAGATGTCGTCGACGTGCCAGCCGTAGCCGTAGTCGGAGCGGATGTCTCGGATGATCTCGGTCTCGCTCTGGCTCATGCCGTCCCTTCCGCTTCGACAGCGACACCTGCGGGGATGAACGTCTCGTAGCCCTCGGCCTCGAGCCGGTGCGCGAGCTCCGCGCCCCCGGACGCGACCACGCGTCCGCCGACGAACACGTGCACGTGGTCCGGCGTGACGTAGTTGAGGATCCGCTGGTAGTGCGTGATCACGAGCGCGCCCATGGCGGGCCCGACGAGCGCGTTGACGCCCTCCGCGACGATCCGCAGCGCGTCGATGTCGAGCCCCGAGTCGGTCTCGTCGAGGATCGCGATGCGCGGCTTCAGCATCGCCATCTGGAGGATCTCGACGCGCTTCTTCTCGCCGCCCGAAAACCCGTCGTTCAGGTAGCGCTGGGCCAGCTCGCGCGGCACCTTCAGGTGCTCCATCGCCGAGAGGAGCTCCGTTCGGAACTCCTTGACCGGCACCGGGTCGTCCTCGCCGTCGTTCGCGGCCTTGCGCTTCGCGTTGATCGCGCTACGCAGAAAGCTGGTCACCGTCACTCCGGGGATCGCGTGCGGGTACTGGAACGCGAGGAAGAGGCCTCGCTGGGCGCGCTCGTCCGCGCCAAGCTCGAGCAGCGACTGCCCGTCGAGGAGGATGTCGCCCTCCGTGATCTCGTACGCGGGGTGTCCCATCAGGGCGTACGCGAGCGTGGACTTGCCCGAGCCGTTCGGCCCCATGATCGCGTGCTTCTCGTTCGTGTCGACCGCGAGGTCGACACCCTTCACGATCTCGGTGCCGTCCTCGAGGGCAACGTGCAGGTTCGTGATCTCGAGCAGTCCCACAAGCATCCTTCGTTCGCGTGTCGATGAGGCGGGGCACACAGGCGAGATGCCCGCGCGCTCACATGTCCGATGGTAGCCGGACCAGGCCTCCCGTCGACCTCCGGTCACGGTCCCCCGGCCGTCGGAAGCGCGGTGGTACCCTGTTCGCATGCCATTCGGAATCGGCATCTGGGAGCTCCTGATCCTCTTGCTCGTCCTCCTCCTCGTCTTCGGGCCGAAGCGGCTCCCGGAGATGGGCCGCCAGCTGGGGAAGGGCATGCGGGAGTTCAAGGAATCGGTGTCCGGCAAGGACGACGACCCCGTGGAGGAGATGGCGGAGCTGCCGCCCGCGGAACCGTCGACCCCCGCGACCCCGGCCCGCGAGCGCGACACCGTTTCCTAGCCCCGGCCCCCCGCGATGGCCCGCATGCTGCCGCGGCGCCTCGGCCACGACGAGGAAGCGAGCCTCGTCGACCATCTGACGGAGCTCCGGCACCGCCTGTTCATCTGCCTCGGCTCGATCATTCCGGCGTTCGCGCTCGCATACGCGTTCCACGACGACCTGATCGACCGTCTCAAGGACCTGCTCCCCGCCGGGACGCCCCTCGTCACATTCGGCGTGACGGAGCCGTTCATCACGTCGCTGAAGGTGAGCTTCTACGCCGCGATCGCGCTCGTGCTACCGGTCATCCTCTGGCAGATCTGGGCGTTCCTCGCGCCAGCCGTGAAGGAGGACACACAGCGCGTGCTCGGCGCATTCGTCGTCCTCTCCACGGCGCTCTTCGCCGCAGGGCTCGTGTTCTGCTACGTCATCGTCCTCCCGAGGGCGCTGACGTTCCTGGTCGACTACGACTCCAACCTCTACCAGGTGCAGATTCGGGCGAGCTACTACCTCTCGTTCGTCGCGCTGACGCTGCTCGCGTTCGGGATCGCGTTCCAGATGCCGATCTTCGTCCTCGCGCTCGTCCGGATCGGCGTCCTCACCTCCGCGCGGCTGCGCAGCAACCGCCGCATCGGCTACGTGATGATGCTCGTGTTCGCCATCCTCCTGCCGACCGTCGACCCCGTGTCCCTCGTGCTCGAGGTCGCGCCGCTCCTCGTGCTGTACGAGATGTCCATCTGGCTCTCTGTCCTGATGGAGCGCCGCTGGGAGCGCTCGGCCACCGAAGCCGAAGCGCTGTGACGACCCTCTCTGCCGCCTGCGTCCTGCGCCTCCTTCCGCACCGATGAGGGTGCTCTCGGCCGACTGGGTCGTCCCCGTGGAGGGCGACCCGATCTCGGACGGCGCCGTCGCGATCGCCGACGACGGAACGATCGCGGCCGTCGGGCCGACCGCGAGCATCGGGACGGGGGAGCGCTTCGAGGGCTGCGTGATCGTCCCGGGGCTTGTCGACTGCCACTCCCACCTCGAGTACGCCGTGTACGCCGGGTTCGGCGACGGGCTCCCGTTTTCGTCGTGGATCGGCCTGCACGTCTCGCGCAAGAGCCTGCTCGACCTCGACGAGATGCGCGCGATCGCAACCGACGGCGCGCACCAGTGCCTGCGCTCCGGGATCACGACGGTCGGGGACTGCAGCTTCGTAGGCGCCGCGGCTGAGGCGGCGGCGGAGACGGGCCTTCGCGCCGTCGTCTATCTCGAGGTCTTCGGTCGGGCCGCGTCAGCCCTCGTGCGCTTCGAGGAGCTGCGCGAACGGGTCGGGCCGGCGCTGTCCGACCGTGTGCGCCTCGGAGTCTCGCCACATGCGCCCTACACCTGCACGCGCGAGCTCTACGAGGCGTGCGCCGGGCTCGGGCTTCCCGTCGCGACCCACCTGGCGGAGAGCGTCTCGGAGCGCCTCTACCTCCTCGACGGCTCCGGCGATTGGTCCGCATTCGCCGAGCTGCTCGTGCCGCCGCCGGGCACGACGGGGATCCGCCTGCTCGCGGAGGCAGGGCTGCTCGCGCCGACCTTGCTGGCCGCCCATTGCGTCGACGTCGACCACGAGGAGATCGCGTTGCTCGCGCAGAGCGGGGCCGGCGTTGCGCACTGCCCGCGCTCGAACGGCTTCCTCGGCAGTGGGGTCGCCCCGCTCGAGGAGCTCCTCGCGGCCGGGATCCCGGTCGGCATCGCAACGGACAGCCCGGCCTCGACGCCCTCGTTCGACCTGTTCGAGGAGCTGCGCACGGCGATCGTCGCCGCGAGGGCGCGGGCCGGCCGGCCGGACGCGCTCTCGGCCGCGCGTGCCCTCGAGCTCGCCACCCTCGGCGGCGCGCGGGTGCTCGGCCTCGACGCGGAGGTCGGCTCGCTCGTCCCGGGCAAGCAGGCCGACCTGGCGGTCGTGTCGCTCGACGGATCGCCGTTCGACCCCGTCGAGGATCCTGCGACGGCCGTGGTTTTGGGCGGGTCGCCGGATCGGGTTGCAGCTACTCTCGTACACGGCGAGGACCGCTACCGACGAGGGACGAGCGCATGGCCCGATTCGAGAAGAGCCGCCCGAAAAGCGCGAAGCCGCATGCTGCAGTAGCACCGCGGCCGCGTGCCTCGACGGCGCCCTCGATCGAGGACACGATGTTCTTCCCGCGGCTCCGCCGCCACGCCAAGTGGATGTTCGTTCTGCTCGCACTCGTCTTCGGGCTCGGCTTCGTGGTGTTCGGCGTCGGCGCCGGCGGCACGGGGATCGGCGACATCTTCCGCGACCAGAGCGGGGGGAGCACCGGGCAGTCCGTCTCCGACGCCCAAGAGAAGGCGGCGGACAACCCGAAGAGCGCGCAGGCCTGGCGCGACCTCTCGACGGCCTACCAGACCGAAGGCGACACGGCCGACGCGATCGACGCGCTCAACCGGGCGATCGTGATCCGCCCGAAGTCGCCCGAGGCGTACCGCGAGCTCGCCGGCCTGCACCTCACCAGGGCGAGTGAGTTCCAGCAGCAGCTCCAGCAGGCGCAGGTCACCGCCGCGTTCCGAGCGCCGGGTACCGCATTCCCGAGCCTTACGACGAAATCCGGGCAGGCGACGCTGACGGACCCGCTCCAGAACGCCGTCAGCTCGGGCGTGACGGACAGCGCCTCGGCGATCTACCAGCAGGCCGCGGCCGAGGCGGTCGCCGCGGTCGACGCGTACAGGAAGCTCGCGCGGCTCCAGCCGAACGACCCCAACATCCAGCTCGAGCTCGCGCAGACGGCTCAGCAGACGGGGGACGTCACCACCGCGATCGCCGCGTACCAGAGGTTCCTCAAGCTGGCGCCCGACGACCCGAACGCGAGCGTCGTCCGCGCACAGTTGCAGCAGCTGCGCAAGAACTCGTCGGGATAGACTCGCTCCGCGTGGAGCGCTCGCTGTCAACCTCTCTGCGTCGGCGCCCCGTGTACGTCGCCGCGCTGCTCGTGGTCTCGCTCGTGGGTGCGCTCGGGCTCGCCGCATGCGGCGACACCGTCGGCTACACGGACGCGTCGTCGGGCGACAAGATCCACGGGAAGGAGCTCTTCAAGCAGGGCTGCGGCAGCTGCCACACCCTCGCGGACGCCGGCACGACGGGGACGATCGGGCCCAACCTCGACTATGCTTTCCTGCAGTCGCGGAAGGACGGGCTCGGCGAGGACACGATCCTCCAGGTCGTACGCGACCAGATGGCGTACGCGGTCACGACGCCGTCGACGGGCGCACCGGGGATGCCGCGCGACATCTTCACGGGCCAGGACGCGGACGACGTCGCCACGTACGTCGCCTCGGTGGCCGGGCTCGATGCGAGCGGGCAGATCATCAACCCGGCGAGTCCGCCAAAGCCGGCCCCGCCCGGCGGCGCGGCGGACGGGAAGACGGTCTTCGCGACCGCCGGCTGCACCGGCTGTCACACGCTGAAGGCGGCGGGGTCGACCGGCACCGTCGGACCGAACCTCGACGACGCGAAGCCGTCCAAGGAGCTCGTGATCGACCGGGTCACGAACGGCCAGGGCGGCATGCCGTCGTTCAAGGGCCAGCTGAGCGAGGCTCAGATCCAGGCCGTCGCAGACTACGTCTCGTCGAACGCGGGCAAGTAGCCCGCCTGGCCGCCGCGCTACGAGCGGACGGCGAGATCGACGACGACGTGCGTGATCGGCACGTCGTAGCGCTGGCGCGCCTGCTCGACGACGCCCTGCTCGAGCCAGTGCGAGCGCCCGGGGGGATGGGTCGAGACGACGATCTCGTCGGCCGGGAACTCGCGGAGGGCGTCCTCGAGCGCCTGAAGCGGGTCGCCGTCGCCGATCTCGCCGCGCGCGCTCACCCCTGCGTCCACGAGGCGCGACAGGCTCGCGTCGAGGCGCGACTGGGCGTCCGCACGGGCGGGGTCCTCGTCCGACGTCCAGGTCCGCACCCGGGAGTTGAGCGCCGGGCAGACGAGCAGGACCTCCTCGTCCGTGTCGATCGACTTCGTTCCGAGCAGCGCGAGCAGCTCGTCGCCGCCGACCGTCTCGTTCGCGATGACGAGGATCCTGCGCGACGGCCCCTCGTCTCGGACGACGTGCGCCTGCTGCGGCTTCTGCATGAGCCCGCCGCGGATCGCCCACAGCGCGGCGCCGACGAGCACGACGAAGACGGCGAGGCCGAGCCACGTGTTGACCCAGGCGGCGATCACCACGAGCACCGCTCCGCCAAGGGTGATCAGCACCACCTGGAAGGCGGACGACTCGTCGCGCAGCGGGTTCTTCACGACGCGCTCCTCACGAATGGTGGCTACTGGACGTCGACTGCGAGGTGTCGCGGCACCGGGGAAACCGTTCCCCAAGAGTGCCGAAATCAACCGCGCTTCGCCACCGCCTGACCCGCGCGCGGGAGCGTGCCGCCGCCGCTACAGGACGTAGACGGCGAAGAACACGATGATCCACATGACGTCGACGAAGTGCCAGTAGATCCCGGGGATCTCGACGCCGTGGTGGTGCTCGGCCGAGAAGTGGCCGCGGAACGCCCGTACCGCGGAGATCGTGAGTAGCGTGAGCCCCACGAACACGTGGGCGCCGTGCAGGCCTGTCAGCCCGAAGAAGACCGACGCGAATGCGCCGTCGCTCGTGTTGAAGCCGACGTGCGCGTACTCGACGAGCTGGGTGAGGAGGAACGCGGCCCCGAGCAGGATCGTGAGCACGAGACCCGCGCGGAGACCGTTGCGGTCGTTCCGCTTGATCGACTGCGTGGCCCAGTGGATCGTGAAGCTCGAGGTCACCAGGATCGCCGTGTTCACGCCGGCGACGAACACCGGGAACTCGTAGGGCGGCGGCGGCCACGTCGCCGGGGCGAGCGGGTTGACGACGCGCACGAAGAAATACGCGGTGAAGAAGGCGCCGAAGAGCATCGCCTCGGAGCCGATGAAGAGGAACATCCCGAGAGTCGTGGAGTCGAGCCGCGAGCTGCGGTTCGCAACTGGCGGCCCGTGGTGGTGCTCGTGCCCCGAGGTCTCGGCGTGAGCGCTCATCGTGTGGCCCCGACGGCGACGGGCTCGTCGGCGACGACGTGCTCGACGGGCACGCCCGCGTCCTTGCGAAGGCGCTCGACGACGTCGCGCCGGAGCCAGCCGGAGCGCTCGCCGGCGAACGTCGAGACGATCACCTCGTCCACGCGCTCGTCCTCGATCACCTGCATCGCGGCGGTGTACGGGTCGGGGTGCGCCACCTGGCCGTGCGCCTCGATCCCCTGGTCGCGAAGCGTCGCGAGCGCAGCGCGCAGTCGCCGCTCGGCGTCGGGGTGCTCGGCCTGCCCGGGGTCCGACTGAGGGCAGACGAGGAGGAACGCAGCCGGGCTTTCGGCGGCGCGCTGGCGGATGCGGCTGAGCAGGGGCTCGCCGAGCACCGTCTCGTTCGCGACCACGAGGACGTTCGCTTGGCCGGTGCGCGCAGCGACGTCGGACACGACGTGCGTCAACGGCCGATCGCCCGCGAGACGGCGCAGCTCGTCGAGCACGTTCCGTCGCCGAAGCCACCCCGACGTCTGCTCGGGATGCGTCGAGACGATCAGCTCGTCGATCGGCTCCTGGGCGAGGACGTCCTCCACCGCGGTCACAGGCCCTCCCTCGAAGACGTCACCGTGTGCCGGAATCCCCGCGGCGCGGAGCGCCGCGACCATCCGGTCGAGCCGCCGGCCCGCCGACGCGCGGCGCGAGTTCCGGTAGACGACGTAGCCGGAGCGCGGTTCGTTCACGGGGGCCACGACGACAGCGCGGATCGGGCCCTCGGCCGCCCTACGGCGGACGGCGTCGACGAGCTCGTCGGCCGCGAGCGTCTCGTTCGCGACGACCAGCACGTGCTTGACGTCCTCCTGCTCGCCGAGTTGCTCGCTCATGCGGACGTCTCCTGGAGCGCGCCGCCCTTGAGGACGACGTGCTTCGCGCCGGGGACGCCGTACTCGTATGGGCTGCCGACGACCTGCGGGATCTCGTCGAAGTTGAAGACCGGGGGCGGCGAGGAGACCTGCCACTCGATCGTCATCGCCTTCCACGGGTTCGACTCGGCGATCGGGCCTCGCGCCCAGCTCGTGATCATGTTGTAGACGAACACCACCACGGAGGCGCCGAGGATGAACGAGAAGATCGAGATCACCATGTTGATCGCCCCGTACGTGCCTGCATAGTCGGCTACGCGACGCGGCATTCCGTCGAGCCCCACCCAGTGCATCGGGAAGAACGTGGCGTTGAACGCGACGAACGTCAACCAGAAATGGAGCTTCCCGAGGCGCTCGTTGAACATGCGGCCGGTCATCTTCGGGAACCAGTAGTAGATCCCGGCGAAGATCGTGAAGACGGAGCCGCCGAAGAGCACGTAATGGATGTGGGCGACGATGAAGTACGTGTCCGAGGCGTGGATGTCGATCGGCACGGCGGCGAGGTAGACCCCGGAGAGGCCGCCGATCACGAACGTCGAGATGAAGCCGAGCGCGAAGAGCATCGGCGTGTTCAGGTGGAGCTTCCCCTCCCACAGGGTCGCGAGCCACGAGAACACCTTGATGCCCGTCGGCACCGCGATCAGGAGGGTCGTGATCATCATCGGGATCCGCAGCCAGTCGGCCATGCCCGCGACGAACATGTGGTGCGCCCACACCGAGAACGCGAGCACGAGGATCCCGATCAGCGAGACGGCCATCAGCCTGTATCCGAAGATCGGTTTACGGCTGAACACGGAAATGACCTCCGAGATGATCCCGAAGCCCGGTAAGACCATGATGTAGACGGCCGGGTGCGAGTAGAACCAGAAGATGTGCTGGTAGCCGAGCACGTAGCCGCCGTTGTCCGGCGTGAAGAAGCTCGTGTGCATCACCCGGTCGAACATCACGAAGAACTGCGAGCCCGCGATGAACGGCGTCGCGATGACGACGAGGAGCGACGTCGTGAAGTTCGCCCAGACGAGCAGCGGCATCCGCCAGAACGTCATCCCCGGCGCGCGCATCGTGATGATCGTGACGAGGAAGTTCAGTGCGGTCGCGATCGACGACGCCCCGGCCCACTGGACGCCCATGTTGAAGAACACCTGCCCGAACGGCTGCTCCGACGCAAGCGGCGCGTAGCTCGTCCAGCCCGTCGCGAACGCGCCGCCCGGCGCCAGGAAGCTCGCGAGGAACAGCGTCCCGGCGACCGGCAGCATCCAGAACGAGAGCGCGTTGAGGCGCGGGAAGGCCATGTCCGGGGCGCCGAGCATCAGCGGCACGGCGAAGTTCGCGAGCCCGGCGAACGCGGGGATGATGAACACGAAGATCATCAGCGTCGCGTGCGCCGACACGAGCCCGTTGAACGTCTGCGTGTCGAAGAACTGCATGCCCGGCTGCGCGAGCTCGGCCCGGAAGAGCATCGCGAGGAACCCGCCGACGACGAAGAAGAACACCGTCGTGACGAGGTACTGGACGCCGATCACCTTGTGGTCGGTGTTGACCTTGAAGTAGTCGGTCCAGCGGTACGCGCCGTGGTTCGCGTGGTCGTCGACGAGCGTCGCGCGCCCCGAGACCCAGTACAGCCAGTAGTCGAACGTGCCGAGGCCGAGGAGGAAGCCGATCGGGGCGGTGACCATCCCCGCGATGAGGACGATGATCTCCCAGTCGTAGATCGGGTCCCAGCCTGCGAGCCAGCGGAGCGCGACGACGATGTACATCCCGATCAGGAAGAAGGCGGGCGTGACCCACGCGGCACGCACCCAACCGGGTCGCATCAGGTAGCCGCGCCGACGGGGCGTGTCCCCGTGGCCGGCGCCGTGATGCGTCGGTGCGTGAGTGGTGCTGGTCACTTGGCCTCCTCCCCGCCGACGTACGAGACGAGCGCGTCGATCTCCTCGCTGGACAGACTTTCTTTGAAGTTCTGGGGCATGACGCCGGGCTGGTAGCCGGCGACGACGACAGCGTTCGGGTCTTCGATCGACTGGCGCACGTAGTCGGGCACCGACTCGCCCGCCTTCTGCGCGGCCGCGGTGAGGTCGTCGAGCGCCGGCCCGACCTGCGCGTCGGTGCCAGCCTTCTTGAAGGCGTGGCAGGCGCCGCAGCCGGCCGACGCGAACGTCTTTGCGCCGAGCTCGTCCGCTGCGCCGCCGCTCGTCGTCGAGCCGCCCGTCGTCGAGCCTCCGGTGGTCGCGCCGCCTCCCACCGCACCGCCGGCCGACCCGCCCGGAGCGGCTTTCTGCTTCGCGAGCCACGCCGAGAACGCGCCCTCTTCGAGCACGCGGACGGGCGCGCGCATGGTCGCATGGCCGAGGCCGCAGAGCTCGGTGCAGATCAGGGTGTAGGTCCCCGTCTTCGTGGGCGTGACGACGATCTCCGTCTGGATCCCCGGCACGACGTCCTGCTTCTGGCCCATCTGTGGGATCCAGAAGGAATGGATGACGTCGGCCGAGGTCATGTCGAACTTCACGTGCCGGTGAAGCGGCATCACGAGCTCGTCCGAGCGAACGTTGCCCGGGTAGACGAAGCGCCAGGCGAACTGCTGGGCGAAGACCTTCACACGGAGCGGATTCGCGCCCGCGTCCGCGTTCTTCTCGAGGACGACCGCGCTGACGATGCCGATCGCGATCACGAGGATCGCCGGCACGATCGTCCAGATCACCTCGAGCCTCGTGTTGCCGTGGATCGGCGGCCCGTCCGTGTCGTCGTCGGGCTGTGCGCGAAACGCGATCACGCAGTAGACGATCACCCCGATGACGAGTGAGAAGATCGCGATGGAGATCACGGTCGCGAACCAGTACGTGAAGGTGATCCGGTCCATCTCCTCGGAGGCGGAGCTCGGCAGCCACTGGATGAGGACGGCGATCGCTGTCGTGATGACCGCCGCGATCAGGGCGAACCCGAGCATCTTCAACAGTGCGCTCCGGCGGGCCACCGTGCGACACTACCAACGTCGCGGGAGCGCCGAACCGGGGAACCCGACACCTGTCGAGCAGGCTCCGATCACCCCTCTGAGCGGGCGCTATCGTCGGCCCTCGCGGGCCGTTGGCTCAGTTGGTAAGAGCAGCGGGATGAACGTGGGGGAACCCATGGTTCCACCAAGAGTCCCCTCCTTCTCGCATCGCGCGTCTGGCTTCCCGGCCGGCAAGCGGGCCTCAGGCCGCGCCAGCTGGCGCGGGCCCACCGGCGCTATCCTTCGCGCCTCGCGGGCCGTTAGCTCAGCTGGTAGAGCAGGGGACTCTTAATCCCAAGGTCGAAGGTTCGAATCCTTCACGGCCCATCGCAGAAGGCCCTGCCAACCGGCGAACGCTCTCACGCGGCGGGGGTAAATCCCTACCGGCGTTCGGCGCGTCGCTGCTCGATCTCGCGACGGAGCACCGCGTAAAGCTGGGAGAACTCGGGCGGCCTGTTGGCGACCGCGCGAACTATCGCTTCGCGCTCGGCGGCATTGAAGTCGACGTGAAGCGTTCGCGCGCTGAGCGCTCGTTCCACCTTGGCAGCGACGGAGGGGTATCCGGTCCTGCGGAGTCGCGTGATCAGCTCAGGTATGTGGTGAGCATCTACTGGCACACCAGCCACGTCGACGTCGTGCCGCAACGACATGGCGAAAGAGTTTCCCCTGCACGCACCATCAAAACAAGGGCGGGCGGACAGCGTTCCCGCCTTCAGGCGTCGGTGCTTCGTGTTGGCCGCTTGCAAGTCGTCGTTCCGGGGCGCAGGATGGTGACGGAGGCGCGGCCTCACTGCGGCCGTCTCGGTTTGGTTCTCCCCTTGCCGAGGCGTTCAATCGTCTTGGCGGTCGCGCCTCCTTTCCAGGGGCCTTCGAGGAAGGGGCTTCGCTCCCCGTTGTCCCCTCTGCCGCCAGAAGCGGAGAGGCTGCCCACGGATCCCCACCGGTGGGCGGCGGCGACAACGCGCCACGGGGAGCGAAGCCGTGCCGGGTGCGCCGGCGAACGCATGGATGCCCCGGTGATCGGGTGGTCAAACGGATCGACCAACGCCGGGGGCCCCGGCTGGGCGAGTCCTTCGGATCTGAGCCACGCCGGCTCTCGGCTCAGCGCGGCGACAGTACGCCCTCCAGGAGGGAGAGCACGCCCCCGACGAGGCCGCCCGAGCCCCCCTCCGAGTCGGGTGGCGGAGGCTGGGGTTCGGGGGTCGGGGACGCCGGTGGAGTCGGAGCCGGAGGTGATGTCGGCGGAGTCGGAGGCAGAGAAGACGCGGGCGGAGGCGGAGGAGGAGGAGTCGCCGCCGGAGGAGTGACGAGCGTCGTCACGGTCTGCACGGCGGACGCCGCCCCTTCCGTTGCGTTCCCGATCGTCGCTGTCACGGCGCCCACGAGAGCAGGTGCGGCAGGCAGCGGCGGCGCTGGCGCGTCCCGGGGGTCGAGGGGCGGCGGGGTGCCGGGTGCGGACGCGGGATGAGGCTCGGCGGGTGTCGGTCGCCCGGGCGCAGACGGCTGCTTCGGCCAAGCCTGGGAGGCGTCGAGCCGCTTCGGCGGAGCGGGAGGCGCCGTAGCGGCGGGGCGCTTCGGCGGCGGCGTCTCTCCTTCGGCTCGGGCGCCGCGACTGGATGCGGCTTCGCCTGCGTGGCCTCTTCGCGGCCAGCGGAAGCGCGAGCAGCCAGAGCCCCGTGTCGAGCAGCGCGCCGACGACCGACTGGAGCGCGGGAAACGGACGCCCACGACGAGCTCGAGCGTGAACACGACCCCGACCGCCGCGACGCCGACCAGGTACGCCAGCCAGCTCGTTACCGAAGCTGGAGCCGGCCAGCCCGGGGCCGCGAGGCGGTCGGAGCGCCCTGGTGCCAAGAAAGCCAGGATACGACCGCCGCGCCCGTCGCCGGAAGGGCCGCGATGCATTGACCCACGGGAACGAGCGGAGATAATCGCACGGTGCAGCGTCACGGCGACCCGCGGGCACCACGCTGAGCGCGTCGCCGGCCCGCGACCCGCGGACGACGGTCGAGACGGTCCGCGGCCCTGTCTCGCTCGACGCGCTCGGCCCGACCCTCATGCACGAGCACGTGTTCATTCTCGATCCGGGCGCGCTCGCGAGCTTCGGCACGCATTTCGGAACGAGCTACTGGGACGAGGAGGCACGCGTCGCCGGGGCGATCGTGGAGCTCCGGAGGCTGCGCGAGGCGGGCATCGAGACCATCGTCGACCCGACCGTGTACGGCCTGGGCCGCGACATCCCCCGCATCCTGCGGGTCAACGAGGGCGTCGACCTGAACATCGTGGTCGCAACGGGCGTGTACGCGTTCGTGGAGCTACCGGGCTTTCTCGGGTACCGGACCGACGACTGGATCGTGGATCTGTTCGTGCACGAGATCCGCGAGGGCATCGGCGACACCGGCGTCAGGGCCGCGTTTCTCAAGTGCGCGGTCGACCGCCACGGGCTCGTGGGTGACGTTCCGCGCATCCTCTCGCTCGTCGCGACCGCTGCCGTCGAAACCGACGCGCCGGTGATGGTGCACACGTACGCAGCGACGCAGACTGGTCTCGTCGCTCTCGATGCGCTCGTACGGGAAGGGGTCGACCCGCGGCGCGTGGTGGTCGCGCATGCGGGCGACAGCAACGACCTCGACTACCTGCGCGCGATCGCCGACACGGGCGCGAGCCTCGGCTGCGACCGCTTCAACATCGAGCACTTCAACCCGGACGAGGACCGTATCCAGACGCTCGTCGCGCTCGTCGAGGCGGGCTATACGGACCGGATCCACCTCGGGCACGACGCCGCGACGTTCCACGACTTCATGGTCGGAAATCCGCTGTTCGCGGACGAGCTCCCGAATTACCTGCACCTCTCCACACGGATCTTGCCGCGGCTGTTCGCCGCCGGCATCACGCAGCAGCAGATCGACGAGATGCTCGTCGAGAACCCACGGCGCTTCTTCGGGTGATCGTCGAGAGACGTGCCGGTCGCGGCGGAGGCGTGCCGCAACGGCGCTAGTACGCTGGCGCGCGGATGAAGGTCGTCACGGTCGTCGGGAACCGTCCCCAGTTCGTCAAGGCGGCGCCGCTCTCCGTTGCCTTTCGCGAGGCGGGACTGGACGAGGTCGTCGTCCACACCGGCCAGCACTGGGACGCCGACCTCTCGCAGGTCTTCATCGAGGAGCTCGGCCTCCCTGAGCCGGCGTACCGACTCGACCTCCGCACTGCCGACGTGACGACCTTGACTCCGGCGATCCGCGAGGTGCTCACCGCCGAGAAGCCGGACCTCGTCGTCGTGCTTGGCGACACGAACTCGACGCTCGCCGGCGCCCGCGCCGCCGCGGGTGCTGGGCTGCGCATCGCGCACGTCGAGGCCGGGTTGCGGAGCGGCGATCTGTCGATGCCCGAGGAGCGCGCGCGGATCGAGGTCGATGGGCTCGCCTTCCTCCTGCTGTGCCCGGACGAGCGCTCGGCCGAGACGCTGCGCGCCGAGGGAGCCGCCGGGAGGCTCGAGGTCGTGGGCGACGTGATGGCCGACGCGACGCTCCGCTTCGCGCCGGTCGCCCGGGCGCGTGTCCCGCCGCCCCACGAGCCGGGCACGTACGTCGTCGCGACGGTGCATCGCGAGGCGAACGTGCGCCCGGAGCGGCTGCGCCGCATCGCTGAGGGGCTCTCCCGCCTCGACGAGCCCGTCGTGTTCCCGGCCCACCCGCGCACCGCCACGACGCTGCGCTCCGAGGAGATCCCACTCGAGGCGAACGTCGAGCTGAGGGAGCCGCTCGGCTATCTGGCGTTCGCCTCCGCCGCCTCGCAGGCACGGGTGATCGCGACGGACTCGGGCGGGCTTCAGAAGGAGGCGTACTGGTACCGCGTGCCCTGCGTCACGATGCGCCCCTCGACCGAATGGGTGGACACCGTCGAGGCGGGCGCGAACACCCTTGTCGACGACGATCCCGTCGCGATCGCCGATGCGATCCGCGTCGCGACGTTCCCGGCCGCCGCGCCTCCGCTCTACGGCGACGGCCGCGCTGCCTCGCGGATCGCCGCCGCGCTTCTGCAAGCATGATGTGACCACTCTCGGAGGAGGAGGCAAGGATGGCCGGCAAGCTCGTGCACTTCGAGCTCCCCGCGTCGGATGCGGAGCGGGCGAAGGGATTCTGGAGCGGCGTCTTCGGATGGGAGTTCGGCGACTCCGCGATGCCCGGCATGGAGTACTACATGGTGCGCACCGGCGAGGACCAAGGCGGCGCCGTGATGTCGTCCGAGGGGCCGTTCCGGACGGTCGTCTACTTCGACACGGACGACATCGACGCGTCGGTCGCGAAGGTGCGCGAGCACGGCGGCAAGGCGGAGGACAAGCTGCCGATCCCGCACGTCGGCTGGTTCGCGCAGTGCAGCGACACCGAGGGGAACGACTTCAGCCTGTTCCAGAGCGACGAGTCCGTGACCGGGTAACCGCGGCGCACGCCGCTACGATCCCCGCTTGTGAGCGGCCCGGAGACGAGATCGGCGGCGGATGCGAGCGCGGCGACCGCCCAGTACGAGCTCGCGATCGTCGGCGCGGGCTATGTCGGCGTCCCCCTTGCGCACGTGTTCGCCGAGGCGGGCCGCAGGGTCGTGCTCGTGGACGTCGACGCCGCGCGCGTGGCGCGGCTCCAGCGCGGCGACAGCTACATCGAGGATGTCCCGTCCGAGACGCTCGGACGCCTGGTCGAGGAGCGCGGCCTCGGGGCGACGACGGACTACGACGTCCTCCGCGACGTCGACGCGATCCTGATCGCGCTCCCGACGCCGCTGACGCGGCAGCGCGAGCCCGACCTCTCGATCGTCCTCGACGCCGGAGCGGAGATCGGCAAGCGGCTGCGGCCGGGCCAGCTCGTCGTGCTCGAGTCGACGACGTACCCGGGCACCACGCGCGAACAGCTCCTCCCGATTCTCGAGCGCGAGTCGGGGCTCGTCGCGGGCCGTGACTTCTACCTCGCCTTCTCGCCGGAGCGGGTCGACCCGGGTCGCGTCGACTGGACGACGAAGACCGTCCCAAAGGTCGTCGGCGGAATCGACGACGCGTCGACCGAGGCGGCCGCCGCGCTCTACCTCTCGGCGGTCGACGAGGTGCATCGCGTCTCCTCGCCCGACGCGGCAGAGCTGACGAAGCTCCTCGAGAACATCTTCCGCTCGGTCAACATCGCCCTCGTCAACGAGCTCGCTCAGCTGTGCGATCGGATGGGGATCGACATCTGGGAGGTCGTCGACGCGGCTGCGACCAAGCCGTTCGGCTTCATGCCCTTCCAACCGGGGCCCGGCCTCGGCGGCCACTGCATCCCGATCGACCCGTTCTACCTGACGTGGAAGGCGCGCGAGTTCGACTTCTCGACGCGGTTCATCGAGCTCGCGGGCGAGGTCAACCAGAACATGCCGTACTACTGCCGTTCGCGCATCTCGCAGGCGCTCAACCACGGCGCTCGGAAGTCGGTCGCGGGCGCGCGGATCCTGGTGCTCGGCGTCGCGTACAAGTCGGACATCTCCGACTGGCGCGAGTCGCCGGCCGTGAAGGTGATCGCGCTCCTCCAGAACGCGGGCGCGAGCGTCTCGTACCACGACCCGCACGTTCCGTCGTTCGCAGCAAACGGGATCGTGCTCGAGTCCGTGCCGCTCGAGCCGTCGGCGTACGACGCCGTCGTGATCGCCACGGCGCACTCGGGCGTCGACTACGCGCGGCTGGTCGCGGACTCCAACCTCGTCGTCGACCTCCGGAACGCCACCGGCCGCGCCGGGATCTCCAGCGAGAAGGTCTGGAAGCTTTGATCCGCGTCGCCCACGCGGGCGTCGGAGGCTGGGGAAGAAACGTTGCACGCGTCGTCGGCGAGCTCGCCGAGCTGGCGTGGATCTGCGACCTCGACGACGCGCGGCGCCACGAGTACGCCAAGCGCTATCCCGACGCCCGGGTGACGGCGTCGTTCGAGGAGGCGCTCGCCGACGAGGCGGTCGCGGCGGTCACGATCGCAACGCCGGTGCCGACCCACCACGCGCTCGCGAAGCGGGCGCTCGAGGCGGGCAAGCACGTCTTCGTCGAGAAGCCTCCGGCGATGCGGGAGGAGGAGATGGAGGAGCTGGTCGCGCTCGCAGAGGAACGGAGCCTCGTCCTGATGCCCGGTCATCTCCTGCTCTACCACCCGGGTCTCCGCCGCGTGAAGGAGCTCGTCGACTCCGGCGAGCTGGGCGAGGTCGCGTGCGTCTACGGGAACCGCCAGAACCTCGGCGTGATCCGCTCGAACGAGAACGCGTTGTGGTCGCTCGGCGTCCATGACCTCTCGGTGATCCTGTGGCTGCTCGGCGAGGAGCCCAGCGAGGCCGCCGCGTACGGGATGGACTACCTCCAGAAGGGCATCGAGGACGTCGTCTTCTGCTTCCTCCGCTTCCCGTCGGGAAAGGTCGCCCACATGCACCTGTCGTGGCTCGACCCTCACAAGATGCGGAAGATGACCGTCGTCGGACGCGAGAAGATGGTCGTCTTCGACGACATGGAGCTCGAGCGGAAGGTCACCGTATACGAGAAGGCGCCGTGGGAACCGGCCGAAAGCTACGGCGAGTGGCGCACACGAACGGGCGACATCTACAGCCCGAAGATCGCGAACGACGAGCCGCTCCGCCTCGAGCTCCAGCACTTCCTGACCCTCGTCCAGGAGGGGCCGGGTGACCATCGCGAGGCGCGCGACGGGCTCGCGGTCGTCCGCGCGCTCGACCGGCTGACAAGGAGCCTCCGCGATGGCCGCTGAGGTCGATCCGACCGCCGTCGTCCACCCGGGCACGGTGCTCGGCGAGGGCGTGAAGGTCATGGAGCACGCGGTCGTGGGCAAGCAGCCGACCCTCTCGCCCCGCTCGACGGCGAAGCGCGAGCCGCTTCCGCCGTCGGTCGTCGGCGACGGCACCGTGATCTCGACGAGCGCAATCGTGTTCGCGGGGTCGACGCTCGGCGCCCGCGTGATCGTCGGCGACCAGGCCTGCGTTCGCGAGCGCGTCTCCGTCGAGGACGACGTCGTGATCGGCCGCGGCGCGCTGATCGAGAACGACACGTCGATCGGCGCGCGTACCCGGATTCAGGCCGACGCCTACGTGACCGCCTACTCGACGCTCGAGGAGGACGTGTTCGTCGCGCCCTGCGTGGTGACGACGAACGACAACTTCATGGGGCGCACCGAGGGACGCCTCGCCGCGATGAAGGGGCCGACGATCCGGCGCGGCGCGCGGGTCGGGGGCGGCGCGATCCTCTGCCCGGGGATCGAGATCGGCGAGGAGGCGTTCGTCGGGGCGGGCGCGGTGGTCACGAAGGACGTGCCTGCACGAAAGGTCGTCGTCGGCAGCCCTGCGCGCGTCCTGCGCGACGTGCCTCCGGAAGAGCTGCTCGGGGCCGATCCGGCCTAGCTGGTCAGCGCACCCGGACGATCGAGAGCCGGTAGGCGACGGGGTCGGCGGTCGGCGCCGTCGCCCGCACCTGGAGGTGGTACCAGCCGGCCTCCGACGCGGTGTACGCCAGGCGCTCGCGCCTGCCCGGACGATTCGAGAGGCGGATCCGGAGATCCTGGCGGGCGAGATCGGTGACCGAGATCGTGGACGGGCGCCACAGCGCGAGCACCACGCCGTTCGAGCTGGCGGGCACGAGCGAGACGAACAGCTTGTCGCCGGCGTGCAGCCTGACCGAGTAGACGTCGTCCTGGTCGTCCCAGAAGTCCGTGGAGGCACGCACGAACCGGGCTTTCGCGCCGGCCGGGAAGTACAGGCGATACGCGTTGGGGCCGGCGTCGTCGTTCGGCTCGTACGCGTCGCGCGGTGGCAGTGGTCGATCGAGCGCGAGAATCGCGGAGGCGATGTCGAGCTGGCCCCAGCCGGTGAGGGCGTCGCGGCCCGGCTCACAGAGACCGCAGCCGGATGCGGCGGACGAGTCGTCGGCGTTCCGCTCGATCAGCGCGATCACCTGCTCGGGCCGGAGCGACGGACGGACTCCGAGGATGTCCGCCGCCGCCGCGGTGACCTGCGGCGCGGCGAACGACGTGCCTTCCGGCGGCCGGAACTGGTCGGTCGCGCACGGCGTGTAGCCCTGATCCTGGCACTCCGGCCGATCGGCGGTGAGCTTGCGCGGGAACGTCGAGACGACGTCTTCCCCGGGCGCGGCCACGTCGTTGTAGACCGCGTCGCGATTCGAGAACATCGGCGACGCGCCGCTTCGGGCGATGGCGCTGACGCCGAGGACGTGCGGCAGCGCGGCCGGGTAGCTCGCAAACCGCCACGGCGTGCGCGGCGCCTGGTCGGCGTTGCCGACGGCCGCGACCACGACGACCCGATGCCGCACGGCGTACCCGATCGCCTGCTGCTCGAGCCGCGAGTACGTGTCCCGGCTCGGGTCGCCGGGATCGCGGAGTCCCCCGAGGGAGATGTTGATCACCCGGGCGCCCCGATCGACGGCCCAGTGGATGGCCTTCGCCTCCGCCTCCACCGAGATCGTCCCGTTGTCGGCGACGACCTTCGCGATGAGCAGCTCCGCACCGGGCGCCAGCCCGGCGATCCCCATGTCGTTCTCCGGCTCCGCGCCGATGATCCCCGCGACGATCGTGCCGTGCCCCCGGGTGTCCTGCGCGCTTCCGCCGACGAAGCTCTTGGCCACCGCGATCTTCGGCACGAGGTCCGGATGCGTGAGGTCGATCCCGGAGTCGATCACCGCGACGCGCACCGAGGCGAGCGGCGGCAGCAGGTCCCAGGCGTCGAAGGCATGCGTCGCTCCGATGTACCACTGGCGGATCGCGAGTGGGTCCGTCGGCGCGAACGCGAGCCGACGGGCGACAGCTGGCTCGACCCACGCGACGCCAGCGAGCCCTCGCAGCTGTGCCGGCGTGGCGTCGACGGACAGCGCGCGGAGGCCGCCGATCACCTCCGCGCGATGGCCGGTCGCTTGCTCGACTGCGGCAGCCACGGCGTGCGGGTTCGCCCCGGGCGAGATGCCGACATGCACGCGTCCCGCGACGGCCGGAGCCGGGAGCGCGAGCACGGCGACCGCACCGAGCAGCCCGACGCGGGCGCGCGGGCTCATGCCGCGATCCGGAGCGTGAGCGCCGGACCGGCGACCGCGCCCGCACTCAGACGGAACGCCGTCGTCGTCGCAACGCGCACCCGCAGCGCAAACGTGCCGTCGGCCGTCGGCGCGATGCGCGCGACCTGGACCCAGCCCCCCGCATCGGACCGGCGCTGCAAGACGACGTCGGCGACGTCCCGGGCGAGGCCCGTGAGACGGACGATTCCCGCCTGCGGGGTCACATCGACGGGCCTGTCGATCCTCAGCACTCCGAGCGTGAACTCGAGCGACTTGAGCCCGAGCCGGTTGCGAATGTCCGAGAGCCGCTGCTCGCTCGTCGACCCCTGCGAGGTCGTGAGACGCAGCGCCGCCGGCGCGCCGGGCGTGCCCGGCTCGTACGAGACGTCGGTTATCGCGCCCTGCAGGCCCAGGCGCCGCGCGAGCTGCTGGCCGCCGAGCAGGCGGGTCTCCCAGCGGTGGTTCGGCGACGTCTCATCCCAGGGGTCGTCGACGGAGACGAGGTACGGGAGATCCTGGCCGAACGCGTCGAGCGCGCTGAGCGTCTTTCCTCCGCTGGACGAGAAGTAGAACGTCTCGGCCGGCGCCCCGTTGTAGCTGAGCACCTGGCCACGGGTCTCGATCACGGCGCGGGTCGTGCCGGGCGACTCCGCGTTCGCGCCGTAGTAGAGCTGGCTCCGCGCGTCGGAGTAGAGGTCGAAGCTACGCCCCTCGACGAGGTTCGCGATCGCGTAGGTCCGCGCCGCGACGGCCTGCGCCTCGAGCGCGTCCAGCGGCCAGTCCTTCGGCATCTCGCCGGGCACCACGCCGAGGAGGTACGACTCCAGCGGAACGACGTTGACGAGCTGGAGCTTCTTCGCGGCCCGGACGACACGCAGAGAGCCGCGGTACGCCTTCCCGTCGACCACCAGGGTCCCCCCGTCCGCCGCGCGCAGGGTGACGGGGTCGGACAGCGGCGTCGGGCTGGACGTCGCCGCGCCGGCGACAGGGGGGAGCACGAGCTTCGGCCCGAGCCTCAACTGCCCGCCGACCCGCGCCTTCGCTCCCGCGGCGTCGACGACGTTGATCGCGCCTTGGGTCGTGACCGTGATCGCCCCGACCCCGTCGGCGACGAGCACGCGGAGCTTCGCCGGGACGGCGACGGGCGAGGGGCCGAGGGTCGTTCCCGGGTAGTAGTGGGCGAGGATCGCGCGGTAGTCGCGCCCGGCCCTCGCCTGACCGAACGCGCCCCACTGACTCATCCCGACGCCGTGCCCCCATCCCCCACCGGCGAGGACGAACGCGGTCGGCGATGGCGGGGCCGCCGTCGCCAGGCCGGCACCCGCCGCGATGCTCGCGAGCGCGGCGAGGACGGTGAGGGCGAGCCGGCGCATGACGTCTTTCCCGGGCTGCGGGCGTTACGCCCGGAGCCGATCCGCGTACTGCTCCTCGTAGTACCGGCGGTATTCGCCCGACTTGATCGGCTCCCACCAGGCCCTGTGCTCGCGGTACCACGCGACGGTCTCGGGCAAGCCGGCCTCGCCGAACGAGTGCTCCGGCCTCCAGCCGAGCCCCCGGAGCTTCGCGTCGTCGAGTGCATAGCGGCGGTCATGACCCGCGCGGTCCTCGACGTGGCGGACGAGGGACGGGTCGGCGCCGGTCAGCTCGAGGATGCGGTTCGTGACCTCGAGGTTCACGTGCTCCTCGCCGCCGACGTTGTAGACCTCGCCAGGCCCCCCCTCGCGGAGCACGAGGTCGACCCCTGCGCAGTGATCCTCCGCGTGGAGCCACTCGCGCACCTGCTGCCCGTCGCCGTAGACGGGGAGAGGCTCGCCGTCGAGCGCGTTCGTGACGAACAGGGGCACGAGCTTCTCCGGGTACTGGTTGGGCCCGAACGTGTTCGCGCCGCGAGTGATCGACGCATTGACCCCGTACGTCCTCACGTAGGCGAGCACCTGCAGGTCGCCGCCTGCCTTCGCCGCGCTGTACGGGCTGGAGGGCCGGAGCGGATCCGTCTCGGCGGCCCGCCCGCCCGCCTCGAGGTCGCCGTACACCTCGTCCGTCGATACCTGGACGAACCGCGCGTCGTTCGCACGGGCCCAGTCCAGCAACGTCATCGTGCCCAGGACGTCCGTCGAGACGAACTCCTTCGGGCCGAGGATCGAGCGGTCGACGTGCGTCTCCGCCGCGAAGTTGACGATCGCGTTGCAGCCGACGGCCGCCCGCCCGACGGCCTCGGGATCGGCGATGTCCCCGACGACGAGTTCGGCGGCCACGCCCTCGAGGTTGGCCGGGTTCCCGGCGTACGTCAGCTTGTCGAGGACGACCACGTCGTCACCGTGTGCGACAAGCCGCTTCACGAAATGCGAGCCGATGAACCCGGCGCCGCCGGTGACGAGCACGCGCATCCGCGGAAGGGTAGCCGCCTCGCCGACGGACGTCCGTCCGCCGCCACACCTGTCGTGCGAACCGAACGGGTCCGACATGCGAATCAGGGCCGTGACGGAGTACCGGTTCGTCGACGAGTGGTTCGTCCCCGCGTCACCCGAGTGGGTCTACGGGCGGCTTTCGTGCCCGCGCGAGTATCCCGAGTGGTGGGGAGAGGCGTTCCTCCAGGGCGACGGCGACCCCGGGCCGGCGGCGCCGGGCAAGCGAACCCGGCTCCTGACGCGCGGGCGCCTCCCCTACCGCCTTCGCTGGGAGCTCGTCTGCATCGAGGCAGCCGCGCCTGCGCGGCTCGTCTCGCGGATCGAGGGCGACTTCGTCGGCGAGGGGATCTGGACGATCTCCCCCGCGGACGGAGGGACGCGCGCGGTGCTCGAGTGGAACGTCGAGGTGCGAAAGGGCATCGTCCGGCGCCTCACGCCCGTCCTGCGCCCGCTCTTCGCATGGAACCACCGCTGGGCGATGGCGCGAGGACTCGAACGCATCACGGCACTCGCCGCGTCGGCTCAGTCGTAACCGGCTGCTTCGAGGCACGCACGCAGGCCGTCGCGCCAGTGCGGGAGCGCCGGCGCCCCCTTCTCGCTGCGCAGCACCGAGTACGCCGGCCTCGGTGCGCGCGCGCCGAACTCCTCGCTCGTGATGCGCCGGACCCGGCAGTCGAGTCCCGCGTCCTCGAAGACGGCCTCCGCAAGCTCCGCCCACGTGCACTCTCCATCGGCGGCGAGGTGCCAGACGCCGAACGCCTCGCCGCGAGCGAGAAGCTCACGCGTCGCCTCCGCGAGGTGACCGACATAGGTCGGGCACCCCCGCTGGTCGTCGACGACGGCAACCTCGTCTCGCTCGGCACCGAGGCGGAGCATCGTGCGGACGAAGTTGTGGCCGGTCTCCGCGAAGAGCCACGACGAGCGAACGACCCAGGCGCGATCTCCGGCCGCGGCCTCGCCGTGGAGCTTCGTCCGCCCGTAGGCCGAGAGCGGGCTCGGCGAGTCCGACTCGACGTACGGCGCGTCCTTTCTCCCGTCGAAGACGTAGTCCGACGAGTAGGCGACCAGCGGAACGCCGAGCGCGGCAACGTGCGTCGTTCCGCCGACGTTCGCCGCCGCCGCTCCCTGTGGATCGTCCTCCGCCCCGTCCACGTTCGTCCACGCAGCGGTGTGGAGCACGAGGTCGGGTCTCCACGGCAGCGCAGGGGGCTCGTCGCGGACGTCCCAGGCGCGCCGGTCCAGGGCGAGGACGTCGTCGTCGCCGAACGCGCGCGCGAGCGCGGTCCCGAGCTGGCCCCCGGCCCCCGTGATCAGGGTGCGGCGTCGCGGTCCGAGAGGGTCGGTGTCGTGGTGCTCCACAGGTGGGCGACGCGAGGATCGTTCCACGCGACCCCGTGCTCGTCGGGGTCGGCGGGGTCGTACTCCTCGGTCACGTGGTAGCAGAACAGGATGTCCGTGAGGGCCTCGAAGCCGTGCGCGTGGCGGCCGGGGACGTAGATCGCGACGGGGTTCTCGTCCCCGATGTCCTCCGTGAAGGTCTCGCCGCTCGCGCGATCGAAGACGACGACCCGGGCGGCTCCCGAGAGGCACGTGAAGAGGTCGTCCTGGCCCCGCTCGTGGAAGTGGAGTCCCCGGATCACGCCGGCGCGGGAGAAGCTGAGGTTCGTCTGCACCATCCGGCGAGGGAGTGCGCTGTCGCGGCGCAGTTCGCAGAACCAGCCACGCTCGTCCTCGAACCGTCGCAGCGGGATGCGGAGGACGCCCTCGACGCTCATCGGTTGACGCCGGTCTCCTCGACGCGGCGGCCTATCTCCGCGAGGTGCCTCCAGTGCTTCCCCGCGTCCTCCCACCAGCCCTCGACCTCGACCACGTCGAGCCGCCCCTCGACGGCATAGTGCCGGTTCACGTCGGTGATCTCGAGCTCGCCGCGGCTCGACGGCTCCAGCGCCTCGATCACGTCGAAGACGTCCGGTGGGAAGCAATAGAGCCCGACCACCGCGTGCCGCGACGGCGGCTCGGCGTAGCGCATGTCGACGACACCCGCCTTCTCGACGATGTCCGTGACGTGCCCGTCGCCGTCGTACACGACGACTCCGAAGTTCTCGGGGTCGGGCACCTCCTTCACGAAGATCTGCGCGCGCCCGGACTGCTGCGCCCACGCGGTGATCGCCGCCGACTGCGATCGCTCGAAGATGTTGTCCCCGAGCACGACGACGAGGCTCTCGCCCCGGACGAAGTCGCGCGCCATGCCGACGACCTGGGCGATCCCGCCCGGTCGGGTCTGAACCTTGTAGGTGAGGTCGAGCGAGATGAGCGGGCTCTCCGTCCCTCGTGCCGCGAGGTGCCCATCACCGAGGAGGTCGATCATCTGTCCGGCGTGGCCCTTCCCGGTCACGACGAGCACGCTTCCGACACCGGCCCGCTCGAGCAGTTGGAGCGGGTAGTAGATCATCGGCCAGCTGCCGACGGGCAGCAGGTGCTTGTTGGCGACACGCGTCAGCTCCCCGAGCCGGGTCGCCTCCCCGCCCGCGCAGACGAGTCCCTTCATCCCGCGCGATGGTACTCGCGGTGCTCCGGAGCGGCGTCAGCGCGCGGCGCGACGGGCGCGGGCCTCGGCTTTCCGGCGGCGCACCCCCGGCACGGCGCGGACCGCCGTGACCCAGACGTACCCGATCGCGGCAAGTGCGGCGGCGCCCGCGAGCGCGATCCGTCCGAGGCTCTTCACGGCCCGAAGCCTAGAGAGTTGCGCGAGGGGGTAATACTTCACTGAACCCTCCCGAGACGAAAGGACGGCCGCGATGGCGAAGAAGCAGGCGGCGATGATGGACACGTTCGAGACGATCAAGCCCTATCTCGAGCGTGCGCTGAAGGACGACGAGTTCCGGCAGGACCTGAAGGACGCCCTCTCCGCTGCCCGTGAGCTCTACGGGCCGCTGGCGAAGAGCAACGGCGTCGCCGCGGGCGCGAAGACGCTCGCGACCGACAAGAAGGCGCAGGACCACCTCCGCCGCGCGCTCGACGATCTTTCGAGCGCGGCCAACACGTTGCAGGGCACGAAGAAGAAGGGCCACAAGGGCCGCAAGATGCTGATCTTCGCGGGGGTCATCGCGGGTGCGCTCTACAACCCGTGGACCGGCCCGCAAACCCGCGAGAAGATCATGGACATGATCGCCGGCAGCGACGACCTCGAGCCGCTCGAGACATACGCGGCGCCCGACGTGCCCGTGAACGGCGGGCCGGCGGACGCAGTCGACGAGGCTGCGGCGAGCGCCGGCAAGGCCGCCAGGGCAGCGAAGAGCTAGGGCGTGCCGTTGGAGCGGGCCTCGCGACCGGCGAGCGCCCGCTTCAGCGCCCCCGGCACGAGGCCGCTGCTGGTCGAGATGTCACTTGCCCGTAGGAGCACCGCGCCCGCGCGTGCGAGCGCGACCGGCGTCTCCCCGGTCGCCGCGACGTAGCGGCGACCGGACGCGAACGAGACATCGTCCGCGCGTCGCCACGCGACGAGGAATGGGTACGGCGCCACCACGCCGTCGTAGCCGAGGTGGACGAGGTCGACCGGGTGGATCTCGAAATGGAGGTGCGGAACGCCCCCGTCCGCGTCACCCGAGGTCCCCACGAAGCCGAGGACGTCTCCGGCCTTCACGGTCTTGCCGGCCACGGCGAGCGGCGAGTAGGCGCTCATGTGCGCGTAGTAGAACTCGTTGCCGGCCGTGTCGCGGAGCCAGAGTCGCCACCCGCCGAGGTCGTTCCAGCCGACCGAGAAGAGCGTCCCGTCGGCGACTGCGAGGACGGGCGTGCCCGCAGGCGCGACGAGATCTTCGCCGTGGTGCCACTTGCCGGCGACGTCGCCGCGGAACGCGCCGAACGTGTCGCCGAAGGCAGCCGGCCCGAAGAGCGGGAAGACGTACCCGCCCTGGCTGAGCCGCGCAGTGACCTCGGGCGCCGGCTGTACGAGCTCCGGTGGCGCTCCGGGGATCGAGTGGCCGGGCTCGCGCGGCGCGGAGGGCGCGGGACGCGCCGGAGTCGCGGGAGTGACCGACGGACGACCGGGGAAGCCCGTGTTCGGCTCGCCGCCGGCCTTGGTCGGCCCGGTCGGTGTCGGGGTGGCGGGCGTCGTCGGCGCGGGGACTGCGACGGCGTTCGCCGTCGCGACGCCGACCACGAGCTCGGAGCCCGCCGGGAGACCACCGTGCTCCGCGATGAGACGCACCCTCAGCCCCGTCACGGAGCTCGTGGCCGAGCGCGGCGCGGTCGACGAGGTCGAGCTCGTCTCGCCGAGCGCCTCGAGTGTGCCCCAGTCGGCGAGTGACATCTGGAAGTTCGCGGTCGCGGCGACCGGCTGGCCGAGCACGACGAGACCGGTGATCTGCGACGAGCCGACGTCGCCCGTCGCGCCCGCGACCCCCGCGGCCGCGCCGGCGCGAATCGAGATCGACTCCGCCGTGATCTCGCCGCCGAGCAACGACACGGCGAGCGCGCGGACGCTGCCCTCGGCCGACGACGAGGTCCCTGCCTGGGCGGTCACGCTCGCCGTCGACGCACCGATCCGCATCGCCGAGCCGTCCTCCGGATACGAGAACGGGCCGCCGGCGCTCGCCGTCGGCGGCGCCTCGAGCCCGCTTGTCGCGCTCGCCGGCACCCCGGGCAGCGTCACCGAGGCGACGAGCGCGGTGGCGCCGGTCGTGGCGGCGGTCGGGTCGGACGGCGCTGCGCCCGCCACGCCGGCGACGAGCACGCCGAGCGCGAGGGCCAGCACGAGCGATGCGCGGGCGCTCGTCACGACACGTCAGGGTACCGTGGCGGCTCCCGCGCCACCGTGAGCGCGAGTCGCGCGGCCACGAGGACGAGCAGGACGCCGAAGGCGCGCCGGATCACGTTCTCGTCGAGGCGTGTCGCGATCTGGACTCCGATCTCCGCGCCGACGATCGAGACGACCCCCACGACGAGCGCGGCGCGTAGCCGAAGATTCCCGTACGCCCGCTGGCGGAGCGCGCCGGTCGCCGCGGTCGGGACGATCGCGAGGAGCGACGTGGCGGCGGCCTCGACCTGCCCGAGCCCGAGGAGCAGCAACGTCGGGACGAACAGGATGCCCCCGCCCACGCCGAACACGCCCGAGAGCACGCCCGCGGCGAGGCCCAGGCACACCGCCGCCGGAAGCGCCCACCCGCTCACAGCGCGATCAACCGGAGCCCGATCACGGCGAGGAGCGCCGAGAAGGCGAGCGTCAGCGCGCGTCCGGAGACCCGCTGCTGGAGATGCGTGCCGATGAGCGCGCCCGCGATGGCGGGGATGCCGATCAGCAGCGCGTAGCCGACGCGAACGTCGCCGCGCACGGCGTACAGGAGCGCGCCGGCCGTCGCGGTGACGAGGATCGCGCCGAGCGAGGTCGCGGCGGCGGCATGCGTCGGCAGGCGGGCAAAGGAAATCAGGAGCGGGACGGCGACGATCCCGCCGCCGACACCGAACACCGCGGAGAAGACTCCCGTGACCAGGCCGATGAGCGCGAGTCGCGCGAGCACACGGGCCGGGTTCGCGGCGCGGCCGCCGTATCCTAGGTCGCCGATGCCGGGCGACCTCCTCCTACGGCTCGCGGCGGAGCCGCGGACGGCCGCGATCCTCCTCGACGTCGACGGGACGCTCGCGCCGATCGTCGAGCGGCCAGAGGACGCCCGGATCCCGGAGGAGACCCGGTACGAGCTTGCGCGGCTCGCCTCGCGCTACGCGCTCGTCGCCTGCGTCAGCGGTCGCGCCGGCACCGACGTCGAGCGCATCGTCGGGGTTTCCGGCGTCGCAGTCGTCGGCGAGCACGGCCTCGAGCTGGCGCCGGAGGCCGCCGCATGGGCCAACCGGGTCGCGACGTTCGCGGCCGGCGTCGACTGGCCGGCCGAGCGCAAGCCGCTCAGCGTGTCGTTCCACTTCCGGCGGGCGGAGGACGAGGCGGCCGCCCGCGCCTACCTCACGCGAGTGGAGGAGGCTGCGCGGGCCGAGGGGCTCATGCCCCGCTGGGGCCGGATGGTGCTCGAAGTGCGGCCGCCGGTCGAGGCGCACAAGGGAACCGCAGTCGCGGCGCTCGTGCAACGCGCGAACGTCTCGCGTGCGCTCTACGCCGGCGACGATACGACGGACGTCGACGCGTTCGCGGGTCTCGACGGGCTCGAGCTCGGCGTGCGCGTCGCGGTCGACTCGCCCGAGGCGCCGCCCGCGCTGCTCGCGGCAGCCGACGTCGTCGTCGAGGGCACCGACGGGGTGCTCGCGCTGCTCCGCGAGCTCTAGCGTCCGGGTCGGCGCGCGGCGACCTCGCGCCAGGAGCGCGTGTTCAGGACCTGCTCCTTCGTCAGCCACGCACGGCGGGCCTGTGCGACCCCGAGCTCGCGGTAGCCCAGCGCCGCCGCCGAATGCGCGTCGGTGGTGATCGGGACGAGCACGCCGGCCTCACCCGCGAGCCGCGCGTGCACGTCGCGCATGTCGAGCCGATCGGGCTGGCTGTTGATCTCGAGCGCGGTCCGGGTCTCGACTGCCCGCGCCACGACCCGCTCGACGTCGACATCGGCGCCCGGACGGCGGTTGAGCTTCCGGCCGGTGAGGTGGCCGATGCTGTCGACGTGCGGGTTGTCGAGCGCCGCGAGGATCCGCTCGGTCGGGTTCCGGTCGAACGCCGAGTGGAGCGAGGCGACCACCCAGTCCAGCTCTGCGAGCGCGTCGTCGGAGACGTCGATCGTTCCGTCGGAGCGGATGTTCGCCTCGACGCCCTTGAGCACGCGGAACGGCTTCACGCGCTCGTTGACCTCGGCGATCTCCCGCCATTGCCCCTCCATCCGCCCGTCGCGGAGGTAGTGCGAGTGGTCGGTCAGCGCGAGGTAGCGGTAGCCGGCGGCCTTTGCGGTGCGGGCCATCTCCTCGATCGACGAGCGGCCGTCCGACGACCAGGTCGAATGGCAATGCAGCTCGCCCTTGAGGTCCGAGACCTCGACGAGCGCCGGAAGCTCGCCGTCCCTGGCGGCGGCCAGCTCCCCGCCGTTCTCGCGGAGCTCGGGTGGGATCCACCCGTAGCCGAGGAAGCGGTAGAGCTCCGCCTCGGTGCGGAAGCGGTGCACCTCGCCGCTTTCGACGACCGTGACGCCGTACTCGGAGATCGACAGCCCACGTCGTTGCGCCTCCTCGCGGAGCGCGACGTTGTGGTCCTTCGAGCCCGTGAAGTGCTGGAGGAGGCTGCCGTAGTCCTCGGGCGGCACGACACGGAGGTCGAGGCGGAGACCCTGCTTCGTGACCACGGTCGCCTTCGTATCGCCTCGCGCTGCGATCTCGAGCACCCACGGCAAGGTCACGAAGTGGCCGATCAGCGCAGCGGGATCCGCCGCGGTCGCGATCACGTCGAGGTCGCGGAACGTCTCGCGACCACGCCGCACGCTCCCGGCCCCCGAGACCTCGACCGACGCCGGATGCTCGCGCAGCGCCTCGACGACCTCGCGCACGACCGGGAGCCCGATGCCGAGGAGGCCGCGCCGCTCGGGCTCGGCCCCAAAGCCCTTGTCGAGCGCGGCGAGGATCTTCTCCTCACTCTTCGCCCCGAGACCCTGGAGCGTCCGCACCCGCTGCTGCTCGGCCGCTTCGCGCAGCTCGTCGAGGGTCGTCACGTCGAGCTCGCGCCAGATGCGCGCCGCCGTCTTGGGGCCGAGCCCCGGGATCCGCAGGAACTGCGTCACCTCGCCCGGCACCTCGGCCCGTCGCTTCTCGAGCGCGGCCATGTGGCCGGTCTCCGTCAGCTCGACGATCTTCGCCTCGATCGTCCCTCCGATCCCGGGGAGCTCCTTCGCCCGACCGGCGAGGGCGAGCTCCGCGATCGACGCAGCCGTCTCGCGCACCCGGGTCGCGGCTCGGCGGTAGGCGATGACACGGAAGCCCTGCTCTCCGAGGACCTCCGAGACGTCCGCGAGCTCGTCGAGCGCGTCTGCGACGTCGCTGTTGCGTGGGATGGGCGGCATCCGCCGATCATAAGGACGCACCGTTCGCGGTCGGAGACGGCAGACTCCGGGCGTGGCTGTGAGGGCAGTCGTCTGCGTGCCGACCTACGACGAGCGTGAGAACGTCGAGCCGCTGGTGCGCGCCCTCGGCGACGTCCTCGACGTCTCGCGCGACCGCGTGCTCGTGATCGACGACGGCTCGCCGGACGGGACGGGCGAGATCGCCGATCGACTCGCCGAGGAGCTGCCGTGGCTCGAGGTCCTCCACCGCATGCGCAAGGAGGGGATCGGGCGCGCGTACCTCGCCGGGTTCGCGCGCGTGCTGGAGACGACCGATGCGCAGCTGGTGCTCGAAATGGATTGCGACTTCTCCCACGACCCGGCGGACGTTCCGAGGCTCATCGCATCGTGCGAGGACGGCGCCGATCTCGTACTCGGGTCGCGCTGGGTGGACGGCGGCGGCACGGCGAACTGGGGGCTGCTGCGGCGCGTGATCTCACGGGCGGGCTCGCTCTACGCGCGGATCGTGCTGGGGGTCTCGGTGCGCGACCTGACGGGCGGGTTCAAGTGCTTCCGCCGCGGCGTGCTCGAGACGATCGACCGCGACGCGATCGCGGCGCGTGGCTACGGGTTCCAGATCGAGGGGACATACCGGGCCCTCCGCGCGGGGTTCCGCGTGGTCGAGGTGCCGATCACCTTCGTCGATCGCCGGGTCGGGGAGTCGAAGATGAGCGGCGCGATCGTGCTGGAGGCGATGTGGCAGGTCCCGGTCCTGCGCTGGAAGGCGCTCAGGGGGCGCATGTGATCGAGACGACCGACGGCACATTCGAGCAGGACGTCCTCCGGGCGACGGTCCCGGTGGTCGTCGAGTTCACCGCCCCCTGGTGCAAGCCGTGCCGCGCGATCGAGCCGTGGCTCACGTCGCTGGAGGAGCGGCACGAGGGGCGCCTGCTCGTCGCGCGGCTCGATATCGACGCGAACCTCGGCGTGCCCGGTCGCTACGGCGTCCTGGCTCTGCCGACGGTGATGGTCTTCTCGGGCGGCGAGCCGGGCGAGGCGATCTACGGCGCGCAGCCGCGCAGCCGCTACGAGGAGGCGGCCGAGCGGGCGCTGGCCGGCGCCGCACCCTGAGCGACGCAGCCGCCTGGGACGTCCTGCTCGACGCTCCCGAGGTCGCCTACCGCGGGGCGGTTCCGGGAAGAGCGGGCCGCACCGAACCCCTCCCGCCGGGGCTGCACCAGGACGTCGTCGCGGCGCTCGTCGCCGCCGGGGTCGACGCGCTGTACGCACACCAGGCGGAGACATGGGAGGCGGTGGAGCGCGGCGAGAGCGTCGTCGTGACGACGGGCACCGCCTCGGGGAAGTCTCTCGCCTTCTCGCTGCCGGTGCTCGACGCGATCGCGCGCGAGCCCGCCGCGCGCGCGCTCTTCCTCTATCCGACGAAGGCCCTCGCGCAGGATCAGGCTCGCTGGCTCGCCCGCCTCGGCCTGCGCACCCTGAGGCCCGCGATCTACGACGGCGACACGCCGGTGGGGCAGCGCGGGCATGTCCGGCGCACCGCGAACGCGATTCTCACGAACCCGGACATGCTGCATCTCGGCGTCCTCCCACACCACGACCGCTGGGGCGACGTCCTCCACAACCTGCGCGTCGTCGTGGTGGACGAGGCCCACGTGTACCGCGGCGTGTTCGGCTCGCACGTCGGGAACGTCCTCCGGCGGCTGCGACGGCTGGCGCTCGCGTACGGCAGCGAGCCGGTCTTCGTGCTCGCGACCGCGACGATCGCGAACGCCGGCGAGCTCGCGTCCGCGCTAACGGGGCTCGACGTTCGGCTCATCACGACGGACACGTCGCCGCGCGCCGACCGCGAGGTGGTGCTCTGGAACCCCGAGTTGCTCGACCCGGAGCTCGGGACGCGCGCGAGCCCACTCGGAGACGCGAGCAAGCTCCTGGCGGGGCTGGTCGGCCGCGGCCTCAGGGTGATCTGCTTCACGAAGAGCCGGAAGGCGGCCGAGCTCGTCCATCGCTTCGCCAGCGACCGACTCGATGCGGAGACCGCGCGGCGCCTGGCTCCGTACCGCGCCGGGTACACGCCGGAGCAGCGACGCGAGATCGAGCGCCGGCTCGTCGAGGGCGAGCTGCTGGGCGTGACCGCGACCGACGCGCTCGAGCTCGGCATCGACATCGGCTTGCTCGACTGCGCGATCTCCGTCGGTTTCCCGGGGACGGTCGCGTCGCTGCGGCAGCAGTGGGGACGCGCCGGGCGGCGGACACGTGGGCTCGCGCTGCTCGTCGCGAGCGAGGACGCGCTCGACCAGTTCTTCGTCGACGACCCGCCCGCGCTCCTCGAGCGCAACGCGGAGGCGGCCCTGCTCGACCACGCGACGCCCCGAATCCTCGACGGGCACGTCCTCGCCGCTGCGTACGAGGGGCCGCTCACGGCGGGGGACGCCGAGATCCTCGGCCCGGAGGCGCTCGAGCGGGCGACGCTGCTCCCCGAGTTGAAGGAAACGCCTGCGGGCTACGTGTGGCGGGGCCGGGACACCCCGGCCGCGCGGATCTCGCTCCGCTCGGGCGACCCGACGGCGTTCGTGATCGTCGAGGAGGAAACCGGCGCAGTGCTCGGCACCGCCGAGCAGGAGCGCGCGTACTCGACCGTGCACGAGGGCGCGGTCTACCTCCACCTCGGCGACCAGTACGCGGTGACCGGGCTCGACCTCGAGACGCGAACCGCGCTCGTCCGGTCCGTCGCGGTGGACTGGTACACACAGGCCCGCAAGGAGACGGCGACGGAGATCGCCGAGTCGCTCCGCTCGCGTCATGTCGCCGGCGTCGAGCTCCACCACGGGCGGATCGTCGTCTCCGAGCAGGTGATCGGGTTCCAGCGGAAGGCGATCGCCGACGGAAGCGTGATCGACGCGACCCCGCTCGACCTGCCCGAGACGACCTTCGAGACCGAAGGCGTCTGGTTCTCGCCGGGGGAGTGGCTGCTCGAGGGGATCGACACCATGCCGACGCTCGTCTCGGCACTCCACGCGGCGGAGCACTCGCTCATCTCGCTCCTTCCGCTCTACGCGATGTGCGACCGGTGGGACATCGGTGGGCTCTCGACAAACGTCCACGAGCAGACGGGCCTGCCGACGATCTTCGTCTACGAAGGCCACGCGGGTGGGGTCGGGATCACCGAGCGCGGCTTCGCCTGCTTCGGGGAATGGGCCGCCGACACCGCTCGCCTGCTGGAGCGTTGCCCCTGCCGGGCGGGCTGCCCGTCCTGCGTCCAGAGCCCCAAGTGTGGGAACCTGAACGAGCTCCTCGACAAGGCTGGCGCACGCACGCTCCTCGCGCGGATGACGAGCTAACCCCCCACAGGGGCGAAGGAGAGCGCCGGGACCGGACGGGTCGGTCCCGGCGCAGCCGTCTACGCGTCTGCGTAGCGGGCGGCGCCGCCACGCCCGGCGGGGAGTGCCCAGGCGGACGACAACGTCTTGGCCGCGTCGTGCGGCGCGCACGCCCCCGTCGAGATCCCCGTCTGACGCGGGAGTCGCGTGCGCGTGGTGCCCCTCCACAGATCCATCACCGTCCAGTACGTCGACAGAGGCCAAGCGGTTTCGAGCAGCATGTCGGCAGTGGAGCGACGACAGGCGCGTGGCGGCACCCTGGTCGTCGGCGGTGGGTTCGCCGGCGCGTACGTCGCCCGCCTGCTCGGCAAGCGCGGCGCGACGATCGTCAACCCCGACAATTTCATGCTCTACACGCCTCTCCTCCCCGAAGCTGCGGCGGCGACGCTCGAGCCGCGTCACGTCGTCGTTCCGTTGAGGCAGATGTGCAAGCACGCCGAGCTTCTCCTCGGCCGAGCGGTCAGCCGAGACGCCGACGCCCAGACGGTCGTCGCCGAGACGCTCGGCGGGACGTTCGAGATCGAGTACGAGCGGCTCGTGATCGCGCTCGGGGCGGTTCCGCGGACGTTCCCGATCCCGGGGCTCGCCGAGCACGGGCGCGGCTTCAAGGACGTCGCCGACGCGATTTCGCTCCGCAACCGCCTACTCCGCGCGCTCGAGTCCGCCGCTGCACGGCTTGACCCTGCCGAGGCGGAGCGCGACCTCGGCTTCGTCTTCGTCGGGGCCGGCTACGCGGGCGTCGAGGCGCTCGCCGAGCTCCATGACCTCTCGCGTGATGCCGTCCGTCGCTGGTACCCGACGCTCCGTGACGTCCACCAGCGCTGGGTGCTCGTCGAGCTCGCGCCGCGGATCCTCTCCGAGATCCCGCGCAAGCTCGGGGAGTACACGCACCACTACCTCGAGCGGCAGGGAATCGAGATCCACGTCGAGTCGACGCTCGAGTCGTTCGACGAGAAGGACGCGGTGCTCTCCGACGGCACGGTGGTGCCCGCGCGAACGCTCGTCTGGTCGGCCGGCGTGCGGCCAAGCCCCGATCTCGGGCTGCTCGACCTCCCGCTGGACGACAGGGGTCGCGTCGTCGTCGGCCCGACGCTCCAGGTCGAGGGGACGAGCGACGTGTGGGCGCTCGGCGACGGCGCGGCGGTGCCGAACACGCGCACCCCGGGCGCGTTCGATCCGCCCACCTGCCAGCACGCTCTCCGGCAGGCCCGGAGGCTCGCGAAGAACCTCACCGGGCCGCCGCAGCCGTACGGCTACCGCATGCTCGGCCAGGTCGCGACCCTCGGCCGCTACAAGGGCATCGCCGAGCTCCCGGGCCTCCGCCTGCGTGGGTTCCTCGGCTGGTTCGTCGCGCGGACGTACCACCTCTACGCGCTGCCGACGTTCCGCCGGAAGGTCCGGGTCGTCGCCGACTGGACCGTCTCGCTGTTCTTCCGTCGTGACGTCGTCGAGCTGTCGGCGCTCGGCCATCCTCGACGGCTCGACCCGTGACGGCGAAGGCGCTCGGACAGGTGCAGAGGGGCGGAGCCCGCCGCCGGGTAACCGACACCCGGACGAGGCAGAGACCAGCGACGATCGGCGCTCAGCGAACGGCGCGAAGGGCCGCGCCGAGCGATTGGCCGCCCGCGAGCACCCGGGCGAACAGATCGCCCTCCCGCGCGACGCGCTCGAGCGCCGCTTCCATCGTGAACGCCATGGGATCGAGGCCTTCCCGCACCTCGTCCCAGCGGAGCGGCGTCGAGACGGGCGCGCCGGCCCGCGGCCGGACCGAGTAGACCGAGGCAGTCGTCTTGCCCGGGCCGTTCTGGTTCGCGTCGACGAGGACGCCCTTGCGCTTCGCCTTCGTCCACTCGGTCGTGACCAGGCCGGGATGCGCCCGCGCAAGCGCGCCGGCGACGATCCCAGCGAACTCGCGTACCTCGGCGAAGTCGTGCCGCCGCGCGATCGGGACGAGGACGTGAATCCCCCGCGAGCCGCTCGTCTTCGGCACCGACTCGAGCCCCAACAGGTCGAGCGCCTGACGGACGAGCCTTGCGACCTCGATCACCTCGTCGAACCCCGACCCCTCGGACGGGTCGAGGTCGAACATGACCCAGTCGGGCCGATCCGCCCGGTCGGCGCGGGACGCCCACGCGTGCATGTCGATGCATCCCATGTTCACGGCCCAAAGGAGCGCGAGCTCGTCGTCGATCAGCGCGTAGTCGATCACCCGTTGTTCGCCCTCTCGGGTCGACGCAGGGAAGGGCGCCCGGCCAATCCACTCCGGCATGTGAGACGGCGCCTGCTTCTGGAAGAAGCTCTTTCCCTGCCAGCCGTCCGGGTAGCGTTTCATCGTGAACGGCCGCTTGCGCAGGTGCGGGACGAGTACCTCGGCGACGTCGCGGTAGTACGCGAGAAGGTCGCCCTTCGTGAACCCCTCATCCGGCCAGAAGGGCTTGTCGAGGTTCGAGAGGCGCAGCACTCGTCGTCCGCGCCGAATCTCCGGCTCGATCGGCTGCCGTTCCACGGGAACATCGTCGCGAACCCCGAGGTACACCGGCGCGCGGAGACGGCCCTCGCGCGTCTTCTCGGCGAACGTGACCTCGGCCGCGAGGACAGGCTCGACCCACGTCACGTCCTTCGCGCGGACGCGGGGCATGCGTGGGGTCTCGGCGAGCGGGGACGTCTCCCGCTCGTGCGGCTCGAGCAGCGCCCGGAGCCGCTCGACCTCGTCGTCGCCGATCCCCGAGCCCACGTTGCCCGCCCAGTAGAGGCCATCCGGCTCACGGCGTGCGAGGACGAGCGCGCCGAGCTTCGTCCGGCGTCCCTCGCCGCGCGTGTACCCGATGATCGGAAAGTCCTCCTGCGCCCGGAGCTTGAGCTTGCGCCACTCGGGCGTCCGCCGGCCCGCTCGGTACGGCAGGTCGGCCCGCTTGGCGACGACGCCCTCGAGACCCTGTGCGCGAGCGGCGTGGAGAAGCGCGTCGCCGTCCTCGAACGCCGGCGAGAGCCGGACGCCCCACACAGCGGGGTCGAGGAGCTCCTCGAGCAGCGCGCGGCGCTCGCGCAGGGGACGTTCCCAGACCGGCTCCCCATCGAGCTCGAGGAGGTCGAACGCCATCAGGACGAGCGGGCCGGAGCCGCGCTGGAGCGCCTCGAAGCGCGCGGCGCCGTCCTCGTCGAGCGCGCAGACCTCGCCGTCGAGCACCGCCGACGGCGTCCGCACCGCCTTCGTGACGTTCCGGGCGACCTCCTTGAACCGCTCGGTGAGGTCCTTGCCGTTCCGGCTCGTGAGCCGCGCGTCGCCCCCGTCGACCGTGACGATCGTGCGGTAGCCGTCCCACTTCGGCTCGAAGAGCCACTCCGGCCCCTCGGGCAGCCGCTCGGCGAGTGAGGCGAGCTGCGGTTTGACCGCCTGTCCGTCCGCCCGCGGCGCGTCCTTGCGGAGCAGCAGCCAGTTCTGCTCCTTGCCGTCGAGGTGCGCGGCCACGAGTGTCCAGACGCCCCGCGCCCGCTCCCCCTCCAGCCTGAACGTCAGCCCGCCGTCGCGCTTCTCCTCGAGCAGCTCGTACGTGCCCCGGTCCCAGATCTCGACCGTGCCCGCCCCGTACTCGCCCTTCGGAATCTCGCCCTCGAAGGACCCGTAGTCGAGCGGGTGGTCCTCGACGTGGACGGCGAGGTGCCGCTCTCCCGCGCGAAACGGCAGCCCCTTCGGCACCGCCCAGCTCGCAAGCGCACCGTGGCGCTCCAGCCGCAGGTCGTAGTGCAGGCGCCGCGCGTCGTGCCGCTGGATCACGAAGAACGGCTTTGCGCCCCGTGTCCGCCCCCCGAACGGCTCAGGAGTTCGTGACGGATCACGCTTGCGACGGTAGCCCTCGAGGCCCGACATCGCTGCCAATGATCCTTGTTCAGCGTCGTGGGATCGCCGCCTCTGCTCACCGGGCCTTAACACGATCTGCGCCATTCAGACGAAAAGCCTGCAAAACGCGGCTTAACGAGCCGGGGATAAGCCTGTGGAAAGTGTGGAGAGCGCTCAGACGTGCGCGAGAACGCCCATCGAGCGGAACTTTGCGCGGCGGCTCCGCCGGAGCTCATCGGCCGGCACCTCCGCCAGCTCGTCGAGGTGCGCGACGAGCGCTTCTCGGAGGAGCGCCGCTGCCCCGTCGTGGTCGAGCTGCGCGCCGCCCTCGGGCTCGGGGACGATCCCGTCGATCACCCGGAGCTCGAGGCAGTGGGCGGCGTCGGGCTTGAACGCGGACGCGGCCTTCGGGGCCTGGGAGGCATCGCGCCAGAGGATCGATGCACACCCTTCCGGCGAGATCACCGAATAGATCGCGTTCTCCTGCATCAGCACGCGGTCGGCGACCGCGATCGCGACCGCACCGCCGGAGCCTCCCTCGCCGATCACGACCGCGACGGTCGGGATCGACAGCCGCAGCATCAACGCCTGCGAGCGCGCGATCGCGCCGCCCTGGCCGTGCTGCTCGGCGAGGATGCCGGGGTACGCGCCCGGCGTGTCGACCAGCGTGACGAGCGGAAAGCCGTGCCGCTCCGCGAGCTGCATCGTGCGCGTCGCCTTGCGGTAACCCTCCGGGTACGCCATCCCGAAGTTCCGCGCGGCCCGCTCCTTGAGGTCCCGGCCCTTCTGGTGCCCGACGAGCGCGATCGTGCGCCCCTCCAGCGAGCCGAGCCCGGCGACGATCGCGCCGTCGTCCATCCGGCCGCGGTCACCGTGGAGCTCGAACCAGTCGTCGAGGATCCGCTCGACATAGTCGAGCGTGTACGGGCGCGTGTCGTGGCGCGCGAGCTCGACGGAACGCCAGATCTCCTCGTCCGTCGTGTCCTCGCGAAGGCGCTCGAGCTGTCGCTGGAGGCGCTCGAGCTCGGACGAGAGCTTCGTGCCGCGCAGGAGCTTGACGCCCGACAGCTGGGCGAGCCGATCGCGCAGCCCGAGCTCGGCTTCCTGGGTCACGTTCTCGCCTCGAACAGCCGGAGCAGGCGCGCAAGCGTCGGGCGTAGCTCGGCGCGCGGCACGACGCCGTCCACGTGGCCGAACCGGAGGTTCGACTCGGCGAGACCGAAGTCGTCGGGGAGCTTCTCGCGCGTCGTCTGGGCGACCACGCGGGGACCAGCGAACGACGTCAGCGCCCCGGGCTCGGCGAGGATCACGTCGCCGAGGCTCGCGAAGCTGGCGGTCACCCCGCCCGTCGTCGGGTGCGCCAGCACCGACAGGAGGGCGCCGCGGGCCTCGTGGAGCTCCTCCACCGCGGCGACCGTCTTCGGCAGCTGCATGAGCGCGAGGATCCCCTCCTGCATCCGCGCGCCGCCGGAGGCCGAGACCGAGACCACGATGCCGCGCTCCTCGGCAGCCCGCTCGCAGGCGCGCGCGAAGCGCTCACCGACGACGCTCCCCATCGAGCCACCCATGAACGAGAAGTCCATCGCGGCGATTCGGCACGGATGCCCGTCGATCGCGGCTCTCCCGGTGAGGATCGCATCGCCCATGCCGGTGCCGAGCTCGGCCTCGGCGAGCCGCTCGGTGTACGGCTTCAGGTCGAAGAACTCGAGCGGGTCGGCCGAGCGGAGGTCGGCGTCCTCCTCCTCGAACGTCCCGGCGTCCGCCAGCTGCCCGACCCGGTCGTGGGCGCGCACGGGGAAGTGGTGACCACACTGAGGACACACGCAGAGGTGCTCCGCGAGTTCGTCGTCGCGGTAGTGCGATCCGCACGTCGGGCACGTGTTCGGGTGCCCGGTGCCATCGCGGCGTTCGGGATCTGCGTGCTTGTGCTCGATCGAAACGTCGATCTGCCGGGACGACATCCACGGCATCTTAGAACCTGTGGGCTCAGAGCCCGGCTGCGGCGACATAGCGGACGATGTGCGCCGGTTCGGCGCCCGCGCCCAGTCCCGTGATCCCGAGCCCGGCGACCCGCACGCGCGACGCGACGTCGCGGAGGATCGCATCGACATCGTCCGCGTTGGGCCCGCCTGGGACAGGCATGAAGCTCGGCGTGATCCCCGGCTCGAGCACGTCGACGTCGAGCGCGACGTACGCGGCACGCACGCCGTCGAGCGCACGGCCGAGGTCGTCGTCGATCCCCTGCTCCGCGACGTACGTCACCTCGATGGGGTCGAGGTCGCGGGCACCGACGAGCGCCACGTCCGCGGCGAAGACGCTGCCCTCGTCGATCGCCATCCGCAGCGGCATCCCCCAGAGGTTCCCGCTGGGCGACGTCTCGGGCGTGTTCAGGTCGCCGTGGGCGTCGAGCCAGATCACCCCCAGGCGCTCGTGGCGGGTCGCGAGGCCGCGGATCGCGCCGACGTGGGCGCAGCAGCAGCCTCCGACGACGAGCGGGCGGGCGGGGATGCCGGTCGCCAGCGCGGCCGTCTGCGCGTCGAGCGACTCCTCGGCCACGACGAGCGCCTCGGGGTACGGCAGCCGGATGGACGCTGCGTCGGCCATCGCCTCGCCCCCGACGCCCCATGCGCGGGGGACGCGCACGAGGCCCGCTGCGTACGTCGCGCCGCAGCTGTGGCATTCGTAGCCGTCGTCGAATGCGACGGCGGTCAGCGTCCGGCAATGGGGGCAGCGCGCGCGGAGGGCACTCACCCCGCGATTGTCGCGGACCGCCGCCGAGAGGCGGTGGCCCGCTCGAGTTCCTTCTCCCAGACGTCCGCCTGCCAGAGGACGCGCATCCCGGCGCGCTCGTAGAGACGCGTCGCGCCCGTGGGGTTCTCCGTGTCGACCCCGAGCGCAACCGTCGTCTCGCCGGTGTCGCGGAAGCGACGGAACGACTCGCGGAGGAGCGCGAGACCGAGCCCTCGGCGCCGCCAGCCCTCCCGGACGCCGAGCATTCCGATCCAGCCCCAGTCGCCGTTCCGCTTCGCGTAGTTGAGCGAGAAGGCAGCGATCTCGTCGCCGTCCCAGACCACGGGCACGAGCGACGGGTCGATGCGCGGGAGCTCGAACGCGCGCTGCCGCCACGCGTCATACGGCTGCGCGACGTGTTCCCATTCGTGCGCGAAGGCCTCCTCCTGCGCCGCGTGCAGCGCGCGCCCGTGCCGGTCGAGGTCGAGCCGGCGCACCTCGAGACCTTCGGGCCACTCGGGGTCGGGGTGCTCCCGGCCCACGTCGGCGACCATGCGGAAGAAGCTGCGTGCGCGGACGAACCCCTGGCTCTGGAAGAGGGCGGGTGCGCGGTCGTCCCCTACGAGATGGGCGGCCTGGAGCACGACACGCCCCGTGTCCGGCCAGTCGGGCTCGAGCTCGCGTGAGCGGCTCTCGAGCAGCTCGAGCACCCGCGAGCCGACGCCCCTGCCAGTCAGCTCGGGATGGACGTACGCGTCGCCGATGAACCGGGCACCCCTTCGGTCGAGGAGCTGCGCGACGCCTGCGAGCCGGCCATCCAGCTCGATCAGCCACGCGTCGCGGTCGAGGTCGATCCGCTCCCAGTCCTCACGCAGGTCGCTCTCGGTCCAGTCGGTCGCGCCCCAGATCGCCTCGTCGGAGGCCCGCAGCAACGAGAGCGCCTCGGGAAGGCGGTCGGGTGTGGGGTGCGTCACGATCACGCGGCGCACCCTAGGGCGTCTCGGCCCGCGCAGAGGTGCGGCCGCCCGTACTCTGGCCGGATGGTCGTCCGCACGCTCGTTTCCTCGGACTGGCCGGACGTCGCCCGGATCTACGGCGAGGGCCTCGCGACCGGCGTCGCGACGTTCGAGACCGAGATGCCGTCGTGGGAGGCCTGGAACGGCGCGCATCTGCCGGCGCCGCGACTCGTTGCCGAGCGCGACGGGACGGTCGTCGGCTGGGTCGCGGTGTCCCGCGTCTCACGCAGGCCGGCGTACCGCGGCGTCGTGGAGCACTCGATCTACGTCGACGCGGGCGCGCGCGGGAGCGGTGTCGGGCGGACACTGATGGAGGCGCTCGTCGCCGAGGCGCCCGACCACGACATCTGGACGATCCAGACGTCGGTCATCGAGGCCAACCAGGCGAGCCTCCGCCTCCACGAGACGCTCGGCTTCCGCGTCGTGGGCCGGCGCGAGCGCATCGCGCAGCTGGACGGAGCCTGGCGCGACACGCTCCTCTTGGAGCTGCGCCTCCCCTAAGAGGGCCTGCCGGAAGGCCGTTGCGGCGGGAGCAGTCCGCCGCGACCGGAGGCCGGCTTGGCGAAGCCTGAAGGAGGGGACTCGTGGGGGAACCCTGCGGTTCCCCCCACGTCAGTCGCCGTGCCAGCGGCGGAACACAACGCACGCGTTGTGCCCGCCGAAGCCGAACGAGTTCGAGACGCCGATCTCGACCTGCTCGGGCCGCGCCTCGTTCGGGATGTAGTCGAGGTCGCACTCGGGGTCGGCGACCTCCTGGTTGATCGTCGGAGGGAGGACCCCGCGCTCGAGCGCGAGGATCGTGAACGACGCCTCGACCGCGCCGGCGGCGCCGAGACAGTGGCCCGTCGCACCCTTCGTCGACGAGATCGGCGTGCGAAAGGCCTTCTCCTCGCCGAGCGCGATCTTGATCACACGAGTCTCTGCGCTGTCGCCGACGGGCGTCGAGGTGCCGTGGGCGTTGATGTAGCCGACCTCGTCCGGGGAGATACCGGCGTCCGTGAACGCCATCTCGAGCGCGCGAGCGGGGCTCTGCCCGGTCGGGTCCGGGTCGGAGACGTGCGTGGCGTCGGAGGAGACGCCGTACCCGAGCAGCTCCGCGTAGATCTTCGCGCCGCGCGCCCGGGCGCGCTCGAGGTCCTCGAGGACGATCATCGCGGCCGCCTCGCCCATCACGAACCCGTCGCGCTCGGCGTCGAACGGCCGTGACGCGGCTTTTGGATCGCCGTTGCGACGTGAGATCGCGCGCATGGCGCCGAACCCTGCGATCCCGACGCGGGAGACGGGCGCCTCGGTCCCGCCGCAGATCATCACGTCCGCGCGCCCGAGGCGAATCGCGTCGAGCCCGTCCCCGAGCGCCATGTTCGATGCGGCGCAGGCCGTGCACTCGGAGAGGAGCGGGCCCTTCGTCCCGAGCTCCATCGAGACCCAGCCCGCGGCGAGGTTCGGGATGATCTGGACGATCGAGAAGGGGTTGACGCGGTCCGGGCCGCGGCTGTCGAGCACCTGGATGCAGGACTCGAACGACTTCAGCCCGCCGATCCCGGTTGCGACTGCGGCGCCGATGCGATCCGGCTCGCTCGCGATGTCGATCCCCGAGTCGGCCTCCGCCTGGCGGGCGGCAGCGAGCGCGAGGTGCGTGAAGCGGTCCATCCGCCGCGAGGCCTTGTAGTCGACGTAGTCCGTGACTTCGAGGTCCTTGACCTCGCACGCGAAGTCCACCGGGAAGCCCGCCGTGTCGAATTGCGTGATCGGGCCGGCGCCGGACTCGCCCGCGACGAGCGCGGTCCACGAGTCCTCCATCGTCGTGCCGAGCGGGCTGACCATGCCGAGGCCCGTCACGACCACGCGCCGGCGGCTTTGCGGCCCCGATCCGTTCTCGCTCATGCCGGCCACGCTACATCCCGAGCCCACCGTCGACGAGGAGCACGGCCCCCGTGACGAAGCGCGCCTCGTCGGCGCAGAGGAACCGCACGGCGCCGGCGACGTCCTCCGGGTCGCCCAGCCGGCCGAGCGGCGTCGCATCGAGCATCGTCTTCGTCGCCCCCTCCGGGAGGACCTCGGTGAGGCGGGTGCGGACGTAGCCCGGTGCGACGACGTTCGCCCGCACGTTCCGGCTCCCGAGCTCGCGGGCGAGCGACTTCGTGAAACCGATGATCCCGGCCTTCGAGGCGGCGTAGTTCGTCTGCCCCCAGTTGCCGTGCACGCCGACGATCGAGGAGACGTTGACGATCGCGCCGGCGCGGCGCTTCATCATCGGCCTCGCGGCAGCGCGACAGGTGTAGAAGACCGACGAGAGATTCGTGTCGATCACGACGTGCCAGTCGTCGTCGCTCATCCGGGCGAGGACGCCGTCCCGCGTGAGGCCGGCGTTGTTGACGAGGATGTCGAGCTCGCCGGCTTCCTCGACGAGCGCCTTCGCGGAGGCTGCGTCGGAGACGTCCGCCTCGACTGCCCGCCCGCCGATCTCCGCAGCGACCTCCTCGGCTTCGTCGCGACCAGTGTGGTACGAGAGGACGACGCTCGCGCCGGCTCGGCCGAGCTCGAGCGCGATCGCCTTCCCGATCCCGCGTGATCCGCCGGTGACGAGCGCGATCTTGCCGTCGAGCGAGGCGAAGCCCGCGCTCATCGGGAGGCGAGGGCGTCCTTCGCCTTCTCGAGGCTTGCGAGGTCGTTGACCGAGATCGTCCGGACGCCGCGGTCGATGCGCTTGACGAGACCCGACAGCACGTTGCCCGGCCCGATCTCGACGAACGTCGTGACACCGTCGCGCACGAGCTCGTGCGCCGCCTGCGTGAACCGCACCGGTGCGGTCAGCTGGTCGACGAGCAGCGAGCCGAGGCGCTGGGCGGGCTCGATCTTCGCCGTGACCGTCGACATGAACGGCGCGACGGGGTCGGCGAAGCGGATCTTGTCGATCGCCGGCTTGAGCCGGTCGGCCGCGCGCGCGACGAGCGGGCTGTGGAACGCACCCGAGACCTTGAGCCTGATCGCTCGTCGGGCGCCGAGGCTCTCGGCCTCGGCACAGCACTCCTCGACTGCGTCGCTCTCGCCCGAGACGACGATCTGCCCCGGGCAGTTGTAGTTCGCCGGCCAGACGCCGAGGATCTTGCGGCAGAGCGTCTCGACGTAGTGATCCTCGAGCCCGAGGATCGCCGCCATGGCGCCCGGTCGCTGCCGGGCCGCCTCTGCCATCGCGAGGCCGCGCTCGCGCACGAGGCCGATTGCCTCGCCGGTCCCGAGCGCGCCGACCGACGCGAGCGCCGCGAACTCGCCCACGGAGTGCCCGACGACGACGTCCGGCTCGATGCCCTCCTTGCGGACGGCCGCGAGGATCGCGAGGCTCGTCGCGACGAGCGTCGGTTGCTGCACCTCGGTCTCGACGAGCTCCTCGAGGGGAGCCTCGAAGCAGAGGTGCGCGAGATCCATGCCAGTCGCTTCCGAGCCGACCCGGTAGACGTCCATCGCCTCTGGGACCGACTCGGCAATCTCGCGTCCCATGCCGACCTCGAGTGAGCCCTGCCCTGGGAAGCAGAACGCCACCTTCATGTCCTTCCTCCTTGGGTGCACCTGACCGCCGCTCTCATCGCGTATCCGTTTCTCCGTTCCGATCCGAGGTCCTACGCGCCCGCGCCGTTGGTCGAGCCCCATTCGAGGAGGGCCGAGCCCCACGTGAGGCCCGCGCCCATCCCGGTCATCAGGACGAGCGCGCCGTCCCGCAGGCGACCGTCTGCCCGCGCGTCGGCCAGCGCCAGGGGAATCGAGCCCGACGAGGTGTTGCCGTACCTGTCCACGTTCACGACCGTTCGCTCATGGGGGACGCCGAGCTTACCGACAGCGTGATCGATGATCCGCTTGTTTGCCTGATGCGGGACGTACACGTCGACCTCGTCGATCGTCTTCCCGCACTCGTTGAGCACCGCGGTCGCGGACGAGACCATCACGCGTGTCGCGAACTTGTAGACCTCCCGGCCGTTCATCTTGAGCAGCGACTCGGGGTTGTCGAACACGCGCGAGCCGCTCCCGGGGTACTGCAGGTGGACGCCGCCGCCGCCGTCGGCGCCGAGCTCGAAGCCGAGGAAGCCTCCTCTCGCGACAGGCTCCATCACGACCGCCCCGGCGCCGTCCCCGAACAGGACGAGCGTCGAGCGGTCGTGCCAGTCGAGGATGGTCGACAGCACGTCCCCGCCCACCACGAGGGCGCGGCGGGAGAGACCCGAGGCGAGCATCCCGTACGCCTGCGCGAGCGCGTACATGAAGCCGGTGCATCCCGCGAGGAGGTCGTACGCTGCCGCCTCTGGCGCGTGCAGCGCATCCGCCATCAGGGCGGAGGACGTCGGGAACAACATGTCGGGCGTCACGGTGGCGCAGATCAGCAGGTCGATCTCGGAAGCGTCGACGCCCGCGTCGGCGAGCGCGGCGCGCGCGGCGGGAAGGGCGATGTCGGTCAGCGCCTCGCCTTCGCTGACCATTCGCCGCTCGCGGATCCCGGTGCGCTCCTGGATCCACTCGTCGGACGTGTCGACGTACTGCGCGAGCTCGTCGTTCGTCACGACTCGGTCGGGCACGTTGACGCCGAGCCCGGTGATCCCGATCCGGACGCCGTTCGCCGAGCCAATCATCAGACGTCGGGGAACCCATGGTTCCCCCACGAGCCCCCTCCTTCCGCACAGCTCATGGGCTGGACCGAGCCTGGCCTCCCGCCGGGCAAAGCCCGGCTCCGGCCGAGGCGCGCCACGCACAGGTCGATGGGCATGGATCCGTTCATCAGCGCTCCACTGCGAACGTCAGGGTCCCGCGGGCGGCGAGCTCCGTCCCGACGTGAGCCGTTGCCTTCCCGCGGCCGATCGGGCCGCGCACGTGGTCGATCTCGCACGCGAGGGTCAGGATCTCGCCGGGAGAGACGATCCTCTTGAAGCGGCAGTCGTCGATTCCCGCGAAGAACGCGATCCGTCCCCGGTTCTCCTCCTCCGCGAGCACGGCGACGGCGCCGGTCTGCGCCATCGCCTCGACGATCAGCACGCCGGGCATCACCGGCCGCTCGGGGAAGTGACCCGCGAACCACCAGCCGTCCTCCGGCACCCGATAGGACGCCGAGACCCGTGTGCCGGGCTCGAGCTCGACCACCTCGTCGAGCAGCAGAAACGGGTCACGATGCGGAAGGATCGACGCGATCGTGTCCCGCCCGAAGGGCGGGGTCGGAGTCACGGGGGAAGTCTACTCGGGGCCCGCTGGCGCTCAGCGGCGGCGCAGGACGGCGCGGTTCCCGGCCTCGTCGTGCGCGACGACGACCAGTGTCCTGAGCGACGCGATCCCTCGTAGCCGCACGTCGCCCGCGGCCGCCGCCGTGATCCGGCGGAGCGCGCCGTTCGCGCGGACGGCGAGGACAGCCGCCTCGGACACGTGCAGCACCGCGGGCGAGGTCGAGACGATCCGCACGACCGGCGCGGTGCGATCGAGCACCACCGGCAGCTCGACGCGGGCTGTCCCCACCTGATCGACGGACTCGACCGAGACGACATAGGCACCGTCGCGCGCGCGGCCGATGCGCTTCGTCCCGTCCCACGCCGCGGTCTGCGTCCCTGCGTCGAACGACCCGGCCAGCGGGGTCGCGATCCACTTCCCGTCGCGGAGGATCCGCACGGTGATGCTCGCTGGCGCTGCGAGCGGGACGGTGATCGTCAGGGTGTCGCCACGACCGTCGCCGTTCGGGGTGAAGGACACGGCGTCGAGCGAGACGCGTCCGAGGGTGCGTGTGACGAGCAACGGGACCTCCGCGGTGGCGACTCTCCCGCCGGTCGCCTTCGCCGTCAGCCCGAGGGTGTACGCCCCGTCCGCAAGCGACTGCCCGGCCACGGTGATCGTGCGCTCGCCGGCGCGACGCCAGCGAAGCGGCGCGGCCTGCGCGACGACCGCGCCCGTCGAGTCGACGACATCGGCGCCGACGTTGGCGTCGGCCGTCAACGTGAATCCGACGTCGACGGTGTCGCCCTGGCCGTCGCCGTTCGGCGTGAGCGTCACCGGCTCCGCCCCGGCCGTGGAGATCTGGAGGGCGGTCGTCGCCTGGGTGCCGAGCGTGCCGATCGCCGGCGTCGCCCCGGGCGCGTCGATCCTCCAGCGCGCCCCCGATGGGATCGGCCCGCTCGGCCGCCAGGTCCAGTCGACATTCGTGCTCGTCCCGGTGCCGGAGCCGAGCTCGGCGCCCGACGTGTCCGTGACGGTCACGCGCCATGCAAGCGCGGACGAGAGCCGCGCCGTGAAGCGAATGCCGCCGGCCTCGTCCGGTGCGGCGAGCGGTGCATAGAGCTTCGGCAGCCCGAGCGCGGCGACGCGCTTCGCGATCGACGGAAGCAGCTCGTAGAGCCGTTGGCCCGGGCACTCCGTCAGCCCCGTGTCACGGTGGCCGGAGATCGCGCGGAGCAGCACCGGGATCCCCGGGTTGAACCGTTCGTTGCCCGACGAGATCGCGTTCACCGTCGACAGCGGGTCGACGTGCGCCAGGTCGAGGCGCCAGGCGAGCGTTCGCACGAGCGCGTCGACCGCGGCCTGCGGTGGGTCGGCCGTCTGGAAGTTGCCGAGCAGGGCGATCCCGAACGACCCGGTGTTGAACCCCTTCGCGTGGGCACCGACGACGTTCCGATCGATCCCGCCGTAACGACCCTCGTACACGGTGCCGAACCGGTCGACCAGCGCGTTGTAGCCGATGTCGTTCCAGCCGTTTCCCTTCACGTGGTAGACCTCGATCCCGCGCACGATCGCCGGCGCCTGGAGCCGCGTGTAGTCGTTCGTGCCGGCCGTGTGGTGCACGAACGCCATCCGCAGCATGTCGGCGTAGAGCGGCGCTGCCCGCCGGATCGACTCGTCCGCCTGCCAGCCGCTGCGTGGGACGATCTGCGGCGCGACGGCCGAGGCAGTGGCCCGGAGCGGAACCTTCGAGATCGGGCTCCGCACCGTGAGCGCCTGTGCACGGCTGACCCGCCCGTGTGCGCGGACCTCGACGCGGTCGGCCGCTCCGACCCAGACCGGGGCGCCTAGGCGCCAGCCGCGCATTGCGCGGGCTTCCCCGGTGCCTGCGTCCGGCGCGTCACCGGCGTCCTCGACGACTGAGCGCCAGGCCGACCAACGTCCGTTCGCGGCCTGGGTGCGGACGTCGAGCGTCCCCGGCCCCCGCCAGTGGATCCCGACGAGCTGGAACGTCGTCACGCGACCGCTGGCACTCAGCGTTCGCTCACCGTGCAACGCGAGCTCGTGCACCTCGAGCGAGGCGAGCCCCGCGGCGGCGTGCCCCGGCCAGAGCAACACCAGGAGGAGTGGGAGTGCGGATCGGCGGAGCATGCAGGGAAAACCAGAGTGACGGAGCACGCCTTCTGCGGCAAGCGACGCGCCCCTTCCCTCACGGAATGCTTACCGGGCCGGCGGCTCGGGAGACCGCTGCGACGCTGATACATTCGAAGTGTCGTGAACGCGGGCCTCGGGCGAGCGCTCGGAACCTTCTTGGTGGGGGTTGCCGCCGCGGTCGTGCTCGCCGGTACCGCCTCGAGCGCCCCCCAAGGCTCGAAGGTGCTCGTCGTCGAGTTCGACAACGACGTGAATCCCGTCACGCAGGACTACTTGATCGACGAGATGCGGCGCGGGGCCGACGACGGCTACGCCGCCGTCGTGATCGAGATGGACACGCCCGGCGGGCTCGGCTCCTCGATGCGCGCGATCGTGAAGGAGATGCTGGCCGTGGACGTGCCGGTCGTCGTCTACGTCGCGCCCTCGGGATCGAGCGCGGATTCCGCCGGCGCCGTGATCGGCCAGGCCTCGGACATCCTCGCGATGGCGCCGCAGACGAACATCGGGTCGTCGACACCGATCACGTCGACCGGCGAGAACTTCGGCTCGGACCTGCGGAAGAAGGTCGTCAACGACGCGGCTGCCTACATCGGTGAGCTCGCGCGGGAGCACGACCGGAATGCTGAGAAGTCGGAGGCGATGGTGCGCGACGCGGCGAACTATGGCGCGCGCGCGGCGCTCCAGCTCGGGCTCGTCGACGTCATCGCGCCGAACGTCCCAGCGCTGCTCGAGCAGATCGACGGCCGTACGACCGTGCCGAAGGGGCTCGTCCTGCACACCGCGGGAGCCGAGCTCGAGCGCGTCCAGATGCCGTTCTGGAAGCGCGCGCTCGACCTGCTGATCGACCCGAACATCATCGCCCTGATGCTCTCGATCGGCCTGCTCGGCATCGTCGTAGAGCTCTGGAACCCGGGGTTGATCTTCCCGGGCACGGTCGGCGCAATCTCGCTGATCGTCGCCCTGTACGGACTCCAGGTGCTGCCCGTCTCCGTCGCAGGCCTCCTGCTGATACTCCTCTCGGCGGCATTCTTCGTCGCCGAGGCGTTTGTCCCGAGCCACGGCGCGCTGACCGTGGCCGGTGGCATCACGTTCGTCCTCGGCGCGCTTCTCCTGTTCGACCCGGCCGGCGACGCGTACCAGGTCTCGATCTGGACCGCGCTCGGGATCGCGTCGGGTCTTGCGCTGCTGATGGGCGTTGCGCTGTCGCGCGTCGTCAAGGCTCGGCGCAACCCGGTCGAGGTCGGCGTCGCGCAGCTCGTCGGCGACGACGCCGTCGTGCGGCGCGACGGCTGGGTCGCCGTCGGCGGCGAGCTGTGGCGCGCCAGAACGCCCGACGGCAGTCCTCTCGTCCCCGGCGAGCACGTCACCGTCCGCTCCGTCGAGGACGGCCTCGAGCTCGTCGTAGGATCCCCGCACCCCACCGAAAGGGCCTGATGTCCGCTGCGCTGATCGTCCTCGTCGCGATCCTGGTCGTCCTCCTCGTCATCCTCTTCGCGGCCGTCAAGGTCGCGCGGGAGTACGAGCGGGGCGTGATCTTCCGCCTCGGCCGTCTGCTGCCACAGCCGAAAGGCCCTGGGCTGTTCATCCTGATCCCCGTGATCGACCGGATGGTGAAGGTCGACCTGCGCACGGTGACGCTCAACGTGCCGCCGCAGGAGGTCATCACGAAGGACAACGTCCCGGTGCGGGTCAATGCGGTGGCGTACTTCCGGATCGTCGAGCCGAAGGCGGCGATCGTGCAGATCGAGAACTACATGGTCGCGACATCGCAGATCGCGCAGACGACGCTCCGCTCGGTGCTGGGTCAGCACTCCCTCGACGAGCTGCTCTCGGAACGCGACAAGATCAACCAGATCCTCCAGTCCATCATCGACGAGGCGACGTCGCCGTGGGGAATCAAGGTGTCGATCGTCGAGGTGAAGGACGTCGAGATCCCGAGCGACATGCAGCGGGCGATGGCCCGCCAGGCGGAAGCCGAGCGCGAGCGGCGCGCCAAGGTCATCTCGGCCGAGGGCGAGTTCCAGGCGTCGGAGCGCCTCAAGGACGCGGCCGCGGTGATGGCGAAGGAGCCGATCACCGTCCAGCTCCGCTATCTGCAGACGCTGCTGGAGATCGGCGCGACGAACAACTCGACGATCGTGTTCCCGATCCCGATCGAGTTCCTCGAGACGCTCGGCCGCGGGCCCAAGCAAGCGAGCTGAGCCGCGCGGATGCGCGTCGTCGGCGTCGCCCTCGTCGCCCTCGTCCTCGCGATGCTCGCGGCGGCAGCCGTACGCGGCGTTCGCCGAAAGGCGTGGCCGTATGACGTCGAGGACGCGGGCCGCAGCGTGACACAGGCGATCGTCGAGGGCCTGATCGTGCTCGCCGTCGTGATCCTCGGCGTCGTGATCGTCGTGGCGCTCTTGGACTAGGCGCTATTCGGGAGCCGGCTCGGCATCCGGCTCGGGAGCCGGCACGTCGTCCGGGAGCTCGGTCTCGTCGTCCGAGCCGATCACCGGCGCGAGGCTCGAAACCTGTTCGCCCTCGCGAAGACGCATCACGATCACGCCCTGCGTGGCGCGGCCCGAGCGCTTGATCCCGTCGACGGCCATCCGGATCACGGTGCCGCCGTCCGAGATCAGCATCACCTGGTAGCCCTCGCGGACGATCCGCGCGCCCGCCAGGCGGCCCTTGCCCTCGACGAGCTGCGCCGTCTTCACGCCCATCGTCCCGCGCCCCTTGACCGGGTAGTCGGAGACCCGCGTGCGCTTGCCCCAGCCGTTCTCCGTCACGACGAGCAGCTCGGCGTCGTCCTCGGCGATGTCCACCTCGATCACCTCGTCGCCGGCCCGCAACTTCATCCCCGCCACGCCCGAGGCGGGCCGGCCCATCGGGCGGACGTCCTTCTCGCTGAAGCGAACCGCCTGACCCATCCGAGAGACCATCAGGATGTCGTCGTCGCCGTTCGAGAGGCGCACCCCGACGAGCTCGTCGTCCTCGCGCATCCTGAGCGCGATGATGCCGTCAGCCTTGAGCGGCGTGTTGTACTCGAGGAACGCGGTCTTCTTGACGATGCCCTTCTTCGTCGCGAAGACGAGGTACTTCGCCTCCTCGAAGTTCCGCGTCGCGATCACCGCGCGGATCTGCTCGCCCTGCCGCAGCGGGAGAAGGTTCACGGCCGCACGGCCCTTCGCCTGCCGCGAGCCGAGCGGCAGCTCGTGCACCTTGAGCCGGTAGACCTTTCCCACGGTCGTGAAGAACAGGATGAAGTCGTGCGTCGAGGCGACGAACAGGTGCTCGATGTAGTCGTCGTCCTTCAGGTCCATCCCCATCACGCCGATCCCGCCGCGGCGCTGCTCGCGGTAGGTGCTGACGGGAAGCCGCTTGACGTAGCCGGACCGCGTGATCGCGATGACCATGTCCTCCTCGGCGATCATGTCCTCGAGCTCGAGCGAGTCCTCGCCGGCGACGATCTCGGTGCGCCGGTCGTCGCCCTTGCCGTAGATCTGCTTGACCTCGAGCAGCTCCTCGCGGATCAGGGCGTCGATCTTCGCCGGTTCGCCGAGGATCGAGCGCAGCTCGGCGATGCGCTCCTGCAGGTCGCCGTACTCGGCCTCGATCTCCTTGCGCGCGAGACCGGTGAGCCGCGCGAGGCGAAGGTCGAGGATCGCCTGCGCCTGGTCCTCGGAGAGCGAGAACGTCTCCATCAGGCCCCTGCGTGCGGCGTCGGTGTCGGCCGACCCGCGGATCAGCGCGATCACCTCGTCGAGGTTGTCGAGCGCGATCAGGTAGCCCTGGAGGATGTGCGCGCGCTTCTCCGCCTGCCGGAGCTCGTACTTCGACCTCCGCGTGACGATCTCGCGCTGGTAGTCGAGGTAGTGACGGGTCAGCTCCAGCAGCGAGAGCGTCCGGGGCACGCCGTCCGCGAGCGCGACGGCGTTGTAGCCGAAGGTCGTCTGGAGGGCCGTGTGCTTGAAGAGCTTGTTGAGCACGACCTGCGGGATCGCGTCGCGCTTCAGCTCGATCTGGATCCGCATCCCCGTCTTGTCCGAGTGGTCGGCGAGGTCGGAGACCTCCGTGATCACCTTGTCGTTGACCAGGTCGGCGATCTTCTTGATCACCCCGGAGTCGCCGCCCTTCTTGACCCCGTACGGCAGCTCGGTGACGACGATCGCGCTCTTTCCGCCGCGGAGCTCCTCGACGTGGGCGCGCGCGCGCATCACGATCCGGCCCCGTCCCGTCCGGTAGGCATCGCGGATCCCGCTGCGACCGACGACGATCGCGCCGGTGGGGAAGTCGGGGCCTTTCACGTGCTTCATCAGGTCCTCGACATTCGTGTCGGGCTTGTCGATCAGCTGCACGACCGCGTCGATCGCCTCACCGAGATGATGGGGCGGGATGTTCGTCGCCATGCCGACCGCGATGCCCGTGGAGCCGTTCACGAGGAGGTTCGGGAAGCGCGACGGAAGCGTGAGCGGCTCCTTGCGCGACTCGTCGTAGTTCGGCCCGAACGCGACGGTGTCCATGTCGATGTCGCGGAGCATCTCCGTGGCGAGACGCTGGAGCCGGCACTCCGTGTACCGCATCGCCGCCGGCGGGTCGTCGTCGATCGAGCCGAAGTTGCCCTGCCCGTCGACGAGCGGGTTCCGCAGCGAGAACGGCTGCGCCATCCGCACGAGGGTGTCGTAGATCGCCGAGTCGCCGTGCGGGTGGTAGTTGCCCATGACGTAGCCGACGACGTTCGCCGACTTCTTGTACGGCCGGTTCGGCTGCATGCCGGACTCGTGCATGCCCCACAGCACGCGCCGGTGCACCGGCTTGAGCCCGTCGCGCACGTCCGGCAGCGCGCGGCCGACGATCACGCTCATCGCGTAGTCGAGGTAGCTCGAGCGCATCTCCTGCTCGAGCTCGCGCGGCTCGATGCGCCCCGCCCCGAGCGGCTCGGTCACATCAGACATCGAGGAACCTGACGTCCCGCGCGTTCTGCTCGATGAACTGGCGGCGCGGCTCGACGGCGTCGCCCATCAGCATCGAGAACACGGTGTCCGCCGCCGCCGCGTCTTCGACGTCGACGCGGAGGAGCATCCGGTTCGCCGGGTCCATGGTCGTCTCCCAAAGCTGCTCCGGGTTCATCTCGCCGAGCCCCTTGAACCGGCTGATCTGCATGCCGTCCTTCGCGAGCACGAGCGCCTCGTCGCGCAGCGCCGAGAACGTGTCAGCCGTCGCCTGCTTCTTCCCGAAGGTGACCGTGTAGGGGGGCAGGCCGACGACCTCGGCGGTCTTCCCATACGCGCGCCTGAGCGCCGTGTAGGCCGGGTCGCCGAAGAGCGAGGCCGGGATGTCGACGAAGCTCGCGGAGCTCGTCTCGATCTCGATCACCTTGATCCGAAGGATCTCCTCGAGCGTCTCGGCGATGGTCAGCTCGTAGCCGTTCGGCGGCATCGCGGCCACTGCCTTCGCCAGCCCCTCCGCGTCGGCTGCCTCGCCCTCGACGATCCGATGGTCGACGACGAACGCGGCCGCGGAGCCGTGGTCGGAGGCGAGCTTCGCCTGCCAGGCCTCGACGTCGCTGAGCTCGCGCGTGAACCGGTTCCAGCGGGCCTCCGTGAGGGTGAGCTCCGTTCCCTCCCGGTCGACGACGGTCATGTCCTTGATCCGCTCCCGCGCGAGGAGCTCCTCGAGCTGGTGGTCCTTCTCGAAGTAGAGCTCCTGGCTGCCGAGCTTCACCTTGTAGAGCGGCGGCACCGCGATGTACACGTGCCCACGCTCGAACAGCTCGGGCATCGTCCGGTACAGGAAGGTCAGGACGAGCGTGCGGATATGCGCCCCGTCCACGTCGGCGTCGGTCATCACGATGACCCGGCCGTAGCGCAGGTTCTCGATCGTGAACTCGTCGCCGAAACCCGTCCCGATCGCCGTGATCATCGCCTGGATCTCGTTGTTGGAGAGCACCTTGTTGATGCGGTTCTTCTCGCTGTTGATGATCTTCCCGCGGAGCGGCAGGATCGCCTGGTATGTGCGGTCGCGCGCCTGCTTCGCCGAGCCGCCGGCGGAGTCGCCCTCCACGATGTAGAGCTCGCAGAGGTCCGCGTCCTTGAGCGAGCAGTCCGCGAGCTTGCCCGGCAGCGACGAGTTCTCCAGCGCGCTCTTGCGGCGGGTGAGCTCGCGCGCCTTCCGCGCGGCCTGACGGGCGCGGGCGGCGGAGACCGCCTTCGAGATGATCTGCCGCGCCTCGGTGGGATTCTCCTCCATGAACTCGGCGAGCCTCTGGTTGACGACCGTCTTGACGAGGCTCTCGATCGGCGGGTTGCCGAGCTTCGTCTTGGTCTGCCCCTCGAACTGCGGGTTCCTGAGCTTCACCGAGATCACCGCCGCGAGGCCCTCGCGGACGTCCTCGCCCTCGAGGTTCTCCTCCTTCTCCTTCAGGAGCCCCTTGTCGCGCGCGTACCGGTTCAGCGTGCCGGTGAGCGCGGCGCGGAAGCCGGAGAGGTGGGTGCCGCCCTCGGTCGTGTTGATGTTGTTCGCGAACGAGAAGACGGACTCGACATAGGACGTGTTCCATTGCATCGCAATCTCGAGCTGCCCGTCTTCGTTCTCGCCCTCGAAGTAGACGACGTGCTTGTGCACGGGGTCCTTCGACTCGTTCACGTACGCGACGAAATCGCGGATCCCGCCCTCGTAGTGGAACTCGACCGTCTTGCCGTCGGCGTGCTCGTCGCGCAGCACGATCCTCAGCCCCTTGGTCAGGAACGCGGTTTCCCTCAGGCGCTGGACGAGCGTCGTGGAGGAGAACTCCGTCTCCTCGAAGATCTCCGAGTCCGGGAGGAACGAGATCGTCGTCCCTGTGTCCTTCGTCTCGCCGACCAGCTCGAGCTCGCCCTGCGGGACGCCGCGGGCGAACTCCTGCCGGTACGCCTTTCCGTCGCGCCGGACCTCGGCGACGAGCCACTCCGAGAGCGCGTTCACGACCGACACCCCGACCCCGTGAAGCCCGCCCGAGACCTTGTAGCCGTCGCCGCCGAACTTGCCGCCGGCATGGAGCTTCGTGAGCACCACGGTCAGAGCGGAGAGCCCCTGTTCCTCCATGACGTCGACCGGGATGCCCCGGCCCGCGTCGCGGACCGTGACCGAGTCGTCGGGGTGAATCGTCACCTCGACGAGCTCGTTGTGCCCCGCGAGAGCCTCGTCGACGGCGTTGTCGACGACCTCGTAGACGAGGTGGTGGAGCCCGCGTGGGCCGGTCGAGCCGATGTACATACCGGGCCGCAACCGAACCGGCTCGAGGCCCTCGAGCACGGTGATGTCTTTACCGGTATAGGCGGTATCGGTCATGGCCCTCCTGGATAAGAAAATGCCTGCAAAACAAAGGTTTTGCGGGCCTGCCCAAGTATATCAGACAGAACGGCCGCCGCGGCCTCTCGCAAGGCTTGCGGCGACGGCTCGGCGCACCGCCTCGCGGAGCGCCGGATCCTCGATTCCGGCCGTCAGCGAAGCGGCTCTCGCGGCCTCCTCCGTGGTCGGGGAGGGCGCCGGCGGCCGCTCCTCCTCGGCGGCCGGCGGGGACGGCACCGGACCCGGTGCGAAGCGGAGCGCGTGGGGGGTCGCATCCCCCAGCGAGGCGGCCAGCTTGGCGCGGATCTCCGCCTCCATCCGGCCGAGCTCGAACGCCCAGGTGGAGGACACCGTCGTCACGTGCAGCGTCCCGTCGCGCGCGAGGCGCTGCGGCCACGCGGAGCGGGCGATTGCCGGGCCGACCGCCTCCGGCCACGCGCGGGTGACCTGGGCGAGGACACCCGCGTCCGGGACGCCGGACGAGCGAAGGGCGCGGCGAACCGAGCCGTCGAGGCGCTCCATCAGGCGACCGCCTCCACGCGGCCGGGCGTGACGGCGAGGAGCTGCGCGGGGGCGAGGGGCAGCGCTTCCGCTCCGGTCGCGGTGACGAGGGTCTGACCGACGCTGCCCAGCCGCGTCGAGAGCAGCCTCCGGCGCTCCGCGTCGAGCTCCGACAGCGCGTCGTCGAGCAGCAGGAGTGGGGGGATCCCGCCCTGGTCCGTGAGGACGCCGGCCTCGGCGAGGAGCAGCGAGAGGACCGCCATCCGCTGCTCCCCCTGGGAGCCGAACGTGCGCAGCTCGCGATCGCCGGCGAGCAGGCGCACATCGTCGAGATGCGGCCCGAGACCGGTCGTCCCGCGTTCCAGGTCGCGCGCCAGTCGCTCGTCGAGCGCCGCGCGGGTCGGGGGCTCGCCTTCGTAGGCGACGGTGCCCTCCAAGAGACCGAGCTCGGCCGCGCGCTCCGCAAACGCGGGTGCGAGCAGCGCGACCACCTGGCGGCGGGCGTCGACCAGCGCCTCTGCGAGCTCGGCGACCTGCTCCGTCCAGGGCTCGAGTGCGTCGGCCCCGGAGACACCGGTGGCGACACGGCGGAGCGCGGCGTTCCGCTGCGCGAGCGCGGACGCATATGCCACGGGCAGGTCGGCGCGCGCGGGCAGCACGCGCGCGAGCACCCGGTCGAAGTACGCCCTCCGCGCCGCCGGGCCACCTTTGACGACCGCCAGACGATCGGGGGTGAAGACGAGCGTGTGCATCTTGCGTCGGAGCTCCTCCGCGGACGCGACGGGCGCGCCGTTCAGCCTGATCCGCCTCGGAGCCTCGCGCGAGAGCGTCACCTCCGCGTGCACCGCGACCTGCCCTCGCATGCCGCGGGCGGCGACGCGGGCTGCGGTCGCGCCATTGCGGACGATCTGCGCGTCGTGCCGCGTCCGGAACGAGAGTCCCTGCGTGGCGAGATGGACGGCCTCCAGGAGGTTCGTCTTTCCGGCGCCGTTAGGGCCCGTCACGAGGACGAGCCCGGGCTCGAGTGCGAGCTCGAGCTGTTGGTACGACCGCACGTTACGAACAGAGACCACATCGACTATCACCGCGCTGTTGGTCGATCAAGTGGCCCGCGCGAAAAGTGCGTCGCGTAGGCGCGTCGCACTCTTCGCGCTTCTCATCCGGCGAGCCGGATGGGCATGATCAGGTACCAGAAGCTGTCGCCGTCGGCACTGAGCAGGCCCGGCCTGAGCGGGTTGATGAGCTCGAGCTTCACCTCGTCCGCCGAGACCGACTCGAGCCCCTCGCGCAGGAACTCCGCGTTGAAGCCGATCTCGAGCGGCTCCCCCGAGTAGCGGACCGCGAGCGACTCGCGCGTCTCGCCTACGTCCTGGCTCTGTGCGGAGATCGTCAGCTCGCCCTCCTCGAACCGGAGACGAAGCGGAGTGTTCCGCTGGGCCATGACGGCGGCGCGCCGGACCACGTCGAGGAGCTCCGTGCGGTTCAGCTCGAGCTCGACCTCGAACGACTCGGGCCGGAGCTGTTGCACGTTCGGGAACTGGCCGTCGATGCGGCGCGTCGTGAGCCACGCCCGGCCGGTGCCGAAGATCACGTGGTTCTCGTTGACCCCGAGCTGGATCCGCTCGGCGCCGGCCGCGATCCGGCCGAGCTCGTCGAGGGCGCGCGCGGGGATGATCGCCTCGAGCTCCGGCCCGCCACCGTCGAGCTCGGTCTCCTTGACGGACATCCGGTAGGAGTCGGTTGCCGCCATCGTCAGCTTCGATCCCTCGAACTGCGCGAGGATCCCGGTCAGCACCGGGCGGGACTCGTCGCGCGACGCGGCGCGTGACACGCGCTGGACGGTGTCGAGCAGCGCGGCCGCGTCGACCTCCTGCAGCGGAACGTCGATGGACGGCAGGCGCGGGAAGTCCTCTGCGGCGAACACGTTGAGCCGGGACGAGTACGACCCGGCCTGGATCGTCGCGGCGCCCTCCTCCGGCGCGTGCGAGAGCGTGACCTCCCCCGTCGGCAGGAGCCGGACGATGTCACCGAGGAGCTTCGCCGGAACGACGAGTGTTCCCTCTCCCTCGACGGCTGCCGGAACCGTCGTCCGGAGCGAGAGCTCCATGTCTGTCGCCTCGAGCTCCAGCAGACCTTCCGCAGCACGGATGCCGACCCCGGCGAGCACCTGGACGGTGCCACGCGACGACGCCGCTCGCGCCACGAGTTGGAGGCCCGAGGCGAGCTCGTCGCGATCGACGGTGACGCGGATGTTGGAGCCGACCACGATGTCGGTTTCCATCATGTCTTTTTAAAACCTTTCGTTGTAGTCATAGGGAGTGTGGACGTCGGGGAAGACGGAGCGAATCCTTGTGGACATGCGGCTTGCGGGGTGTGGGTCCCGAGATGGGGTTGTCCACGGGTCCGACAGCCGGCGTGCGCGTCGGGACCGCGAGGCCACGATCATCCACGGTGCTTGATCCTCGCGGTGAGGTCCTGCACAAGGTTGTACACAGCTCTGTCCTCAGAGATCATCCGTGTGATCTTCGCGTTCGCGTGGAGCACGGTGCTGTGGTCGCGCCCGCCGAACTCCTTGCCGATCTTCGGCAGCGACGCGTCGGTCAGCTCGCGGGACAGGTACATCGCGACCTGACGCGGGTACGCGACCGCTTGCGAGCGCCGCTGGCTGCAGAGCTCCTCGACGCTGAGCGAGAAGCGGTCGCAGACTGCCTCTTGGATCCCTGCGATCGTCACGTCGGGCACGCCGCCGTTCGACGGGAACAGGTCGCGCAGGACCTGCTCAGCAAGGTCGACGTCGAGGGGCAGCCCCGTGAGCGAGGAGAACGCCACGACGCGCGTCAGCGCACCCTCGAGCTCGCGGATGTTCGTGGAGACCCGTCCGGCGATGAACGTCAGGACCTCGGGATCGTGCATCGCGATCCCGTCCGTGGTGACCTTCTTGCGGAGAATCGCGATGCGCGTCTCCAGGTCGGGTGGCTGGATGTCGGTGATCAGCCCCCACTCGAACCGCGAACGCAGGCGCTCCTCGAGCGTCGCGATCTCCTTCGGCGGCCGGTCGGACGAGATCACGATCTGGCGGCCGGCCTCGTAGAGCGAGTTGAACGTGTGGAAGAACTCCTCCTGGAAACGCTCCTTGCCCTCGAGGAACTGGATGTCGTCGACGAGCAGGACGTCGTACGCGCGGTAGCGATGCTTGAACCCCTCGATCCGCTTGTCCCGCAGCGAGTTGATGAAGTCGTTCGTGAAGGTCTCGCTCGTGACGTAGCGCCGCGTGAGCCCCTTCGAGTGGTCGCTCACGTACGCGCCGATCGCCTGCAGGAGATGGGTCTTCCCGAGCCCCGTGCCGCCGTAGATGAAGAGGGGGTTGTACGCCTGCGCCGGCGCCTCCGCGACGGCGAGCGCCGCGGCATGCGCGAAGCGGTTCGACGACCCGATCACGAAGTTGTCGAACGTGTACTTCGGGTTGGCGCCGGGTTGCGGCTCGGCCGTCGGCGCCACGTGTGGCGTGGCGGTGTTCACCTCCGCCGGCTCGGCGTGCTCGGCGACGGTGAGCGAGACGCGCATCTCGCGGCCCACCGCGTCTCGGGTCGCTGCCCGCACCAGCCCGAGGAAGTGGCTCTCGATCCACTCACGCGTGAAGTCGTTGGGCACGACCACCACGAACGCGTCGTCGCTCAGGTGCGCGCCGCCTGCGGCGCCGAACCACGTCGCGTGTGTGGTCTCGTTGAGCGTTTCCCGCAGGCGTCGGGAGACGTCGTCCCAAAGATGGTCGGCAGTGCGATCGCCGGCGGGCTCCAACGCGGTGTTCGACGCTCCTCTCGGGGTGGCGGGAGGCGCGAGCATACCACCCTGCTTGCGCGCCGTCCGAGACGCGACACACGCCGTTCTCCGGAATAAAAGGAGTCCAATTTGCAGGGGTTTCCCTGCTCTCCACACGGATCTCCACAGGTGTGGACAACGTCTTCCGTCGCGCCTCGCCGGGCGACATTCGAGCGGCGTGAGCAGCCCTTTCCCGCGCGGCTCGGCGCGGGGCGGGTGTGGATAACCCGCCCTCCAGGCCTCGTCTATACTCCGCGCTTCGCCGTGCCCGCAGGGCGCGGGCGCCACTCGTCGCGAAAGCCTCTCGAACCGTGAAACGCACGTATCAGCCGAACGTCCGTCGCCGGAAGCGCAAGCACGGCTTTCGGGCGCGCATGTCCACCCGCGGAGGACGCGCGATCCTGAAACGCCGCCGCGCCAAGGGCCGGAAGCGGCTCTCCGCGTAGCCGCAGGCCGTGGAGCGCCGCCACCGCCTGTCCCGATCGCGTGACTTCGACGCGGTCTATCGACAGGGACGATCCGTCTCGACCCGCTCGCTCACGCTGCACTGGTTCGCCCGGGAAGAGGACGCGGACGGCACTGCACGCGTCGGCCTTGCGATCCCGCGGGCGGTCGGCTCCGCCGTCGTGCGAAACCGGCTCAAGCGACAGTTGCGGGCCGTCTGGGCGGAGATCGGCGGCGAGGCGCCGAGCGGCTGCGACTACGTCCTCGTCGCGCGGCCGGGTCTCGCGGAGGCGGCAACGACGCGCGGTCACGAGTGGCTGGTCGAGGAGGTGCGCGAGGTGCTGGGAAAGGTGAAGGGATGAGGTGGCTCGGGATCGGTGCGGTGCAGGCCTGGCGGTACACATTCGGGCTGCTCACGCCGCCGGGGACCTGCAAGTTCCACCCGACCTGCTCGCAGTACGCGATCGACGCGTTCAAGGAGGTCGGGCTCGTGCGCGGCGGGATCCTCGCCGGCTGGCGGCTGCTCCGGTGCAACCCGTGGAGCCACGGCGGCGTCGACCGGGTCGCCGACCGCACGCTGTTCCGCGGGCGTGAGGAACGGAGCCGCGCGTGATCCTCGGGTTCACGAACCCGCTCAAGCCGCTCGAGGACGTCCTCACCTCGATCCTCGAGTGGCTCCACGGCACGGCCGGGCTCTCGTGGGCCTGGTCGATCGTCGCCCTCGTCGTCCTCGTCCGGATCGTCCTCGTGCCGGTGATGGTGCGGCAGATCCACTCGATGCAGAACCTCCAGGCGCACGCGCCGGAGATGAAGGAGATCCAGCAGCGCTGGAAGCACGACCGGCAGCGGCAGAACGAAGAGCTGATGAAGTTCTACCGCGAGAACAAGATCAATCCCGCGGCCTCGTGCCTGCCGATCGTCCTCCAGATCCCGATCTTCATCTCGCTCTTCTACGTCCTCAAGGACTTCGAGCGGGAGATCTTCCCGAGCTACCCGGGCTCGAGCCTCGAGTTCCTGGGCCTCGTCGACATCACGCAGCCGACGATCGAGAGCTGGGGCCCGCTCCTGCTCGCCGTGTACGTCGCGAGCCAGCTCACCTCGTCGTACTACATGGCCATCTCGATGCAGAAGGCGCAGCGGATCCTGATGATGGTCCTGCCCATCGTGTTCATCCCGTTCGTCCTCCGCTTCCCGGCTGGGCTGATGATCTACTGGATGACGACGAACCTCTGGACGACCGGTCAGGGCTTCGTCACGCGCAAGCTCATGCCAAGGCCGAACGTCGACGCGAAGCGCACGTCGCGCACGCCGGCGAAGGACGAGCCGAAGCCGCCGGCGCAGAAGTCGAAGCAGGGCACGGGTCAGAAGCAGCCGGCGTCCCAGCCGGCGGACGGCCCGACACGCGCGGTCGCCGGCCCGCCGCGGCGCGTCAAGCGCAAGCGCAGCGGAGGGGGCCGCAGACGGTGAGCGACGAGGTCTCCGTCGAGGCGACGGGGGAGACCGTCGGCGAGGCGAAATGGGCCGCGCTCCGGGAGCTCGAGCGGCTCGCACCCGGGATCGACCGCGACGGCGTGCGGTTCCAGGTCGTGAGCGAGGGCGAGCGCGGACTGCTCGGCGTCGGCTACACCCCTGCGCGCGTGCTCGCGACGGCCGCCCGCCCGCCCGAAGCTCCGGCAGCCCGCCCGGAGGCCGCCGGCGAGGGCGAGCCGGCGGTCGTTCGTGAGCTGCTCGAGCGCGTCGTCGCGACGCTGGGGCTCGATGCCACGGTGCGGGTCGAGGACGACGGAGACGACGTGTTGGCGACGATCACCGGTGCCGACCTCGGCATTCTCATCGGCCGCCACGGGCAGATGATCGACTCGCTCCAGTACCTCGCGAACGCGATCGCCCATCGGGCCGTCGGGGAGGATCGCCGGCGGATCGTGGTCGACGCGGCCGGGTACCGGGGCCGCCGCGCAGTCACGCTCGAGGGGCTCGCACGCCGGACGGCCGAGCGCGCCTCTGCAACCGGCCTCCGGGTCGAGCTGGAGCCGATGAGCGCCGTGGAGCGCCGGGTCGTGCACGAGGTGCTGAAGGACGACCCCGAGGTGACGACGGCGAGCGAGGGCACGGAGCCGAACCGCTACGTCGTGGTCGTTCCCCGCCGTTCCGCCGACTGACCTAACGTGGGGGAACCGCATGGTTCCCCCACGAGCCCCCTCCTTCTGCGCCCCTCGCGGATTCACCGTCGCCTGGCCTCCCGCCCGGCAAAGCCGGGCTCCGGCCGCATAGCGTTGTCTCACAGGAGAACCGAAGACCGGCATCAGAGGAGAGGTTCTGCGATCCTCGACCGCTGGCTCGGCGCCGTCGTCGCGACGCCCGGCTTGACTTCCCTCACCGACCTCGGCGACGCACGCCGCGCGCTCCTCGACGACGCCGTCCGCGCCGTCCCCCTCGTGCGGGCGGAGAGCGGCCCGCTCGTGGACGTCGGGTCCGGCGGCGGGACGCCGGGGATTCCACTCGCCGCATCGCTCCCCGCGCTCGAGGTGACGCTCCTCGAGGCCGAGCGCCGGAAGTGCGACTTCCTCGAGACGTGGGCTGCCGAGCTCCCGAACCTACGGGTCGTGTGGGGCCGGGCCGAGGAGCAGCCGGCGGACGCGTTCGGCATCGCGGTCGCGAAGGCGCTCGCCCAACCGCCGACCGCCGCAGAGTGGTGCCTGCCGCTGGTGCGGGAAGGCGGTGTGGCGATCCTCTGGGTCGGGCCGTCCGCCGAGCTCGCTCGCGTCCAGGCCGTGGCCGAACGGCTCGCGGCAGAAGTCGAGAGCGCCGACGTGGGGCTGGTCGTCCTCCGGAAGCTCGGTCCGACGCCCGCAGGCTTCCCGCGCCGGCCAGGGATGGCACGTAAGCGACCTCTTGCCTGAAGGCAATTCGTCGCGAGGAGTGACGACCGACGCCGCGAAACCCGCGATGTGAGCGACCACGATCGAGAGGTGAGGCTCGAGGCTGCGGCATCGCTCTTCGACTCGGCAGCGGACGAGCTCGATCTCGCGGGCGCGCATGCGCGCAGGGCGGCCGAGCACTTCCGTGAGGACGACGTGCCCCGCGCGACGTCGCATGCCTGGGCGGCGCTCGGCCACCTGAAGACGGGAGAAGACCGCCTCGTCGTGCACGCGCGAGAGCACCGGCAGCCCCCCTCCACGGCAGAGCCGTGACGCGTCCTGCGCGTCCGGGCCGGCGAGTAGCCTGACCTCGTGCCGGCCCGGATCGTCGCGGTTGCAAACCAGAAGGGTGGCGTCGGGAAGACGACGACCGCGATCAATCTCGCCGCCTGCCTCGCGGAGGCCGGCGAGCGCTGCCTGCTCGTCGACCTCGACCCGCAGGCGAACGCGACGTCGGGCCTCGGGCGGCGTGCGAACGGCGTCTCGACGCTCGATCTGCTCGACGGCGTCCCGCTCGGCGAGCTGACGCGGCCGAGCTCGTTCGCGAACCTCGACCTGGTCCCGGCGAAGGCGGAGCTCGCAGCGACGAGCGTCCAGCTGTCCGCCCTCGCCGGCGGCGAGCGGTACCTCTCGGAGGCGCTCACGGGGGAGGCGACGGAGGGGTACGACTTCGTGTTCCTCGACTGTCCGCCCGCCTTCGGCCCGCTCACCGTCAACGCCCTCGCGGCCGCCGACCGCGTGCTCGTCCCCGTGCAGGCGGAGTACTACGCGCTCGAGGGTCTCTCGCAGCTCCTCGGGTCGATCGACCTGGTGAAGCGCCGGCTCAACCCCGGCCTCGGCGTCGCGGGGATCCTCCTGACGATGGTCGACGCGCGCACCCGACTCGCCGCCGAGGTCGAGCAGGAGCTCCGCAGTCACTTCGGGCCGCTGGTCTTCACGACGACGGTGCCCCGCTCGGTACGCCTGGCCGAGGCGCCGAGCCACGGCGTGCCCGCAATCGCCTACGACCGGCGTTCCGCCGGCGCCGAGGCCTACTGGAAGGTGGCGATGGAGCTTGTCGAGCGCGCCTGAGGCCCCCACCCCACGCCGCGGCCTCGGCCGCGGCCTCGAGGTGCTCGTCGGAGGCGGGGAGGCCGCGGAGACCGAGCTGATCCGCCTCCCGCTCGACGCGATCCATCCGAACCCGAAGCAGCCTCGCCGTCGCTTCGAGCCGGAGGCAACCGCCGGGCTCGCGTCGTCGCTCAGGCACCAGGGAGTGCTCCAGCCGGTCGTCGTACGGCCGCGCGCCGCCGGCGGGTACGAGCTGATCGCGGGCGAGCGGCGCTGGCGGGCCGCTCGCGAGGCCGGCCTCGACACGCTGCCCGCCCTCGTCCGGCAGACCGACGACCGCGAGACGCTCCTGCTCTCGCTCGTCGAGAACGTCGCGCGCGAGGATCTCTCGCCGGTCGAGGAGGCCCGCGCGTACGCGGTGCTCGTCGACGAGTTCGAGCTCTCCCTCGGCGACCTCGCCGAGCGGGTCGGGCGGTCGAAGGCCGGCGTCTCGAACCGGCTGCGTCTCCTGGAGCTGCCCGAGGAGGTGCTCTGGATGCTCGCCCGCGGCGAGCTGACCGAGGGGCACGGGCGCGCGGTGCTCGCCGTCCCCGACGACGACGCCCGGCTCCGACTCGCACGGAGGGCCGCCCGGGACGGCCTGACGGTGCGCGCGACCGAGCGCGCCGCGCAGGAAAGCGGCGCCCGCCGCCGGCCTCGCTCATCGCCCGTCGATCCGGCGCTGGCGGAGCGCGCGCGCAACGCAGCAGAGCGGCTGACGGGGCTTCCTGCCCGCGTCTCGGCGGGCAAGCTCGAGCTTCATTTCGGCGACGAGACACGCCTCGCGGAGCTCGTGGAGACCCTCGAGTCGCTCTAGCCCGTGAGTGCCCTGGTGCGATCGCCTTGGCGTGCGAGCGGAATCGCTCACGCGGGTCGCAGCGACGCTATGGGGCAGTTGCGGTCGCGAAGCGACCGCCTTCAGGGCTTGTGCGTTTGTCGCGGGAGAAATCTGCTCGGCAGGTTTCCGCCTTGGGCGAGAGTGGGCGATCCTGGATTCGAACCAGGGACCTCCGCCTTATCAGAGCGGCGCTCTAACCGACTGAGCTAATCGCCCGCGCGGCCGTCGAGTGTAGCGAAGCGCCCCCGGCGAACGGCATGTGCGCGCGGGAGGCCGTGTCTACACTGAGAAGCGGGTCATGCAGGAGATGACGGTCTACGGCGTGAGCTTCGACCTCGTCGGCAAGCAGCCGATCGTCCTACTTCGAACGGCCGAAGGGCGGACGTTCCTCCCCATCTGGATCGGCCATCCCGAGGCGGCAGCGATCCTCATGCGCCTCCAGGGCCAGGATCCGCCGCGGCCGCTCACGCACGACCTCACGTGCTCGATCATCGACTCGCTCGACGCGGCGGTCGAGCGCGTCACCGTGACGGAGCTGCGGGACAGCACGTTCTTTGCGCAGATCACGCTCGTGCTGAACGGGACGGAGATCGAGATCGACTCCCGCACGTCGGACGCGATCGCGATCGCGCTGCGGGCGGACGCGAAGATCTACGCCGCCGACGAGGTGATCGAGGAGTCCGGCGTGCAGTTCGAGGGCGACGAGCCGGACTTCGCGCACACGGGCAGCGTGATGAGCCTCGGCGACGTCGACCTGAACGAGTTCCGGCAGTTCCTCGACCAGGTCACGCCGGACGAGTTCGCCACCGGCGAGGACGAGCCGGACTAGCGCCCCCCGCCGAGCTCGCGCTTCGTGAGCTCGAGCAGCTCGCCGACGAGCCGGTCGAGGCCCTCCCCGGAGAGCGGCCCGTCGTTCGTGGCCCGGAGCTCGTCGCGGAGCCGCTGCTCTCGCTCCGGGTCGAGGCGCGCGTCTCCTCGTTCCGCCTTCAGCTGCCACAGCTCCTCGACGAGCCGCAGGCGCGTGTTGACCGCTTCGACGATCGCCCGGTCGTTCTCGCCGATCAGCCGGCGCAGCGCGGCAAACCGCTCGTCCGCGCCCGTCACACGGTCACCGCCAGGATCAGGGCGATGCCGTTGAACAGGGCGTGGAGCGCGATCGTCGGGTAGATGCTCCCGGTCGTCAGCCGCACCCAGGCGAGGATCAGGCCGAAGATCGTCAGCACCGGCAGCGCGACGAAGAGGCCGTGCGCGAGCCCGAACGCCACGGCCGTCACGACGACCGCTGCGCCGTTCCCGAAGGTGTCGCGCACCGCGGCGAACCCGAGGCCGCGGTAGGTGAGCTCCTCGACCACGGGCGCGACCGCGGCGACGACGATGAAGTTCGCGACGAACGGCGCCGCGCGACCTGGATCCCAGCCGCTGGGCACGAGACCCTGCTCCTTGCCGGCCTGGAGGAAGACGTTGAGGACGGCGCCGATCACCCAGATCGAGACGAGCGCGGCCGCGATCCGGCCCGCTGCGGCCGTCCAGGAGGCGGGTCGGACGAGGCCGAGCGTCGCCGGCGCGATCCCGCGCGCGATCAGGAGGACGATGGCGAGGATGATCCCGTACTGGATCAGCCCGCCGACGGCCGACGACCAGCGGTAGAGGAGATCGTCGGGCGTGTCGCCGGTGTCGGCGAGGTTGGCGGCGTACGAGAGCGCGGCGAGCGCGGTGACGAGGATCGCCCACCCGACGAGCCGCGGTCTCGGGACCTCCGTCATGACACCCAGTACCACAGCGACCATCGAACCACGTCCACGGCGAGCGCGGCGCAAAGAACCACGACGACCGCGACGTTGACGCGCCGGTCACGGCCCAGCACCGCCAACGCGGCGAGGCACGGGAACGCCGCCAGCGCGAGCCGCGGGAAGGAGTAGAGCCCCCCGAGCCGCTCGGACGGGAACGCCATCGGGATCGCGAGCGCGGCGAGCGCGTAGACGCCGTACGGCGCGCCGAGCACGCGCCACGCCAACACCGCGAGAGCGACGAGCGCGATCGCGAGCAGCGGGCCGAGGACGTCGCCCTCCCCGATCGCCTGCACGAGGCCGCCGAGCGGGCCAAGCGGCGCGAGGGAGCGGTCCCACACCCGCTGCGCGTCGAGGAACGCCAGGCCGCGCCCGATCCACACCTCGAGGACGAGCGGGTAGACGAGGAACAACGCGACCGGGACCGCGAGCAGCGCGAGCGAGCGGACGCGCCGCTCCGACCGCCAGGCGAAGAGCGCGAGCGCGGGCAGCAACGCGAGGCCCTGCGCGCGCGTGAGGATCGCGAGGCCGGCCACGACGGCGGCCCAGCCGAGCCGTCCGCGCTCCGCGAGCAGGAACGTCCCGATCGCAAGCGCCAGGAAGAGCCCCTCGCCGTAGACGACCCCGAGGAAGAGCGAGGTCGGAAACACGGCGAGGTAGAGCACCGTGCGTCGCGCGTCGCGCGGCCCGAGCCGCAGCCGCACGACCTCGAAGAGCAGGACGAATGCCGCCGCCGACGCGGCGAGCGAGACGAGGACGCCGGCGAAAAGGAAGTGGTCGCCGAGGATCCGACCGACCACGGCGACGGCGGCAGGGTAGAGCGGGAAGAAGGCCGGCGTGCTGGAGGGCCAGCGGTAGCCGGACTCCGCGATGCGCAGGTACCAGTCGCTGTCCCATCGCGCCAGGACGTCGAACCAGTCGCCGAGCTCGTGGAGCCGCGGCGTGTCCCAGCGACCGCGTGACGGATTCAGCTGATCGTCGAAGAGGAGCACGGTCCCGGCCGCGAGCGCCCAGATCGCGAGCCGGCTCCAGGCGAAGATCGCAAGGGTGCCCTTCATCGAAGGCGAGGCGTCACGAAGACCCACTCCGCGCGACGGCCACGACCCTGAACGTCGCCGCGCACCCGGCCGACGATACCGCGTCACCCAGCGGAAGGCGAGGTGCCCGGCCCGCCGCGGAGAACCTTTGGAGACCATGGCTACCATCGCGCAATGAGCCCCTCGCGGCGACCGCGCCCGAGCCGCCAGCCTGCGCCGACACCGATCCGCCCACGGCGCCGCAGGCAGCGGGCGGGCCACCGCGGCAGGCTCGTCGCGCTGCTGCTCGCCGTCGTGGTGCTCGTCGCCGCGGGGATCGCCGGGGCGACGGCGGTGATGACCTTCGCGCCGCGCTGCGACCTCTCGGCGCTGCATCCGGTGAAGATCGGGCAGAACACGTTCGTCTACGCCGCGGACGGGTCCCGCCTCGGCGCGATCCCCGCCGAGCGGAACCGCCAGGTCGTCCCTCTCGCGCGGATGTCGCGCTGGCTGCCGCTCGCGACGGTGGCGATCGAAGATCGCCGCTTCTACGCGCATGGCGGGATCGACGCCGAGGGGATCGCCCGCGCGCTCTGGCGCGACCTGAACGCAGGCCGCGTCGTCGAGGGCGGCTCGACGATCACGCAGCAGCTCGTCCGCACCCTCTACATCTCGAGCGAGCGCACCGTCGAGCGGAAGGTCACCGAGGCGTGCCTGGCCGTGAAGCTCGACCGCAAGTGGTCGAAGGAGCGAATCCTCGCCACGTACCTCAACTCGGTCTTCTACGGCAACCTCGCATACGGTGCCGAGGCGGCGGCACGCACGTACTACTCCCGCTCGGCGAGCCGTCTCACGCTCTCCCAGGCGGCGTTGCTCGCGGGGCTGACGAAGGCGCCGTCGGCCTACGACCCGTTCGTCGACCCTGCCCGCGCGGTCGCCCGGCGGAACGAGGTGCTGCTCGCGATGCTCCGGGAGCAAGTGATCACGCCGAAGCAGTACGCGAGCGCGCGCCGGAGCCGCTCGGCGGGCCTTCAGCCCGGGAATCTCTACGAGGAGATCCGTGAGCCGTACTTCTTCGGTTTCGTGCGCGACCAGCTCGTCCGGGCGTACGGCGCGGAGACAGTTCGCTCGGGCGGTCTGCGCGTCTACACGACGATCGAGCCGCGACTGCAGCGTCTGGCGCACGAGGCGATCTCGGGGACGTTGACCCGCCGCGACGACCCCGCCGCGGCGGTCATCTCGATCGATCCGAACTCCGGCGCGATCCGCGCGATGACCGCGATCGTCCCGGGCCGCGCGAACAATCAGTTCAACCTGCTCTCGCAGGCGCGGAGGCAGCCCGGCTCGACCTTCAAGACGTTCGTCCTCACTGCGGCGGTGGCGCGGGGCATGGACCCGGACTCCACGTACTACGTGTCGGCGCCGTTCACCTACCGGCCCGACGAGACCGGCAGCTGCGAGGACGAGACGTGGTGGTGCGTGAAGACGTACGACTCGAGCTACACGGGCTGGACCTCGGTCACGCAGGCGACGCTCCGCTCCGACAACACCGTGTACGCGCAGCTGACGCTCGACGTGAGCCCGGCCGGAGTCGCCGCGATGGCCCGCCGGCTGGGCGTGCGGACGCCGCTCGCCGTGCGTGGCCAGTACGTGCCCGCGATGGGCCTCGGCTCGATCGCGGTCTCGCCGCTCGACATGGCCTCCGCCTATGCAACCCTCGCCGCGGGCGGCATCTACTCCGAGCCGACCGCGATCCGGAAGGTCCTGCTGCCGAGCGGAAAGCTCGACACGCGCTGGGCCCGGGAACGTCACCGGACGCGTGTCGTTCCCGACGGTGTCGCATCGGTCGTGACCAGCATCCTCGAGGACAACGTCCGCTTCGGCACCGGGACGCGGGCGGCGCTCGACCGGCCCGCCGCGGGCAAGACCGGCACGACGGACGAGCACGCGGACGCGTGGTTCGTCGGCTACACGCCCCGCCTCGCAACCGCTGTCTGGATGGGCTATACGCGCGGCGAGATCCCGATGCTGGACGTGCACGGCATCTCCGTCTCGGGCGGGAGCTTCCCCGCGGAGATCTGGCGCCGGTTCATGGCGCCGGCGCTCGAACGGACGCCGGTCGTCGACTTCCCGGAGCCGCGCCAGCCTGCGGTGTTCACGACGTGGGAGCGCGGGCCGAACGCCCTCTCGTACGACCCGTACTACGTCGCGCCGGCGCCGGCGACGACGACGACGACCGATACGACGGCCGGTGACACCGGCGGAAAGAAGAACGGCAGGGCCAAGGCGGACGCGACGCCCGCGGGCGCGGGCCGAGCGACCGGCCGGTGAGGTTCCGGCCGTCGCTCGCCGCCGGGGTAGCGACGGCGTGCCTGGTCGGCGCGGCCTCGCTCCTGGCATGGCGCTCGGGCTCGCCGCTCGTCCCGCGCGACGGCGGGACGCTCGACCAGGGGACGGCGTGGCCGTTCCTCGCGCTCCTCGTGGCGGCCTTCGGCTGCTACCTCGTCGGGCTTCTGCTCGTCAGGCGGGTGTCCGTTCCGGTCAGGGCAGTCGCCGTCGTCGCCGCGCTCGTGCAGCTCGTGCCGCTCGGCGCGCCGCTCCTCCTCTCGACCGACGCCTGGACGTACTGGAGCTACGGCTGGATCGCCGCCGAGGGCGGCGGCAACCCGTATGTCGACCCGCCGTCCGAGTTCCCGCAGAGCCCCGCCGCGCCCTACATGGGCGCCGACTGGCGGGATACGACCACGGTGTACGGGCCGGTCTTCACCGGGCTCTCGGAACCGGTCGCCGAGCTGGCGGGCACCTCGTCCGACGCGGCTGCGTGGCTCTACAAGAGCCTGGCCGCCGCCGCCGTGCTCGTGGCCTGCGCCGCGGTGGTGCGTGCGGCGAGACGGCCGGCGCTCGCCCTGGCCTTCGTCGGCTGGAACCCCGTGCTCGCCGTCCACGCGGCGGGCGGTGGGCACAACGACGCGCTCGTCGGAGGCCTCGTCGCGCTCGCTGTCGCCCTCGCCCTCCGTCGCCGGCACGACCTCTCGGGCGCCCTGTGGGTGGTCGCCGTCCTGGTCAAGTGGGTGCCGGCCGTCTTTCTCGCGCTCTCGGTGGTGGCCGCGAGCGCCCGGTCCCGTCCTCTCGGCTGGCGCGGCATCGCCGCCGCTGCCGTTCTGCTGGGCGCGGTCTCGACCTGGCTCTACGGGATCGATTGGCTCCGGGCCGCGAAGCCCCTCGCGGGGAACGCCGCCCGGGAGACGAGCTACGCGCTCCCGTCCCGTCTCGAATCGCTCGGCCTGCCGCACGGCGTCGCTCTCGGCCTCGCGCTCGCCGGCCTGGCGGTGGGGCTGGCGCTGCTCGCCCGTGAGGCGGCGCACGGACGCGCGCGACTCGGACTCGCGGCGTGCCTCGTCCTCGTGACGACGCCCTACCTGGCCGTCTGGTACCTCGCCTGGGCCGTTCCGCTCGCGGCGCCCGAGGAGGAGCGCGCCTCGCGGCTCGCCGCCCTCGCGCTCACCGCCTACCTCCTGCCGCAGACGATCCCGCTCTGACCACCTACCGCTCGCGATGGAGGACGAGGATGCCGTCCTCGTCGAAGACCACCGTGAACCGCCCGTCGGCACGGAGTGCAGCAACGGCACGGCGAACCTGCGTCTCGCGACCCAGCTGGTCGCGGTAGCTCGGCCGCTCGAGGTCGACGGCGACCCAGCGCGCCTCGCCGAGGACAGGGAAGCTGAAGACGCGGCGTCGTTCCGAGAGGTGTGCGCCGAGCGTGTTGGTGGCGCTCACGGGCGCCTCGGCGGGGATTACGCGAACGGCTCGTTCCGCCGCCCGGGCATGGCGGCCGACGATGTGCTCGCGCGCGGCGAGATCGGAGCCGAACGGCACATGGCTCCACACGGGCAGCGGGCCGAGGAGGATCCCCGCGATCAACGTCGAGACCACGATCGCCCGTCCCTCTGGTCGTCGCGCCCACTCGTACCTTCGACGCAGCCGGGCCGCCCCGAGCACCGCCGCGACCATCAGCCCCGGGAGGGCGCCCGCGGTGTAGTGGAAGTGGATCGACGTCTGCGTCCGGGTGTCGGAGAGCAGGCTCAGGGCGAGCTCGGGAGCGGCGGTCAGCGCGGCGAGCGGAGCGAGGAGCGGGAGCGCGAGGAGCGGCAGCAGGAGATCGGCGACGTAGGCGACGTCGCGGCTCTGGGTCGCCGCGGAGAGGATCGTGCCCGGGTGGGTGACCGCCGTCTCGAGGATCCCGCTCGGGGAACCACCGACCGCGCCGTAGCGGCCCTCGAACCGCGAGCTGCCCGAGATCGAGTAGTGCGGGATCACGATCGCGAACGCGATGACCGTGATGAGGAGGCCGGTCGAGGCGATCAGAGCGCCGGCCCGCCGGCGGCCCGGGCGGAGCGCGTACCAGAGCCCCATCGCCGCGACGACGAGCCCGATCTCTTCCTTGGTCAGGCATGCGGCGATCGCGACCACGGCGAACGGGAGCAAGCGATCCTCGTCCAGGAACCAGAAGCCCCACAGGAGCAGAGGTGTGGCAAGGGCGACGAGGTGGAAGTCGTCGAGCGCGAGCCATTGCGTCGCCGGGTGCAGGAGGTACGCGAGCGCGAACCCCGCTGCCGCCCAGTCGGAGCCGAGATGCTTGCGGCCGAGGAAGTAGACCGGGACGGCCCCGGTCGCCACGGCAACCGCCTGGCAGACGAGCAGGAGGGACGCGTCCGGCCAGAGCCACCAGAGCGGCGCAAAGACGACCAGGGCCGGTTCGAAGTGGCCGCCCAGCCGGGAGATCTGCGCGCCGGTCAGCGCCGTCACCGAGAGGACGTCGCCGTGCGCGGTCGACCACACCGCCTGGACGCCGTTGCCGAGGTCGAACCGCCCGCTCCAGAAGGCACGATGCTGGAGCACCGCGAGCGACCCGAGGCCCGCCGCGTACGTGGCGGCGCCCGCGGCCACGATGCCACCGGGCCTGACTCTCACGCCTGCAGGGCTCCCACGAGGAGCGACCGCCAGCGCACACCGAGGCGACAGGGGAGCAAGAGCGAGGGAGCACGCTCTCCGACGCTCTCTCCTCGTACGTGAGGCGACCGGCGACTCCGAGGCGATCCGCGAGCGCGCGGTCGCCGACCATGCGCCTGATCGCCGTCGCGAGCGCGGGCGGGTCACCCGCCGGCACGAGCAGCGCGTCCTGGCCGTCCGTGAGGAGCTCCCGGGCCGCAGGCGTGTCGGCCGTGATCACGGGCCGCGCGCACGCGAGCGCCTGGAAGACCTTGTTCGGGATCACACGGGCCGCCTTCGCGCCGGCGTCGAAGATGCCGAGTGCGCAGCCCGCACGCCGGTACGCCTCCGGAAGCTCGCGGTACTCGATCCACGGGACGTGCTCGACGTTCGCGGGCCGTGCGGAGAGCAGCGGTGCCAGCTGGCCCTCCCCGGCGATCACGAACGGAACGTCAGGCACGAGCCGCGCGGCGGCGAGGATCGTCTCGAGCCCGTGTAGCGGGATCAGCTTTCCGACGAACAGGACATGAAGACTCGGGCTGCTCCGTCTCCGCGGGCCGGAACACGGAGTCCTCCGCGCCGACGAACGCGACGGCGACGGACTCCGGGGCCAGGTCGAACGCGTCGCTGAAGTACGCGGCGTGCGCCTCCGTGTCCGCGACGACGAGGTCTGCCCGGCGAAACGCGCTCCGGTCGAGCCCGCGGAGGACGGCGGCAAGCGGAGACCTCCTGGAGACGACGGCGCGATCGTCGACCAGGGTGTCCGCCAGACGAGACGAGCGGGTTGAAGACGACGGGTCTGCCGTCGGCGACGCGCCTCGCGGCGGTCCATGTCGCGTGACCCGGGTACCCGACCACGACGACATCGGCATCGCCCGGATCGGTGCGCGAGAGCGCGAGCTCCGCGCGCGCGAGTCGCACGAGGGAGCCTGAGACCGGGTGACCAGTTGTGCCGTCCCCACACCTGCCGGTGCCGCTCGACGACCTCGACGCCGGCCCCGCGCAGGCACGACACGACCTGGGTGTTCCGGGGGGACGCACGATCGTACGTGCCGAGGTAGAGCGCCTTCACCGGAGATGGTTCAGCGAAGGATCTCGTCGACGAGCCGCGAGGGGCGATCCTCGAGCGCGCGGGATCGCTCGCGGTGCTGGCTCGTCACGAGCTCGGAGAGGAGCCCGAGCGAGAGGAACTGAATCCCGACGACGACGAGCAGGACACCCAGCAGCAGCAGCGGCCGCCGGCCGATCGGCTCGCCGCCGAGCTTCTCGATCGTGAGGTAGACCAGGATCCCGGTGCCGATCGTGCCGAGCACCAGGCCGAGCCCGCCGAAGAGGTGCAGCGGTCGATGGCGGTACCGGCTCATGAACGTGACGGTCAGGAGGTCGAGGAACCCTCGGGCGTAGCGCTCCATCCCGTATCGGCTGTGACCGTGCTCGCGCGGCCGGTGGTTCACGCCGATCTCCGTCACGCGGAAGCCGAGGTCGTGCGCGAGGACCGGGACGAAGCGGTGCAGCTCTCCGTAGAGGTCGAGGTTCCGCGCGACGTCGACGCGGAATGCCTTCAGCCCGCAGTTCATGTCGTGGAGGTGGACACCGGAGAGCCAGCCCGTCACCGTGTTGAACACACGCGAGAACGCCCGTCGCAGGAACGGGTCGCTGCGATGGGTCTTCCACCCTGAGACGAGGTCGTACCCCTCGTCGAGCTTGGCGAGCAGACGCGGGATCTCGGCGGGATCGTCCTGCAGGTCGCCGTCGATCGTCACGACGACATCCCCCTCCACGATCGCGAAGCCCGCGTCGAGTGCCGCCGCCTTGCCGGCGTTGCGACGCATCCGGACGACGCGTACGTTGGTCGTCGACTCGTGCAACCGGACCAGCGCAGCATGCGTTCCGTCCCGCGATCCGTCGTCGACGTAGACGACCTCCCACGCCTCGTCCAGGGCGTCGAGCGCGGCTCGCCAGCTCGTCGTAGAGCGGCTCGACGGTGCGTTCCTCGTCGCGCACGGGGACGACGACCGAGATCACGCGGAGGAGCGTACCCCGTGTAGCGTGCGCGCCGTGGCCGAGCTCCTCACCGTCGAGGACGCGCTCGCCCGTGTCCTCGCAGCCGTTCGCCCACTCGAAGCCGAGCCGGTGGCGCTGGCGGACGCAGCCGGACGAGTGCTCGCGGAGGACGCCCACGCGATGGTCGACCTGCCGCGCTTCCGGAGCTCTGCAATGGACGGGTTCGCGGTTCGCGCCGGGGATACGCCGGGCACGCTGCCCGTCGTCGCGCACATCGCCGCCGGACGTCCGGCGGAGCGCCCACTGGCGGCCGGCGAGGCGATGGCCATCTCGACGGGTGGCGTCGTTCCCGAGGGCGCCGACGCCGTCGTGCCGATCGAGCTCGTCGAGGACGAGGGCGACTCCGTCGTGATCCCCCAGGCTGTGCCCGACGGCGCGAACGTGCGGCCGCGCGGCGGGGACGTCAACGCGGGCGACGTGGTCGTCCCCGCCGGCACCGCGCTGACGCCGCCGCGGCTCGCCGCGCTCGCCTCGACGGGGAGCACGACGCTCATGTGCGCGCGCCGGCCGAGAGTTTCGATCGTCTCCACCGGGACAGAGCTGAGGCCGGCGGGCTCGCCGTTGCGCGAGGGCGAGATCTACGAGTCGAACGGGCTGATGCTCGCCGTCCTCGTGGCCAACGCGGGCGCGGACGTTGGAGCGCCGGGGCACGTCGAGGACGATTCGGCCGCGCACGAGGGCGCGCTGGCCCGCGGGCTCGAAGGGGACATTCTGGTCACCTCGGGCGGCGTGTCGGTCGGGCCGCACGATCTCGTGCGCGACACCCTCGGGCGCCTCGGCGTCGAGGAGGCGTTCTGGGGCGTCGCGATGCGCCCGGGCAAGCCCCTCTCGTTCGGGACGCGCGGGCACGCGCTCGTGTTCGGGCTACCCGGGAACCCGGTCTCCTCGCTGGTCGGCGCGCTGCTCTTTCTGCTACCGGCGGTCCGCGCGCTCCAGCGGCACCGTCACCCCGAGCCGCTGTTCGGCGTGGGGACGCTCGTCGCGCCGGCGTCACGCCGATCCTCGCGCGACGACTTCCAACGCGCGTCGGTCGAGCGGACGGGGGACGACGTCCTGCTCACACCGCTCGAGGGGCAGGAGTCGCACATGATCGCGCGCGCGGCGGCTGCGGACGCCCTCGTCCACGTTCCTCGCGGCACGGGCGAGCTCGTCGCAGGAGCGAGGGCTCGCTACCTGCCCCTCGACGGCTCCGTCGGCGCGTAGTTGCCCGACGCGACGGCGCCGACGAGGCCCGCAATCGCGGCCCAGACGGTGAGCGCCAGCGTGGCGCCCCAGGGAATCACCCCCGTCGTGATGAGCGACGCGGCGTAGAGCGGTGCGCGTGCACCCAGGTCGAGCTGCTCGGCGAGGACCACGAGCGCGAGGACTGGACCGACGAGACCCGCGCCAAAGAGGACGTCGGTTACCCAGTCTGGCGTCCGTCCGAGCTGCGGGAGCCAGAGCCAGGTGTAGAGCGACGGAAGCACGAACACCAGGCTGTACGGCGAGACGAGGGCGGTCCCTGCCGCGACGAGGAGAAGCGAGACGAACGCAACCGTGTACGCGGCGAGCTCGTCCTCGGTGTCTGCGGTCGCTCGCGCGTGGGAGTGCGCCCGGGAGCGCAGCCAGACGAGGAACACGGCGAGCGCGAGCACGGCGAGGAGCCCGAGCGGCCAAGAGTCGACCGGCGGCTCGTCGGGCGGAGGCGGCAGAGCCGGCTCGGACGGCAACGCGCCGACGAGCGACGCAATGCCCACGATCGCGAGGAGCAGCAGCCAGAGACCCACACGCCGGCGGAGCGAGCGCCATGCGTCATGCAGGGGCAGCCGCCGCCGCCGCGCACGCGAGAGCAGGTCGAACGTCGCCGCGGCGAACGGAATCACCGCCGCCAGGAGGAGCAGCTGCAGCGCCCATCCTCGGACGGTGCGCTGGGCGAGGTAGATCGCGCCGTTGGTCGACGTCGGCAGCTCGACGCTCTGATCCAGGGAGTTGAGCAGCGTCTCCGACGCACGGCCCAGCTGGCCGAGCCGCGCAGAGTCGAGATTCGCAAGCTCGTCGCCTCCGGGGGCAACGCCACCGTCGGGCGCTGTGGAGATGCGAAGCGCCGGCACGTGGTGTGCGAGAACCGGCGCCTGCTCGCCGAAACCGAATGGCAGCCCGAGTGAGACGAGCTGTGTCAGCGCGCCCGACAACGCGGGCGACCCGCCGGTCTCGGCGGAGACACGCGCCGTCGCGGTGCGGACGAGCGCCTGCGGAGGCGAGCGGCCGTCCAGCCCGGACAGCTCGATCCGCGGGCGTACGCTGCCGGCGATCCCGTCGAGCGAGACGACCGCGACAGCGCGCTCGGCGAGCGGGGAGTGCGCGGCGAAGCGGGCTGCGCCGAGCGACCCATAGGCGCCGGCGTCCGTCGAGAGAAAGACGAGCGTGTGCAGCGGGGTCCGTGCCGACTCGGTCGCGCCGGCGGTCGCGTAGCCCCGTGCAAGCTCGACGAGCGCCGCGGTCCCGCTCGCGTTGTCGTTCGCGCCCGCAGTCGTGCCCTTGTTGTCACGATGAGCAACGAAGACGATCGTCTCCGGCACGGTGCCGGGGACTACGGCGGCGATGTTCCGGAGCTCGACCCGTCCGACGCCCGGGACCTGCTCGCGCCAGCGGTCCTCACGCACCGGGATTCCGTATGGCGCGAGCTTGTTGCGGAACCAGGCGGCGGCGTCGGCCGCGCCGAGCGAGCCGGGCACTCGGCTGGGGTTCTCGCGCGTCAGGTCGGCCGTCAGCGCGGTCGCGGTCGACCGGTCGAACGCCGGTGGGAGCGCCGGGACGGGCAACGGGCCCGAGCGTCCAAGAGTGAGCAGCAGGAGGATCAGCGGTGGGAGCAAGACGACACTCGTCTTGCGCACGAGACGCCCGTCGACGGGGCGTTCGACCGAGCCGCGCCGCGGCCTCCGCTTGCTCGTGCCGAGGCGGGCGGGCTCCATGCAGGGGGCTATAGTAGGCGCGGGCAGGCGTGCACGCCCGGGCGTGACCCACCACGAGATGCCGGACTCTTCCTCGACCATTCTCCTCGTGGACGACGAGGATTCGATTCAGGCACTTCTCACGTATCCGCTCGAGAGAGACGGGTACCGCGTCGTCCAGGCGCGCGACGGCGAGGAGGCGCTGCGCCGGTTCGCGGAGGAGCCGGTCGACCTCGTCGTGCTCGACATCATGCTGCCGAAGGTCGACGGGCTGGAGGTTTGCCGGCGCCTCCGGGGCGAGAGCACCGTGCCGATCATCATGCTCACGGCCCGCGACGACGAGCTCGACAAGGTGCTCGGTCTCGAGCTCGGCGCCGACGACTACATCACGAAGCCGTTCTCGATCCGCGAGTTCCGGAGCCGGGTCCGCGCGCTGCTCCGCCGCGCGGCGAACCCGCATTTCTCCGGGCGCCGGGACGACGTGATCAACCGCGGCGACGTCGTGGTCGACCTGCCCCGACGGACGGTCGAGGTGCGCGGGGAGCCCGTCGCGCTGACGTTCGTGGAGTTCGAGCTGCTTGCCCTCCTCGCCTCGGAGCCCGGCGTCGTGTTCAGCCGCCGACAGCTCCTCGAGCGGATCCGCGGGAGCGCCGACTACCGGGAGCCACGCACGATCGACGTCCACGTCCGCCATCTGCGCGAGAAGATCGAGCTCGACTCGCGCGACCCGGAGCTGATCCTCACCGTCCGGGGCGCGGGCTACCGCTTCCGGGACGGCGCATGAGGATTCGGCTCCCCGGCGGGATCCGCACGACGCTCGCCGTCGCGCTGCTGTTGATCGTCGGCGGCGCGCTCGGCGCGGCGTACCTGATGGTGGTGCCGTCGCTCGAGCGACGGCTCGTGGACGACCGCCTCGAAGAGCTCCAGCGGGACGGAATCGAGGTGGCGGCCACCTACGCAAGCCGGGACTTCAGCCAGCCGCTCTCGATCGACCAGTTCGTCGCCGCCGCGTCGATCCTCTACAACGCTCGAACGGTCGTCTACCAGGTGTTCGGCCCCTCGCCGCTCTCCCTCAGGCCGCTCGCGGACTCCGCCTCGTCCGGAAGGCCCGTGACGGACGACCCCGTCGCGCTGCGGACTGCCCGCACTACACGGATCGCTCGAGGACGGGTCGAACGCGGCGGCCGGCCCTACGGGCAGGTAGCGGTGCCGCTGCTCCCGTCGGGGAACGTCCTCCTCCTCTCTTCGTCGATCGAGGATCAGCTCGCGACCGTCCGCGTCGTGAAGCGTCGACTCCTCTACGCGACCGGGCTCGCGCTGCTCATCGCGGCGATCCTGGGCAGCGCCGCCGCGACGGTGCACGCGCGCCGGATCCGCAGGCTCGAGCGAGCGGCGAACCGGATCGCCGAGGGGAGGTTCGACAGGCCTGTCGTCGACGACGGCGAGGACGAGCTCGGCGAGCTCGCCGCCGCATTCGAGCGGATGCGCGTCCAGCTGGCACAGCTCGACACGGCGCGGAAGGAGTTCGTCGCGAACGCGTCGCACGAGCTGCGGACGCCACTGTTCTCCCTCGCCGGCTTCCTCGAGCTCATGTCGGACGAAGATCTCGACGAGGAGACCCGCGCCGGCTTTCTTGTGACGACCCGCGAGCAGGTCGACCGGCTCACGCGCCTTTCCGCCGACCTGCTCGACCTTTCGCGGATGGACGCGGGGCGCCTCCGCGTCGAGAGCGAGGAGGTCGTGCTCGCCGAGGTCGCGCGAGCGCTCGTCGAGGAGCTCCAGCCCATTGCCGAGGGGGCGGGGCACCTGCTCTCGCTCGACACCGAGCCCCACGCCTGGGCCCTCGCGGACGAGGAGCGCGTGCTCCAGATCGGGCGAGCCCTGCTCGCGAACGCGATCGCGCACACGCCTCCCGGCACGGAGATCGTCCTCCGGACGGGGCGGCAGGACAGCACGGCGCTCCTCAGTGTCAGCGACGACGGGCCCGGGATCCCCGAGGAGCACGCGGAGCGGATCTTCGATCGCTTCTACCGCATCGAGGGGCCACATGCCTCGGGCAGCGGCCTCGGCCTCGCGATCGCACGAGAGCTTGCCGAGCGGATGCATGGGACCGTCGAGCTGTCGAAGACCGACGGCCGGACGACATTCACGCTCGTGCTCCCGGCGGTCGCGGCCGCGCCAGAGGCGGTGCCTGTCTCGTCCTGAGCGCGGTCCCGGCCCCGTTTTCACGTGAAAACGGCCGTGGGGTGCCCGGCACGTCCGCTGGTACGGTGGCCCGTATGCGTCTCTGGGCCGTCGCAGGCGTCGCACTCGTCGCCGCGGCGCTCGGCGCGGGCGTCGCACTCGTGGTCGGGCACGAGACGGGCGAGGACGCGGCGACCACGACCGTCACGCAGGACGCCCTGCCGGCGCCTTCGAGCGTACCGATCCGCAGCGTGCCGCCGTCCGCGTTCGATCCTGCCGCGCTCTACGCGGCACGCGCGGGCGGGGTCGTGACGATCTACGCGAACCTCGGGGCAGACGGGAGCTCGCAGGGATCGGGGTTCGTCGTCGACGGCGACGGCCTGATCCTCACGAACGCGCACGTGATCACCAATGTCGCAGAGTCCCGCACCGTCCGTGGGGCGAGCGCCGTCTACGTCGAGTTCTCGGACGGCGACCGGGTGCGCGCCGACATCGTCGGCTGGGACCTGTTCAGCGACGTCGGGGTGATCCGCGTCTCCGGGTCCGATCACCGGCTCTCACCCGTGCCCCTCGGCAACTCCGCACAGGTCGCCGTGGGCGAGTCGGTCGCCGCGATCGGGAGCCCGTTCGGTCAGCAGACGTCGCTCTCCGTCGGCGTCGTCTCCGCGACGGGCCGCTCGATCGACTCTCTGACCTCCGGGTTCGCCGTCGCCAACGCGATCCAGGTCGATGCGCCGATCAACCGAGGCAACTCCGGCGGCCCGCTGTTCGACGCGGCCGGGCGCGTGATCGGCATCAACGCCCAGATCGAGAGCACCTCCGGCAACAACGAGGGCGTCGGCTTCGCGATCCCGATCAACATCGCCCGTCGCTCGCTCGACCAACTGGTGCGTACGGGCAAGGTTCGCTACGCGTATGTCGGAATCCGCACCCAGGACGTGACGCCCGGAATCTCGCGGGAGTTCAAGCTCGGCGCACGTCGCGGTGCGCTCGTCACCCGCGTCGACGAGGGCACGCCGGCGGCGCGCGCGGGGCTTAGGGGCGGCACCCGGACCGAGGTCTACAACGGCCTCGACGTCACGCTGGGCGGCGATGTGATCGTCGCGATCGGAAAGTCGCCCGTGCTGGGGACGGACGACGTCTCACGGATCGTCTCGACCGAGCTGCTTCCCGGCCAGACCGTGACGTTCACCGTGCTCCGCGGCGGCACGAAGCGCACCACCGTCGACGTGACCCTCGGCGAGCGGCCGGCCGGAACGCGGTAACCGGGTGCCCGGGCCGCTTGTCGTCGTCTCGAACCGCGGGCCGGTGACCCACCGGCGCGAGGCCGACGGCTCGGTCGTCGCTGTCCGCGGCGCGGGTGGTCTCGTCGCGGCGCTCGCGCCGCTCGCCGACCACCGCCCCGTCGCGTGGGTGGCGAGCGCCATGAGCGACGCCGACCGGGAGATCGCGGCTGCCGGAGCGGGCGACGTGCGCTCCGAGTCGGGTGCGCCTATGCGCCTTCACCTCGTCGCCCACGAGCCGGACGCGTACCGACTGTTCTACACGGTGGTCGCCAACCCGGTTCTGTGGTTCGTGCAGCACGGGCTGTGGGAGCTGAAGCACGACCCGACGGCCGACCTCGCACATCCGTGGGCGGAGGGCTACGTCGCCGTCAACCGCGGGCTCGCCGCCGCCGCCGTCGACGAGCTCGACCGGCACCCGGGCGCGCCGCTGCTCGTGCAGGACTACCACCTCTACGTGGCGCCGGCCCTCGTTCGCGCCGTGCGGCCGCAGGCCCGCATCGCCACGTTCATCCACATCCCGTGGGTCGGGCCGGACGCGTGGGGCGTGCTGCCACCCGACATCGCCGCCGCGGTCCACGAGGGCGTCCTGGCCTGCGACAGCGTCGGGTTCCACACGGAGCGCTGGCGCACGGCGTTCGTGGAGTCGTGCGAGGCGCTCCTCGGTCGCGGCGAGGAAGCTGAGATGCGCTCGCACGCCAATTCCCTCGCGGTCGACGCCGAGTCGTTCTCCCGGCTCGCCGACGCCGAAGGCGTCCTCGAGCGAAAGGAGGCGCTCGCCGTCGATCGTCCCGAGATCCTCGTCCTCCGAGTCGACCGCACCGATCCGTCGAAGAACGCGGTCCGCGGCTTCGAGGCGTTCGGGCTCATGCTCGCGCGCGACCCTTCGCTGCACGGACGCGTCGGGCTCGTCGCGCTCCTCGACCCCTCCCGCCAGGAGATCCCCGAGTACGTCGAGTATCGCGCGGCGACGGAAGCGGCGGCGGCTGCCGTGAACGCGCGGTTTGCGACGTCGGGCTGGGAGCCGATCCGGCTCGACGTGCGCGACGACTTCCTCGCCTCGGTCGCCGCGTACACGGACTACGACGTGCTTCTGGTGAACCCCGTGATGGACGGCCTCAACCTCGTTGCGAAGGAGGCCCCGCTCGTCAACGAACGGGACGGGGTGCTCGTCCTCTCGCGGCAAGCCGGGGCTTTCGACGAGATCGGCGCGTTTACGGTTGGCGTCGACCCGCTCGACGTGCCCGGGCAGGCCGACGCTCTCGAGCAGGCGATCTCGCTTCCCAGAGACGAGCGCCGCCGGCTGCTCGGCGCAATCCGCGAGACGGTGCGCGCGCGAAACCTGAACGACTGGGTCGAGCGCGAGCTCGCAGAGCTCGGGGAGCGCGCCCCGGCGCAGGTCGCCTGACACCGTGCGCAGGGCTACGATGCGCGCGTGATCGTGGCTTCCGTCGCCATAACAGACAACAGAGCGGCATGAACGAGCTGTCGCACGTCGACGAGGCGACCGGCGAGGTGCGCATGGTCGACGTGGGTGCGAAGCCGGTCTCGCGGCGCCGGGCGGTCGCACGGGGCCGGGTCCGCATGGCGCAGGCCACCACCGCTCGGCTCCGCACATTGCCGAAGGGCGACGCCTTGACCGTCGCCCGGATCGCGGGGATCCAGGCCGCGAAGCGAACGAGCGAGCTCGTCCCACTCTGCCATCCATTGCCGTTGACGGTCGTGGAGGTGGAGCTCGCGATCGACGATGACGGTGTCGTCATCGAGGCAGCGGCCGAGACGACCGCACGAACCGGTGTCGAGATGGAGGCGCTGACGGCCGTGACCGTCGCCGCCCTGACCGTCTACGACATGGCGAAGGCCGTCGACAAGGAGATGCGCATCGACGACGTCGCGCTCGTCTCCAAGACGAAGGAGCCCGTGTGACCGCACTCGCAGCTCCACTTCCGGTCAAGCTCGCCCGCCTCGTCCGCATCGAGCACACCGTGTTTGCGCTGCCGTTCGCGTACGTGGGCGCGCTGCTCGCGGTCGACGGATGGCCGGGGCTCGACACGATGGGTTGGATCACGCTCGCGATGGTCGGCGCGCGGACGCTTGCGATGAGCCTCAACCGGCTCGTAGACGCCGACCTCGACGCGAGGAATCCGAGAACGGCGGGTCGAGAGCTTCCCGCCGGATCGCTGACACGGATGCAGGTCCTGTCGCTCTGCGTCCTGTCCCTCGCGGTGTACCTGCTCGCCGTGCTGCAGCTCGCTCCGATCGTCCTCTGGCTGTGGCCGATCCCCGTCGCGATGTTCGTCGCCTACCCGTACCTGAAGCGCTTCACGTGGGCGTGCCACCTGTGGCTCGGCGCCTGCCTCGGCTTGGCCCCTGTCGGCGCGTGGGTCGCGATCACCGGCGACCTCCCCTGGCAGGCGTGGGTGCTCGGCGGCGCCGTGTGCCTCTGGGTCGCCGGCTTCGACCTCTTCTACGCACTGTTCGACCGTGAGCACGATCTCGAGGTCGGTCTGCATTCCTGGGCGACCCGCTTTGGCGTGCGTGGCGTCTTCGCCGGTGCGCGAGCGATGCATGCGGGTGTGGTCGTCCTGCTCGCGGCCGCCGGCGCCGGGCTCGACGTCGGGCCGTGGTACTGGCTGGGTGTCGGGGTCGTCGCGGCGCTGCTGCTCTACGAGCATCTCATCGTCCGGCCGGACGACCTTCGCCGCCTCGATGCGGCGTTCTTCACCGTCAACGGGGTGCTCTCGATCGCCTTCCTGGCCTTCGTCGCGCTCGACACCCTTCTCTGACCGCCGGACTTCGGGCACGATCCCGGCACCCATGCGGCACACGTTCGGCGATAGCGTGACGTCAGGGCACCGGGGGTGCCCCTGGGGGTGGTTGTGCAAGCGGGGAGGGGCGAAGGGATCGAAGCACGCCCCTTCCGCCGAACCAGGGCCGCATGGCTGAGGCGCCGCTCGTCCGGGCGCGGGCGGTCGAGCGGAGCTACGGCGCGCGCCGGGTTCTCAGGGGGGTGTCGTTCGAGCTCGGGCGGGGCGACGCGCTCGTCGTCACCGGTGCGAACGGCTCGGGCAAGACGACGCTCCTGAGGATGCTCGTCGGCCTCGCGGTTCCGTCACGCGGCACGATCGAGGTCGCGCTCGACCGGGCGCGCCTCGGCTTCGTCGGCCATGAGCCGCTCGTCTATCGCGACCTCACGGCGCTCGAGAACCTCGATCTCTTCGGACGCCTCTACCGCGTGCCCGAGCGACGGGAGCGGATCGGCATGCTCCTCGAGCGATTCGGGTTGTGGGACGCACGCGGCGAGCGCGTCTCGGCGTTCTCGCGCGGGATGACGCAACGCCTCGCGTTGTGCCGCGCGCTCCTACACGAGCCGGAGCTGCTCGTCCTCGACGAGCCGCATTCCGGGCTGGACGCCCAGGGAATGACGCTCCTCGACCAGGAGCTCGAGGCGCTCGTTGGGCGGAGCACCCTCGTCGTGACGACACACGAGCCGGAGAGGCTGGCGCCGCTGGAGACCGCACGCCTCGCGCTCGGGGCCGCATGAGCGGCTATCTCGGCGACGTCGCCGCGCTGGCGCGGAAGGACCTTCGGCTCGAGCTGCGGGCGCGCGACACGCTGCCGGCGATGCTCCTTTTCGTGCTCGCGACCCTCGTCGTGTTCCACTTCGCGCTGCCGGCCGACGCGGGCGACGACCCCGCGTACGGGCTGCTCTGGGTCGCCCTCGTGTTCACGTCGCTCCTCGGTCTGGCGAGAGCATGGGTGCCCGAACGTGAGGCGGGTGCGCTGGACGGGCTCGTGCTGGCCCCGACCGACCGGAGCGCGATCTGGCTCGGGAAGACGATCGCCTCGCTCGCGTTCCTCGGCGCGGCGGAGGTCGTCGCGATTCCCGCATTCGTGCTCTTCTTCGCGCCGCTCGACGCGCACGCCCTGGCGGGCGTCGTCCTCGCGTCCGTCGGGATCTGCGCCGTCGGCTCGCTCGTCTCGGCGATGGCCGCCGCCTCGCGCGGCCGGGAGGTGCTCCTCCCGCTGATCTTCCTTCCGCTGGCGATCCCGATCGTCGTGGGGGGCGTGGGCGCGACGATCTCGGAGGAGCCCGGGAAGTTCCTCGCCTTCCTGGGCCTCTACGACGCGGTGTTCGCGATACTTTCGTGGGCGGCGTTCGAGTACGTCGTCACGGAGTGAGCGCCGCCCGACGAGCATGACGAAGCCCTCTCTCACCATCCTCGCGACCCTCGCTGCGGCGCTCTCGGCGGTCGCCGTCGCGATGATCTTCTTCGTCGCACCAGAGGACGTCGACCAGGGGCTCTCGCAGAAGATCTTCTACGTCCACGTCCCGATCGCCCTGACCGCGTACGCGTGCTTCGGGCTCGCCGCGTGGAAGGCGTTCCGGGTGCTGACCACCCGCGGCGACCGGTACGACCTCGAGAGCTACACGGGCGTCCACCAGGGGACGATCTTCGGTGCGCTGACGCTCGTCACGGGCTCGATCTGGGCGAAGGCCTCGTGGGGGGTCTGGTGGACGTGGAGCTCGAACCAGCTCGTGTTGTTCCTCGTGCTCTTCCTCTTCTACTGCGCCTACTTCATGCTGCGGTTCTCGATCGAACCGGGCCCGAGACGCGAGCGGATCTCCGCGGTCTACGCGCTGTTCGGCGTCGCGCTCGTTCCCGTCAGCTTCCTCGCGATCCGGCTCGCGAGCGACTTCATCCACCCGACGGTGTTCACGCGAGACGGGCCGCAGATGACCGGCGAGATGTTCGCCGCGTTCTGCGTGTCGTGGGGCGCGATCACCCTCCTCGCGTACGTGATGTACCGGGTCGAGCTCGCGGGGAAGCGCACGGACGCGAATCTCCGGGAGCTGCGCGAGGCGCTTGCGTCATGAGCTCGTCCGAGAAGTACGTCGCCGCTGCCTACGGGGTGTTTCTCCTCTTCGTCCTGTTCTGGGTGGTCATCATCGCGACCAAGCTGTCGCGCCTCGAGCGCGAGACCGGCGAGCTGGCCAGCCTCGCCCGGGCGCGGGTCGCAGGCGAGCCGACCGATGGCTGAGCTCCTCATCTGGCCGACGGTGATCGCCTACGGAGAGGCGGCGCTCGTCTACGCAGGCGAGCTCCGGGGCCATCGTCGGTACAGCACCCTCGGCATCTGGGGCGTCCGGATCGGCTGGCTCGCGCAGACCGTGCTGCTCGCCGCACAGGTCCGCTCCGCCGACGGGTTTCCGTGGGGCACCTGGGCTGGGGCGCTCAACCTGCTCTCGTGGCTCCTCGTGACGGGTTACCTCGTCTGGGGCTGTCGCCCGCGCTATCGGCTCGTCGGGCTCGCGGTGATGCCCGTCGCAGCCGCGCTCGTCGTCCTCGCCTGGGTGGGCGGCGGGACCGCGCTCGGCTCGCGCGGGGACGGGTGGGCGCTCGCGTTCCATGCGGCCCTGATGCTCGCGGGGCTCGCCAGCTTCACGGTCGCCGCCGCCATGGCGGCGCTCTACGTCTTCGAGGAGCGCCGCCTCAAGCGGCGTGACGCGGCCGTCCTGCGGCTCCGCCTGCCGTCGCTCGAGGCCCTCGACCGGCTGGCCGCCAGGGCGACGCTCGCGGGCCTGCTCCTACTCTCGGCGGGGATCGTCGTCGGTCTCGGCTGGCTCGATGTCGGCGGGCTCGACGCGGCGATGACCGTCGCCGTGCTCATCTGGATCGTCTATGCCCTCGCCCTCACCGCGCGCTGGGAGGCGGGTGTCCGCGGCCGCCGATTCGCACGACTCCTGCTCGCAGGGCTCGTCCTCGTCATCGCCGTGCTCCCTCTGACCCATTTCGCGGCATGAGGCTCGCGCTCGCCGGTGTCTCGCACCATCGCGCGCCCCTCGAGGTGCGCGAACGCGTTGCGGTCGACCTCGAGGCCGCCGGCGAGCTGGCGCGCTCGCTCGCCGCATCCGGCGGCCCTGCGCACGAAGCCGTCGTGCTCTCGACCTGCAACCGCACCGAGCTCTACGTCGCCGGTGACGACGGCATCGTCGAGCACGCCGATCGAGCGCTCCTCGAGCTCGCCGGGCCCGGCGCGCCCGCGATCGCGCCCGCTGCCTATCGCCTCGCAGACGAGTCTGCTGCGCTCCATCTGTTCCGGGTCGCGGCCGGGCTCGACTCGATGGTGCCCGGAGAGGGCGAGATCCTCGGCCAGGTGAGGGAGGCATTCGAGGCAGGATCGCCGGGGCCGCTGCTCGGCCGCACCTTCCGCATGGCGCTTCGGGCCGGCCGGCGCGCGCGGGTCGAGACCGCGATCGGCGAGAGTCCCGCGTCGATCCCCGCCGCAGCCGCGGCGCTCGCGGAGCAGGTGTTCGAACGGCTGGCGGGACGAAGCGTCGTGCTCGTCGGTGCCGGGCGGATGAGCGACCTGACCGCGCGGAACCTCCGCTCGCGCGGGGCGACGATCTCGGTGGTCGCCAACCGGACCCTCGAGCACGCGGAACGCCTCGCCGAGTCGTTCGACGCACGGCCTGCCACCATCGAGGAGCTGGCAGGGGCACTGAGCGTCGCAGACATCGTCGTCTCCTCCACGAGCGCGCCCGGCTTCGTCCTGGCCGGGGAATCCGCCGCGTCCGTGCTCCGCGCGCGCCGCGGCCGGCCGCTGCTGATCGTCGACCTCGCGGTGCCGCGCGACGTCGACCCGGCGCTCACTGCGATCGACGGGTGCTTCCTCTACGACATCGACGCGCTCGAGAGCGTCGTCTCCACCACGCTCGCGGGCCGGCGGACCGAGGCCGTCCACGCCGAGCGAATCATCTCCGAGGAGGCGGAGCGATTCCGTGCCTGGCGGGCGTCGCTGGCGGTCGTCCCGGCGATCGCGTCCCTGCGGGCGCACGCGGAGGAGATCCGGGCAGCCGAGCTTGCTCGCCTGGAAGGTCGCCTGCCGGAGGCAGACCGCGACGTCGTCGACACCCTCACGACGCAGATCGTCAACAAGCTCCTGCACCTGCCCACGGTGCGACTCAAGGAGGCTGCGGTCACAGCGGACGGGCTGCTCTATGCTGACGTGGTGCGCCATCTGTTCGGGCTGAGCGAGGAGGAGGAGGCGTGACGCGCTCCGTCGAGATACGGCCCGGGCGGCCCCTGCCGCTCCTCGTTCCGACGGCCTTCGTCCGCATCCGGCCCTCCGGCCGGCGTCGATGCGGGCTGCCGGCGACGCAGGCTCGAGGACGCTGCCGTGCTGCTTCGCGTCGGATCCCGCGGCAGTAGGCTCGCGCTCACCCAGGCCGAGCGGGCGGCAGGGTCGCTGCGCAGGCCCGGGGTGGAGATCGCGCTGGTGCCGATCACGACCGCCGGCGACCGTGACCGCACCAAGCCGTTCGGCGAGATCGGCAGCCGGGGCGTCTTCGTGAAGGAGCTCGAGGAGGCTCTTCTCGCAGGCCGCATCGACGTGGCGGTGCACTCGGCGAAGGACATGACCTCGACCGACGTGGACGGCCTGGTCGTCGGTGCGTACCCCGCCCGAGAGGACCCGCGCGACGCCCTCTGTGGCGCGACGGAGATCCGGCCTGGAATGCGGATCGGCACGGCGTCGGCCCGCAGGCGGGCGCAGCTGCTCGCGCTCGAGCCGACACTCTCGGTCGAGCCGCTCCGCGGGAACATCGACACACGCCTGCGGAAGCGCGGAGAGCGTGGCCTCGACGCCGTCGTGCTGGCTGCGTGCGGCCTCGACCGGCTCGGGCTCGACGCCGAGATCGGGCTCCGCCTCGATCCCCAGGTGATGCTGCCGGAGGCGGGACAAGGCGCGCTCGCCCTCCAGGTGCGCGCGGGCGAGGAGGATCTTGTTGCGAATGTGGACGACGAAGAGACTCGGAAACGGGTCGAGGCCGAGCGCCGGTGTGTCGCGGTCGTCGGCGGTGGCTGCCTGGCGCCCGTCGCCGCCCATCACGACGGCACGACGCTGACGGGTCTCGTGGCGGCGGAGGACGGGAGCTGGCTCGAGCGCCGCACGGGCGAGGACCCCGACGCACTCGGACGGGAGCTCGCCGCGCTCGCGCGGTGATCGCGTGCCGGGAGCGCGGCGTCCGTCCGGATCCTGCACGCCATGCGCGTCACACAGCGGACGCGAAGGTGGCGCAGACGCGTCACGCCTCGAGCCATACCGTTCGTTCCCCGTGGGCGGGTGGGGGTTAGGGATGGCGAGAAGACGACCGACGGACGACGGCACGTGGCGCGCATCGTCGTGACGCGTCCGGCCGGGCGGGAGCGCGCCCTCGTGGAGCGCCTCCGCGACGCGGGTCACGACGTCGACCACGTGCCGCTCGTCGCCCTCGAGCCGCTCGGCGACGATCCCGTCGACGTCGGCGGCTACGACTGGGTCATCCTGACGAGCGTCACGGGAGCGCGGGAGCTTCGGCGCCGCATGCGCGGCACACCGACGCGAGTCGCAGCGATCGGCAACGCGACCGCGGAAGCGTTCGGCGGTGCAGACCTCGTCGCGGAGACCTCGACGCAGGAGGGCCTGCTCGAGGCGCTGCCGCCGTCCCCCGGCCGTGTCCTCTTCGCAGGGGCGGACCGCGCCCGCCGCCTCCTTCCCGACACGCTCGCCGCCGACGTGGTCGTCCTCTACCGGACGGTCGAGCTGACGCCTCCGGCCTGGTCCGAATGCGACCTGGTGATCCTCGCCTCGCCGTCGGCCGCCCGCGCGCTCGGACGGGTCGCCGCGGGCACGCCGGTCGTCTCGATCGGCCCCGAGACGACCCGCGCCGCGCGAGAGGCGGGTCTGACGGTCGCCGCGGAGGCGCGAACCAGCGACCTCGACGGCCTGGCGGAGGCGGTCGAGCGGGCGGTCGCCGCGTCGTAGACTCGCCTTGGGATGGTCATCTGCTTCCTGAGCGACTTCGGTCTCCAGGACGACTTCGTCGGCACCTGCCACGGGGTCATCGCCAGGATCGCGCCGGACGCCCGCGTGATCGACGTGACACACGGCATCCCGGCGACGGCCGTCCTGCAGGGCGCGCACGTCCTCGCGAGCACGCTTCCCTACATGCCCGTCGGCGTCCACCTCGCGGTCGTCGACCCCGGCGTCGGGGGGATCCGGCGCCCGCTCGCCCTCGCCGACGCCACCGGCCGCCTCTTCGTCGGACCGGACAACGGCCTCCTCCTGCCGGCCGCCGAGCGGGCGGGGATCGTCGATGCGTGCGAGCTCGCGAACCCCGAATACGCACTCGAGTCGATCTCGCGCACGTTCCACGGGCGTGACCTCTTCGCCCCAGCCGCGGCGCACCTCGCGAGCGGTGTGCCGTTGGCGGAGCTCGGCCCGCCGATCGACCCGGATGCCCTCGTGCGGCTCGACCTGCCGCAACCCCGGTTCTTCGCCGAGCGCATCGACGCGACGATGCTCTACGTCGACAGCTTCGGCAACATCGCCTTGAACCTGACCCGCGAGGACGTCGAGCAGGTAGGCGTCGTGCCGGGCTCACGCGTCGAGCTGGAGCTCGACGGCGAGCGGTACTTCGCAGTGACGGCGCGGACGTTCGCCGACGCGCGGGCGGGCGACGTGATCCTCTACGAGGACAGCTATCGCAACATGTCGGTGGCGATCAACCGCGGGAGCGCCGCGGCGATGCTCCACGCGAAGCCGGGCCAGCCGCTCGGGATCCACATCCTTGGCCCCGGCGCGGCGCTGCGATAGGCTCTAGGCCTCTGAAGAGCGTTCGTGGCGCGGTCAACCGGCCCGGACGCTCTTCCTTCGCCCACGAACTCGTTCGCCGGCCGGCGCGCGTCGTCACCACGTTTGCGTAGCCGAGGCGCGGCGCTACAGGCCGCCGCCCTGTGAATCGCGCGACCGCGGCCGGCTTTGCCGGCCGGGAGGCCAGGCTCGGCCGATCCGTGCGTGACGCAGAGGAGGAGGTCGATGGGGGAACCATGGTTCCGCATCACAAAATCGACTGCCCGAGCGCGCTCGCGGCGAGCTCGACCGCGATCGCCGCGCTGCCGTTCTCGCGGTCGAGGATCGGGTTGACCTCGACGAGCTCGAGAGAGCCGACGAGCCCCGATTCCGCGAGGTCTTCGCAGGCGAGGTGCGCCTCACGATAGGTGAGACCGCCCTTGACCGGTGTCCCGACTCCGGGCGCGACCTCGGGGTCGAGCGCGTCGAGATCGAGGGAGACGTGGACGAAGCCGGGGCCGGAGGCGCGGTCGATCGCCTCGAGCACGGCCCGCTCGATCCCGATGCGGTCGATCTCGGTCATCGTGATCGCGCGGATGCCCGTCTCGCGGATGAGCGCTCGCTCCGCCGGGTCGAGGGAGCGGACGCCGAGCAGGACGACACGCCTGGGATCCACGGCCGGCAGCGGGAGATCGTCGTGGGCGAAGTCGCCGCCCGCGAGACCGAGGGCGGCCGCGAGCGGCATCCCGTGGACGTTCCCGGACGGGGTCGTCGCCGGGCGTGTTCAGGTCGCCGTGGGCGTCGATCCAGATCACGCCACCTGGCTCCCCGGCGACCTTTCGCAGGCCGGCGAGCGTGCCCAGGGCGATCGAGTGATCACCGCCCAGCACGAGCGGGAGCGCTCCTTCGGTGAGGACGTCCGCGACGAGCTTCGCGAGGCCCGCGCAGGCATCGAGGATCTCGACGAGGAACCGCGCCCGCTCGTCACCGACGGCGAGCGCTTCCGGTTCCCGTGTCGCGAGGTTGCCCCGGTCGACGACCGTGCACCCGAACGACGCGAGGCGCTCCTCGAGCCCTGCGTAGCGGATCGCGGAGGGGCCCATGTCGACGCCCCGTCGCCCCTGGCCGAGGTCGAGCGGCGCGCCGACGATCGTCACGGTCCTCGGGGTGGCACCCACGGCGGCGTGAGGCTACACGGAACGACGGCGGCTAGACTCTCGCCGCGGGGCGAGGTAGCTCAGTTGGTAGAGCACACGGCTGAAAACCGTGGTGTCGCCGGTTCAAGTCCGGCCCTCGCCATTCGAGGCGTGGCTCAGGTCGGCCGTCGGGCGAGCGCCACACGTGCGAGGCCCGGGACGACGAGGGAGCCGTCGCGCTGGACGTAGCGCTCGAGGCGCCGTTCGGCGCCCGCTCGCACGGCATCCGCCTCCTCGTCTGTCGCGCGCTCGAGGATCAGCGCGAGCGCACGCGATGTGTCCTGCGTTGCGGCCCACCAGTCGGAGAGCGCAGCCACCCGCCAGGTGACCGCGACGTCCTCCACCGTCTCCACGGTCAGTCCCGCCTCCGTCAGCACCTCGCCGAGCAGCCCGTCCCGGGAGAGCCGGAACGGACCCGGCGCCTCGGGGTCCGGCCTCTCCACGAGCCCGAGCTCGAGCGCGCTTCGACCCGGCGCAGTCATCCAGTCGTTGTCGTCGGGGTCGGCCCAGACAGCGAGCGCGACGCGTCCGCCCGGCCGCAGGACACGCGCGATCTCGCCGGCCGCGCGAGCGATTTCCGGGGCGAGCATCAGCCCCCACCGGCAGACGACGCCGTCGAACGCCGCGTCGTCGAAGGAGAGGGCGGTCATGTCCTCGACCGCGAACGAGACGACGGCCTCGTCGAGCCCCAGCTCGGTGGCACGCCGCCTCGCCGCCTCCACCATCTCCGGCGCGAAGTCCGTCGAGACGAGCCGGCCGCCCGGCGCCAGCGAGCGCGCCGCGAGCAGGCCGGTGTCACCGGGGCCGGCGGCGAGCTCGAGGATCGTCTCGCCGGGCCGTGGATCGAGAAGCTCGACGAGCCGCTCCGAGACGACGTGCGTCGACTCCCAGAAGAGCTGGCGCTGGCGCTCCCAGCCCGCGGCGACGGAGCGCCAGTTGTCGACGGGCTCGCTCACTCCCGCGCCTCAGGCCGCCGCACCCGCGAACTGCGGGATGATCTTGCGGCCGTACGCCTCGAGCGTCGCCTCCTGGTTGTGCGTCATCAGGTAGATCGAGTAGTGGTCGACACCGATCGATTCGAGCTCACGCAGCTTCTCGCTGATCTGGCCGACGTCGCCGAGCACGGAGAACCGGTCGCAGATCTCGTCGGTCACGAACTCGCCGTGCTTCGCGCCGACACGCGAGTGCTCGTCGTAGTCGTAGAACTTGCGCTTCTCCACGTAGTCGGTCAGCGCATGCGGAACGACGGAGCCGTCGGTGCCGTAGCGCTCGATCAGGTCCTTCACGTGGTTCGAGACCATCGCCGGGAACCAGCGGGTCTGCTCGCGGCCGTCCTCGATCGGGCCGACGTGACTCGGGGCGCAGACGATGCACTTGAGCTCCGCGGGGTCGCGGCCGGCTTCCTCGGCGGCCGCCCGTGCGGTGCCCATGATCCACTGGATGATCTCCGGGTCGGCGAGCTGGATGATCACGCCGTCCCCGATGCGACCCGCGACGCCGAGCGCCCTCGGGCCGTAGCCCGCGACCCACATCGGGATTCGCGGCAGCTCGGGCCGAACCCACTTCAGCTGAAGGTCCTTGTCGTTCCAGTGCACCTCCTCGCCGTTCATGAACGGCTTGATCATCTGGAGGCGCCGCTCGAACTCGGCGACCTTGACCGGCTGCTGGCCGATGTACCGCCGCGCGGAGTCGCCCCGGCCGATCCCCATCACCATCCGACCGTCGGAGATGTCGTGCATGGTGGCGTAGAGACTCGCCAGCACCGTGGGCTCACGCGTGCCGGGGTTCGTGACGAGGTGCCCGAACTTCATCCGCGACGTGGCCTGGATCGCCATCGTCAGCTGAACGAACGACTCCTGCCAGAGGACGTGGGAGTCGTAGGTCCAGCCGATCTCGAACCCGTTGTCCTCGCCGAGCTTCATCAGCTCGACGAGCCGGGACGCCGGCGGGTCGGGCAGGACGGTGACGCCGAAAGAGAGTGGCATGTGCAGATCCTCCATCGTGTGCGAGTCGTTCAGTATCGGCGGTCGCCGCCGTTGCCGCCAGCGCGGTCGGTCGGGGGGATGCGTCCGACGAACGGCAGCGCGGCAACCGCGAGACAGGCGATCGCCGCGAATGCGATCCGGCCGTCGCCGGGGAGCCCAAAGGCGAGGCCCGCGAGCGGCGTCCCGACGAGCACCGCGAACACGGCGCACGCGTTGACGAACGCGATCGCCGCCCCCGGCGCGTCGGGGCGCAGCCGCTGCGCCGCCTCGAAGATCGCCGCGAACGGAAGGCCCGCCGCGAGGCCCAGGCAGAGCGCGCCGAGGGCCGAAAGCCAGGTCGGCCCGCCCGCCGCGAGGAGCAGCGCCCCGGCCGCGACCGCGACGAGCGAGCCCACCAACAGTGCCGGCCGATCCGCGGGACGTCGGTGGACGGCCCCTCCACCGAGGGGCCGGGTCACGATCCCGGCGAGCAGCACGAGGCCGCCGAGCGCCCCCGCGAGCGCGGAGCTCGCATCCTGCCGCTCGAGCAGCGGCACGATCCAGTTGCCCGCGATCACGGCAAGCCCGAACGTGGCGGCCTGCAGGACGCCGAGCGGAAGCAGCCTCCGGTCGCCCAACACGCCGCGGCCGGAGGGACCGACGCGCCTCAGACCACGCACGAGTGCGGTCGGGACAGCCGCGGCGACCGCGAGCACGAGCGCAGCCACGTAGGTCGCCCGCCAACCCGTCGCGTCGGTCAGCGGCGGCACGACCACGAGCGCGAGACCGCCCCCGGCCATCGTCGCGCCGCCGTAAACGCCCTGCATCACCGGTCCGCCGCGTCCGGCACGGACGAGGTCGAGACCGGCGACGAAGCCGGCGCCGGAGCCGACTCCCACCACGAGCCGGCCGACGATCCCGAGCGCGATCTCGTCGTCGATCAGCAAGATCGCGTTCCCGGCAGCGGCGGACGCGCACGCTGCGAGCGCCACCCGATGCGGGCCGATCCGGTCGGACCAGATGCCGGCGGGGAGCTGCGACAGCAGGTGCGTGACGAACAACGCCGTCGTCAGGAGCCCGATCACGGCGAGCGAGACGCCATACGCGTCCGCGAGGGGGTCGGCGGCCGCGCCGACGTTCGAGACGTTCCACGTGAGGAAACAGCCGACCACGAGGCCCACGACGATCGCCCCGCGCTCCGGGGCGCGCCCGCCGGGCATCTACGACGCCGCGACGTGCGCGATCGTCTTGGAGGCGAGGCGATCGAGCGCGGCGACCGCGAGCTCGAGGTGCTCGGGCTTCGTGTCCTCGAGCTTCGTGTGCGACAGGCCGCGCAGGCTCTGGACGAAGAGCATCACGGTCGGTACGCCGGCGCGCGCCACCTCCGCCGCGTCGTGCAGCGGCCCGGACGGCAGGCGGTGCGACGTTCCAGCGACCTCACGGATCGCTTCGTCGGCGAAGTCGATCAGCGTGTCGTCGAAGAGGATCGGCTCGATGTTCCAGATCCGCTCCCAGGCGACGTCGATTCGCTCCTCCTGCGCGAACGTCCGCGAGAGCTCCTGCGCGTACGGCGAGCATCGTGGCGAGCTTGCCGGCGTCGAGGTGGCGCTGGTCGAGCAGTTGCTCCGCGGTCTCGACGACCGAGGTCACGATCCCCGGCCGGCAGACGACACCGCCCGAGGTGCACACGGCGCCGTCGCCCGTCTCGCGCGCGACGTCGCGGATCGCGAGCGCGAGCTTGGCCGCCCCCGCGAGCGCGTCCCGCCGCTGGTCCATCGGGGTCGAGCCGGCATGGGCGGCCTGGCCGGTCCAGGTGACGCGCCAGCGCTCGACGCCGAAGGTCCCGAGGACCGCGCCGAGCGCGAGGTCCAGCGACTCGAGCACGGGACCCTGCTCGATGTGGAGCTCGAGGTAGGCCGCCGCGCCCTCGAGCTGGGAGTGCGCCTCGAGCGCACGCTCGAGGTCGACTCCGTACGCGCCGATCGCGTCGGGCAGCGAGACGCCGTCACGGTCGACGAGCGCGCGGAGCTCGTCCTGATCGGCCATCGAGCCGCCGGCGGCGGACGAGCCGAACAGCGAGCGGCCGAACCGTGCGCCCTCCTCGTCGGCCCAGTCGACGAGCCGTACCGTGACGGGCGGCGTCCCCTCGTCCGCGATCCGGCGGAGGACCTCCGCCGCACCGAGGACGTTGAGGCAGCCGTCGAGCCAGCCACCGTTCGGGACGGAGTCCATGTGGCCGCCGAGCAGGACCGCGCGCTCCGAGTCGCCGCGGAGCGTGTACCAGTCGTTGCCGGCTGCGTCGCGCTCGACCTCGAGCGGGAGGTCCGAGAGGCTCTCCGCGAGCCACGCACGGCCCTTCGCCCAGGTCTCCGTCCACGCGACGCGCTGTGCACCGTCCGCGTTCCCGGTCAGCGAGCGGAGCTCCTCGAGACGCGAGACGACACGGGACGGATCGAGCGGCACGGGCTCCGAGCTTAACGCCCTTCGGCGCCCGCGGGTGTGGTAAGGAATGCGCCCAGATGACGTCCGTCGCAGTCGAGCCGCGCCCGGCGCGGATCGTGCCCGCCCTCGGACGGCTGGCGACGTACGTGCTCGTCGTCGCGGCGCTCTGGGGCGCCTGGGAGGGCTACAAGTGGCTGTGGGAGACGGCGGGCTGGACGTGGCCGTTCCTGGTGGACGACACGACGATGCCGCACATCCACGACATCCTCAACGCGTTCAGGGAGCCGGTCACCACGGGCGGCCCCGCCCTCATCCATCCCCTGCTCGACGCGGCCTGGTTCACCGCGAAGGAGGCGCTCGCCGGGTTCGTCCTGGGCGCGGTCTTCGGCTTCGGGCTCGCGGTCGTGCTCGTCCACTCGCGGCTCCTCGAGCGCGGCGTCCTGCCGTACGTCGTCGCCTCCCAGACCGTGCCGATCCTCGCGATCGCGCCGATGGTCGTCATCGGCCTCGGCTCGAAGGGCGTCGAGGGCTGGAAGGCCGTCTCGGTGCTCGCCGCGTACCTCACGTTCTTCCCGGTGGCGATCAACTCGCTCCGTGGGCTGAAGTCGGCCGACCCGCGCGCGTTCGAGCTGATGGACGCGTACGCGGCCACACGTTGGAGCATCCTTTGGCGTCTCCGCGTTCCCGCCTCGATGCCCTACCTGTTCACCGCGCTGAAGATCTCGGCGACGGCGAGCGTGATCGGGGCGATCATCGGCGAGACGCCCGCCTCGATCCAGGAGGGGCTCGGCGGCGCGATCGTGAACTTCAACCAGTACTACTCGCTCCAGCCGACCGCGCTCTGGGCGACCAACATCGTCTGCGCCGCGCTCGGTCTCGTCCTGTTCGGGCTCGTCGCGCTCGCCGAGCGGCTCCTGCTGCACCGGGCACCGGAGCACGTCGCATGATCGGCGCCGACGCGAATGTCGTCTCGATCCAGGGCCTCACCAAATCGTTTCGCACCGGTGTGACCGCGCTCGACAACATCGACCTCGAGGTCGCGCCGCGCGAGTTCGTGTCCCTGATCGGCCCGTCCGGCTGCGGGAAGTCGACGCTGCTCCGGATCATCGGCGACCTCGTCAGCCCGAGCTCGGGCACGGTTCACGTGAACGGGAAGACCGCGCACCAGGCGCGGGTCGACCACGACTACGGGATCGTGTTCCAGGACGCGGTGCTGTTCGACTGGCGCACCGTCACGAAGAACGTCTCCCTGCCGCTCGAGCTCCTCGGCTGGGACAGGGCGCGGCGCAGGGAGCGGGTCGCGGAGCTGCTCGAGCTCGTCGAGCTGACGGGGTTCGAGTCGAGCCGCCCCTGGCAGCTCTCCGGCGGGATGCAGCAGCGCGTCTCGATCGCGCGTGCTCTTTCCTTCGCCCCGGCCCTGCTTCTGATGGACGAGCCGTTCGGCGCGCTCGACGAGATGACGCGGGAGCGGCTCAATCTCGAGCTGCTCGGGATCTGGGAGAAGGCCGAGAGCACGATCGTCTTCGTCACGCACTCGATCCCCGAAGCCGTCTTCCTCTCGACGCGGGTCGTCGTCATGTCACCGCGCCCGGGGCGGATCTCCGAGACGATCGAGGTCGACCTCCCGTACCCCCGAAACGCGATGACGCACGAGGAGCCGCGCTTCTTCGAGCTCGTCACGGCGGTACGTGAGGCCCTCGCGGCGGGCCACGGAGGGCGCGGCTCGCGCGACGCCGCCCCGGCGACGGAGGAGCTGTGACGAGCACCGTCGTCGAACCGATCCCTGCCGGGTTCGCCCGCGAGATCGGTGGCCGGCTGCGGGACTGGGTCCCGGCGATCCTCATCTTCTTCGTCGGGATCGCCCTGTGGCAGGGCCTCACGACCGCCTTCGACGTCGAGACGTTTCTGCTGCCGAAGCCGACCGACATCGCGCAGGCGTTCTGGGACGACAAGGGCACGCTGTGGGACTACGGCGTCTACACGTTCAAGGAGGCCGCGGGCGGATTCGCGCTCGGCTCGTCGTTCGGGATCCTGATGGCGCTCTTCCTCGCGCGGTTCCGAGCCCTCGGGAGCGCCCTGCTGCCGTTCGCGATCGCGGCGAACGCGATCCCGATCATCGCGTTCGCGCCCATCACGAACAACTGGTTCGGGCTCCTCAACCCGTTCTCGAAGATGGCGATCGCCGCGGTCCTCTGCTTCTTCCCCGTGATGGTGAACACGCTGCGCGGGCTGACCAGCGTGGACGTGCGGTCGATCGAGCTGATGCGGTCGTACGGGGCGGGGGAGATCGCGACCTTCCGCGTGGTGCGGATCCCCAACTCGCTCCCGTTCATGTTCACGGGTCTGAAGCTTGCGGCGGTGCTCTCGATGATCGGCGCGATCGTCGGCGAGTACTTCGGCGGGCCGACGAACGCGCTCGGCGTGAGCATCCTCAACGACACGCAGCTCTTCAACTTCTCGCGCGCCTGGGCCGGAATCGCGCTGGCAAGTGCGTTCGGAATCGTGTTCTATGGGGCCGTCGCGCTCGTGGAGCGGCTGACGACGAGTTGGCACCCGTCGTCACGCGGCGTTCGCGGGGAGTGACGGATCGAGCTGTCGAACCGGAGGAGGACGACGTTGAGGCGGAAGCGAATCGGGTTCGCCGCGGCAGCGGTCGCGTGCGCTGCGCTCGCCGCGTGGGTGGCGGTCGCGACGGCGGCGCCGACGCGCCCGGCGGCGACGAAGGTCACCCTGCAGCTCAAGTGGGTGACGCAGGCGCAGTTCGCGGGCTACTACGCGGCGCTGGAGAAGGGGTACTACGACAAGGCAGGTCTCGACGTCACGATCAAGGTCGGCGGGCCGAGCATCACGCCTGAGACCGTCGTGGCGGGCAAAGCGGCAGAGTTCGGCCTCGACTGGCTGCCAAACCTCTTCGCCACCAGGGAGAAGGGGTCGAACCTCGTCTCGATCGCGCAGGTCTTCGCGCGCTCGGGGATGACCGAGCTGACGTGGCGCTCGAGCGGCATCAACACGGTCGCGAAGATGAAGGGGAAGAAGGTCGGCGTCTGGTGCTGCGGCAACGAGCCCGAGCTCTTCGCGGCGCTCCAGAAGAACGGCATCGACCATTCGAACTCGAGCGACGTGACGATCGTCAACCAGCCGTTCGACATGCAGCTCTTCCTGAAGAACCAGGTCGACGCGGCCGCGGCGATGACGTACAACGAGCTCGCCCAGGTGCTCGAGACGAAGAATCCGAAAACCGGGAAGCTCTACACGCTCAAGGATCTGAACGTCTTTCGAATGGCCGACCCGAAGGTCGGGACGGGCATGCTCGAGGACAACATCTTCGTGCGCTCGGACTGGCTCGCCGACAAGACGAACCAGGCCACGGCGGTGAAGTTCCTCAAGGCCTCGTTCGAGGGCTGGATCTACTGCCGTGACCACCAGGCGGAGTGCGTGAACCTCGTGCTGAAGAACGGCTCGCTGCTCGGCCGTGGCCATCAGACGTGGCAGATGAACGAGATCAACGCGATCACCTGGCCGAATCCGAGGGGCATCGGCCTCCCGCCGGCCGGCGCCCTCGCGCAGACGACCAAGATCGCGAAGACCTATGGGGTGATCAAGAACACTCCGAAGGGCGCGACCAACTACACCTATGCGGCGAAGGCGCTCGCGCAGCTGAAGAAGGAAAAGGTGAACGTCACGGGCGCCTCGTGGAAGAAGCTGACCATCAAGGTCACGGCGGGCGGGAAGTAGACCAGAGGGCACTAGACCGGGAAGGGAGATCCGCGATGTCCGTGTTGATCAAGGGCGGCCGTGTCGTGACGGCGACCGACGACTACGTCGGCGACGTCTTCGTCGACGGCGAGCGGATCTCCCTCCTCGGCGAGGACCTGGACGTCAGCGCAGACACGACGATCGACGCGAGCGGGAAGCTCGTCCTGCCCGGGCTCGTCGACCCGCACACCCACCTCGACATGCCGTTCGGCGGCACCACGACGATCGACGACGTCCGCTCGGGCCATGAGGCGGCGGCGTTCGGCGGCACCACGTGCCACGTCGACTTCTGCATCCAGGCGAAGGGCCAGAGCTTTGCCGACGCCCTCTCCGACTGGCACGGCAAGCGCGAGGGCAAGGCGCTGATCGACATGGGCTACCACATCGCGGTGACCGACCTCACCGAGCCGGGACGCCTCGAGGAGCTCGCGACGCTCCCCGACCAGGGCGTCACCTCGTACAAGCTGTTCATGGCGTACAAAGGCGCGCTCCAGGTCGACGACGAGACGCTCTTCCGCACGATGCAGGTCGCCGCGAGGACGGGCGCGCTCGTGATGGTGCACGCCGAGAACGGAGACGCGATCGACGTGCTCGTCAAAGAGGCGCTCGCGGCCGGCAACACCGACCCGATCTATCACGCGCTGACGCGACCGCCAGAGACGGAGGGCGAGGCGACGAACAGGGCGATCCAGCTCGCCCGCGTCGCCGGTTGCCCGCTCTACGTCGTGCACGTGTCCTGCAAGGAGTCGGCCGAGCCGATCGCGCTCGCCCGCGAGAAGGGCTGGGACGTCTGGGGGGAGACCTGCACGCAGTACCTCTTCGTCGACCAGACATTCCTCGAGCGGCCCGAGTTCGAGGGCGCGAAGTACGTCTACACCCCGCCGCCGCGTGCAAAGGAGAACCAGGACGTGCTCTGGAGCGCCGTGCGCACGGACATCCTCTCGGCGATCTCCACCGACCACTGCTCGTTCCTCTGGGACGGCCAGAAGACGCTCGGCCGCGACGACTTCTCGAAGATCCCGAACGGCGGGCCGGGCCTCGAGAACCGGCTGCACATGATCCACCACTTCGGGGTCGGCGACGGGCACATCACCCTCAACCGGATGGTCGAGCTCCTCTCGACGAACCCGGCGAAGCTCTTCGGCCTGTACCCGCGCAAGGGGACGATCGCCCCAGGCTCCGACGCGGACCTCGTGATCTTCGACCCGACGAAGCACAAGACGATCACCGCCGCCGACCAGCACTCGAAGACCGACTACAACCTCTACGAGGGCACCGAGGTCACGGGCGACGTCGACACGGTGCTCGTCCGCGGCACGGTCGTCGCCGACGACGGAAAGCTCGAGGTCGAGCCCGGCTTCGGCCAGTTCGTCGCGCGCGCGAAGTTCGGCCAGGAGCTACGTCCCGCCGCGACGCCCGCGTAGCCGCTCCGACGGCCGACCGCTTGACATCCGTACCGAGGTACGGGTTTATCGTGCGGGCGTGAGAGTCGGCGAGGTCGCGGAGCGAGCGGGCGTCAACGTCGAGACGCTCCGCTACTACGAGCGGCGGGGCTTGCTCCCGGCGCCCCACCGTGATCCGAGCGGCCATCGGCGCTACGACGAGGACACGGTGCGGCTCCTCCGCGCGATCAAGGAGGCGCAGGCGGTCGGGTTCACCCTCGCGGAGATCGGCGAGTACCTCCGCGCGTCGCGGCGCTCGACCTCCCCGTCCGAAGTCCTCCGCGTGCGGATGGCCGCGAAGATCGACGAGATCGACGGACGGATCGCAGGTCTCCGGCGGATGCGCGAGGAGCTCGCACGCGTCGTCGGGTGTGCGTGCGACTCGCTCGACCACTGCACGTGCGGCGCCGCCTATCTCGCCCGCGGCGGCCGCGACGCGGCCGTACCGCCGAGCGTCCTGCACGTGACGAACGGGGAGAGCGCCGCCAACACGCTCCGCCGCACCGCGCTCGGCGGCGCCGTGCTGTCGTGGCAGGACGTGCTCCATGCGGGCCCGGTGCCCGCCGTCCCCCGCCCGGAGCTCCTTCGTCGCCGGGCCGGGTATCTCTCCGACTGCGGCTGGGGCGGCCGCCGGGCGATCCTCGCGTCGCTCGAGCGCCGCGACCGTCAGCTCGAGCGGGCTTTCGCCGACCGGGTGTCGGTCGTCCTCTGGTTCGAGCACGATCTGTACGACCAGCTCCAGCTCGTCGACGTGCTGGCTCTCGCGAGCGCGGCCGGGGTGTCACCGAGCGCGGTCGTCGTCGACTCGTTTCCGGGCCGCCCGGCGTTTCGCGGGCTCGGAGAGCTGACCGCGGAGGAGCTCGAGACCCTCTGGCCCGAGCGGCGGGCACTCACCGACGAGGCGCTGGAGACGGCGGCAGCGGTGTGGGATGCGTTCCGCGCGCCGAGGCCGGAGGCTCTGGCGGGATGGGCTGCACGCGGGACGCCGTCGCTGCCGCTCCTCGCGCCGGCGCTCGGCCGCCTGCTCGAGGAGCTCCCCGCTCCCCGTGACGGGCTCTCGACGACGGAGCGGACCGCGCTGCGCGCCCTGGCCGAGGGAGCCTCCACTCCCGCCGCCGCCTTCCTCGCTGCCCAGGAGCTCGAGCAGGCATCGTTCCTCGGCGACACCTGGTTCTTTCGCGCGCTCGCGGAGCTCGGCCGCGGGGGCCGGCGACTCGTCGAGACCCGCTCCGGCGACGAGCTGCCTCTACCGCCTCCGCTGGGCGACGGGAGGCTCTTCGCCGGGGCGCCCGTCCGCCTGACACGGGACGGCGAGTGGGCCCTCGCCGGCAAGGTCGACCGGGTCGAGCTGCTCGGAATCGACCGCTGGGTCGGTGGGACGCATCTCGTCCCGGCTGCGGTCTGGCGCTGGGAAGCTGCCGCACAGCGGCTCGTGGCGCCCTGACGCTCAGGGCACGAGCACGAGCTTCTTCGCCTCGCCGGCGGCCTGGCGGCGCCATGCGTCGGCAACGTCGGCGAGCGGTACGCGCTCGACGTCGAGCTGGATCTCGCCTGCGACCGAATGACTGACGAGGCGCGGGTAGTGCTCCGCGAGCACGTCGTGCGGGACGGAGAACGCCACGTGTCCGAGGATCGTGAGGCCCTTGCCGCGAACGTCCCCGGACGCAAGCTCGGCGGTCGGCCCGGCGGACTGCCCGAGGTTGACGATGCGCGCTCCGCGAGCGGCGGACCGGATCGCCGCTCCCACCGGTGCGCCCCAGAGCGCGTCGAACACGTAGTCGGGCCCGTCCCCGCCGGCTGCCTCGCGGAGCGCGGCCGTGAGGTCGTCGTGCTCCCCGATCTGGACGGTGGCGTCGGCCCCGAGCTTGGCCGCCTTCGCGAGCCGCTCCGGATCGCGGCCCGCGGCAACCACCCTCGCCGCGCCCAGCAGCTTCGCGGCCTGCACCGCCACGAGCCCGACGGATCCCGTTGCCCCGAGCACGAGGACCGTCTCGCCGCCGTGGAGCGGCGCACGCCAGGCGAACGGAAGCCAGCCGGCGAGCCCGGCGATGCCGAGCGCGCCGGCGAGCGCCGGGTCGACGTCAGCGGGAATCTCGACAGCCGCCGCATCACCGATCACGGCGCGCTCGGCCAGCCCGCCGTTGCGACTCAGACCGAACCCGCCGCCGAAGATCCAGACGGCTCGTCCGTCTGCAGTGCGCCCGACCGCTTCGCACCCGGGCACGTACGGGAGGGGCGGGTTCCCCGCGTGGTAGTTCCCCGAGGCGACGCCGAGGTCGACCGGGTTGAGCGGCGCCGCGAGCACCTCGACGACGTCACCGGCCGGCTCGTCGACCTTCGCGAGCGAGGGCCCCGCACCGAGCGCTCCGATGACTGCGGCTCTCATGGAGCCGAGCCTACTCTCGCGAGCCGCGGCCGGGAGCGACGATGCGGACGGCCCTCACGTGCCGTCCGCATCGTCCGTCAGCCGAGCGGGCAGAGCGCCCGCACGGCGGCTAACCCTTGTTGAAAGGGTGCATCAGCGGGTTCATGCCGGAGTACACCCCGGCGGGGTTCGGGTACCACGCCCAGACGTGCATCGTCACGAGGTCGGGGTGCCAGAACCCGAAGGCCGCGCCGCTGTGTGGGCTCTTCGGCGCGCACGCGTTCTGGTCGGCCTGGAACACGAACGTCCCGTCCTTGTAGTGGCACGCCGCCCCGAACGAGCCGTACGTCGCGCCGGGCAGCGGCGGCTTCGCCGGCTTCTTCGGGAAGACCCACTCGAACGCGACGAGCTGCCACGCCGAGCCGCGCTTCCCGTACACGAGGAGGACCGCGAGGACGTTGATCCGCCAGAGGTCCTGATCGCGCTCGACGCAGTAGTCGAGCGCCGCCGCGAGGTACCGATTGGCGGCCGCGTGGTCGTGCCGCGCCGCGGCGAACGCGCCGATGTTGTTGAGCGCCCGTGAGACCTGGTCGTCGTTGCCCTGCCGGCGGCCGCGCTCCACCGCGCGCTCGAGCGTCGCCCGGCCGCTGTCCGGGTCGCGCCTGAGCTCGGCGGTCCCGAGCGTGACGAACGCGTCGAGCGCGGTCTCATCGTCCCCGCTCCGCTCGGCGAGCTCGATCGCGGTGCGGGCGAGGTCCTGGCACGCCTCGATCGCGTCGTGGCCCCGAGCTCCCCCACAGAGCCAGGCTCGCGCGGCGTAGACGCTCGCGAGCTCGGAGCCCGATTCCTCGTCCGCGACAAGGCGCGTCGCCTCGGCGACCGAGTCCTCGGCATCCTGGTTGAGCCCCCGGCACCCGAGGTAGCGCGCGAGCTCGGCAAGCGCCCGGGCCTCCTTCGGCGCTTGGCCGGCACGTCGGCGGCAGGCGATCGCCTCGCGGATCACGACGATCGCCTCGACCTGGTCGTCCGCCAGGTAGCACGCGCGCGAGCGGCCTTCGAGCAGATCGGCCCGCTCGCCGTCCGACACGCCGTCCGCGAACCGGAGGGCACGGGCGTACTGCGCCGCCGCTTCCCGGTACGCCCCCGCACGGGTCGCCTGCAGCGCGGCCGCCGGCGCGTAGCGGAGAACCGCCTCGCCGTCGGCTGCGCACTCCGCGTGGTGTGCCAGGCGCGCGAGGTCGCGCGAGCCTTCGCCCATGTCTGCCAGCGCCAGCAGCACGGCGCGGTGGAGCGCGAGGAGGCGCGTCGGCGACAGCGACTCCTCGACCGCGGCCCGCGCCAGCTCGTGACGGAACGCGATCGCGCCGTCAGCCGCATGGAGGACTCCCGACGCGAGGCACTCGTCGACTGCGTCCGCTGCCTCGCCGCAGACCGCGACGGTCAGAGCGGCGTCGAGCGACGGGGGCGCGACAGCGGCCGCCTCGACCACGATCGTCGCGGGCGAGCTCAGCTGCGCCACGCGCGCGAGCACGACGTCGCGAACCGTCTCCGGGATCGACGTTCCTCCGGCGGCGAGGACCTCCGTGACGTAGAACGCGTTGCCGCCGGTGAGACGATGCAGGGCGCCGGCGTCGATCGGATAGCCCTCCGCGAGCTGGCCGACGGCCCCGGGCGAGAGCGGCTCGACCCGAATCCGGGTCACGGCCGCGGCGGTCGCCAGCTCGCCCAGGACGAGCCGCAGCGGATGCGAGCGGCCGAGCTCGTCGTCGCGGTAGGTCGCGATCACGAGCGCCTCTGCGTCGCCGATCCTCCGGCCGAGGACACGCAGGACGTCGAGCGTCGCCTCGTCGGCCCAGTGCACGTCCTCGACGACGACGATCAGCGGCGCGCCGTCATCGGCCCCGAGGAGCGCCGTCGCGACGTCGTGGGCCCCGCCTCCGGCCCGGATCGCCTCGGCCAGTCGCGGCGGTGCCGAGTCCGCAAGCTCGAGGAATGGCCCGAGCGGCCTCGGCGTCAGCAGTGGGTCACAGCCCCCGCGCAGCGGTGAGGCGCTGCCGGGGAGTTCGTCGCAGAGGCGACGGACGAGGGCCGTCTTTCCGATCCCCGCCTCTCCTGCGACGAGGACGAGGCGGCCGCTCCGTGCGACTGCGCCGTCGTACGCCTCGAGGAGCTCCGCGAGTACGTCGTCCCGCTCGAGCAGGCCGAGCGCGCCGGTGGGCGGGGCTATCGCCATCTACGCATGGTCGCGCGGCGGGCCGGGTCGATGCAACCCCGAGACGATGTCGGCGCGGCGCTACGATCGCACCGCGAGCGAAGCGAAGGAGCGTGGAGATGGCAATCGTCGAGGCGGACCCAAACCTCGGAGCGCAAATCGTCGCGGATGCGAAGGAGCACGTCCTCTATTCGTGGTCGGTACAGAGCCAGATCGACCCGATCCCGGTGGCCGGGGCAGAGGGGCGTCATTTCTGGGATTACGAGGGCAAGCGTTATCTGGACTTCGCCTCGCAGCTCGTCAACGTCTCGATCGGCCACCAGCACCCGAAGATCATCCAGGCGATCAAGGACCAGGCCGACCAGCTCTGCACGATCGGCCCGCCGCTCGCGAACGAGTCGCGCTCGACGCTTGGCCGGCTGCTCGCCGAAGTGACCCCGGGCGACCTGTCCGTCTCGTTCTTCACGAACGGCGGCGCCGAGGCCAACGAGAACGCCGTGAAGCTTGCGCGGCTCGTCACGGGCCGTCACAAGATCATCGCGCGCTACCGCTCCTACCACGGTGCGACGAATGGCTCGGTCACGCTCACGGGCGATCCTCGTCGCTGGGCGGTCGAGCCGGGCATGCCGGGCGTCGTGCGCATGTTCGACCCGTACACGTATCGCTGCCCGGCCGGCCATCCCGATCCGTGTCCGGTCTGCACCGGCGCGCCGCACCTCGAGGAGATCCTCGAGTACGAGGGGGCGCACACCGTCGCCGCGGTGATCCTCGAGACGGTGACGGGGACGAACGGCGTGATCCCGCCCCCCGACGGGTACCTCAGGGCGATCCGCGAGGTGTGCGACCGGCACGGCATCCTCGTGATCCTCGACGAGGTGATGGCCGGCTTCGGGCGCACCGGCCGCTGGTTCGCCTGCGACCACTGGGACGTCGTCCCCGACATCCTCACGGTCGCGAAGGGGATCAACTCCGGGTACGTGCCGCTCGGCGCGATGATCGCCCGCCGCGAGATCATGGACGGGATCCGCGATCGGTTCTTCCCCGGTGGGTTGACCTACGCCGGCCACCCGCTTGCGTGCGCCTCGGGCGTGGCCTCGATCGAGGCGTTCCGCGAGGAGGGCGTGGTCGAGAACGCCGCCGCGATGGGCGAGTGGTTCGCGGATGCCCTGAACGGGCTCGCCGACCGCCATCCGTCCATCGGCGACGTGCGTGGGCTCGGCTGCTTCTGGGGGATCGAGCTCGTGAAGAACAGGGAGACGCGTGAGATGCTCGTCCCCTACAACGCCTCGGGCGAGGCGGCCGCCCCGGTCGCCCGACTCGCGAAGGCGGCGCTCGAGCGCGGTCTCTACCTCATGACCCACTGGAACGTGGTCATGGTCGTGCCGCCGCTGACGATCACGCCCGAGGAGGCCGAGGAGGGCGTCGCGATCCTCGACGACGTCCTCGCGCTCGCGGACGAGCACTACACCGGGTAACGCCTCGCGCTCGCGACGGGCCTACGTGCCCGAGGTGCGAGGAAGGATGGTGTAGACGCGCTGGACGAAGCCGCCGAACCCGGCCATGAAGGTGCGCAGGAACTCCTCGGTGCTCGGCTCGGTGACCTCGCCCTCGGCGGTGATCAGGCCGGGCGTGAGCTGGATGTAGGCCTCCGGGGCGTTCATCTGGGGTGAGTTGCAGAAGCTGAGGATGCTGCGGAGGTTCTGCTGGGCGACCGCTGTGCCGAGCTTGCCGGTCGATGCGCCGATCACCGCCGACGGCTTGCGGCTGAACGAGTTCGCTCCCGCTGGCCGGCTGGCCCAGTCGATCGCGTTCTTCAGTGCGCCCGGCACCGCGCGGTTGTACTCCGGCGTGACGAACAGCACGGCGTCGACTGCGGCGAGCGCCTCCTTGAGCGCGCGCCCGGCGGGTGGGAAGTCGGCGTCGTAGTCGCGGCTGTAGAGCGGCAGGTCACCGATCGGGATCTCGACGAGCGTCAGCTCGGGCGGCGCCAGTCGGATCAGCGCCTTGGAGAGCGTCCGGTTGATGGAGTCGGAGGCGAGGCTGCCGACGAGGTAGCCGACCGTGTAGGTCAAGGCCGCGAGTCTACGGCGGTGTGGCGGGGCGAGCGAGGAAGCGCAAGATCGCGGCGGCGGTCTCGTCGAGCGCATCCCAGAGCACCGAGTGACCACCGGGCACCGTGACGACCTCGAGCAGGTCGCCGAGCGCCGCTCGGTGGGCGTCGAGCAGGTGGTCGTACGGCAGGTACGACTGCTCGCCGAGCACGAGGAGGGTCGGGATGCGGACTTTCTCGAACGGTGGAGGGCTCGAGGCCATCTCGCCGTAGGCCGCGACCACGGCCGCCTGCGAGTAGCGGTAGCGCCAACCGTCGGGCTCCTCCACGAGGTGGTGCCGAAGCTCGTCCTGGACGAGCGTCCGCGGGGCGCGATGGAGCTGGCTCTCCTCGTAGCGACGATCGACCGCCTCCTCGAAGCTCCGGTACCGGCGCTCGATGCGTGCGTGCTCGGCGGCCCAGAGGGCGACGGGTGGTGGGACGAGGATTGCCGGGTCGAGGAGCACGAGCCGATCGACCGCTCCCGGCCGCGAAGCGGCCCACTCGAACGCGAGCCGGCCGCCGAACGAGTGCCCCAGCCAGATCCGCTCGTCTCCGTCCAGGGCTGCCGAGAGGTGCGCGAGGTGGTCGGCGATCCGCCACGGGGGCTCCCGCTCCGAGTCGCCGTGGCCGAGCAGGTCGGGCGCGGCCACACGGTACGCCGGAGCGAGGAGCGCCGCGAGCGCCTCGAAGTGCCCGCCCCACGACGTGACGCCGTGGAGGCAGACGATCGCCGGAGCGTCCTCCTCGCCGAACTGTCGGACGTGGAGCCCGCTCATCGGCAAACGCCGTCCGCCGTCCGCAGGGTGCGTTCCGGTCCACGCCCCCCAATGGGGGCGCCAGGCCCCCTGGAGTCACCGTAGCCTCGAACCCGCGACCGTTGTGCACCCACTTCGTGTCGATTCTCCCGGGTGCGCCGAGCCTGTCGTAGGTCGCTCAGGCCTGCTCGTCGAGCGTCTCGAGCGACCCGGGCACCATCTCGGTGCGCCGCGTGCTCGCGTCCTTGACGAGTGACCAGATCACGACTCCATCACGGTCGATCAGGAACGTCCCCCGGATCGGCGCGCCGGTCTCCTCGTTGAAGACGCCGTAGTTCTTGGCCGCGATACCATGCCCCCAGAAGTCCGAGGCGAACGTGTACTCCGCGCCGAGCTCGTGCTTCCATGCCTGGCGCGCCGCGGCCGCGTCGCACGAGACGAACACGATCTCCGTGTTCGCGTTGCGGAACGACTCGAGGTTCTCCTGGAGATCCTGTGCCTCCTCCGCGCACACCTCGGTGAATGCGAACGGGTGGAACACGAGGAGGACGTTTGATCGGCCGGCGAAGTCGGAGAGCCGGACGCGCGGACGGTCACGAGCCTCCTCGAGGTCGAACTCGGGCGCCTTGTCACCCGTTCCGATCGTCACGTCTCGCCTCCTCCGTCTCCTCGCTCGCGGACGACGGGACGATAGTAGGTTCGCCCGCGAAGCCTCTCCGGTAGGTAGTCCTCCGGCGCCGCGGACGAGTCCGCGTGCGGCGAGACGTACCCGGCGCCGTGCCCGCGCCCTGCCGCCCCACGGTAGTGCGAATCCCGCAGCATCGCCGGCGGCGCCTCGATCCCCTCGCGCCGCACGTCCTCCCGTGCCCGCCAGATCGCCTGCGCGACGGCATTCGACTTCGGAGCGAGCGCGACGTGGATCGCCGCCTGCGCGAGGTTCAGCTGCGCCTCCGGCAGACCGACGTGCTCCAGCGCCTGCGCGGCGGCGACGGCGACGACGAGCGCGGTCGGGTCGGCGTCACCGACCTCCTCGCTCGCGGCGATCACGATCCGCCGCGCGAGGAAGCGCGGATCCTCGCCGCCCTCCAGCATCGCCGCGAGGTAGTAGACCGCCGCGTCGGGATCGCTCCCGCGCATCGACTTGATGAAGGCCGATGTGAGGTCGTAGTGCCGGTCGCCGTCGCGGTCGTACCGGAGCGGTCGCTTGCGCGCGGCGTCCTCGACATGGCCGACGCCGAGCGGCTCGCCTGCGGTCGACGCGGTGTCCCACGCGAGCTCCAGGGTCTGGAGCGCGGTCCGTGCGTCGCCGCCCGCCCGGCGCGCGATCTCGGCCGAGACGTCGTCCGGTACGTCGGCCCCGAGCGCGTCCGCTCCGCGCGTGATCACGCGCTCTAGGTCCTCGAGCGACAGCGGCTCCAGCTCGATCACGGTGCAGCGCGAGAGAAGGGCCTGGTTGACCTCGAAGTACGGGTTCTCGGTCGTCGCCCCGATCAGGGTGACGAGGCCGTCCTCGACCGCGTGGAGCACCGAATCCTGCTGGCGCTTGTCGAAGCGGTGGATCTCGTCGATGAACAGGAGCGTCCGCACGCCGTTGCCGCCGAGCCGGTCGCGCGCGCGGCCGATCACCGCACGCACGTCGTCGATCCGCGCGGACACGGCGGACAGCTCCTCGAACGCCGCCGCGGAGCTCTCCGCGACGATGCGCGCGATCGTCGTCTTCCCCACGCCCGGCGGGCCGTGGAGGATCATCGACGGCGCACGGCCCTCCGCGATCGCCCTGCCGAGCGCCGTCTCGGGGCCGACGACGTCCTGCTGGCCGACGAGCTCGTCGAGCGTGCGGGGCCGCACCCGGTGCGCGAGCGGCCCGGTGCGCGCGGCCTGCTCGGCCGCGGCGTCGCCGAACAGGTCTCCCATGAGCGCCAGTATGCTCCGAGTCATGTCAGAGGCGAGCGAGGACTACGACTCTCCGATCCTTCCCGGCGCGGCGCCGTCCGACTACGAGCGCTACGTGAACACGGTCGAGCTGCTCGAGCTCCAGAAGCCGCCCGACGAGCGCGTGCACCGCGACGAGCTGCTCTTCCAGGTCGTCCACCAGTCCTCGGAGCTGTGGCTGAAGCTCGCGACGAGCGACGTCGAGGAGGCGGCGCGGCTGGCCGAGGAGGGCGAGGTCGCCGAAGCGGCGCGGATGCTCCGCCGGCCGCTTCGCTGCATGCGGTTCGTCACCGACCAGCTCGACATGCTCGAGGAGCTCTCCCCGTGGGAGTACCAGGAGATCCGCAAGGTGCTCGGACACGGAAGCGGCTTCGACTCGCCCGGGTGGCGCAGCCTGCGCGCGCAGCTGCCGCGCCTCGGCCAGGCGTTCCATGCCCGCCGTCGCGAGGCGGGGCTGTCGATCGCGGAGCTGTACGTCCAGCGGCGCGACCACGACGCCCTGTACCGGCTCGCCGAGTCGCTGATCGAGCTCGACGAGTGGTGTCAGCAATGGCGGGTGCGCCACTACCGCGTCGTCGCCCGCGTGATCGGCGACAGCGTCGTCGGCACGCAGGGGACGCCCGTCGAGGTGCTCGGTCGCCTCGTCCAGACCGTCGTCTTCCCCGAGCTCTGGGAAGTCCGCAACGAGCTCACGGCGCGGTCCAAGGCCGAGTCGGCTTGACCCTCCGCGAGGAGGTCACCCAGCTCCTGCAGGAGCTCATCCGGCTCGACACGGTCAACCCGCCCGGCAACGAGACGCGGGCCGCGGAGCTGCTCCGCGACTACCTCGCCCGGCACGGCGTTGCGAGCGAGCTCCTCGCGCGGACGCCGGATCGCGCCAACCTCGTCGCGCGCCTGCCCGGTGGGGACGGGCCGAGCCTGCTCCTGATGGCGCACACGGACACTGTCCTCGCCGACCCAGACGAATGGGAACGCGACCCGTGGTCGGGCGACCTCGTCGACGGCGAGGTCTGGGGTCGTGGGGCGCTCGACATGAAGGGCCACGTCGCGACGGCGGCCGTGGCCTTCGCCTCGCTCGCCCGGGAGGGCGTACGGCCGCCCGGCGACCTGCTGCTCGCGCTCACCGCCGACGAGGAGGTCGGCGAGGACCTGTTCGGCATGTCCTGGCTCACTGTCAACCATCCCGACGCGGTCCGGGCGGACTTCGCGGTCAACGAAGGGGGTGGCGAGCGGTGCGTGCTCGGCGACCGCGTGCTGTACCTCTGCGCGGTCGGGGAGAAGGCAACCGCGCCGTTTCGCCTGCGACTGCACGGCCGCGCAGGCCACGCGTCCGACCCACACTCGGCGGACAACGCGCTTCTGCATGCCGCACCGGTGCTCGAGGCGCTCGGCCGCTTCGGGTTCGAGCCCGCGCTGATCCCCGAGGTCGAAGCCTTCCTCGCGCAGGTGCTCGGCGAGGTCCCGCCGGTCGAGGCGGCGCTCGAGCGGGCGGGGGCCGCCGACCCGCTCGCGGCGCAGCTGCTCGCGCCGCTTCTCTCGGCCACGCTCTCGCCGACGATGATCGAGGCGTCGCGCAAGCGGAACGTGATCCCGGGCTCCTGCACGATCACGGTCGACTGCCGGCTCCTGCCGGGTCAGACGCGCGACGAGGTCGAGACGCTGCTCCGCTCCGGCGTCCCCGGCGACTGGGACCTCGAGTGGATCGAGAACGAGTGCGTCGGCGGGACACGCTCGCCGATCGACACGCCGCTCTGGCGTGCGCTGGACAAGTGGGTCGCCGAGACGGAGCCGGGGGCTCGGCTCGCGCCGATCGTGTGCGGGGGGTTCACCGACAGCCACTACGTCCGGAGCGCCCTCCAGACGACCGCGTACGGGTTCTTCCCGATCAGGGCGATGGCGCCGGAGCTCGTCGCGCGCCTCGTGCACGGGGCCGACGAGCGGATCGCGGTCGACGACCTCGAGCTCGCGGTCGACCTCTACCGCCGCCTCGCGACGATCTCGCTCGAGTAGCCGAGCCTCGACCGCCGCGGACGCCCGGGTCCAGCGCCGCTGATGCCCCGAGCTCGACCGACCGTCAGCCGGCCGGCTTCTCGAGATGCCCGCCGAACTGGTGCCGCATCGCGGAGAGCAACCGGTGCGCGAACTCACCCTCGGCGCGCGACGAGAAGCGGTCGTACAGCGCGGCTGTGAGGACCGGTGCCGGCGTGCCGGTGTCGATCGCCGCGATCGACGTCCAACGTCCCTCGCCGGAGTCGGAGACACGTCCCGCGAAGTCGTCGAGCGAGGGCGAGTCGTGGAGTGCCGCAGCGGTCAGGTCGAGAAGCCATGACGCGACGACCGATCCGCGCCGCCAGACCTCGGCGACCGCCGCGAGGTCGAGGTCGTAGCGGTAGAGCTCGGGGTGCTCGAGCGGCGTGGTCTCGGCGTCCACGTCACGGGACACCGAGCCGGCGTTCGCGTGGTGAAGGACGTTGAGCCCCTCCGCGTAGGCGGCCATCAGGCCGTACTCGATCCCGTTGTGCACCATCTTCACGAAATGTCCGGCGCCGGCCGGACCGCAGTGGAGCCAGCCGAGCTCCTCCGGCGTCGGATCGCCCGAGCGTCCGGGCGTCCGCTCGATCGTCCCGAGACCCGGGGCGAGCGACGTGAAGATCGGCGCGAGCCCTGAGACCACGTCGTCCTCGCCGCCGATCATCAGGCAGAAGCCGCGTTCCAACCCGAAGACGCCGCCGCTCGTCCCGCAGTCGACGTAGTGGAGGCCCCGCTCGGAGAGCTCCTGCGCGCGGCGGACGTCGTCGTGGTACCGGGTGTTGCCGCCGTCGATGATCGTGTCGCCCGGCGAGAGCAGGTCGGCGAGGTCGGCGATCGCGCGCTCCGTGATGTCCCCTGCGGGCACCATCACCCACACCGCGCGTGGCGCCTCGAGCGCGGCGACCAGCTCCTTCGCGTTCGCCGCGCCGGTCATCCCCTCCGTCGCGAGACCGGCGACCGTCTCGGCGCCGACGTCCGTGCCGACGCAGTGGTGCCCGTCGCGCATCAACCGTCGGACGAGGTTCGAGCCCATCCGACCGAGGCCAACCATTCCGAGCTGCATCGGCGTGTCCGTCGCCATCGCCCCTCCCGGGTTCGACCGTCTAGAGTCGTGCGAGTCTACGAGACGGGACGCGGCCGCCGGCCGCACTGACGACGTGACCGGGACGCTCACCGACAGCACCGCGTGGCAGGCACTCGTCCGGCACCACGAGGCGGTGCGGAACGTGCATCTGCGGGAGCTGTTCGCCGACGACCCGGGCCGCGTCGAGCGGCTGTCCGTCGAGGCCGTCGGGATCCACGCCGATCTGTCGAAGCACCGCGTCACGGACGAGACGATCGCCCTCCTCCTCGCGCTGGCGGAGGAGCGGGGTGTCGCCGCTCGGCGCGACGCGATGTTCCGCGGCGAGCATGTCAACCGGTCGGAGAACCGGCCGGCGCTCCATGTCGCCCTACGGATGCCTCGCACCGCCTCGCTCGTCGTCGACGGCCGTGACGTCGTCCGGGACGTGCACGACGTGCTCGAGCGGATGGCCGCGTTCTCGACGGAGGTTCGCTCGGGAGAGTGGCGAGGCCACACCGGCAAGCCGATCCGAGCGGTGGTCAACATCGGCATCGGCGGCTCCGACCTCGGGCCTGCGATGGCGTACGAGGCGCTGAGGGCCTACAGCGACCGCGAGACGGCGTTCCGGTTCGTCTCCAACGTCGACGCGACGCAGCTCGTCGAGGCGCTCCGCGACCTCGACCCGGAGGGGACGCTCGTGGTCGTCTCCTCGAAGACCTTTACGACGGTCGAGACGATGACGAACGCCCGGAGCGCGCGGCAATGGCTCCTCGACGGCCTTGGTGGCGACGAGAGCGCGATCGCGCGGCACGTGGTCGCGGTGTCGACCAACCTCGAGGCGGTCGAGGAGTTCGGGATCGATCCTGCGAACGCGTTCGGCTTCTGGGACTGGGTGGGCGGCCGGTACTCGATGGACTCGGCGATCGGGCTTTCCACGATGCTCGCGGTCGGCCCCGACGCCTTCGCGGAGATGCTTGCCGGCTTCCACGCCGTCGACAGGCACTTCGCCGAGGCGCCGCCCGCCGCCAACCTGCCGCTGCTCATGGGTCTGCTCCGCGTCTGGTACCGCGACCTCTTCGACGCCCAGACCCATGCAGTGCTCCCGTACGAGCAGTACCTGTCACGGTTCCCGGCATACCTCCAGCAGCTTGTGATGGAGTCGAATGGCAAGCACGTCACACTCGACGGCGAGCCGGTCGACGTCGACACGGCGCCGATCGTCTGGGGCGAGCCGGGGACGAACGGCCAGCACAGCTTCCACCAGCTCCTCCACCAGGGAACAACCCTCGTCCCGTGTGACCTCATCGCGTTCGCGACCCCGCTGAACCCGCTCGGAAACCATCACCGGCTGCTCTTGGCGAACGTCCTCGCGCAGGCCCAGGCCCTCGCGTTCGGGCGTACTGCCGACGAGCTCAGGGCGGCGGGCGTCCCCGACGAGCTCGTCCCGCACAAGGAGATGGCGGGAAACCGTCCGTCGACGATCCTCCTCCTCGAACGACTCACGCCGTTTGCACTCGGCTCGCTCGTGGCGCTCTATGAGCACTCGGTCTTCGTCGCGGGCGCGGTCTGGGGCATCGACTCGTTCGACCAGTGGGGTGTCGAGCTCGGGAAGGAGCTCGCGGGCGTGTTGGCACCCGTGCTCGGGGGCGAGCCCTCCGAGCGTCCGCTGGACGGATCGACGGCCGCCCTCGTGGAGCGGATCCGCCGCCTGCGCGACGAGGCCTGAACGTGCTCGAGCTCCACGACGCCGGCGGCGCCTTCGAGCGCATCGAGACCTGGCTGCGCGAGCAGGGCTTCTTCGCTCCCGGCGGCGAGCGGCTCGTCGCCGATCTGTTTCTCGGCTACGGGCTGTCGGAGGTCATTCGCCGTCACACGTCTCCCGCGCCGCCGGAGCCGTGCCCGATCCCGCTCGCCGCGTGCGCCGTCCGACGCGAACGGCATACTGGTTACAGAAATGACAACAAGGTTCTTCACGCGAAGCGGGACGGTGACGAAGGCGCCGGCGGCGGCGAGGTCGGGGCGTGGCGGCGGACGTGGACACGGGAGGACTACGTCGCAGCGGTGGAGGCCGTCCGCGAAGCGATCGCACGGGGCGACGTCTACCAGGTCAACCTCGTCCAGCATCTCAGCGCGCCGTTCGCCGGTACGCCGAACGCGCTCGCCGCCCGGCTCGGTCACCTGACTCGACCGAGCGACCTCCCGTTCGAGGACGCGCGGTGGCGGCTCTTCGAGGGCAACGGGTGGGCGATCGTGTCGGCGACGCCGGAGCTGTTCCTCGCGCGACGTGGCGATCGGGTGTGGACGATGCCGATCAAGGGGACCCGGCCGCTCGGCCGCCGTGCCGAGCTCGTCGCCTCGGCGAAGGACGCCGCCGAGCACGTGATGATCGTCGACCTCGAGCGCAACGACCTCTCGCGCGTCTGCGAGCCCGGGAGCATCCGCTGGCCCGAGCTGATGACGCCCCGCCCACTCGCGGGGGTCGAGCATCTCGTCTCGAGGGTCGAGGGCACGCTGCGGCCGGGCGTCGGCCTCGCCGAGCTGCTCCAGGCGACGTTTCCCGGCGGGTCGATCACGGGCGCCCCCAAGATCGCGGCGGTCGACCTGATCGCCGAGCTCGAGCCGGTCGGTCGCGGCGCGTCGATGGGCGCTCTGGGACGGGTGCACGGCAACGGCGACCTCGAGCTCGCGCTGACGATCCGGACGTTCGCCGTCGCCGAGCGGAGCCTCCACCTCTGGGTCGGCGGTGGGATCGTGTGGGATTCGAGCCCGGCGGAGGAGGTCGAGGAGTCGCTTGCGAAGGCGGCGCCGCTCCTGACCGCCATCGGCGCGCCGCTCGAGACCGTCCGGAAGCGACGGTCGCTCACGGGCGGGCGGATGTGAACATGCGCCCGGTCGCCGTCGCCGTCTCGGGACGCGGCCTCGTCGACCCGTCCGAGGGCGTGATCGCGGTCGACGACGAGGGCTTCTCTCGTGGGAGGGCGGCGTTCGAGACGCTGCGCGTCTACGGCGGCCGGCCGTTCCGGCTGGACGAGCACCTCCACCGCCTCGGCGGGTCGGTCGAGCGGCTCGGCTACGCGGCGCCCGACCTGGCCGAGCTGAAGGTGCTCGCAGGGCTGGTGCTCGACGACGCGGGCCTCGCGGACGCGGTGCTCCGTCTCTTCCACACGCCTGGGCCCGTCGGCGCGGTCCCGGTCTCGGTTGCGCTTGTCGCTCCGCTTCCGGACGCGCTCGAGGAGATCCGCGGGCGTGGGCAGCGACTCGTGTCCCTCGCGTTCCCGCGGCGCAGGGCGCCGTGGCTGCTTCCGGGGACGAAGTCGGTCAGCTACGCGACGCACGTTGCGGCCGAGGCGGAGGCGAAGCGCAGGGGTGCGGACGATGCGGTCCTCGTCGACGACGAGGGCGTCGTCCTCGAGGGAACGGTGACGAACGTCTGGTGGCGCGAAGGCATGACGCTTTTCACGCCTTCGCTCGAGCTCGGAATTCTCGCCGGAGAGACACGGGCGGCGCTGCTCGAGCTCGCCCCTGCGAGTGGCTATTCGGTCGTCGAAGGCGTGTACCTGCTCGCGCGGCTCGCCCAGGCGGACGAGATCTTCACCTCGTCGTCCGTCCGCGAGGTGGTGCCGGTCGTCGCGCTCGACGGAGCACCGTTCGACCGGGGCCTCGCAGCGGACGAGCTGCAGGCGGCGCTGCGCCGGCTGGCCGGCGCGCTCTGAGTTGTCAAAGCGGCGTTCGGCCGCATCGACCCGTCCGCCCCGGCGTGCCCCGCGCGGACGGCTACCCTGCGTCCATGGAGAAGCTGCGGCTCGGCGGCATGGCCCTCCAGAACGGCGTCCTCGTGCACGGCCCGAACGTCTGGGGCGCCGCAGTGAGGCTCGACGACGGGACCGTGAAGAGCGCGTCCGGCCGCAAGCCGACCTTCGCGCCAGGCGTCAGGCTGCCGTTCGTCCGTGGTCCGCTCCGCCTCGCGGAGGCCTTCGCCGTGTTGCCGGCGCTCAAGCGCGGCCTGCCCGAGGCGAAGCTGCCCTTCGAGCGTCCCGCGGTCGCGGCCGCGCTCGTCGCCGCCTCCGCCGGCGCGAGCATCGTTCGGCGGTCGTCGCTGCCGACGATCCCCCGCGAGGCCGCGGTCGTGATGGCCTCGCTGGTGCCTGCGCTCGTCGCGCTCCGCGGCGAGGAGCTGACGCGCTACCACGGCGCCGAGCACATCTCGATCGGCACGTACGAGACCGGTGAGCCCGCCGCGAAGGAGCACGAGCGCTGCGGCTCGCACCTCATCGGCCCGCTCACGCTCGCGACGGCGCTCGCCGGCGCGGCCTCGGAGCTCTCCCCCGCCCGCCACCGCGGGAAGGTGCGGCTCGTAGGCGCGATCGGCGCGATGGGTGCCGCGGTCGAGGTCTTCGGCTGGATGAACCGGCATCCGGAGAACCGCCTCTCGCGAGCGCTCGCCCGACCGGGCACCGAGCTCCAGCGCCGCATCTCGACGCGCGAGCCGTCGCCCGAGCAGCTCGAGGTTGCCGAGGCCGCGATCCACGCGTGCCTCGCCGCAGAGACCGCGTACGCGGCATGACCGTCGCGCCCTCCCGCGACCGTCGGGAGCGACTCGACCCGCACATCTTCGACCTGCCGTTCGAGAAGATGCGCGACGGCTACTACAGCGACGCGTACTTCAACCACACCCGCGCCGCGCTGCTCCACGACGGACGCCGCCCGCGCGTCCTGATGCAGCTGTTCCAGCGTCACCACGCGATGCTCGGCGGCATGGACGAGTCGATCGCGATCCTCGAGCTCTGCTCGCACGACTGGCCGGCCCTTACTGTGCACGCGCTGCGCGACGGCGACCGGGCCGAGCCGTGGGAGACGGTGATGACGATCGAGGGCGATTACACGTCGTTCGGTCACCTCGAGACCGTCGTGCTCGGGACTCTCGCGCGACGCACGCTGATCGCGACGAATACCGCGCGGGTGCTCGAGGCGGCGAACGGCAAGCCGATCATCTTCATGCCCGCGCGGCACGACCACCACCGCGTCCAGACGGGCGACGGCTATGCGGCCCATGTCGCCGGAGCCGTGCTCGGCGCGGAGATCGGGGTGACCTCGGACGCGCAGGCGTCGTGGTGGGGCGGTCGCGGCGTCGGCACGGTGCCGCACTCGCTGATCGCGGCCTACGGCGGGAACACGGTGCTCGCCGCGACGAAGTTCGCCGACTGGGCGCCGGAGGACTTCCACATCACGGTCCTCGTCGACTTCGAGAACGACTCCGTCCGGACGGCGCTCGAGGTCGCCCGTGCGCTCGGCCCGAGGCTCTGGGGCGTCCGGCTCGACACGTCCAGCCAACTCGTCGATCGTTCCCTCTGGGACGAGCTCGGCGACTTCGATCCGCGGGGCGTGAACGAGCGCCTCGTCCGCAAGGTGCGCGCCGCGCTCGACGAGGACGGGTTCGAGCGGGTGCGGATCGTCGCGTCCGGCGGGTTCACGGTCGCCAAGATCGAGCAGTTCGAGCGGAACGGCGTGCCCGTGGACGCCTACGGCGTCGGCTCGTCGCTGATTCGGGGAGAGAACGACTTCACCGCCGACATCGTGCTGGCGGGCGGGCGCCCGACGGGGAAGGTCGGTCGCAGCTTCCGGCCCAACGAGCGGCTGGAGCTCGTCCGCTGAGCGGACGGCTCCTCTGGGACGTCGACACGCAAGTCGACTTCGTTCGGCCCGGCGGCAAGCTGCCGGTGCCCGACGCCGAGAAGGCCGTCCCCGCGATGGCGCGGCTCGTCCGTTGGGCCGAGGCGGAGGGCGTCACGCACCTCGCAACCGCCGACGACCACGAGCTGACCGACCCGGAGCTCTCGGACGACCCGGACTACGAGACGACGTTCCCGCCGCATTGCCTGCGCGGCACGCCGGGGAGCGCGAAGATCGCGGAGACGGCGCAGCGCGACCCGCTGCCCCTGTCACTCACGCCGTACCCGCCGGGGCTCGTCCCGGCGCTCGTTCGCGACCGCCGTGAGCTCCTGCTCCTGAAGAAGACCTACAGCGCGTTCTCGAACCCGAACCTCGAGCCGCTCCTCGCGGCGCTCGACCCGGACGAGGTGCTGGTGTTCGGCGTCGCGACCGACGTGTGCAACCACGCGGCGATCATGGGCCTCCTCGCCCGTGGGCGCCGGGTCGCGTTCGCCGAGGACGCATCCCGCGGGCTGTCGCCGGAGCGCGTCGCGATCGCGCTCGAACAGTGGCGCGCGGGCGGCGTGCGGTTCACGACGAGCGACGACGTCGTCGGCTAGCCGCGACCCACGCTTCGCTCCTCGACATGGCGTGCGAGGGCGGCGAGCCGGGTGTCCCACTCCGACCCGACCCGATCGATCCACGCCGCGGCCTCGTCGAGCGGCGCGGTGTCGAGCGCGTACCGGGTCTCTCGGCCGCGGCGCTCACTCCGTACGAGGCCGGCGGCGTGCAGGGTCGAGAGGTGCTTGGCGACCGCCTGGCGGGTGACGGGGACCTTTGCCGCGAGCTCCGACTGGCTGGCGCTCTCGCGTCCGGCGAGAACCTCGAGGACGAAGCGCCGGGTCGGATCGGCGAGGGCGTCGAAGACCAGGTCTACGCCGTCGCCCACGCTGCGAGGGCGCTCAGCTCGAGCGCGGTCCCCCATTGCGGGGTCGACTCGCGGACGAGCACCCGGGTGCCCGCATCGTCGTCGGCGAGCCGAAGGTCGACGACGCCGTCGTCCTCGAAGCGCAGGACGAGTCGCTCCTCGTCCTCGACCGTGACGACCTCTGCGCGCCGTGCGTCGCCGTCGCCCCAGCGGAAGACAGCCGCGCCGCCCTCTCGCAGGTCGAGCTCGACCTCGGTCGCGAACCACTCCTCGAGCCGGCTCGGCTCGGTGAGCGCCTCCCACGCGTCCTCGCGCGTCGTCGGCAGCACGATCTCCCTACGAACGTCCATCCGCAACCTCCAAGTTGCATGTATAGTGCAACCGTCCGGTTGCAGATTAGCGAAAGGAGGCCGCCGTGGTGATCCCTACCGTCGTCGAAGGCGACGGCCGCGCAGAGCGGGCGTTCGACATCTACTCGCGCCTCCTCCGCGAGCGGATCGTGTTCCTCGGGCGGCCGGTGGACGAGGATCTCGCCAACATCGTCGTCGCGCAGCTGCTGTTCCTCGAGGCAGAAGGGCCCGACAAGGACATCGACCTCTACGTCAACTCGCCGGGGGGCGACGCATACGCGGGGATGGCGATCTACGACGCGATGCAGCACGTCAAGTGCGACGTGAGGACGATCTGCTTCGGCATCGGGATGTCGGCCGCGGCGGTGATCGTCGCAGGCGGCGCGCCGGGAAAACGGCTCGCCTTGCCGCACGCGAAGCTGATGATCCACCAGGGCTCCGCCGGAGCGCGCGGCGCGCCGTCGGACATCATCATCGCCGCGCGCGAGATCGAGGCGTCCACTCGGCAGATGGCGGCAGTGCTCTCGCGCCACACCGGGCGGTCGTTCGGGCAGGTGATGGAGGACATCGACCGCGACCGCTTCATGACGCCCGCGGAGGCGGTGCAGTACGGCCTCGTCGACCGCATCCTCGAGCCGCGCGCCCCTGTCGCCGCCGAAGTAGCATCGGCGGCGTGACCGTCCGCGGCATCCACCACCTGGGGATCGCCGTGGCCGATCTCGACGAGGCGCTGTCGACCTACAGCCGGCTCTTCGGCGCGGAGGTCGAGCATCGCTCGACGGTGCCCGACCAGGGCGTCGACGCAATGTCCCTGCTCGTCGGCGCCGACCGCATCGAGCTCGTCTCCCCGACCGGCGCCGACACTCCGGTCGCTCGGTTCCTCGCGAGCCGCGGGCCCGGAATGCACCACGTCGCGTACCAGGTCGACGACGTCGGCGTGGCTCTCGCCGAGCTCGCCGAGGCCGGTGCAGAGCTGATCGACGAGGTTCCACGCACGGGGCTCTTCGGCCTCGAGGTCGCGTTCGTCCATCCCGACGCCGTCCACGGCGTCCTCACGGAGGTGGTGTGCCCTGCCTGACGAGTCCATCCGCATCGAGCTCGCCTTCGAGGGCGGGCAGATCATCGGCGCGACGGTCCAGCCAGACGCGGCGGACGCCATCGAGCGGGCGGTGGGCGCCGGCTCCGGCGGCACCGTCCAGCTCGACACGGAGGACGGCCGGCTCACCGTCGTCATTCCGCGCATCACCTATCTCAAGCGGTACCCGCCCGGCTCCCAGGTCGGCTTCGGCGCCTGAGGACGACCAGTAGCCTGAGCGCGCGATGGCGCTCGAGGTCGGGATCGTGGGGCTACCGAACAGCGGCAAGACGACGCTGTTCAACGCTCTGACGCGCGCCGGCGCGGAGATCACCGCGTACGCGTCGGTCAGCGAGAAGCCGAACGTCGGCATGGCGACGATCGCCGACGGGCGGCTCGGGCGGCTCGCCGAGCTCGTCGCCGCCCGCAAGGTGACCCCTGCGGCGATCCGAGTCGTCGACGTGCCCGGCACCGGTCCGCAGCTGCTCGGCAACCTCAGGCAGGTCGACGCGATCCTCGCCGTCCTCGACGGGTTCTCGGACGGGGCGACACCGGACGACGACCTCGAGACGCTCGAGCTCGAGCTGCTCGTCGCAGACCGCGATCACGTCGAGCGCCGCCACGAGCGCGTGGCGAAGGAGGCGAAGTCCGGCGACCCGGCCTCGCGCGCAGAGGTGGAGCTGCTCGCGGAGCTGCTCGACCACCTGGACGGCGGTCGGACGGTCGCCGACTGGCCCGGCGAGCTGCCGGAGGCGCTCGACCCGCTGACGACGAAGCCCCTCCTCGCGGTCGAGAACGGGCCCGGGGGCATCGACTGCAAGCTCGAGGCGGAGCTCGCCGAGCTCCCGGACGAGGAGGCGGCAGAGTTCCGCGACGGGCCCTCCGCGCTCGACGAGGTCGTCCGCGAGCTCGAGCAGGCGCTCGGGCTGATCACGTTCTTCACCGCGGGCGAGAAGGAGACGCGAGCCTGGACGCTCCGGCGGGGCCAGACCGCGCTCGAGGCGGCGGCGACGATCCACACCGACATCGCGCGCGGCTTCATCCGTTGCGAGGTGATCTCGACGGAGGACCTGCTCGATGCCGGCTCGCACGCCGAGGCTGCGCGGCGCGGCACACAGCGGCTCGAGGGCAAGACCTACGTCGTCGCCGACGGCGACGTGCTGAACATCCGCTTCAACGTCTAGCCGACAGCGACAAGCGCGGCGCCGGCAAGGGCGAGCGCTCCGCCAGCCCGTTGCGTGCGGTCGAGGCGCTCGGAGAGGAAGATCCACGCCAGCACGATCGTCGTCAGCGGATAGAGGGCGCTCAGCACGGCGACGATTCCCGCCGACCCGTACGTCGTCGCGAGCGCGACGAGCACGTTCGCCGTGGTGTCGAACACCCCCACGGCCACGATTGCGGGGACAAGGCTCGTCGGTGGCCGGAGCGGCACCGAGACGACCAGCGCTGCGCAGAGCGCGACGAGCGTCGACGAGGTGCGGGCGATGACGACAGCCCACGTCGCGCCACCATCCGAGGCCGCATCCAACCCGACGATGAACATGCCGAAGCCGAGCGCTGCGACGAGCGCGAGCGACACGCCCGCGGCCAGACCTGCGCGGCCCACGCGTCCACCACTCGGCTCGCGCGCGAGGAGCACCACCCCCGCCAGTGCGGTGACGATGCCGCCCCATTGAAGCGCCGCAGGCGCGTCGCCGCGGAGGAGGTCGACGCCAAGCGGAACCGCGGGGCTGACCGCCGAGATGGGCGCGACGATCCCCATTGCACCGATCGCCATGCCGCGATAGAGCGCCGCAAGGCCTGTGGCTCCTGCCACACCCGCCCCGGCGGCGGGGAGGATGTCACCGAGCCCGGGGGGCGAGTCGCCGCTGAGGACGACCCACGTGGCGACGGCGACGAGGCCGACTGCCTGGGAGACCACGAGCACGGTGAGGACGTGCGCCCGGCGGGAGGCAAGGCCGCCGAAGAAGTCGCCGGTACCCCAGGAGACCGCTCCCAGGAGCGCGAGGACAGCCGCTTCCACGCAACCTCAGTCGGCGCCGACGGGACGGGTCGCAGCCTGCGCGTCGAGCTGGTTCGCGTGGTACAGCACGGCCGCCTCGGCAGTGCGCGCAGCGGGACGGTCGTGGTGCGCTGCGATGGCATGGAGCAGCTCTGCCCCTACCTCGGGGTCGAGCGCTCCGGCGTGCTCGTCGACGAGCCGCACGCCGAGCTGGACGTGGCCGAGCAGCGCACCCTCCCTCGTCGGTCGGAACGCCGGACCGCGTCCGAGCTCGCGCACGCGGCCGACGTCGTGCAGGAGCGCCGCGGCGAGCAGCAGGTCGGCGCGCAGCCGCGGATGGAGCTGCGCGGTCTCGCGACAGAGCGTCGCGACGCCGACGGTGTGTTCGAGCAGCCCGCCCGCGTAGCCGTGATGGCCGTCAGCGCCGGCCGCGGGCAAGGCCCGCATCCCGTCGCGCACCTCCGCGGAGGAGAGGATGGTGCCGACCGTGGCGGCGAGGCCGGGATGTGCGATCTCGGCGGCCAGGAACTCGAGGAACCCCTCGAGCTCGTCCGCGTCGCGGCGGAGTGTCGGCGCGAAGGAGGCAGGATCGTCCTCGGTCGCCTCCAGTGCGCGCACCTGCAGCTGGAGCCGTCCGTCGAAGCGCTCGACGCGACCGAGCACGCGCACGGCGTCGCCCTCGGCGAAGCGACGGTCGAGCAGCTCGACGTCCTCCCAGACGCGCCCCTCGATCCGCCCGCTGGGGTCGACCAGCTCGAGCGCGAGATACGGCTTGCCCTTGCGCGTCGTCAACCGCTGTTTGCGCGCCACCGCGAACACCCCGTCGACCGTGCGGTCCTCGGAGAGCTCCGCGATCGTCGCCACGGCACGAGTGTAGGCTCGATGCGTGGCTGACGTCCGTCCGTTCCGCGCGGTCACGTACGCCAGCCGGAGCGCCGACCTGACCGCGCCGCCCTACGACGTGCTGGACGAGCCGCAGCGCGCCGAGTTGCGCGCCCGCGACCCGCACAACGTCGTCCATCTCACCTGCGACCCGGACGAGGCCGCGGGGGGCCGACGCTTCCGCGAATGGCTCGAGGAGGGCGTGCTCGTCCGCGACGAGACGCCCGCCGTCTGGGTGCTTCAGCAGGACGTCCCCGAAAGCGTCGGGACCGGCCTGGCACGCACCGGCATCGTCGCGTCTCTTCGGGCCGAGCCCTACTCCGCGCGCGTCGTGCTGCCGCACGAGCGGACGCACGCCGGCACGCGGCGGCGGCGCCTGCGACTGCTCCGAGCCGCTCAGGCGCAGCTCGAGCCGCTCTTCTTCCTCTACGACGCTGCGCCGCCGCTCGAGCCCCCCGACCGCCCACCCGACATCGACAGCGGCGACTCGCGCCTGTGGCGGCTCGAGGGAGACGCAGGGGTCGCGGAGGCATTCGCCGACCTGCAGCTCCTGATCGCGGACGGCCACCACCGCTACGAGACGGCGGTCGCGTACGCCGAGGAGGGCGGCGGCGACCGCCTGCTCGCGGTGCTCGTCTCGACGGCCGATCCGGGGCTGGCGATCCTCCCTACCCACCGTGTGTTCTCAGGGCGGCCGCAGATCCAGCTCGACGGCGAGTCGTTCGACTCCCCCGAGGCCGCGCTCGAGACGCTCGCGGCAGAGCCCTTCGACCACTCGGCCGCGGTGCTCGTGCGGCCCGACTCGACGCAGCTCGTCCGCGGAGAGCCTGGCGAGCTCGACCCGGAGCTCGTCGAGCGCGTCGGCCGCGAGGGGATCGGCTATACGCCGGACGTGGACGACGCGGTTGCCCGCGTTCGTGCGGGTGAGGCCGACTGCGCGTTCCTCCTCCGCGCCACCCGGATCGAGGACGTGTTCGACCACTCCCGTCGGGGCAGCACGATGCCGCCGAAGAGCACGTACTTCTTCCCGAAGCTGCTCTCGGGCCTGCTCTTCCACCCACTCGAGCCGTGACCGACTGGCTCGCGTTCTCGCGCGGGTGCGTCGAGGATCTCGAGCGGGTCCTGGCCGAGCTGCCGACGCGGGCCGAGCGCGAGCCCGTGCTCCGCACCGGCCAGGGCGGCGACGACACGACGGCGATCGATGCTGCGGCGGAGGACGTCGTGGTGCGGCGGCTCGAGGCCCTCGGTCTCGACCTGACTCTCGTCTCCGAGGAGCTCGGGATCCGGACGTTCGGCGCAGGCGGCGAGCTGAGGGTTGTCGTCGACCCGATCGACGGCTCCGTCAACGCGAAGCGAGGCATCCCGTACTTCTCGCTCTCGCTCGCCGTCGCGGACGGGCCGGCGATGGACGACGTGACCTTCGGCTTCGTCCACGACTTCGGCGCGGGCGAGGAGTGGGTTGCGGAACGGGGACGAGGGGCACGGCTTGGCGGCGAGCCGCTCGACGGGCCCGGGCCGAAGGAGATCGTCGAGATCCTCGCGCTCGAGGGGACGACGACCGAGGCGATCGCAGACGTCGTCTCCGGGCTCCGCGGCGTCGCGCAGCGGGTCCGCGTGATGGGCTCGCTGGCGCTGTCGCTCTGCCATCTCGCTGCCGGGCGGATCGACGCGGTCTGCTGCCTGAAGCCGGCGCGCTCGATCGACATCGCAGCCGCCCAGCTCCTCGTCCGCGAGCGCGGCCTGGCGATCGACCTCTTCGAGGACCCTCCGTTCGGCGATGCCCGGCTCGACCTCGGCCAGCGCTCGCGGATCGTCGCCGCCGCCGGAGCCGAGCAATGCGACGCCATCGCGGCCGCGCTGCGCGCGTCGGCGTCCACCGGCTGAAGAGCCGGGTGCCGTACCGTGAGTGGCTAGGCTGGACCGCATGGCCCCCGATCGCGACGCGATCCTCGTGGCGCTCGAGCGCGTGATCGACCCCGAGCTCAAGCGGCCTGTCACCGACCTCGACATGGTGCGCGACGTCGTCGTCGCCGATGGCGGTGCGGTCGCGGTGACGATCGCCCTGACGGTCGCGGGCTGCCCCCTTCGGTCGAGCTTCCAGGACCAGGTCGCACGCCACGTCGGCGCGGTTCCGGGCGTGACCGGCGTGACGCTCCACTTCGACGTGATGAGCCCGGAAGAGAAGGAAGCGCTCGCGACGCGGCTCCGTGGGGGTCGCCCGGCGAAGGAGATCCGGCTCGACCCGACGACCCGCGTCGTCGCCGTCGTCTCGGGAAAGGGCGGTGTGGGCAAGTCGACGCTCGCAGCCAACCTGGCGGTGGCCCTCCTGGAGCGCGGCGAGCGCGTCGGGATCCTCGACGCCGACGTCTACGGCTACTCGATTCCCCACATGCTCGGCGTCTCGCAGCGCCCGGTCGTCGTGGACTCGATGATCGTCCCGCCTGTCCGCGGCGACCTGCACGTGATGTCGATCGGTCTCTTCGCCGAGGACAACGCGCCGATCATGTGGCGCGGGCCGATGCTCCACAAGGCGCTCGAGCAGTTTCTCTCCGACGTGCACTGGGGCGAGCTCGACACGCTCGTCGTGGACATGCCGCCCGGCACCGGCGACGTCGCGATCTCGATCGGCCAGCTCCTGCCCCGCGCCGAGGCGCTCGTCGTCACGACGCCCCAGCCCGCCGCGCAGCAGGTCGCCGTGCGGGCTGCGGTGATGGCGCAGAAGACCGGGATGCGCATCGTCGGTGTCGTCGAGAACATGTCGTGGCTCGTCGGCACGGGTCAGGAGCTGTTCGGTGCCGGCGGCGGCGAGGCGCTCGCAGTGCAGATCGACGCGCCGCTCGTCGCGCGGATCCCGCTCGACCCCGCGCTGCGGGAGGCGGCCGACGAGGGGCGGACGGTGCTCGAAGCGTCACCCGACGCCGAGGTGAGCGCGGCGATCCGCGGCCTGGCAGAGCGAGTTCAGGCACGGCGGCAGGGCGGGATCCGCAAGGCGCTGACCGTCCTGTAGGCATCAAGCGGTCCGCCGTGAGCGGCGAGTTCAGGGCCGGAGCCGGGCTTTGCCCGGCGGGAGGCCAGGCGCGGGCAGTCCGTGCGCAGCGCAGAAGAAGGGGGCTCGTTGGGGAAACATGGTTTCCCACACGTCCATTCCCCACGTCAGCCGGGAAGGGAGCCCGGAGGCTCCCTTCCGTGACGGCGAGCCCAGCGGCGGTGGGCCCGGTGCCGTCGCTGCACGTCCGCGCCGGGGGGAGGCGCGGCCATCCAGTCGCATCCTCACACGCTGATGTGAGGATGCGGTAAGCCTACTCCCTCGGGTTACGCTCGTGTCGTGACATCGGCTCGCGCGATCGCCCGACTGCGCGCGGCAGGGCTCTCGGAGCGGGATGCGACGACGGTCGTCGACCACCTGGCCGCCGCGGATCGGGCAGGACGCACGGGGCACGGGCTGGCGAGGGTTCCGTGGCTCGAAGGGATGCTCGGCGAGACCGTCGACCCGGCCGGGGAGCCGCGGCGGGTCGAGCGCTCGGGCGGCTTCGAGCGCTGGCACGGCGGCGGCGCGCTTGGCTACGTGACGCTGGCGGCGATCTGCGACGGCATCGTCGAGGACCCTCCCGCCGGCTCCCGCGTCGTCGTCGCAGAGGCGTGCTTCCCTACCGGCGTCCTCGGCGCGTGGGCGCGACGGCTCGCGGACGCGGGTCTCATCGCGGTCGTCACGGCAACGTCACCGCGTCGCCTGCCGCACCCCGACGGCGGCCCCGCGCTCACGGGGACGAACCCGATCGCGATTGCGATCCCGTCCTCGGATGGGCGCCCGGTCGTCGCCGACGTCTCGATGGGCGCCGTCACCCACGGAGACGTCCTGACCGGCGCAGCCAGGCCCGACGAGCTCGTTCCCTTCGGGGGACCGCAGGCTTACAAGGCTTTCGCGCTCGCCGTCGGGGTCGAGCTGCTGGTCGCGGCGCTCGCCGGACCGGAGCACGGTGCGGTCGTGCTCGTCGCTCGCCCCGACCACGACCCGGTGCCCGGCTTCCGGGCGCTCGCGGACGGCCGACGGCTGCCGGGCGACGGGTCGCATGCCTGAGGCCCACCGCCGCCGTAAGGTCAGCCGGCCTCCCAGCGGACGCCGACCTCGCCGTGCACCTCCGGAAGCGGCAGCGTCGTGGCCTCTGCCTCGACGGAGGCGCGTTCTTCGCGGGACAGCCGGCGCCATGGGTGGACCGAGACGACCGCGCCCGCCCGGCGCCACGTCCCGGCGACGTCCCCCTCGACGAGGACGGCGCCCGGCCAGACGCGGGATGTCCAGAGGGCGGCGCGTTGTTCCGGATCGGGGACGAGCAGCTCGCGGTCCGCGCCCTGGAGCAGATAGAAGAGATCGCCACTCGGAAGCAGTCGTGCCGGGGCGGCAGGCCCGTCGGGCGCCCGAAGCAGCGCCTCGTCGGAGGCGAGGACGACCGCGTCGCCGACCGGGGTATGCAGCGGGACGAGCGACGGGCCGAGCGCGTCGAAGGCGGCGAGCGCCGCGCGCGAGCTGACGCCGGCCCAGGCGGCGAAGCTCCCGGGCGTGCCGGGGCCGAGGGCGTGCAGGTAGCGGCGCGCCAGCTCGATGCGGGCGTCGAGCGGATCGACCTCGGGACGAGGCACGGTCCAGACGATCGGCTGGCGCGCGCCGCCCCAGCGGATCAGCACAGTGCCGGTCAGCGCCGCATAGCGGAGGGCGTTGGGGTTGACGCCGAGGGCCTCGCCCGCCTCGGCCGCATCGAGCCGGCGGCCGTCGAGGTGGGCGTGGAGCTGCGCCGCGAGGTCCTCGGCCCTGCGTCGGGTGCGGCCGGCATCCGGTAGCCGGCCGAGCGTGAATGGTGCGTGGTCGCCCGCCGGGACGACGTAGGTCGTGTAGCGCAGGCCCCAGACCTGCACGAGCGACGGATCGTCCCACGCATCGGGCGAGGCACCTTCCACGCGGGCGTGGAGGGAATGGAGCGCGGAGCGCGGGACGCTGTCCTGGAGACCGGCCGACGCGGCTCGTGCGAGCGAGCCAGGCGTCGCCGGAAGGCGCTCGTCGAGGGCACCGGTCCGCCGCCGGAACGCGAGGATCTGTGCGCGCGTGACGTCGAGCCCCGCCGCCATCGCCGTGCGTCCGGCTACGCCCGCGGGAACGACGGGTCGTCGCGGATCGACGCGAGGTCGTCGTCCGTTTGCGCCAGCTCGAGGAAGCGGTCCTCCATGGTCACCGCCTCGTGCACCCGCGCGAGCGCCTCGTCCCGCCGGCCGGCGCGGGCAAGGGCGCAGGCCAGGTTGTAGACCGCCACGCCGCTGTCGGGCGTCTCGGCGAGTTGCTCCTCGAGCATCGCGATCGCCTTGTCCCACTCCTCGGTCCGCCAGAAGCGGAGTGCTTCGGCCGTCCGTTCCCAAGGCGACGGCGTGAACGCGACGCCGGGCTTCGCGCCGACGGCGAGGATCGTCGTGCCGCGTCTCCCGACAGCCCCACGCTTCACGGTCGGATCCGGCACGTGGACGATCGTCCCGGCCGTGGCGTCGAAGCTCTCGCCGTCGAGCGTGAACGTCGCGCTGCCGGAGACCACGATGTAGACCTCCTCGTGCTGCTCGCCGTCCGCCTCGTCGTGCTCTCCGATCACCTGCTGCCCGTCCTCGGTCGCCGACCACGCGTTCATGCCGAAAGCCTGGATCCCGAGCGTGCGGCGGATCGTGTGCCAGCGCGCCTGACCTGCGGTCTCGTAGGGGACGAGCTCGTCGAGCGTGACAACGGCATAACGGTCGCTCATGCGGACTCCCTGAGTCGGTCGAGGACGACGGGGTCGACCGCGTCCTCGCCGTCGACCCGCTCCTCGAGGTTTTCGGCGCCCGCCCACGAGGCGAGGTCGGGGTAGCCGACACGCTGCAGGAGGTCGTCGAGCTCCGCGCGCAGGGCGTCGTCCACCCGGAGCCACTGGTCGCGTGGGGTCGTGCCGAACAGCGCGTCGTGCATGCGGTAGATGCGCCTGAGCTCCGCGAGCGGGTCGGGGTGGTCGTCGATCCGTAGGTCGACGAGGACGTCGGAGAGGCTCGCGTACCCACCGTCGCGCTCGACGACGAGAAGCGCTGCCGACTGGCGCCCGCGGCTGTCGCCGCCCGCGGCCTCCGCCGCGTCGAGGCAGTCGATCAGTCGCTCCGCGAGGTGCTTCCCGGCAGATGCCTCGAACGTCTCGGCGAGTGCGTCGACCGTCTCGCCCGACACGAGGATGTTCCCCTGCGCCGCATAGCCGGTCCCGGCGCGACCTCCCGCCCAGGCGTGGCACTCGTCGCCCGTGTACGTGGCCGACCCGCCCTCGGCGTCCACGACCCCGAGCTGTCGGTGGGCGCGGTCCTCGTCGGCGGATGTGAGCCGCTCGACCGCTTCCGCGGCGCTGAGCCCGTCGCGCAGGAGCGCGAGCCCCTGCGGCCCGTAGCGGGGGTTCGCGTACGCCTGGGTCGCGATTGCGCCGATCTGCGGCTCCGCCCACGGCACAACCGACCCGACCGCGAGGAACTTCGACTGCGTCGCCACGCCCCACTGCCCCGCGTCGAGGTCGCACGCGCAGATCGAGTAGGTCGCGATGCGGTCAGCCATACGTCAGCTCCGGCAGGTCCAGGTCGAGCAACGCGGGGTCCGCGACGACGACGCAGGCGATCTCGGGACGGGCGAGCGCCCTGGTCACCCCGGCCGCGTCGCTCGCGCGGGCCACGACGGGCCGGCCCTCTGCATGCGCGTCCCGCAACGCCTCGTCGTCGTCGACCGAGTCGACCACGAGCGCGCCGTCGAGGTCGATCGTCCCCTCCACGGCGATGGCCGGAACCCTCCGGCCCGTCGCGCCGAACCAGCGCTCCCTCACGGCGAGGAGGGTACTGGAGTCGACCGCTCCGAGGGAACCGATCGGCATCGGGCGGTGTAGAAGAACCGACCAAGGAGGCGCACGATGAAACGACTGCTGTTCGGGCTCGCGCTTGCCGCCCTGCTCGTCCCGGCTGCTGCGACGGCCGGCGGCTTCGCGACCGTCCAGCTCAGCTCGCTCCCGACCGGCACCGACGCCGGCGGGACCTGGACGCCGACGCTGACGATCCTCCAGCACGGGGTGACGCCGCTGGACGGCCTGCAACCCGCCGTCCGGATCAGCGACGGAGCCGGGGATCTCCAGACGTTCGCCGCCACGCCCGCGCGTGAGGCGGGGACGTACGTCGCGGACGTCAGGTTCCCGACCGAGGGGACGTGGCGGTACGAGATCTGGGACGGCTTCTCGCAGACCCACACGTACGCGCCGGTAAGCATCGGGGACGGAGGATCGTCGTTTCCGACGGTGCCCGTCGCCGGCGTGACGCTCGTCGCGCTGCTCGTCGCCGGGCTCGGGTTTGCCGCCGCGCGCAGGCGCCGGCCGGGCCCGCATCCGGCGCTCGGTGGCTGACCGCTAGAGGGTCAGGGTCTCGCCCGGCGCCGGGTCGACCAGTTCGACGCCGGAAGGCAGGAGCGGCCGCAGCGCGTCGGGCGTGCCCGTCAGCAGACCGAACGTGCCGTAGTGGCTCGGCACGACGCGTGGCGCGCCCACGAGCTCGGCGGCGAGCGCGGCCTCCTCGGGCCCCATCGTGTAGTGGTCGCCGATCGGCAGCACCGCGACGTCCGGGGCGTACAGCCGCCGGACGAGCGCCATGTCGCCGAACACGTTCGTGTCCCCGGCGAAGTAGACCGTCGGCCCGCCCTCCTGCCGCACGACGATGCCGGTCGGCTCGCCCGTGTAGACGATCTTGCCGTCCTGCCAGTTGCTCGAGGAGTGGTTCGCGTCCGTCATGGTCAAGCGAACGCCGGCGAAGGAGACCGTGCCGCCCTTGTTCGGCGACTGCGAGGCGTCCTCCGGCAAGCCGTGTGCCTCCGTCAGCCAATCGCGTAGCTCGACGGGTGCGACGACGGGGCACCCGAAGCGCTTCGCGATCGCGACGGTGTCGCCTACGTGGTCGCCGTGGCCGTGGCTGAGGACGACGAGGTCGCACCGCTCGGGCGACTGCTCGTTCTCCGGGCACTTCGGGTTGCCGGTCAGGAAAGGATCGACGTAGACGCGTGTGCCGGCCTCCGTGTCGAGCCGGAACGCCGCGTGGCCGAGCCAGGTGAGTGTGGTAGCCATGGCGTGAGCGTACATCTGGCGATGTGCCCGGCCGGACACAACCGTGCGAGCGCTCATGCCCTGGCCTGGCGACGTCGGCAACCCTGATCGGGGGATCGCCCGGCCACCCGTCGGCGCCGATTCTCGGACTACGTCACGAATGGTCGTGACGGGCTTCCAGAGGGGGAAAGCCATGAAGAGCTTCAAGGGCGTCGCGCTCGCCGTCGTGGCGATCGCGCTCGTGGCCGCGGCGCAGGCGGGCGCCGCCGGCCCCACGACGGTGTCGTCCACCTACACCGTCGGCGGGCTCGCGGTGCCGGGCGTGAACACCGGCCTCGTGGTCCAGCAGGGGCAGGTCGTGACCGTGACCGCGACCGGCGGCGTCTGTCCCTTCGGCGACTCGTACTGTCCGGGTCCAGACGGGAACACCGCGGTCGACACGACAGGCACGTCGTTCGGCGGCTTCCCGCTTCCCGGAGCGCCGGCCTGGGGCCTGGTCGGACGCGTCGGGGGCGGCCCATGGGTGCAGATCGGAGGCGGCCCGACCGCCGTGTCCGGGACGGGCGCGCTCGTGTTCGCCGTCAACGACGACCTGTTGGCGGACAACAGCGGCAGCTTCACGGTCACCGTGAGCTATGCGTGCTGGCCGGGCTGGGGCTACGGCGACCGAAACCACACGCACTGCGGGCCTCCGGGCCTGGCCGTCAAGGCTGCGCCGCCGGCAAGCACCCAGGGGGACGCGTGCCGGCCCGGCTGGGGCAACGGCGACCAGAACCACGCGCATTGCGGGCCACCGGGCCTCGTCGCCAAAGCCGAGACGCCGGCTGACGGAAACGGAAACGGAGGATCCGATCGGAGCCCGCAGGCGGACGAGCCGCCAGGACACGGCAAGAGCGCGAAGGGCAACGGGTAGCGGGCCGCTACAGCGGTAGCGAGGCGGCGGCGTCGCGGGCCAGGTCGACGAGCGGCTGCACGAAGAAGAACGAGCCGATCGTGACCACGATTCCCGCGGCGACCGCCCCCTCGAGCAGGAGCTCGCGCGGGGGTGAGCCGCCGGCCGCGACGACGGCGCCGGGAGCGAGCTCGCCCGAGCGCATGTAGAGCGCACGCACGATGTTGAGGTAGTAGGCGAGCGAGAGGGCGGTCGCGAGCACGCCGATCACGACGAGCCACCACCAGCCGGCCTCGTAGATCGCCGAGAAGACGAAGAGCTTGCCGAGGAAGCCGCCGGTCAACGGGAAGCCGGCGAGGCTGAGCATGAAGACCCACATCCCGATCCCCAGGAAGGGCCGTTCCCAGCCGAGCCCTTCGAGGTTCGAGAGCGAGACGGGCTTGCCGAGCTCCCGTTCCCGCGCGGCGACGACCGCGAACGCGCCGACCGTGGCCGCCGTGTAGGGGATGAGGTAGTAGAGGAGCGACGTCGCCCCGTCATCCGAGTTCGCAGCGATCGCGATCAGGAGGAAGCCCGCGTGCGAGACGGACGAGTACGCGAGCATGCGCTTCACGTCGCGCTGCGCGATCGCAGCGAGGTTCCCGATCGCGAGCGAGGCGACTGCGAGTACGGCGACGGCGACCGACCAGATCTCCGCCTGCTCGGGGAACGCCGTGACGAGGATCCGTAGCGTCACGACGAGCGCCGCGACCTTCGTCGCGCCACCCATGAACGCGGTCACCGATGTGGGCGCGCCCTGGTAGACGTCCGGCGTCCACATGTGGAACGGCGCCGCCGAGACCTTGAACGCGAGCCCGGCGAGGATCATCGCCATCCCGGTGACGAAGAGCGGGTCGTCCGCGCCCGTCGCCTCGCGGATCGCGGAGAAGCCGAGCTCGCCCGTGGAGCCGTAGACCAGCGCGCAGCCGAACAGCAGCACACCCGAGCCGAAGCTCCCGATGATCAGGTACTTGAGGCCCGCCTCGAGCGACTCGCGGCGATGCGTGTCGAGGGCGCAGAGGATGTAGAGCGCGATCGAGAACCACTCGAGCGCGAGGAACATCGTCAACAGGCTCGACGCCGAGACGATGAACACCATCCCTGCGGCGGACGCGGCGAGCAGCGCGTAGTACTCGCCGACGTGGTCGCGTCGTCCGTCCGACCAGGAGACGAGGACGACGACGAGGCCGATGAGGGCGAGGATGATCGCCGCAAGCGCGCCGAGCTGGTCGCGCGTCATCGTCTCCGAGAGGAGGACCGTCGGGTCCGGGGAGCGGTCGAAGACGACGCCGGCGAAGACCGCCGAGACGACGAACCCGATCGCGGTGATCGCGGCGGAGAAGGCGCGGACGGCCGTGCGCGGCACGGTGACGGCGCCGAGGAGCGCGATCGCCGATGCTCCGAGCAGCGCGAGGGTCGGCGAGAGGGCGAGCCAGTCGACGTGCGGCGTGTCGATCACGGCGCCTGCTCCTGCCCGGAGATGAACGACGTCGGCTGGTCGAGCGGGAACGAGCGCTCGGTCACGAGGGCGGGCCAGGCTGACAACGCGGCGAGGAGCGCGACGAGCGGCAGCACCAGCGCGAGCTCACCGCCGACGAGATCCGTCGACGCGTCGTCCGGGCTGCTCGCGCGGCGGTCGTGGAGGATCGCCGAGATCAGCCGCAGCGCGTACATCGCCGCGAGGACGATTGCGGCGGCGCCGACGGCGGCGTAGCCCCAGCCCCGCTGGAAGACGCCCGAGAGGATCGCGAACTCGCCCGCGAAGTTCGTCGAGCCGGGGACCGCGAGGGTGAACATGCCGAGGATCAGGACGACGGTCGCGAGCGCCGGGCGCCCCTTGGCAAGCCCGCCGAGCCGCGAGAACTCCCCGCTGCCCGCCCGCGTCTCGATCATCCCGGCGAGGAGGAAGAATCCGGCCGAGACGAGGCCGTGGTTGACGGAGTGGAGGATCGCGCCGTCGAGCCCGAGGTCGTTCACGGAGAAGATCCCGAGCATGATCAGGCCCATCTGCGCCATCGACGAGTACGCGACGACGCCGCGGATGTCAGGCTGGCGGAACGCCAGCAGGGAGCCGTAGACAAGCGTCGCGGCCGCGAGGACGAGCGCGAGGCCTCGAAGGTCGTCGACCGGCTCGGGGAAGTGCGGCAGCACGATCCAGACGAGGCCGAACACCGCCGCCTTCGAGACGACGCCGGAGAGGATCGCCGCCACCTCCGGCGGCGCCTCTGTGTACGTGATCCGGAGCCAGCCGTGGAACGGCAAGAGCGGCGCCTTCACGAAGAACGCCGCGAGGAAGCCGAGGAAGATCCAGTCGTTGGAGCTCGTGCCGAGGTCGGCGAGCTCGAACGTGCCCTGCGAGATCCCGAACGCGATGATCGAGGCGAGCATCAGGAGCGACCCGACCATCGTGTAGAGCACGAACGTCACGGTCGCCTTCACACGCTTTGGCCCGCCCCAGACGCCGACGAGCACGTAGATCGGGATCAGCATCGCCTCGAAGAAGACGTAGAAGAGCAGCAGGTCCTGCGAGGCGAACACGCCGACGAGCGAGCCGACGAGAAAGAGGACGAGCCCGTAGTACGCGCGCGGACGGTCGCGGCCGACCCAGGTCGCATAGCCGATCGCCGCGGCGCCCACCACTACCGTCAGCCCGACGAGCCAGTACTGGAAGCCGTACAGGCCGACCGAATACGAGATCCCGAGGTCGGAGAACCACTCGTGCGTCGCGGAGTACTGCGGCGCCTGGCTCGAGAAGTCGAAGTTGCGGGCCCCGCCGGCCCACAGGCCGACCTCCGCGAGCGCGGCGAGGAGGGCGAGCCCGGCGGTCGACTCGCCCGACAGCGGCAGCACCCAGACCACCAGCGCGGCGCCGAGCGGGACGACGATGAGGAGCGTCGTGAGCATCAGCGGACGACGAGGAAGACGAGGGCGAGGATGGAGACGGACACCGCAAAGGCGAGCGCGTAGGTGCGCAGCAGGCCGCTCTGCGCACGTCCCAGGACGGCGGAGGCGTCGAGCGTGCCTTCCGCGATCTCATCGAGACCGCGCTGAACGACAGGCTGCTCGACGTCGTCGCGGAGCCGCACCGCGAGTACCTGCGCCGGCCGGCTGAACAGCGCGTCGTAGAGCTCGTCGAACCAGAGCTTGTGCTCGAGCGCCCGCCGCACCGCGCCGTCCGCGACGAGCTCGCGCCCTGCGCGGAACGCGCGCCAGGCCAGGTACCCACCGACCGTCCCGAAGGACACGGCGACGAGGCTCGTCAGCCACTCCTGGGTCGCCGATGGCGTGACGAGCGGCTCGACGACAGGCGCGAGCCAGTCCTCGAAGGGCTCCCAGACGCCGGGGATCGCCAGGAACCCGACGACCGTCGAGCCGAGCGCGAGCACGAGCGCGGGCACGAGCATCGTGGACGACGCCTCGCCGTGATCCTCGGCGGCGTGCTCCGCATGCCTCGGCTCGCCGCGGAACACGTAGAGGTAGAGCCGCAGCGCGTAGAGGCCGGTGAGGAACGTCCCGATCAGGCCGCCGATGTAGAGCACCCACCCGAGCGCCCCGCCCGATGCGAGCGCCGAGGCGAGGATTGCGTCCTTCGACCAGAAGCCCGCGAACGGAGGGATCGCGACGAGCGCGAGCGTCCCGATCAGGAACGTCGCATGCGTGATCGGAAGCTCGCGCCGGAGCCCGCCCATCTTGCGGATGTCCTGCTCGCCCGAGAGGTGGTGGATCACGATCCCGGCGGTGAGGAAGAGCAGTGCCTTGAAGAACGCGTGGGTGACGAGGTGGAACATCGCGAACCCGTACGCGCCCACCCCGGCGCCGAGAAACATGTAGCCGATCTGGCTCATCGTCGAGTAGGCGATCACGCGCTTGATGTCCCATTGGACGAGCGCGACGACGCCCGCCACGAGGAGGGTCGCGAGCCCGAGGAGCGCGGCGAGGTGCTGGATCTCCGGGGCAGCCTCGAAGACGGGATGCGTCCGGCAGATGAGGTACACGCCGGCCGTCACCATCGTCGCGGCGTGGATCAGGGCCGACACCGGCGTGGGGCCTTCCATTGCGTCGGGAAGCCACGTGTGGAGCGGGATCTGGGCGGACTTCGCGACCGCGCCGCCCAGAAGCCCGAGCGCGATCAGCGTCACGACGGTGTCCGAGAGCGCGCCCGAGGAGGCCGCGTCGAAGACTGGCGCGAAGTCGAGGCTCCCGACCTTGGCGATCGTGAGGAAGAACGCCAGCGCCATGACCGCGTCGCCGATCGCGTTCATGATGAACGCCTTCTTCGCTGCCAGCACCGCGGACGGGCGCTCGTGGTAGTAGCCGATCAAGAGGTACGAGGCGAGCCCGACGAGTCCCCAGCCGACGAGGAGGAGCAGGAGGTTGCCGGCCTCGACGAGCAGGAGCATCGAGAAGACGAAGAACGCCATGTAGGCGAAGTAGCGGCGCTCCTCGTCCTCACCAGCCATGTAGCCGTTCGAGTAGAGGACGATCAGCCCGCCGATCCCGGTGACCACGAGCATCATCACGAGCGAGAGCGGGTCGACGAGCAGCTCGAAGCCGACCTTGAAGTTGCCCGCGGTGAGCCAGGTCCACGCGGTCGTCAGCTCGGACCGGTCGTCGGGGCTCCGGCCGAGGGCGTCGACGAACGCGATCACCGCTCCCGCGAACCCGACGAAGACGGAAGCCGTGGAGAGCACGCCCGCCTGGCTGCGGGTGATCCGGGTCCCCGCGAGGAGGATCGCGAAGAACCCCGCGAGCGGGGCGAGCAGGCAGAGCCATCCTCCGAAGACCATCAGGGACACTTAGCCGCGAAGCTCCGTGAACGCGTCGACGTCGAGGTCGAGGCGGCGGCGGGCCATCGCGACGATCAGGCCGAGGCCGACGCACACTTCCGCGGCCGCGACGGCCATGACGGACAGCGCGAACACCTGCCCGTCCATCTCGCCGTGCAAACGCGAGAAGCCGACGAAGGCGAGGTTCGCGGCGTTGAGCATGATCTCGAGCGAGAGGAGCACGATCAGCGGGCTGCGGCGCAGGAGGACGCCCGCCACACCGATCGTGAACAGGATCGACGCGACCGCGAGGTACCAGGGGATGTCGGGGCCGCTCACTGCGAAGCCTTCGCCCGGTCGGCCTCGTGCGTGAGGTCTGCGTGGGTGCCGGGGGCTTCAGCCTGCCATCCATTTCGCTTTCGCGCGTCCCGAGGACGACGCCGCCGATCGCGGCGACCAGCAGGACGATCGAGGTGATCTCGAAGGCGAGCAGCTGATCGGTGAGGAATACCTCGCCGATCCCGGCAGGTGAGCCGAACGCACGTGTCACGTCAGCCTCGTTCGAGAGCTGGTCGCCCGCCTCGAGCCCGACGGCGACGAGCGTGACGGCGAGGAGCGAGACCGCGGCGACGACCGAGGAGACCTGGATCAGCCGCGGGCCGCCTGCCCACGGGGCGTCCGCGCGGCCGCCGAGATACGCGATCACGAAGAGGAACATCACCATCACGGCGCCGGCGTAGACGAGCACCTGGGCGGCCGCGACGAACTCGCCCGAGGCGAGGAGGTAGAGGACGGCGAGCGAGGCGAGGTTGCCGATCAGCGACAGCGCCGACGCGAACGGATTGGACGCCGTGACGACGCGGAGCCCGGTACCGAGGCAGGCCGCCGCCGCGACGAGCCACACGACCCAGGTCAGGAAGTTGCCCATCAGGAGTCGGTCTTGTACGCGGGGATCGGCGTGTCGTACAGGTCGGGGTCCTGGACGGGGATGCGCTTGATCGGCTCGGCGAGCAGCATGTCCTTCGTGTAGATCAGGTCGTCGCGCGAGTACTCGGAGATCTCGAACTCGTTCCCGAGGGTGATCGCGTCGAACGGGCACGCGAGCTCGCAGTAGCCGCAGAAGATGCAGCGGGAGAGGTTGATCTCGTAGATCCGCGCATAGCGCTCGCCCGCGGAGACGCGATGCTCGGCGGTGTTCTCGGCCGCGACGACGCGGATGCAGTCGGAGGGGCACGCCGCCGCGCAGAGTGAGCAACCGACGCACTTCTCGAGCCCGTTCGCGTGGCGGTGCAGGCGGTGTCGCCCACGGAAGCGTGGGTAGACCGGCCGCTTGTACTCGGGGTACTCCTGCGTGATCGGCTTCTTGAAGAGATGCTTGAAGGTGACGCCGAAGCCCTTGAGTGTTCCGAACGGCTGCATGGTCAGCGGCAGACCACTAGATCCAGACCACCAGGAGCGCCGTCACGACCGCGTTGATCGTCGCCACGGGCAGCAGCACTTTCCAGCCGAACCGCATCAGCTGGTCGTAGCGCAGGCGCGGGAGGGTCGTCCGCATCCAGATGAACAGGAAGAGGAGCACGAACACCTTGAGCAGGAACCAGACCGGCCCGGGCAGCCACGGGCCGTGCCAGCCGCCGAGGAACAGCGTCACGGCGAGCCCGGAGAGCGTGATCAGGTTGATGTACTCGGACATCGAGTAGAGCCCGAACCGCATGCCGCCGTACTCGGTGTGGTACCCCGCGACGAGCTCCTGCTCGGCCTCGGGGAGATCGAATGGCGCGCGTGACGTTTCCGCGGTGCCCGCGAGGAGGAACACGACGAACCCGACGATCTGCGGGATCACGTACCAGACCTCCTGGCTCTGGGCGGCGACGATGTCGACGAGCGACAGCGAGCCGGCCATCATCACGACCCCGAGCACGGACAGGGCGAGCGACACCTCGTAAGAGACGAGCTGCGCACACGTCCGCATCGAGCCGAGGAGCGAGTACTTCGAGTCGGATGCCCAGCCGCCGACGATGAAGCCGTAGATCCCGAGCGAGCCGATCGCGAAGACGAGGATGAGCGCGATCGGCACGTCGGCGACGTACCCGTTCACCTGGTACCCGTCGATCACCCAGCCCGGGCCCCACGGGATCACCGAGAACGTCGTCAGCGCAGTGAAGGCGGCGATGAACGGCGAGAAGATGTAGAGGACGTCCACTGCCTCCGCCGGGAAGAAGCTCTCCTTTCGGATGAGCTTCACGAGGTCGGCGATCGGTTGCATCAGGCCCCATGGGCCGGCCCGGTTCGGCCCGTAGCGGAGCTGCATGCGCCCCATCACCTTCCGCTCGACCAGGGTCAGGTACGCGAACCCGAAGAGCACGAGATTGATCACGATCAGCGACTTGATCAGCGAGATCCACCACGGCTCGCCGTTGGCGCCGCTCGCGAGCACGAGCCAGCTCATACGCGGACGACCTCGACGTCGAGGTGGAGGTCGGACGCGTGCTCCTCGGCGATCCGCGCGACCCCGTCGAGGAGCCGCGCGTCGACGCGCGCGCGAAGCTCGACCGACGTGCCGTTCGAACGGAGCGACACGGCGTCGCCCGGCGAGATTCCCCGCCGGTCGGCGTCGGCTGCGGAGAGCGCGACCTCGGGCTCCGGCCGCTGGAACTGGAGCTCCGGGATGCGCTCGACCTCGGGCCCGGAGAAGAGCGGCCGGTAGCGGAGGAGCCGGAGGGTGCCCACGAAGTGCCCTTCGGACGTCTCCGCCTGCTGGGCGTGGCCGTCCCCGGCGCGGGCCGGCGGCGCCTCGTACGGCACCCGCAGCGGGAGCGGCGCCTGCTCGCCGAGCGCTGCGAGGTCGAGGCCGCCGTAGATCCGGCCGGAGAGCTCGTCGAACACGACCTCGGCATACGGCGAGAGGGGGACGTCGAAGCGCGCGGCGAGCTTCGCGATCCACGCGAGCTCGTCGGGGACGGGCGCGATCACCGCACGGCGCAGGCGCTGCACCCGGCCCTCGAGGTTCATCGCGGTCCCCTCGCGCTCGAGCGTCCCCGTCGCCGGGAGGATCAGGTCGGCCCAGCCTGCGGCGAGCGAGGCGAACAGCGAGACGACGATCACGTGGTCGGCCCGCTCGGCGAGCGCGCGCACGCCAGGGTCGGACGCCGCCTCGTCGCCAGACACGACGAGGAGCCCGATGCCCTCGGGCTCGACCTCGTCCTCGTCCGCCGCGGCGGCCCACGCCTCGGCGACGCCGCGCGCGTTGGGCGTGGCCGGAATGTGGAATGCCGCGCAACCGGGCTTCCCTTCGAAGCCGAGCGCGTGCGCGACCTCTGCGAGCCGCGCGCCGCCGCCGCCGCCCGGGCCCGACCAGATCAGGACGGCGCGGTCGGAGGCACGGAGTCGTTTGCCGAGGGCGCTTCTCCCGTCGGTCAGGCTCCGCAGCTCGTCGGCGGACTCGCCCGGCGCGGCCGGCACGGAGCCACGCGCGCCGATGGCGACGAGCTCGGCGCCGTTCCGGCGGGCACGCCGTAGCCAGAGGTCGACGGCGGGCGCGCGGTCGACGACGTCGTCGTCGCCGATCACCACGACGAGCTCGGCGGCGCCGATCGTCGAGAGCGGCGCGCGGAACGCGTCGAGCGCGGACGACGTCGACTCGTGGAGCACCGCGGAGTGCGCGCCGAGGCCGCGCCGCATGAGCGTCGCGAGCCCATACGCGATCTCCGTCGTCTCGGAGCCGGACAGCGCGGTCACGACCGTCGCGCCGGCGCCGCGGAGGAGCCCCTCGGCGCGGTCGAGCGCGTCGTCCCACGAGACAGGCTCCAGGCCGTGAGCGCCGCGGACGAGCGGCTCGAGCACGCGGTCGTCGGCGGTCAGGTGCGGGTAGGTGAAGCGGCCCTTGTCGCAGATGAACCCGCCGTCGATCTCCGGGTGGTTCCGCGACTGGATCCGCTTCACGTGTCCCTCGCGCGTCGTCGCGCGGATGTTGCAGCCGGCCGGACAGAGCCCGCACACGGTCGGGACGTCCTGAATCTCCCACGGCCGCGCCTGGAACCGATACTGCGTCGAGGTCAGCGCCCCGACAGGGCAGAGCTCGATCACGTTCCCGGAGAAGGGCGCGCGATACGCGTCTTCGCCGAAGGTCGCGATCTCCGTGTACGCGCCGCGGTTCCGCGCGATCAGCTGTCCGTCCTCCGCGACGTCGCTCGAGAACCGCGTGCAGCGGTAGCAGAGGATGCAACGCTCGCGGTCGAGCGCGATCAGCGGCGACACCGGGATCGGCTTGTCGAACGTCATCTTCGGGAACGTCATCCGCGTCGAGCCCGGGCCGTACCGGAAGGTGAGGTCCTGCAGAGGGCACTCGCCGCCCTTGTCGCAGACCGGGCAGTCGAGCGGGTGGTTGACGAGGATGAACTCGAGTGTCCCTTTCTGGCCCTCTGCCGCGCGCGCCGACGTGGCGGCCGTGCGCACGACCATCCCGTCCTGCGCGCCGAGCGTGCAGCCCGCCTGGAGCTTCGGCAGCCCCTCGACCTCGACGAGGCACATGCGGCAGGCGCCGACCGGCGGTCCGAGCCTCGGCTCGTAGCAGAACACCGGGATCTCGACGCCCGCGGCGGCCGCCGTCTCGACGAGCCCGAGGCCGCGCGCAACCTCGACCTCGCGGTCGTCGATCGTCAGCTTCACGGTGTCGCTCATGCCCGCTCCGGCGCCGGCAGAGCCGGCACCTCCGCTCCTGGGTCGCCTCCGTCGAGCCTACGGCTCATGCGACGACCTCGAGCGGGCGTGTGAGCTCGGCAGGCCCGGCATGCGCCTCGTGGACGTCTGTGGGCGCGACGATCCCGTCGAGTGACGAGGAGCCCTCGAACGGGCAGCCGCCGGTCTCGACGTGGGCGAGGAACTCGTCGCGGAACTTCGCGACGTAGCTCGCCACCGCGATCGCGTCGGAGTCGCCGAGCGGGCACAGGCACGTGCCGTTGACGTGCTCGCCGACGTCGAGCAGCAGGTCGAGGTCCGCATGCGTCCCCCGGCCGGACTCGATCTTCTTGAGGATCTGCGTGAGCCAGCGCGTCCCGACGCGGCAGGGCGTGCACTTGCCGCAGGACTCGTGCTCGTAGAACTGCGAGACGCGGATCCCGAGCTGCACCATGCAGCAGCGCTCGTCGATCGCGATCACGGCGGCGGAGCCGATCATCGTGCCGGCCTGCGCCAGCGAGTCGTAGTCGAGCGTCACCTTCTCCGCCTCCGCGGCGGTGAGGATCGGTGTCGACGAGCCACCGGGGATCACTGCCTTGAGCTCGCGGCCCTCGGGGATCCCGCCGCCCACCTCGTAGATGAGGTCCTGCAGCGGGAACCCGTGCGGCAGCTCGTAGTTGCCGGGACGAGCGACGTTGCCGGAAAGCGAGAAGACCCGCGTGCCGGTCGAGCTCTCCGGGCCGATCTCGGCATAGGTCGCGCCGCCCATCTCGATGATCGGGGTCACGGTCGTGATCGACTCGACATTGTTCACCGCGGTCGGCGAGGCGTAGAGCCCGGCGATCGCGGGGAACGGCGGTTTCGTGCGCGGCTGCCCTCGCTCGCCCTCGAGCGACTCCAGGAGCGCCGTCTCCTCTCCACAGATGTAGGCGCCGGCACCGCGGTGGATCACGATCGTCACGTCGCCGAGCAGCTTCTTGCTCCGCATCTGGTCGAGGGCGGAGACGAGGACGTCGAACTCGCGCTCGTACTCGCCGCGGATGTAGACGAAGACGTGCTGCGACTCGATCGCACGCGCGGCGATCAGGCAGCCCTCGAGAAAGCGGAACGGGACGCGCAGCATGATCTCGCGGTCCTTGAACGTCCCCGGCTCCGACTCGTCCGCGTTGACGACGAGGTAGTGCGGCCGTGGGTTCTGCTCCGGCTTCGGGACGAAGCTCCACTTGCGCCCGGTCGGGAAGAACGCGCCGCCGCGCCCGCGCAGGTTCGACGCGTTGAGCTCCGCGACGATCTCGTCGGGCGTCATCTCCAGCGCGCGCCGAAGCGCGACAAGGCCGCCGTGCGCCTCGTAGTCGGCGAGGTCGGTGACGGCGCCCCCGTCGGTCCCGGCGAAGACGATCTCAGCAGCCACGGCCGGCCTCCGGGAGCTCAGGCGCCACGAAGCTCCCTGGCGATCTCCGCGACGTCGCCCGCGCGGACGTGCAGGCGATGGTGGTTGTCGACCGCGACGACGGTCGCCCAGCCACAGCCGCCGAGGCACTCGACCGTGCGAAGCGTCACGCTGCCGTCGACCGCCGTCTCGCCGACGTGGATCCCGAGCTCGCGCTCGAGCGCGTCGACGACGTCCTGCGCACCCGAGAGGGCGCACGAGACGTTCGTGCAGACCTCGACGAGCCGGCGTCCTATCGGCTCGGTGTGGAACATGTCGTAGAACGTCGCGATCGAGAGGCAGAAGGCCGGTGTCGTGTCGAGCGCGTCGGCGACCTCGCGGAACGCCTCCTCGGGCAGCCAGCCGCCGTGCCGCTCCTGCGCGAGGCGAAGCGCGGGCAGCACCGCGGAGCGCGCATCCGGGTACCGGCGCTTGAACTGCTGGATCTCGTCGTACAGGCTGGTGCTCACGCGTTTCTCCTAGGTGAGTTGCGCGCAGCGCAGATCACCTGTCGACGTCTCCCATGACGGGGTCGAGCGACCCGGCGACCGCGATGAGGTCAGCTACGGCGGTGCCGCGCACGCACGTCGCCGTCGCCTGGAGCGCCGCGAAGCTCGGCGCACGGAACTTCACGCGCCACGGCTTCGGCCCGCCGTCCGAGACGAGGTAGCACCCGCATTCGCCGCGGGCGGACTCGGTTGCGACATAGACCTCGCCCTCGGGGACGAGATAGCCCTCGGTGACGATCTTGAAGTGGTGGATCAGCGACTCCATCGAGGTGTGAAGCTCCTCGCGCGGGGGCAGGACGACCTTGCGGTCGTCCGCGATCCATGGCGCGCCGCGCAGCTCCTCGAGTCGCGTCACGCACTGGCCGACGATGCGCGCGGACTGGCGCATCTCGTCCATGTGGACCTTGTAGCGGTCGTAGACGTCGCCGTTCGGGTAGACGGGGACCTCGAAGTCCACCTGGTCGTACGCGAGGTACGGCTCGGCGCGGCGGAGGTCCCAGTCGACGCCCGACGCGCGCAGCATCGGGCCCGACTGCCCGAGCGCGAGCGCGTCGTCGGCCGAGAGCAGGCCGATGCCCTTCGTCCGGCGGAGCCAGATCTGGTTGCGGTCGAGGAGGCCTTCGTAGTCGTCGACCGCGTGCGGCATGTGCCGTGAGAATGCGCGCGCCGCGTCGTAGAACCCCTCCGGAATGTCCTCAGCGAGGCCGCCCACCTGGAAATAGCGGGTGTGCATCCGGGCGCCGGCGACCATCTCGAACAGGTCGAGCACCAGGTCCCGCTCGCGGAACGCGTACCAGAACATCGAGATCGCGCCGAGCTCGAGCGCCGAGGTGCCGAGCCAGACGAGGTGCGAGTGGATCCGGTTCAGCTCGGAGAGGCACATCCGCATCCAGACGGCTTTCTCGGGCGTCTCCAAGGCGAGGAGCTTCTCGATCGCGAGCACGAACACGAGCTCGTTCGCCTGGAAGGAGAGGTAGTCGATCCGCTCGGGGTACGTGATCCCCTTCCAGTAGGTCTTCGCCTCCATGTTCTTCTCGAACCCGGTGTGCAAGTAGCCGACCACCGCCTCGAGCCCGGCGACGTGCTCGCCGTCGAGGTCGACGATCAACCGCAGGACGCCGTGCGTCGACGGGTGGTTCGGCCCGAAGTTGACGGTGAGGATGTCGTCGAGGTCGTGCTCGGCCGGGTCGACGTCGAGCTTCGTCGGGCACGGGGCCGGGATGCGGGTGCCCTCGTAGATCCGCGTCTCCGGGACGACGGCCATCAGCGTTCCCCCGAGAAGCGGACGGGCTCGCCGCCGAGCGGGTAGTCCTTCCGCAGCGGGTACCCCTCCCAGTCGTCCGGCATCAGGATGCGGACGAGGTTCGGGTGACCGCGGAAGACGAACCCGTAGAGGTCGTATGCCTCGCGCTCGTACCAGTCGGCGGCGGGCCAGACCGCGATCACGGAGTCGATCTCCTCGCCGTCGTCGAGCCAGGCCCTGAGCCGGATCCGGGACGGGTCGTCCGAGATGCGAAGCAGGTGGTAGACGACCGCGAAGCGCTTCGGCTTCGGGTCGGGGACGCGCTCGAGACCCTGGGAGCCGGGCGAGTGGAGGTCGCGTCCTTGCGGTGTCCCGATGTAGCCCGCGACGCCCTTCCGGCCCCAGCCGAGGTAGTCGACGCCGGAGAGATCGACGAGCTCGTTGTAGCCCTCGACGTCGCGGAGGTGGGTACACGCCTCCACGATTCGCGCTGGGTCGACGACCAGGGTCGTCTCGCCGTACGCCTCGACCGTCTCGACGACCCCGGGTACCCCGAGCCGTCACTCGGCAACCCCGCGGATCTCGTATGCGGGCGGCACGCCGGCGCGGATCTTCTCGTGGAGGCGGACGATCCCCTCCATCAGCGCCTCGGGCCGCGGAGGGCAGCCCGGGACGTGGATGTCGACGGGAACGATCTTGTCGACGCCCTGTAGCACCGTGTAGTTGTTGAACATCCCTCCGGAGCTCGCGCAGGCGCCCATCGCGATCACCCACTTCGGCTCGAGCATCTGGTCGTACACCTGGCGGAGCGGCGGCGCCATCTTGTGGGTCACCCGGCCGGAGACGATCAGCAGGTCGGCCTGGCGCGGCGACGAGCTGAACCGCTCCATCCCGAAGCGGGCGATGTCGTAGCGGGACGCGACGATCGACATCATCTCGATCGCGCAGCAGGCGAGCCCGAACGTGTCGGGCCACACCGAGTTCGACTGGGCCCACGCGACCGCCTTCCCGACCGTCGTGATCAGCAGCGCGTCCTCGATCGAGTCGAGCTCCTGTTCGAAGACACCGGGCCCGCGATCCGGCCACAGCGTCCGCTCGGAGTGAAGCCCGGCCTTCGCGGCGGGCCGGTCGGAGAGGAGGGGCAGCTGCCTCGCTATCGCCACTCGAGCGCTCCCTTGCGCCAGATGTAGACGTAGGCGACGCCGAGGATCGCGACGAACGTGAGGAACTCCACGAGCCCGAACCAGGCGAGCGCCTCGAGCTGCACGGCGAGCGGGTACAGGAACACGATCTCGATGTCGAACAGGATGAACAGCATCGCCGTGAGGTAGAAGCTCACGGTGAAGCGCCGCTCCATCCCGGGGGCGTCCTGTGAGACGCCCGATTCGAACGGGAGCATCCGCTGCTTCGTGCGCGAGCTGGGTCGCGTCGCGAACACGAAGGAGAAGAGGAGCATCGTCGCCGGGATCGCCGCCGCGAGCAACGCGTAGATCAAAAACGGGAGCCAGTCGGAGAGCACGCGGGCCTCGATCCCCTCGGAGGCGGGTTCCGGCGAACGCTACCACTCTCGTCCGGGCGCACGAGCTAGGAGCGAATCCCGCACCGACAGGACGTTTCCACTGTCACAAAGTCAGGGGGCTCGCGCCCTCCAGCGACTCGGGTACGATCAAGGCATGGAGATCGCCGAGCGCCCCACCGACATTCTCGTCGACCTGACCCCGCTCGCCGCGGAGAAGGTCCGGGAGCTGATGGCGTCCGAGCCCGACGCGGATGCCCTCGTCCTCCGTGTCGCAATCCAGGGCGGCGGCTGCTCCGGGTTCCAGTACGGGCTCGGGTTCGACTCCGGTGTCGCCGAAGGCGACCACGAGCTCGTCCTCGAGGGCGTGCGGGTCGTCATCGATCCGTTCAGCGCCCCGTACCTCCGCGGCGCGAAGATCGACTACCTGAACGGCCTCCAGGAGTCCGGGTTCAAGATCGACAACCCGAACGCGGTCTCCTCGTGCGGCTGCGGCCACTCGTTCCAGGTCGAGGAGGGCGAGGAGCTCCCCGAGGGAACGGAGCTGGGCGGCTGCGGCTCCGGCTGCTCGCACTGAGACCGGCTCCCCGCGCGTCGGGTACAGCGTAGTTTCGCGGGGCTCGACCGTAGGATCACGGGCATGGTGGACAGGCCCTACCGCGTCGCCGTCGTCGGCTCCGGCCCCGCCGGCTTCTACGCCGTGGGAGCCCTTCTCGCGAGCGCGGAGCCGCGATTCGAGGTCGACCTGCTCGAGCGGCTGCCGACGCCGTGGGGGCTCGTGCGCCTCGGCGTCGCGCCCGACCACCCGAACATCAAAGCGGTCTCGCGGGCGTTCGAGAAGATCGCCGCCACAGACGGCTTCCGCTTCCTCGGCAACGTCGAGGTCGGTCGCGACATCACCCACGAGGAGCTGACGAGGTCCTACGCGGCCGTCGTCTACGCGTTCGGGGCGCAGTCCGACCGGCGGCTCGGGATCCCCGGAGAGGATCTGGCCGGCTCTTGGCCCGCCACCGCGTTCGTCGCCTGGTACAACGGCCACCCCGATTTCCAGGACTTCGAGTTCGACCTCTCCCACGAGCGGGCCGTCGTGATCGGGAACGGCAACGTCGCGCTCGACGTCGCGCGGATGCTCTCGTTGACGCCCGACGAGCTCGCTCCCACCGACACGACCGACGCGGCGACCGACGCGATCACCGCCGCGGGCGTGAAGGAGATCCTCGTGCTGGGCCGCCGCGGTCCCGTCCAGGCGGCGTGGACGCCGGTCGAGGTGGGTGAGCTCGGCGAGCTGGCCGGGGCGGACGTCCTCGTCGATCCGGCCGAGCTCGTCCTCGATGCCGCGAGCGAGGCAGAGCTCGAGGCGGCGCCGTCGACCGTAAGGCGGAGCATCGAGCATCTGCGCGAGTACGCGAGCCGAGCGCCCGAGGGCAAGCCGCGCGCGATCAGGCTCCGCTTCCACACGTCGCCGACGGCGATCCTCGGCGAAGGGAAGGTCGAGGCGATCGAGGTCGTCCGTAACGAGCTCGTCGACGGGCGGGCGGTTGCGACAGAGGATCGCGAGACGATTCCCTGCGGAATCGTCTTCCGGAGCGTCGGCTATCGCGGGACGCCGATCGCCGGCCTTCCGTTCGACGAGGGCTCCTGGACAGTGCCGAACGAGGGCGGTCGCGTGCTCGGCGGGGACGGTCTCCCCGTTCCGGGCGTCTACTGCGCGGGCTGGATCAAGCGCGGCCCGAGCGGTGTGATCGGCACGAACAAGAAAGATGCGACCGAGACGATCGAGCGCCTCGTCGAGGATGCGGCTGCCGGGAAGCTCGCCCACGGCGTTTCGGCGGACGAGGTCGACGAGATTCTCGCCGAGAGCGGTGTTCGTGTCGTCACGCAGGCCGGCTGGGAGTCGATCGACCACACGGAGCGCACCGCGGGGGAGCCGCACGGCCGTCCGAGGGTCAAGCTCGCCGAGTGGGACGCGCTCCTCGCCGCGGCCGGCCTCGACCGGGCGCCCAGCTGACACTCTCGCGGTGCGCGTGTGGAGCGATCGGCACGAAGTTGGCACGGTCTTCTCTTGACAGAAAACGGTGTCTGACACCGCCTGGCCCTACGCGACCGCCGATACACTCGCTCGGATGAGCGGCACCGCCGAGCGACGGGAGCTGTGGGGAGGAGAGACCGCGAAAGCCGTTGCGAACTTCCCCGTTTCGGGCGAGCCGATCCCGCCGGCCGTCGCGCACTGGCTCGGCCGGATCAAGGCCGCCGCGGCTCGTGCGAACGCCGACCTCGGGCTCCTCGACGGCGACGTCGCCCGGCGCATCGCCGAGGCGGGCGACCGGATCGCCGCGGGCGAGCTCGACGACCAGTTCCCGATCGACGTCTTCCAGACCGGCTCCGGCACGAGCTCGAACATGAACGCGAACGAGGTGATCGCGACCCTCGCCGGCGACGACGTCCACCCGAACGACCACGTCAACATGGGGCAGTCGTCCAACGACGTGTTCCCGTCTGCGGTGCACCTCGCGGCGCTCGACACCACTGTCAACGAGCTGCTGCCGGCGCTCGAGCTCCTCGCCGGCGCGCTCGAGGACAAGGCGCGCACGTTCGCGGAGATCGTGAAGTCGGGTCGGACGCACATGATGGACGCAGTCCCCGTGACGCTTGGCCAGGAGTTCTCTGGCTACTCAGCACAGGTCCGCCAGGGGATCGCGCGTGTCGCGGACGTCCTCCCACGGCTCGGCCAGATCCCGCTCGGCGGTACGGCCACCGGGACTGGGCTGAACACGCACGCTGAGTTCGCTGCCAGGGTGCGCGAGCTCCTGCACGCGGACACCGGCCTGCCGATCTCTCCGCCGGCCGACCCGTTCGAGTCCCAGGCGGCGCGGGACGGGCTGGTCGAGCTGTCCGGCGCGCTCAAGGTCGTGGCCGTGTCGCTGACGAAGATCGCGAGCGACCTCCGGCTGATGGGCTCAGGCCCCCGGGCCGGGCTCGTCGGAGCTGCGCCTGCCGGAGCTGCAGAAGGGCTCGTCGATCATGCCGGGCAAGGTCAACCCGGTGATCCCCGAGGTCGTGACGCAGGTCGCGGCGCAGGTGATCGGGAACGACACGGCGATCACGATCGGCGGCATGAACGGCCAGTTCGAGCTGAACGTCTACGTCCCGCTCCTCGCCCGCAACCTCCTCCAGTCGATCGGCCTGCTCGCGAGCGCGTCACGCCTGTTCGCGGAGAAGTGCATTGCGGGGCTGGAGCCGAACCGCGAGCGGAACGAGGCCTACGCGGAAGGGACGTTGAGCGCGGCGACCGCGCTCAACCCGTTCATCGGCTACGACAAGGCGTCCGAGATCGTCAAGGAGGCCGTCGCGTCCGGCCGCTCGCTGCGCGAGGTCGCGCGGGAGGCGGGCGTCGAGGAGCACGTGCTCGACGAGGCGCTCGACTACCACAAGATGGCCCGCCCGCACGACTAGGCTCCGAGGCTCTTCCCCCGTTTGGGGTATCCGATTGGGGCTTGCAATGTGGAACCCTCTTGCGGTTAGGGTGTCGCTTCGGCGCGCGACGGGCAAAGACGCCCTAGTCCACGACAGCGAAAGGGGAGAATCTTGGCTGTCACGATCCGTACGACCTTCGTGCTCGCAGCTTGCGCTGCGCTCGCTCTCGTCGGAGCAACCGTCGCGAGTGGAGGCACCTCTACGGCGATCTCTCGCGGGACGACTTCCATTGCGGGGGGAAGCTCGGCGATCGACGCGAACTGCGCGGCGTGAGCTCGGTCCCGACCGAGGAGGAAGAGGCAGAGGCCAACGGCGACGAAGGGCCGAACCGCATCGCACCGGGCTTCGCGCATGGCAAGTTCCCGCCGAAGACGCTGGCGGATCCGACGGTCGCGTCGAACGGGTTGTCGTCGCCGGGCTCCGAGCTGCGGCCACATTTCCCGGGCATCAACTTCCGCCAGCATCGTCTGGCCGACGGAGGCAACCAGTTCTCGGTCGAGCCGCCCGACCAGTCGCTCTGCGCCGGGAACGGGTTCGTCCTGGAGTCCGTCAACGACGCGATTCAGGTGTTCAACGCGAACGGCACGGCTGCATCGGCCGTCCTTTCCCTGAACCAGTTCTACAAGTATCCGTCCGCCTTCAACCGGACTACAGGCGTGGTCGGTCCGCAGATCACCGACCCGGTCTGCCACTACGACCCCGCCACACAGCGGTGGTACCACCTCGTGCTGACGCTCGAGAGCAGCCCTGCCGGCGACCTCCTCGGCGGGAATCACCTCGATCTCGCGGTGAGCAACACGTCGAGCCCGCTCGGCCGCGTGGACGCTCTACTCGATCGACGTCACGAACGACGGGCAGAACGGCACGCCGAACCACCACTGCTCGCCACCCGACGATCCGGATGAGCTGGAGATCGTGACGCGTCCGAACGCGTGCATCGGCGACTACCCGCACATCGGGGCCGACAAGTTCGGCGTGTATCTCACGACGAACGAGTACGCGTTCTTCGGGCCCGAGTACAACGGGACGCAGATCTACGCGCTCTCGAAGGCGAAGCTCGCGGCCGGGGGCATGAGCGTCCCCGTCACGAGCATCGAGAACACCCAGGTGGACGGGATCCCCGGGTTTCACGACCTGGCCGGCGATCTCGCCCGGCACGGATCAGTTCGCCACGAACAACGGCGGGACCGAGTACTTCCTGAGCGCCCTCGCGGGCGTGGCCCCGACCGAGACCGGGAACGACACCGGGTCTGCGAAGCGGATCGTCGCGTGGGCGGTCACGAATACGTCGTCGCTCGACACCGCCTCACCGGCGCTGTCGCTGACGGCGAAGACCGTCAACAGCAAGACGTACACCGTGCCGCCGAAGGCCGAGCAGAAGGCCGGCCCGACGCCGCTTCGGGAGTGCATCAACGACACGACCATCCCGACGCCCTTCGGCACGGGCTGCTGGAACCTGCTGTTCGTCGAGGAGCCCGAGCACGACGAGGTGATCGCGCCTCTCGACTCGAGCGACACGCGGATGCAGCAGGTGACGTATGTGAACGGCCAGCTCTACGGCGCCCTCGGCACCGGCGTGTCGGTCGGCGGCTCGGACAAGGCCGGGATCGTCTGGTTCCAGGTCGAGCCGAAGATCAACGGCGCAGGGAAGATCGAGCCGAAGCTGATCAAGGACGGCTATGTCGCCCTGGCCGGCACGAACCTGACGTATCCGGCGATGGCGGTCCTGCCGAGCGGAAAGGGCCTGATCGGCTTTACCGCCGTTGGCGGCGACCACTTCCCGTCGGCCGGGTACGTGCTGTTCGACAACGGCACGACCGGGACAGTGCGGATCGCCGGCGCCGGCCTCGGTCCCCAGGACGGGTTCACCTCGTACAAGGCGTTCGTCGGCGACCCGCCGCGCGAGCGCTGGGGTGACTACGGTGCCGCGGCGTTCGACGGCAACTCGATCTGGGTTGCGAACGAGTACATCGCGCAGACCTGCACGCTCGCCCAGTACCTCTCGGGTGCGATCGGGAGCTGCAACGGCACGCGCGCGTCGCTCGGCAACTGGTCGACGCACGTCAGCAAGGTCACGCCGTAACCAACGCGATCGGGGTGGGGCTCGCTGCGAGCCCCACCCCGGCGCGCTACCGTTTGGACATGCGACTCGCAGGGACCGTCGTGCTGACGGTCGCGGCGCTCGCGGCAGCGGGCGCGGCCGACGCAGGCATCGTCGAACGTCCGCGGATCGGTCGTGCGAGGCCCCGTGGCGCCGGTGTGCCGCGTCGGCATCCCGTGCAGCGCGCCGGTCCCCGGGCTTCCGCTGGTCTTTCTCGCGTCCGGTGTCGAGATCGCCCATGTCAAGACCGACGACACGGGGCACTTCACCCTCTCGCTTGCGCCCGGCACGTACCAGGTCAAAACGACCCGGCGACTCGCGTTGGCCGGGCCGGTGCCGCGGACATTCCGCGTCCTCAGAGGCCAGGTGACGCGCCTGCGACTGTTGCTCGACACCGAGATCCGCGCACCGATCGGCGGACGACCCGCCTCGTAGGCCCCCTGGGCCGTCACGGCGAGATGTTGCGGTTCGAGCGGAAGAGGTTGTCGGGGTCGTAGCGGCGCTTCAGCTCGACGAGCCTGTCGTAGTTCGCGCCGTACGTCGCCCGGACACGATCGTCGTCCTCGTCGTGACCGTGGAAGTTGACGTAGGTGCGCCCTGTCGAGAACGGTCGCAGCCGCTCGTGGGCGTTCCTCACCCAGGTCGGGATTCGCGCGCCGTTCGGGTCGTCGGGCGCCCACATCGCCTTCGCGCCGATCGCGTAGCGGGCATCGCGGTTCCCGACCGCGCCGTCGTCCTCGTCTCGCTCGTTGAGCGCACCGCCGAGGTGGAGCACACCGATCTCCGCCTCGGGGCGGTCGGAGCCGTCGGCGATGTCGCGCATCGTGCCGAGCAGCCCGTCCGAGAGCTCCGCGAGGAACTCGGTGCGCCAGTAGTGGCAGATGCCTTTCGGCTCCGTCGCGTCGAGGTACGACTGCACCTCGACGTACGGCTGCTCGTGAACGAGGTCGAGGATCGGGTCCCCGATCGCGCGGATCGGCGCGAGCGCCGCCTGCGTGTGATCGGGGTCGCCGCTGTAGCAGACCGCCATCGCGCAGATCTTCCGACCGTGCCACTCGGGTGGGACGAAGGGCGCGGGTGGCGCGTGGAGCAGCAGGAGCCAGACGGCGAGCTCGCGCGGAGCCTCCTCGGTCAGCGCCCGGTACGCGCCGAGAATCTCGTCCGCGCGCTCGTGGGGCCACGCGACGAGTCCGCCGACGACGGTCGGCCCGACCTCGTGCAAGCCGAACGTGAACGAGGTGACGGCGCCGAAGTTCGCGCCCGCGCCGCGCACGGCCCAGAAGAGGTCGGTGTTCTCCTCGCGGCTCGCACGCCGGACGAGACCGTCGGCGGTCACGATCTCGACCTCGACGAGGTTGTCGACCGCCCAGCCGAACCTCCGGGTGAGGTAGCCCAGGCCGCCGCCTAGCGTCAGGCCCGCGACACCGACCTCGGACACGAATCCGAGCGGCGTGGCGAGGCCGTGCGCCTGGGCTGCCCGGTCGACGTCGCCTAGGAGGCAGCCGGGCTCCACGGTCGCGAGCCGGCGGTCGGGGTCGACCACCACCGAACGGTGGCGCATCATGTCGATCGTCACGCCGCCGTCCGCGAGCGCCGTGCCCGCGATGTTGTGCCCGCCTCCGCGAACCGAGACCGGCATGCCGTGGGCGCGTGCGAAATCGACCGCGGCGGCGACGTCGCGCGCGTCGCGCGGCTGAACGACGACCGCGGGCGTCCGGTCGATCATCGCGTTCCACAGGAACGTCGACTCCGCGAAGCCGTCGTCGCCGGGGCGCAGCAGTGAGCCGCCGAGCGTGCGCCGGAGCGCGTCGACGGTCGCGATGTCCATGGTCGTCATCGGGCCACCTCCATCCGGTCGATCGCCTCCGCCAGCACGGCGAGAAACGCCTCGGGTCGCTCCAGCGGCGGCTCGTCCGCGCAGTCGTCGATCACGTGGAGCGGCCAGCCGTAGCGAGCGCTGGCCGCCTCGGCGGCGACGAGGGTCGTGGCGAGGTCCTGACGGCCCCAGACCAGCGTCGTCGGCACGGTGATGCGCGTGAGCTGTTCTTCCGGGATCGGCCGCAGCGCGAACGCCTCCATGAGCGCGCCGAGACCGCGCATCGCGTCCGGCTCCTCGAGCAGCTCGAGCGTGTAGCGACGCAGCGAGCTCCAGCGCGCGCCCATCGCGTCGCGCATGGGATCGAGGTCGAACGTGCAGACGCGCCACAGGTCGTCGTACGTCGCTCCGTCCGGCCGCGCGAGGAAGGCGTTCAGTGCCGCCCCGAAGCGCGGGGCCGGGGCGAACGACGCCAGCCCGAGCGTGTCGACGAGCACGAGGCTGTCGAGTCGATCGCCGTGCTCCGCCGCGAAGCACGCTGCGACGGCGCCACCCAGCGTGACTCCCACCAGCGCCGGCCGCGTGTCGCACGTCTGCTCGACGAGCGCGTCGAGCCAGGCCATCACGTCGGCTGCCGTCCCACTCGCGGTCGCAGCCGTCGCTCCCTGTCCCGGTAGGTCCGGCGCAACCACGCGGTGTGTCTCCGCGAGCGCCGGGATGACGCGGCGCCAATGCAGGGCGTTCGCCACGGGGCCGTGCAGCAACACGACCGGCGGGCCTTCGCCCCCTACCAGCACCGCCGTTGTCACGCCCGCGCACTCGAGCTGCCGGTCCTCGACCGGCAGCCCCGCGGTCGCAGCGATTCGTGCCTCGTCGACCGATCTCATCTCACGCCTCCGGCTCGTAGGTCTCATGAGACGAGCGTGAGGCTCGAGGGGCTGCGGCGCTTCGGTCGAACCACCCAACCTGCACGGGGTCACGGATGGGTGGTTTCACCCACAGCGGCGGTCAGACCAGGTGGTGCTCGTACGCGTAGGCCGTCGCCGCGGTACGGGAGCTCACGCGGAGCTTCCCGAAGATGTTGCTCACGTGCCGGTCGATGGTCCGCTCGCTGAGGACGAGCTCGGCCGCGATCGCCTTGTTCGTCTCGCCTGCCGCGACGCGTCGGAGCACCTCGAGCTCGCGCGGAGTGAGCCCGTGCTCGACGCGCGCTTCTCCCTCGGCCACGTCCGCGACGGCGCCGAGCCGCCGGAAGACATCGCGGGCGGCCTCGAGCTCCAGTGCGGCCGCGTCCTCGTCGCCGACCGCGTGACAGGCCTCCGCGACGAGCGTCCGCGCCCGCGCTGCCTCGTACGGCGCGTCGAGCGCCTGCCAGGCGCGAGCGGCCTCGCGCAGCGGGGCGAGCGCCTCGCGCGGCTCGCCCCGGGCGAGGGCGAGCTCGCCGCGGGCACGCGCGGCCATGGCGGCGATCGCTTCACTCTGCTGCTCTGCCTCGATGTCGCCGAGTTGGCGGCAGGCGTCTTCCGCGCCGCCGACGTCGCCGGCGGCGACCGAGATCTCGACGCACGCTGCGAGCAGAGGAACGCGGTCGAGCCGACCCGAGGTCTCGTCGAGCGCACGGTGGATCGCCGCTTCCGCTGCCGCCACGTTGCCCTGCGCCAGGCGGAGGAGCGCGAGGCCCGGCTGGGGCTCGTAGCCGCAGCGGCTCGCGGCGCGGTAGGCGGCCTCGGCCGCGTCGAGTCTGCCCTGGACGCGATGGAGGTCGCCTTCGATCGAGAGCGCCCGGCCGCGGGTGCGCTGCTCCGAGCTGCGCTCCTCGAACCGCTCGCCCGCACGCCGTGCCTCCTCGAGCGCGTCGGGCCAGGCGCCCTGTAGCTCCATGATCTCGGCGCGGTGCACGAGGCAGACCCCGGTGTGGGCCACCATCTCCGGCTGCTCGGCGCACCAGCGCGTGAGGTGCTCGGTCCATTCGCGTGCCCGGCGGAACTCGAAGACGCCTTGGCAGAACGCGATCGTGTTGCAGTACACGATCCCCGTGGCACGCGGCGAGAGCTCACCGGCGACGACGGAGACCATCGTCTCGTCCATCAGCCGCAAGCCGTCCTCGACGCGGCCGAGGCGGACGAGGGCGTGCCCCTGCTCGTGGACTGCGAGGGCGAGGAGATCCCTGTCACCGAAGCGCGACGCGATCGCGGCCGCCTCCGCCGCCGCATCGTGCGCCGCTTCGGGGTCGCCTTCGGCGACGTGCTGGAGCACCGCCGGGATGACGAGATAACCGCGCTCGACGCAGTCGGCTTGCTCGACGAGCAGACGTTGCGCGCGGCCGAACCAGCCGCGCGCCGGTCCGATGGCGCCGTGCGTCATGAGGTTGAGCCCGATCCAGAACGCGCACCGCACCGCACGCGGCGTCTCGCCTGCCTCGAGGTGTCGCCCGATGTGCGCGCTCGAGAACGGTCAGGTACTCGTCGTCGAGGGCGAGCATGTAGGCAGAGACGGCGAGGCGCTCGAGATCATCCGCGCCCAGCTGCGCGTCGGCGTCGGCTGCGACGAGCGCCGCGCGGGCGTCGCTCCAGGCGCGTCGATCGAAGAGGGCGCGCGCGGCCTCGACCTTGGCACGGGCCATGTCCGGAGTATGGGCCGCTCGGTGACATTCCACGGGATTCCTCGAACGGGGGTACCTGCTTGCCCTTTGCGCGGCCCCACGTTAGGTTGCCCGGCGCATCGGCTCTCCGGGGCCGAGTCAGACGGGAAACCTTCATAAGGGGAGAGACATGAGGAAGCAGTTCCTCGCGCTCCTGATCGGAGCGCTTGTGGTCGTCCTGTCCGTCGGCGCGGGGGCATCCGTGGCCGGCGGCGGCGCGACGGCGGCAACAAGAGCCCACGACTCGATCGAGCGACAATCTTAGCGAGCCCGCTCGCGGAGAAGCAGGATGCGCTCCGCGCGGTCGGGCTCCAGAAGCTCGCCTCGGGACAGATCCCGGCGGGCACGAAGGTCGCGCAGATCGCGAAGGGCCAGTACGTGCAGCTCGCCCGCGAGGGCGAGGACTCGATCTGGACTGTGCTGGGCGAGTTCGGCGGGTACCGGGACCGCGCTGCACAACCAGATCCCGCAGCCCGACCGCTCGGTCGACAACACGACGATCTGGACTGCGCGACTTCAGCCAGCCGTACTACGAGGACCTGCTCTTCGACGACGCAGCGGGCCAGAACTCGATGCGGAACTTCTACAAGGAGCAGTCCTCGAACCGGTACACCGTGAACGGCGACGTGACGAACTGGGTCCAGGTGCCCAACAACGAGGCGTTCTACGGCAACAACGGGTGCGGCTCGATCGTCTGCTCGGATACCTGGAAGTTCGTCAACGACTCGGTCGACGCGTGGGCCGCGACGATGTCCACCACGCAGGCGAACGCGTACCTCGCGCAGTTCGACGTCTGGGACCGGTACGACTACGACGGCGACGGCAACTTCAACGAGCCGGACGGGTACATCGACCACTTCCAGTCGATCCACGCCGGGATGGGCGAGGAAGTCGGCGGCGGCGCGCAGGGCACGAACGCGATCTGGTCGCACCGCTGGTACGCGTACTACCCCGGCTCTCCGGCCGGGCCCGACGGCGCCGGGCCCCACGGTTTCCAGGGTGTGCGCATCGGCAACACGAACTACTGGATCGGCGACTACACGATCGAGCCCGAGAACGGCGGTGTCGGCGTGTTCTCGCACGAGTTCGCGCACGACCTCGGCCTGCCGGACGAGTACGACACGTCGGGCAACACTGGCGGCGCCGAGAACTCGACCGCCTGGTGGACACTGATGTCGCAGGGCTCGTACGGCACGCAGACCGACGACCTCGGCACGCTCCCCGACGCACATGAGCGCATGGGACAAGTTCCAGCTCGGGTGGCTGAACTACGAGGTCGCCCGGCCGGCCAGAAGTCCGAGCACAAGCTCGGGCCCGGCGGAGTACAACACGAAGCAGGCCCAGGGTGTGTTCGTTCTGCTGCCGGACAAGGACGTCACGCGCGAACGTCGGGTCTCCCTACGCGGGCTCGAACTTCTACTACTCGGGCGCCGCGAACGACCTCACCACCGAGATGTCGCGGTCGGTGACGCTCCCCGCCGGGCCGGTGACCCTCTCGGCGAAGGTGCGGTACAACATCGAGGTCGGCTTCGACTTCGCGTACCTCGAGGTCAACGGAACCAAGGTCCCGACCAGCCTCTCGAACTCGTCCGTCGATCCGAACGGCATCGACGGTCACTCGAGCAACAACTGGGTGACCTTGACCGCCAATCTCTCGTCCTTCGCGAACCAGACCGTGACGATCGGCTTCGGCTACTTCACGGACGGCGGCGTGCAGGGCGCCACCGGCGCATTCCCGGCCGGGATCTCGATCGACGAGATCGCGATCACGGGGCTCCCGACCGACGGCGCGGAGTCGGACGCCGGACTGGAGCTACACGACGAACGGCGAGCACCGGCTTCCACGTGACGACCGGGAGCGAGCAGTTCACGTACTTCAACGCGTATCTCGCCGAGAACCGGCAGTACACGGGGTACGACGACAGCCTCAGGCTCGGCCCGTACAACTTCGGATTCCCGAGCATGCCGAACAAGGTCGAGCACTTCCCGTACCAGGACGGCGTGCTGATCTGGTACTGGGATTCGTCCTACGACGACAACAACGTCGGTGACCATCCGGGCGCGGGCCTGATCCTCCCGATCGACTCGCATCCGCAGATCCTCCATTGGTCCGACAGCGGGGCCGTAATGCGCCCCCGGCTGCAGGCGTATGACGCAACGTTCACGTTGCAGCCGACGGACGCGATCACGGTGCACAATCCTGCGGGCGGAGCAGCGACCAGCGTGCCGTCCCAGCCAGGCGTCTCGGTGTTCGACGACCTGCAGAGCTGGTGGGTCTCGGGTGACCCTGGTGACGCACCCGGAAACGGCCGCTACCAGGCCGAGTGGAACAGCGTGAACGTCCCGAAGACGGGCACGCAGATCCGCATCCAGAGCGAGACGAAGGGCGGCTTCACCCAGATCGAGGTGCGCCCCTCGAAGTAGCGCTCGAGGAACCACGGCACGACGCGACGGGCGGGGGCGACCCCGCCCGTCGCTGTTCTCGCACCCTCAGCGAATCGGCGGCGGCACGCAGGGGCCGCTGGACAACCGCAGCGTCGCCTGGCTTCCGAGCGCCCCGACGGCCCGCAGCGTGAATGCGCTGCCGCACGGCTGCGTGGGAAGGCGGAACGTCGCGGCGAAGCGCCCGAGGTGCGACGCCCGCACGACGGTGCGCTTCGGGCCGAGGAGCGTCATCGCGGTGAGCGACACGCGCTCGCCCGGGCGGAACGCGACGCCCCGAACGGCGAGCGGCTCGGTCCCGGCGACTCGCAGTGTGGCTCGCGTCGCCCCGGAAGCCGGCGCGACGGCGATCACGAGCCCGAGGACTGCGACCACGAAACCGGCCGAGATCCTGCTCATGCCGAACAGGCTAGCGCGCGTCGTTCAGTACGCGACCGCGCCGCGTCCCGTGACGGCCGCGTGCCGCTGCTCGTCCGCCCGGTAGCTCGAGCGGACGAGCGGCCCGGCGAACACCGAGCCGAAGCCGAGGGCCTCGCCCTGCTCGCGGAGCCAGCGGAATTCGTCGGGATGAACCCAGCGGTCGATCGTCGCGTGCTGCGACGACGGCTGCAGGTACTGGCCAATCGTGACGACGTCGACGCCGTTCGCGCGGAGGTCCCGCATCGTCTCGACCACCTCGTCGTTGGTCTCGCCGAGCCCGACGATGATGCCCGACTTGGTCATCACCGGGTAGTCGGCGACCTCCTTCGCACGGCGAAGCAGCCGGAGCGCCGTGTCGTAGCTCGCCTTCGCGCCCCGCATCCGGCGATGGAGCCGTCGGACGGTCTCGATGTTGTGGTTGAAGACGTCCGGCCTCGCGCCGAGCACCGTCGCGAGCGCCTCCTCCTCGGCTCCGAGGAAGTCCGGGGTCAGGACCTCGACCGAGGACTCCGGCAGCTTCGCCTTGAGCGCGCGAATCGTGGCCGCGAAGTGTCCCGCGCCACGGTCCGGCAGGTCGTCGCGGTCGACGGACGTCACGACGACGTGGTTGAGCCCCATCGTCGCCGCCGCCTGCGCGAGGCGAAGAGGCTCGAGCGGGTCCGGCGCGTGCTCCGGCCTGCCCGAGTTGACGTAGCAGTACCGACACGCGCGCGTGCACGTGTCGCCGAGGATCTGGAACGTCGCGGTGCCGCGCCCCCAGCACTCCCCGATGTTGGGGCAGCGCGCCTCTTCGCAGACGGTCACGAGGCTCGCGCCGTGCAGGAGCTTGCGGACGTCGTAGTACCGGCCGTCCGGACTCGGGGCGCGCACCTTCATCCACTCGGGTCGGCGCGGGCGCTCGGCGACGGGGAGGGACGTCTGCATTGCCTTCATCTTATGGACGGCGGGTCGGCATCCAGCCGGCCTCAGCGTACGGAGAGGCGCTCGTGGACGGGTTGCGGCCACAGTCCGGCGCCGTCCTCGGCGGACAGCACCTCGAGCTCGAGGTCGAAGACGTCTGCAACCGCACTCGCTGCGGCAGGGCGGACGTCGCCGACCGCGAGCGGTGCGGCGAGCTCCGCAGCCATCGAGGTGAACTGCGCGTCCTCGAGCCCGCACGCGGTGATCCACTGCGTGAACGGTGCCGGGTCGAGGTCGACGTTGAGGGCGTACCCGTGCGTTGTCACCCAGCGGGACGCGCGCACCCCGATCGAGGCGATCTTGCGGGGCCCGGCCGACCCGGAGGGCGGCAGCCAGACCCCCGTCAACTCCTCGTAGCGCGTGCCCTCCAACGAGAATGCTCGGAGGGTGCGGATGATCGCCTCCTCGAGGTCGCGGACGTACTTCTTCAGGTCGCGCCCGTGGCGGTTCAGGTCGAGGATCGGGTAGCAGACGAGCTGTCCCGGGCCGTGGTACGTCGACTTCCCGCCACGGTCGGTCTCGACCACCTCGACATCCACGCCGTCGGGCAGGTGGAGCTCCGCTGCCTCGTCCGTGCGGCGGCCGAGAGTCACGACCGGCTCGTGCTCCAGCAGGATCACCGTGTCGGGGATCGCCCTCTGAGAGACCGCGCCGGCGAGCGAGCGCTGCAGCGCGAGCGCCTCGCCGTAGGGCGTGCGTCCCGGGAGGTCGAGGAGGTACGCGCCGGTCACGGAACGAGGGTAGCCGCGGTCACGCCGACAGCGGGGCGAGCGGCTGCCCGAACATCCAGCGGTGCCCTTCGAGGTCCTCGGCGGTGTACAGGCGCATTCCGGCGCCCTCGGCGTCCTCGAGCGGCCGGATTACGGCCGCACCGCGCGCCACCGCCTGCGCGTGGTGGGCGTCGACGTCGTCCACCTCGACGAGGAGCCCGTCGATCACCCACGGGTTGTCCTGCCAGCGGCGGGCCGCTTCGCACGTCTCCCGGTGACGGCGGGGCCCCTGGTACTCGGCAGTCGGCGTCGCGAGCATGACGATCGCGCCGTCCCGCTCGAGCTCGGCGTGGGTCACCGTGCCGTGCTCGTCGGTGAACCGTTGGCCGGCGCGCTCGCGGAAGCCGAAGGCCTCCGTCAGCCAGTCGATCGCCGCAGCGGCATCCGCGTACGCGATCATCGGGACGATCCGCTGCGCCATTGCGTCCTCAGGCGCTGCCGTCGTCCCACGCCTCCAACCGCACCCGCAGGTCGCGGAGGAAGCCGCCGCTGTACGCGCCGTCGACCATTCGGTGGTCGTACGTGAGCGTGATGTTCATCATCGGCCGGATCGCGATCACGTCCTGGCCGAGCGCGTCCTGCACGACCCACGGCCGCTTGACGAGCGCGTATGTCCCGAGGATCGCGGCCTGCGGCTGGCTGATCACCGGTGTCCCGTGGAAGGTGCCGTAGCCGCCGGGGTTCGTGATCGTGAACGTACCGCCCTGGACGTCGTCGGGCATGAGCTTCTTCGTGCGCGCCCGCTCCGCGACGTCGGCGATAGCGCGGGCGATGCCGAGCAGGTTCAGGTCCTGGGCGTTCCGGATCACCGGGACGATCAGCCCCTTCCCCTCCTCGAGCGAGACCGCGATGCCGACGTTGACGAACGAGCGCGTGACGATCTTCTCGCCGCGCAGCTCGCCGTTGACCCAGGGCCAGTCCTTGAGCGTCTCGACGGCCGCCTTCGTGACGAAGGCGAGGTAGGTCGGGTTGACTCCGTAGGAGCGCTGGAATTCCTGCTTCAGCCGCTCGCGCGCCCAAACGACGCGGGACATGTCGACCTCGATCGCGCTGGTCACGTGTGCGGACGTGTCCAGTGAGCGACGCATGTGCTCTGCGATGCCGCGTCGCATCGCGTTCATCGGCTCCTCGTGCTCGACGCCCGCGGCCATCACGGGCGTGGGCGGCTGCACCGGCGCAGGAGGCGGGGCGACCGGCGGAGCCGGTGGCGCCGGCACGGCCGGCGGAGACGCCGCGGCGGGGGCAGGCTGGGGCGCCGGGGCGGGTGCTGGCTCGGCAGCGGGGGTTGCGGGCGCGGGCGCCTCGGCGGGCGCTTCGGGGGGTGGCGCGGGAGACGCGGCCGCCCCGGACTCGATGAAGGCGAGGATGTCCTTCTTCGTCACGCGACCGCCCTGGCCCGTCCCAGGGATCGCGCCCGGGTCGACTCCGTGCTCCGCGGCGATCCGCGCGACGACGGGCGAGATGAAGGTCTTCCCGTTGCCGGAGCTCTCCGGCGCAGCGCTCGACGCCGCTGGCGTCGGTGGGCCCGGCGCCTCGGCGACAGGCTGCGTCGGCTCCGGCGAGGGCGGCGTGACGGGCGCGGGCGGCGTGCTTGGCGCCTGTGCGACCGGCTCGGATGCCACGAGAGGCTCGGGCTCCGACGGCGCAGCGGGCGCGGCTTCGGGCGTCGGCGTCTCCGGCGGGCTTTCCGGCTCGACGGTCGCCGCTCCCGCCGGGCCGATCACGGCGAGCACGGTGCCGACCTCGACGGTCTCCCCCTCCTGGACGCGCACCTCGACGAGGATCCCCTCGCCGGGGCTCGGGACCTCGGTGTCGACCTTGTCGGTCGAGATCTCGAGCAGCGGCTCGTCGAGCGCGATGTTGTCGCCCGGCTGTTTCAGCCAGCGCGTGATCGTCCCCTCGGCGACGGAGACGCCCATCTGCGGCATCACGACCTCGACCTGGGTTCCGGTGCTCACGTCGTCCTCCTCGTCGGGACCCTCGTCCTCAGTATGCGGCCAGGTCGCGAAGAGCGGCCGCGACGTCGTCGACCTGCGGGATATACGCCTTCTCGAGCGAGGGCGCGAACGGCACGGGTGCGTCTGGCGCGGCGATGCGGCGCACCGGCGCGTCGAGCTGCTCGAACGCGTGCTCGACGATGGTCGCCGCGATCTCGGCGCCGAAGCCGCCGGTCTTCGTGTCCTCGTGGAGCACGAGCGCCTTCGAGCAGCGCGCCACGCTCTCGAGCACCGCCTCGCGGTCCCACGGGATCAGCGTGCGGAGGTCGAGCACCTCGACCGAGATCCCCTCGTCGCCGAGACGCGTCGCGGCCTCGTCGGCGGTGTAGACCATTGCGCCCCACGTGATCACGGTGAGGTCCTCGCCCTCGCGGTGGATCCGCGCCTTGCCGAACGGCGTCGTGTAGCGGTCGTCCGGCACCTCGCCCTTGATCCGGCGGTAGAGGTGCTTGTGCTCGAAGTAAAGGACGGGGTTGGGGTCCTCGATCGACGTCGCGAGGAGGCCCTTCGCGTCCTCCGGCGTCGCCGGGCACACGACCTTCAGGCCGGGGATGTGCGCGAAGCTCGACTCCGGGTTCTGGGAATGGAACGGACCTCCCGAGAAGCCGCCGCCCGACGGGAGGCGCAGCACGATCGGGATCGGCGTGCCGGCGCGGTAGCGCTGCTTCGCCGCGACCGTGACGAGGTGGTCCCACGCGCACGAGACGAAGTCGGCGAACTGCATCTCTGCCACGGGTCGCATGCCCATCAGCGCGGCGCCGGTGGAGCCGGCGACGATCGCGGTCTCCGAGAGCGGCATGTCGAGCACGCGGTGTGCGCCGAACTCCTCCTGGAAGCCCTGGGTCACCTTGAACGCGCCGCCGTAGACCCCGACGTCCTCGCCGAGGACGAACACCCGCTCGTCCCGCTGCATCTCCTGCCGCAGCCCGTCCGAGATCGCCTGGAGGTACGTCTTCTCGGCCATCAACGGTGGTGGGGGGTGTCGAGCTCGTCGGCAGTCGCGAAGACGCCGTCGGTCACGGTCGCGGGATCCGGGAGCGGAGACTCCTCGGCGCGCTGCATGGCCTCGTGGAGGAGCCGCTTGACCGCGGCGGTGATCTCGTCCTCTTCCTCGTCGCCCATCGAGCCGGTGTCGCGAAGCCAGCCGCGAAAGCGCTCGATCGGGTCGCGTCGCGCCCACTCCTCGAAGAGCTCCTTCGGGACGTAGAAGGCGTCGTCGTGGACCGCGTGGCCCTCCATGCGGAGCGTGACGGATTCGATCAGCGTGGGCCCGCCGCCCTCGCGTGCCTTCTCGATCGCGCGCTTGGCCTCGCGATACACGGCGAGGACGTCCGTGCCGTCGACGACCACTCCGTCGAAGCCGTACGCGGCCGCGCGGTCGGCGAGGTGCTCGACCGCGTACTCGAGGTGCGACGGCGTCGAGTACGCCCACTGGTTGTTGTCGATCACGAACACGACCGGCAGGCGGCGGACGCCGGCGAGGTTCATGCCCTCGTGTGCGTCCCCGCGCGAGGACGCGCCTTCGCCGCACCACGCCACTGCGACCCGGCGCTCGTCGCGGATCTTGAACGCGAGGCCCATCCCGACCGCGACGGGCAGCATCGCCGGCAGGTGGCTCACCATCGTGTGGAGCCCGAGTCGGGCGTCGCCCATGTGGACGTTGCCGTCGCGCCCGCGCGTCGGGCCGTCGTCGCGGCCCATGTACTGCGCGAAGATCCGCCACGGCTCGAGACCGCGCGTGACGTGGACGCCCATGTCGCGTTGCAGGGGCGTGCCGACGTCGTTCGGGCCCATCGCGGCCGCGACCCCGACGGCCGATCCTTCGTTGCCTCGCCCCGTGTAGAACGAGCCCGGAATCTTTCCCTGCTTGTAGAGGATGTGACCCCGCTCCTCGATCCCGCGGGTGATCAGCATGTTGCGGTAGATCTCGAGGAGATCCTCGCGATCGAGTCCCGCCTCCCTGACCTGTTGCAGCGTCTCGACCGGCTCGGCCTCGCGAACTGCCATCTGGGCTCCGCTCCCCTTCCTGGGCGACGTCGACGTGACTCTAGCGGCTCCGTAGGCGGACACAGCCTCCCTTTGGGAGACGACCGTCCGCCGCGATCGGGCGGTCGTTCTCGGCCTTGTGACACTGTGTTGCAAGGACGCCCACCCCGCGCGTCCTGGCAGGTACAACGTGCCTCGGATGGCGCGCGCGAAGCGGAACTGGATTCAGGAAGAGCGGCGCAGGACGCTCGGAGACTGGGTCGCCTTCTGCCCCTCGTGCGGGCACGTCGCCCGGTACTTCGAGGACCACGAGGAGGCCTGCCCGACGGTGTGCCCACAGTGTGCGACGACACTGATCGCGCGGTGCCCGTCGTGCGACGCGCGGCTTCCGTCCGCCTTCCAGGTCGAGTGCGAGGAATGCGGCGCGGCGCTCCGTCCGAACGAGCTGTTCGGCGGCCCGATCAGGCGTCCCGGCCGCTGAGGAACTGCGCGAAGTCGTCGGCAATGATCGACGACCAGACGTGTGGCCTCCCGTTCCACTCCGCGGTGCCTCCCGGCTCGAAGCCGAGCTTCGCCATGACACGAAGCGACCCGCTGTTCTCCGGTTGAGCAAAACCGATGACCGAGGGCAGGCGGACGCGCTCGAAGACGTCACGAAGCGCTTCGGAGGCGGCCTCAGTCGCGATTCCCTCGCCCCACCGGCTCGGCTCAATCGCCCATCCGATCTCGTCCTTGCAGGCCGTCGCCGTCCAGGCGGGCCGACGCATCACTCCGGCCCGTCCCACAAGGTTCCCGGTCACCTTGTCGACGACGGCAAGCCTCCCGAAGCCATATGTCTCCCAATGACGCTCGTACCGGTCGATCGCGCCGGCGACGTCGTCGTGGTTGTCCCCGGGCTGTCCCACCCAGGCGAGCACTGAGGGATGAAGGAGGATCGCCCCGAGCGGCTCGAGGTCCTCCGGGCGCCAGCGCCGCAGGATGAGCCGCTCGGTTTCGAGTCTCACCACGCCAGTCATGTCGACCCGTGCCCCGGCCCGTCACGGCCGGAGGCCGGCTTTGCCGGCCGGGAGGCCGACGGGCGCTGGTGCGTGCGCTGCGCTGAAGAAGGGGGCCGGTGGGGGAAACATGGTTCCCCCCACCTCAAAACATTGTCCCGACGATCTGGGAGAACTTGATCACGGTGACCGTATCGTCGTCGGCGACCGGACGGTTGTAGAGGCGCGAGAGCCACTCCGTGAACTCGTCGAGCCGCCGGAGCTCGGGGTTGTCGTGCTCTATCTCGCGCGGCGACAGCTCCGCGAGGGGCTTCACCTCGACCTTGTCGATCACCGCGTCGAAGACCTTCTCGCGTTGCCCGTAGCGCGCGCCGACGAGGACGGTGACGATCATGCCCTTCCGGTACTTCGCCGACTTGTCGCCAAGCCGGATCGTGACGGTCTTGCGGCCGGTGCGCAGCTGGTCCGCCACGACCGGGGAATAGAAGTTCAGGGCGAAGGTCGGCACTCGGCGCGAGTTTAGGAGAAAGCATCCGCGAGCGCATCGCGCGCCCGCTCGGCCATCTCCCGCTCGCCGCGATACGAGAGCGTCCTGTGCGCGTCGTCGAGCGGGAGCCACCGCGCCTCGGAGACCTCGAGCTCCATCCCGGGCGGCAACACGCCGATCCGGCCGCCCGTCGCCCGGAGCAGGAAGAAGGAGACGACCTTGAACACGCGCTCCCCGTCCCACGTGTAGACGTAGCGCACGTCGCCGAGCTTCCGGTCGAGCGCCGCATGGACGCCTGTCTCCTCGAAGGCCTCGCGGACTGCCGTCTCGGGCCCGCGCTCGCCCTCGTCGATCACGCCCTTCGGGAGGGCCCACACGACCTTCCCGTCGTCGCGTCGCGGTTGCACGAGCGCCACCCACCAGCGGCCGCGCATGCGGCGGACGAGCACGCCTCCCGCGGAGAACTCGCGGCGCATCGGGAGAGTGTGCCTTCTTGGCCGCCTTGCGAGATCTATGTCCAACGGACTCAGATCCGTCGTGCTATAACGTGATCGGCACTCTTCTACACCGAGTGCCAGACCGAGTGTGAAAACGCAGTTGAGGAGGCATACGCATGGATCTGCAGCCCCTTGGTGACCGAATCATCGTCGAGGTGCTCGACGAGGAGGACGTCACAGCGAGCGGCATTGTGCTGCCCGACACGGCGAAGGAGAAGCCGCAGCGCGGCAAGGTCCTGGCGGTCGGCCCCGGCCCGCGTGATGAGGACGGGGAGTACGTCAAGATGGACCTGGAGGAGGGTGACGAGATCATCTTCTCCAAGTACGGCGGGACCGAGATCAAGCTCGGGTCCGACGAGGTGCTGATCCTGCGCGAATCGGATGTGCTCGCGAAGGTCGTAACCACCGGTGGCAAGGGCACGCGCAAGCTTGCCGGCGCGGCCGCCTAGCTCGTTTCGCTCAGGAGGAAGAGATATGGCTCACAAGGAGCTGAAGTTCAACGAGGACGCGCGCCGCGCGCTCGAGCGGGGCGTCAACACCCTCGCCGACGCGGTCAAGGTGACGCTTGGCCCGAAGGGCCGCTATGTCGTTCTCGACAAGAAGTTCGGTGCGCCGACGATCACGAACGACGGCGTCACGATCGCCCGTGAGATCGAGGTCGAGGACCCGTTCGAGAACCAGGGCGCGCAGCTCGTCCGGGAGGTCGCCACGGCGACCAACGACGTCGCCGGCGACGGCACGACGACCGCGACGGTGCTTGCCCAGGCGATCGTCCGCGAGGGCCTCAAGAACGTCGCTGCAGGCGCCAACCCGATGGGCCTCAAGCGCGGCATCGAGCAGGCCGTCGAGAAGGTCGTCGAGGACCTCAAGAAGCAGTCGGTCGAGGTCTCCGGCAAGGAGGACATCGCTCGTGTCGCGACGATCTCGTCGCGTGAGCGCGAGATCGGCGACGTGATCGCGGACGCGATCGAGAAGGTCGGCAAGGACGGCGTCGTCAACGTCGAGGAGGGCCAGACGTTCGGCCTGGAGCTCGAGTTCACCGAGGGGATGCAGTTCGACAAGGGCTACCTGTCGCCGTACATGATCACGGACGCCGAGCGCATGGAGGCCGTGCTCGACGACCCGTACGTCCTGATCGCGAACCAGAAGATCGGCGCGGTCAAGGACCTCCTGCCGGTGCTCGAGCAGGTCATCCAGGCCGGCAAGCCGCTGGTGGTCGTCGCCGAGGACGTCGAGGGCGAGGCGCTCGCGACCGTCGTCGTCAACAAGCTCCGCGGCGTGTTCACGGCCGTCGCGGTCAAGGCGCCGGGCTTCGGTGATCGTCGCAAGCGGATGCTCGAGGACATCGCGATCCTGACCGGCGGCGAGGTGATCACCGAGGAGATGGGTCTCAAGCTCGAGAACACGAAGCTCTCGCAGCTCGGCCGGGCCCGCAAGATCGTCGTCGACAAGGACTCGACCACGATCGTGGACGGGGCCGGCGACTCCGAGGCGATCAAGGGCCGGATCAAGCAGCTCAAGGCCGAGGTCGAGAACACCGACTCGGACTTCGACCGCGAGAAGCTCCAGGAGCGCCTCGCGAAGCTGTCGGGCGGCGTCGCGGTCGTCAAGGTCGGCGCGGCGACCGAGACCGAGATGAAGGAGAAGAAGCACCGCGTCGAGGACGCGCTGCAGGCAACCCGGGCGGCCCTCGAGGAAGGCATCGTCGCAGGTGGCGGCGTCGCGCTCCTGAACGCGGCGGACGCGGTCAGGGCCGACTTCGACGCGCTCGAGGGCGACGAGAAGACCGGCGCGTCGATCATCCTCCGCTCGCTCGAGGAGCCGCTCAGGCAGCTCGCCTACAACGCGGGCCTCGAGGGCTCGGTCGTCGTCAACCAGGTCCGCTCGGCCAAGAAGGGCCAGGGCCTGAACGTCGACTCCGGCGAGATCGAGGACCTCGTCAAGGCCGGGATCATCGACCCGACGATGGTGACGCGCTCGGCGCTGCAGAACGCCGCGTCGATCGCGAAGAACATCCTCACCACCGAGGCGATCGTCGCCGAGGCACCCGAGAAGCAGCCCGCAGGAGCGGGCATGCCCGACATGGGCGGCATGGGCGGGATGATGTAAGACCCGTGGGGGAACCCCGGGTTCCCCACGAGCCCCCTCCTCCTGCGTTGTGCATGGCTGGACGGGGCTTGGGCTCCCGCCGGGCAAAGCCCGGCTCCGCCCGCGAAGCGATGTTCACGGAACACCTTGAGGGCCGGCATCTGCCGGCCCTCTCGTGTGTCGGGCTCGCTGAGCAACGCGGCGGCATGGCGTGGGATGCGCGAGAATCAGGCCGTGACGCTCTGGTCAGGCCGCGCTGAGGGCGAGCTCGATCCCGCCGTGTGGGAGCTCCTGCGCGTCGAGGACCTCGAGCTCCTCCCCTTCGACTGCGCAGCCACCGTGGAGCACGCGTCGCGCCTTTACGGCGCGGGGCTCCTCACGGCGGACGAGCTCGCGCTCGTCGAGGAGCGCCTCACCGAGCTCGCGGCCGACCCGTCGGCCGTGCTCGAGTCGGACGAGGACGTGCACTCGGCGATCGAGCGGCTGCTCGGCGAGGTGGGGCGCAAGATCCACGCTGGCCGGTCGCGCAACGACCAGGTCGCCGCCGCGCTCCGCCTCTACGTCGTCGATGCCAGCGACGCCGCCGGGGAGGGGATCGACGCGCTCGCGCTCGTCGTGCTCTCGTTCGCAGAGACGGAGGCGGACACGCTCATGCCAGGCTACACGCACCTCCAGCGTGGTCAGCCGATCACGCTCGGCCACCACCTGCTCGCATGGGTCGAGATGCTCGAGCGCGATCGCGCGCGGTTCGCATCGGCGGGAGAGGCGGCGTCGGCCAGCCCGCTCGGCTCCGGCGCGCTCGCGGGCACGACGCTCGGCATCGATCCGCCGGAAGCCCAGCTGCGCAACTCCGTCGACGCGGTCTCGGACCGTGACTTCGCCCTCGACTACCTCTACTCGGCCGCAATGCTGTTCCAACACCTCTCGCGCATCGGCGAGGAGATCGTGCTCTGGTCGACGGCGGAGTTCGGCTTCGTCCGGCTTCCGGAGACCGCCGCGACCGGCTCCTCGATGATGCCCCAGAAGCTCAACCCGGACGTCGCCGAGCTCGTTCGGGGGAAGGCGGGAACCGCGATCGGCCGCCTCGCCGGGCTCCTCGCGACCGTCAAGGGCCTTCCCCTCGCGTACGACCGCGACCTGCAGGAGGACAAGACGCCGGTCTTCGCCACACGTCGCGACGTCCGTCTCGCCCTCCAGGGGATGACGGTGCTCGTCAGCGGCCTCGCCGCAGATCGCGAGCGACTTGCCGCGGCGGCCTCCGACCCGCTCCTGCTCGCGACCGACGTCGCCGAGGATCTCGTGCGCGGCGGCGTCCCGTTCCGCGACGCGCACGAGCAGGTCGCGACATCGGTGCGCGACGGCACCTTCGAACCGACCGGCACGGCGCAGGAGAGTGTCGAGGCCCGCGGAGCGCCCGGGCCAGGTGGCGTGCACGAGGCGATCGCCGCCGCGCGGAAGCGGTTCGGCGGGCGCTGATTTCGACCTCTCGCCGACGTGTGACGCTCGGGCGGGTCGGCGGCGTATCTCCGAAAACCGACTCCGGAGGTCGTCGAGATGAAGAAGATCGCAGTCGCGCTGGGGCTCCTCGTGAGCGCCGCCGCAGCCGTTGCCGTGCTCCAGCCGAGCGGAGCGGGCGCGGTCGATCCGTCCGCGAGCGCCGACTCGGTCACCGTGAGCGGCGAGGGCGTCGTGCTCGCCGTGCCCGACCGCGCCGAGATCTCGGCCGGCGTCGAGACGCGCGCGGCGACGGCGAGGGGCGCGCTGCAGGCGAACGCGGTGGCGATGGAGCGCGTGCTGCAAGCGCTCCGAGCGGGCGGCGGGACCGACGTGACGACCCAGACGGTGTCGCTCTCGACCTCCTTCGACAACCAGGGCACCCCGAACGGCTTCGTTGCCTCGAACATCGCCTCCGCCACCGTCGCGTTCGACAAGGCAGGCGCCCTGATCGACGGCGCGGTCGCCGCCGGCGCGAACACCGTGTACGGCCCGGCGCCGTCCCGCTCGGATGCGGACGCGCTCTATCGGCAGGCGCTCGCGAAAGCCGTCGCCGACGCTGCACAGCGCGCAACCGTCCTCGCCAAGGCAGCCGGTCGCGAGCTCGGGCGCGTCACGTCCATCTCCGAGTCGGGTACCGCGCCCGTGCCGGTCTTCGCGAAAGCGGCGGCGGATGCGTCGACGCCGGTCGAGTCCGGCCCGCAGGAGACGACCGCAAGCGTCACAGTCACCTACGAGTTGCGCTGACTCTGGCACTTTGGGAGCCGCTCCGCGGCTCCCAAAGTGCCACTGACCCTCTACCCCGTCGCCGGCGCGGGAGCGGGCGGCGCGCTCGGCGCCCGGATCGCGTGACCCGTGTGGTGCTCGGTGCCGTAGCCGCCCGGAACCGGGATGTAGAACTCGGGGTACCCCCACATCCCGTGCTCTGAGACGTCGAGCCCCATGCTCTCGACGTGCGGCTCGGCGCGGATCCCGACCGTCACCTTCATCAGCCAGAGGACGAGGAACGAGGCCGTGAACGTGAACGCGCCGACCGCGACGAGCCCCAGCACCTGGATGCCGAGCTGGTGGAAGCCTCCGCCGTAGAGGAGACCGCCCCGACCGGTCGCGAGCTTCTCGGCGAGCTCAGGCACGGCGAGGAACCCAAGCGAGAGCGTCCCCCAGACCCCTGCCATGCCGTGCGCCGCGAGCGCCCCGACGGGATCGTCGATGCCGGCGCGCTCGACGAGGAGCGAGCCCAGCACGACGATCACGCCGGCAACGAAGCCGATCACGATCGCGGCCCACGGCGCGACGAACGCGCAGGCCGCGGTGATCGCGACGAGCGCGGCGATCGCCCCGTTGAGCATCATCGAGAGGTCGGGCTTCTTGATCACGATCCATGACGCGGTCACCGCGCCGAGGACGCCGGCCGACGCCGCGAGGTTCGTGTTCAGCGCGACGTAGGCGAAGAACCCGACCCCGCCGAAGTCGACGCTCAGCGTCGAGCCCGGGTTGAACCCGAACCAGCCGAACCAGAGGATGATCACGCCGAGCGTCGTGTACGCCATGTTGTGGCCCGGGATCGGCTGCGGCTTCCCGTCGACGAACTTCCCGAGGCGCGGGCCGAGAAGCAGGGCCCCGGCCAAGCCGGCGAGCGCACCCTGGTAGTGGACGACCGTCGAGCCCGCGAAGTCCTGCATGCCCTTCGAGAAGAGCCAGCCGTCGGGACTCCACACCCAGTGCGAGACGACCGAATAGATCAGCGTGAAGACGACGCCGAACACGATGTACACCCAGAGCCGCGTCCGCTCCGCCATCGCGCCCCAGACGATCGCGAGCGAGACGGCCGCGAAGGCGACCTCGAAGAGGTAGCCGGCGGCCCCAGGGACCGAGCTGAACCACGAGAACGGCTCGGCCCCGATCGCGAGGAGCTGGTCGACCGACGGCGCGAACCCGGAGCCGCCGACGAGCGAGCCGCCCCCGTCGCCGAACGCGATCCCGAACCCGACGAGGTAGTAGACGATCGAGACGACTCCGAGGATGAGGACGTTCTTCGCCGCGATGTGGCCAACGTTCTTCATCCGCGTCAGGCCCGCTTCGAGGAACGCGAAGCCGGCCTGCATGAACAGCACGAGGATCGCCGCGAGGACGACCCAGATCGTGCTCGCCGCGAATGCGAGCTCCTTCGTCGTCATGCCGTCACCCCTTCCTCGAGCCGGGCGCCCGTGCGGTTGTGGGTCACCGTGTAGACCGGGCTCATCCAGCAGATCCCGTCGCCGTTGACGTGGCCCGTCCGGGCGGCGTCGGCGATCGCCGCGATCACCTTCTCGGCGATCTCGTCGCGCACGACGAACGTGAGATGCGCCTTTGGCAGGAACCGGGACTCGAACACCCTCCCGCGGTACTCGTGCGTGATGCCCTTCTCGCGCCCGTGGCCGACGGCCTCGAGGACCGTGACTCCGACGTGGCCGGTCTCGGCCTCGACCGCCTCCATCACGGTCTCCACGCGATCCCGGACGACCACCGCCTCGACCTTCATCACAGCCGCTCACCTCCTTCGGACCAACAGAAAACGCCCCACCACTCCCGCGGAGTGATGAGGCGCCAGTGCCTACGGCGGAACGGCGTCGTCCCGGCCTGCGCCCACCTTAGAGAACGACCCGGCCGCTGCGCAAGTCGGGCCTGCGGTGCCGTTCGATCGATTCGCTCGCTGCGGGACGGGTCGACGCAGCGAAGCAGTTGTGGCCGCGTCAGCTCCCGCTCGCGAACTCGACGGAGTACGGGAAACCGCACTTGCCCGCCCCCCGAGAGGGGATACGCTCGGGTGGCGATGCTGCTCGGTATCTAGGACATCCGTTGCCGAGGCCCGCCTGGGGCGGTGCCTCTTTCTGCACGTCCTGAAACCGCTGTTGAAGGGAGAGCATCGCCGTGAGCCAGCTGTCACCCGTTCCGCCCGACGTCCTCGCTGTCGAGGCGCTCGACCTGCGCAAGGAGTTCGTCCGCAAGGACCGCCGCCAGGGCCGGCGGCGCGTCGCCGCGCTCGCCGACGTCACGCTCGAGCTCGCGCGCGGAGAGTGCGTCGCGATCCTCGGTCAGAACGGCTCCGGCAAGTCGACTCTCGTCCGCCTGCTCTCGACGCTGCTCCTGCCCGACGGCGGGAGCGCGCGGGTGTTCGGCTACGACGTCGTGCGGCAGGACAAGGCAGTGCGTCGGCTCGTGAACCGCGTCTCGGTCGAGGCGAGCTTCTTCAAGAAGATGTCGCCGTCGGAGAACCTCCACTACGCCTCGCGCTTCTACGGCATGACACCGTCCGAGACGGGTACCCGGATCCCCGAGATCCTCGAGCGCGTCGGCTTCCCCTCCTCCCGGAGGACCGAGCCGATGGAGAACCTCTCGCGTGGGATGCAGCAGAAGGTCGCGCTCGCACGGGCGCTCCTCACGTCGCCCGTCCTCCTGCTCCTCGACGAGCCGACGACGGGCCTCGACCCGCGCTCGAAGCTCGAGGTGCAGGAGTTCATCCGCGAGATGCGGGCCGTCCACGACTCGACGATCCTGCTCTGCACCCACGACCTCGCCGAGGCGGAGACGCTCGCCGAGCGTGTCGGCATCCTCGACCGCGGGGAGCTGCTCGCGCTCGAGCACGCCGACGAGCTCAAGGCGCGCTTCGGCGCCTCGACGCTCGAAGAGGCGTTCTTTGCCGCGACCGGCCGTGGCTTCGCGGACGAGGAGGACGAGCTCGACGCGGAGGAAAGGAAGGCGCTCGCATGAGGGCTCTCGCCTGGAAACGGAGAAGGAGCCAGACGGAAGCCTGGCACCTTCGCTCCATCAAGTACGAGCTGATCGGGCTCGCCGGCGTCGTCGAGCGAAACGTCTACCTCACGCGCCGCTACATCTACTGGGACCTCGCGTTCTTCGTGTGGACAGTCGCGAACACGCTCACGATCGTCTTCATCGCGAAGGGGTTCGAGGCCACGGGCGGCCAGATCGACGTCGACCGGGCGACGACGACGCTGCTGATCGGCGCGGTCGTCTGGGCGTACCTCGGGATCATCTTCGAGTTCCTCACCGAGACGGTCGCGTGGGAGCGGTGGGAAGGGACGATCGAGTACACGTTCATGGCGCCGCTCTCGCGCGCCATGCACCTGGGCGGTTCGGGCGTGTTCGCGGTGCTGTACGGCCTTGTCCGGGCGATCCTCCTGTTCATCGTCGTCGCGGCCTTCTTCGGCCTCGCGTTCGACGACTCGAACTTCGCCGCGGCGCTCGTGATCCTCGTCGTCGCGTCGATCTCGTTCTTCGGGATCGGCATGATGACGGCGGTGCTGCCGCTGATCTCGCCGGAGAAGGGCGCGCAGCTGGGGTTCGTCGCCCAGGGGATGCTGCTCGTGGTCTCCGGCGTGTACTACCCGGTGGAGGTGCTGCCCGGGTGGATGCAGTGGCTCGCCAAGATCTCGCCCGCGACGTACGCGCTCGACGGGATCCGCGCGGCGATCCTCGACGGCGCGTCGCTCGGCTCGCTCTGGCACGACATCTGGCCGTTGCTCGTGATCGGCGCAGCCTGCATCCCCCTCGGTCTCGCGATCTTCAACCGTGGGGAGGTGTACGCGAAGCGGAACGGGAAGCTGAAGCGGTCGGGCTGACCGCCTGGAGGGTCAGTGGCGGACGCGCCGCGAGGCGACCGCCGGTACCGGCCGCCGGAGCGGCAGCAGGCCGGTTCGCAGCGCGAGCGCGACGGCATGGGTGCCGTTCCGCGCGCCGAGCTTCGCGATCACGCGCTTGCGGTAGCTCTTGACCGTCTCGGAGGAGAGGTACAGACGGGCGCCCGTCTGGGCTGCCGTCTCACCGTCGGCGGCGCCGGCGAGGATCTCCCTCTCGCGCGGCGTGAGGGGCTCGCCCTCGAGAATCTCCCCCAGAAGCGACGTCACGCCGCGCGTCTCCGTAACCGGGTCGACCCGGTGTGGACGAGGGTGTGGACCCGGCCGGCGCTGACGCCGAGATCGCGAGCGACCTCGGCCACGGTCTCACCGTCGACGGTCGTCCTGACGAGGGCGACGCGCTCGCTCGCGGGGAGGGTGGCGAGCACCCGGAGTCGCTCGAGGCTCTCGAGGGTCACGTCCGGCGTCGGCCGGGGATCCGGCGGGTCGAAGCTGATCCGCCCGTCGCCGCCTCCGGCGGGCCCGAGATCCTCGAAGCTGACGACGTCCGCGTAGGCACCGTCGCCGAGGGAGCTCCGCCGGGCGCGGGAGCGGATCGCATCGAGGATCGCCCCCCGCACGTAGCGGAGCGCGAAGGCGGGAAACGGCACGCCGTAGTTGGGGTCGTAGCGCCGCGCCGCCTTCACGAGCGCCAGGTTGCCGTCACCGACCAGGTCCTCCTGGTCGAACCGCGTATGGCGCCACCGTGCGGCCTCTCGCCGTGGCAGGTGGAGCGCCTGCTCGACGAGGTGCTCGTGACTCATGCGCGTACCGACGATTCCCTCCTCGGTCGGGAACGGAACGCGCAGGAGCAGCCGCCGAGAAGGCTCAGCATCCTTGGGGGGCTGGGGGCGCTTGGCACGACGGCGTGCTCGCTGCGGTGCGGTTGTGGGGGCAACCGCGGGGGATGGAAGGTCGGGACCTTATCGCTCTTTTCGGCTAGACGCCCTGTGAACGGGAGTCAACACCGCACGCGGTCGCGTCCGGCCGTCCGCGGTGCTAGTCTCCGGCCTGTCTTCGAGGCAATGGGGCCTCGGGCGCGGAGCACCCGTGCCCGGGGCTTTTTGCGTTTTCAGGGAGGAGAACGGCGATGGCGAGAGCGAGAAGCACCGGGGCGGCGAGTCGCTCCACGATGGTGAAGTCCAAGGACCGCGCCACCTCGACGGTCGCGTCGCGGCGGGCGGTGCTGAAGCGGATGCGCGACGAGAATGTGGAGCACGTCCTGCTGTGGTTCACGGATCTCGAGGGCCATCTCAAGTCCTTCGCGGTGACGCCGGCCGAGATGCAGGGCGCGCTCGACGACGGGATGGGCTTCGACGGATCCTCGATCACGGGCTTCAACGCGATCGAGGAGTCGGACATGGTCGCGATCCCCGACCCCGGCACCTTCCAGCTGATGCCAAGGCCGGTCGACGAGCACGGCCATGCGCTCGGCTCGCCGGTCGCGCGCATGATCTGCGACGTCGTCAAGCCGGACGGCGTGCCGTACGAGGGCGACCCGCGCTTCGTCCTGCGCGCCGCGCTCGACCGGATGCGGAAGCTCGGCTTCGACGCGTTCAACGTCGGCCCCGAGCTCGAGTACTTCCTCTTCGAGGACGACCAGGACACGAAGACGCTCGACGAGGGTGGCTACTTCGCGATGACCGCCCAGGACGCAGCGACGGAGGTGCGCAACGACACGATCAACGCGCTCGAGTCCGTCGGGATCCCGGTCGAGTATCACCACCACGAGGTTGCGCCCTCGCAGCACGAGATCGACATGCGCTACGCGGACGCGCTCGCAATGGCCGACCACACGATCACGTACCGCCTGATCGTGAAGGAGGTCGCCGCCTGGCACGGCTACTACGCGACCTTCATGCCGAAGCCGCTGTTCGGCGAGAACGGATCGGGTATGCACACGCACATGTCGCTGTTCAAGGGCGGCCGCAACCAGTTCTTCGACGCGAAGGATCCGCACCACCTGTCGAAGACCGCGAAGGGCTTCATCGCGGGCCTCCTCGTACACGCGCGCGAGATGTCCGCAGTCCTCGCGCAGTGGGTGAACTCCTACAAGCGGCTGGTACCCGGCTTCGAGGCCCCGGTCTACGTCGCGTGGTCGCAGCGGAACCGCTCCGCCCTGATCCGGATCCCGCTCTACAAGCCGGGCGCGGAGCAGGCGACGCGGGCGGAGATCCGCTGCCCCGATCCGGCATGCAACCCGTACCTTGCGTTCGCGGCGCTGCTCCATGCCGGTCTCGAGGGGATCGAGAAGGGCTACGAGCTGCCGGACGAGATGACGACGAACCTCTACCGCCTCTCGGACGAGGAGCGGGACGAGCGTGGGATCGTCGCGTTGCCGGGCTCGCTCGGCGAGGCGGCCGAGGCGCTCGCCAGCTCGGAGCTGATGCGCAAGGCGCTCGGCGAGCACATCTTCCCGCGCTACGTCGAGCTCAAGCGGCGTGAGTGGAACGAGTACCGGATCCAGGTGACCGAATGGGAGAAAGAGCGCTACTTGAGTGCGCTGTGACTCTTCGCGAAGCAGGGATTCGCAGGAGCGGATCCCTGCCCGCGAACCCTCCCCGCCTGCGGCGGGGTACACCCCTGAAGCCGCCTACTTCGTGGCGGAGGACGCGCGTGATCGGCGATCGCGCGTTCGCTCTGGACAACGTCCGCGCGAAGGCGCATGATCACGTCTGCAGACCGAGCCGCAAGGCGAGCGGCGATGTCTGTGTCTGACGGCCGATCGCGGGTCCCTGGTAGGGGCCCGTGGTCGTTCTGCGTGGGGGAAACCCTGTTTCCCCCACGAGCCCCTTCTGCGTCGCGCATGGGCACGCCGCACTTGCCCTCCCGGCCGGCAAAGCCGGCCTCCGGCCGCCATGGGGTTGCATCGGTTGCCGTTACGGGCGCCAGACCATGAGGGCGACGATGGCGAGGGTTGCGACGAGCATCGACGCGTCGAGCGTAAGCGCGACCGGGTCTCGTAGGCGGCGGGCGAGCTCCGGGGACGGCTCGTCGCCGGCCGCGGCAACGTGCTCCGCCAGCTCGCGCGTCCGCCGGTCGAGCCGCCCGGCAACGGCGCCGACGACGAGGAGCCAGACGATCAGCACGTACGTCCACCGAAGCCAGCTCGAGCCGTACGAGAAGCCGAGCTCGTGGGCGAGCCAGGCGCCTGCCGCGATCGTCCAGACGAGCCCGACGCCGACGAGAGGGACGAGCGGGCGGACAGCCCGAAGGAGGAGCGCGCTCTCGGACGGCCGCCGCCCGATCGCGAGCAGGCGGAGCGCAGTCACGCCGATGCTCGCGCCGACGAACACGAGCACGCCGACCAGGTGGAGGAATAGCGCCCAGTCGCGTGCCACGCCTCGACGGTATCCCTCGCGACGCGCCAGGTGCCTCGGTGGAAACCCGTAGCCTGGGCTGCCGTGATGACCACGCTCCGCGTCCTGCACGTCCTCTCGGCGTGCGTCTGGGTCGGGGGGACGGTCGTGCTCGTGTTCGTCGGCGTGCCGGCGATCCGGAAGCTCGAGGGGGAGGCGCGGGCGGTCGCGATGCGCGCGCTCGGGCGCCGCTGGCGTCCGATCGGCTGGAGCGCGATGGCGGTCGCGATCGTCTCCGGCCTGTGGCTGACGGATCGACACGGTGGGTTCAACCATGCGGCGCTCGACTCGGACTTCGACCGGACCCTGATCCTCAAGTCCGTGCTCGTCGCTGTCCTCGTGGTGGGCGGCCTGCTCCACGACTTCGTGCTCGGGCCACGGCTCCAGCGGGAGCTACGCGCGGGCAGCGGTGCGGCGCCGGCGACGCGGCGGCGGCTCGTCCTCGTGGGGTGGCTCAACTTCGGGCTCACGATCGCGGTGCCGGTGCTCGGCGCCGTCGTCCTGAGCACGCTGGACTGACGATGCCCATACGGCGCGACCGCTGAGATGGACGAGGCCGCCCGGCACCTCGCGCTCCTCACGCGCACGACAGAGGTCGTGAACTCGTCTCTCGATCTCCAGGACGTCCTCGAGGCGATCGCCAACGAAGTTGCGGCCGCCCTCGGGACAGACGCGTGCTTCGTCTACCTCTACGACGAGCGGGCGGACGAGCTCGTGCTCCGGGCGACACACGGGACGCGGATCGAGGACGCCACGAGCGCGCCTCGGATGCGCTCCGGGATTGGGATCACCGGCGTCGCCGCGGCCGAGCGGCGTCCGATCATGCTTCCCGCCGGGGCGCACCTCGACCCCCGGTTCAAGGCGTTCCCGAACCTGCGGGAGGACGAGTACGAGTCGATTCTGGCGGTGCCGATCCTCGCGAGGGACGTCCTCGAGGGCGCGCTGAACGTGCGCACCCGCGAGCCCCGGGAGTTCACGGAGGCCGAGGTCGGTCTCCTCACGTCGATCGCCTCGCAGGTCGGCCAGTCGATCGAGCATGCCAAGCTCTACGCGCAGGCTCGCCGCCGCGTCGCCGAGCTGGAGGCGCTGGCGCGCATCTCCGAGGCGGTCTCGGAGTCGCTCTACCTCGAGGAGTCGCTCGAGGCGATCGTCCGCACCACGGTCGAGTCGCTCGGGGCCACAGGCGCGGCGCTCGTGCTCGAAGACGGCCGCGTCGCCTGGCCGGAAGGGCAGGCGGGCGCCCATGCCGTCCGGCTTCCGCTGCGCTGGCGCGGCCGCGCGATCGGCGAGCTCGTCGTCGACCGCGACGCGCCGTTCACCGACGACGACCGGCAGCTGCTCGACGCCATCGCGAATCAGGCCGCCGTCGCGCTCGAGCACGGCCGGATGGCTCTGCGTGGCGTCCTCGCCCAAGAGATCCATCACCGGGTCAAGAACAACCTCCAGACCGTTGCGTCGCTGCTCCGCCTCCAGGCGCGCGCGGACGGCGTCGACCCCCAGAAGGCGCTCGGCGACTCCGTCAACCGGATCCTCGCGATCGCCGCGGTGCACGAGGAGCTGACCGAGCACCGGGAGGACGTCGTCGATCTCGCGGAGCTCGTCGACCGCCTCCGTGCGACGCTCGTGCAGGGCCTCGTCGCGAGCAAGGAGGTCTCGGCCGAGCTCGAGCCGGTCACACTCGCCGGTCAGCGGGCGACCGCGCTGGCGCTCGTCTTCTCCGAACTCCTCTCGAATGCGCTCGAGCACGGCGGCGACCACGTCTCCATCGCGCTCGCGCTCGACGGGGGCGAGATCGTGCTCGCGGTCGAGGACGACGGCGGCGGGATCGTGACTGCGGTCGACGGCACCGGGATGTCGATCGTCCGCGCCCTCGTACGCGACGAGCTCGGGGGGACGCTCGCCCTCGCCAACGACCCCGGTCTCCGCGCCGAGGTCCGGTTCCCGGAGGAGCGCTAGGAGGTGCGATGCGGATCCTGATCGCAGAGGACGAGACGATCATCCGCCTCGACCTGCGTGAGCTGCTCGAACGGGCGGGGTTCGAGGTCGTCGCCGAGGCGCACGACGGGGAGGAGGCGGTCGAGCTCGCACGGAGCGCGGAGCCCGACCTCGCGCTCCTCGACGTGAAGATGCCGCGCCTCGACGGGATCGAGGCGGCCCGCCGGATCCTCGACGAGCGCGCAATCCCGATCGTGATGGTCACCGCATACGGCGAGGAGGAGCTCGTGGCGCGGGCCGTGGAGGCGGGTGTGTTCGGCTACCTCGTCAAGCCGTTCCGCGAGTCGGACCTGCTGCCGGCGATCGCGACGGCGCGCGCCCGTCACGAGGAGCTCGTCGCGTTGCGGGAGGAGGCCGACTCGCTCGCCGAGGCGCTTGCCGCACGCAAGGCGATCGAGCGCGCAAAGGGGCTCCTCATGGAGCGGGAAGGGCTGACGGAGAACGAGGCCTTCGCACGGTTGCGGAAGGCGAGCCAGATCTCCGGTCGTCCGCTCAAGGTCGTCGCGGAAGCGCTGATCGCCACGCTCGACCCTTCCGCGAAATCGGGATCCGCCGATGCGGATCCCGATCGCGGGTGATCCCGCCTTCGGCGGGCAGACCCCTGAAGCGGCCTGCTTCGCGGCCGACCCCCTACGAGGCAGCGAGCAGCCGATCCTCTTCGCGCCGGCGGAGCGTCCGACGGGCTGCCCAGACGGCAGCGGCCACGAGCGCGAACGGGGCGGCGGCGATCGCGGCCGCCAGGAGGACGACGCCCTCCCACGCGAGCACGGCGAGGGCCTTGTCGAGCGCGCGGTCGAGCCGCGAACCGGGGACCGCGACGCCGCTGTCCTGCTTCGTGCGGAGGTCGAGCTGGATCGTCGCGTTCCGCGCCTCGGCGGAGGTCGCCGCGTGGCTCGCGCGAACCTCGCGGAGCGCCGCACGTGCCTGCGCTCGCTGCTCCTCGAGGCGCGCGCGCTCCGCGGCGCTGTCGGACCGCTCGATCGCAGCCGTCAGGGCTCCGATCCGGGCGCGCAGTTGCTGCTCGCGCCGGTCGAGCGTGTCGAGCGTGCCCTGGAGATCGTCGATCTGGACGTTCTGGCCGAGGATCGTGCCGAGGCTCGAGAGCCGGGTCACAGCGTCTGCTGCGTTGCTCGAAGGCACCCGCAGCGTCAGCGCCGCAGCACTCTCGTCTCCCGTCGCGTAGTGCACCGAGACGACGTAGCCGCCGAGGTCACGGGCGATCGCGAGCGCCTGCTGCGTGGCGGAGGAGAGCGCGTCCGTGTCGTCCACTTGGAGGGACAGGGCGGCGCTGTAGCGCTGGGCACGGCCGCCGACCGGACCCGGTGTGGCGCCCTTCTGGGCGGTCGTCGCGTCGGCGGCGGGAGGAGGCGCGGCGAGCGGTTCTCCGGTCGTGCCAGTTGCGGACCTGCGCGCGACGTCCGGCGCCGCGGACTCGACGGAGCCCGTCGTGCCGGAGCGCGTGACGCCGATCACGACCGCCGCCGCCATCGCGAGCGCCGCGCCCGCCGGAACGACGAGCGCGAGCCGGCGACGCCCGCGCAGACGCTCGCCGAGCGTCGGGGTGCGAGGCGCAGGCCGGGCCGCGATCGTCATGACCTGCAGGCGCAGCGCGTCGCTCGCGTGGGGGCGCGTGGCACGCAGCTCGTCGACGACGTCGTTCACGGTCATCCCTCGTTCACCCTTTCCTCGAGTCGCTTGAGCGCGCGGCTCAGCCTGGTGGAGACCGCAGTCGGGCTGATCCCGAGCACGCGGGCCGTTGCGTCGCCGTCCAGCTCCAAGACGATCCGCAGCACGAGCACCTCGCGCTCTCCGGCGCTCAGGGTGGCGAGACCGGCTTCGAGCGCAGGGGAGAGTCCTTCGAGAAACGCCTCGTCGACTCGCTCGGGCAGCGCCGCGGCCTCCTCCCGCTTCCGGCGTCGAGACTCGGCGCGGAACCAGTCGAGCGCTGTCGTTCTCGCGATCCCGAGCAGCCAGGTGCGCGCCGTCCCGCGGCTCGGATCGAATCTCCCCCACAGGCGAACGGCCTTCTCGAACGTCGAGCTTGCGAGATCCTCGGCGGCCTCGCGGTCGCGCGTCAGGTAGAGCAGGTAGCCGAGCACGTCGTCGAGGTGGGCCTCGGCCGCCTCGCCGAGGCTCCTCGGCGGACGGACCGCGAGCGGCTGCTCGAGCGTCATCGCGTGCACGCCCTCTCTACGCCGCCGCCCGGGCCAATCGTCACACGCAGATGATCGGCGACGAACCGGCTCGTCGTGACTCGGTTCTCAGGGCACGGGCGACGCCGCGACCGCGTCGTCCTCGCCCGGCTCCGCCTGCGCCTCGGCGAAGAGGATCTCCCAGCGCGCGAGCAGCTGGTCGAGCTCCTCGCGCCCGGACGTGTACGAGGCGAGGAGGTCCATATCGGTCCAGTTCTCCGCGAGCCGTGCCTCCAGCTCCGCGACACGCTGCTCGAGCTCTGCGATCCGCTTCTCGACCTGGTCGAGCTCGGTCGACCGCTTTCGCGCCGGACGAGGCGGTTTCGGCTTCGCGGCCTTCGCCTCCCGCGCGGGCGGGAGAGGAGGCGCCGACTCGCGCAGCCGGACGAGGTCCGCCCAGCCGCCGTCCGTCGAGCGAAGGACCAGGCCCTCGACCGAGACGATCCGGTCCGGCACCGCGTCGAGCACGGCCCGGTCGTGCGACACGAGCAGGACGGTGCCCGGGAATGCCTCGAGCGCCGCCTCCAGCGCCTCTCGGCTCTCGAGGTCGAGGTGGTTCGTGGGCTCGTCGAGCACGAGGAGGTTCGCGCCCGACGCGACGACGAGGGCGAGCGCGAGTCGCCGGCGCTCGCCCCCCGAGAGGACGGAGACCTGCTTCTCGTGCGTCTCCCAGCCCGAGAAGAGGAAGCGGCCGAGCAGGTTCTGGGCCTGAGGCCTCGGCAAGCCGGTCGCCTGGCTCGTCACGTCGAGGATCGTCCCGTGCTCCGGCAGCTCGGCCTCGTGCTGCGAGAAGTACGCGGGCACGACGCCGTGGCCCAGCTTGATGCGGCCCGCGTCGGGCTCGCGGGCGCCGAGGAGGGTCTCGAGCAGGGTCGTCTTTCCCGAGCCGTTCGGGCCGACGAGCGCCACGTGCTCGCCACGCTCGAGGACGAGCGACGCCCCGTCGAGGAGCAGCTTGTCGCCGGCGCTCAGCACGATTCCGTCGGCTTCCAGCACGACCCGGCCCGACCTGGCCGGCCGGAGGAACTCGAATCCGAGCGTCCGCCGACGCGTCGTCATCGCCTCCAGCTCCTGCGCGGCGCCTCGGCGCTCCTTCTCGAGGCGACCGATCTGGGTGAGCTTGGCCTGCGCCTGCTTCGCCTTCGACTTCTTGTACCGGAACCGCTCGACGAACCGCTCGAGGCGCTCGATGTCGTCGCTCACCCGGCCGAGCTGCGTCGCGGCCGCGGACGCGCGCGCCGCCTTCTCCCGGCGCCAGGCGTGCCACGGACCGTCGAAGAAGAAGGGCTTCGGCCCACCGAGCTCGAGCACCGCAGTCGTCACCGCCTCGAGGAACCAGCGGTCGTGCGCGACGAGGATCACCCCAGCGTCGAGCGAAATGAGCTCCCGCTCGAGCCACTCCAGGCTCTGGACGTCGAGGTGGTTCGTCGGCTCGTCGAGCAGGAGGAGGTCGGGGTCCCCCGACAGTGCGCGGGCGAGTGACGCGCGCGTCAGCTCCCCGCCCGAGAAGGTGTCGAGCTGACGGTCGAGGTCGTCGTCGGCGAACCCGAGCCCGCGCACGATCGAGGCCGCGCGATCGCGCCAGGCCCACCCGCCGGCGTGCTCGAGCCTCGCCTGCGCATCGCTGTAGCGACGGAGCGTCGCCGGCTCGTGGTCGCCCGCGGCCATCGCCTCCTCGAGGCGCCGCAGCTCCGCCTCGATTCCTACCAGGTCTCCTGCGCCCGACAGCGAGTACTCGCGAAGGGTCAGCCCCTTGCCCCGTGGCGGGCGCTGGTCGTGCAGTGCGACGCGGGTGTCCTTCGCAAATGCGAGCTCGCCGGCGGTGAGCGACGTCTCCCCGACGATCGTCCGCAGGAGCGTTGTCTTTCCGGAGCCGTTGGGCCCTGCGAGCGCAAGCCGGTCGCCCCGTCGCAGCCGGAACGAGACCCCGTCGAACAGCGGGTCGCCGGAGAACTCCTTTCTGAGCCCGGATGCGATGAGAACTGCCACGGCCGAAGGATGCCGACGAACGGCGATCTCGCCGTCCTCATCCCCCGTCCCTCTCCGGCCGATGAATTGAGGGTGGCGAGGATCGTCGGTCGGCTCCTGGGCGGAGTCGCGGTCGCGCTCGGCGCGATCGCGCTCGTCGGCTGGGCGCTGGAGCGCCGCCGGCTGACCGAGCTCGGCTTCGGCTCGTCGTCCCTCAAGGTCAACACCGCGCTCTGCTTCGTGGCGCTCGGGGTGGCCGTGATGCTGCGTGGAACCGAGCGACAGCGGCTCCGAACGATCCTCGAGGTCGTCGCCGGCGCGATCGCGGTCGTGACGATCGTCGAGGTCCTGCGCGGCACCCCGCCCGACATCGACGAGCTGCTCTTCGACGATCCGTTCTCGCCCGCCGGGGCCGCCGGCCGCATGTCGCTCGGCACCTCGATCGCGCTCGCACTCGTCGCGGTCGGCCTGCTCGGCCTCGACAGCCTGAAGCGCCGCGTCCGGATCGCCGCGCATCTCCCCATCCTCGTCGCGGGCGGAATCGGCCTCGTCGGGCTCGTCGGGTACGCGTCCGGGCTCGACAGCCTGTATTGGCGGTCCGACCTCACGACGATGGCCGTCCCCACCGCCACGGGGATCCTCCTGCTCGTCGCCGGCGCCCTCCTGCTCGTCCCGGTCGAGGGGCTGATCGCCGTCGTCGTCAGGCCGTCGGCCGGCGGGCGCCTGCTCCGCCGTCTGCTGCCCGTGGTCGTGCTCGTGCCGATGGCCTTCCTGATCCCGATAGGGCGCGGGGCAGACCGCGGCCTCTACGGCTTCGACGTCGGCGTCCTGCTCTTCCTGATCGGGACGATGGCCGTGTCGCTGCCCGTGGTCTTCTGGACCGCCCGGTCGCTCGACGTGGCGGAGACCCGAGCGCGCCAGGAGGCCGAGCGGTTCTCGAGCGTGCTGCGTGCAGCGACCGAGCAGTCGATCATCGGCACCGACGTCGACGGGCTGATCACCGTCTTCAACGAAGGCGCCGAGCGGATGCTCGGCTACGACGCGGAGGAGGTTGTCGGCCACGAGACTCCAGCGCTGATCCACGACCCGCCGGAGGTCGCGGCGCGCGCGAGAGAGCTCGGCGTGTCGCCGGGCTTCGAGGTCCTCGTCGCGGCGGCACGGCGCAACCTCGCCGAGACGAGGGAGTGGACGTACGTCCGGAAGGACGGCAGTCGCATCCCGGTGTCGCTCACGGTCACCGCCATGCTCGCGAGCGACGGCAGCCAGGAGGGCTTCATGGGGGTCGCGTTCGACCTGAGCGCACGGAAGGAGCTCGAGCGTGAGCTTCGCCGTCAGGCGGACTTCACGGGAACCCTCGTGGGAAGCGCGCCTGTGGGCATCTTCGCGACGGATCAAGCGGGCGCGTGCATCTTCGTCAACTCGAAGTGGCGGGAGCTCACCGGGCTGTCCGGTGAGGACGCGCATGGCGACGGCTGGCTGCGCGCGGTCCATCCGGACGACGCACGGCAGGTATCAGACGCCTGGGAGGCGCTGGTCGCCGACGACACGCCGTTCGCGGTCGAGTACCGCTTCCGCCGCCCCGACGGGTCGGTCGTGTGGGTCGCCTGCCGCGCCGTCGCGCTGCGTGGCGAGCAGGGCAAGGCGGAGGGCTATCTCGGGACGGTTCTCGATCTCACGGAGCGCCGCGTCGCCGAAGCCGAGCGGGAGCGGCTCCTCGCCCAGAGCCGCGCCGTGCTCGACGCGGCGACGGACGGGATCCTGATGACCGACCTCCGGGGCGAGGTGCTCTTCTCGAACGCGGCCATGGATGCGTTCTGGGCCGAGATCGGCCTCGGCGGGCTGGGGACGATCTGGGACCGGGTCGACCGGCTCTCGCGCCTGACGACGTCGTCCGAGGCCTACCGGCAGCTGCTCGAGGCCGTCGCGGTCGACCCCGAAGGGGAGCACGTCGGTGAGTTCACCCTGGCCGAGAGCGGCCGCTCGTTCGTGGGCCGCACGGCGTCTGTGCGCGGCGCGGGCGGGGTGCTGATGGGGCGGATCTTCTCGCTGCGCGAGACGACCCCGGAACGCGCGGCCGCGCGGGCGAAGGACGAGTTCGTCGCCACCGTCTCCCACGAGCTCCGCACGCCCCTCGCGGCGATCACGGGGTATGCGGAGCTGCTCGAGGACGATCTCGCACCGCTCGGCGACGACAGCATGCAGCTCCTGGAGGTCGTCCAGCGCAACGCAGCCAGGCTCGCGCGGCTCGTCGACGACCTGCTGCTCCTCCAGCAGTCGGCGAACGACGGGGTGTCGCTGAACCTGGGCGACGCCGACCTCGACGAGGTGTTGAGGGAGAGCCTGGAGCGCATCGAGCCCGCCGCCGCCGGGAAGTCGATCGCAATCGACCTCGCGGGCGAGGAAGGGTTGCTTCTGCATGCCGACGTCATGCGGACCGGCCAGGTGCTCGACAACCTCCTTTCGAACGCGGTGAAGTTCACTCCCGAGGGAGGGTCGATCGCTGTGCGCGTCGCGCGTACCGGGAAGGCGTGCGCGATCGACGTGGAGGACTCGGGGCCGGGCATCCCCGCCGACGAGCGCGGCCGCCTGTTCGAGCGGTTCTTCCGCAGCCGTGACGCGATTGCGCGGGAGATCCCGGGCACCGGCCTCGGCCTCGCCGTGTCGCGGCGGATCGCCGAGGCGCATGGCGGCTCGCTCGAGCTCGTGGACAGCGAGGGCTCGGGGGCGACCTTCCGGCTCCTCCTGCCCCTCGCCGAGCGCGCCGCTCGCTTTCCGGCGCTCAAGCCCGTCGCTCGCCACGCCGATAGCTCGATCGAGTGAGCGAGTCAGTCCCCGCCCCCCTCGTTCTCGTCGCGGACGACGATCCGGACATCCTCGATCTCGTGCGGTATCGCCTCGAGCGGTCGGGGTACGCCGTCGCGACGGCCACGGACGGCGCGGAGGCCGTGAGGCTCGCCGGCGAGCTGTCGCCGGCGCTCGCCGTGCTCGATGTGATGATGCCGAGCCTCGACGGGCTCGAGGCGACGCGGCGGCTCCGGGGCGACCCGGCGACCGCGGGGATCCCCGTCATCCTCCTGACGGCCAAGGCGCAGGACGCCGACGTGCAGGAGGGGTTCCTCGCCGGCGCGGACGACTACATCCGGAAGCCGTTCAGCCCACGCGAGCTGAGCGCGCGCGTCCAGGCCGTGCTCGGACGGCGGTAGCGATGCTCGAGGTCCTCGGCATCGGCGCGCTGGTCCTCGCCGTCCTCAGCGTGCTGTTCCTCATCGCCCTCGTCACACGCCGGATGTCTCTCGCCCGCGCGGAGCGCCGACGGAACGAGCTGGAGGCGCGGTTGCGTCCGCTGGCGCTCGCGCTGGTCGACGGCGACCAGGTCGAGGAACGGGGGTTGGACGCCGAGGAGCGGGCGACCCTTGCCGAGTCGATCGGCAGGCTCTCGCGGAGTGTGAGCGGCGAGGCTCGGGAGCGGATCGGCGAGTACTTCGCCGGGACGGAGGCATACGCCGCTGAGATCCGCGCGCTCCGCGACCCCCGTGGCTGGCGCCGCGCCACCGCTGCCTTCCGGCTCGGTGACATGGCCTGCCCCGAGGCCGCGGCGGCGATTCTGCGGCGGCTCGACGACCGTGACCCGGACGTTCGCGCGGCGGCGGCTCGCAGCCTCGGCCGGCTTGGTGCGCCCGAGGCGGCCGAGCCCCTCGTCCGGACACTCGTCGACGGCACCGTGCCGCGCGCGATCGCGTTCCGGGCACTTCTCGACATAGGCCCTGGAACGCTTCCGGTCCTCCGCACGCTCGTCCACGATCCCGACCAGAACCTGCGCGCCGTCGCGATCGAGCTGCTCGGCTGGCTCGGCGACGCCTCGGACGACGCGGCTGTGATCGAGGCGGTCGGCGACCCCGCGGCGGAGGTTCGCGCGCGCGCGGCGGGCGCGCTCGGCCGGCTCGCCTCGGCGGACGGGGCGGACGTCCTGACGCAGGCGCTCGACGATCGAATCTACTTCGTACGGTTGCACGCGGCACGCGCGCTCGGCCAGGTGGGGGAGCATGCTGCGATCCCGCGGCTGGTGAGGCAGGCCCGCGAGGACCGCTTCGAGGCCGCCCGGGCGGCGGCCGAGGCGCTCTCCCGCATCGACCCCGATGTCCTCCTCGCAGCGGCCGATGAGCCGGGCGCAGGCCCGCACCTCCACGAGGCCGCCGACCTCCTCCGCGTATGAGCTGGCTCCACGACTTCGCGATCGCGCTCGCGACGATCACCCTCGTCTACTTCGCGACGCTCAACGTCGTCTATCTCGCGTTCACCGCGATCGCGTGGCGCGACCTGAACCGACACCTGCGCGCCCGCGGGCACGCTCCGGACGACGAGGTCTTCTCCTCCCCGGTCACGCCTCCCGTCTCGGTGCTCGTGCCGGCCCACGACGAGGAGCGGACGATCGTCGAGAGCGTTCGCTCGCTGCTCGCGCTGCGCTATCCGCTCCACGAGGTGATCGTCGTCAACGACGGCTCGAGCGACGCGACGCTGGAACGGCTCTGCGAGGCCTTCGACCTCGTGCCGGTGCGCAAGGCACTCCGCGTCCTGCTACCGACCGCGTCGATCCGGGGCGTGTACGTCTCGCGGCGCCACCGTCACCTGTGGGTCGTCGACAAGGAGAACGGCGGCAAGGCGGACGCGCTGAACGCCGCGGTGAACGCCTCGCGCTACCCGTACGTGCTCGCGATCGACGCCGACGCGATCCTCGAGGAGGACTCCCTTCTCAGGGTTGTCCGGCCGGTCGTGGCGGAGCCGGACGTCGTCGTCGCGACCGGCGGGATCGTCCGCATCGCCAACGGCTGTCGGATCGACCACGGCCGCGTGTACGACGTCCGCCTGCCACGGAGCCGACTCGCGACCCTGCAGGTGCTCGAGTACTTCCGTGCCTTTCTGATCGGCCGGGTCGGCTGGAGCCGGATGAACGCGCTGCTGATCATCTCCGGCGCGTTCGGGCTCTTCCGTCGCTCGTTGATCGAGACGGTGGGCGGGTACTCGAGCGACACCGTGGGGGAGGACATCGAGCTGGTCGTACGGCTCCACCGGCACCTACGGGAGCGGGGGGAGCGCTACCGCATCGTGTTCGTCCCCGACCCGGTTTGCTGGACCGAGGCACCGGAGACGATGGGACAGCTCTCGCGTCAGCGACGCCGTTGGCACCGGGGTCTCGGCGAGACACTGTGGCGTCACCGCCGCGTCGCGGGCAACAGCCGCTACGGGACGCTCGGGTGGGCCGCCGTGCCGTACTTCCTGCTGTTCGAGTTCCTCGGCCCCCTCGTCGAGGTGCTCGGCGTGCCGGCGATCGTCCTCTGGTGGCTGGCGGGCGGTCTCTCCGGCGTCTTCCTGGTCGGCTTCCTCGTCGTCGCGATCCTGCTCGGCGTCCTTCTCAGCCTGGCCGCGTTGACGCTCGAGGAGCACAGCTTCCGGCGCCATCGCGAGGGCCGGGAGATCGCCCGCCTGATCGGGTTCTCGTTCGTCGAGAACGTGGGCTACCGCCAGATCGTCGCGTTCTGGCGATTCCTCGGCTTCTTCGACCTGCTCCGCGGGCGCCGCGACTGGGGCGAGATGCGCCGCAAGGGCTTCTCGACGATGCCCGAGGCGCCCCTTCCGCCGGCCTGAGCCGCGCGCGCGTCCCGCAGGGGTACGGAACCGCCCGGACCGGGTACTGATCCCCTCATGGCAACCGAATCCGACACCATCGTCGTCGTCGGTGGCGGGCTCGCCGCGGGCAAGCTCGTCACCGAGTACCGCGCCGCCGGAGGCGAGGCGTCAGTGACGGTCGTCGCCTCCGAGCCCGACCCTCCGTACCACCGGCCGCCGCTGACCAAGGGCTTTCTCCGCGGGGAGGTCGAACGGGAGGGGACCTACGTCCGGCCGGCCGAGGAATACGAGGACGAGGTGGTCGAGTTGCGGCTCGGCGCCCGCGCCGAGCGGATCGATCCCGACGCGCACGTCGTCGTCCTCGAGGGCGGCGAGGAGATTCCATACACGAGGCTCGTGCTCGCGACGGGTGCGCGGCCGCGGCCGCTCCCGCTGCCCGGCGCCGACCTCGTCGGCGTGCACACCTACCGGACGCTCGCCGACGCCGACGCGGTGCGCACGGCCGCCGAGGAGGCGCACGCCGCGATCGTCGTCGGGGGCAGCTTCATCGGCGCCGAATCGGCGGCGTCGCTGCGCCTGCGCGGCCTCGACGTAACGCTGATCGAGATGGGGCCGCAGCTGATGCCCCAGCTCCGCGCGCCGGAGCTGTCGGCCCAGCTGGCCGACCTCTACCGCGACGAGGGCGTCGAGGTTCTCCTCGGGACGGAGCTCGCCGAGCTCACCGGCAACGGGAAGCTGCTGACCGGTGCGAAGACCAAGGACGGATCGACCATCGAGGGCTATCTCGCGATCGTGGGCATTGGAGTCATGCCGAACGTCGAGCTCGCAAACGACGCAGGCGCCGAGGTGGACGACGGGATCGTCGTCGACGAGCGCTTCCGCACGTCGCTGCCGGACGTCTACGCCGTGGGCGACGTCGCCCGCTACCCCGACCCGACCTCGGGGCGCCTGCGGCGCATCGAGCACTGGTCGAACGCGAATGCCCAGGGCGGCCACCTGGGGCGCCAGCTCGCGGGCGCCCGCGCCGCATACGACGAGCTGCCGGTGTTCTTCACGCAGCTCTTCGACAAGAAGTTCCAGGTGCTCGGCGACGTGGAGCCTGCGACGGAGTGCGTCCTGCGAGGCTCGGTCGCCGAGGGGCGCGTCCTCGGCTTCCACCTCACCGACGAGAAGCGTCTGGTGGGCGCCGTCGTCCACGGGCAGGCCGCCGACCTCGTCGCGGAGCTCGAGACGCTGATCCGGGAGCGGCCGGTGATCGACGACCCGACCAGGCTCGCCGACGAGAACATGCGACCGACTGAGGCAGTCGGCGCCCGAGGCACGTCTCCTGCGTAGTGTTGGCCGGGTGAGTCGGGCGACGGACCCCGCGCAGCTGACCATCGACACGATCCGCGTTCTCGCGATGGACGCGGTGCAGAAGGCAAACGCCGGCCATCCGGGCACGGCGATGGCGCTCGCGCCCGTCGCCTACGTCCTCTACGCGGAGGAGCTGCGGCACGACCCGAAGGCGCCGGAGTGGCCCGGACGCGACCGGTTCGTCCTCTCGGCCGGGCACGCGTGCATCCTCCAGTACGCCGCGCTGCACCTCTGCGGCTACGACCTCACGCTGGACGACCTGAAGCAGTTCCGCCAGTGGGGGTCACGCACCCCGGGGCATCCTGAGCTCCATCACACGCCGGGGATCGAGACGACGACGGGCCCGCTCGGGCAGGGCGTGGGGAACGCGATCGGCATGGCCCTTGCGCAGCGCTTCCTCGCCGACCGCTGGAACCGGCCGCGCCACACGATCGTCGACTCGTGGGTCTACGGGATCTGCTCCGACGGCGACCTGATGGAGGGGGTCTCCCAGGAGGCCGCGTCGATCGCGGGGCAGCACGGGCTCGGCCGCCTCGTCTTCGTCTACGACGACAACCACATCACGATCGACGGCACGACGGCCCTCAGCTTCGACCGCGAGGACACGGGCGCCCGCTTCGAGGCGAACGGCTGGCAGGTGCAGCACGTCGCCGACCCGAACGACCTCGACGCGCTTCGCGCGGCGTTCGCGGAGGCGCGGAGCGACACGGCGCGCCCCTCGCTGATCGTCGTCCGCTCCCACATCGCCTACCCGGCGCCGAACGCGATGGACACGGCCAAGGCGCACGGCGCGCCACTCGGCGAGGACGAGGTGCGCGCGACCAAGGAGATCCTCGGCTGGGATCCGGACGAGGATTTCGTCGTGCCCGACGAGGTGCGCCAGCACATGGCCGGCGTCGCCGAACGGGGCACGGCCGCGCGCGAGGAGTGGGAGGCGCAAGTCGCGACCTGGCGCGAGGCATGGCCGGATGTCGCCGCGGAGCGCGAGCGCGACCTCGAGGGGCGCCCGCGCGACGGCTGGCTCGACGCGCTGCCCTCGTTCGAGGCGGGCGACGAGATCGCGACCCGCGACGCGGGGAAGACCGTGATGCAGGCGCTCCGCCCGTTCACCCCCACGCAGATCGGCGGGGCCGCCGACCTGGTCGAGTCCACGAAGACCGAGTTCATCGGGACGGGGACGTTCTCCGCGACCCACGTCGGGCGCAACGTCCCGTTCGGCATCCGCGAGCACGGGATGGGCTCGATCGTGAACGGAATCGCCGTCGAGCCCGCGATGCTCAAGCCGTACGGCTCGACGTTCCTCGTGTTCTCCGACTACATGCGCCCGTCGGTGCGCCTCTCCGCCCTCTCCCGACTGCCGGTGATGTGGATCTGGACGCACGACTCGGTCGGCCTCGGCGAGGACGGGCCGACGCATCAGCCCGTCGAGCACGTGATGAGCCTCCGGGCGATCCCCGAACCTCTGGGTCATCCGGCCGGGAGACGCGAACGAGACCGTCGCAGCGTGGCGGATCGCGTTGGAGCGCGAGGGCGGGCCCGTCGCGCTCGCGTTGAGCCGCCAGAAGCTGCCGGTGCTCGGCGGCGAGGGTCTCGCGTCGACGACCGAGGGGCCGCTCCGCGGCGGGTACGTCCTCTGGCAGCGCGACTCGTCGACCGCGCCGGACGCGATCGTCCTGGCGACCGGCTCGGAGGTCTCGCTCGCGCTCGAGGCCGCCCGTTCGCTCGAGGCGAACACCCGCGTCGTCTCGCTGCCGTGCTGGGAGCTCTTCGACGAGCAGGACGCCGCGTACCGCGAGGAGGTGCTGCCGCCGTCGGTCCGTGCCCGCGTCTCGATCGAGGCGGGGATCACCTTCGGCTGGGAGCGGTGGGTCGGCGAGGACGGGGTGCGGATCGGCGTCGACCGCTTCGGCGCCTCGGCGCCGGGGCCGCGGGTGTACGAGGAGCTCGGGCTGACCGCCGAGGCAGTCGCGGACGCCGTCAGGCGCCTCGTGTGACGTGAAGGTCGCGCTCGGATTCGACCACCGCGGGGTCCGTCTCCGGGACACGGTGATCGCCGCCGTGCAGGCGGCTGGGCACCAGCCGGTCGACCTCGGCGTCGACACGGACGCGGTGCGGATCGACTATCCCGAGACGGCGAAGGCGGTCGGTCACGCGATCCTGCGCGGCGAGGCTGAACGCGGCGTCCTCGTCTGCGGGTCGGGCGCGGGCGTCTCGATCGCCGCCTGCAAGATCCGGGGGATCCGCGCGGCGATGTGCCACGACTCGTATTCGGCGCACCAGGCCGTCGAGCACGACAGCATGAACGTGCTCTGCCTCGGCTCGGAGATCGTCGGGCCGTCACTCGCGACGGAGCTCGTGCAGCGCTTCCTCGCGGCGACGTTCGTCGGGGAGGGGCGCTATCTGGCACGGTTGGAGATGGTCGAGGAGCTCGAACGGCTCGTCGACGGCTGAAGCGAAGGACGGAGGTCGACCATGGCCACATCGAGGTTGCACGAGCTCAGCGGGCACGGCGTGAGCGTCTGGATGGACTCGCTCTCGCGCGAGCTGCTCGAGACGGGCGAGCTCGCCCGTCTGATCGCCGACGACGCGGTCGTCGGCGTCACGTCGAACCCGACGATCTTTCAGAAGGCGCTCGCCGAGGGCGACTGGTACGACGAGCAGCTCCGCGAGGCGAAGAAGGGGATCAACGACCCGGTCGAGCTGTTCTTCGCGCTCGCGCTGGAGGACATCCGCGACGCCTGCGACCTGTTCCGGCCGGTGTGGGATCGCACCGCCGGGATCGACGGGTACGTGTCGATGGAGGTCGATCCGCGTATCGCCTACGACCGCGAGGCGCAGTTCGCTCAGGCGACCCGCTTCCACAAGGAAGTCGACCGGCCGAACCTCTACGTGAAGATCCCGGCCACCGAGCCGGGTCTCGGCGCGATCGAGGACTCGATCGCCGCAGGCCGCTCGATCAACATCACGCTGATCTTCTCGCTGAAGCGCTACGCCGCCGTCGCGGAGGCCTATCTGCGCGGGCTCGAGCGGCTCGTCGCGGGGGGTGGCGACCCGTCGACCGTCAACTCCGTCGCGAGCTTCTTCGTCTCCCGCGTCGACACGGAGGCCGACCGTCGGCTGGCGGAGGTGGGCCGCACCGATCTGCAGGGCAAGCTCGCGGTCGCGAACGCGAGGCTCGCCTACGCGCACTGGAAGGACGCCTTCTCGGGCGAGCGATGGGACTTCCTCCTCTCCAAGGGCGCGCGCTCCCAGCGGTGCCTCTGGGCGTCGACCTCGACGAAGAACCCCGCGTACCGCGACGTCCTCTACGTCGAGGAGCTGATCGGGCGCGACGTCGTGAACACGATGCCGCTCGAGACGATCCAGGCGTTCCAGGACCACGGCGAGATCCGGGAGACACTCGAAACAGGGCTGGACGAGGCGCATACGCTCCTCGACGAGCTCGGCGCCGCCGGGGTCGACTACGACGACGTCGTCGAGACCCTCGAGGCAGAGGGCGTCAGGAAGTTCGTCGACTCGTTCGCCGAGCTGTTGGGCGGCATCGAGGACAAGGTCTCCGCTGTCGGCGCCCGCTAGCGCTCGCACGCGCATGGCGAACCCGCTCGAAGCCGGCCTTGGCATCCGGCGCACGCCGGATCCCTGCGCGCTCGTCGTGTTCGGCGCCTCGGGCGACCTGACGAAGCGGAAGCTCTTCCCGGCGCTCTACTCATTGGCCTACAGGCGGCTCCTCCCGGACCGGTTCGCGGTGGTCGGCGTCGCCCGGACCGAGGAGTCGAGCAGGCAGTTCGTCTCGACGATGCGGAAGGCGGTGAAGGCGTTCTCGCGCGACCCCTTCCGCACCGACGTGTTCGAGAAACTCGCAGCGGGTGTGCGTTATGTCGCGACCGACTTCGCGGACGACACGGGCGAAGACCGTGTCGGTGACATGCTCGACGAGCTCGACCGGACCCGCGGCACGGGCGGCAACCGACTGCACTACCTGGCGGTCCCCCCGCAGGCGTTTCCGGTCGTGATCCGCGAGGTCGGGGAGCGCCGCGAGCGGGAGGGCTGGGCGCGCGTGATCGTCGAGAAGCCGTTCGGCCACGACCTCGCGTCCGCTCGCGACCTGACAACCTCGATCAGGCGCTGGTTCGCCGAGGACGAGGTCTTCCGCATCGACCACTACCTCGGCAAGGAGACCGTCCAGAACCTCATGGCACTCCGGTTCGCGAACGGGATCTTCGAGCCGCTCTGGAACCGGCAGCTGATCGACCACGTGCAGATCACCGTGGCCGAGACGATGGGGATCGAGAGCCGGGCCGGCTACTACGAGCGGGCCGGCGCGGTCAGGGACATCTTCCAGAACCACCTGCTGCAGCTGCTCGCGCTGACCGCGATGGAGCCGCCGATCGACTTCACCGCGGAGGCGGTGCGGAACGAGAAGGTCAAGGTGCTGCGCGCGATGCCCACCCCGGGCCCGAGGTCGGTCGTCCGCGGGCAGTACGGCCGTGGCTACGTCGAGGGCGAGGAGGTGGTCTCGTACCGCGAGGAGCCGGGTGTCGACCCGCATTCGCTGACCGATACGTACGTCGCGGCGAAGCTTTACGTCGACAACTGGCGGTGGGCGGACACGCCCTTCTACGTCCGGGCGGGCAAGCGTCTCGCGCGGCGCGAGACGACGATCGCGATCCACTTCAAGCAGGCGCCGCACCCGCCCTTCGAGGCGATCGCCGGCGACGGCCTGCGGCCGAACGTGCTGGTCGTCCACGTGCAACCCGACGAGGGCGTGTCCCTCGCGATCGGCGCGAAGGTGCCCGGCGCGGGGATGTCGATCCGCACGGTGCACATGGACTTCCTCTACGGCGGCGCGTTCAGGGAAGGCGTGCCCGAGGCCTACGAGCGGTTGATTCTCGACGCGATGCTCGGCGACCAGACGCTGTTCACCCGTGAGGACGAGGTCGAGGAGCAGTGGAAGCTCGTCGACGCGATGGTCGGCGCCTGGGCGCGCGACCGTCCGACGTTCCCGAACTACGCGGCGGGAAGCTGGGGGCCGGGGCTCGCCGACGAGTTGCTCCACCGTGACGGCCGCTCCTGGCGGAGGCACTGATGGGCGCCGTCGCTGAGATCGAGCGGAAGCTCGCGCGGAGCCGTTGCGAGCAGGAGACCGACGGCGTCCCGCTGCTCCGCACGAGCACGATGACCCATCTCGTCTGGGCACCGCCCGCGTGGGTCGGTCGCGCGCGCCGGGTCCTCGCCGGCCTCGCCGAGCGGCATCCGGCCAGGACGATCTTCCTCGTTCCCCTGCCAGGTCGACGCAGCGAGATCGAGACGGACGCGACCGTCCGCGCATTCGGGCTCGGCGGAGGACGCGAGGCGCTCTCGGAGGTGATCGAGATCCGGATGCGCGGCGACGCGGCGCGTCATCCCGCCTCGCTGGTGCTGCCGCTCCTCATCTCCGACCTACCGGCCTTCTGCCGCTGGCGCGGGCGGCCCGACTGGGACGGCAGCGCCTTCGGCGAGCTCGCCGGGGTCGCCGACAGGCTCGTCGTCGACTCGTCGGAATGGGCGGGGCTCCCGGGCGCCTACCGGCCGCTCGTCGGAGTCTTCGACCGCGTCGCGACGTCCGACATCGCCTGGCGGCGGACGCTGCCGTGGCGCGTCGCGCTCGCCGGGCGCTGGCCGGGGATCCGGAAAGCCCAGCGTCTTGCCGTCGAGGGGCCGCGCGCGGACGCGCTTCTCCTGGCCGGCTGGCTCCGTTCGCGCTTGCGTCACCCGGTCTCGTTGTCGCGGAGCGACGCCGAGGTGCTGCAGGCGGTGCGGGTCGACGGCGAGCCGGTCGAGCCCGCTCCGAGCCCTCCCGTCGCGGCCAGCGATCTCCTCTCAGCCGAGCTCGACGTGTACGCCCGAGACCCGGTCTACGAGGCCGCGGTTCGCGCGGCAGCCGCTCGCTGAGTCACCGGTCGAGCTCGCGCACGGCCTCGAGCAGGTCGGCGTGAAGCAGGCCGTTCGACGAGATCGCGCTGTTTCCGTCGATCCGGTGCTCGCCCGCGAAGTCCGTGAACGTCCCGCCCGCCTCCTCGACGATCACCTGCACGGCGGCGAGGTCCCAGACCGAGACGCCGATCGCGTCGATCGCGCCGTCGACGGCGCCCTCGGCGACGAGCATGTGGCTCCAGAAGTCGCCGTAGCCGCGCGCGTGCCAGGCGCGGCCCGCGAGGCGCGGGAGCGACTGCTCCAGGGCGAACGTGAGCACGGCATCCTCCGGCCGGGCGACGCGCGAGACGCGGACGACGTCGCCGTTCGCGTGGGCGGCCGCGCCTCGTTCCGCCCACCAGCGCCGGTGAAGCGCGGGAGCGGAGACGACGCCGACCGTGACCTGCCCGTGGTCCTCGAGCGCGATCAGCGTCGCCCAGACGGGAACCCCGCGCAGGTAGTTCCGCGTCCCGTCGATCGGATCGACGATCCAGCGGCGCGCGCTCGATCCCGTCTGCCCTTCTTCCTCACCGAGGATGGCGTCGCGGCGGCGCTCGACGCCGAGGATCGTCCGCAGCTCGGTCTCGACCGCCCTGTCGGCCTCGGTCACGGGCGTCTGATCGGGCTTCGTCTCGACGACGAGGTCGCGTGCGCGGAAGCGCGAGAGCGCGATCTCGTCCGCGACGTCGGCGAGTCGGAGCGCAAGATCGAGGTCCGCGCCCATGCGGGTCTCGCTAGTCGACCTGGAGGTACAGGAGCGCGATCAGGCACGCCCCGACGAAGATCGCGACGAAGAGCGCCGCCAGGGCGAGGCCGAAGCGGTTGTTCTTGCGCGCGAGCTCGGGCGAGATCATCGCCACCTACAGCACCAGCGGGTCGATCGCCGCGGCCACGAAGAGGAGCGCGAGGTACGCGAGCGAGTAGTGGAAGAGGACGACGGCGTCGCGGCGGGTGCCGTCACGGCGCAGTCGCCAGGCGAGCAGCACGAAGTAGGCGCCGAGCGCCGCGGCCACGATCGTGTAGAGCGGGCCGAGCCAGACACCGACGACGATGGTGAACGCGACGAGCCCGAGGGAGTACAGGAGGATCTGACGCCTCGTCTCGCCGTCGCCGCGCGTCCCGGGGAGCATCGGCACGTTCGCCGCGCGGTAGTGGTCCTTCAGCATCAGGGCGAGCGCCCAGAAGTGCGGCGGCGTCCAGAGGAACACGATGAGAAAGAGCCACACCGCGGGAAGCGCGAGGCTGCCCGTCGCCGCCGCGTAGCCGACGAGTGGCGGAACCGCTCCTGCGGCGCCGCCGATCACGATGTTCTGGTCGGTCGAGCGCTTCAGGTAGCCGGTGTAGACGACGACGTAGAACAGGTTGCCGACGAGCGCGAGGACGGCCGTCAGGATGTTCACCGCCGAGGCGAGCAGGACGAACGAGAGGGCGGAGAGAACGAGCCCGAACTCGAGGGCACGCGGGGCAGGCACCCGGCCCGAGGCGACCGGACGTGACGCCGTTCGAGCGCCCATCAGCTTGTCGATGTCACGGTCGATCACGTGGTTCAAGGCACTCGCGCCGCCGCAGGCGAGCGCGAGCCCGACCAGCATCGTCGCGAGCTCGACCCCTCCCGGCCAGCCGCTCGCGCCGACGAACATCCCAGCGGCGCCCGTTACGAGCAGGAGCGACATGATGCGCGGCTTCGTCAGCGTCACGTAGTCGCGCCATGGCCCGAACGGCAACGCCTCACCGCGGAAGGAGACGACGAGCGTCACGAGCGACGCGGCGAGCGCGCCGCCGGCGGCGGCGACGTGGACGGCCACCGCCCAGCCCGCATCGTCTGCCCACGCGACGAGGCCGCCCGTCGCGATCGCGAGGAGCATCGACGCGAGCGCGACCGCGGCGGGCACGACGAGCCGCGGGTACGCGACGAGCGCGGCGACGAGCACGGCGACGAGGAGCGGCAGCGCGACGAGGGTCGCAGCCCAGTGCGCCTCGCCGAGCTCGAGCGCGGCGCTCGCGACGACGGTCCCTGCGGCGAGCGCTGCGGCGGCGGCGGTCGCGCGCAGCAGCGGCCCGGGTGCCCGGTCGGTCCTCATCAGCGCGCCTCCTCGAGCTTTCGGCGCAGGTCGTACAGGGGCCGCGCGCTCGTCACGTACGGCACCTCGTCGAAGTTGTGCGGCGGCGGAGGCGAGGTCGTGTACCACTCGAGCGTGTCCGCTTGCCACGGGTCGTTCCCCGCGCGGCGGCCGTTGACGCTCTTCACGATCGCCGCGAGGACGACGAGGAAGCCGATCCCCATCACGTACGAGCCGATCGTCGAGACCATGTTGTAGGCCTCCCACAGCCCGTCGTCGCGGTACGTATAGATGCGGCGCGGCATCCCGAGCAGCCCGACGAGGTGCTGCGGGAAGAACGTGAGGTTGAAGCCGACGAAGATCAGTCCGAACGCCCACTTGCCGAGGCGCTCGGAGAGGAAGCGCCCGAAGATCTTCGGCCACCAGTACCACAGGCCGCCGAGCAGCCCCATCATCGAGCCGCCGAACAGCACGTAGTGGAAGTGGGCGACGACGAAGTACGTGTCCGTGACCTGCCAGTCGACCGGGAACGCGGCGAGGTAGATGCCGGAGAGGCCGCCGATCGTGAACACGCTGAGGAAGCCGAGGCAGAACAGCATCGGCGTCTCGAGCGTGATGTTTCCCCGCCAGAGCGTCGCGAGCCAGTTGAAGATCTTCATCCCCGTGGGGACCGCGATCACCATCGATGCGAGCATGAACCAGATGTTCAGGTACGTCGGCATACCCACCGCGAACATGTGGTGCGCCCACACGAGCATCGAGAAGAAGCCGATCGCCACGGTCGAGAACGCGACCGCCTTGTAGCCGAAGATCGGCTTGCGCGCGAAGACCGGGATGACCTCGGAGATGATCCCGAACACGGGCAGCACCATGATGTACACCTCGGGGTGCCCGAAGAACCAGAAGACATGCTGGAACAGGATCGGTGAGCCGCCCGCGCCCGTCCCCTCCGGTCGGAAGAAGTGGAACGTGTCGGGGAACTGCCGCTCGAGGAGCAGCATCGTCAGCCCCGCGGAGAGTACGGGCAGCACGACGAGCAGCAGCCACGCGTAGACCTCGACCGACCACACGAACAGGGGAATCCGCATCCACGACATGCCGCGGGTGCGCATGTTGTGGATCGTGACGATGAAGTTGATCGCGCCCACCGCGGACGAGATCGTGAGGATGTGGATCGAGAGGATCCACAGGTCCTGACCGTTTCCGAGCGCCTCGAGCGAGAGCGGCGGGTAGGCCGTCCAGCCGGTGTTGGCCGCGCCGCCGGAGGCGAAGAACGAGCTCAGGAAGACGAGCCCGGCGAACGCGTAGAGCCAGTACGAGAGCGCGTTCAGCCGGGGGAACGCCATGTCGGGCGCGCCGATCTGGAGCGGCACGAGGAAGTTCGCGAGCCCGGCGAGCACCGGGACCATCACGAAGAACACCATCCCGGTGCCGTGCATGGTGACGACCTCGTTGTACGAGTTGCCGGTGATCACGCCGCTGTCGGGGCGCGCGAGCTGCGTGCGGATCAGAAGCGCGAGGAAGCCCGAGATCGCGAAGAAGACCCCGGCCGTGCCGATGTAGAGGATCCCGATCCGCTTGTGGTCGACCGTGACCAGCCAGCTCGCGACCTTGCCGCGCTGCCAGGCGGGGATGCTCGGCTGCTCAGCCCTGACTGCCAAGGTTCTCCTTCAGGTACGTCGTGATCGCCCTCACCTCGTCGTCGGTCCAGTCGCGGCCGACGGGCGGCATCTGGCCGAAGCCGTTCCGGATGACCTGCTCGACCGCCTGCGGGTCGCCGACGAGCGCCGTTCCCGCGATCTTCGGGCCGTAGTCCCCCTCGCCGGCGGCGCCGTGGCACTTCGCGCACGTCGCGTTCCACATCTCCTCGCCGAGCGGCCCAGTGCCGGCGTCCTGCTCCTGCCGCTGTTGCGCGAGCCACGTGTCGAACTCGTCGGCGGACATCACCTCGACCGAGGCGAGCATCTTCGCGTGGAAGATCCCGCAGAGCTCCGCGCACTGGCCCTGGAAGACCCCCGTCCGCTTCGCCTGGAACCACGTCTTGTTGACCCTGCCCGGGATCGCGTCGATCTTCCCGGCGAGCGCAGGGATCCACCACGAGTGGATGACGTCCCAGTCCGGCGCCGTCACGTCGAGCTCCACCGTGCGGCCCACCGGCGCTCGCATGGTGTCGAAGGCGACGACGCCGTTCGGGTACCGGAACTGCCACGTGAACTGCGTCCCGATCACGTCGACGACGAGGTTCGGGGTGCCGGCGGAGGCGCTCGGCACGTCCTGGATCGCCGGGAGCTTGGCGAACACGAACGCGGCAATCACGAAGAGGATGAGGACGGGCCCGAGCGTCCAGGTGAGCTCGAGCCGGCTCGCGCCGTGGATCTGCGCGCCGTCCGCATGCCGGGGCCGCTTCCGTCGCCGGTAGCGGATCACGAACGTGATCAGGAGCCCCTCGACGAGCAGGAAGATCGCGAAGCAGAAGATCGAGATGAAGAGGTAGCTCTGGTGGATCCCGTTCGCGTTGGGCGATTCGGGCGGGACAGGAGCGAACCCGCCGTTCCCCGCGAGGGCCGGCGCGGCGAGCACGGCCGACGCGACCATGGCGGCGACCACCGCGAAGGGGCGAAGCAATCGCACGATTGGAGGCATTCTATGAAGGTGGCCGAAGCCCCGCGCCGACGAACCCGTGTGAGCCTGCCCGGTGACGTGCAGCGCCCGTTCGACGTCTATGTGAACGGCGTCGCGCAGGAGGAAGGCGTCGACTTCGTCGTGCGTGACGGAGCACTGGAGTTCGAGCGTCCGCTCCACCGGGAGAAGGTCGGTGCAGGACGGTGGACGTCAATGGTGCTCGGGATCGCGGGGTCGTACGGGAAGGACGACTCGGTCGACGTTGCCTACCGCGTCGGTGGCGAGAGCCGGGTCGCGGCGCGTCTTCCCCTCGAGCCCATCGACTGAGTTCTGAGCCGACGGCTACGCGCCGTCGAGCTCGTCGAGACGGCGCCGCAGATCGTGCCGCTCGCGCTCGATCCCGAGCACGGCGCGCGCGAGCCGCCGCTCCCCTTCGTCGGTAAGGCGCAGGTGCGCGACGCGCAGGTCGCGCTCGGAGCGCTCTCGCTCGATCAGCCCGACGCGCTCCGCGCGGCCGACGAGCTCGGTGACGGTGCTCTGCGCCAGCTGGAGTCGCTCCGCGAGCTCGGTCACCGTGGATTGCTCGCTCCCGTCGGGGGCGCCTTTGATCATCAGCAGGAGCAGGTGGCGGCGAGGCGTGAGCCCATGCTGCCTCGCACGCTGCTCGCTCGTCCGTAGGAACGAGCGGATCACGGCGCGGAACGCCGCGATCTTGATTGCCTCTTCTGTGTCGAGCCTGGTGTCGGTCGGCATGCGGTCCCAGCTTCGCGGTCCACTGACTCTAGAGCGTCGTGAGCGCCGCGTCTCGTTCGAGACCTCGCCGATGGCCGCGGCGCTGTTCGCGCTGTGTGCGCCCCAAGACGGGTACAGCCGAGCATCGCGATCCGACCGCCGCGAGATCGAGTGGTGCGGGATCGGCCGGGACACGGCCGGGCCGGAAAGGCCGTGGACATTTGCCCGACCGACCCTGCCGACCTGTGACTCTCAGGGAAACATCGTACGCCGACCAACTGACCGCCCGTTGGGCCACGAACGACCAAGAGGATCCTCTTGGGCGTCCCGGATCGGCCTAACCGGAACGCAACACGAACGTCATGGAGCGTGAACGGCGCTTCAGCGTCTCCACACATGTCCGGCGTTTTCTACGACACGATGGCAATCCAGACACCTATCGCGCCCTCCCGCCGCGAGTGGGAGCGGGAAGGGATCACGTCCTGGCGGATCGAGTGCCTGCAGGCTGCCGGCTACGACGCCGAGGCCGCGATCGTGATCGCGCTCGACCGGGACGTCGACCTCCACAGCGCCGTCTCGCTGCTCGAGCGGGGCTGCCCGCCCGACCTCGCCCTCCAGATCCTCTTCTAGGCGGGCGCGCGACCGCCGGAGACGGCGGCCGCGCGCAGCCGCGTCGCGTGCGCGGCTGTGAGCTGGCCGGGCTCCAGCCTCCAGCTCCAGTTACCGCCCGTCGTGCCGGGCCGGTTCATCCGGGCCTCGTTTCCGAGGCCGAGCACGTCCTGCGCGGGGACGATCGCGAGCTCGCCGACGGACGACAGCGTGAGCTCGACGAGCTCCCAGGCATCCCGCTCGCCGAACGCCCCCGCGAGCGTCTCGGTGTCGTGGGTGGACGTGTAGACGACCTGGCGCGGGCGGTGGTTCTCCAGGCGGTGTGGGTTGTCGCGTCGGCCCGTGAACGCCCAGATCGTCACGGCCATGCCCGGGAAGCCGAGGGCGTCGCGGAGCTGGCGGACGTCCGGCGTGATCACGCCCAGGTCCTCGGCGACGACGGGGAGGTCGCCGAGCTCCGCGCGCGCCGCGTCGAACACCGCCCGGCCCGGGCCAGGCCGCCATGCCCCCCCGCGGGCGCTCTCTGCGCGCGCCGGCACCGCCCAGTACGCGGCGAAGCCGCGGAAGTGGTCGATCCGGAAGAGGTCGGCGAGCTCGAGCGCGCGGTGCATCCGGTCGATCCACCACCGGTACCCCGTCCGCGCGAGCGCGTCCCAGTCGTAGAGCGGGTTTCCCCAGAGCTGACCGTGCTCGTTGAGGGCGTCCGGCGGCGCGCCGGCGACGGCCTGGTCGAGCGGCAGGAACAGCTCGGGATGCGCGCCGTGGTCGCAGCCCCCGGCCGCGACGTAGATCGGGACGTCTCCGACGACCCGCACTCCGCGATCGGCGGCATACGCGCGAAGCGCGCCCCATTCGCGCGCGAAGCGCACCTGCTCCTCGAGCGCGCCCTCGCCCGCGAACTCCGCCCAGTCGTCGATCCAGGCGGCCTCCCTCGCACGGAACGCGAGCGCCTCGGCCGGGCCGACCGGCGCCTCCGGTTCGGCGAGGAGGCCACCCCAGCCGGCGAACGCGGATGCCGAGGTATAGGGCGATCCGTATGTGTCGGGCGGGGTGAGCGGGAGCACCTGCCACCACCGGGCGCCGGCCTCGTGGAGCCAGTCCACGAACGCGTACGCCTCCGGCCCGAGGCGGCCCCCGGGCAGCGACGTCGGATGCAGCTGCACGCCGAGTGACCGCTCCAATCGCACGGCGGACTGTTTACCGTGTGCCGGGGATGACCGCCTCCCGGATCGTGATCTCCGAGGTCGCGCCGCAGGTGGACTGCGGCCGCTGGCCGGCCAAGGCCTGCGTCGGCGACCGGGTCGCGGTCGCCGCGACGATCGTCCGCGACGGCCACGATCCGCTTCGCGCCGTCGTCCGGCATCGTCGGGGACGGGCGCGCTGGCGCGAGGAGCCGCTGCGCTTTCTTGGCAACGACCGCTTCGCCGGGTCGTTCGCCGTGGACGCGGCCGGACGCTGGCAGTTCGAGGTCGAGGCGTGGGTCGATCGGTACGCGGCGTGGCTCGACGAGCACGACCGCAAGGTCGCCGCCGGCCACACCGACCTCACGGGCGAGCTGGCCGAGGGCGAGGCGCTGTTCGGGGCAGGCGACCCGGAGGCGTGGCGCACGGCGGCCGATGCACTCGGGTCGGAGGACCGGCACGGCGCCGCGCACAGCGACCCGCTGCCCGTCGAGGTCGAGCGGGCGCGGGCGCGCGCGGGCGCCTGGTACGAGCTCTTTCCCCGCTCTTGGGGCGGGCTCCGGGGCGTCGCCGAGGTGGTGCCCGCGCTCGCCGAGCACGGCTTCGACGTCCTCTACCTCCCGCCGATCCACCCGATCGGCGTCACGAACCGCAAGGGGCGGAACAACACGGAACGGGCTGCCTCGGGCGACGTGGGCAGCCCCTGGGCGATCGGCGCCGCCGAGGGCGGCCACGACGCGATCGACCCGGCGCTCGGGGACGAGGACGATCTCGCCGGCCTCGTCGAGGCGCTCCGCGCGCATGGGATGGAGCTCGCGCTCGACCTCGCGTTGCAGGCCTCGCCCGACCACCCGTGGCTCCGGGAGCATCCGGAGTGGTTCCAGCACCGGCCCGACGGCTCGCTCAAGTACGCGGAGAACCCGCCGAAGCGCTATCAGGACATCCACAACTTCGACTGGGACACGAAGGACCGAAAGGGGCTGTGGGAGGCGTTCCGCTCCGTCGTGCTGCGGTGGTGCGAGGCCGGCGTCACGGTGTTCCGGGTCGACAACCCGCACACGAAGCCGATCCCGTTCTGGGAGTGGCTGATCGCCGACGTTCGCAAGCGCCATCCCGAGACGATCTTTCTCTCCGAGGCGTTCACGCGGCCGGCGCTGATGACGCTCCTCGCGAAGGCGGGCTTCTCGCAGTCCTACACGTACTTCACCTGGAAGAACACGAAGCCGGAGCTCGTCGAGCTCGTCGAGCAGCTGCGCGAGTGGTCCCCGTACCTGCGGCCGAGCCTCTGGCCGAACACCCCGGACATCCTCCACGCGACGCTCCAGCAGGGCGGGCGCCCCGCCTTCGAATGCAGGCTCGTCCTCGCCGCGACCCTCTCGCCGAGCTACGGCATCTACTCGGGCTACGAGCGCTGCGAGAACGTCCCGGTGCGGCCCGGCAGCGAGGAGTACCTCGACTCCGAGAAGTACGAGGTGCGCGACCGCGCGCTCGACGGGCCGCTCCTGCCCCTCGTGGGGCGGGTGAACGAGATCCGGCGCGCCCATCCGGCGCTGACGAGCGCGGGCCTGGAGCGGCTCGCGTGGCTCGAGACGGAGAGCGAGCACCTGCTCGGCTACGCGAAGGAGCTCGACGGCGACGTCGTGCTAACGATCGTCAACCTCGACCCCTTCGCCGTTCACGAGGGCGTCTGCGTCGTCCCGGCGGAGCTCGGGTTGCACGAGCCGTACGACGTGGTCGACGCGCTGACCGGCGAGAGCTATGGCTGGAGCACCCGGAACTACGTGCGGCTCGGCCCCGGGAAGGCGCACGTGATGGTGACGGGCGGTCGATGAGCACGCGGCCAGGCGCACACATGGCCAGCGCTCACATCACTGGCAAGGCAGTTGCGACCGCGAACGCGGGCGCCTTCAGGGGTCTGCCCCGCCGAAGGCGGGGATCAAGCGGCGGGAATCCGCTCCCGCGGATTCCCGCTTCGCGGACGAGTTCATGAGCGAGCACTGGTTCGAGTCCCAGCCGGACTGGTTCAAGACCGCCGTCTTCTACGAGCTGCACACGCGCGCGTTCTTCGACTCCTCCGACGACGGCACCGGGGACTTCCGCGGGCTCCGCCAGAAGCTCGACTACCTCGAGTGGCTCGGCGTCGACTGCATCTGGCTCCTGCCGTTCTACCCCTCGCCGTTGCGAGACGGCGGCTACGACGTCGCGGACTTCCTCACCGTCGCGCCGGAGTTCGGAACGGTCGACGAGTTCGCGGCGTTCGTCGAGGCCGCGCACGAACGGCGGATGAGAGTGATCGCCGACTTCGTGATGAACCACACCTCGAACGAGCACCCCTGGTTCCAGGAGTCGCGGCAGGGGCCCGACTCGCCGAAGGCCGACTGGTACGTCTGGTCGGACACCGTGCACCGCTACGAGGACGCGCGGATCATCTTCGTCGACAGCGAGCAGTCGAACTGGACGTTCGACCCGGTCCGCGGCGCGTACTTCTGGCACCGCTTCTACCACCATCAGCCGGACCTCAACTACGACAACCCCGAGGTCGGCGACGCGATCATCGACGCGCTCCGCTTCTGGCTCGACCTCGGACTCGACGGCTTCCGCCTCGACGCGGTGCCGTACCTCTTCGAGGAGGAGGGGACGATCTGCGAGAACCTCCCGCGGACGCACGAATTCCTCAAGCGGGTGCGTGCCGAGGTCGACGAGTCGTACTCCGACCGCGTGCTCCTCGCGGAGGCGAACCAGTGGCCCGAGGACGTCGTCGACTACTTCGGCGACGGCGACGAATGCCACATGGCGTTCCACTTCCCCGTGATGCCGCGGATGTTCATGGCGCTGCGTCGAGAAGAGGCGCGGCCGCTCGTCGAGATCCTCGACCGCACGCCCCCGATCCCGGCCCACTGCCAGTGGGGCCTCTTCCTCCGCAACCACGACGAGTTGACGCTCGAGATGGTCACGGACGAGGAGCGGGACTACATGTACGCGGAGTACGCCAACGACCCACGGATGAAGCTCAACCTCGGCATCCGGCGCCGGCTCGCGCCGCTCCTCGACGGGGGGCGGGACGAGATCGAGCTGATGCACGCGATCCTCTTCTCGCTGCCGGGCACCCCGGTGCTCTACTACGGCGACGAGATCGGGATGGGCGACAACGTCTACCTCGGCGACCGCGACGGCGTCCGCACGCCGATGCAGTGGACGGGCGACCGAAACGGGGGCTTCTCGCGCGCCGACTTCGCGCAGCTGTTCCTCCCGCCGTTGATGGACCCGGTCTTCGGCTTCCAGGCGGTCAACGTCGAGGCGCAGCTCCGGTCGCCGACCTCGCTCCTCCGCTGGCTGCAGCGGTTCGTCGCTCTGCGCAAGCAGCACCCCGTGTTCGGGCTCGGGACCTACGAGGCGCTCGAGACCTCCAACTCACGGGTCTTCGCCCATGTCCGCACGCACGAGCAGGACATCGTGCTTTGCGTCCACAACCTCGCGCGCTCGGCGCAGGCGGTCGAGCTCGACCTCTCGCGGTACGAGGGCCGCACCCCGGTCGAGATGACCGGTGGCACGTCGTTCCCGGCGATCGGGACGCTTCCCTACCTCCTCACCTTCGGGCCGCGAGGTTTCTTCTGGTTCAGGCTGTTCGAGGATGCTCCCGATGCCTGACGGGCCGACACCGACGAACGAGCAGCTGCTCGCGCTGATCCAGGCCGCCCGCTGGTTCGGCGCCAAGGGCAAGGCGCTCGACAGCGCCGAGATCGTCGATCGCCCCGTCGAGGACCCGGCCGTGACGCTCGCGATCGTCGAGGTGCGTTTCTCGACGGGGACACACGAGCATTACCTCGTCGACATCGCCGCCGATGGCTCGGTCGACGTGCTCGAGCGCCCCGAGGTCGCGTCCCGCCTCGCCGCGCTCGCCGGCATCGAGAGCGAGTGCGCGACCGTGCGGTCGCTCGGGGTCGAGCAATCGAACAGCTCGGTCATGCTCGACGAGCTGCACATGCTCAAGCTCTACCGGCGGCTGGAGGCCGGCCCGAACCCCGAGGTCGAGATGCTCCGCGCGCTCGCCAGGGAGGGCTTCACGAACGCGCCTCGCCTCGAGGGCGCACTCGAGACCCCGGGCCCGCCGCTCGAGACGTCGCTCGTCTCGGTCACCGAGCGGGTCTCCGCCGAGGGCGGCGGCTGGGAGCTGACGGTCGACTCGCTCTCGGACGACCCCTCGTGGCTTCCCGAGCGGGCGTGGCGCCTCGGTGAGGTGACCGCCGGGATGCACGGGGCGCTCGCGGCGCACGAGGACGATCCGGCTTTTGCGCCGGAGGAGCCGAGCTCCGAGTCGCTCGCGCTCTTCGCCGCGGCGATCGACGAGGAGATCTCCGCGACGTTCGGCGGGCTCCCGGAAGACGACGCGCTCGGCGCGGTGGCGCACCGCGCGGAGGACCTCCGCGACCTCGTGCACGAGCTCGCCGCCGTCGGCCCGGCTGGGCTCGCGATCCGCACCCACGGCGACTACCACCTCGGCCAGGTCCTGTGGTCGACCGACGCCGACTGGGTGGTCATCGACTTCGAGGGCGAGCCTGCGCGGTCGCTGCCGGAGCGCCGCCGGAAGCGCTCCCCGCTCCGAGACCTCGCCGGGATGACGCGCTCGTTCGCCTACGCGGCGGACGCCTCGCTCCTGCTCTGGGGCGTCGAGGCTCCGTCGGAATGGGTCGAGGCGTGCCGCGAGGCGTTCGTCGAGGGCTACCTCGCGAGCGCCGACGAGCGGCTGCTGCCGCCGAGCCGGGCGGGGTTCGATCGCCTGCTCGCCCTCTTCGAGCTCGAGAAGCTCGTCTACGAGCTCCGCTACGAGGCACGGAACCGGCCCGACTGGGCGTCGATCCCGATCGTGGGCATGCTCCGCATGCTCGAGGCGGCCGCATGACCAGTTTTGGCGAGCTCGATCTCCACCTGATCGGCGAAGGTCGCCACGAGCGCCTCTGGGAGCACCTCGGCGCTCACGCCCTGGACGACGACGAGGGAGTGCGGTTCTCGGTCTGGGCGCCGAACGCGCGGGACGTGTCCGTCGTCGGCGACTGGAACTACTGGAGCGAGGGCGCCGACTCCCTCGAGCCACAGGGCTCGTCGGGCGTGTGGTCGGCCCTCGCCGCCAATGCCCGCGAGGGCCACGCATACAAGTACGCGGTGCGCGGCGCCGACGGCGTCGTCCGCCAGAAGGCCGACCCGGTCGCCTTCCGGGCCGAGCCGCCTCCGGGAACGGGGTCGGTCGTCTTTCGGTCGCGGTACGAGTGGGCGGACGACGACTGGCTCGCGCGGCGTGCGGCGACCGATCCGCTGACGGCGCCTCTCTCGATCTACGAGGCGCACGCCGGGTCGTGGCGGCAGGGCCTCGGGTGGCGCGACCTCGCGGACGAGCTCGGCGAGCACGTCGACGCGCTCGGGTTCACGCACGTCGAGCTGCTCCCGGTGCTGCAGCACCCGTTCGGCGGGTCGTGGGGCTACCAGGTGACCGGCTTCTACGCGCCACAGGCGACGCTGGGCAACCCCGACGAGCTACGCGCGTTCGTCGACGCGCTCCACGGGCGCGGGATCGGCGTCCTCCTCGACTGGGTGCCGGCGCACTTCCCCCGCGACGACTGGGCCCTCGCGCGCTTCGACGGGACCGCGCTCTACGAGCACGCCGACCCGCGCCGGGGCGAGCACCCGGACTGGGGCACGCTCGTCTTCAACCTCGGCCGGCACGAGGTGCGGAACTTCCTGCTCGCGAACGCGCTCTACTGGCTCGAGGAGTTCCACGTCGACGGGCTGCGCGTCGATGCCGTCGCCTCGATGCTCTACCTCGACTACTCGCGCGAGCCGGGGGAGTGGCTGCCGAACCGCTTCGGCGGGCGAGAGGACCTCGAAGCGGTCTCGTTCCTCCAGGAGCTGAACGCCGTCGTGCACGGCATCCATCCGGGGGTGGCGATGATCGCCGAGGAGTCGACGGCCTGGCCCGGCGTCTCGCGGCCGACCAGCGAGGGCGGACTCGGGTTCACGTTCAAGTGGAACATGGGCTGGATGCACGACACGCTGGACTACGTCTCGAAGGAGCCGGTCCACCGGCGCTGGCACCACGACGAGCTGACGTTCTCGATGGTCTACGCCTGGGACGAGAACTTCGTGCTGCCGCTCTCGCACGACGAGGTCGTGCACGGAAAGGGCGCGCTCCTGCGCAAGATCCCCGGCGACGAGTGGCAGCAGTTCGCCACGCTCCGCGCGCTCTACGGGCACATGTGGGCCCACCCCGGCAAGCAGCTCCTCTTCATGGGCGGTGAGCTCGGCCAGGGGACGGAGTGGTCGGAGGCCGGCTCGCTCGACTGGTACGTCCTCGACTACCCGCTCCACGCGGGCCTGCAGCGGTGCGTCGCCGACCTCAACCGGGTCTACCGCGCGGAGCGCGCGCTCTTCGAGGTCGACTTCCGCCCCGAAGGTTTCTCGTGGCTCGTCGGGGACGCGCGGGAGGACAACGTCCTCGCATACGCGCGCTTGTCCGCGGACGGCGCGCGGACGCTCGTCTCGCTCGTCAACTTCTCGCCCGTCGTCCGGCACCACTGGCGCGTGCCGCTCCCGGTCGGCGGCCACTGGCGCGAGGTCCTCAACACCGACGCAGAGGTATACGGCGGCTCCGGCGTCGGGAACCTCGGCGGCATCGAGGCGCAGCCCGAGCCGCTCCACGGCCGTCCGTTCTCTGCGGCGCTGACACTGCCGCCGCTCGCCGCGCTCTGGCTCGTCCCTGAGTTCTGAGGGCGCGACTAGTCGGTGTCAGACACCGTTTTCTGTCAAGGGGTTTTGCGTGCCGTTTGTGTGCCGGTTTGTCCACAGCCACCAACAGGGCGATTCCGATGGCTGTCGACACCCTTTCAAACCCCGGCGGGCGCGGACTCGGACACGGCCTGTTCGGCCGTCTTGACAGCGACCGGTGTCTGACACCGAGTCCACCGAGTCGCACCTCCGCCGGCGCGATGGCAGCGGCGCGGTTGGCGGTCCTCGCCGACACCGCCGTTAGGGTGCCTCGGTGAGTCGAGCCGTCTGGCCCGGAAGGCCGTTCCCTCTCGGCCCGACGTGGGACGGGGACGGGACGAACTTCTCCCTCTTCAGCGAGAACGCCGAACAGGTGGAGCTCTGCCTGTACGACGACGAGGACCGCGAGGAGCGGGTCCCCGTCGAGCAGCAGACCGCGCACGTCTGGCACGCGTACCTCCCCGGCGTCGGCCCCGGCCAGCGGTACGGCTACCGCGTGCGAGGGAGATGGGACCCGGGCTCGGGCCACCGGTTCAACCCGGCGAAGCTCCTGCTCGACCCGTACGCGAAGGCGATCGACGGCCCGATCGCCTACGACCGCGCGCGCACCTTCGCGTACGTCCCGGGGAGGGAGGACGAGCCGGACGGCACCGACTCCGCGCCCGCGATCCCGCGCTGTGTGGTGGTCGACGGCTCGTTCGACTGGGAGGGGGACGTGCAGCTCGGGCGGCCGTGGGCCGAGACCTCGATCTACGAGCTCCACGTGAAGGGCTTCACGAAGCAGCTCGAGGGCGTGCGCGAGGACCTGCGCGGCACGTACGCCGGCCTCGCCTCCGAGGCCGCGCTCGAGTACCTGCGCGAGCTGGGAGTGACCGCGGTCGAGCTCCTGCCCGTCCACCACATCGCCGACGAGCACGCGCTCGTCGAGCGCGGCCTGACGAACTACTGGGGGTACTCGACCATCGGGTACTTCGCGCCGCACGCCGCCTATGCGGCGACCGGGTCGCGCGGCGAGCAGGTCCGTGAGTTCAAGGGGATGGTCAAGGCGTTACACCGCGCAGGGATCGAGGTGATCCTCGACGTCGTCTACAACCACACTGCCGAGGGCAACCACCTCGGGCCGACGTTCTCGTTCAAGGGCGTGGACAACGCCGCCTACTACCGGCTCGTCCCGGACGATCCGCGGCACTACATGGACTTCACGGGAACCGGCAACTCGCTCAACCCGGTCAACCCCTCTGTGCTGCGGCTGATCATGGACTCGCTGCGGTACTTCGTCACCGAGTGCCACATCGACGGCTTCCGCTTCGACCTCGCCTCGGCGCTCGCCCGCGAGTTCTACGACGTCGACCGCCTTTCGGCGTTCTTCGACGTGATCCACCAGGACCCCGTGCTCTCGCAGGTCAAGCTCATCGCAGAGCCTTGGGACGTCGGGCCCGGCGGGTACCAGGTCGGGAACTTCCCGGTGCTCTGGTCCGAGTGGAACGGGATGTACCGCGACTCGGTGCGCGACTTCTGGCGCGAGCACGCCGCCGTCGCGGAGTTCGCGCGCCGCTTCACCGGGTCGAGCGACCTGTACCAGAACGACGGTCGCCACCCGTCCGCGTCCATCAACTTCGTCACCGCGCACGACGGGTTCACGCTGCGCGACCTCGTCTCCTACGACCACAAGCACAACGAGGCGAACGGCGAGGGGAACCGGGACGGCACCGACGACAACCGCTCGTGGAACTGCGGCGTCGAGGGCGAGACGGACGACCCCGAGGTGAACGCACTGCGCGACCGCCAAAGCCGCAACATCCTCGCCACGCTCCTCCTCTCCCAGGGGACGCCGATGCTCCTCGCCGGCGACGAGTTCCGCAACACCCAGGGCGGGAACAACAACGCGTACTGCCAGGACAACGAGCTCTCCTGGCTCGACTGGGAGGTCGACGAGCGCGCCGGCGTGCTCGTCGCATTCACGAAGCGGCTGCTTCGCCTCCGGGCCGAGCATCCGGTGTTCCGGCGCGCGGCGTTCCTGACAGGGGAGGAGCGGCAGGGCTCGGGCGCACCTGACGTCTGGTGGTTTCGGCCGGACGGCCGGAAGATGACCCAGGCCGACTGGTCGCGCGGCGACGCCTTCGCCCTCGGCGCGTTCTTGAACGGCGGCGAGATCCCGACGCTGGCGCCGGACGGCGAGCCGGTCGCCGACGAGTCGTTCATCGTCCTCTTCAACGCGTGGCGCGAGCCCGTCACTTTCGTGCTGCCGCCGGCCCGCTTCGGCCGCCGCTGGGTGCATCAGCTGTGCACCGCCGAGCCGGAGATCGTGCCGAACGGCGCGACCTACCGGGCCCGCGGCTCCGTCCCGCTCGAGGCGCGCGCGCTGCGGGTGCTCCGCCGCGTGGGCTGAGGCTCGCTAGTCGACCGGCGGCGGCTTGCGCAGCACGCGGAGGCAGATCGAGACGACCTCGGGGTCGAACTGCGATCCCGAGGCGTCTTCGAGACGCTCGAACGCTTCTTCGACGGTGAGCGCCTCGCGGTACGGACGGTCCGTCGTCATGGCGTGGAATGCGTCGCAGGCGAAGATGATCCGCGCCTCGAGCGGGATCGTGTCGCCACGAAGGCCGTCCGGATAGCCGCGGCCGTCGTAGCGTTCGTGGCATGCGCGCACGATCGGGCGTACCTCCGAGAGCTGCTCGATCGGCGCGAGGATGCGCTCCCCGAGCTCGGGGTGCTGCTCGATCACCGAGCGCTCCTCGGGCGTCAGCGGGCCCGCCTTCATCAGGATCGACGCGGGAATGCCGATCTTCCCGATGTCGTGGAAGAGCGCGCCCAGCTCGAGACGCTTGAGCCGCCGGGCGTCGAGCCCGAGCTCACGACCGACCTCGATCGCCATGTCGCAGATCCAGCGGGCGTGCGAGCTCGTGTACGCGTCCTTCGCCTCGAGCGCGTTCGCGAGCGCCTCGACCGTGGAGAGGAACGTGCGCTCGAGCGACGCGAAGCTGCCGGCGTTCGTGATCGCGAGCCGCGCCTGAGACGCGATCCCGGCCAGGAGCTCGAGCTCGCGGCCGCCGACGTCCGACTCCAGTGCGACCGCGAGGGCGCCGAGCCCCTGGTCGAGCGGGATCAGCGAGATCGCGTGCGGCGGCGCCTGCCCGTGCACGCCAAGCGAGCGACCCACCCGCGCGGCCTCTTCCTCGCCGATCACGAACGGCTCGGAGCTCGTGGCGAACGGCGCGACGACCTCCGGCGACATCACACAGCCCTGGAGGCCGGCATACGGCGGGCCGCCGGCCGTCGCGCGGCACTCGAGCCCGCCCTCCGACGTCGGTAGCCAGACCGAGCAGCGCTCCGAGCCCATGATCCGCGCTGCGCCGAGGGCGACCTGCTCGAGGACGCCGTCGAGGTTCGTCACGGCCGAAAGCTCCCGCGTCAGCTCGAGGAGCGCCTTTGCGCTCTCCGCCTCGCGCCGCTGCGCCTCGTAGAGACGCGCGTTGACGAGCGCCACGGAGGCGTGTCCCGCGAGCACCTCGAGGAGGCGCAGGTCGTCGTCGTCGAACTGGTCGACCCCGAGCTTCGAGACGACGATCACGCCGACGACCGTCGGTCCGTAGCGGAGCGGCACGGCGAGCAGCGACTCTTCGATCTCCTCCGTGCCGGGGATCCGGCGGCCGATCTCGCAATGCGCCGCGTCGCCCGTGATGAAGGCCTGGCCGGTCGCGGCGACGTGGCCCGTGATCCCGTCGCCGACCCGCGTCGCGAGCGCCTCGGTCGCCGAGGTCGCGGCGGTGAGGTCTCCGCGGAACGCGATCAGGCGCAGGTCGTCGCCCTCGCGGACGAACACGCGACAGTTGTGGTAGTCGATCAGCAGCCGGAGCTCGTCCGCGATCGTCGAGCCGATCTCGGCCACGTCGTTCAGTCGGCTGAGCTTCGCCGAAACGCCGTGGAGCATCTTCAGGTGTGCAATCGAGCGAAACTCGGCGCTCCGGGCGGGCACCTCGTCGGACGGGCGTGCGGGCCCGTCCTCGTGGAAGACGACGATCTGGCCCTTGCCGCGCGCTTTCGCGGTCATCATCGCGACCTCGGCGCAGGCGACGAGCTCGCGCGGGTTCGCGGCGTGGTCGGGGCCCGCGGCGATGCCGATCGAGAGGCTCACCGGCCCAACCGGGCCGAACTCGGTCTCCGCGACGTGCTCCTGCACTCGCTCGGCGAGCCGGAAGGCGTCCGAGAGGGCCTTCGTCGGCGCGATGATCGCGAACTCCTCCCCGCCGATCCGGCAGACGCTGTCCGAGCCTCGCACCGAGCCGAGGAGGATCGAGGCCACCTCGGAGAGCACGTGGTCGCCGGTGGCGTGGCTGTAGACGTCGTTCACACGCTTGAAGTCGTCGAGGTCGGCCATGATCAGCGCGACCGACGTCTGCTCGGTCGAGGCCGAGACGAGCTCGTCCCGGAGTCGCTCGTGGAAGGCGCGGTGGTTCCAGAGGCCTGTCAACGGGTCGGTCTGCGCCTGGCGCTCGAGCGTGGCGCGAATGTGGGCGTTGTCGATCGCGAGCGCTGCGGCGTCGCCGAAGCGGACGACCAGGAGGAACTCGTCCTCCGTGAACTCCTGGAAGCCGGAGCGGTAGATGTTGAGCGTGCCCTTGAGCCGGCCGCGCGCAACGAGTGGAACGACGATCAGCGACTCGGGATCCGGCGTCGTGTTCGTGACGAAGCGGACCCGCGGGTCGAGCTCGGCGCGGTTCGCGAGCACGGGCTCGCGATGCTCCACCGCCCAGCCGGTGATCCCGACGCCGTAGGGAAACGGGTCGTCGGCGAGCACCTTCTCGGCGTCCGCGCCGGATGCGAACACCGCATGCAGCTCCTGCTTCGTCTCGTTCGCCTCGTAGAACGTGATGTCGTCGTACGGGATCAGCTCGCCAACGGTGTCCGCGATCCGCTGGAGGAGGTCGTCGAGCGACTGCTCCGAGAGCACGTCGTGGAACACGTCGGCGAGCTTCCGATACGACTCGACGACAGGGTCGAGCGTCTCGTCGGCCCGAGAGGAGACGCCGGAAGCCGACGCAGGGGTGTCGGACGGAGGAATCACTGCCGCTTGCTCTGCATCGGCATTTGCCAGGTTCGGCTTGAGCACTCGCCTTCGCCGCCCGGCGCGATAGGTCACAATGGGCACCGTGGCCGGGAAGATCGTCGTGGGGGTCGACGGGTCGCGGCACGCCGCGGCGGCACTCCAGTGGGCCGCCGCGGAGGCGAAGCTCCGGTCGGCGACGCTCGAGGTCGTCCACGCGTGGACGTTCGTGCCCGTTGCGACGCCCGCCGATTCCGGGCTCGTGCCGATGGCGTGGACGGACAACGTGGAGCTGCTCGACGTGACCCGCCAGGCGGCGGAGGACGCGGCGGTCGCGCAGGTCACCGAGATCCTGGGGCCCGACCACGACGCGAGCATCTCCGTCGTGGAGGGAGGGCCTGCCGAGGCGCTCGTCGACGCCGCCGCCGACGCCGACCTCCTCGTGGTCGGGAACCGCGGACGTGGCAACCTCGCCGCCGCGCTGCTCGGGTCGACATCGGCGAAGGTCGCGGACGAGGCGTCGTGCCCGGTCGTCGTCGTCCGGGCCCAGCCCGAGCCGTAGCACGCCGCGCGCAGGATTCGCGGCGGCGAGCGTGAACTGCGCCGCGTGAGGCGCGTCAGGCTGGCGATTCCCGCGGCGGTCGGAGCCTGCGCGCTCGTGGTCGCCGCTCCCGCGCTCGGCGGGACCGAGGCGCGGCGCGGACCGGTCTGGTTCTTGCGCGACGGCGAGCCTGTCGCGGTCTCGCGGACCGCTCCGGCCGTGCCCGGCCTGCTCCGGGCGCTCCTCGCCGGACCGACTCGCGCGGAGCGTGCGAAGGGGCTCCGCAGCGCGATTCCGGCGGGGACGGACGTCCGCGAGCTGACGATCGCTCGACGGGTCGTGACGGTCGACCTCGGCGGGCGCTTCGCCGCCGGACGGGACGAGGCATCGCTCAGCGCGCGCGTCGGGCAGCTCGTCCGCACGCTCCGGTCGGTGCCTGGTGTCGTCGGGGTGCGCATTCGGGTCGAGGGCGGCGTTCCCGTCGGCCTGTTCCCCGGCTACGACCTCCGCCGCACGGTGCGCGCGCCGCTCGCGAGCCAGAGCGCGCCGACGCTCCGCGACACGCAGCAGCTCCTCTCCGACCTCGGGTTCATGGCCCAGACCGGGGTGACGGGGCGGCCGGGCGACGAGACGTCGGTCGCGGTGCTCGCGTTCGAGAAATGGACGGGGATGTCCCGCGACGGTGTCCTGAGCGCGGAGGTCCTGAGGGCGCTGGCTCGGGCACCACGGCCCGAGCCCGTACACCACGCGCCCGGCAAGCGCGTCGAGCTGCTCCTCGATCGTCAGCTCGCGCTCGCGATCGTCAACAACCGCGTGGAGCGCGTCTTCCACATCTCCTCCGGGGCGAGCGGGCGCACGCCGGCCGGCTCGTTCCGCGTCTACCGCAAGGAGCGGCTCTCGTGGTCGGTCCCGTTCTCCGTCTGGATGCCGTGGGCGAGCTACTTCACGGGCGGGATCGCCTTCCACGAGTACGGGTATGTGCCCGCGTACCCCGCCTCGCACGGCTGCGTGCGGATGATGGCCCGCGACGCGCCGTTGATGTACGCCTTCGCCACGACGGGAACACCGGTCGACGTCCTCCGGGGACTGGCATGAGGAGACGCCGGCTGCGCCGCATGCGAAATCGGCGTGCGTTCCTCGTGGTCGCCGTCTGTGCCGTCGTGGCGGCGCCGCTTGCGGCGCAGGCGGCGGAGTCGCCGACACCGCCGAGCGCCTCGGCGCCCAGCCCACGCGTGAGCTTCGTCGTCGCGCTCGGCCTTCGCGACCCGGCCCTGGACGCGGGCGTCGTGCGCGGCGGAGAGGTCGTGCTCGCCCGTGGCTACGAGGTCCAGCTTGCTCGGCTCCTGGCTCGACGGCTCGGCGCGCACGTCGACCGGTTCGTCGAGCTGCGTCCCGCCGTGAGGCTCCTGGCCGGCGCCCCCGGCGGCTGGCAGCTCGCTCTCGCCGGGATCGAGCCCTCGACCCAAGCGCGCGCGACGGCCGTGCTGAGCGACCCGTACCTCACGAACGACGCCGTCGTCGTGCTGCGGCGCCACCTGCCGCGGCCGCGATCGATCGCGGCCCTGCGCGGACACGTGCTCTGCGCGCTCCGGGCGAGCGACGAGGCGAGAGCCATCGCGACAGTCGTCCGACCCAAGGCCGCGCCGCTCCTCGCGACGGGCGTCGACCGCCTGCGCGAGCAGCTGCGGACCGGGGCGTGCGACGCAGCCGTCGTGCCGGCGATCGAAGCGGGGCGGTTCCTGCGCGGCCACAGCGCCGAGCTCGGTCCCGTCGCGGGGCGGATTCCCGGCAGCCGAGGTCTCGTCGTGGCCCTCGCGCGCGGCAGCGGACCCGACGTCGCCGCCGTGAACACGGCGCTCACGCGCATGCGCAACGACGGCACCCTCGGCCGGCTCGCGCGGACGTGGCTGGGGCTCGACCCGGCCTCGCTGCGCACCTTGCGCTAGCGGCTACTCGCCGACGGAGGGGTGATTCGCAGGACGCAATGCGAGCAACAATGGGAGGGTGGCGCCGTCACCCGCTCGTGTGCTCGCCGCCGTCGCGCTCGGGGCGTTCCTCGTCGCCTTCGGCGTCGCCGTCATGCTCGGGCTCGGCGACGACAAGAGCGCAGCGGTGCCGCCGCAGATCCCGACCACGGGCACGACGACGCGCACCCGGGAGAAACCCGCTCGACCGAAGCCGGCGCCATGGGTCAGGCTCACTGCGGTCGGTGCGTTCGATCCCGAGGGGGACGGGCGCGAGCGGAACGAAGAGGCACCGCTCGCCGTCGACGGCCGCCCGACCACGATATGGCGGACGGAGCACTACTCGAGCTTCTTCAAGTCCGGCGTCGGGCTTGTGCTGGACATGGGGCGGCGAGCGCGCGTCGAGCGTGTCCTCGTGGACTCGCCTGCTCCGGGGTCGACAGCCGAGATCCAGCTCGGCGACTCGCCGCAGGGGCCGTTCCGCGCTGTGACGACCGCACGCCCCCTGACGGCCCGCACGTCGTTCTCGGTTCCGCGCCGCACAGGGCGCTACATCGTGGTCTGGATCACCGGCATGCCGCAGGACAGCGCGGCAGAGGTCTCGGAGGTCAGGGTCCGCGCGCGCACCTGAGGCCCGTCACTACGATCGGCGGGTGGAGTCGGTAGGCCTGGGTCGCTCGGATCTCTCCGTCTCGCGGGTCGGGCTCGGGTGCAACAACTTCGGCGGCCGGGTCGACCGCGGAGGGACGCGACGGGTCGTCGACGCGGCGCTCGATGTGGGCATCACGTTCTTCGACACCGCCGAGTCGTACGGCGGCGGCGACAGCGAGCGGTTCCTAGGCGCTGCGCTTGGTGAGCGTCGCCCGCAGGTCGTGCTCGCGACGAAGTTCGGCTGGGCGCCCGGCGAACTCCCCGGTGGCGCGCCCGAGCGCGTCAGGCGCTCGATCGACGGGTCACTCGGACGGCTCGGTACCGACGTCGTCGATCTCTACTACTACCACCGCCCCGACGGCGTCACGCCGCTCGCCGAGACCCTCGGCGCGATGCAGGAGCTCGTCGACGCCGGCAAGGTGCGCCGGCTCGGTCTCTCGAACGTCGACCTCGCGCTGCTCGAGGAGGCGGAGGCCTCGGGCGTCGAGGTCGTCGCCGTGCAGAACCGATACAGCCTCGTCGACCGGCGCGACGAGGACGGCGTCCTCCCCTTCTGCCGCGACCACGCAATCGGCTACGTCCCGTACTTCCCGCTCGAGAGCGGCCTCCTCACCGGCAAGTACCGCAGGGGAGAGCCCGCGCCGGCCGGCTCGCGGCTATCGGACGGGCGTCTCAGCGACGACCAGTTCGACGACGTCGAGCGGCTCGCGGGACGCGCCGAGGGCGCCGGGCACACGCTGCTCGAGCTCGCGATCGGAGGGCTCGCGGCGATCGACGGGATCGCGTCCGTCATCGCGGGCGCGACGACGCCGGAGCAGGTGCGCGCGAACGCGGCGGCCGGGGCCTGGCGGCCGACATCCGCCGAGCTCGAGTCGCTCCTCGCCTGAGAACTCGTTTCAGAACGAAGCCTTGTGCCGCCGTGTCGAAGCGTCAATCCGAAAAGAGTTCGAAGCCGCCGCCCTACGCCGTCTCGGACGACGGCGGGCGCCCGCGTGCGATTCGCTCGCTGAGCGTCAGCGCGAGCACCTGCGACGGCTCGACCGTGGGCGAGCGGCGCGGCGCGCGCTGGGATGGAGGCGGGCTCTCGGCGGCGACAAGCGTCGCCGTGGGCACCGGCTCCTCGACCGGAACGGCCGGCGCCTGCTCGGTGGCGACCGTGGCGGCGGCGGCCGCCACTGTTTCAGCCTCCTTCGCGGCGGCCGCCTCCCCCTCCGCCTGCTTCGTTGCGGCGCGCGCGTTCCAGAGGTCTGCCTCGAGGCGGTCGATCTCGTCGACGAGCATCAGGATCGCCTTGCCTGCCGCGCGCAACTCGTCACGCGCGTTCGCCGAGAGCCCCGCACCCCACGTTCTGAGGGTCTCGAGACGCTCCTCGTCGAGCCGCTCGACCACGCGGGGGACCCTATTCCACGGCGGGTCTCGATGGACCGTCCGAAGGGTCTGGTCCTCCTCCCGCATGGTCCGGTCCCGGTCGGTTTGAGCCGTCCGTGCGACCCCGGCGTGCGGACTAGAGTCGGAAGAGTGATCGAGCGGCACAGGGACGGGAGCGCGTTCGAAACGACGGCCGCATACTGCCGGGCGGTCCGCTCGGGCCAGGCGATCGCGGTGAGCGGCACTGCCGCGACGGCGCCCGACGGCAGCGCGCTCCACCCCGGCGACACGTACGGACAGACGCGCGAGGCGTTCGAGCGTGCGGTCGCCGCGGCGCAAGCGCTCGGAGCGAACGTCGGCGATACCGTGCGCACCCGCCTATTCCTCGGCCCGGACAGCGACTGGCGCGAGGCCGTGAAGGCGCACCGCGAGCTGTTCGAAGGGATCGATCCGGCGAACACGACGCTCTACGTCGCCGGGTTCATCCCGCCCGGCGTTCTCGTCGAGGTGGAGCTCGACGCCTGGGTGACGGAGTGAGCGAGCTCCTCGTCGTCGGCCTCGGCGACTCGATCACCGCAGGAAACCCCGGCTGGGATCCCGATCCCGCGCGGCGCCCGTTCGAGGACCCGGGCGACGACGAGACGAGCCAGTACCTCTACTGGGCCGCCCGCGCGAACCCCGGCATGGAGTTCCGGAACCACGGCGTCGGGGGCGAGCGCACCGACGAGATCCGCGCCCGGCTCGAGACGGCCGTCGTCGGCGCGGACGTGATCGTCGTGCAGGGCGGGATCAACGACATCGTCCAGGGCCGCTCGGTCGAGCTCGCCGCCGAGGATCTCGAGGCCATGGTGCGCCGGTCGAAGGAGCTCGCGGACGTCGTCCTCCTGCCGAACGTCCTCCCTTGGAACAACGGCTGGCCCGATGCGGAGCCGAGGATCCGTACGCTCAACGGGCTGATCGGGGCGCTCGCCGAAGCCGAGGGCGTCACGCTCCTGCCTTTCCACGAGACCCTCGAGGACCCGGAGCTACCCGGCCGGATGAAGGGCGAGTGGACGCCCGACGGGAACCACCCCAACGTCGAGGGGCACAGGCGGCTCGGCGAGCTGGCCTTCGCGCTGCGATAGCGCCCCGTCAGGCAATGCCCTCCAGGCAGCATCACCTGACGGGGCACTACAGGTTGGGTGGAGAGTCGACGCAGATGATCCGGAGCGGCTGCGTGTCGCTCGCGTTCCGAAACAGATGCGGCCTCTCGGCGCTGTAGTAGGCGCTGTCACCGGCCCGCAGGATCCGCGGCTCGGAGCCCTCGAGCTCGAGCTCCATGCTCCCGCGGAGCACGTGCACGAACTCCTCTCCCGCGTGTCGCCCGAACTCGGCGAGGTGCGCGCTCGGCTCGAACTCGACGATCATCGGCATCATCACGCCCTGCACGCTCGGCGCGAGAAGCCGGAACTGGATCCCTTCGGCCGGCGACGGGAGCGTCCGCTGCTCCGACTTCCGCACGAGGTCGGGCTCGGCCGCGGGCTCGACGGGGACGAGGTCGCCCAGGTGGATCCCGTAGAACGTGACGAGGCGGACGAGCCGGCCGATCGTGATGTCGCTCTTGCCGTTCTCGACGAGCGACAGAAACGACGGGGAGATGCCCGTCGCGGCCGCGACGTCGCTCAGCGAGAGGGACTTCGCCGTCCGGGCCGCGCGGAGCGCTGAACCAAGCCCGGCTGGCGTCTCGACGGTCGCCACGCGCGGCACCCTATCGCCTCACGCACCTTCTTTGACTTCTCACCCCCGCATAATAAACTGAACGCTCGTGCAGAATATTCAACGGAAGAGGGTGCGATGAGGGTCGCGGTCGTCGGCGCCGGCATTACGGGCCTCTCCGTCGCGCTGCACCTCGCGGAGGGCGGGGCCGAGGTCGTCGTCCACGAGAGGACGGGCATCGGCGCGGAGGCTTCGGGTGTCCAGCCGGGCGGGGTCCGCCAGCAGTGGAGCACGCGCGTCAACTGCGTCCTCGCCCGCGAGTCGATGGGCTTCTACCGCGACGTAGCGCGACGCCTCGAGGCGCGCACCGAGCCCGTCATCGAGCCATGCGGATACGTCTTCCTCGCGCACTCCGCGGAGCGGTTGGAGGCGCTCGCAGCCGACGTCGCCCTGCAGAACGAGCTCGACATCGGGTCGGAGCTCCTCGATCCGGACGAGCTCGCCGGGCTGCTTCCGGGGATCGACGTCTCGGACGTGACGGGCGCCTCGTTCTGCGCCGAGGACGGGTACTTCGACCAGCCGCAGGCTGTCGTCGAGGCATTCGCCGAGGCAGCTCGGCGCCTTGGCGTCGCGATCGAGCACTCGGCGATCGCCCGGCTCGTCGAGCGGCCGGATGGGTGGACCCTCGAGCGCACGGGCGCAGAGGCGATCGAGGCCGACGTCGTGGTCGTGGCCGCCGGATACGACGCACCTTCGCTCCTCGCGACCGTGGGCGTCGACCTCCCGATCGCGAAGGAGCCCAAGTACCTGCTCCTGAGCGACCCGATCGCCGACCGGCTGCTCGAGCCGCTGGTCGTCTCGGCCGAACGTCACTTCGCTGCGAAGCACTTGCGGAACGGTCGCGTTCTCGCGAGCGACCTTGCCGCGAATGGCGATCCCGAGGAGGGTGCCACGGCCTGGCGTGCCCACGTCAAGGAGAGCGTGCGCCGGTACCTGCCCGTCCTCGAGTTCGTCACCTACCCGCTCGTCGTGGAGGGCTTCTACGACGTCACACCCGACCACCAGCCGCTGATCGCGCCGGTCGAGAGCGGCCTCTGGGTGGCCGCCGGCTTCAGCGGTCACGGCTTCATGATCGCCCCCGCCGTCGGCCGGATCGTCGCCGACGCGCTCCTCACCGGCCGTCGTGACCCCGCGCTTGGCGCGTTCGCGCTCGACCGCTTCGCGCGCGGCTCCCTTGCCCCCGAGCTCCAGATCGTCTGACCCGTACCGTGTCCCTCTCCAAGGAGGAATCACATGCATAGGGCGGCACGCGTCCCACGCCTGGCCCTCCCGGCGGCGCTCGTCGCAGCCGTGCTCGCCGTCGTCGCCGTCGTCGCGTCGTCCGCCCCCGCGGCCGGCACCGACACGACGGCGGAAGGCACTCTCGTCGTCGACACGTCGTTCGTCGTCCAGACAATCGACCCCCAGCGGATGTTCGAGCCGACCTCGCAGATCGCGGTGAAGGGCATGTACGACACCCTCCTCACGTTCCGCGGTCAGTCGACGACGCCGCTCCCGTGGCTCGCCCGGTCGTGGAAGGTCTCGAAGGACGCCAAGACCTTCACGTTCACGCTCCGGCGCGACGTCAAGTTCTCCGACGGCACTCCGCTCACCTCGGCCGACGTCGTCTTCTCCTACAACCGGGTGATCAACTTGAAGGGGTCGCCGTCCTTCCTGCTCGCCGGCGTGAAGGTCTCGGCACCGAACGCGTCCACGGTCGTGCTGCGGTCGTCGACGCCGAACCCGGCGCTCCTCCGCATCGTCCCCAACCCGTCACTCGGGATCGTCAACTCGAAGGTCGTGAAGGAGAACGGCGGGAGCGACGCGCCGGGCGCCGACAAGACCGACAAGGCGGAGCCGTACCTCCTCGCCCACTCGGCGGGCTCGGGGCCCTACGTGCTCAAGAGCTACAACAACAAGACGGAGATCGTGCTCGACGCGAACCCGCGCTTCTGGGGGCCGAAGCCGACCTTCCAGACGGTCGTGATCCGGAACCTCCCGGCTGCGACGCAACTCCTGAACGTCCAGCGGGGCTCGAACGAGGTCGCACTCGACCTCTCCGCGCAGCAGGCGTCGACGCTGCGCGGGAAGAGCGGTGTCAAGGTGATCACGAACGCCTCCGCCAACCTGTTCAACATCGACATCAACACCGACCCGAAGATCTCGGAGGTGGCTGCCAACCCCCACATCCAGACGGCGATCCGCTACGCGCTCGACTATCCGTCGTTCGTGAAGCTGTCCGGGCCGGGCGCAGTCCAGGCGCCGGGGATGATCCCGACGACGTTCATCGGGCACCTGCCTCCGACCGCGCGGATCAAGCGGAACCTCCCGAAGGCACGCGCCGAGGTCAAGGCGTCGGGGATCTCGAACCCGAAGATCACGATGTACTACCCCTCCGAGCTCACGATCAACGGCATCTCGTTCGCGACGCTCGCCCAGAAGACGAAGTCGAACCTCGCCGAGGTCGGAATCCAGGTCGACCTCGTCGGGAAGCCCGTGAACTCGTTCCTCGAGACGTACGCTGCGGGCAAGCACCCGATGAGCCAGTCGTACTGGGGCCCGGACTACCCGGACCCGAACGACTACCTCGTCTTCACGCCGGGCGGTCTCGCCGCGAACCGCGTGAACTGGGGCGTCGCCAAGGATCCGAAGCTGGCGGCGGTCGCGAAGAAGGCGCAGCGGACCGTGAGCGATGCGCAGCGGGCCGCGCTCTTCCGGCAGATCGGCCGGAGCATGAACCAGCGGGCGCCGTTCTTCCCGCTGTTCCAGCCTGCGCAGGCGATCGTGTCGAGCAGCAACCTCACGAACGCGGTCCTCGGCGTGATCTGGCCGCTCGACGTGCGGGCGGTTGGCACGAGGTAACGCAGCAGGGGCCGAGCCAGGGCGCCCGCGTTCGCGGGTGCCCTGGCCCTTCCTCCGGTTCCTCGGGCGGCGCCTCGTCGCCCTCGTGGTCCTCGCGCTCGGGATCACGTTCGTCGCGTTCGTCCTGACGCAGCTCGTGCCGGGCGACCCGGCGCTGTCGGCGCTCGGCCCGGTCACGTCCGCCGACCCCGAGGCGGTCGCCGCCTACCACGCGCACTGGGGCATGGACAAGCCCCTGCCTGTCCAGTACCTGGCGTACCTCTGGAATCTCCTCCACGGCGATCTCGGGACCTCGCAGCTCTCGCACCAGCCGGTGCTGACCGACCTGCAGCACGCGATCCCCGCGACGATGGAGCTCGCGTTCCTGTCGATCGCGTTCGCGATCGTCGTCGGGGTCCCGCTCGGCGTGGTCGCGGCGATCCGGCAGAACCGGGCGTCCGACCATGCCTTGCGCGTCGTCTCGCTCGCGGGCATCTCGATGCCGACCTTCTGGCTGGCACTGCTCGCGCTGTACGTCTTCTTCTTCAAGCTCGACTGGTTCCCCGGCGGCGGTCGCCTCGACCCCGGGACCACGCCGCCGGGCCAGCTCACGGGGCTCTACACCGTCGATGCGGTGCTCCACGGCCAGTGGTCGTTGGCGTGGGACGCCCTCCACCACCTGATCCTGCCGGCGCTCGTGCTCGCGGCGTTCAACGTGAGCCTGATCATGCGCTACACGCGCTCGGCGATCCTCGAGGTGGTCAACGACGACTACGTGCGCGCGGCCCGCGCAAAGGGGCTCCCGGAGCGCGTCGTCGTGATCCGGCACGTCCTCCGCGCCGCGCTGCCGAGCGTGGTCACGGTTCTCGGGCTCGTCTTCGCGAACGTTCTCACCGGCGCCGTCCTCGTCGAGAACATCTTCGCCTGGCCGGGGATCGGCCAGTACGCGTATCAGGCCTCGATCGAGCTGGATTTGCCCGCGATCATGGGCGTCAGCCTCTTCGTCGCGGTCGTCTACGTGACCGTGAACTTCGTCGTCGACGTTCTCTACGGCGTGATCGACCCGCGGCTGCGCCTGACATGAGCTCGGCGCCGGTGGTCATCCCGGAGGAGATCGTCGTCCGGCGGCGCTGGACGAAGGGCCTCTTCTCGCAGCCCCTCGCCGTCGTGGGCGCCGCGATCGCGATCGGCTGGCTGCTCGTCGCGGTCTTCGCGCCGCTGATCGCTCCGTACGACCCGCTCGCGCAGGACTTCCCGCTCACGCAGGCGCCGTCGCGCGAGCACCTGTTCGGCACCGACGAGCTCGGACGGGACGTCTTGAGCCGCGTGATCTACGGTGCCCGGCTGTCGCTCCCGCTCGCGCTCCTGCTGGTCGCGCTCGCGATGGCCCTCGGCAGCATCCTCGGCGCGATGGCCGGGTACTTCCGTTCCTGGGTCGATCCCGTCGTGATGCGGACGACCGACCTCGTCTTCGCGTTCCCCGCGATCATCCTCGCGATGGTGGTCACGGCCTCGCTCGGGCCGAACATCCGGAACGCCGTCCTCGCGATCGTGATCGTCGCCTGGCCGACTTACGCCCGGGTGGTGCGCGGCCTCGTCCTCTCGCTGGGCGACGCGGAGTTCGTCCAGGCCTCGCGACTGCTGGGCTCGTCGTCGAAGCGGACGCTGCTCCACGACGTCCTGCCCAACCTCGCGGGCCCCGTCGTCGTGCTGGCCACGCTCGATCTCGCGAACGCGATCCTTCTCCTCGCGGGGCTCTCGTTCCTCGGGCTCGGCGCTCAGCCGCCCGACCCGGAGTGGGGCTCGATGGTCTCGGTCGGGACGCAGTACTTCCAGTACTGGTGGATGGGCACCTTCCCGGGCCTGGCGATCTTCACCGCCGTGATCGCGTTCAACTTCCTCGGTGACAGCCTGCGCGACCGGCTCGATCCGCGGGGGGTGTCGCGCAGCAAGCACCAGGGGGTTGCGTGACGCTTCTCGACGTCGAGGAGTTGCGCGTCCGCGTCGCGACCGACGACGCGCCGCTGCAGATCGTCGACGGCGTCTCGTACGAGGTCGGCGAGGGCCGGGTCTTCGGGATCGCCGGCGAGAGCGGGAGCGGGAAGACGGTGTCGGTGCTCGCCCTGATGGGGCTGCTCCCCAAGGGCGCGACCGTCACGGGGACGGCACGCTTCGAGGGGAACGACCTCGTCTCCATGCCCTCCGCCCGGCTGCGCCAGGTCTGCGGGCGCGAGATCGGCCTCGTCTTCCAGGACCCGCTCACCTCGTTCCATCCGATGCTCTCGATCGGGCGCCAGCTCACCGAGCACCTCCGTCACCACTACGGCACGAGCCGGGCAGACGCGCGAGCCCGGGCGCTCGCGCTCCTCGACGAGGTGCGGATCCCCGATCCGGAGACGGCGTTCGAGCGGTATCCGCACGAGTTCTCGGGCGGGATGCGCCAACGGATCGCGATTGCCGGAGCGCTGATGTGCGAGCCGCGCCTCCTGATCGCGGACGAGCCGACGACCGCGCTCGACGTCACCGTCCAGGCGGGCATCTTGCGGCTGATCGACCGGCTCCGCCGCGATCGCGCCCTCTCCGTGATCCTGATCACCCACGACCTGGGGGTCATGTCGGCCCTCGCCGACGACCTCGCGATCTTCTACGGCGGCCGCATCGTCGAGAACGGCCCGGCCGAGGCGCTCCTCGCCGCGCCGCGCCACCCCTACACGCGGGCGCTCCTCGACGCGCTGCCGCACCCCGAGACGGCGCGCGGCGAGCAGCTGCGCGGCATTCCCGGCCCGCCGGCTCAGCCGGGCAGTCTCCCGAGCGGCTGCGTCTTCCACCCGCGGTGCACGTACGCGGTGGAGACCTGTCGCATCGAGGTGCCGGAGCTGCGCCGGATCGGCGAGCGCGGTCTCGCCTGTCCCGTCGACCCGTTCGCCGAATGAGCGCCCTCGAGATCCGCGACCTCGAGGTCGCCTACGAGCGGCGCGGCGGAGAGCCCGTACGGGCCGTCGTCGATGCGAGCCTCTCCGTCGATCGCGGTGAGATCGTCGGGTTGGTCGGCGAGAGCGGCTGCGGCAAGTCGACGCTCGCGCGTGCGGCGGTCGGGCTGATCCGGCCGACGGGCGGGACGATCGTGTTCGAGGGCCGCGAGCTACGGGCTCTCGATCGGGGGGCACGGAGCCGGGAGTCGGCCCGCCTGCAGATGGTCTTCCAGAACCCGTACGCCTCGCTCAACCCGAGGCGGCGGATCGGCCGGCAGATCGCGGACGCGCTCGCGATCCTCGGCCTCGCGGGCCGCGACGAGCGCCCGCTCCGGGCGCAGGAGCTACTCGGGCGCGTCGGCCTTCCCGCCTCGGCGGCCTCGCGGTACCCGCACGAGTTCTCGGGCGGTCAGCGGCAGCGGATCGCGATCGCCCGGGCGCTCGCCGCCGACCCCTCGGTGCTCGTGCTCGACGAGCCGCTCTCGTCGCTCGACGCCTCCGCCCAGGCACAGATCGCGAACCTCCTCGTCGATCTCTCGCACAATTTCGGCCTGGGGCTGCTGCTCATCTCCCACGACCTCGGGATCGTCCACCAGGTCGCCGACCGCGTCTGCGTCATGTACCTCGGCGAGATCGTGGAGGAGGGCGCGACCGACGACGTGTGGGCGCGACCGCTCCACCCCTACACCGAGGCGCTGATCCACGCGATCCCGCACCCCGACGGGCGCCGGTTCATGCCCGAGGCGCTGCCTGGCGAGGTGCCCGACCCCGCCCGGCCGCCTGCCGGGTGCCGGTTCCATCCGCGTTGCCCCCTCGCGTTCGACCGCTGCACGCACGACCATCCGGAGCTGGAGCAGGTCCTCGCCGGCCGTAGCGCCGCCTGTTGGCTCGCCGCCGACCGGGCGGTCACGCGTTCGGTCGGGACAGCTCCTCGAGCAGCCGGAGGCTGAAGCGCACGTGGTCGAGGTAGTCCTCGACCCGGCCGTGCTCGTTCGGGGCGTGGAGGCCGCTACCGAGCCGCGTCGTCCCGGCGGGTGAGACGGTCGTCGCGCCGAGCACGTCGAGCATCACGCGCGCCGGGCCGGCGCCCGGAAGCTGGGGGTAGACGACCGGCTCGCCGTAGACGGCCGCCGCCGCGGCCAACGTCGCGTTGGCGAGCGGCGTTCCGAGCACCCCCAGGGCGGGCCAGAGCATCGTCCCGACGCGTATCTCGATGTCGGCGAAGCCGTGGTCGTCGAGGTGCGCCCGAAGCGCACGGACGACGTCGTCCGGTTTCTGGTCGGGAACGAGGTGGAGGTCGACACGTGCGGTCGCGACGGCCGGCACGACCGTCGTCTCCGACGACGGGTCGCCGGCGCCGAGCGCCGAGACGTTCACGGAAGGCGTGTACGAGAGCCGCAGCGCGAGCTCCTCGACCGATCGGCCGGCCGGCCAGCCGGAGACGCCGCCCCGGCCGAGGGACGCGCCCGGCGGGACGAGCGCCCGCGCGACGTCGGCTGTCGCGGCGTCAGGCTCACGCACGGCGTCGGAGAAGCCCGCGATCGCCACCTCGCCCTCCGCATCGACGAGGCTCGCAAGCGCACGGATCAGCGTCCAGGCGGAGGAGCGGAGGACGGGCGAGAACGCGGCGTGCTGGTCGCGCTCGAGCAGTTGGACGCGAAGCTCGACAGAGGCAAGACCGCGACATCCGAACGCCACCTCGGGCCGCCCGTCGTCGCGCCGCACGAAGCTCTCCCAGAGACACTCGGACGCAGAGAGCCAGTCCGCATGGCGGGCGAGCACCTCGCGGAGACCCGGGCTGCCGACCTCCTCGGCGCCCTCGCAGACCCAGAGGATCGTGACAGGGGCTTGCCCGCCGTTCGCGTCGAGCCAGTAGTCGAGCGCCTGCAGTCGCGCGGTGATGTCCGCCTTGTCGTCGCACGTCCCACGGGCGTACACGGCGCCGCCGCGCAGGTCCGCCGCGAAGGGATCGCTGTCCCAGGACGCGAGGTCGCCCGCCGGCTGGACGTCGTAGTGCGTGTAGACAACGATCCGCCCCGTCCCGCTGCCGACGAGCTCGGCGAGGACGGTCGGCACGCCCTCGGCCGTCCGTTCGACCACGACGCGGTCGAAGCGTCGCCGGACGCGTTCCTCGACCCATGCGGCCATGCGCTCGACCGGTTCGCGGTCGCCGCTGACCGACGGGATCCGGCAGGCCTCGCGCCACTCGTCGACGAGGCGGTCGGCCTCGCGAGCGACCCGGTCGTCGCTAGGGGGCAAGCGCGTAGGGATACGAGGTCAGCACCTCGGCCCCGTCGTCGGTCACGAGGACGAGGTCCTCGAGCCGGACGCCGCCGTAGCCCTGCCGGTAGCAGCCTGGCTCCACGGCGACGACGTCGCCCGCAACGAGCGCGCCGCCCGAGAGGTCGAGAGGGGGGTCCTCGTGGACGTCCAGCCCGACGCCGTGGCCGAGGCCGTGGAAGAACCCGTCGAGCAGCACCTCGCCGGGCTTCTTCGACAGCTGCGTGGGATAGCCGCCCGCCTCGACCACCTCGGAAGCGATCGTGTGCAGCTCGCGGCCGGTCACCCCCGGCCGGATCGCCGGGATCACCCGCTCGTGCACCTCCAGGCAGAGGCGGTGGTAGTCGGCAAGCTCGTCGGAGACGCGACCGACGACGAACGTCCGCGTCATGTCGGTGTGGAAGCCCGATTCCACGTCGCGCGGCCACAGGTCGACCGTGATCGGCTCCCCGACGCGGATCGGGCCCGAGCCCATGTGATGGCCGATGCATGTCTGCTCGCCGTGGGCGACGATGAAGTCCTCGGCCGTGGCGCCGTTCGCGAGGAACGCCTCGGCGACCGCCTGCTTGAGGCGCTCGGAGGTGAGCGGCTCGCCGTCGAGGTGGAGGACGCCGTCGATCTCGTCGGCCGCGCGGAGCAGGTCTGCAGCGGCGCGCGTGCCCGCCTCTGCCGCGACTTGTGCACGGCGGATGCCCTCGAGCTGCCGTGTCGTCTTCGAGCGGCGCCGCGCGGTGAAGAGCGCCCGGTCGACGTCGAGGACGACGCCTGCGGCGCGCAGCCGATCGGCGAGCTCGAGCGGGAACCCGGCCGGGACGACCGCCTCCCGGACACCGAGCTCCGCACATGCCCGCGCCGCGATCTCGAGCATCGCCGCGTCGGAATCGAGGCCGTTCGCGACGTACTCATCGAGACCGAGCGACTCGAGCGGGAGAACGGTCATCCCCTCGATCTCGCTCATTCGCGCCGCCTCGAGCGAGCGAACCACCGTGTAGCGGTCGCCGTTTCGCTCGACGTAGAGGAACGGGTCGGCGACGGAGTGGGGCACCTCGACTCGGAGCTCGGGACACCGCACCGTGTCTCCGAAGATGAGGACGCTCGCCACCGGTCGAGCTTATCCGGAGCCCTCTCGCAGGACTGCGGCGACCCGGCCCGAAAGCGCTGACATGCCGAACGGGTGGGAGCCGCTGCCGATGCGACGCCCGTACCGCGTGATGGCGGTCGGCCGCGCGACGACCGCGTTTTTCGCGGCGCCGGAGGAGGAGAAGGAGGCGCAGTTCTTCCCGCGCTTCACGCAGATGCTCGCGGAGTGGGAGGAGCTCGGCGCGCGCGTGATCGCCTCGTTCTGCGACGACGTCCTCCAGGTCGGGCCGAACCGGCACCCGTGGGCGTGGAACCTCATCTTCGAGGTCGACGATCTCGACGTCGCGGCGGCGATGATGCAGGCCGTTCGCGAGCCGGTCGACGGAGTCCGCCTCGACCGCTATCTCGAGTTCGAGGTGCGCGTCGGTCGTCCGTTCTGGGCGCGCGAGGAGTAGCAGGGTCCCGCTCGAGCCTGCGACGCCGGTCGGGGACCGGCATGCTCGTCGGGATGGCGCCCGAGCCCGCGACCCGCGCGGAGACCCCCGAGCAGCCGGCCGTCACCGGTCTGACGAGCGAGGAGGCCGCCCTGCGCCTTCGGGCGCGGGGCTCGCTCGAGCATGCCGCGTCGAGCCGCTCGTACGCGAGCATCGTCCGCGCCAACGTCCTCACGGTCTTCAACCTGATCCTCGCGGTCTTCGGCGCGCTGATGCTCTCGTTCGGGTCGTGGCAGGACGCCCTGTTCCTCGGCGTCCTGGTCGCGAACTCGACGATCGGGATCGCCCAGGAGATCCGCGCGAAGAAAGCGCTCGACCGCCTATCGGCCCTCGTCGTGCCGACCGCGACCGTCGTGCGCGACGGGGAGGCGCACCGGCTGCCGCGCGAGGACGTCGTCGTGGGCGACCTCGTCCTGCTCGAGCCCGGCGACCAGCTCGTCGCGGACGGCCGCGTCGAGGCGGGCGAGGGACTGCTCCTGGACGAGTCGATCCTCAGCGGAGAGTCCGAGAGCGTCGGCCGCGCCCCCGGCGACGAGCTTCGGTCGGGCTCGTTCGTCGCGGAGGGCACCGGGCGATACACGGTGACTGCCGTTGGCAAGGAGAGCTACGCCGCCCGCGTCACGGGTCAGGCGCGCGCGTTCCGCCACCCTCGCTCGCCGCTCGAGCGGGCGATGAACCGTCTCCTCTACCTCCTCGTCGCGGCGATGGTGCCCCTCGGCTCGCTCCTCGGGTACGCACTGTGGGAGCGCGACGCGCCCGTGCGCGAGGCCGTCACGACGTCCGTCGCCGCGGTCGTGACGCTCGTGCCCGAGGGCCTGATCCTCCTCGTCAGCCTCGCGTTCGCCCTCTCTGCGGTTCGGATGGCGCGGCACGGCGCGCTCACGCAGCAGCTGAACGCGCTCGAGTCGCTCGCGTCCGTGGACGTGATCTGCCTCGACAAGACCGGCACGCTGACCGAGGCCGAGCTGCGCGTCGTCGATGCCCTGCCCGCACCGGGCGTGGAGGAGGAGCGGCTTGCCGAGGCGCTCGGCGCGGTCGCCGCGGCGGCGAATGTCCGCAACACGACGCTTCGCGCGATCGGCGAGCGGTTCCACGCCGTCCCGGGAACGCCGGACGGCGAGGTGCCGTTCTCGTCGCGTCGTCGCTGGAGCGCGGTCCGGCTCGACGGCGTGACCTACGTCCTCGGCGCCCCCGAGCTGCTCCCCTCCGCGGGGCTGGCCGATCGCGTCGGCGAGGAGGCCCGCTCCGGCCGCAGGGTGCTCGGTCTCGCGCGGACGTCGGCGCCTCTCGCGCGGGGGGGTGGTGTCGATCCGCCCCTGCCGGCCGGGCTCGAGCTCGTCGGCGTCGTCGTGCTCGCCGAGCGGCTGCGCCCGAACGCAGCCGAGACGGTCGCGTTCTTCTACGCGCAGGGCGTCCGGCTGAAGGTGCTCTCGGGCGACCGACCGGAGACGGTGGGCGCGATCGCTGCTGACCTCGGCATCGACGTGGGCGACGGGCCCGTCGACGGCCGGGAGCTTCCCGAGGACGAGGGACAGCTGCGGCGGCTGCTGCGTGAGCGGAACGTCATCGGCCGCATCTCGCCGGAAGGCAAGCAGCGCGTGATCGAGGCGCTCCGCGACGACGGGCACTACGTGGCGATGGTCGGCGACGGGGTCAACGACGTCCCCGGCCTGAAGGCAGCCCGCCTGGCGATCGCGCAGGGAAGCGGCGTGCAGATGGCGCGGAGCGTCGCCGACCTGGTGCTGGTGCGAAGCGACTTCGAGGTCGTGCCAGTGCTCGTCGGCGAGGGCCGGCGCATCCTTCGCAACCTGCAGCGCGTCACGAAGCTGTTCGTCGCAAAGGCCGCATTCGCCGCGTTCCTGATCCTCTCGATCGGCATCGCGCCGATCGCGTACCCGCTGCTGCCGCGGCATCTGACGCTCGGCGCGTCGCTCGCGATCGGCATCCCCGCGTTCTTTCTCGCGCTCGCCCCGAGCAGCGGCCCGTTCAGCCTCCAGGGCTTCCTGCGCGGTGTGTTCCAGTTCGCGGTGCCCGCGGGGGCGGCGGTCGGCTTCGGAGTCGTCTCCGGTTATCTCGCCGCGTACGAGGTCTTCAACCTGTCGCTCGTGGAGTCCCGCACGGTGGCGACCACCGTGACGGTCGTGGTTGGCTGGTACCTGATCCTCGCGCTCGAGGGATCCGGCCGGTTGCGCGGCGCCGCGGTGTTCACGATGTGTGTCGCGCTCGCGGCGGTCTATGTCGCGATGCTGATCGTCCCGGCCACACGCGACTTCTTCGCACTCGCCGCGCCGAGCCTGCCGATCCTCCTGATCGCGGGCTGCGCCTCCCTCGTCGCGATCGCGGGGCTCGCCGCGACCTCGGACGCGTTCATCCCCGGCCGCGAGGCGCGCGCGGGCTAGCCATCGTCGTCGCGGACGACGAGGACCGAGCAGACGGCGGTCTGCGCGACGCGCTCCGAGACGCTGCCGAGCAGATGTGCAAGGTGACTCCCACGCCGTCCGACAACGAGCAGATCGGCGCCTGCGGCTGCCTCGACCAGCGCATGCGCCGAACGGCGATTCCCGACCGAGACGGGTTCGACGGTCGAGCCGAGCCGCTCTGCGAGGTTCCGGGACGCGACGAGCGCCGCCGCGGCTTCCGGCGAGCCGTCGTCGCCGACCACGATCGCGCGGGGCGACCACCGACCGTCGGCCGGTCTCGCAAGGTGCACCGAGGATCGAGCGTGGTGCAGGAGCTGCGTGGCGACGCTCCCGAGCACGGCCTCCTCGACGCGGCCGAGGCCGTGGCTTCCCACCGCCACCACCCGGGCGCCTTCCGAGGTCGCGGCCTCGACGAGACAGCGCCACGGCCCGCCCGCGACCGGGACGGTTGCGACGTCCTTCGCATGCACGACCTCGGCGCGCGCGCGCTCGACCGCCTCATGCGCCTGCCGGTCGAGCTCGTCCGCCTTCTCGAGGGCGCGCCGAGCAGCATGGACGGCGGTCGGTGCGAGCTGGAAGTGGATCGCGTCCGTCAGGTCGACTGCGGCGACGAGGACGAGGCGCCCACCGTCCGCGAGCATGACGTCCGCCTGCCTGACCGCCTCGAGGCTCGCCTCGGACCCGTCGACGCCGCACACGATGCGCTCGAACATCTGCCGGGACTGTATTCCGGCAGTCACCGTGTCGAGAGGTCGCGTAGCTCACACCGGGGTCTACGTCGCCTCCCAGGCAGTTCCCAGGCCGCCGAGCGACAGTCGAGACACGCCCGCTTCCGAGGCGTAATCGACGAAAGGAGGCCACATCCATGTCCACCACCCGCGAGGGCCGTCTCCAGAAGGCGGTGCTGGTCGGCGCGATCGCCGCCGGCCTGGCCGCCGGGAGCTACGGGATCGCGAGCGCGGCGAGCAACGATCCGGGCTCGGGCTCGAGCTCGTCGGGCGGGACGACCCCTGCCACGCCCGCGCCACCCGCCAACGGCGGGCCCGGCGGCCGTCAGCCGTGGGGCGGCCAGCGCGGCGACGAGACGCCGCTCACCGGCGACACCGCGGCGAAGGTCGAGGCCGCGGCGAAGGCGAAGGTCCCTGGCGGGACGGTCGTCCGGGTCGAGACAGACGCGGACGGACACGCCAAGTACGAGGCCCACATGACCGACGCCGACGGAACCCCCCTCACGGTGTACGTCGGCGAGGACTTCGCGGTCGTGAGCGTCGAGCGACGCTGAGCGCCGCGGAGTGGACGCGGGCCCGCCCGGAACTCTCCCGGGCGGGCCCGGCCGAGTCGCAGTCGGCCCCCGCCACTCCGCGGTGATCCGAGACGCAGGAACGAGAAGGAGATCCAGGATGAGCAGCACGGACGACAACGATCGAGGAGCGCGATCTGCCCGCACGAGTCGCCCACCGTCTGCCGAGCGAGAGCGGCAGCGGCGGCGAATCTGGCGCGCGACCCGAGCGCTCGCCGTGGGCGGTGTCGCCGCCACCGCGGCGTTCCTCTTCGCAGTGGCGCACGGGGGCGGCCGCGCGGCGACGCCGACCGCCGACGCGACGCAGTCGCGGGCCGGCGACACCGGAGCGGTTGTCCCGTTGTCGAGCGCGGAGGACGACGCGAACAGCTCCGGCGACGAGAACGGCAGCGACTCTCTCGACGACGAGGGCGGCGGGACCGCCTCACCGTCGATCGCCCCGTCGCAGGCTGCGCCTACGCCGACGTACGCGGCGCCCGTGACCCACTCCGGGGGGTCGTGATGGCCGTCTGGTCGGCGTCCTTCGACGCGATCGGGGTCAGGAACACCGTCGCGGTCGATCAGGAGGACGAGCTCGAGACGGCGCTCCGGATCTCGCGCGACGAGGTCGACGCACTCGACCGGGCGTGCAGCCGTTTCAGGGACGACTCCGAGCTCGCCGCGGTCAACCGCGCGGCCGGTGCCGACGTGCCTGTCGGTGCGCTCCTCCTGGAGGTCGTCGAGGCCGCGCTGCGCGTCGCGGCGGCAACGCGCGGACTGGTCGACCCCACGGTCGGCTCCGCGCTTCGCGCACTGGGCTACGACCGCGACTTCCGCCTGCTCCCCGGCTCGCATCCTCGTGCTGTGCGGCTCGTCCCCGCAGCGGGCTGGCGCCGGGTGCGCGTCGACCGTCGCCGCTTCACGATCTGCGTCCCGCGGGGAAGCCGACTCGACCTCGGTGCCGTCGCGAAGGCCTTCTCCGCCGACCGTATCGGGCGGCTCGTTCGCGCGACGACCGGAGCCAACGTCCTCGTCGGCCTCGGCGGCGATGTGGCCGTGGCGGGCGCGCCCGACGGTGGCTGGCCCGTGGGGATCGCGGACGACCACCGCGGCCCGGCGACCGGGCCGACGGTCGCGATCGCCGACGGGGGGCTCGCGACGTCGAGCACCACCGTCCGCCGCTGGCTCGCCGGCGGACGGGCGCACCACCACATCGTCGACCCCGCGACGGGGAGCTCTGCCGAGGAGCATTGGCGCACCGTCACGGTGGCCGCGGCGACCTGCGTCGACGCGAATGCAGCGGCGACCGCGGCAATCGTGATCGGCGCTCCCGCCGTGGACTGGCTCGAGTCGCTCGGGCTCGCCGCGCGGCTCGTGCGGACCGACGGGTCGGTGACGGCGACGTCGCGCTGGCCGGTGCAGGGACGATGACCGCCGACTGGTACGTGATGCGCGCGACCGGGCTCGTCTCGCTGCTCTTCCTCACGGTCGTCGTCGCGCTCGGTGTCGCCACCTCGACCCGCGCCAGGCCGCGAGGCCTGCCTCTCTACGTGACGACGACCGTCCATCGCAACGCCGCGCTCCTCGCCGTCGCGTTCCTCGGCGTGCACGTCGTCACCGCAGTGCTCGACCCGTACGCGGCCGTGCAGCTGACGGCGGTGCTCGTGCCGTTCAGCTCCCACTGGGCGCCGTTCTGGGTCGGCCTCGGCGCGCTCGCGGTGGATCTGATCGCGGCGCTCGTCGTGACGAGCCTCGTCCGTCGGCGTCTCCCGTACCGCGTGTGGCGCGGGATCCACTGGGCGGCGTACGCGGCTTGGCCCCTGGCGCTCGCGCACGGCCTCGGGGCCGGCACCGACCGCGGCACCGGCTGGATGCGCGCGGTCGACGCGCTCTGCATCGGGGTGGTCGGCGGCGCGCTCGCGTGGAGGGTCTCCGGCCTCGAGAAGGAGATGCCGCGGAAGCCAGACCGGGACCGGCTCGCCGCGTAGCGGTCCCCCAGGCGATTCTCAGGCGACTCACAGCGTCGGCAGGCACTGTTCCGGCGTGAACGTGGCAGGCGACCACGCAAACGGCGGAGGACGGATCCTCGTCGTCGACGACGAGAGCTCGATCGTCGACGCGGTCGCGACCGCGCTCCGCTACGAGGGCTTCGAGGTGGAGGAGGCGACGACGGGCCGCGACGCACTCGCGGCGGTCGCGCGGTTCGACCCCGACCTGATCGTGCTCGACTGGATGCTCCCGGACATCGAGGGCATCGAGGTCGGTCGCAGGCTGCGCGAGCGCGGCCACAAGAACGCAATCCTGTTCCTCACCGCGAAGGACGCCGTCGAGAACAAGGTCGAGGCGCTGCGCGCCGGCGGCGACGACTATGTCACCAAGCCGTTCAGCCTCGCGGAGGTCGTCGCGCGTGTCCAGGCGATCCTCCGCCGAACTGCGAGCGAGCTCCCCGGCGACGTCCTGCGCTACGAGGACCTCGTCCTCGACGAGAACCGCCACGAGGTCTTCCGCGGGGAGACGCCGGTGCAGCTGACCGCGACCGAGTTCGCGCTCCTCCGCTTCTTCCTCCTCAACCCGAGGCGCGTGCTCTCGAAGTCGCAGATCCTCCAGAACGTCTGGCGCTACGACTTCAACGGGAACGCGAACGTCGTCGAAACGTATGTGAGCTACCTCCGCCGCAAGCTCGACGCCGCAGGCCCGCCGCTGATCAAGACGGTTCGCCAGGCGGGTTACATGCTGGAGGCCTGAACCGTGCTCGGACGGCTGTCGCTTCGGGCGCGGCTCGTGCTCGCCGTCCTCGCGCTTGCGACGGTGGGCCTCGTCGCGGCGAATGTCGCGACGTACTCGGCGCTGAGCTCGTTCCTGATCGATCGCACCGACAGCACGCTGGACGAGACCGCGCACTCGATCGCTCGGCCGGGGCACGACGACGAAGCGCGGATCGCGCCGCCCGGCACGGTGGTCCAGGCTCGCTCCCTCGACGGGAAGACGGTGATCGCGACCGTGGCCAGGCCGACGCTCCCGGGCCGGCCCGCGCCAACACCGTCGCTGCCCGCCGGGATCGAGCCACCGCAGGACACGGCGGGTCACGAAGCCGTCTCGTACTTCACGGTCGGGAGCTCCGGCGACGGCGGCCGGTACCGCGTGCGGGCGTCGATCGAGGACGGCGCGAACGGGATGCTGGTCGTGGCGACGTCGCTCGAGGGCGTCGACTCGACCCTCCACCGGCTCCTTCTGATCGAAGTGTTCGTGACGGTCCTGGTGATCGGCGGGATCGCAGCATTGGGGCTCTGGGTCGTCCGGCTCGGCCTGCGGCCGCTCGGCGAGATCGAGGACACGGCGGCGGCGATCGCGGCCGGCGACCTGTCCCGTCGGGTCGAGCGCGCCGAGGAGCGCACCGAGGTCGGACGCCTCGGCCTCTCGCTCAACGCGATGCTCGGCCGGATCGAAACGTCGTTCCGCGCGCAGGAGGCGTCCGAGCGGAAGCTCCGGCGGTTCGTCGCGGACGCGTCGCACGAGCTGCGCACCCCGCTCGCCGCGGTGCGCGCATACGCGGAGCTGTTCGACCGCGGCGCCGCGACGCGACCGACCGACCTCGAGCGGTCGATGAAGGGGATCAGCCGCGAGTCGGAGCGGATGAGCGTGCTCGTCGACGACCTGCTGCTGCTCGCCCGGCTCGACGACGGGCGACCGCTCGAGCGCGTCCCGGTCGAGCTCGACGAGGTCGTCGGCGAGGCGGTCGAGACCGCGCACGCCGTCGATCCCGAGCGCCCGATCGACCTGCAGGTTGATCCGGCGGTCGTGATCGGCGACCGCGTCCGCCTCCGGCAGATCGTCGACAACCTGCTCGCGAACGTGCGCGCCCATACGCCGCGTGACTCCCCGGTCTCGGTGACGGTGACCCGCGTGAACGGCACCGCGGAGATCGCGGTCAGCGACGCCGGGCCGGGTCTCGACGAGGAGCACCTCGCGCACGTCTTCGAGCGCTTCTACCGAGCCGATGCCTCGCGCGCCCGGGCAAGCGGGGGCGTCGGGTTGGGGCTCGCGATCGTCGCCGCCGTCGCCGAGGCGCACGGCGGCACCGTCTCCGCGAGCTCCGAGCCGGGGCAGGGCGCGACGTTCCGCATTGCGCTCCCGCTGGCGGACGCGGGCGACGCACCGGCCGCCTGAGCGCCCACAGGCGATTCACAGCCTGCTCTCAGAGGTGGCTCAGGGCCCGCTGCTGCCATGGACGTGGGAGGTATCGACGAAAGGATGGAAGGAATGCGAAAGACAGTTGTCAAGGCGGCTGCGGGAGCCAGTGCAGTCGTGCTCGCCGCGGGCGCCGGCGCCGCCACCTATGCGGCCCTCGATGATTCGCCGAGCGCCGGCGCGGAGGTCGCTGTGGCCGGCAGCCCGGCTGCGGCGACGAGCGGCGGGACGGTCTCCGACGTCTACGACAACGCGAACGACTCGGTCGTGGAGATCACGGTGACGCTGGGCTCCGGCGCCGCCCAGGGCGGCCCCGGTGGGGGCGCGTCCCAGGCGCAGGGGTCGGGCTTCGTGTACGACACGAACGGCCACGTGGTCACGAACGCACACGTCGTCGAGAACGCCACGTCGATCCAGGTGCGCCTCGCGAACGGCAAGACCTACGACGCGACCGTCGTCGGGACCGACCCCTCGACCGACCTCGCCGTGATCGACGTCGACGCGCCGTCGTCGGCGTTCTCGCCGTTGACCCTGGCCGACTCGTCGGCGCTCGAGGTCGGGCAGGAGGTCGTCGCGATCGGCAGCCCCTTCGGGCTCGAGAACACGGTCACGTCCGGGATCGTCAGCGCGCTCGACCGCTCGATGGAGGCGCCGAACGGGTACACGATCAACGGCGCGATCCAGACCGACGCGGCGATCAACCACGGCAACTCGGGTGGCCCGCTGCTCGACCTCGAGGGCCGCGTGATCGGCGTCAACTCGCAGATCGAGAGCGACTCCGGCGGGAACGACGGCGTCGGGTTCGCCGTGCCGTCGAACACCGTCAAGTCGATCGTCTCCCAGCTGGTCGCCGGCGGCACCGTCCAGCACGCCTACCTCGGCGTCGGGCTCACGCAGCCGCAGGGCAGCGTCGCCGGCGCACAGGTCTCCGAGGTCCGGGGCGGAGCGCCTGCGGCCGCGGCCGGGCTCCAGGCGGGCGACGTGATCACCTCCGTCGAGGGCGACTCGGTTGCCTCGGTGCAGGAGCTGCAGAGCGCGATCGACACCCGCAAGCCGGGTGACACCGTCGAGCTCGGCTACGTCCGCGACGGAGCGACCCACACGGTGTCCGTCACACTCGGTACTCGGCCTTCCTGACACGAGGAGACCACGACATGGAGGACCAAGATCACGAGACGACCGGCCTGACACGACGGGATTCGTTGCGGAAGCTCGGCGGCGTGGCCGCGCTCGCCCTCGGCGGCGCGGCCGGGATCGAGGTCCTCGACCCGAGAGACGCGGCCGGCGCCGGTGCCGGGCCGGCCGCGGTCTCTGCGGGCCTCGTCAGCTGCGTGCTCACGCCCGAGATGACCGAAGGCCCCTTCTACCTCGAAGGGGACAAGGTGCGGCGCGACGTGCGGGAAGGCCGCCCGGGCGTACCGCTGCTGCTCGAGACGACCGTCCTCGACGTCTCCTCGTGCAAGCCGATCAGGACCGCCGCGGTCGATATCTGGCACTGCGATGCGGGTGGCACGTACTCCGGCTTTGCCCAGGAGGGAACGGCGGGCCGCACGTTCATGCGTGGGATCCAGCGGACGGACCAAAACGGCCTCGCGAGCTTCACGACGATCTACCCGGGCTGGTACCAGGGCCGCACCGTCCACATCCACGTGCGCGTGTACCTGGGCGGCAGCGTCGTCCACACCGGCCAGCTGTTCTTCGCGGACGCGCTGACGGATGCCGTCTATCGCCGGGCGCCTTACAACAGGCGTCCCGCGCGGACGACCCGCAACGCGACCGACTCGATCTTCCGGAACGGCGGCTCGAGGTCGCTGCTGCGGCTCGCGAAGCGAGGGAACGGCTACGTCGGGCGCATCACCATGGGCGTCGCTCGCACGTAGTCGCGAGGAAATACCCGCGTCGCCGGTCTCGTTGAAACTCGAATGAGCAGGGGCGAGGGCACGCACGTGAGGACGAGGACGACCACGCTCGGCGTGCTCTTCGCGACGACGACCGCGGTCGTCTGGGGCGGGCAGTTCGTCGTGGGGAAGTCGGCGCTCGAGAGCATCGACGCGTTCCCGCTCACGACCATCCGCTACGCGTTCGCGGCGGGGCTGTGGCTGATCGTCCTCGCCTTGCTCGAGGGGCCGCGCTCGCTGCGGCTCGACGGACGCGGCTGGCGGCTCTTCTGGCTCGGGTCGCTCGGATTCGCCGGGTTCAATCTCCTCGCCTACACGGGGCTCGCGCACGCTCGGCCGCAGAGCGCCTCGCTGATCGTCGCGCTCGGCCCGCTCCTCACGGCGCTCGTCCTCTGGCAGCGGACCCGCATTCGGCCGTCGCGCGCCACCTTCGCCTTCCTCGGCGTCGCCCTCGTCGGCGTCGGGCTGGTCGTCAGCGAGGGACATCCCGCGACGATCGTCGAAGGCGCGGTCGGGTGGGGCGACGGGCTCGTCCTCGCGGGCGTGTTCAGCTTCGTCCTCTACAGCCTCGGCGCGGCCGAGCTGCCGCAGCTGTCGCCGCTCCGCTACACGGCGCTGACCGCGGGGCTCGGCTGGCTGACGATCGCGGCGGCGACCGCCGTCGCCGTCGCGACGGGCCTCTCGACCTGGCCGTCGGCGGACGAGCTCTGGTCGGTGACGCCGCAGATCGCGTACCTGGCGATCCCGGGCGCGTTCGTCGCGGTGTTGACCTGGAACGCGGCCGTCGCGTCGCTCGGGCCGCAGAACGCCGTCCTCTTCAGCAACCTGATCCCGGTGACGACGTTCGCGATCGAGATCGTCCGCGGCTACCGGCCGAACGTCGTCGAGGTCGCCGGCGCCACGCTCACGATCGGCGCGCTCGTCGCGAACAATCTGTACGCCCGCCGCGCGAGGCGGGAGGCGCCTCGCGAGGAGCCGGCGTACGAGGCCGAGCTCCCCGAGGCCGCGTAGCCGGCTCGTCTCAGAGGAGCGCCTTCAGCATCGCGGCGTTCGTCGGCGCCTGCGCGATCTCGGGCAGGCCTCCCGCGAGGTCGCGCGGCACCTCGGAGCCGTCGGAGCGCCCGTTGTTGTTGAACATCGCGTAGACGACCTCGGCCTCCGCCTCGAGCTCGCGCAGCGTCCCGGCCCACTCCCGCAGCTCCATCGGCGTGTAGAGGTAGTCGAACCGCTCCGCCGTGCTCCCCGTCCGCTTGAACCACGTCGCGCGGTTCCGTCCGTGGAAGCGGACGTACGCGGTCGGCGAGGTGCGGGCGGCGACGAGGGGGATCACGTCGGGCGGGGCGTCGACGGTCACGTACGTCATCCCGTGCTCCTCGAGGAACGCGAGGGGCTCCACCGGCTCCTCGAACCACGCCTTGTGGCGGAACTCGACGAGCATTTCGTGCCCCTCGAGCTGCTCACGCGCCCACTCGAGGTACTCGTACGACCGCGGCTTCGGCACGACGTACGGCGGGAACTGCATCAGGATCCCGCCCAGCTTCCCCGCCTCCCGTAGCGGCTCGAGCGCGGCGAGGAACCGGCGGAACACCTCGCCCCGCACCTCACGGGACGGGCGGTCGACGCGGCCGCGCTCGTCGGCTTCGACCGCGTCGTGCAGGTCCTCGGGGAGAGCGTCGAGCCGCACCGGGTGGCGCGTCATCAGCCCGAACGCCTTCACGTGCATCACGAACCCGTCGGGCAGCAGCCGGGCCCAGCGTGCGACGAGCTCCTCGTCGGGCAGGCGGTAGAACGTCGAGTTCGCCTCGACGACGTCGAAGCGCTCCGCGTAGTAGCCGAGCCGCTCGCCGCTCTTGACGCCCTTCGGATACCACGCCTTGGAGAAGCTCTCGTCGGCCCACGAGCACGTCCCGACCCTGATCACGCGATGAACGCTAGACGGTGCGAAGCGGACGTCCCGCCGTCGCTACCGTGACACCACGTGACCGACAATGCTTCCGCGCTGGTTCGCAGCCAGGTGATCACGTTCTCCCCGCGGGTGTCGTGCCAGCTCGCCGACCTCGGCGCGCGCCCGGCAGACGACGTGCGTAGCGCGCCTGACGCAGAGCCGTTCGAGGGATAGACAACCTCGTTCCGCCGATGAAGACTGGCGCCAGGTCTCGCTCGGAGAGGACGGTTCGATGCACATCAATCTCGGTGGAGCGGTCGCGGGTGCGGCCACGGCGATCTCCGTGCTCGACGAGTACTTCCAGGAGCTCTACCGCATCGAACGGATTCCGCGGTCGATTCCGCTCTCGCAGGGCGTCGTCGAGCTCACCCTGCTCCTCGACGAGCCGCGCTTCGAGCTGGTCAGCCCCGCGAATGCCGACCCGTACACGCGCCTCCTGCTGACGGGGAGCGTCGAGCGGCATTTCGGCGGTGGTCCACCCGAGGTCTTTCCGCTGGACCTCAAGGTCCTGCTGACGATCGTCCCCTTGCCGGGCGCCACGGTCGGCGTGCAGTTCGACGGTGTCGACGGCGCTCCGTCCGCGCCGCTGACTGCGAGCGATGTCCAGGGTCTGTTCTCCGGCCCGGTCTTCTCTCCGCTTCTCGCGGGCATCCGGATCCCGTCGGGGGAGAGGGTCATCGCCGGTCTGAGCGGCCTGGATCCCCGGTTCGACATTGCCGTCGACGCCTGGGCCTTCGAGGTCACGCTGATGCCGGCCGGGAGCGACACGGTCGACTCGTTCGTCGCGTCGATCGGACTGCTGACCGCGCGACCCGCCGTCCGCGAGAGCTTCGTGCCAGAGGGTCAGGAGTTCGCGATCGCCTTCAGCCAGTGGTTCCTGGATTTCATCCTCGGCCTCGGAGCCACGGCGCAGGAAGGCCAGGACGTCGGTGGAGGGAAGATCGTCCCACCGCTCGAGATCTTCATGAACCCGGATTCGATCCAGGTCGACGGCAGCGCCGTGAAGGAGGTGCCGTCGATCCTTCCGGACGTCACGGTGTCGTTCGTCGGCCCGATGCACCCGTTCCTGGTGCGCGGGACTACCGTCATGGGCTTCGACATGGACGACATCGAGATCGACGTCGGCGACTTCGCCGAGGTCTTCTACTGGGTGGTGAAGTGGTTCACCACGATCTTCGCCGGGGTCGCGCTGGTCTCCGGGGTGGGTGCGCTCACGGTTGTCGGGATCTTGACCTGGCTGACCCTGGTGCAGCTGGCCTGGAATGCCGACGTGGCGATCGGCAACGCGCCGAACCTCGTGCGCGACGGCCTCGCGAACGCGCTCGGCTCTGGCCTCACGGCGCTGTCCGAGAGCCTCGACGACGAGACCGCCCTCGGTCAGGTTCGGATCGACTCGACGCCCGACAGCCTTCAGGTCGTCGACAGTCACCTGATCTTCCTCGCCCAGGTGCTGGTCACCCCGAGGACGATGCAGCTCGTGGCCGCCGAGTACTCGAAGAAGCTGCGCCGCTTCGTCGTCTTCGAGCTGGAGGACGGGCGACGGTTCCGGGCTCAGGAGCTGGCGCGGTTGATGTCGACGGGGAAGATCACGGTCCCCGGCTTCCATCAGGTCCGGCGGAACTACATCCGCGCCGACCCCGACAACGTCGCCGCGAACAACCTGCTCAGGACGTTCAAGGCCAACCTGACGCCCGAGGTCGCGCTGCGGAACGCCTGACCAGACGTCCTGCACGGAAGCGGCCGACCGACCGGCCCGCGTCGCGGTCAGTCCGGAAACGCGATCGTCGACTCGGCGGCGACCATCCCCGCGTTCAGCTCCCGCGCACGCACGACCCGGCGGCCGAACGGCACGAGCGCCGCGCCGGCCATCTTGAAGTCGGCGATCCCGAGCGGGATCCCGATGATCGTCAGGCACAGCGCGATCCCGGTGACGATGTGGGCGAGCACGAGCCACCAGCCCGCGAGCACGAACCAGAGGACGTTCCCGACCGCGCTCAGACCTTTGTAGCGGGTGGGGCTCTGCACGAGGGCCCGACCGAACGGCCAGAGCGCGTACCGCGCGAGCTTCAGCGACTGCTTCGCGAACGGCAGCCCGATGATCGTGATCGCGAGCAGGATCGCCGCGAGCAGGTAGGCGAGGGCGAGCCAGAACCCCGCGAGGACGAGCCAGATGACGTTGAGGACCGTCTTCACGGCGTCAGTGTCCCAGGTGAGGCGGCCGCGGTCTGTCGGTGCGGCTACTGCGGCGGACCGCTCCCGAGCATGACCGTGGCCGTCCCGCTCGCTCCTGTCGTGTCCACGTAGGTCACCGAGACCCGGGCTCCGGGCTCTTGGAGCAGCAGGGCCGCCCGGAGCGTGCCCGGCGAGGAGACCGCCTGGCCGTCGATCGAGGTGATCACGTCGCCCGCCGTCAGGCCGGCGGCGGCTGCCCCTCCGCCGGGCACGACAGCCGCGATCAGGGCCCCGGAGGCGTCGCTCGAGGCGACGCTGATGCCGAGGAACGCGGTGGGGCCGACGTGCACCGTCGCAGAGCTCTTGCCGGCCTCGATTTGCTTCGCGATCACGATCGCGGTGTTGATCGGGATCGCATACCCGTCGGCGTTCCGGCTCCCGCGGACGACGTAGCCGACGGAGGCCGCCGTGTTCATGCCGACCACCTTGTGCACGGCGTTGAAGAGCGGCCCGCCCGAGTCGCCCGGCTCGAGCTCGCTGCTCGCCTCGATCAAGCCTGTCAGGCGCTGGCTGTCCCCGTCGTCGCCGACAGTGATCGTCCGCCCGAGCGCGGTGACACGGCCCGTCGAGGTGGTGAGCGTGCCGGTGCCACCGGCGTTGCCGGTGGCCTTCACCGTCTGTCCGACCCGGAGCGTCGCCGAGTTGCCGAACGAGACCGTCCTGACGTTCGAGGCGCCGTTCGCCTTGATCACGGCCACGTCCTTCGAGACGCTGTAACCGAGCACCTTCGCCTCGTAGCTGCGGCCCGTGCCGGGCAGCACGATCCTGATGCTGGTCGCGCCGCGGATCACGTGGTTGTTCGTCAGCACCTCGCCGGCGGACGTCAGCACCATCCCCGTGCCCGCGCCCCGACCGTCGCTGAGGGAGGTTTCGACGACGACCACGCCCGTTCCGACGGGGGCAGGACGCGTCTTCGCCCACGCGAAGCTCGCGCCGATCCCCGTGAGCACGACGATCGCCACGACCAGCGCCACGAGCCGCGTCGCCAAGCTCCGCCGGGCCACGGCGTCACGCGTGGAGACTGTCTCTTCCATCGCCATCGCTCCTCTGTCGTCGTCGCGAGCCATCGAAGACAGCGTCGCCGGTCGATGTCAGAGGATGCTCACGGCCTCCTGTGAGACACCTGAGAATGCGCCGATCGAACTGAGCCTCGCGGCCCCGCCCGACCCTGAGCCGAGCGCGGGCGCGACGCAAGAGGACACCAGTCCGGCGGACGCGGAGGCAGCGGAGACTGCGAGTGCGGCGACCGTGCACAGGATTGTGAGAGCGCGGAACATGGCCTACCTCCGTGTGTTGGATGACCCTGCCACTAGACACCAACGGAGCGGAGATATTCCGCGTCGTGCATGCGGCGGTCCGGCTCGGATGTCACCATCGGGACATGGCAATGTCGGTGATCGACGTTCGCCTCGACCCTCCGCTGCTCGACGCGCTCCGCCGTCGAGCCGACGCCGAGGGAGTGAGCCTCAACGAGCTGGTCCGGCGACTTGTGCGGGACGGGCTGAATCGCGAGCGGGAAGCCCGAGCCCTTGGGCCTTCGGCTCCGGCGGCTGAACCAGCCGGGGACGACAGGCCTCTCCGTAGGAGCGCGTGACGCGAGCGGGCAAGCGGAAGGGCACTCAGACGGTCTGGAAGCTCGTCAAATAGCCCTGAGGCGGGTGCACGGCCGCGCCGCGAGATGGCTCGGGCGCGGCCGGAAGCACGACGTCAGGGTCCGAAGCTAACCGCGACGAGGCGTCGCGTCGAGACACCGGCGAGAGGGTCCTCGCCCGGCTTCGTCGCGCGGATGAAGAGGGTCAACTGCTGCTGCTGGTCGCTCGCGGGGAAGTTCGCATCGCGGCGGAAGACAAGGGTGGCGGTGCCGTCATCCCCGGTGAGTTCTTCCTCCGGGATGCTGAACTGGTTGTACGGCACGGCCGTCACGTAGACGCTCGCGCCCTTGATGTTGACGCCGCAGGTACTCCCGACGCGTACCTTGAGCGTGAACGTGTCTGTCCCCGCGTCGATGGGACCCGACAACACGTCGAACGCAACGATCTGCGTCCGAGCGGGGGGTGCGAGGTCGGCGATCGGGGCGGTCTTGAGGCTCTTGTTGGTCGGACAGCCGTTCGGTCCTGGTGCCAAGGTCGCGGCCATCCCCACCGCAGCCAGGACAGCCAACGTGAGCGCGGCGGCAGCAGCGATCGCGAGACGCCTTGCTCCCCGCGCAAGCTGCAACCATGGATACCAAGGAAACCGTTGCATGGCTCCTCCTCAGTTGTGTGGGCACGTGCTCTTCGCCGCTCGGCGAAAGTGCCTCCCTCGACGAGGACGTGGAGGGTCGGCCCGCAGGCCACGACGCTACCAAGATGCGGCATCGAGTGGGCGAAGACCCCTCGGATGAGGCACCGAGGTCGTGCCGCGCTCTCTCGCGAGGGCCGAGATCGCGACCGACCAAGCCGCTCTACCAGCGAGTGCCCCCGGCAAGAATCGAACTTGCGCACACGGTTTAGGAAGCGCGTGCTCTTCCGCTTAGCCATGCGGTCGACGTGGCGCGCCAGCTAGGAACGCGCCACCGCCCAGCGCCGAGGTGCGGGCTGGTTTGAGGCGCGAAGCCTGAGGTGGAGGTCTGTCCCGAGCAGGAGTAACGTCAACCCGTTGCTTCGGAGACTGCTGGTTCTTGCGCTTGTGCCGGTCGCCGTCGCTACCGGTTGCGGAGGGGGTGGTGGCGAGGCTGATTCGGTGAGTGCTCGTTGCACGAGTCCGAACGCCACATTCGGAGATGCGGCTGACCTTGGAACCCACCGAGAGGTCGCAGTCCACTTCACTTGCCAGGAGACCGAACTCGCTGGGACGCTCTACTTGCCGAAGGAATCAGGACGCCACCCCGCGGTTGTCTGGGTACACGGGAGCGGTGAGCAACCACGGCTCAACTACGGCCCGGTCGTCGCCCCTCTCGTCGAGAACGGAATCGCGGTCTTCTCCTATGACAAGCGTGGCGTCGGTCAGTCCGAGGGCGACTGCTGTACGAACCCTGGGCGGTACAACCTGGTTGCCGCAGATGCCGACGGGGCCGTGCTCGCCGTTCGATCGCATCCCGAGATCGACGCCGACAGGGTTGGGTTCTACGGGGCGAGCGAGGCGGGCTGGGTCGTTCCGCTGGCGGATAGCCGACTGAGCAAGCCAGTCGCCTTCACGGCGCTTGTCGATGGCCCGGCGGTGACGACTGGCGAGGAGAAGGTCTGGAGCGACGCAGCCGGTGAGGACGATGACGAGCCGCTGACCGCCGAGAAGAAGGCAGAGGCAACACAGAAGTTGCAGGAAGCAGGCCCATCCGGCTTCGATCCAGCTCCGTTGATCGAGCAGATGTCGACACCGGGACTGTGGCTCTACGGCGGGGCAGACAAGTCGATCCCGACCGACCGAAGCGTCGAGATCCTCACGCGGTTGAAGCGGGCGGGGAAGGACTTCACGATCGTGGTATTCCCCAACGCCGGACACGGACTGGTCGACAATGTCCCGACGGCACCCGAAGCACCTGCGACCCTCGTCGAATGGATCCAGAAGACTGCGGCGGAGGGCTAGACCGCACGTCAGGCACGGTCACCTTCGTGGTGGCAGGAACATGTCCCTCCCCCTCCGGCTGCGCTGCGGGGACCGTGGCCCGGTCGCTGACCCGCGCAGGGGCCTCCCCCTCGCGGCGCGCTCGGCGCATGGGGCCTGGTCGCGGGTGACCTGTGTTGTGCCGACTTCAGCTCTGGCCGGTCGAGCGCGCTGATTCGGCGAGGTCGACAGTGGGGGTGGAGTCGTCCGTCGGGAGTTGACCCATTCGTGTCACCGACGGCTCCGACGCCCCCATCTAAGGTGGCCATGCGAGCCTGGTTGCTGGAGTACCCCGCGGCAGCAGGACGGCTTCGCCCGCCCTGTGGGGGGTAATTGGCGGCACCCCTGCGCAGGCGGGGGCCTGCGCAGGCTCGTGGCTGCGCGAGGGACACAGACCTCCCCCGGTGCGTCCCTCGCGCAGCCCTCTGTCGGGACACGGTCCGGCTCGGCTGTCACCATCGGGAGATGGCGATGCCCGTGATCGAGGTTCGCCTCTCCCCCCGCTACTCAATGCGCTCCGCCGACGTGCCGCCGCCGAGGGAGCGAGCCTCAACGAACTGATCCGCCGATATGCGCGGGACGGGCTGAACAGCGAGGAAGCCCGAGCCGTTCCGCCTCCGGCGGTTGATCAGGTAGGGGCGACACGCCTCTCCGTAGGAGCGCGTGACGGGGGCGAGCGGGGTGCACAGGGTCGCGTGAAACTTGGTTCCGGTGCTGGCCACGGGCAGCGTTAGTAGGTGCTCATCGCAGGGGTGACCCCTCCCCCTCACGATTCGCTCGGGTGTTGGCGGCCTGGTGACGGGCCGGTTGCGGTGCGCACCAGCTGCGCCCGCCATGCTCGCCAGGGGGCCTGGTGCGGGAGCGTGTTACGAAGGCGCAGTCAGCTGCTGGGCGCGACCCGCTAGCAGGCTGCGCAGCAGCTTTCGCCGCGCCAGCTCAGACGGCCCTCGCGAATCGCGAGCGCCGCGATGGCCAGGGCGGCAATCGGATCGAGCCACCACCAGCCGAGCAGCGTGTTCCCCAGCAGCCCGGCCAGCACCGCGAGCGAGAGGTATCCGCAGAGGACGTTCTGTGTCCCTTCGCCGTGGGTCGCGCCGGAGCCGAGGGTGTGCGCGAGTCGCTGCTTTGCACGGCCGAGTAGCGGCATCCCGATGGCGCTGCTGGTGACGAGCGCGATCCCGAGCCAGCTTGTGTCGGGATGATCGGTGTTCAAGAGCTTGCTGATCGCTTCGTAAGCGACGTACGGCGCGAGGATGAAGAACTGGATCGCGACGATCCGATGCGCGCGCGCCTCCGCCTTCGGGGAGTGCATCCGCGAGCCGGTGAATCGCCAGACGATCACGACGCTCGCGAAGCCCTCGATGAAGGCGTTGATTCCGAACCCGGTGAGTGCGATGGAGCCTGCGATGACACCGGTTGCGATGCCGACAATGCCTTCCGTGCCCATCCAGCCAAGGGAGATCCAGGACAGAAGTCGAGCGCGGCGCGCCGCACGAAGCCACTCCTCCGACACGGCGGGTTGGCCGACTGCCTGGCCGACGACCGGAAGCTGCCGCATCGTGGTGCTCATGCGGTCACCCGGTTGCTCAGTACTGCCGTGAGCAGTGTTCGCCCGCTCTCCGTGAGCGAGTACATCACCATCTTCCCGAGCCGCCGTGACTGGACGAGCTGATGCGTGCGCAGCGCACGAAGGTGATGCGAAACGAGGTTCTGGGAACGCCCCAAGATCCACGCGAGATCACAGACGCATAGTTCCTCGGACTCAGCTAGCGCAGCCGCGAGGGAGAGTCGGGTCGGATCTCCGAAACCACGCGCCCGCTCGGCCGCATGACGCAGCTCGGTATCCCGTAGAAGCGAGCGCGCGCGGATGGCCTCCGCTACCTCCAAGTCGAGGCATAGGAGTTCGCACTGATCCTCAGAAGCCACCTGTTCATCCTAACGACCATTGATGTGTTTGGATGACTTGCGCGGCTAGTTGGACCACTTTCAACATGCTCGCGGCCCGCGCGCCGCTCACGGGCAGCGGAATGACGGGTGCCGCCTCTCCCTGGAGGTAACGGTCGAGCAGTGCCGCACCGCTCTCCAACTGGCCTCGGAGACGGTGGCGGTACCGGTCGCTAACGGTCGTTCCGGCGTGGCCGAGGTAACGGCCGCGCCCCGGCGCAGCCCGAGGAGCCGTTCGTCATGCCGACGACGGTCGAGGAGGTCGAGAAGCTCTCCTGGGCCAGCTTCTCTACCTGGCCGGGGAGAACGCTGACGAGCTTGGTATCAACCGCACCGGCTCGCGGCCACTGTCCCCGTAGGCACGCTCCCCCTCGTCGTCATCATCGCAATGGGGCCTGTGGCGGGCCGGCCGCAGGGCGCTGCTCGCAAAGGAGTCGGGGCGGCGACGGACTAGAGACCCTCGCGCTGCCGGGCGCCGTCGAGCCGAACCGTGATCGTTGCGTGTCTGCTGTCCCCATCCGCGGTCAGTGCCTTATGGCCGTCGGGCGTCGTGATGCTGGTCACTACCCAAGCATTTCCGTTGCGCTCGATCCTGTCGCCCACGTTGAAGACCCTCGTGGTCAGCCAATGTTCAGTCGGCCTGTCGGGGAAGAAAATCGCTAGTTGACGTGGCATGGGGTCAGCGCACCGTGTCGTCGAAGGCGTCGATGATCGCCTGAGCACGGGCCGCCAGCGGGTCTAGCTCGGCTTCCTGTTCGGGCCATGCACCGACCCTGATCGGATGACGCGCGTCGAACCTGTCGAACGGCCACGGGCGAAGCCAGACCTCGACCCAGCCATCGTCCTCTAGTTGGCGGCAGAGCGACCAGCGAGGTTCCCCAATCGCATCCGTCTCCTCTCGCCGCGCCTCGATGAGCGCGCGCTCGGGATGCGCCGCCAGGGCCTTCACGAGCAGCACGTCGCGCGGGTCCATCCAGGACTCGCCGGGGACCCCATCCATCTCGTTCCGATAGTCGTTCATCGCACGCAACCTTTCGGAGCCGGTCAAAATCAGCCTCTTCGGCTGACGTGATCTTTCGGCGCCGGTTGCGAAACCCGATCAGAGCCTCTGCGCCATGGCGCACCGCCCTAATGTCGCGACGCTCTGACCGTTCCAGATCAGTTCGCCTCGTCCGCGATGCTACTCCGACAAGCCGCCCGCGTCACACCTCCCGTCCCGTGCGGCGCCAAGACGCGAGCGTGGTGAGCGAGCGGCTTGGCGGCTCGCGATCTTCGGGGGGAAAGGGCGGCAGCGTTAGACGCTCGTGAGCGGCGGGAGGTTAAGACGGGCTTGAAACCCCTATTACGCCCCAACCTTGCGAGGCCGCGGGAGTACACTGGTTCTCACTAGCTCCCTCCTTCCGCCGCTGCGCGCTTATGGGTTGCGCCAGGTCTGAGCCTTACCGGAAGGAGAGCGCTGTGGATGATTCCGCGAGCGCGACCGATCTCAAGAGCCAGGCGACGGCGATCTCGGACGGGATCGCTGCGATGCACCGCGAGCACTACGGGCGCGGCGCTGACCGTACCCGTACCCTCATCCATCAGGACGTCGTGATGACAAGGCTGGAAGGCTGCTTGACGACGGTTGAGAAGCGGATGGTCGCCGAAGGTGCGTTTCTGCAAGTGCGCGAGACGCGAACGATGTTCCAGGATTGGATGCGGCCCCGCTTCACGGAGATCGTCGAGGACGCCACCGGCCGCAGGGTGGCCGCCTTCTTCTCGCAGGTGACGCACGACCCCGACATTGCGGTGGAGCTGTTTCTGCTCGATCGGATCGGAGTGAGCGCGGATGGCGACGAGCCAACTGGTTGACCTCGTCGGACGACCGCGTTAGGGTCGCACGAACGGCGTTCAGGGTTCCCGGAGGAGCCGGAACGTCGGGCTTGAGTCGTGCGCCTCGACGCTGAGGCTCTGTTCGGGTCTTGCGTCAGCGTCCGTGAACCAGTCAGTTCGATCACCGGACCCCGAGGTTCAACGACAACCGCGCTCCATCCGCCCAACCGGAGGCCGCTTCCCCCCTTTGGTCTCCGTTAGCCAGCCGCCCCGCGACTTCCCCACATGGAGCGCACCCCTTGCTCCTGTTAAGTCGCGAGGCGGCTGGGCCCCCACGCCACCCTACGTCGTCTACCCGCAAACCGCTATTGCGCCTCTTGGTGATCGCGCGAGCCGCGGCGCTCAGCCGTGAGCGGGTGCGCCAGATCGTCGCGAAGTCTGACCAGGCCCGACGTCCCTTACTGCGCATTAGTTTGTGCGCGAGTCGTCGCCGGGTGTTCCGCCGACGTCCTAACGGTCGGGAGCGTCGTCGGCCTCGGGCCGGACGGGCAAGTCGTCTACAACCCGCGCATCAACAGGCCGCGCTTGCGAGAAGTGCTCGATCTGGGCGACGTCGGACAGCGACAGATCCCGCCTTCGTCGAGGAGAAGCTGGCCTCGACGCGCTGCGCACAAAAAGAGCGCAAACAGCGGAACATTCGTGTTTAGCAGGACTCTGTTGAGGTAGGCCAGGTACGTAACCGTCCTCCATCCAAAAGGAGGTGTTGTATGGCAGCGACGGTGACACACTCCTTGGTCCAGCAGTTCGCTTCGATGAAGCCGACTGAGTTCGGACCGACGATCGAGCCGAAGTGGCAGGTCGGTGAGCGCCTCTTGAAGGAGGTCAAGGCATCGGTCGAGAAGGGCAACTTGACCCCGCTCGACGGCGCGCGCGTGATCTCGTCGATCACGGCGACGCTCTTTGGCTACGACGAGTTCATCCTGCGGGAGATCTCGCCTGAGACGTGGCTTGCGTCCGCGCCAGTGCGGCGGTAGTCCAAGTCGTGAACGGAGAGGGAGGAGTGCTGCTCCTCCCTCTCTGCACCTTGCTCGTCAGATCACGCCGCGGCCGAGTTGCAGGAGTCCGGTCAGGCCGCCTCGGCGGCAGGCCCCCCGCAAGCCGACCGTCGAGGAGGCTCGCCGCGCCGCTCTCGATGAGCTTGTCCCGAAGGCGCTGCGCGTCCTCAACGAGCATCTCGACTCCGGACGCGCTGACGCTTGGCGCGCCTCCCTCCGCGTCTTCGATCACGCCTACGGTCGCGCTCCGGAGCAGCCCGAGGAGCCGTTCGTCATGCCGACGACGGTTGAGGAGGTCGAGAAGCTCAGTTGGGGCCAGTTGCTCTACCTCGCCGGGGAGAACGCAGAGGCACTGGGCTTCAACGGGGCGGCGGCCAAACCGTCAGAGTCGTAGGCACACCCTTCCCCCTCACTGTCCGATCTCGGGTGGGGCCTGGTAACGGGGAGGACGCGAAAGTACGGTCGGCGCAAATGGTGCGTGCATGGGTGGACGCAAGAACGTCAGCGCGTCTTGGGCGCGGGCTTGGCCGGAAGGCGTAGGGCGGCGACGAGACCGACGAGTCCGAAGAGGGCAAGCACGATCATCGCGACGGCATACGAGCGCGTTCCCAACGCCACGACCGACACCAGAATCGTGCCCGCAATGGCGGTACCGAAGGTCGAGCCGAGGTTTGAGACGCTGCGTGAGAGGCCCGAGATCTCGCCTTGCAGCGCCTCCGGGAAACTGGACTGCACGACGTTGACCGAAGGGGTCAGCATCGCACCCAGGCCGAGGCCGATGAGCAGCAGGCCGGGGACGAAAGCGACGACCCTCGACGAGGCATGGACGAACCCGAGCAAGAGAGCGATCCCGGCCAAGGTGATGAGGAAGCCGGCCACGATCAGTCTCCGCTGCGGGAACCTCTTCGCGAGACGCGACGCTGCGAAGGACGAGACCAAGACGCCCACAGTCGCCGCAGTGAAGACGACGCCCGTCCCGATCGCGCTATAGCCCCGAACCTCTTGCAAGAAGACGGAGACGACGAACGACACGCCCATGAGGAGGAGCCACTGCGTGTTCTGTGTGACGAGGGCCAGATTGGAGATGCGGTTCCGGAACAGCCCCGTCGAGAGGAGCGGCTCCTTTCCCGCCCGCTCCTGTGCGCGGATGTAGAAGAAGAAGCCGATCAGGAACGCGACTCCGAGCACAAACAGGGCGGCGAAGAGCACGTTGTTGGTGCCAGCCTGCAGGATCCCGAAGACCAGGAAGAACATGCCGACCGCCGACAGGATCGCCCCGACGGCATCGAACGGTCGCGTCGGGTCGGGCGGAAGCGGATCGTCGAGGCGCCGGCTGAGCAGGACGATCGTCGCGACGACCAAGGCCTGGAAGACGAACGCCGCTCGCCAGCTGATTCCGGTCGTGATCAGGCCTCCGATCAACGGCCCTGCCGCCGCGCCGACGCCGCCCAGCCCGCTGATCGCGCCGAACGCCCAGGCCCGGGAGGTCGTGTCCGTGAACCACAAGGTCGCGAGGATGTAGACGGGCGGGATCAGCAGCGCCGTGCCGACGCCCTCGAACACCGAGTTGCCGACGATCAGCACCCCGAGACCCGGCGAGACCGCGCTCAGCAGCGCGCCCATCCCGTACAGCGTCAGGCCCCAGGTGAAGCACCGCTTGCGACCCCAGCGGTCGGTCAGCTTGCTGCACGGAATCATCAGGATGGCCATGATCAACAGGAACAGAGTGATCGCCGTCTGGACACCCTTCACGGTCGTGTCCAGGTCGTCGCTGATGTCCGTGATCATCACGTTCATGTTCGAACCGGCGAAGCTGCAGATGAACTGCGCGAGCGCGAGCGGAAGGATCAACCTCCGCGCAGACATCCCCGCGTTGGCCGAAGTCACGGCTGGACTCGTCGCGATTTGATTCTCGGTCAGGGTGCTTCCCTCGGTTCGAGGCAAGGGTTCAACTCGGAACACATCCTTTCATCAGTAACGATCGAGATCGGGAGACCGCAAACCAATCGGGCAGCCTACGAGGCACTTGGGGTTCACCCTTCTCCCGAGCGCGCGCCAGTGAGCACCCCGATACAGCCGTCTTGAGCCGCCTCCGTCAGTGGACCAGGGGTTGACCATGCCCCGCGAAGCCGCATCATTGCAGGGCTCGCGGGCTGGCCACCAACTGTCTTAGTCGGAGGCCAGGTCGCCCTCGGCGCGAGGTAGGCACTTCGCGAGAACGCGGGGGGGGTGGGTGCAGGGGTACCCCCTCGGTGACTTCAACCGTCTGGAACCTGGTTCCGGGCGGGTGCGCGGCCTCACCGAAGAAGAGAGCCTCTGCATGGAGGAACTCCAGCGGCTGGAGCGCAAGACGTGGAGCCACCTGGAGCATGTCGCCGACGACGGCACCAGGATCTACGCGGAGACGGCACGCACAAGCAGCGCACCCGGACATCATCGCCAGCCTCGTCCACGAGACGACCGAAGAGATCTACTCGACCGAGTCGATTCGCCTCGGCCGTCGCCAGCCACCAATCTTCCTCGGCGAGCGCACGCTCCGACACGAGCGGTGTTTCCGATCCTCGTTGTCTTCGCGGCGTTGGCAGGGACTCGGCTCAACAGCCGTCTTGCGGGCAAGGTCGTCATTGGCGTCGTCGCTCTCGCCGCTTCATTGGCGATGACGGCGAGCTACCTCTCTGGCTACAGGGACTTCCGCTCGGACAAGATGACGAAGCCGCTCAGTGGTGACGTGATCCGGAGCGCGCCGACGCTGCTCACGCTCAACCCGATTGGAGCGCCGATCGCACACGCGGCTCTGCACACGTCGGCTGTGCTGCACAGCTACGAGACGGACACGTTCCTTCCATCGCGCAACTAGGTTCGGCCCAACTTTCCGCTCGGCTTCGGGCCGGGCGGACGGGCGGGTCATTGGGACTTAGCGGCGACGGACGCGCCTGTGCCAGCTTCGTGCGATCTAGACTCAACCGAGCACCGTGGCCGCAGCCGCCTCCACTCCTCATCGGCACGGACGCCGCCAGCACAGCCACTCCTACTCCAGGACGCACCGTCATCTTCTCGCTCCGCGGCAGTCCGAAGGGATCCATTCAGGCAACGAGCAGGCGTCCCCGCACGGTCATGTCCACGGCACGCACACGCATGACCACGGTCACTACGCACGGTCTCGTTGATCGGTCGATCCTTCGCTCGCGTGCTGGCCTCAAGGCCGTCGGCCTTTCGCTTGTCGTCCTCGGACTGACAGCGGCGGCTCAGGGGGTGATCTTCGTCCTCACCGGCAGCGTGGCTCTCCTGGCCGACCTGATCCACAACGTGGGAGACGCGCTGACGGCTATTCCACTCGCCGTCGCGTTCGCGCTGCGCTCCGAGCGGGCGGAAGGCTATGCGGGCCTTGCTGTCGTGCTGGCGATCTTCATCAGTGCCTGCGTTGCCGCCTACGAAGCCATCGTGCGGATCATCAACCCCGAGGTTCCGGAGCATCTTCTCGCGCTCGCTCTGGCAGGGGTGATCGGCTTCCTCGGCAACCTCCTGGCCTCATCCATCCGAACGCGGGCGGGCAGGCGACTCAACAGTCCCGCCCTCGTCGCCGACGGAAACCACGCCCGTGCCGACGCCTACGTCAGCCTTGGGGTTGTTCTCAGCGCGGCGGTCGTCGCGTTCGGCTTCGACGTGGCTGACCCTCTCATCGCCCTTGTCATCACGGCGGTCATCCTCCGCATCACTTGGCAGTCGTGGGACACGATCCGCCACGGGATGGCGCACGGTTAGGCAGCGCTGCCCGGCCGAGGGAGGGACGGGCACCACCCCCCCCCTCGCGAGGTGCACGGTCAGCGCGGCGAGAGGGTCGCGATCGTGTGGCGAGTTGCGAGCGGCTTGGCCAAGCGGAAACCAACTGGTCAAGCCGCTCTACTAGAAAGTGCCCCCGGCAGAGTCGAAATTGCGCACGCGGTTTTAGGAAGATCGCGTCATCGAGCTGCTCGGGTGTGGGGCCGTTTGGGCTCCCACGACGGCTGTCTTCCAGCGCGTCGGCAGGGTTCGTCGCTCAGGGCCCATGGTCTGCGTGTCCGTCAGACCGGTTCAGCCACGAGCTCGTACCGCAAACGATCGGGTTCCTCGAGCGTGCCAAGGCGATCGAGGATGGCGAGCGCCTCCCTCGCGCTCGCCGTGGCCTCTTAGGTCGTTACCCACGAGCCGTTTGGCGCGGCCCAGTGCTCCTAACGCGAGTCCGAGTTCGTTCTCGGAGCCGCTCGCTCGCAACGTCTCGATCGCTGCCTCGAGCCGGCGTACCGCCTCCTCGGTGTCGCCCTGAGCCAGGGCAACCTCTCCGAGGCACCGTCCGCTGGCGCCGAGGAAGAAGCTCGCGTCGCCCCTCGCGGCCGCGGCGTGGATCTCGAGGAGCAGCTGGTGTGCCCGCACGTAGTCTCCGGCGGTCACGTACGCGTCGGCCAAGCGCGGGGCGAGGAAGGTCCACGCCAATTCATGCCGTGCCGCCTTGGCCATCGGGACGATTTGCTCGAGGACGGGTAGGCCCTCGTCGACAGCCCCTGTGTGACAGAGCGCGGGCGCTAGGAAGCCGAAGGCGAAACCGCGGAAGTACACGGTCGGGGCGGTCTCCTTCGCGGCGGTGCCGTAGTCGATCGCGGTCGCCCAGTCTCGTTTTTCGACGCAGACCAGCGCGCCGACCGCGTTGCAGAACGAGACCATGCCGGCGTCGGAGCGCTCCGCGCCCGTCGCAACACCTTGGTTGACCTCGCGCAGCGCGGCTTCCCAGCGTCCCGCCATCATGTAGGTGAGCGCGGCGCCGGATCGTGCGTACATGTACCCCATCGGCTCGAAGCTGACGGCGAGGTGTTCCAGCGACAGCTCCGCGCAGGGGTGGCGCGCCCGTAGTCGCCGAGCATCATGTGCGCCCATTGCAAACCGCCGGATGCGAGTGCCGCGTACTCGTGGTTGCCTGACCGCTCGCAGAGCTCGAGTGCCCGGCTATGGGTTTCTATCGCCTGCCTGTTCTCGCCGAAGACGAATTGGCGATGCCCCACGCGTTGGTAGAACGCGCCGACGAGGCCGGGATCGCTCTGCTCCAGTGCAAGCGGCTCGTGGCGGAGAAGTAGCTCGTAGTACTCCACGTGACGATGGAGGTAGTGGAATCCGCTTGTCTGGTCGAGGACGAGCGTGAGCCTGCGCCTGCGGTTGTCCTCGGAGTCGGGTAGGTCTTCGAGGATCGCGAGGGCCTCGTAGAAGTAGCCCGAGCGCCTCCTCCATCGCATGCTGTGCCGAAGCCTTGCGGCCGGCGAGCTCGAGATAGTCAGCGGCGCGTTCCCGCTCGGTGCTCCGCGAGTAGTGGAACGCGAGGAGCTCGTATTTCTCGTGGAGCCTGCCTGCATTGGAGTGCTCGATCGCCACCCCGGCGCGCGCGTGGAGAGACCGGCGACGCTCTTTCCAGGAGGCCGTCGTAGGCAACGTCGCGGGTCAGCGCGTGCTTGAACACGAACGTCCGCTCGGTCCCCTCCGTGCTGTTCGTGCAAGAACTCGCGCCGCTTGAGCTCGTCCAGGGCCGGTAGGAGCGGTCCGTCGCCGTCCCAGACTGTCTCGATCAGGTCGAGCGAGAACTCGCGCCCGAGCACGGATGCCGCAACTTGGACGGCGCTCTTGTCTTCAGCGTCGAGCTGGTCGATTCGCGCGGCTAGGACGTCCTGCACGGTCGTCGGGACAAAGCCATCGGAGCGGCTGTCGGCGTGCTGTCGCGCGGCTCGAGCAAGTTCCTCGAGGAAAAAGGGGTTTCCCTCGCCCCGACCGACGATCCCCACGGTCGCATCGCTCGTCTCGCCGAGGATTGCTGCGACGATGCGTTCGCCGGCCTCCCTGGAGAGCGGCCGGAGAGCGATCTGGGTCACGAACGACTTGCCGAGCCAGGGCGGGTTGTAGCCAGGGCGGTAGGTCGCCAGCAGGAGAACCGGGACGGACGGCATGTCGTCGACCAGCTCGGTCAGGAACTCCTCCGACGTGCGGTCGATCCAGTGCGCGTCTTCGATGACTACCAGCAGCGGTCGACTGGCCTTTGCGAGCAACAGCTTGCGCAGTGCCTCGAACGTTCGGCCCTTGATCGTGGCCGTCTCGAGCGCGAGGAGCTCGGAGTCACCGGAGGTGACGTCCAGCGCGTGGTGGAGGTACGGACCGAAATCCGGGTCGATACGCAGCTCCTCGAGCGTCGTACCGATCTTCGCGGCGACGCGCTCACAGTCGTCGTCCGGCGCGATCCCGCACGCCTGTCGCACCAGATCGAGGACC